>NZ_JYIV01000021.1 GCF_000956405.1 Microbacterium oxydans
CGAGCGTGGCCCCGCGGACGAGGTCATCCTGAACCCGCAGCACGAGTACACCAAGACACTCCTCGGCGCAGCACCCGAGCCCGACAACCTCGGCCGCCTCCGCGACGAGGTCCGCACCGAACTCGGCATCGCTCCCTGAGGACCCCGCCGCGCCGGTCATCCCTTTGCTCCCGTCGCACTTTCTGTCGCTCTGACTCCGTCCAAGCGACAGAAAGTGCGACGGGAGCATGGTCTCGGCGTGCACGAGGGCACAGGCTAGACTGAACCCACAACTGAAGACAGGCCGAATGAACCACGCGGGAGAGCCCCGGCGAACGCAGCCGGGCACCGAAGGAGCAAGCCTCCCCGCCAATCTCTCAGGTACGCGTACCGCGCGGTTCCGGCCACTCTGAAAAGCGATCCGTGTCATGTGCGGATCCGCCGACGGTGAAAGCCCCCGCCTCCGCGCACGGGTGAAGCTCTCAGGCCCATGACAGAGGGGGAGTTCCGAGGAACGGCGATGCCGCTGTTCCGCCCGACACAGCCCGGGAGAACTCCATGTCCGACCCCCGCTACACCCCGCTGCGCGAACGCCACGAGGCGCTCGGTGCGTCGTTCACCGACTTCGGCGGCTGGCAGATGCCGGTGCGCTACACCTCCGACCTCGCCGAGCACCACGCCGTGCGCCAGAACGCGGGCATCTTCGACATCTCGCACATGGCCGAGTTCACGGTGCGCGGCACCGGTGCCGCCGACTTCCTCGACAACGCTCTCGCCGGGCGTCTCTCGGCGCTCGCAGTAGGCAAAGCGAAGTACTCGCTCCTGCTCGCCGAGTCCGGGGGGATCATCGACGACGTGATCGTCTACCGTCTGCAGGACGACGACTACCTCGTCATCTCGAACGCCGGCAACCGCGACGCCGTCTCGGACGCCTTCTCCTCGCGCACCGACGGCTTCGACGTCGAGGTGCGGGACGTCTCGGACGACTACGCGCTCATCGCCGTGCAGGGACCGAACGCCGAGGCGATCCTCGCGGCGACTGCGGACATCACGGACGTGAGCATCCCGTGGGCCGAGCAGAAGTACTACGCGTGGGCGTCGGCGAGCTACGACGGGGTGCCCGTTCTCCTCGCACGCACTGGGTACACCGGAGAAGACGGCTTCGAGCTGCTCGTCGCCGCCGATCGTGCAGCGTCGCTCTGGGACGCCCTGCTCGCGGCGGGCGAGAAGCATGGACTCGTCCCCGCCGGTCTGGCTGCGCGTGACACGCTCCGTCTCGAGGCGGGGATGCCGCTCTACGGGCATGAGTTGAGCCTCGACACCCGACCCTCGCAGGCCGGTCTCGGACGTGTCGTCGTGACCGCGAAGGAGCGCTTCGTCGGCAAGCAGGCACTCGCCGCCTTCGCGGAGTCGGCCGAGGCGTCGGAGGCGTCGGTCCTCGTCGGACTCGTCGCCGACGGCAAGCGCGCAGGCCGCGCCGGGTATGCCGTCGTCGCCGAGGACGGAGCCGTGCTCGGCGAGATCACGAGCGGCGCCCTCAGCCCCACTCTCAGCCATCCGATCGCGATGGCCTACGTGCATCCTTCTTCCGCCGAGGAGGGAACCGCAGTATTCCTTGATGTGCGGGGGACGAAGATCCCCGCGACCGTGACCGCCCTGCCTTTCTACCGGAGGACCAAATGACCGATCTCGCCGCACTCCACTACACCGAAGAGCACGAGTGGATCGCCGCCGACGGCGACACCGTGACCATCGGCATCACTGACTACGCCGCCGAGAAGCTGGGCGACGTCGTCTTCGTCGAGCTCCCCGCCGTCGGCACCGAGATCACCGCGGGTGCGGTGGTGGGTGAGATCGAGTCGACGAAGTCCGTCGGCGAGCTCTACGCGCCCGTCTCCGGAACCGTCGTCGAGATCAACGATGCGGCCGTGGACGACCCGTCGCTGGTGAACGCCGCGCCGTTCGAGGGCGGCTGGCTGCTCAAGGTCTCCGTCGCCGCCGATGCGCTGGACGGACTGCTCGACCGCGACGCCTACGTCGCACTCACGGAGGGCTGATTCGCCAGTGGTCACTTTCGCCGATCGTCATATCGGACCCACGGATGCTGCGCAGCGCACGATGCTCGCCGCACTCGGTCTCGACACAGCAGCGGCCGACGGCGCGCTGAGCCCGGTGGAGGCGCTCATGCGCCAGGCCGTGCCCGCGTCGATCTACACCGGCCCCTCGGGTGCGGGCGACGAGCCGTCGCGCATCCCCTCCGCGGCGAGCGAGACCGAGGCTCTCGCCGAGCTGCGCGCGCTCGCCTCGCGCAACACGGTCAACCGCCCGATGATCGGCCTCGGCTACTACGGCACCATCACGCCTCAGGTGATCCAGCGGAACGTGCTGGAGAACCCGTCGTGGTACACGGCCTACACGCCGTACCAGCCGGAGATCTCCCAGGGGCGTCTGGAAGCGCTCATCAACTTCCAGACCATGGTCTCGGAGCTCACCGGTCTCACGACGGCCAACGCGTCCATGCTCGACGAGTCGACCGCGGTGGTCGAGGCGATGCTGCTCTCGCGGCGTGCGTCGAAGTCGGCGTCGACCGTGTTCGCGGTGGACGCGGACGCGCTCCCGCAGACGAAGGCGATGCTGGCCACTCGCGCGCAGGCTCTCGGCATCGACATCGTCACGGTCGACTTCGCCGCGGGGGAGGAGCTCCCTGCGGATCTGTTCGGTGTCTTCGTCCAGTACCCGGGCGCTTCCGGACGGGTCTGGGATCCCTCGGCCGTGTTCGATGCCGCGCACCTCTCCGGTGCTCTCGCGGTCGCGGCCGCCGACCTGCTCGCGCTCACGCTGATCGCGTCGCCGGGTTCGCTCGGTGCGGACGTCGCGGTCGGCACGACTCAGCGTTTCGGTGTGCCGATGGGCTTCGGCGGTCCGCACGCCGGTTACATGGCGGTCCGCTCCGGCCTCGAGCGTCAGCTCCCCGGTCGGCTCGTCGGAGTGTCGGTGGATGCCGACGGCAAGCCCGCCTACCGGCTCTCGCTGCAGACGCGCGAACAGCACATCCGCCGCGAGAAGGCCACCTCGAACATCTGCACCGCCCAGGTGCTGCTCGCGGTCATGGCGTCGATGTACGCCGTCTACCACGGTCCGGACGGGCTGCGGGAGATCGCGACCCAGACGACCGCGAAGGCGGCGCTGCTGCGCGACTGGCTGACCGAGGCGGGCGTGGAGGTCGTGCACGCGGACTTCTTCGACACCCTGCAGGTGCGCGTCCCCGGCCGTGCGGCGGAGTTCGCCGCTCGGGCCCACGACGACCACGGCATCCTGCTGCACGTCGCCGACGCCGACACGGTCGGCATCGCCGTCGACGAGACCACGACCCTGGGCGAGCTGCACCAGGTGACGAACGTCTTCGGCGGCAAGAACGACCGGGCGTTCGGCATGTTCGGCGGAGACAAGCTGCGGGGACTCCCGCAAGATCTGCTCCGCCAGGACGAGTACCTCACACACCCGGTGTTCCATTCCCATCGCTCGGAGACCGCCATGATGCGGTACCTCAAGAGTCTCTCCGACCGGGACTACGCCCTCGATCGCGGCATGATCCCCCTGGGCTCGTGCACGATGAAGCTCAACGCGGCCACGGAGATGGCGGCGATCACCTGGCCCGAGTTCGCCGGGATCCACCCGTTCGCTCCGGCGTCCGACGTGCAGGGCTACCTCGAGCTCATCGACCAGCTCGAGGGCTGGCTCGCCGAGGTCACGGGGTACGACGCGGTCTCCCTGCAGCCGAACGCCGGTTCGCAGGGTGAGCTGGCCGGCCTCCTCGCCATCCGCGGATATCACCACGCGAACGGCGACACGCACCGCACCGTCTGCCTCATCCCGTCCTCGGCGCACGGCACCAACGCGGCCTCGGCCGTGCTCGCGGGAATGAAGGTCGTCGTCGTCGCCACGGACGAGCTCGGCAACGTCGATCTCGACGACCTGCGCGCGAAGATCGCCCAGCACGCCGACGACCTGTCGGCCCTGATGATCACCTACCCCTCGACGCACGGCGTGTACGAGGAGCAGGTGGTCGAGATCACGGCTGCCGTCCACGACGCCGGCGGCCAGGTCTACGTCGACGGAGCGAACCTCAACGCGCTGCTCGGCTACGCGCGCTTCGGCGACCTGGGCGGCGATGTCTCGCACCTCAACCTGCACAAGACGTTCGCCATCCCGCACGGTGGTGGAGGGCCCGGCATCGGTCCGGTGGCGGCGAAGTCGCACCTGGCGCCGTTCCTTCCCTCGCACCCGCTCGCGCAGCGCGCCGAGCACTTCGGCGGGTACACGTTCGACGGCGGTGTGATCTCGGCGGCTCCGTACGGGTCCGCGGGGATCCTGCCGATCTCGTGGGCGTACGTCCGCATGATGGGTGCCGACGGTCTGCGTCGCGCCACGGCGGCGGCGGTGCTCTCGGCGAACTACATGGCCGAGCGTCTGGGCGGCCATTTCCCCGTGCTCTACACCGGTGAGAACGGCCGCGTGGCGCACGAGTGCATCCTCGATCTTCGTCCGCTCAAAGAAGCCACCGGCATCACGGTCGACGACGTCGCCAAGCGCCTCATCGACTACGGCTTCCACGCGCCGACCATGTCCTTCCCCGTCGCGGGCACGCTCATGGTGGAGCCGACGGAGTCGGAGGACCTCGACGAGATCGAGCGCTTCATCGAAGCGATGGTCATGATCAAGGCCGAGGCGGAGGCCGTCGCTGCCGGGCGCTGGCCTGCGGATGACAACCCGCTGGTGCATGCGCCGCACACCGCGGTGTCGCTCATCGCGGGGGAGTGGAAGCACCCCTATACGCGGGAGGAAGCCGCCTACCCCGTGCACGCCCTGGTCGCCGGCAAGTACTGGCCGCCCGTGCGCCGCATCGACCAGGCCTACGGCGACCGGAACCTCGTGTGCGCCTGCCCGCCTGTGGAGGCCTTCGCCTGAGCCCTGCTCATCTGCGCAGACGGTGCCGCACTTCCGGGTGGAAGTGCGGCATCGTCTCGTTGTTTCGCGGTGTTTCGGGGTGTTTCGCCGGTGTTACAGATGGTCACCACTCAGTAACAGTTCGTTAGCTGAGAGCGGTGGTTACGGAGACGGCGGGTTACGCTCAGGTATCCCTGCGTGCTCGACGACGCGCACGCAGAACCCCGAATGTCCACAGGAGGACACAAAGTGAAGCGCAACAAGATCGCCCTTGCGGGCACCGCGTTGTTCGCGATCGGCGCCCTGGCGCTCGCGGGCTGCGCGAGCGGTGGCGGAAACGGATCGAACGGCGACGCCGGCGGAAACGTCGACGCGGACGCCATCATCACCACCAACGGGTCCGAGCCGGAGAACCCGCTGATCCCGACCAACACCAACGAGGTCGGCGGCGGAAAGATCCTCGACGAGATCTTCGCTGGGCTCATCTACTACGACGCCGATGGCAAGCCGGTCAACGATGTGGCTGAGGAGATCACCACCGACGACCCCCAGCACCTCACGGTCAAGCTCAAGAAGGGCGAGACCTTCACCGACGGCGAGGAAGTCACCGCCGACAACTTCATCAAGGCGTGGAACGAGGGCGCGAAGCTCTCCAACGGCCACCTCTCCAGCTACTTCTTCGAGGACATCGAGGGCTTCAGCTACGACGAGGACTCCGAGCTGACCGGCCTGCAGCAGGTCGACGACTACACCTTCACCATCGCGCTGAACAAGCCGGCCTCGGACTTCGCGCTGCGTCTCGGCTACTCCGCGTTCTACCCGCTGCCCGATGTCGCTTTCGAGGACATGGACGCCTTCGGGCAGAACCCGATCGGCAACGGCCCGTACAAGATCGCCGGCGATGACGCGTGGCAGCACGACGTCCAGATCGAGCTCGTCCGCAACGACGACTACGACGGCGGTCGCAAGGCGGCCAACGGCGGTCTCACCATCAAGTTCTACGCGACGCAGGAAGCGGCTTACGCCGACCTGCTGTCGAACGAGGTCGACGTCATCGACGCGATCCCGACGAACTCCCTGGCGGTCTTCACCGACGAGCTCGGCGACCGCGCCGTGAACCAGCCCTCCGCTGTGTTCCAGTCGTTCACGATCGGCCAGTTCCTGCCGCACTTCAGCGGCGAAGAGGGCAAGCTGCGTCGTCAGGCGATCTCCATGGCGATCAACCGCGACGAGATCACCAAGACGATCTTCTCGGGCACGCGTACGCCCGCGAAGGACTTCACGTCGCCGGTCATCGACGGCTGGTCCGACTCGGTCCCCGGCAGCGAGGTCCTCGACTACGACCCCGAGAAGGCGAAGGAGCTGTGGGCCAAGGCCGACGCCATCGCCCCCTGGGACGGCGAGTTCAAGATCGCGTACAACGCAGACGGCGGACACGACGCCTGGGTCGACGCGGTGAGCAACAGCATCAAGAACACGCTCGGCATCGAGGCGTCCGGCGACCCGTACCCGACCTTCCAGGACCTGCGGACCAAGGTCAACGACCGCACCATCACCACCGCTGCACGTTCGGGATGGCAGGCCGACTACCCGGGTCTGTACAACTTCCTCGGACCGCTCTACGCGACGGGCGCCGGTTCCAACGACGGCGACTACTCGAACCCCGAGTTCGATGACCTGATCAAGGCCGGCATCAGCAACCCCGACGCCGACGCACAGATCGAGGACTTCACCAAGGCGCAGGAGGTTCTGTTCAAGGACCTCCCGGCGGTCCCGCTGTGGTACTCGAACGTGACCGGCGGCTTCAGCGAGAACGTCAGCAACGTGACGTTCGGCTGGAACTCGGTTCCGCTGTACTACGAGATCACGAAGGCCGGCGAGTAAAGCCCGACGGCACTTCACCTGTGAGGCGGTGACGATTCTTCGTCACCGCCTCACAGGCTTGTGTTCGCCTCGCTTCTCTCACCCCTCTAAGAAGGGACAAGCGGATGCTCGGTTACATTCTGAGACGTCTTCTGCAGGTGATCCCGGTCTTCTTCGGAGCCACCCTGCTCATCTACTTCCTCGTGTTCGCCATGCCTGGCGATCCGATCCTCGCTCTGTTCGGGGACAAGACCCCGAACCCGGCTGTCATCGAACAGCTCCGCGAGCAGTACCACCTGAACGACCCGTTCATCGTGCAGTACTGGTACTACATCACCGGCGTCTTCCAGGGTGACCTCGGAACGACCTACTCGGGTCGTCCGGTCTCGGCGGTCCTGGCAGCCACCCTCCCCGTCACCGGGCGCCTCGCTGTCATGGCGATCGGGATCGAGTTCACGCTCGCGATCATCATCGGAACGATCTCGGCGCTGCGCAAGGGCAAGCTGTTCGACAACGTGTCGCTCGTCGTCGCCCTCGTGGCGATCGCGATCCCGATCTTCGTGGTCGCGTTCCTCGCACAGTACTTCCTCGCGATCCAGCTCGGATGGTTCAAACCCACCGTGGGTGCGGATAACGACTGGGGCGGGCTGTGGCTTCCGGCGATCGTGCTCGGATTCAGCCTCTATGCCGTGAGCATGCGTCTGATGCGCAGCTCCGTCATCGAGACCCTGAACCAGGACTGGGTGCGCACCGCCTACAGCAAGGGACTGTCCAGGGGTCGCGTGCTTCCCGTGCACGTGCTGCGCAACTCGCTGATCCCCGTCATCACCAACTCCGCCACGAACTTCGGCGTGCTGCTCGTCGGTGCGACCGTCACCGAGGGAATCTTCAACGTTCCTGGTGTGGGTAACACGCTGTTCCAGGCGATCCAGCGCGGCGAAGGCCCGACGGTGGTCTCGTTCGTGACGGTGTTCGTCATCCTTTACGTGCTGGTGAACCTTCTCATCGACCTGCTCTACGGTCTGCTCGACCCGAGGATCCGCTATGCCTGACACCACTCCGCAGCACTACGTCGCCCCGGTCGAGACCGAGTCGATCTCTGTCGACGCCGTCCGCATCTCGGACAAGCCCAGCAACCTGTGGAGGGATGCCTGGGCCGACCTGCGCCGTCGTCCTCTGTTCTGGTTCTCGATCGCGCTCGCGCTGTTCTTCCTCGTGATGGCGTTGTGGCCGACGCTGTTCACCACGACGCCGCCGAACGACGACTGCCAGCTGTCGAACAGCAACGGCGGCCCGACCGAGGGACACCCCCTCGGCTTCACGTTCCAGGGATGCGACATCTACGCCCGCATCGTGTGGGGATCGCAGACGTCGCTGGCCGTGGGCCTGATCGCCACGGTGATCTCGTCCGTGCTCGGCCTGATCATGGGAGCCCTCGCCGGTTTCTACGGCGGCTGGCTCGACGGGCTGCTGTCGCGCATCGGTGACATCTTCTTCGCCATCCCGTACATCCTCGCGGCCGTCGTCGTGATGACGGTGTTCCGCGACGCCCGTTCGGTGTGGACCCTGGCTTTCGCGATCGGCGCCTTCGCCTGGGCCTCCACCGCGCGAGTCGTGCGAGCGGAGGTGCTCCGAGTGCGACAGGCCGACTTCGTGATGGCGTCCCAGGCTCTCGGGCAGTCGAAGTTCCGGATCCTCGTGAATCACGTCGTCCCGAACGCGATCGCTCCGCTTCTCGTCGTCTCGACCCTCGGGCTCGCTGCGGCCATCGTCGCCGAAGCCACGCTCTCGTTCCTCGGAGTGGGTCTCGGCAGCAATGTGATGTCGTGGGGTAACGACATCGCGAAAGCCCAGGCCTCGCTTCGCGTCGCTCCGATGGCTCTCATCTATCCGTCGATCGCCCTCACCCTGGCGGTGCTGGCGTTCGTGACCCTGGGCGAGCTCATCCGAGACGCCCTCGACCCGAAGGCGAGGGCACGCCGATGAGCGAGCGCATCACCGAACAGGTCCCTCTGCTGAGCGTCCGCGACCTGAAGGTCGCCTTCCGCACCCAGGAGGGGCTGCGCGAAGTGCTCCACGGAGTCAGCTTCGACATCATGCCGGGAGAGACCGTCGCCATCGTCGGCGAGTCCGGGTCGGGCAAGTCCACGACGGCGACCGCCATCGTGAACCTGCTTCCCGGAACCGGACAGGTCACCGGCGGGTCCATCACGCTCGAGGGGCGAGAGCTCACGACGCTGAACCGTCGCCAGATCGAAGCCGTCCGCGGCCGGGACATCGGCTTCGTGCCGCAGGACCCGATGTCGAACCTCAACCCGGTCTGGAGCATCGGCTTCCAGGTCAAGGAAGCGATCCGAGCGAACGGCATCGCGGGAGATCGTGGGAGCGCCAAGGCGCGCACGGTCGAGGTCCTGCAGCAGGCGGGGCTGGCTGACGCCGAGAAGCGACTGCATCAGTTCCCGCACCAGTTCTCGGGCGGAATGCGACAGCGCGCGCTGATCGGGATCGGTCTCGCCGCCGACCCGAAGCTGCTGATCGCCGACGAGCCGACCTCCGCGCTGGACGTGACGGTGCAGCGCGTGATCCTCGATCACATGGCTTCGCTCACGCGGGACAAGGGCACCTCGATGCTTCTGATCACGCACGATCTGGGCCTCGCAGCCGAGCGTGCGAACAAGATCATCGTGATGAACAACGGCAACATCGTCGAGGCAGGTCCGAGCCGGCAGATCCTCGAGGACCCTCAGCACCCGTACACGAAGCGTCTGGTCGCCGCGGCGCCCAGCGTCGCCTCGCAGCGCATCCAAGCGGTGGTGGAGGACCGGGGCATCGAGACGACCGAAGACCTCGCTGCCATCCCTCCGACGGTGCGGGTCGCCGGCCTCACGAAGGACTACAAGATCCGTCAGGGGAACTTCCGCAGCGAAGCCTTCCGTGCGGTCGACAACGTGTCCTTCGAGATCCCGCGCGGCAAGACCCTCGCTCTCGTCGGAGAGTCGGGATCGGGCAAGTCCACGGTCGCCAAGATGGTCCTGAAGCTCGAGGAGCCGACCAGTGGCACCATCGAGATCGACGGTGTGGACGTGTCGAAGCTGTCGAACGCGCAGGCGTTCGGCCTGCGTCGTCGCATGCAGCCGGTCTTCCAGGACCCGTACGGTTCGCTCGACCCGCTGCGCAACATCGGCAACACCATCGCTGAGCCGATGCAGATCCACGGCGTCGGCGATCGCTCGTCGCAGCGCGAACGCGTCGAGGAGCTGCTCGATCAGGTCTCGCTGCCGCGCGTGCTCGCCACCCGATACCCGAACGAGCTGTCCGGTGGACAGCGTCAGCGCGTCGCGATCGCTCGAGCGCTGGCTCTCAAGCCCGACATCATCGTGCTCGACGAGGCGGTGTCGGCGCTTGACGTGCTGGTGCAGGATCAGGTCCTGCAGCTGCTCGCCGAGTTGCAGTCCGAGCTCGGCCTGACGTATCTGTTCATCACGCACGACCTCGCCGTCGTCCGCGTGTCGAGCGACCTGGTGTGCGTGATGGAGAAGGGGAAGATCGTCGAACAGGGCACTGTCGACGAGATCTTCGCCAACCCGCAGCAGGAGTACACCGACCGTCTGCTCAAGGCGATCCCCGGGGCATCGATCCCTCTCGGCGGTCGCTGACGGTGACCGAGCCACAGCACCCCGAGGGCGCGCGCACCTATCGCGCGTCCTCGGGACCGGTCATCCTGATCCTGAGCGCGCTCCTGGCGCTGTTCCTCCTGGGTGATGCCGTCCTGCGGGGCAGCTGGGCGCAGATGCTGCTCCTGGCTCCGTGGGTGCTGCTCGCGCTGTGGGTCGTGTACGAGCTCAGCTACGTCTCCTCGGTGCGCGTGGATGCCGAAGGCGTCGTCGTGCAGAACCTGCTCCGTCGTACCAGCTTCGGGTGGGGGAACGTGCGCGACATCGACCTTCGCTGGCAGCTGCTGTTCTCGCTCGATGACGGGCGTGAGCTCTCCTGCTACGGCGGTCCTGCACGTGCGCGTCCGCCGCGACCGGGACGAGGCGACGACGCCGAGCCGAAGGCCCCTGCCGGGTTCCGCGCTCTCGCGGACATCCGTGACCTGTGGGCGGCGGCGTCACCGGCGAACTCGTCTGTACGTCGGACCTGGGACGTTCCCGCCCTGATCGCGCTTGCGGTGATCGTGTTCTGGGCGCTGGGAGCGATCGCCATCGTCGGAACCGCGGCGTAGTGACCTGAGGCCAGGGCTCAGCTCGGCAGTCCGAACAGCTCGGGCCACGTCGATGCGGCCCACGGGTACCCCACGAAGGCGGCGGCGTCGATCACGAAGTGCGCGACGAGGAACGGCATCAACCGCCCGGTGCGCTGATACAGCCAGCCGAACAGCAGCCCCATCGCGAGGTTGCCGATGAACGCGGGATATCCCTGATACAGGTGATAGCTCGCGCGCAGGATCGACGTGGAGACGATGATCACCCAGGGGCTCCATCCGAGCTGGCGCAGCCGGGTGAAGAGGTATCCGAGCAGGACGAACTCCTCCTGCAGGGAGGCACGGGCCGCGGCGAGCAGCAGGACGGGCACGGTCCACCAGTACGCGTCGATCCCCGCCGGATCGATCGCCACCGTGAGTCCGAGCGCCCTCCCGGCGAGGTAGAGGCCGAGGCCGGGGATGCCGATCGCGAGCACGAGCAGGATGCCGCGGGCCGCGTCCTTCGCGATCCCGGTGCCGTCCAGGCCCAGTCGCGCCAGATGCGGGCGGCGGGACTGCCACAGCAGGAAGCACACCAGCAGCACGGGGACGAGCGAGAATCCGATGGCGAGCACCTGGTAGATCAGGTCGAAGATCTCCCTGTCGCTCCGCGAGGGATTGAGCTTCGCCACCTGATCGGCGATCGGCACATCGTCCGTGAGGCGGTACGCGAGCTGAACGATCGCGTAGACCGCGGACTGGCCGAGGCCCAGCGCCAGGACGATCGCGATCTCCCACCACAGCCGAGCACGGGAGGGGGCGGGGGAGAGGTCGGGGAGCTCCCACGGAGCCTGCGGTCGGGTCACGATCTCGATGCTACGACCTGCTTTTCAGGAACCAGCCCCGAGCTTGCGTTATCCTGGAACGTCGGCTTCCCGGCGAAACCCCACATCTTTTAGGACACCTGCATGGCGCACGCCCTCCGTTCTGACCTCCGCAACGTCGCAATCGTGGCGCACGTCGACCACGGCAAGACCACACTCGTCGACGCCATGCTGCGTCAGACGGGTTCCTTCGGCGAACACGCTCACGTCGATGAGCGCGCCATGGACTCGAACGACCTGGAACGTGAGAAGGGCATCACGATCCTCGCCAAGAACACGGCGATCACCTACAAGGGCAAGCACGCCGGTGGCAAGGAGATCACGATCAACGTGATCGACACCCCCGGTCACGCCGACTTCGGTGGCGAGGTCGAGCGCGGCCTGTCCATGGTCGACGGCGTGGTGCTGCTCGTCGACGCGAGTGAGGGCCCGCTGCCGCAGACCCGCTTCGTGCTGCGCAAGGCGCTCGAGGCGAAGCTCCCCGTGATCCTCCTGGTCAACAAGACCGACCGTCCCGACGCGCGCATCGCCGAGGTCGAGGAGGAAGCACACGACCTGCTGCTCGGCCTCGCCTCCGACCTGGTCGACGACGTGCCCGACCTCGACGTGGATGCACTCCTCGACGTGCCGGTGGTCTACGCCTCCGGCCGTGCCGGCGCCGCCTCGCAGAACCGTCCCGCCGACGGCACGCTCCCGGACAACGACGACCTCGAGCCGCTCTTCGAAGCGATCCTCGAGCACGTGCCGGCCCCGGAGTACGACGACGAGCACCCGCTGCAGGCCTGGGTCACGAACCTTGACTCCAGCCCCTTCCTCGGCCGTCTCGCCCTCCTGCGCATCTTCAACGGCACCCTGAAGAAGGGCCAGACCGTCGCCTGGGTGCGCGCAGACGGCACGCACCAGAACGCGCGTGTCACCGAGCTCCTGAAGACCCGTGCGCTCGAGCGCTACCCGGCCGAGTCCGCCGGCCCCGGCGACATCGTCGCCATCGCCGGATTCGAGAACATCACGATCGGTGAGACCATCGCCGACCCGGAGGATGTGCGTCCACTGCCGGCCATCACGGTCGACGACCCCGCCATCTCCATGACGATCGGCACCAACACCTCGCCGCTCATGGGCAAGGTCAAGGGGCACAAGCTCACGGCTCGCATGGTCAAGGACCGTCTCGACAAGGAGCTCATCGGCAACGTCTCGCTCAAGGTCGTCGACATCGGACGTCCGGATGCGTGGGAGGTGCAGGGTCGAGGCGAGCTCGCCCTCGCCATCCTCGTCGAGAACATGCGTCGCGAGGGCTTCGAGCTCACCGTCGGCAAGCCGCAGGTGGTCACGAAGAAGATCGACGGCAAGACCTACGAGCCGTTCGAGCACCTCACGATCGACACGCCTGAGGAGCACCTCGGCGCGATCACCCAGCTGCTCGCGAACCGCAAGGGTCGCATGGAGAACATGACCAACCACGGCACCGGCTGGGTGCGCATGGAGTTCATCGTCCCGTCGCGCGGCCTGATCGGTTTCCGCAGCGAGTTCCTGACCACGACCCGAGGCACCGGCATCGCGAACGCGATCTCGCACGGCTACGAGCCGTGGGCCGGCTCCATCACGACGCGTCAGAACGGCTCGATCGTCGCCGACCGCCAGGGTGTCGTCACTCCGTTCGCGATGATCGCCCTGCAGGAGCGCATGTCCTTCTTCGTGCAGCCCACGCAGGAGGTCTACGAGGGCATGGTCATCGGCGAGAACTCCCGCGCCGACGACATGGACGTGAATATCACCAAGGAGAAGAAGCTCACCAACATGCGTGCAGCGAGCTCCGACACCTTCGAGTCGATGACGCCTCCGCGTCAGCTGACGCTGGAGGAGAGCCTCGAGTTCGCCCGCGACGACGAGTGCGTCGAGGTGACGCCCGAAGCGGTGCGCATCCGCAAGGTGAACCTCGACGCGAACACGCGTGCGCGCGAGACCGCACGCCTGAAGCGACAGGACGCGAGCGTCTGAGCACAGCTTCGGACACGCTCCGAGTGGGAGGGCCCCGTGCCGCCGAAAGGCGTGCACGGGGCCCTCTTCTCATGTAAATCCCAGGTGAGGGATGGTTTTCATTCAGGTTCATCGTTCAGAGTGGTTCACTTGCGCCCGGGACGAGCTCCCGATGAGTCTCCTAAAAGGGGCGTACGACAACCCGAAAGTCGAACCCAATGCTTCAGAAGACCCGTGCGCTTCGGCGCGCCTCCGCGGCGGCATCCGCTCGAAACGCCGCCCACCGCCCCATGACCATCCTCGGTGTCGCATCGGCGACTCTGGTCGGCATCACCCTGAGCGTCGGCCTGGCGTCCACCCCCGCGGTGGGAGCCATGAGCCCCGCTGCCGCTGTCACCGCGCCTGCACTCGCCGGTGCCCAGCCCCTGGCACAGATTGCGGAAGACGCCTCCGCGACGTTGACGCAGGCGAAGGACGCGGTCACCGCGGCCGAGACCCTGAGTGCTGAGGTCGCCGCCGCCGGCCTCGATGTGGGAGCCGTGACCTCCGTCGACACCTCCGACCTCGAGAGCGACATCGAGAAGCTCGACGACAGCGAGGTCACGCCCGTGCTGCTCGTCGGCGTCCTCGCCGACAAGGCGCAGGAGGAGACCGCGAGTGTCGTCGCGGACACGGCGGAGCTGCGTGGCGCTCTCACGGCCGCGCAGCAGAAGCAGGCCGAGGAAGAGGCTGCGCGGATCGCGGCGGAGCAGGCGGCGGCTCAGGCTGCCGCGGAGCAGCAGGCCGCAGCCGCCCTGGCAGCTGCCAATACGCCCGAGGGGGCGAAGGCGGCCGCCCAGCAGATCATGTCGAGCACGTACGGATGGGGCGGCGACCAGTTCTCCTGCCTGAACTCGCTGTGGAACAAGGAGTCCGGCTGGAACTACAAGGCGTACAACCCGAGCGGTGCGACCGGCATCCCGCAGGCGCTTCCCGGCAGCAAGATGGCTTCCGCTGGCTCCGACTGGCAGACGAACGCGGCCACGCAGGTGGCCTGGGGTCTCGGGTACATCTCCTCGGTGTACGGCACTCCCTGCAGCGCCTGGTCGCACTCCCAGGCGATGAACTGGTACTGAGCGCACCCGCGAAGCCACTGAACTGGTAGCCGAAGGCGGTCGTCGAGCGCTACCGTGACCCTGACGGCTGGGGGCGTCACGGATCCGAGGAGGAGATGTGCTCGACCCCGCAGCATGGCACGGCGTTCCGCAGGTCGCGTCCACCGGCGCGCTGCCGGGGTGGGACCGCGTCGAAGAGGTGGTGCGCGAGGCGCACTCGCGCTACGCCGACGAGAGAAGCGGCAGCGTCGCGGATTACATCCCCGTGCTCGCCGACGTCGATCCTGAGCTGTTCGGTCTGGCGGTGATCGAGGTCGGCGGCGGGCTGCACGACGCCGGCGATGCGCTGCATCCGTTCTCGATCCAATCGATCTCGAAGATGTTCGTGTACGCCCTGGCGATCCAGGAGCACGGGCATGAGCGCGTGCGCGAGGTCGTCGGGGTGAACAACACCGGCCTCGCCTTCAACTCCGTGATGGCGCTGGAGCTCAACGACGGCCACCCGATGAACCCCATGGTCAACGCGGGGGCGATCGCCCCGACAGCGCTCATGCCCGGGGCGACGTCGGTCGAGCAGTGGGAGCGCGTGCGCGAAGGGCTCTCGGCGTTCGCCGGGCGCCCGCTGAGCCTCGACGGCGTCGTGTATGCCTCGGAGGCGGCGACCAATGACCGCAACCGCGCTCTCGGGCGTCTGCTGCGCAGCTACGGTCGACTCGCGGGCGACCCGGACGAGGTCGTCGACGTCTACACACGCCAGTGCGCGCTCAGGGTCACGGCTCACGATCTCGCGGTCATGGGCGCCACACTCGCCGACGGGGGAGTGAACCCCATCACGGGCGAGCGCGTCGTCTCGGCGGACGTGTGCCGCGACACGCTCGCAGTCGTCGCCTCGACGGGCCTCTATGAACGATCGGGCGACTGGCTGTTCGAGATCGGACTCCCCGCGAAGTCCGGCGTCGCCGGAGGCATCGTCGCGATCGCGCCGGGAAAGGGTGCGGCCGCCGGGTTCTCGCCCCGACTCGACGAGGCCGGCAACTCGGTCCGCTCGCAGATGGCCATCGGATATCTCTCGCGGGCACTGGGGCTGAACCTGTTCGCCTCGTCTCCCGTTCCCCACCACGCGTCCACGCACGCCTCGCCGTCCGCACCCACGGAGCTGTCATGACCCAGACACCGCAGAACCAGACGCCGCAGATCCCGATCAAGTCCTCGTGGCTTCCGATGGTCAGCCTGTTCCTCGCGCAGGTGCTGATGTCGTTCAACGTCGCCGCGCTGCCCATCTCCCTCGGGGGAATGGTGAGCGAGTTCGGGGTTCCGCCGACCGTCGCGAGCACGACGATCGTGATGTACGGCCTCGCGGTCGCGGCCCTCGTGATGACCGGTGCGAAGCTCGGGCAGCGGATCGGCTGGGTCGTGATCTTCCGGATCGTGATCGCGTTGTTCGCGGGCTCGTCGATCATGATGATCCTCGCTCCCACCGTGTGGTGGGCCATCGCAGGGCAGGCCGTGGCCGGAGCGGCTGCGGCGATCATCGTTCCGTCGATCGTGGCGCTCATCGCCGAGAACTACCGGGGACCCCAGCAGGCGACAGCCATCGGCGCCATCGGCTCGGCCCGCGCGATCTCGGGGGTCAGCGCGTTCCTGATCGGAGGAACGCTGGGCACGTTGGTGGGCTGGCGACCGATGTTCTTCATCGTGCTCGGCATCGCCGTGGTGGTGTTCGCACTGAGCTTCACCCTGCGCGGGGACCGCGGCGATGCGTCGATCCGCATCGATCTCGTCGCCTCGTTGCTCATCGGCGCCGCGATCGTGCTGCTGACGCTCGGGTTCAACAACCTGAACTCCTGGGGTGCTGTGGCGGCGACGGCGGACGCGCCCTTCTCGGTGATCGGTCTCTCGCCGGCCCCCGTGTTCATCGTCGTCGGCCTCGTGCTGGGACAGGCGTTCTTCCTGTGGACGAGGAAGCGGATGGCGGAGGGGAGGGTGCCACTGATCGATCTGAGCGTCCTCGGATCCTCCCGCGAGCGCGCCGCCGTGTACGCGATGTTCATCGTGGTCGCCCTGGAAGCGTGCGTGAACTTCACGATCCCGCTGTACATCCAGATCGTGCAGGGCAGGACGCCGTTCGACACCTCGATGGCCATGATGCCGTTCAACCTCACGGTCTTCGTCACGGCCACCCTCGTGGTGCGGCTGTACAAGAGGTTCCCGCCGCGCACGATCGGCGTGGTCGGGTTCATCCTCACCACGGCCGCTCTTGTGTGGCTGTCGTTCGTCGTCAACAACAACTGGGAGACGATCCCGACGATCGTCGGTCTCATCGTCTTCGGCATCGGGCAGGGGGCGCTGGTGACGCTGGTGTTCAACGTCCTCGTGACGGCGGCTCCGGCCGAGCTCGCGGGGGATGTGGGATCCCTTCGGGGCACGACACAGAACCTCGCCTCGGCCGTGGGTACCGCTCTGGCGGGCGCGCTGCTGGTGTCCCTCCTCGGACTCAGCGTGGGGCGCGCGGTCGTCGAACATCCGGAGCTGCCGCCGTCCCTCGTCGCTCAGGTCGACATGGACAACTTGAACTTCATCAGCAACGACGACCTCCGCGCGGCGCTCGAGAGGACGGATGCGACCCCGGAGCAGGTCGACGCCGCCGTCATGGTGAACGAGGAATCGCGACTGGGCACGCTGAAGCTCGGACTCCTGCTGCTCGCGGGTATCAGCGCGCTGGCGATCCTTCCGGCTTCACGACTGCCGCAGTACCGGCCGCATGAGATTCCCGATCCCTCGCCGGTATCGGGAGGGGAGTGAAGCTCAGCGCAGCTCCGAGATGAGCACGGCGCTGGTTCCTGCCGCCGTCGCCTCGAAGACATGGGGGGCATCGCCGGCGTAGGTCAGGTAGTCGCCGGGGCCGAGGAGGACGGGTTCGTCTGCCGGGCCGATCCGCGCCTGTCCGGAGATCAGGACGACGTGCTCGATGGTGCCGGGATGGTGGGGGTCCGAACGGCGGGCGTCTCCCGGCTCCGCCTGGATCAGATAGAGGTCACGGCGTGCGCCTGGCGGACTCGCCGACAGCAGGGTGGCACTGTATGCGGCGGCCGACGACGGCACCCCGGACAGATCGTCCGCGCGGATCAGCGTGGGCGCATTGGCCTGCTGATCGACGAGCACGGCGAAGGGAACCCCCAGGGCGACGCCGAGTGCCCACAGCGTCTCGACGCTGGGGTTGCCTGAGCCGCTCTCGAGCTGGGACACCGTCGCCTTGGAGACCCCGGCCCGCCGAGCGAGTTCGGATACCGACAGGCTCGCCGCCTCACGTTCCCGGCGCAGGGTGCGGGCGATGCGTGTACGAAGCTCCTCCATGTGTTCATCATGTCAAACGATCGTTCGCTTGACTACGCCGCGGAAGGTGTTCAGAATTATGGCCATGTGTTCACTGAAGCGAACGACAGCTCCCGGGCGGCGTGATGACCGCGGAGCGTGAGGTCTGGCGCGAAGCCCTCGGCGTCGTCCTGGCGACCAGCGCGTACGGGGTCTCGTTCGGAGCGCTCGCCGTGGCGTCGGGGCTCGACGTCTGGCAGACCTGCGTGCTGAGCCTGCTGATGTTCACCGGTGGGTCCCAGTTCGCGTTTGTCGGCGTCTTCACCGCCGGGGGCATGACGGCGCTGCCCTCCGCGATCGCCTCGGCTGCGCTCCTCGGCGTCCGCAACGTCGCCTACGGCATGCGGATGTCGCCCATCATCGGTGGCGGACCTGCTCGCAAGGCTGCAGCTGCGCACTTCACGATCGACGAGTCGACGGCCGTGGCGATCTCGCAGGGCGATCCGCGGCTGCGGCAGGTCGGCTTCTGGGTGACCGGGATCGGCATCTTCGTCGGGTGGAACATCACCACGCTCATCGGTGCCCTCGTGGGCGACGTGCTGGGCGATCCCAGAGCATGGGGGCTGGACGCGGCCGCGGCCGCAGCCTTCCTCGCACTGCTGTGGCCTCGGCTCCGCCAGCGCCAGGCCGTGGCCGTCGGCGTCGCAGCGGCTGTCGTGGCTGCCGCCTGCACGCCGTTCCTGATGCCGGGGCTTCCTGTCCTCGTCGCCGCGATCGTCGCGATCGCGGTCGGCTGGTTCAACTGGTGGGGCCACCCTGCGGCTGCGGCCGACGGCGGGGCAGACGCCGGAGCGGGGGCGACCTCGTGACCGTGTGGAGTGCGATCCTCCTGGCCGCCTTGATCTGCCTCGCCCTCAAGGCGGCCGGCTACCTGGTGCCTCCGCGGGTTCTGGAGGCGCCGCGGACCGCCCGTATCTCGGACCTGCTGACGGTGGGTCTGCTCGCGGCGCTCGTGGCCGTGCAGACCCTCGGTGACGGTCAGGCGATCACGGTCGATGCCCGCGTGCCCGCATTGCTGGTGGCGGGAGGCCTCCTGTGGCTGCGGCAGTCGTTCCTCGTGGTCGTCGTGGCGGCGGCGGCGGTCGCGGCCCTGTTGCGCCTGTTCGGCCTCGCTGCATGAGCAGCCGCCCCGCTCCCGCTCGCTGAGGGGTCGTCGGTAAGATCGACAGGTGCGCGTGAGCTGGGTGTCGAGAGTGTTGTCGTGGATCGCTGCCGCCCTCGTCGGCGGTGTCTACGGCATCGCGGGCACCATCAGCCACAGTGTGATGTGGGGCCCCATCCCCATCGGCATGATCATCGCGGCGATCGCCTGCGCCGCCATCCTCATCGCCGTCCGCGCGCTCACCCACGACAGGGGAGCCGCCGTCGCTGCCGGCGTCGGGATGATCGGCATGCTGGTGCTGATCTCCGGCGAGGGGCCGGGGGGATCCGTCGTCGTTCCGGCGTCCTTCGCCGGGCAGATCTGGACCTATCTCGTCGCCGGGATCGTGCTGCTCGTCATCGCCTGGCCCTCCGTCCGTCGCCTGCCGACGCGCACGGAAGCGCCTGCCGCGCAGGAACCGGGGCCGCGCGAGTCGTAGACTGAGGGGGTGACGTATGTGATCGCCCTCCCGTGCGTCGATGTCAAGGATCGCGCCTGCATCGACGAGTGCCCCGTTGACTGCATCTACGAGGGCGAACGCTCGCTCTACATCCACCCCGACGAGTGCGTGGACTGCGGCGCCTGCGAACCCGTCTGTCCCGTCGAGGCGATCTACTACGAAGACGACCTGCCCGACGAATGGCAGGACTACTACAAGGCCAACGTCGAGTTCTTCGACGAGATCGGGTCTCCGGGCGGTGCCGCCAAGGTGGGCGTCTACTCGTTCGATCACCCGATCGTCGCGGCACTGCCGCCTCAGGGCGAGTAGGCGCGGGCTCCGTGAGCGTCCGCGATCTCGCCGACTATCCGTGGGATGCCGTCGTCCCGTTCCGTGCGCGCGCGCAGCAGCATCCGGACGGACTGATCGACCTCTCGGTCGGCTCTCCCGTCGACCCGACGCCCGACATCATCCGCCGCGCTCTGGCCGAGGCCACGGATGCCCATGCCTATCCGCAGACGGTGGGAACGCCCACCCTTCGGGAGGCGATCGTCGACTGGTACGCCCGGCGCAGGGGTGTGCCCGACCTCCGAGTGGACAACGTGCTCCCGACGATCGGCTCCAAGGAGCTCGTCGCTCTGCTGCCCACCCTGCTGGGTCTCGGGGCCGGCGACATCGTCGTCCACCCGCGCGTGGCCTACCCGACCTACGAGGTCGGCGCCCGCGTCGCCGGGGCGACCCCCCTGCCTGCCGACGACCCCGCCGACTGGCCCGAGGGCACCAAGCTCATCTGGATCAACACCCCGGGCAACCCGGACGGACGCACCTGGACCGTCGATGAGCTCGCCGCCGCCGTGCGTCGCGCCCGTGAGATCGGTGCCGTGCTCGCGAGCGACGAGTGCTACGCCGAGCTGGGCTGGGACGGCGTCTGGGCGACCGAGCCGATCCCCTCGATCCTCGACCCGCGGGTGACCGGGGGAAGCAGGGCGAACCTGCTCAGCGTCTACTCGCTGAGCAAGCAGTCGAACCTCGCCGGATACCGTGCGGCGTTCGTGGCGGGATGCGCTCGCATCGTCGGAGAGCTTCTCACGGCACGCAAGCACCTCGGTCTGATGCCGCCTGCGCCGGTGCAGCACGCGATGGCCGTCGCGCTCGCGGACGATGAGCACGTCGCCGCACAGAAGGCTCTCTACCGGACCCGTCGTGACGCCCTGCGTCCCGCGTTGGAGGCCGCCGGCTTCCGCATCGACGGTTCGGAGGCCGGGCTCTACCTCTGGGCGACCGAAGGGCGTGACGCCTGGGAGTCGATGGGGCGGCTGGCTGATCTCGGCATCCTCGCCGGTCCGGGTCCGTTCTACGGCGGTGACTCCGGACAGCATGTGCGGCTGGCGCTCACGGCGTCGACAGCGGACGTACGCGAGGCCGCGCGCCGTCTCACTGTGGCCGATATGTAGATTCCCTCCTCGGAGGGCGCGTCCCTTTGGCGGATGTCACAGTAGGCCTGTGTGACTACTAGGCTGTAAAGGCGATTCGGTCGTGACCCGACCTGGCGCCTGAGCGCCGTGAGATCGCCAGTTCAGGCTTGATCAAGATCTTGTTCGAACCCACCGCGACGAGCGGGGGCGGACACTACGAGGAGGTCCGCGTGAGTGCAGCGGCAGACCAGACGGCGAAGCTGACGATCGGCGACACGACCGCTGAATTCCCGGTGCTGCGCGGCACGGCGGGGCACGACAGCATCGATTTCTCGACGTTGACGCGGCAGACGGGCTACACCGGCCTGGACTACGGTTTCGTCAACACGGCGTCGACGAAGTCGGAGATCACGTTCATCGACGGCGACAAGGGCATCCTGCGATACCGCGGATACCCGATCGAGCAGCTCGCCGGCTCGACCAGCTACCTCGAGGTCGCGTGGCTGCTCATCTACGGCGACCTGCCGTCTGCCTCGGAGCTGGCGGAGTTCGACGAGAAGATCCGTCGGCACACCCTCCTGCACGAAGACCTCAAGCGCTTCTTCTCGGCGCTTCCGCACACGGCGCACCCGATGTCGGTGCTGTCCTCGGCGGTCGCCGCGCTCTCGACCTATTACGAGGGTCAGACCGACCCGCACAACCCCGAGCACGTCGAGCTGAACATGGTGCGCATGCTCGCGAAGCTCCCGGTGATCGCCGCGTATGCGCACAAGAAGAGCGTCGGCCAGGCGTTCCTGTACCCCGACAACTCCCTGAGCTTCGTGGACAACTTCCTGAAGCTGAACTTCGGGGTGCACAGCGAGGAGTACGAGGTCAACCCGGTGATGTCGAAGGCTCTCGAGCTGCTCCTCATCCTGCACGAAGACCACGAGCAGAACGCGTCGACGTCCACGGTCCGTCTGGTCGGATCGACCGGAGCGAACCAGTTCGCCTCCGTCTCCGCGGGTATCCAGGCGCTCTCGGGTCCGCTCCACGGTGGTGCGAACGAGGCCGTGCTGACCATGCTCGGGCAGATCCGCGACTCCGGGCAGAGCGTCTCGCGCTTCGTCGAGCGGGTGAAGAACAAGGAAGAGGGCGTGAAGCTGATGGGCTTCGGGCACCGGGTCTACAAGAACTACGACCCGCGCGCCAAGCTCGTCAAGGACGCGGCCGACGAGGTGCTGTCGTCGCTGGGCGTCACCGACCCGCTCCTCGACCTCGCCAAGGAGCTCGAAGAGCTGGCGCTGGCCGACGACTACTTCCGCGAGCGTCGCCTCTATCCGAACGTCGACTTCTACACCGGCGTCATCTACAAGGCGATGGGCTTCCCCACGCGCATGTTCACCGTGCTGTTCGCGATCGGACGTCTGCCCGGCTGGCTGGCTCAGTGGCGCGAGCTGCAGCTCGACCCCCAGACGAAGATCGGTCGCCCGCAGCAGCTGTACACCGGGTCGCCGGAGCGCCAGTTCCCCACCCGCTGAGCGCGTGACGAGAAAGCGCCCCTCCCGCCGTAGCGGAAGGGGCGCTTTCTCATTCGCCATTGGTCGGGGTCAGCGGCCCTGCGAGCTCCGGCCGCCCTGGCGGGACTGACCGCTCTGCGTGGAGTAGCCGCCACCCTGGCCGGCACCGGGGCGGGGGCGACGACGGCGACGGGACGGCGGGTTGGCCGCTCCGTTCTTCTCGCCGCCGGCAGGGCGCTGCTTCGCGGACTGACGCTGCTGCTGCTGCGGTGCCTGCACCGGTGCCGGGCGCACGTGAGGCGCGCGCTCGGGGACGAGCTCGGTGACGGCGGCGGCGGTCACGTCCTCGAGAGGCGCCGTGATCGCGGCCTTGCGCAGCAGGTCCTTGACGTCGCGGCGCTGCTCCGGGAGTACGACCGTGACGACGGTTCCGGCAGCGCCGGCGCGAGCGGTACGGCCGGAACGGTGCAGGTACGCCTTGTGCTCGACGGGCGGGTCGACGTGGACGACGAGGTCGACGTTGTCGACGTGCACGCCACGCGCGGCCACATCGGTCGCCACGAGCACTCGCACGCCGCCGTCCTCCGGCGCGGTCGAGAACGCGCCGAGGTTGCGCTCGCGGGCGTTCTGCGAGAGGTTGCCGTGCAGGTCGACGGCGGGGATCCCCGCCGCGGTGAGCTGCTTCGCCAGCTTCTTCGCCTGGTGCTTGGTGCGCGTGAAGAGGATGCGGCGACCGGTGCCGGACGCGAGCTCACGCACGAGAACGGTCTTGTTGTCGGTGGAGTCGACGACCAGCACGCGGTGCGTCATCTCGCCGACGGGCACGCTCGCCTCGTCGACCTCGTGGCTGACCGCGTTCGAGAGGAAGCGGCGGGCGAGGGTGTCGATGCCGCGGTCCAGCGTGGCGCTGAACAGCAGACGCTGACCGTCGGCGGGCGTCGCCGAGAGGATGCGGGTGACACCGGGCAGGAAGCCGAGGTCGGCCATGTGGTCGGCCTCGTCGAGCACGGTGACCTCGATCGCGCTGAGTCGGACAACCTGCTGCTTCATGAGGTCTTCCAGGCGGCCGGGGCAGGCCACGACGATGTCGACGCCGCCGCGCAGCGCCTGCTCCTGCGGGCGCTGGCTGACACCGCCGAAGACGGTCGTGACGCGAAGGCCGGCTGCCTCGGCGAGCGGTGTGATCGTCGCGGCGATCTGGGTCGCCAGCTCACGGGTGGGGGCGAGGACGAGGCCGCGCGGCAAACCGGCGCGGCGCTGACCGCCGGAGGCGGCGAGTCGGGCGACGAGGGGAAGCGCGAAGGCGATGGTCTTACCGCTGCCGGTGCGTCCGCGACCGAGCAGGTCGCGTCCGGCGAGGGAATCGGGAAGCGTGTCGCGCTGGATGGCGAACGCCTCGGTCTTGCCGGAATCGGCGAGAACGGCGGCGAGCTCGGCGGGAACGCCGAGTTCAAGGAAGGTAGACATGCAGAAACTCCGTCAGCGCACGAATGAACGGCGCGAGATAGGGGTGAGGTGGGCGACGGCGCAGAATTGCGCATCGGTTCGCCGTTCGAAAGGCCAGCTCGTGCTGGTGGTGGGAGCGGTTCCGCTCGCTTCGGTCCTCGGAGACCCCGTGACGACGACGATGCTGGGTACCGGCGGTACACGCAACAGAGTCAGTCTATCAGTGCATGCAGGGGCTCAGATGCATGTCGGCTCCCGCGCGGGTCGGCGAGTCCACGCATGCCGGCCGAACCCCGTCGCCCGGGATCGTCAGGCGTGGAGCGCTTCGTTCAGCGTCACGCCGACGCCGGCACGGCGCACGGCCTCGACCGCACCGCTGAGGGAGTTGCGTCGGAACAGCAGCCCGTCCTGACCGGACAGCTCGCCGCCCTTCACCGTCTTGCGTCCGCCGTCGGCGGTCACGGGGCCGTCGACCAGGACGATCTTGGTGCCCGCCGTGACATAGAGACCTGCTTCGACGACGCAGTCGTCTCCGAGGGAGATCCCGATGCCGGCGTTGGCGCCCAGCAGCGTGCGCGCGCCGATGGATACCCGGTGCGTGCCGCCGCCCGAGAGCGTGCCCATGATGGAGGACCCGCCGCCGATGTCACTGCCGTCGCCGACCACCACACCCTGCGAGATGCGGCCCTCGACCATGGATGCGCCGAGCGTTCCGGCGTTGAAATTGACGAAGCCCTCGTGCATGACCGTGGTGCCGGGGGAGAGGTGGGCGCCCAGACGCACACGGGAGGCGTCCGCGATACGGACACCCGCGGGCTGCACGTAGTCCGTGAGGCGCGGGAACTTGTCCAGACCCTGGATCTGGATGCCCGCGCGCTGGAGGAAGGGCCGCAGACGGGCGGCGTCTGCGGGCAGGACGGGGCCCGCATTGGTCCAGGCGACGTTCGGAAGGTGGCCGAAGATGCCGTCGAGGTTCAGCTCGTTGGGGCGCACCACGAGGTGGGAGAGGGCGTGCAGGCGGAGATAGGCGTCGGCCGTCGAGGCGGGCGCGGCGTCGAGATCGATCTCGAGCTGCACGACCTCGATCGTGACGTTGCGTCGCTCGTCGGCTCCGGTGAGGTCCGCGAGCGCGGCGACGGCCGCCTCATCAGCCTCCGCGGCTCCGGTCCGCACCTCGGGGTACCAGGCATCGAGCACCGTGCCGTCTCCGGCGATCGTGGTCAGTCCGATACCCCATACCGTGCGCGCGTCGCTCATCCCTCCACGCTATCGCGCCCGCAGCACGGTGACTGCACGCATGACGGGTAAGTAGTCTTGACCCATGGTGCTCGATCTGACCGCGTCCTCCGTCGACCTCACCCGTGCGATCTGCGATATCCCCAGCGTCTCCGGAGACGAGAAGAGCCTCGCCGACGCGATCGAGGCGGCTGTCGCGCCGCTGGGGCACCTGCAGGTCTTCCGCCACGGCAACACCGTCGTCGCACGCACGGATCTCGGACGGGCGCAGCGCGTCGCGATCGCCGGCCACATCGACACCGTGCCCATCAACTCCAATCTGCCCACCCGCGACATCGAGATCGACGGAGTGCCGTACCTGTGGGGGCGCGGGACCGTCGACATGAAGGCCGGAACCGCCGTGCAGCTGAAGCTCGCTGCCGAGCTGGTCGCCCCCGCGATCGACATCACGTGGATGTGGTACGACAACGAGGAGGTCGAGGCGACGAAGAACGGCCTCGGACTGCTCGCCGCCGTTCGCCCCGATCTGTTCGAGGCCGACTTCGCGATCCTCGGTGAGCCGTCCAACGGCGAGGTCGAGGGCGGGTGCAACGGCACGATGCGGGCGATCGTGCGCACGTCGGGCGTCCGAGCGCACAGCGCGCGGGCATGGATCGGGGAGAACGCGATCCATCGTGCCGCGCCGATCCTCACCAGGCTGGCCGAGTATCGGGCCAGGGAGGTGCCGGTCGAGGGTCTGCTTTACCGCGAGAGCCTGAGCGCCGTGCGCATCGCGGGCGGTGTCGCAGGGAACGTCATCCCCGATGCCTGCGAGGTCGAGGTCAACTACCGCTTCGCGCCGAGCAAGTCCGCGGCAGAGGCCGAGGCCCATCTGCGCGGCGTCCTCGCGGGGTTCGACGTCGAGATCACCGATGCCGCCGAGGGGGCGCGCCCCGGACTCGACGCGGAGATCGCGAAGCAGTTCGTCGCCGCCGTCGGTGCCGAACCGCGGCCCAAGTACGGCTGGACGGATGTCGCCCGCTTCTCCGCTCTGGGGATTCCCGCCGTGAACTACGGCCCCGGTGACCCGCACCTGGCTCACCACGATGAGGAGCGCGTGCCGCTCGCGCAGATCGACGCCGTGGAGCGGGGCCTGCGCGCATGGCTCACGTCGCACTGAACGCAGCGCGCCGTTGGGCGAAGACGCCGGTCGCCCTGCGCGTCGCGGTGATCTACGTCGGAGCGCGGGTCGTCACGACGGTGTTCCTCATCCTCGCCGCATCGGTATCGACCTCCTCCTCGCGATTCGGAGCCGGAGCCGGGCTGAGCGATTTCGTGCTCGGGTGGGATGCGCAGTGGTATTGGCTCGTCGCCGAGGACGGGTACCCGACCGAGCTGCCGCTCACGGATGCGGGCGACGTCGCCGAGAACGCCTGGGCCTTCATGCCGGTGTTCGCGTATGCGGCCAAGGGGATCGGTCTGCTGTTCGGTTCCTGGGGGGCCGGCGCCCTCCTCCTCTCTCTGGCGGCCGGATACCTGGCCTGCCTCGTGCTGTACCGGCTGCTGCGCGATCGCATCGGCAACTCCGCGGCGCTGTGGGCGGTGATCTTCTTCGCGGCCGGTCCGATCGCGGCGATGTTCCAGGTGGGATACGCCGAGAGCCTGTTCCTGCTGCTGCTGTTCCTCGCCCTCGACATGACGGCACGGCGGAGGTACGCCTGGCTGTATATGCTCATCCCGGCGATGGCTTTCACCCGCCCCGGAGTGCTCGCCTTCGCGCTCTATCTGGGATTGCACGGTCTGGTGCGCTGGATCCGCCGTCGGGAGGATCCGCTCACGAGGCGGGAGATCGCGCACATCCTCGGACTCGGAGCCCTCGCGACCGCTTGCGGGTTCGCCTGGCAGGTGATCGCCGGGATCGCGACCGGGGACCCCGGCGCCTACCTCGCCACCGAGCTGGCCTGGCGCCAGCACTGGATCACCGGCGGCGTCGAAGGATTCATCCCGTTCGAAGGGTGGATCCAGGCCTCGCAGTTCTGGTTCAGCCTCTGGGGCATGCCGCAGTGGTGGGGACCCATCGCCCTGGCGCTGCTCGTGGCCGGAGCTGCCGCGACCCTTCTGCTCTCACCCCAGGTGCGGGCGCTCGGTGCCGACCTCCGGCTGTGGAGCGCGAGTTATCTGCTGTACCTGCTCGCCGTGTTCTTCCCGCAGTCGAGCACCTTCCGCCTGCTGCTCCCGCTCAGCCCGCTGTGGGGTGCGGTCGCCGTGCCGCGATCCCGGCTCTGGCGGCTCGGCGTCCTGGTCGCGTGTCTGGTCGGTCAATGGTTCTGGATATATCACGTGTATGGACTCGGGAGCACGTTCTGGCAGGTGCCGTGAGCAGGAAGCACGACCGAATTGTTGCTCCATGACGTACAGGTCCCGGTGACACCCGATAAACTCATCCCATACCACCGGAGGAAAGGGAGCCACGATGGCAGCGATGAAGCCGAGGACCGGAGACGGACCTATGGAAGCCGTGAAAGAAGGACGACTCATCATCGTGCGCGTTCCACTCGAAGGCGGCGGCCGCCTGGTCGTCTCCGTGAACGACGCCGAGGCCAAGGAGCTTCACGACGTGCTTGGCGCCGTCGTGGCACCGGCCTGATCGACCAAGGGTCCGCGTCGGCGGACCCGAACGGGCGGTGGTTCCTCGGAGCCACCGCCCTTCTTCGTATGGTGGGCGTCGGCCGGCATCCGCCTCGGTCGATGCGGGATCAGGCGCGTTCTGCGAGGCTGATCAGCTGCAGCAGGCCCTCGCCAGCGGGGGAGAGCGTCGCGAGGACGGCCGAGGACTCCTGTGTCTCCTGGACGAGGGACCGATAGGCGGACGTGATCTCGTCGCGCTGCACCGGGTCGGCGACGCGGCCGCCGGCGAGGACACGGGGCACGAGCACGAGGCCACCGGTGCGGGCGAGACGAAGGCCGTGCTCCACGTATTCGATGACGTGTTCGGGGTCGGCATCGACCAGCACGATGTCGTACGAGTTCTCGTTCATGCGGGGGAGCACGTCGATGGCGCGTCCCGTGATGAAACGTGCCCGCGTGGAAGCGATCTTCGCGTCCGAGAAGGCCTGTCGCGCGGCGGCGAGGTGCTCGGGCTCGTTGTCGATCGAGGTGAGCACGGCCTGAGGCGCGCCGCGGAGCAACCACAGCCCGGAGACACCTGCGCCCGTCCCGATCTCGACGATCGACCTGGCACCCGTCGCGGCGGCGAGCACGGCGATCTGGGAACCGACGGACGCGCTAATCGGGCTCGCTCCGAGCTCGACCGCGTGCGCGCGGGCGCGGGCGATGGCATCGGGTTCCACGATGGACTCGCGCAGAAAACGCGCGTTCGCGTCATGCTCGCTCATGGGCTGCCTCTCCCTGCCTGACCTGTGATCTTCTCCAGCGTATTCGGTCCGCGAGTGCGGGGACCGCAGGCGCGGCGGTAGCCTGTAGAGATGACGTTCGGGCTCACCTTCGAGAAGCTGCTGCTGATCGGCCTCATCGCGGTTCTGATCATCGGACCCGAGCGTCTCCCGCGCGCAGCGGAGAGCTTCTCCCGGATGGTCCGCAAGGCCGGCGAGTACCTTCGTGCGACCAAGTCGAGGGTCCGCGAGGAGATGGGCCCCGAGATCGACGATGTCGACTGGCGCAAGCTCGATCCCCGCCAGTACGACCCGCGTCGCATCATCCGCGACGCCCTCATGGAGGAACCTCAGCCGGCGACTCCGATGCAGGCCACCGCGACGATCGCGGAGCCCGTCGCGAGCGCTGCCGCCCCCGTGCGCGCGGTCCCGCAGGAGTTCAGTGCGACCAACCGCCCGCCGTTCGATCCCGAAGCGACCTGAGCCGGGCCCCCTGATCCCGTCGGCCTGAGCCGGTGCGGGCATCGGGGTCCGAACCCGAAGTGCTAGGAGATCCTGGAGCGGAGCGCGGCGATGTCGTCGTCCGTGAACAGCTCGCGGGGTATCGCGGTCGCCGCCGAGGTGTCGCGCACCTTCAGCAGCACCGCATCCTTGCCCACGTGCATCCTCTGGAACGTGCGGTATGCGATGTCGGAGCGACGTCGACCGCTACCCATCTGCAGAACGTCATCTTCGAGGGACACCCACACGCGTGTGCCGGCGGGCATCGCGATGCGCACGGCGGTGCGCGCGCCTGACATCGACATGAACACGGCGAAACCTGCGAGCGCGACGATGAGCACGGGCATCCAGCCGGCCCCGAACGGCCCCTCTTCCCCGGGGGCCACGGGCGCGGTGAGGTTGATGACGCTGAAGACGAGCGCCCCGGCGAGGGCGATCCACATGACGATGGCCGCAGGGCGGGTCAGCGAGTAGATCGCGGCGTCGCGCGCCATCCGTCGCAGCAGACCCTCGTCGACGGTCAGGGAACGTGCGGGCATCCCTTCATCCTCCCACTCGCTATCGGATCGACATCGGCAGGGATCGGCCGGAGAGCCCTCTGCCCTGGTGTGCGAGCGCGCTCGCGAGGCCGCGGATGGTCACGGCCGCGGCATCGTCCGTGTCCTCGGAGACGATCGGGAGTCCGGCGTCTCCGCCTTCGCGCAGCGCGGGGCTCAGTGGGATCGAGGCCAGCAGCGGGACCGTGGCTTCCGGTTCGGAGAGTGCGTCGGCGACGGCTGCACCGCCGCCGGAGCCGAACAGGTCGACGACCGTGCCGTCGGGGAGCGTGTACGCCGCCATGTTCTCGATGACGCCGATGACGCGCTGGCCCGTCTGGCGGGCGACGAGACCGCTGCGGATGGCGACGTCTGCGGCTGCGGTCTGCGGCGTCGTGACGACGAGCACCTCCGCATGGGGGAGGAGCTGGCCGATCGAGATCGCGATGTCGCCGGTTCCCGGTGGCATGTCGATCAGGAGCACGTCGAGGTCACCGAAGAACACGTCGGTGAGGAACTGCGACACGGTGCGGTGCAACATCGGGCCGCGCCAGGCGACGACGGATTCGCCGTCGCGGAGGAACATCCCGATGGAGATCGTCTTCACACCGTGCGCGACAGGGGGGAGCATCAGATCGTCGATGCGGGTCGGCTGCGTGCCGGCCGGGATGCCGAGCAGGCCCGGGATCGAGAAGCCGTGCACATCGGCGTCGACGAGTCCGACGGAGAGGCCCTGCGCGGCGAGGGCGACAGCGAGGTTGGCCGTGACCGTCGACTTGCCCACCCCGCCCTTGCCGCTGGAGACGAGGATCACGCGGGTGAGGGAGTCGGGGCCGAACGGCATGTGCCGCGCCGGTCGGCCGGCGCGGAGCTTCTCCGTGAGGGCCTTGCGCTCGGTCGGCGTCATCACGCCGACCTCGACCTCGACCTCGGCGATGCCGGGAACGGACGCTGCAGCCTCGCGCACATCCGTCTCGATCCTGGTGGCTGCGGGGCAGCCCACGATTGTCAGGACGATGCCGACGTGTGCGCGGTCACCCTCCACCGAGATGTCGCGGACCATGTCGAGTTCGCCGATGGGACGACGCAGCTCGGGATCCGTCACGGCGGCGACGGCGGATCGGACGCGTTCCGCCGCCGTCACGATGCGGAGCCGGATCGGGTCTTCTCGGGGGACTCTTCGAGTTCGGCGAGAAGCGCCTTGAGCTCCTGGCGGAGCACGTCACGCGTGACGACCTGCGAATTGCGTTCCTCGAGCGACATCCGCAGCGCCACGATCTCGCGAGCGAGGTACTCGGTGTCGGCGAGGTTGCGCTCAGCGCGCTGGCGATCCTGTTCGATCTGCACCCTGTCGCGGTCGTCCTGACGGTTCTGCGCGAGCAGGATGAGCGGTGCGGCATACGAGGCCTGCAGCGAGAGCATCAGCGTCAGAGCCGTGAACCCGAGCGCGGCGTCGTCGAAGCGCAGCTCGTCCGGCATCAGGGTGTTCCATACGATCCACAGCACGCAGAACAGGGTCAGGATCAGCAGGAACGCCGGGGTCCCCATCGCCCGAGCGACCCACTCCGTGAACCGGCCGAAGCGGTCGCGCGAGGTCGCCCTGGGGCGTGTGGTCGTGCGCCCTGGCGCGTCGAGGCGTGGGGAGCGGGGCATCAGCGCACCTCCTTCGCCGGCGCTGAGGCGTCGTCGCTGTCGTGCGAGCGCCAGTCGTCGGGCAGCAGGTAGTCGAGCACGTCGTCGATGCTGATCGCTCCGACGAGTCGATGCGCCGCGTCGATCACCGGGAGCGACACCAGGTCGTAGCTCGCCAGGAGACGTGCCACCTCGGCGGCGGAGGCGGTGACGGGAACGGGTTCGAGGCTGTCGTCGAGGATCGCGCCGAGGCGTTCGTGCGGCGGGTAGCGCAGCATCCGCTGGAAATGCACGAGCCCGAGCAGGCGTCCCGTCGGCGTCTCGAACGGGGGGAGCGTGACGAAGACCGCGGCCGCCAGGGCCGGATGCAGCTCGTGGCGGCGGATCAGGGCGAGTGCCTCGGCCACGGTGGCGTCCGCGGACAGGATGATCGGCTCGGGCGTCATCAGACCGCCGGCCGTGTCAGGGCCGTAGCGCAGCAGCATTCTGACGTCTTCGGCCTCCTCCGGCTCCATGAGCTCGAGAAGCTGTTCCAGACGGTCCGGTTCCAGCTGCGCGAGGAGGTCGGCCGCATCGTCCGGCTCCATCTGGTCGAGGATGTCGGCCGCACGCTCGTCGCCCAGACGATCGAGGATGTGCACCTGCTCGTCTTCGGGCATCTCCTCGAGGGCATCCGCGAGACGGTCGTCGGAGAGTTCCTCCGCGACCTCGATCATGCGCTGCTGCGGGAGATCGAGGAGGGTGTTGGCGAGGTCGGCCGCATGCAGCTCGGAGTAGGAGGCGACGAGCTGCTCGGCCGACTGCGACTCGCCGGGAGCGCGCTGCTCGGTGACCTCGCTCCAGGCGGCGAAGGTCGTCGGCCCCTTCGCGAACGGGGAGGCGCTGGTCTTCGGCCGGCGGAGGAACAGCTGGCTGATCGCCCATTCGCCGAGACGGTTGGGCTCGATCGCGACGTCTTCGATCACGCCGGCTCCGCTGCCGTCGACGAAGCTCACCCGTCTCCCGAGCATCTCCGCCAGCACACGGACCTCGCCGGCGCGGGGCGAGAACCGTCGCACGTTGATCAGGCCCGTGGTGATCACCTGGCCGGAGCGGATCGAGGTGACGCGTCCGATCGAGAGGAACACGTGTCGTCGCCCCGGGATCTCCACGACCAGACCGATGACGCGGGGCGCCGCGGTACTTCGATACACGACGACGACATCCCGGACCTTGCCGAGCCGGTCGCCGACGGGATCGAAGACGGCGCACCCGGCAAGGCGCGCGGCGAAAACCCGTTGTGTGCTCACCTCTCCAGAGTAGTCGGCAGCTCTCGTCTCCGGCTGGATGGTCGCGCCTCGGACCGTCGGACGCCGCGCGTGGAAGAATAGCCGGATGAGCATGCTGAACCGGCCCGCGAGCGGCACAGACACCGGCGAGATCGTCGCGTCGATGCGCGACTACGAGAGCGCGCAGAAGACGGTTTCGAAGCTGATCGCCGGGGAGGTTCCGGCGCGCGACATCGCCATCGTCGGGCAGAGCGTGCGCACGGTGGAGCGCGTGACCGGCAAGCTGGGCTACGCGGCCGCGGCGCGTTCCGGGGCGATCAACGGCGTGCTGATCGGCCTGTTCCTCGCCGCGATCCTGGTGCTCGGTAACCCCGAGGTGCCGATTCAGCTCTTCCTCGGATTCGTCCTGATCGGTGTCGCGGTCGGAATGCTCCTGAGTCTCATCACGTACGCGATCGTCCGTCGTCGTCGCGACTTCGCCAGCGTCACGCAGTTCGCCGCCGATCACTACGAGGTCACGGTGCTTCCCTCCTCGCTGGGCAAGGCTCGTCAGGTGCTCGGCGCCAACAAGGTCGCGCCGGTGCGCCCTCCCGTCAACCTCGATGAGCCGCCGCGCTACGGCGAGCGGATCACCCCGGGCGCGACGGCACCTGAGCCCGCTCCGGCTCCTGAGCCCGCTCCGGCACCGGGGGAGCCCGTCATCCCGCCGCGCCCGGCCGATCCGGTGGCCGAGCCGGTCGAGCCGGAGCACGCTCCGAACCCGGATCCGGAGCCGCGCCCGGACGCCGACGGCCTCCAGGGCGAGCGGGCATGACGTCGGTGTCGCTCCCCACCGCCTGATGGTCGAGATCCAGGTCGACCTGCCGGCCGGTCCCACGACCGTGTCCGCCGATTGGGCACAAGGGGACAACGGTGCGACGGTGATCGTCGCGCATGGTGCAGGAACGGGCAAAGACCATCCCTTCCTGACCGGCTACGTCGAGGCGCTGAGCGAGAGCGGCTTCTCGACCCTGCGGTTCAACTTCCCCTACGTCGAGCAGGGGCGACGGATGCCCGGTCCTGCTGCGCACGCGATCGCGACCTGGACCGCCGTGGTAGCCCACGCCCGATCCGCCGACCCGTCCGCGACCGTCTGGGCGACAGGCAAGTCCTACGGCGGACGGATGGCCTCGATGGCGGTCGCCGAAGGTCTGCGTGTCGACGGTCTCGCCTATCTCGGCTACCCGCTTCATCCGCCGGGGCGGCCCGAGAAGCCGCGTGTCGAGCATCTGCCGGGCATCGCGGTGCCGCAGCTCTTCGTGGAGGGAACCAACGATCCGTTCGTCCAGCCCATCTCGCAGTTCGAGGAGGCGGTCGCGAGCTGTCGGGATGCGCGGGTGGTCTGGATCGAGGGCGGCGGGCACACGTTCGAGGTGAAGGGGCAGAAGCGTCCGGCCGAGCAGATCGGAGCGTCACTCGCCCCGATCGTTGCGGAGTTCGTCCTCGCTCGCGCTGCCGGCTGAGACCGATCAGTCGATGAGCACGGAGAGACCGGCGTCGGCCAGCAGACGTCTCACCGTCGAGACGCCCAGCGCGCTCATCGTCGGGTTCGAGGCCTCGTAGTACCAGCCCAGTCCGAGCGCCTGCTGGAGCGCCCATGCCGCGCCGCGCTGCCACTCGACATCCTCCACGCCGACGCCGTCGCGGAGGACGCGCCGTGTCGGTGCCTCGAAGAGATGCCACGCCACGACGAGGTCGAGGGCGGGATCGGCGGGTCCGAAGCTGCCCCCGTCGAGCACGCCGGCCAGTCGCGTCTCACCCGCACGCTCGGCGACCAGGAGGTTGAACGGGGTGAGGTCTCGATGGCTCATCACCTCCGTGCCGGTGGATGGGAGCTCGCGCAGTGCGGCCCAGAGCCTCTCGGCGCGCGCCGCGTCGAACAGGTGCGCGCTCCTGGCGAGGCAGTGCGCGACCCACTCGTCGTGATCGCCGAGGCACCCGCCGCGACCGTTGCCGTCGAACGTGCGTCCGCGGAGGTCGACGGCGCGCAGTGCCCGGATCAGCGAAGCCAGGTCGTGCGCCAGCGTCGGCGCGGCGGCGGCGCTCACCGGGTCCGCCGTCTCGCCCTCGACCCAGGTCTGCATGGCCCAGGCCGAGGGGAACTCCGTCGATGGCGCGGCGATCCCATAGGGTCTCGGCGCGGGGTAGGGGCTGGCTGCGGCGAACTCGGCCAGCGCGGTGGCCTCGCGCTCGAGCTCGGTCTCCGCGGCCCCAAGCAGCGGGAACCGGGCGACGTGTTCCCGGCCCACGCGGATGATCCTGTTCACGGTCCCCGTGAGGGGCACAGGTCGCACCGGCTCTCCGCGCAGCTCGGGGAACCGACGGGCGATCAGGCGTGCCGCTGTCGCCGTGTCGAACGCGAGTTCCCCTTCGTGCATCCGCCGGGGTCAGCTCTGCAGACGTGCGATCCAGGCCTCGACCTCGTCGGCCGTGCGCGGGATGCCCGCCGAGAGGTTCACGGGACCGTCCTCGGTCATCACGATGTCGTCCTCGATACGTACGCCGATGCCGCGGAGCTCCGCGGGCACCGTGAGATCGTCGATCTGGAAGTACAGCCCCGGCTCGATCGTGAACACCATGCCAGGGGCGAGGATGCCGTCGTAGTACATCTCACGGCGGGCCTGCGCGCAGTCGTGCACGTCGATTCCGAGGTGGTGCGAGGTGCCGTGGACCATGTAGCGACGGTGCTGACCGCCCTTTTCGGCGTCCAGAGCCTCTTCCGCGCTGACGGGGAGCAGGCCCCACTCGGCCGTGCGCTCGGCGATGACCTTCATCGCGGCACCGTGCACGTCGCGGAAACGCACACCGACCTTGGCAGCGGCGAACGCGGCATCCGCTGCTTCGCGGACCGTCTCGTAGACGCGGCGCTGCACCTCGGTGAACGTGCCGGAGACCGGCAGGGTGCGGGTGATGTCGGCGGTGTACAGGCTGTCCGCCTCGACGCCCGCATCCACGAGGATCAGATCACCGGGAACCACGGTGCCGTCGTTGCGGGTCCAGTGGAGGTAGCAGGCGTGCGGTCCGGATGCGGCGATCGTGTCGTAGCCCTCGCCGTTCCCGTCCTCGCGCGCGCGGCGGTGGAAGACCCCCTCCACGACGCGCTCGCCGCGGGCGTGTGCCGTGGCAGCCGGCAGCTCGCGGATGATGTCGTCGAAGCCGTTCGCCGTGATCTCGACCGCGCGGCGCATCTCGGCGATCTCGAAATCGTCCTTGATGAGACGCAGCTCGGAGACGAAACGGGTGAGCGCCTCGTCCTCATCGAGCACGAGCTCGCCATCGACCGCCTCGAGCTCGTCGAGGTGTGCGGTCGCGATCTCGAGGTCGGCGGCGACGCCCGCGAGGGACGGGCGCGGACCGATCCAGAACTCGCCGACGGTGGCATCGGCGTAGAACTCCGTCGTGGTGCGGTCGGCGCGCTCGCGGAAGAAGAGCGTGATGTCATGGCCGCTCTCGGTCGGCGCGAAGACGAGGACGGAGTCGGGCTCGGCGTCGGACGCCCACCCCGTCAGGTGCGCGAACGCGGAGTGCGCCCGGAAGACGTAGTCGGTGTCGTTGCTGCGCTGCTTGAGCGACCCTGCCGGGATCACCAGGCGCTTGCCGGGGAACGCGGCGGAGACGGCCGCGCGACGCGCTGCCGCGTACGACGCCTGTGCGCGCGGAGCGGGGAGCGTCTCGGGGCGCTCGGCCCAGCCGGTGGAGATGGTGTCGAGGAAGCCCTGAGGGAACGGCTGCTTGCGGTTCGTCGTGCTGTTCTCGGCGGACGCTTCGACGGTGGGCTCTGCGATCGTGTCGCGCTCTCCTGTGCTCATCCCTCCAGTCTGTCACCTGCCGGGCAGGGGCGGGAGTCAGCCAGCTGGTTCGAGCTGCACGACAAGGGCGCGGTGATCGCTTCCGCCGGCGTCGTCGAGCACGACGGAACCGCTCGGGGACCAGTTCTGCGACGCCATCACGTGATCGATGGGAGCACCGGCGAGGGCGGGAAGCGAACTCGGCCACGTGCCCGTGAGTCCATTCCCGGTGCGGGAGGCGACATCACGGCAATAGCCGATATCGCCGCCTTCCACTCCGAGCGGAGCCATGTGGTCGAGAGTGGCGTTGAAGTCGCCGGCCAGGATGAAGTCACCCTGCGGGCACTGATCGGCCACCCACTGCAGGTCGCTGCGCCACTGCTGCATCTCCTCCATGCGCGGCGCCACCGCGTGCACCGCGACGATGGTGGGGCCGGTTCCGTCAATCGGCATGAGCACGACGCTGGGAACGGAACCGGTGTTGCTCGTGCCGTCCTTGGCCGATTCGATCACCGAGTACTCACCCAGCTCAGGAGCGACCAGCACGGTGGTGTGCCAGGATTGCGGCCCGTCCTGCACATCCGGTTTGAACTGCACGTGGTGCACCCACATCGGATGTCCCTGCTCGCGCAGCATGATGGCGATGCGTTCGCCCACGGCCTCGGTGGTCTCCGGGAGCGCGACGATGTCGGCGCCCTGATCGAGGATCTGCTGTGCGATCACCTCGGCGGAGACGGCCTCGCCCGCGGTGTTCCAGGTGAGCACTCGGACGCTGCCGTCCGTCTTGTCCGGGAGTGTCGATCCTCCGAAGCCGCGCGCCGCCCCGATGGCCGCGGTCGCGCCGGCGCCCAGCAACGCCACGATCAGGACCGAGGCGGCGAACCCGCGCAGCGGACGGGCGAACAGCAGGAGGAGCGCCAGCACTGCGACGACGAGGAATCCGCCGAGCATGAGACCGCGTGCCGACACGAGCTGCGCGAACGGATAGGTCTGCTCGAGACGGAAGAACTGCGGCCACACCACGATCGCCGTCGCGATCGCGAGAAGCACGGTGAAGAGGATCCCCAGGAGACGAAACATCCACTCCAGCCTAGGAGCGCCGGCTGTGAACTCCCTGCCTCGACATCCGCTGCCGGCCGTCTGCGGCCCGTCGGCAGCGATGCTCGGTACGCTCGGAGGATGGCCACTTCGTCCTCCGGGTTCGCCGGTCCCGCCGACCTGCACCTGCACTCCAACCATTCCGATGGCACGGAGTCGCCGGCCCGGGTGGTCGCGCAGGCGCACGCGCATGGCGTGCGCACCCTCGCGCTGACCGATCACGACCGCACCACCGGGTGGGGCGAGGCCGGAGACGCCGCGGTCGCACTCGGCATGACGTTCATCCCGGGCATGGAGCTCTCCGCGAAACACGAGTGGCGGAGCGTCCACGTGCTCGGGTACCTCTTCGACCCGGAGGATGAGGCGCTGCGTGCGGAGACCGATCGCATCCGCGGCGATCGGATCGGCCGGGCCGAGCGCATCGTGCGCAACATCGGGCGGGACTACGACCTGCAGTGGGAGGACGTGGTGGCGCAGACGACGCTGGACGCCACGGTGGGGCGCCCGCACATCGCCGACGCCCTCATCGCGCGCGGCATCGTGCGGGACCGGACGGAGGCCTTCGACGGCATCCTGCACCCTCGCGAGGGCTACTACGAGCCGCATTACGCGCCCGATCCGCTGACGGCGGTGCGTCTGATCACCGACGCCGGGGGAGTGGCGATCATCGCACACCCCGTGACGGCGGGTCGCGACCGCATGATGCCGGTGCCGTTCATCGAGCGTCTCATCGCCGCGGGGCTCGGCGGATTCGAGGTCGAGCATCGGGAGAACACGGAGTCGGGCAAGCGGGTGCTGCGTGACATCGCCGCGAAGCACGACCTCATCGTCACCGGCTCGAGCGACTATCACGGAACGGGCAAGCCGAACCTTCCGGGCGAGAACACCACCTCAGACGAGATGGTAGCCAGGCTCATAGCACGAGGCACCGGCATCGCCCCGCGTTTTCCCTGACCCTCGGCGTTCTGTCGGCGACTTCCCTGCGGGCTGTCGAACCGGACCGATACCGTCCGAGGCATGCAGCGAGCGACTTCCCTGGAGCGGCGCGTCGACGCGTGGGCTCACCGCCTCCTCCGTGGCGCCCCGTCGAACGGCATCCGCACCGGCCTCATCGAGTTCGCGGTGTTCGTGGTCAAGCAGGCATGGGCGTGCATCTTCGGGGGAGCGCTACTGATCCTCATCGTCGCCGCCCGCCTGTGGTACCCCGACGACGCGGCTCTGGCACGCAACGACGCCCTCACGATCGCTGCGGTCCTCATTCAGGTCGCGATGCTCGTCTTCCGTCTGGAGAGCGGCCGCGAGCTCTGGGTCATCGTCCTGTTCCACCTCACCGGCACCGTGATGGAGCTGTTCAAGACCGACGTGGGCTCGTGGGCGTATGCCGCAGACGGGATCCTCCGCATCGGCGGCGTCCCCCTGTTCAGCGGGTTCATGTACGCCGCGGTCGGCTCGTATATGGTGCGCGTGTACCGGCTGTTCGACCTCGGCTTCACCCGATATCCGCGACGCTGGATGACGGCGATCCTCGCCGGGGCGATCTACGTCAACTTCTTCACGCACCACTGGTGGTGGGATGCGCGCTGGGTGCTGCTCGTCGGGGTGGTGCTGCTGTGGCTGCCGACCGTGATGCACGCGCGGGTCTGGCGGCGCACGATCCGCCTTCCCCTGCTGGCAGTGTTCGCAGGCGTGGCGGTGTTCATCTACCTCGCCGAGAACATCGGCACCTGGGCGGGCGCGTGGGCCTATCCGGATCAGGCCGGAGGGTGGCAGCCGGTTTCGCTGAGCAAGTTGAGCTCGTGGTTCCTGCTGATGATCATCTCCGTGGTCCTGGTCGCCTGGGTGTACCCGCCTCAGGTTCCCGACTCATTGCTCCGTGCGACCGACCGACGGCGAGGCGGTCGCGCCTGACACTCGTCGCCCGGACATGCGAGAGGGCGCATGGGGTCGGGACATCCCGATCCATGCGCCCTCTCGTGAGACTCAGGCCCCGGCGACGGGAGCTGCGCCGGCCCCGGAGCCGCCGCGGCGACGGCGACGACGTCGTGCCGGAGCAGGCTTGCCGTCATGGTGCTCCTTGCCGGCGCCGTCATGGGTTCCTGCACCCTCGGCTCCGCGATCAGTCGACGGTGCGGACTGTCCCTCGCCGTTCGCCGACGACGCGGCGCCTTCAGTGAAGGTCGAACCGACCGGTGTGGAGCTGTTGCGGCGACGCCGGCGACGACGCGTTCCGCTCTCGTCCGTGCCCTCGGCAGCGGCGTCGCTCGCGCGTTCCGGGCGACGGCTGCGCTCGGTCTTGACGGACTCGGTCTTGGGTGCCGACACCAGGCGGCCCTTCGTGCCCTGGGGGATGTCGAGATCCTCGTACAGGTGCGGACTCGACGAGTAGGTCTCGATGGGCTCGGGCTGGCCGAACTCGAGGGCACGGTTGATGAGGGCCCACTTGTGCAGGTCCTCCCAGTCGACGAAGGTGACGGCGATCCCGGTCTTGCCCGCTCGGCCGGTGCGGCCGGCACGGTGCAGGTAGGTCTTGTCCTCGTCCGGGATGGTGTGGTTGATCACGTGCGTGACGTCGTCGACGTCGATGCCTCGGGCGGCGACGTCGGTCGCGACGAGCACGTCCTTCTTCCCTGCCTTGAAGGCGGCCATCGAACGCTCACGCTGGTCCTGGCCCATGTCTCCGTGCACGCCGCCGACGTTGAAGCCGCGGTCGTTGAGCTCGTCGACGAGTCGCTGCGCTGCACGCTTGGTGCGGGTGAAGATCACGGTCTTGCCGCGGCCCTCGGCCTGCAGGATGCGGGCGATGACCTCATCCTTGTCCATGGAGTGGGCGCGGTAGACGAGGTGCTTGATGTTGGCCTGCGTGAGGCCCTCATCGGGGTCATTCGCGCGGATGTGGATCGGGTTCGACATGAAGCGACGCGCGAGGGCCACGATCGGCCCGGGCATGGTCGCGGAGAAGAGCTGCGTGTGGCGGACGGCCGGCACCTTCTGGAAGATCTTCTCGATGTCGGCGAGGAAGCCGAGGTCGAGCATCTTGTCGGCCTCGTCGAGCACGACCTCGGTGGCGTTCGACAGATCGAGGAGGCGCTGACCGGCGAGGTCGATCAGCCGGCCGGGCGTGCCGACCACGATCTGCGCGCCCGCCTTCAGCTGGTCGATCTGGCCCTCGTAGGCCTTGCCGCCGTAGATGGCGACGACGCTGGTGGAGCGGTTGCTGGTGAGCAGGTCGATGTCTTCGTACACCTGCACCGCGAGCTCACGGGTCGGCACCACGATGAGCGCCTTGACGCCGTGCTCCGGATCCTTGCCGAGGCGCTGGACGACCGGGATGCCGAAGCCGAAGGTCTTACCGGTTCCCGTCTTGGCCTGACCGATGATGTCCTGGCCGGGCAGGCCGAGGGGGATGGTCTGCTCCTGGATGGGGAACGCGTCCACGATGCCCTTGGCGGCGAGTGCGTCGACGATGTCCTGATCAATGCCGAGATCGGCGAAAGTTGTCACGTTATTCAGATTGCCTGTCCGGCGACCCTGCGGGATCGCCACGTTCACGGATCCACGCCGTCTCTTGTGCCACAGGCGCGGGCCCCGCTCCGACGGCGGGGACACGCCCAGCCTACCCGAGGGGTGCCGCAGGCCGGGAAGCAGGCTTCGGCACGAGTATTGTGAACGACGTGGTGGACTCGGGAGGACGACCTCGTGGTTAAGTGGTTCTGGCAGCGCGATGCGGCGCCGCGACGCACCCTCGCCCTGCGTGGCAGAGGAGAGCAGGGGGATGCGACGCGAGTCGACTTCGCTGAACTCGCCCCTGAGCTCAACCGCTTCCTCGGACAGGCCGCCTATCTGCAGCTGGGCTACTTCGAGACGCTGACACGCCTCATCCGCGCCACGCCGGAGCTCTCCGAGAAGGAGTCGCTCTCGCGCGCAGCTGGAGCAGCGCTGACCAAGCACCGCGGGATCGTGGAGCTCATCGCGGAGCGGGGGGAGGACCCGACGCAACTGATGCTGCCGTTCCGGGAGAACCTCGACGCGTTCCGTCGCAAGACGATCGGCGCGCGCCCTCGCGAGACGCTGCTCGCCGTCTACATCACGGCGGGGATGCTGGACGACTTCTACCTGGCGCTCGCCTCGAGCTACGGCGACACCGGGCGCCGCGTCGCGGAGATCCTCCGTGAAGACGACGCTCGGCACGAGATCGTCGCCATCGTCCAGGAGACCATCGAGAGTGATGAGGAGTGGCGGTCGCTGTTGTCGATGTGGGCTCGCCGACTCGTCGGAGACACCATCCTCGTGTGCCGCTCGGCGCTGCGGCCGGAGCGCCTCGAGGTCGACGAGGAGCGCATCGAGCCGGTGTACACCGAGCTGATGGGCGCCCACGCACGACGCATGGACGCCATGGGCCTCGCCTCCTGAGCCGAGGACGACACGATCGGAGCGAGACGCTCAGATTCCCAGAGCGGCCCTCTTCTGAGCATCGGTGCGCTTGCGTGTCGCGGTGACCGCCACCGTCGCCAGCGCGGCGATGAGAGGAGCGCCGAGCACGGTCGCGAGCCACAGCCAGATGCTGTCCTCGCCCACGCCCGCCCATTGCAGCCCGGTGTACAGGACGGCGGACACGGCCGTCGCGATGGCGGGGGTGAGGGCGACACCGCGCAGCTCACGATCGCCGATCAGGAAGTGCGCGGCGATCCCGAGCGCGCACGCGCCGATGAGTGCGAGGAGGATGTACATCGTCGGGTCAGGCGACGAAGCCGACGCGACGGGACTCCTCGGTGCCCAGCTCGATGTACGCGAGGTTCGCGGTCGGGACGATGTAGGAGTTCCCCTTCACATCGGCGAAGCTCACGTGCGACGCGCTCTGCTCGAGTGCCGTGGCGACCTGGGTGCGCACCTCTTCGGCGCTTGCGCCGGTGTCGAAGCTGAGTTCACGGCCGGTGTTGATGATGCCGATGCGGATTTCCACGCGTGCTCCTTGAAGTTCGGGGACTGCGCCAACTCTACCCCGCGCGCACCGGCCGGGATCGGCGGTCGCGGCCGGTTTCGCCGTGAGCGCACAGGGCTGCGGCACGGCGGCCACAGGCCACGACGGACGGGTGGGGACGGCGATGTCCCCGCGTCCGGATAGCGTGGAGGTCATGACACCGGATACCGCTCAGCGCGCTGTGATCGCCGCGGAGCCCGACGCATCCGGAGTCATCATCGGCGCTCCCGGGACGGGGAAGACACGCACCCTCATCGACCGTGTCGTGCACCTGCTCGATGTCGCGGCTCTGCGCCCTGAGCAGGTCCTCGCGCTCACTCCGAACCGTCAGGCGGCGACGGCGCTGCGTGACAGGATCGGCGTCCGGATCGGGCAGGCGACGCCAGGGCCCCTGGCCCGATCGCTCGGATCCTTCGCCTTCCAGCTCGTGCGAGGGGCGATGGTGAAAGAGGGCGCCGAGCCGCCGGCGCTGCTGACGGGCGCGGATCAGGACCGCATCATCGCCGAGCTGCTCGCCGGCGATGAGGAGGACATGCGCATCCCGTGGCCGGAGACCCTGAGCCCGTCGGTGCGGGCGTCGAAGGGATTCCGCTCCGAACTGCGAGCGTTCCTCGCCGAGTGCACAGAGCTCGGCGTCGGCTCCGCAGAGCTTCGCGCATCGGGCAACCCCGTGTGGGCGGCGACGGCGGAGTTCCTCGTGGAGTACCGCGGCGTACTCGACGCCCTCCGATCCGCACACCGCGACGCCGCCGACCTGCTCAGTGAGGCGAGCGCCATCCTGCATACGGCCGATCCGGCGACTCTCGGCCCGCTCGCGCCGCTGCGCGTGGTGCTCATCGACGACGCCCAGGAGCTCACCCGGGGTGGCATAGCCGTGGTGCGGGCGTTGCAGAGCCGCGGAATAGCCGTGCTGGCGTTCGGCGATCCGGATATCTCATCCGGCTCATTCCGCGGAGCCAGTCCCGAGTTGTTCGCGCAGCTCGCCGGGGTGCTGGGAGACGTGCACGTGCTCGACGGCCCCCATCGGCAGCGTCCCGCGCTCACCGCGCTCACCCGTACGGTGACGCAGGCGATCGGCGCGTCGGGGCGGGTCGAGCACCGACGCGCGCCCGTGCCCGCGACAGCGGAGGAGGTCGATGCGGGGGTCTCCACGTTCCTCGCCCCCTCTCCGCACGAAGAGTTCGATCGCATCGCGGGCGTCATGCGCGAATGGCACCTCTCCGAAGGGATCCGGTGGGACCGGATGGCCGTCATCGCCCACGACACCCGGCAGGTGACTGCGCTCGAGACCGAGCTCGCGGCCAGGGAGATCCCGACACGAGCGGCCGGGGTCCAGCGCCCGCTCGGCAGCGAGGGCATCGTGCGCGACATCGTAGGCATCGTGCGTCTGGCGCTCACACCCGTCGAGGAACGCACCTCGACCGCGCTCGAGGAGGCGCTGCGCACCCCGTTCGGAGGCATGGACGCCATCGGGCTGCGGCGCCTGCGCGCACGGCTCCGACACGTCGAGCTCGAGCAGGGCGGCTCCACGCCCGCACGTGAGCTCTTGCGGCAGGCGATGGCGGATCCCGCCCACCTCACCCTTATCGACGCCCCGGAGTCGCGCACCGCGGAACGCTTCGCCGAGACCATCAAGGCTCTCGCGGACGGCGCGGAGGCCGGGCAGACGATCCACGATCTGCTGTGGCAGGTGTGGGACCAGGCCCGAGCCGTCGACGGGCGTCGGCTGCTGGTCGCCTGGCGCGAGATCTCGCTGCTGCCCACGGGAGCGGAGACCGCTCGCTCGCTCGACGCCCTCGTCTCGCTGTTCGATGCGGCGAAGCGGTTCGTGGAACGCACACCGAACGAGAGGCCCGAGGTGTTCGTGCGAGATGTGCTCGACAGCGAGGTGCCCGAGGATTCGTTGTCGACCCCCGACCGTCCGGGCAAGGTCACGCTCCTGACTCCTGCCACAGCGCTCGGCACTGAGTTCGACGCGGTCGTCGTGGCCGGTGTGCAGGACGGCATCTGGCCGAACGTGCGCCTGCGCGGCGGCCTGCTGCAGACCTGGCGTCTGTCCGACGAGATCCAGGCGGTCCGCACCGGGACCACGATCGACGCTCCTGGGGTCCTGGACCGACGACGAGCAGCGCTCCATGACGAGCTGCGGCTGTTCGTCCGCGCCGTCTCACGTGCGCGCGACCGGCTCCTGATCACGGCGGTGGACGACGATGACCTGACCCCCAGTCCGTTCTTCGGCTTCCTGCCCGCCCCCGAGCCCCCGGAACGGCACGCTTCGGCGGAGCACCCGCTCACCCTGCGAGGCCTCGTCGCCCGGCACCGACGCGTCCTCACGACGGTGTCCGCCGAGCCCGTGCGGCGCGTCGCCGCAGCACAGCTTGCCGTCCTCGCCCGTGAGGGGGTCCCTGGTGCGGCCCCTGAGGAGTGGTACGGGGTGACGCCGGTCTCGACCGATGCGCCACTGCGTGATCTCGCCGTCGCCGGCGCACGGGTCTCGCCCTCGAAGATGGAGTCGTACGAGGAATGCGGTCTCAACTGGGTCGTCTCCGCCCTCGGCGGTGACACCGTGATGCCGCCGACGGCGGGCATCGGCACGATCGTGCACGAAGCGATGGAACGGGTTCCGGACGGAGACCTCGAGCGGATGCGGGCGATCGTGGCCGAGCACTGGCCGGAGCTCGATTTCGAGACGGAGTGGATCGGACGCAAGGAGCGGCGTCGTGCCGATCTGCTCGTCGATCGGCTGCACACGTACCTGGGCGACGTGCGCCGCGAGGGCGGGCGGGTGATCGGCAGCGAGGTCGAGTTCCGCTTCGCCGTCGACGTGGCGGCCTCGAGTGACGAGGGCTCGGATGAGGGCATCGTGCCGACCGTGCATGCGGTCGGCGACGATCGGGCGAACCAGGCGATCATCCACGGCTACATCGACCGGGTGGAGGCCTACCCCGTCGGTGCGGGCGAGCATGCGGCGGCGCGAGGCCGCGGATGGCAGCCCATGTCGGGCGGTCCGGAGGGGCCGACGGTCGTCGTCGATCTGAAGACCGGGAAGAACGATCCGGAGTCCGACTCCGGTGTGCTCGAGCACGCGCAGCTGGCCGCCTACCAGGTCGCGGTGCAGCAGGGGCTGGTCGACGGTGCGCCGCCGACCTCACTCGCCGGAGCACGGCTCGTCATCGTCTCGAAGACCCTCGCGAAGAGCGACTACCGCATCGCCCATCAGCACACGCTCGACGAGGAGTCGCGCTCGGCCTTCCTGATGCGCGTGTCGGATGCGGCTCGCGGCATGTCGGCCTCGAGCTTCACAGCGCAGGTGGAATCGCACTGCGCCGACACGCAGCGTCGGGTGCATCCCTGCCGGATCCACACGGTGCCGGCGGTGAGTTCGTGACGGGGACGACGGGCTCGGGGTGGAGCAGCGGCGAGACGATCTCGGCCACGGACATCGCTGCCGCGCTGAGTCAGCCGCCACCGACACCCGCCCAGCAGCGGGTGATCGAGGCGCCACCGGAACCTGCGCTCGTGGTCGCGGGTGCCGGCAGCGGGAAGACCGAGACGATGTCGGGGCGCGTCGTATGGCTCGTCGCCAACGGGCACGTGCGCCGCGACGAGATCCTCGGCCTCACCTTCACGCGCAAGGCAGCAGGCGAGCTCGCGGAGCGGATCGGCCATCGGCTCGCGGTCATCGACGAGTACGGCCGTCGCGGTCTCCTCCCGCATCTCCCGGCGATCGTGGCCGACAGATCGCTGCGCCGCGTGGAGGAGGCGGCCCCGGGCCGCCAGCGCGAGGTGGTCCGCGCACACGTGCTCGACGAACTCGCCGCCCAGCGCGGAACCGGGTGGGATCCGGTGACTCCTCGGGCCGCGGAGGACCTGATGATCCGGCCCCGCGTCTCGACGTACAACGCGTTCGCCGACGGCATCGTCCGTGAGCATGCGGCACGCATCGGGAGAGACCCCGACGTGGCGATGCTCAGCCAGGCGGCCTCCTGGATGCTCGCGCGCGAAGTGGTGCTCCGCAGCGATCTCCCTGAGCTGGAGAACATCGACTTCGCACTCGGCACGGTCATCGATGCGGTGCAGCGGCTCGCCGGAGACGCCCTCGACCACCGTGTGGACCTGGATCTCGCCGAGCGCATCGCCCGGGAGCAGGCACTCGCCTTCGAGCCGTACCGCGGCAATGGAGACGTCGAGAAGGCGGCCCTGAACCTGCTCAGTCTTCCGACGCTGTCGAGCCTGGTGCGCGACTACATCGCGGAGAAGCAGCGTCGCGGGGTGCTCGACTTCGCCGATCAGGTCGGTGGCGCGTACGACATCGTCGAGTCGGCCCCCGATGTCCGCGCCGAGCTCCGCGAGCAGCATCGCGTGGTGCTGCTCGACGAGTATCAGGACACGTCGGTCATCCAGACCCGCTTCCTCGCGGAGCTCTTCCATGACTCCGCGGTGATGGCCGTGGGCGACCCGCACCAGTCGATCTACGGCTGGCGGGGCGCGAGCGCCGACAACCTCTACGCGTTCTCCGGCACGTTCTCGAGCACCGGCGCGGCGCAGACCTACAGTCTCATGACGAGCTGGCGCAACGACCGTCGCATCCTCGAGGTGGCGAACCGGGTGCTCGAGCCGCTCCAGCGGCCGGGGCTCGACGTGCCTCCGCTCGAACCCCGTCCCGGGGCGGGCGAGGGCACCGTGACTGTCGAGTACCCCTTCACGGTCGACGAGGAGGCAGCCGCCGTGGCGGAGTGGTTCGCCGAGCGCCGAGCGGCACACGACGCCCGCGATACGGCGACGCCGCACACGACGAAACCGCACACCGGCGCGATCCTGTTCCGGTCGAAGCGGCACATGCAGACGTTCGCAGCGGCCCTCGCGGCACGCGGCATCCCGCATCGGATCCTCGGCCTCGGCGGGCTGCTGGCGACACCGGAGGTCGTCGACGTCGTCTCGACGCTCCGTGTGGTGCACGACCCCACCGCGGGGTCGGCGCTGATCAGGCTGCTCACCGGACCGCGCTTCGGCGTGGGGGTGGCCGACATGGCGGCGCTCTACGACCTGGGGCGCACCCTCTCGGAGCGCGATCCCGCCATGGCCCCGCTGCCCGAGGAGATCCGGTCGCGGCTGCGCGGATCACGGGGCGCCGACGAGGCGGTGTCGATCATCGACGCCGTCGACGTGGTCAGGGCCGTGCGCGACGACTACCGATTGCTCGAGGCGATCACCCCCGACGGGCGTGCGCGGGTGCGCGCCGCGGGCGAGATGCTGGAGCGGCTGCGTCGAGCGTCCTCGCAGCCGATCCCCGAGCTGATCCGCCTGATCGAGCTCGAGCTGCGGCTGGACATCGAGCTGGCGGCCAATGAGACCAGGGGGCCGGCCCGGATCGCCGCGACGCAGCTGCGCGCGTTCTCCGACGAGGTCAGGGCCTTCCTCTCCGCTGACGACCGGGGGAGCATCGGCAGTCTGCTCGCCTGGCTCGACAAAGCAGAGAGCACGGACGAGCTCATGCCACGGCCGGAGCCGCCGGAGCCCGGTGTCGTGCAGTTGCTGACGATCCACGGCTCGAAGGGCCTGGAGTGGGATGCGGTCGCGGTCGTCCGACTCGTGGTCGACGAGCTCCCGAGCCGGGTCTCCGACACCTCAGGGTGGTTCGGGTTCGGGGTCGTTCCCTTCGCTCTGCGCGGCGACCGCGACGCGCTTCCCCGCTTCGAATGGGACCCGGTCGAGGCCATGGGGGACGAGACCGACCCCGTCAAACGGCAGAAGCTGGCGCAGGCCTCGCTCTCCGGCGGCGCGACGAAGGCGAATCCGCAGGGGGGCGCGATCAAGCGCTTCAAGGACGCATACCGGGCGTATCAGCAGCAGGAAGAGCGACGTCTGGCGTATGTCGCGGTCACTCGCGCACGGACCGATCTGCTCCTCAGCGGAGCGCACTGGGCCGGACAGAAGTCGCCCCGCACGCCGAGTCCCTATCTGCTCGAAGCCATCGAAGGACAGGGGTTCGAGCAGATCGATGCGGTCGACCCCGACGACAACCCGTACGACGGTCCGGGCTCGACACTCCGCTGGCCCCTCGACCCGTTGGGGGCCCGGAGAAGTGTCGTGTCCGCGGCAGCCGTTGCCGTCGAAGAGGCGATCAGCACCGGGACGGCAGAGCCCACGGTCGAGCTCGCCCGTCTCCTGGCGGAGCGCGCGGCGAGGCAGCGCGGCACCGATGCCGAGGCGCCCACGCGCGTGCCGGCCTCGAGGTTCAAGGACTACGTGACCGACTTCTCCGGCACGCTGTCGTCGATCGTCAGACCCATGCCGGAGCGACCCTACCGGCAGACCCGCCTCGGCACCCTGTTCCATGCCTGGGTGGAGCAGCGGTCCGAGATCGTGGGTGTCGGCAGCCGTGTGGACGAGGCTCTCTGGGAGCTCGACGAGGACGACACGCAGGTCGAGGCCGTCCACGGGATGCGCGGGCCGGAGGAGGGGCAGGGAGCCACGGCCGATGCTGCCGATCTCGCCTTCCTGCAGGCCACGTTCGAGCGCAGCGAGTGGGGTGGGTTGCAGCCGATCGCGGTCGAGATCGAGATCGACTTCGCACTCGGTGCCGGTCTCTCCTCGAACGAGGCGGCAGGCGGTCACATCGTCATCTGCAAGCTCGATGCCGTGTACCGGCGGGCCGACCGGGGCGGACGCATCGAGATCGTCGACTGGAAGACCGGCAAGGCTCCGCGCACGGCAGCCGAGCGCGAGGAGCGCATGCTGCAGCTCGCGCTCTACCGTCTCGCGTACCATCGGCGATTCGACGTACCTCTGGAGGAGATCGACGTCGCGCTGTACTACGTGGCCGACGACCTGATCATCCGCGGCGACCGGATCTACTCGGAGGAGGAGCTCTTCCAGCGCTGGAGCGCCGCACGCGCGGCGCGCTGAGCTTCCTCGGAGTCGTCTTCGTCGTACGTCGTCGCCGACTCCGATCGCGCCCCCGGAGTGCGGCTCTCGTCTCGGGGATCGGTGCTGTGCGTACCGGCGAAGATGCTCCTGGCCTCGGAGAGATCCTCGGTCTCGAGGTCGAGCATCCTGGCGCGGTCAGAGCCCTCGCCCCGGTCGATCGCGCTATCGAGGGCACCCGTGTCGGCCGATCCCGTGTCCGTCGATCCCGTGTCCGTCGAGTTCGTCTGGGACTCAGAGGGGAGGTCGATCCACAGCTCTTCCGGGTTGTAGGCGTCGGTCTGCATCGAGGTGTCCACCTCGGTGACGGCGTCTCGGGGCACACGGTCGAGCGCGTCCATCGCAGAGTCGACGCCGGTGCTGCGGGCGTCGATCACGCTGAGGTCGTCGGCGCGCAGCCCCTCGGCGAGGGCATCGAGCAGCGCGGCCGCATCGTCGACGATGTCCGGTCGGTGCATCGAGTCGCCGTGCACGAGCCACCGCGCGAACTCCAGTTCGGCGAGCAGGCGAGCACGCACTTCGAGACCCGCATCCGGTGCACGATCCAGAGCGCGCGCGTAGGCGGCGTGCACGTCGTCGGAGGCATCGGGTGCCGCGGACAGCCAGGAGAGATCGAGCGCGGGGTCTCCGATCGAGAGCCCATGCCAGCCGAGGAGACCGACGACCTCGGGACCGCGCTCCGGATCGTCTTCGAACACGAAGGAGGTCGACTGCACACCGCCGAGGACGACGGTGGACTCGAAGCGCCAGAGGTCGTCGTCGGCGACGGCATCGCGCCATCGCACGGTGAGACGTGCCGGGACCCGGCCCGTGGCGGCCGCTGTGTCGATCAGACGATCCACCTCGGCGCGGCTCTCCTCGGCGGAACGCGCTGCCAGGCCCGCACCGCGGACCACCGAGGTGGGCAGGCTGTGCACGGCGGCGATCGACGACCCCATCGACGGGGCGGCGCCGCGTCCGGCAGGCACATGGGCCGCGTCGATCTGGAACCCGGGCAGGAGCTCGGTCACGAGCGCGCGTCCGTCGCCGAGCCGGGTCTCGCCGATGTAGGCGGGGACGCGGAACGGCAGCATCGCTCTGGTGCCGTCGGTGAGAGCACGCAGGGCGATGGCCTCGGCCGCGAGCTCCCGCGCCGTCTCGTCGTCGTCCGCGACGCGGATCGCCAGCTCACGGCCGTCGGCGAGGGTGGCCACGGCCGAGTCGAAGCGGCCCTCGCCGTCTGCGCTCAGACCACGGGCACCCGTGACCTCCGCCCCGGGCAGTGCGGCGGTCACAGCCGCGGCTAGAGTGAATGGAGAGCGTCCCATGCCCCCAGGGTAGGTCGGCTCAGGGGCGGTCCCGCCTCCGCCACGCCCGTGAAAGAGGGAGTCGATGACCATTCAGCGCCCGTCCCTCGACCGTGCGGCCGAACTCCGTGAGGAACCGGATGTGCTCGTCCGTCTCCGAGACGACCCGACGACGCGCGTGGTCGTGGTCCGTGAGGGCCGCGTCAGAGTCGTCGACTCCGCGTTGGTGCGCGTCGCACCCGATGCCGTCGGGGCGGCCACCTGGGCCCTCCTCGGACGGGATGCCGACGGCACCGTGCTGCTCCTGGCCGCCGCCCCGCCGGAGACCGACGCGCTCGACACGGCTCCGGACGAGATCTGGCTCGGACTCCGCGATCTCGGCGGTCGCATCGACGGGCGGGAATCCGAGCTGCTCATCAGCGCCATCGCGCTCGCCGGATGGCTTCAGGACGCGGCGTTCTGCCCCACGTGCGGTGGAGAGACCGAACTCCGACAGGCAGGCTGGTCCCGACGCTGCCTGGTCTGCGGGCGGCAGCACTTCCCGCGGACCGACCCGGCCGTGATCGTCGCCGTCGAGAGCAGGGACGGCGAACGTCTGCTGCTCGGCGCCAACGCGAACTGGGGCGGTCGGATGTTCTCCTGCTTCGCGGGCTTCACGGAAGCGGGGGAGTCTCTCGAATCGACCGCATACCGCGAGATCGAGGAGGAGTCGGGGGTGCGACTGTCGGCCCTCCGATACGTCTCCTCGCAGCCCTGGCCGTTCCCGCGGTCGCTCATGGTCGGTTTCCGTGCCGTCGTCGACGACGAGTCGACCGCACGCGCCGACGGTGAGGAGATCATCGAGGTCCGCTGGTTCACCCGCGCCGAGATCGGATCCGCGCTCGCCGGAGACGGCCCTGTCGGGCTCCCCGGACCGGCATCTATCGCGCGTGCACTGATCCTCGACTGGTACGAGGACAAGGCGTGAGCGCACTCGATGCCCTCGATGAGCGGCAGCGGGCGGCGGCATCCGTGCTGCGGGGCCCCGTCGTCGTGCTCGCCGGAGCAGGTACGGGCAAGACGCGGGTGATCACCCATCGCATCGCCCACGGCGTGGACACGGGAGCGTACTCGCCGTCGCGCGTCATGGCCGTGACCTTCACGGCGAAGGCGGCTGGTGAGCTCCGTGGACGGCTGCGCGCGCTCGGCGTAGAGGGGGTCGCTGCCCGCACCTTCCACGCGACGGCACTCGCGCAGCTGAACTTCTTCTGGCCCACGCTGGCCGGGTCGCCCGCGCCGTCGATCATCGACAACAAGGTGCGGATGCTCGGACAGGCCGCCGATGCGATCCGCCTCCGGCCCAGCACGGCGACGCTGCGGGACATCGCTTCGGAGATCGAGTGGCGCAAGGTGTCGATGCTCTCGATCGACCAGTACGCCGAGCTCGGTCGGCCGGTCTCCGGGATCGACGCGACACAGCTGGTCGAGCTGATGCGGGGGTACGAGGCGCTCAAGGACGACCGTCGTCAGCTCGACTTCGAAGACGTGCTCCTGGCCTGCGCCGGAATGCTCGAGGCGGAGCCGCGCGTCGCCGCCTCCGTCCACGAGCAGTACCGTCACTTCACGGTCGACGAGTTCCAGGACGTCTCGCCGCTGCAGAACCGTCTGCTCGAGTTGTGGCTCGGCGACCGGCATGACATCTGCGTCGTCGGCGACGCCAGCCAGACGATCTACTCGTTCGCCGGAGCCGAGCAGCGATTCCTCCTCGAGTTCGAGCGGCGTCACCCCGACGCCACGGTCGTGCGGCTGGAGACCAACTACCGCTCGCAGCCGCCGATCCTCACCGCGGCGAATGCGCTGATGCGGGGTCGTCCAGGGGCGCTCGAACTCGTGCCGGCACGCGAGCAGTTCACCGCGGACGCCCCCACGGTGACCGCATACGACACCGAAGGTGAGGAGGCTGCGGGGATCGCCGCGGACGTCTCCGCCCGCATCGAGGCCGGCACCTCTCCCGACGAGATCGCTGTGCTCTATCGCGCTCATGCCCAGTCCGCGGTGCTGCAGCAGGCGCTCGCCGCCGAGGGGATCGCGACCTCGGTCCTCGGCGGGACGAGGTTCTTCTCGATGCCGGAGGTCCGCCAGGCGATCCTCGCCCTTCGTGCGGCCGCCGTCGCTCCGACCGAGCAGGGGTTCCTGCCCGGAGTGGAGCGCGTGCTTCGCGAGCTCGGGCTCACGGAGGAACCGCCCGCGGCCGGGGGAGCGCAGAGGGACGGATGGGAGGCCAGACGTGCGATCCTGCGGCTCGCGGAGGAAGCCGACCCTCAGTCGAACCTGCGCAGCTTCAGCGACGCACTGATGGCGCGGGCGAAGGATCAGCACGAACCGACGATGCGCACGGTCACCCTGTCGACCCTGCACGCGGCGAAGGGCCTGGAGTGGCCGCACGTCTATCTCGCCGGGTGGGCCGAGGGGTCGCTGCCCATCTCCTATGCGACGACCTTCGAGTCCGTCGACGAGGAACGGCGGCTGGCGTACGTGGGTGTCACGCGCGCCGCGCGGACCTTGGCGCTGTCCTGGTCGAGATCAGCGGGACGGGGAGAGCGGGCGCCGTCCCGGTTCCTCGCCGAGATGGGAACCACGGGCCGCGGCACCGGCATTCTTCGTGAAACGTCACCGCGTGCCACGCGAGCGAGCCGTCCGCGCTGACGCGCACCACGCGCCCCGGCTCGGTGCTGTCGGCAGCGAGGAGCACCGCGGCGAGCCGCCCGGCTTCGGCGACCTGCGCGGCCCGGATCGGGCCGGAGTCGCGGCCGATCATCTGCGCATGCAGCAGCGGCCAGGCCGGTTCGAGGTCGCGGGCATGGGCGTCGCGACAGGCCAGGCAGGCCGATGAGCCGGGAACGACGAGCGGACCGACGGTGACCCTGCCCGGCTCGAACGACACCGGCAGGTGCGCGATGTCCTCACGCAGATAGCGTGCGAACTGCAGCGCGGCCGTCGCTCCGTTCACGAGCACGACCGCCACTCCGGATCGCTGACCGATCTCCACCAGCGGGATGCCCTCGTCCGTCAGCGTCTCCCGCATGCGGTATTCGCTGCGTCCGTCCGAGAGCCCGATGCTCTCGACCCAGGCCGGACGGGCGGGCGCGGGGTCGTCGACCAGGAGCGGGTCGAGCCGGGCGAGGAGCATCCGCGCCGCGTCCCGCGGTGCGCCTGCCGCATGGGCGATCACGTCAAAGGAGCCGCGGCGGAATCCGGAGCGCAGTCTGCTGAGCAACGGCTCCACCCAGGCCTCAGCCGTGTCGAAGCGCGGACCGTCGTCGTCGCCGAGCTGCAGGGTGCGCTCGTCGCGCCAGAGCAGCGGCGAGCCGGGGTCCAGGCGGGTGAGGAGCGGGGGAGTCAACGGCATCTCTCCGATTGTGGAGAGGAAGGAGAGGGCGCGGGGCCACATCCACGCATCGGTGGACAACTCCTGCGCATCCGCCGGAAGGGGGAGGAAGGGTGCGGCCGCCCGGCGTCGTGGCATCCCGCACCCCACCGGGCTCAGACCGGTCGGTCTCCCTCCGGCGCCGCGTCGTCGTCTCCGTCCGAGGCCTCAGGGGTCTCCGCCGGCTTGTCCCGAGAGAAGTCGTCGCCGTCGAGCAGGCGCGCGAGCGCCTCGTCGAACTCGTCGGCGACAGGCTGCTCGCCACGCTCGGCGGCCTGCAGTCGAGCCACGAGTCCGCTCGGGTCGTCGATGTCCTCGGCGGTCGGCATGAGGTCGGGGTAGTCCCACAGCGAGTCGCGTCCGCTGATGCCGACGGCGTCCGTCACCGCCTGCCACATGGCGGAGGCCTCGCGCATCCGTCGGGGGCGGAGCTTGAGCCCGACCAGTGCGCCGAGTGCGTCCTCTGCCGGCCCGCCCACGGCACGGCGACGTCGAGCGGCCTCCGCGATGCGAGCGCCGTCCGGCAGGCGGGAGGTCGCCTCGGCGGTCACCACGTCCACCCAGCCGTCGATCGTCGCGATGAGGTTCTCGAGACGGGTCAGAGCCTCTCGCTGCGCCTCGCTCTGCGCGGGAAGGAGCGCGCCGCCCTCGATGGCCGCCCGCAGTTCTTCGGGGTTCGAGGGGTCCAGGCGACTGGCCACGTCTTCCAGCGCGTCCACGTCGACGGTCACTCCGCGCGCGAAGTCGGTGATCTGCGCCATCACGTGCAGGTGCAGCCACTTCGCATGCCGATACAGCCGCGCGTATGCGAGTTCGCGGGTGGCGAGGTACAGCGCGATCTGGTCTTCCGGGATCTCGAGTCCCTCGCCGAAGGCCGTGAGGTTCTGCGGAATGATCGCCGCAGTCCCTGCGGGGAGCACGGGGATGCCCACATCGCCGCCGGAGACCACCTCGAGCGAGAGGTTTCCCAGCACCTGCCCGAACTGCGCGGCGAACACCGAGCCTCCGAGCCCGCGCATCAGCTTCCCCGCTCCCTGCACGACGCCGCGCATGTCCTCCGGTACCTGGGTGTCCAGAGCCGACGTCAGGGCGTCGGCGATGCTGGTCGAGACCGGGTCGGCGATCTCCTTCCACACCGGGAGAGTCTTCTCGACCCACTCGCCCCGTGTCATCGCCGTCGGAGCCTCTGCAAGCTCCGAGATGGTCGTCGCCTCGCCGAGCCACAGGTTCGCGAGCGCGAACGAGTCGGCGAGCGAGGTGCGTGAGCCGTCGGTCACGCCCTGCCCGTCGCGGTTGGCGATGAACAGGGCCTGCCGCAGCGCGTTCTCCCACGGGTCGCCGCCGAAGGCGCCCTGGAGCTGCGACATGATGGTCTGCATCATCGCGGGGTCGAGGGTGAAGCCGTCCATCCCCTCGAATGCGCCCCGGAGCGCTTCGGGGTCGATGTCCCCGCCGCCCTGATTCGAGAGCATCTTCCGCAGGAACTCCTGGAAGTCCTCGGGTGTCGGGTCGTTGTCTGCCATGTCACTCGCCCTCTCAGCAGTTCTGTTGCCGTGGCATCTACGCTAGTCACAGGTTTCTGCGCGCGAACCCGATGCGGGCAGATCGGTGTACGCCGCTCGCGAACGACGGAGGAATGCAGTGGATCGAACGCGGTCTGGGAAGCTCGGGCTCGGAGTCTGGGCGCTGATCGTCGCGCTCCTCGCGCTCGTCCTGCTGACCTTCCTTCCGTCGCCGTACGTGATCCAGCGGCCGGGGCCCGTCTACGACACCCTCGGCACGGCGAAGGGCGCGGACGGCGAGCAGGTGCCGCTCATCAGCGTCGAAGGTGCGGAGACGTTCGAGACCGCTGGAACCCTCGACCTGACGACGGTGCAGGTGGTGGGCAACCGTGAGCGGACTCCGAGCTGGTTCGAGCTCGCTCTGGCCTGGATGGACTCGTCGAAGGCGGTCGTCCCGCTGGACTCGGTGTTCCCGCAGGGGGTGACGACCGAGCAGCGCGATGAGCGCAACGCCACGCTGATGGTCGACTCCCAGCACGAGGCGACGGCGGCAGCGCTGAACGAGCTCGGCTACGACACCGGGGCACAGGTTGTGGTCGTCGACGCCGTCGCGGACTCCCCGGCCGACGGCGTCCTGGAAGCCGACGACGTGATCACCGCGATCGACGGCACGACCCTCACCTCGGCCACACAGCTGAGGGAGGCGATCCAGTCCGCGGCGGGTGCCCCGGTGCAGCTCACCGTGCTGCGAGACGGTGCCGAACAGACCGTCGAGGTCACCCCGGAGGAGCACACCGAGGGGGACAAGACCTCCTGGCTCATCGGCATCACCCTCCGCACCGACTACGACTTCGAGATCGACGTGACGATCCAGCTCGACAACGTCGGAGGGCCGAGCGCCGGCATGATGTTCGCACTCGGCATCATCGACACGCTCACGGAGGGGGAGCTGAACGGCGGTAAGGACATCGCAGGCACGGGAACCATCGATGCGGCCGGCACGGTCGGTCCGATCGGCGGCATCCGGCAGAAGCTCTACGGCGCGAGAGACGCCGGAGCCGAGTACTTCCTCGCGCCGGCGGCCAACTGCGACGAGGTCGTCGGGCACGTGCCGGACGGCCTGCAGGTGATCCGCACGGCGACGCTCGACGAGTCGCTGGCGGCGCTGAAGGTCATCGCCGACGACGGGGACGTCGCGGCGCTGCCGACCTGCGACGTCGCGGGCAGGTGATCGTGGGAGGCCTCGTGACCGTGCCGTGACCGGGATGACAGCCTGCGCACAGTGAGCGATGCCTAGGATGGAGGGGTGACCTCCTCGCCCTCAGCTCCGAATCCGGCCACGCCTCGAACGTCCCGACGTATCCTCGGCATCTCCCTGGTGATCATCGCCGCCTTGATCGCGGTGTTCTTCGTGTTCGCCTCCCTCTACACCGAATACCTCTGGTTCGACCAGGTGGGCTTCACCGGCGTCCTCACGACGCAGTGGATCGCCACGGCGGTGATGTTCGTGGTCGGCTTCCTCGGGATGGCCGTTCCACTGTTCGTCGTCATCCAGCTCGCCTACCGGCTCCGCCCGGTGTACGTCCGGCTGAGCTCGCAGCTGGACCGCTACCAGGAGGTCATCGAGCCCCTTCGCCGCCTGGCGATGTGGGGCATGCCGATCTTCTTCGGTCTCTTCGCCGGTTTCGCCGCCGCGGGGCAGTGGAAGACGGTCTGGCTCTGGATCAACGGCGTGGCGACCTCCGACGTCGACCCCCAGTTCGGCATCGACACCGGCTTCTACATGTTCGCGATGCCGTTCTACTCGATCCTGCTCGCGTTCGTCTCCGCGGTGCTCCTGCTCTCGCTGCTGGTGACCGCACTGGTGTCCTACTTGTACGGCTCGGTGCGCGTCGGCCAAGGCGAACTGCGCATCTCGAAGCCTGCGCGCATCCAGCTCGCGGTGATCGCCGGGCTCTACCTGCTCGTGCAGGCGGCCAGCCTCTGGCTCGACCAGTACAAGACTCTCGTCGAGCGTGACGACCGCATCACGGGTGCGGCGTACACGGGCGTCAACGCCACCATCCCCGGTCTGGCGATCCTCGCCATCATCGCCGCGGTCGTGGCCATCCTCTTCTTCGTCACGGCGGTCATCGGCCGCTGGCGCTTCCCGCTGGCGGCGACCGCGCTGCTCATCGTGGCCTCGCTCGTCGTCGGCATCGGCTACCCCTGGGTGGTCACGACCTTCCAGGTGAAGCCGAACCAGAACGCCTACCAGGCCGAGTACTACCAGCGGAACATCGACGGGACCAAGAAGGCCTACGGGGTCGCAGACCTCGAGACCACTCCCTTCGCCGCCAAGACGGACGCCGAGGCAGGCCAGCTGCGTGCGGACGCCGAGACGACCGCATCCACGCGCATCATGGACCCGAAGGTGATCCCGCCGACGGTGCGTCAGCTCGAGCAGTACCGCGGGTATTACCAGTTCCAGACGACCATGGACGTCGACCGCTACGAGATCGACGGGAAGATGCAGGACACCGTGGTCTCCGTGCGCGACCTCGACATGTCCGGCCTCGGCGACGGTGACAACTGGAACAACCGCGTCGCGGTGTACACGCACGGTTACGGCCTCGTCGCGGCAGCGGGAAACCAGCGCACCACCGATGGTGAGCCGGTGTTCCTCGAGCGCGGCATCCCGACCTCGGGGTTCCTGTCCGATCGTGAGAACTTCGAGCCGCGCGTCTACTTCGGCGAGAACTCGCCCGAGTACTCGATCGTCGGCGCGCCGAAGGGCTCCGAGCCCGCGGAGATCGACTACCCGCGTGGCAAGGACGGCTCCAGCGAGACGAAGACCACGTTCGAGGGTGACGGCGGTCCGAAGATCGGCGACACGTTCACGAAGCTGCTCTATGCGCTGAAGTTCCAGTCCGAGCAGATCCTGTTCTCCAACCTCGTGAACGAGGACTCGCAGATCCTGTACGACCGCGACCCCAAGACGCGCGTCCAGAAGGTCGCACCGTACCTCGAGCTCGACAGCGACCCGTACCCGAGCGTGGTGGACGGGCGCATCGTCTGGATCGTCGACGGCTACACGACCAGCCAGACGTACCCGTACTCCACGAGCGTGAGCCTGTCCGACGCGATCGCGGACTCCAACATCCCGTCGCCGACCCTCGCGATCGACGACATCAACTACATCCGCAACTCGGTGAAGGCGACGGTCGACGCGTACGACGGTTCGGTGACGCTGTACGCGTGGGATGACGAGGACCCGGTGCTGAAGACCTGGCAGAAGGTCTACCCGTCGACGCTGAAGCCGATCAGCGAGATGTCCGGCGAGCTGATGAGCCACGTGCGCTATCCCACCGACCTGTTCAAGGTGCAGCGCGACATCCTCGGCGTCTATCACGTCGACAAGGCCGGATCGTTCGCTCAGCAGGACAACCGCTGGCAGACGCCGAACGACCCGCGCAGCGAGTCGATGCTGCAGCCGCCGTACTACCTGACGATGCAGATGCCGGGACAGGACTCTCCGAGGTTCTCGATGTTCTCGACGTTCATCCCGAACTCGCAGGGCGCGGGAGGAAGCCGTGACGTGCTCATGGGCTACCTCGCCGTGGATTCGGACGCCGGTTCGGAGAAGGGCGTGAAGGCGGAGGGCTACGGCCAGCTGCGCATGCTCGAGATCGACACCGACACCACGGTGCCCGGTCCCGGCCAGGTGCAGAACACGTACAACTCCGACACGTCGGTGGTGCCTCAGCTCAACCTGCTCCAGCAGGGAGAATCCGAGGTCATCTACGGCAACCTGCTGACGCTGCCCGTCGGTGGCGGTCTGCTCTACGTGCAGCCCGTCTACGTGCAGTCGTCCGAGGGAACCCAGCTGCCGCGACTGCAGAAGGTGCTCGTGGCGTTCGGTGACCGCGTCGCCTTCGAGAACACCCTCACCGAGGCACTCGACACGCTGTTCGGCGGTGATTCCGGTGCGACCGGTGGCGACGACACGGTCGAACCCGATCCCAACGCCGAGGTTCCCGACACCGGCGAGGTGCCGACTGAGCCCGCCCAGCCGACGGATGCCCAGGCGGACGCACTGGCGGCCGCTCAGGCGGCCCTGGTCGACCGTGAGACCGCGCTCAAGGCGGGTGACCTCGCGAAGTTCGCCGAGGCCGACGAGCGCCTCACCGCCGCGGTCCAGAAGCTGATCGAGCTGGACTCCGCGGGCAACTGACCTGCGGCGATGATGCAGATGGGCGCTCCCCTCGGGGGCGCCCATCTGCATGTCCGGCCGGGGGCGTCTGGCGCGTGCACCACCGGTGGCGCTCGCGCTGAACCGTCCCGTCGTGCGAGGGTGGAGTCGAACAAGGGAGTTATCCGTGGTCGAGCGAATCGTTGTAGGAGTGCTGGATACGGCGGCGAGTCGACGAGCGCTGGAATGGGCTGCGGGACGCGCGCGGTCCCGCGGGGCGTCACTGCTGCTGGTCTATGTCGTCGGTGGGGCGGTCGGTGCGGTCGGCGAGGGTGCTGTCGTGGAAGCGGCGATCGCCTCGGCCGATGACCTCCTCCAAGCGCACGCGCGGAGTCTGGAGGCTGACGGGTTGACCGTGGATGTGGCGGTGCTCCGGGGGGACCCGGTCCGGCAGCTGGTCTCGATGACTTCCGAAGCCGCACTTCTCGTGATCGGCAGCGACTACCGCAGTGATGACCGTGACAGCCCCCGGCGCGGGGTCCACGGACAGCGCATCGTCGCCGGTGCCGCCTGCCCGGTTGTCGTGATCCCCGATGTCTCGACCGAGGGGCGACGAGGGGTCGTCGTCGGCGTCGATGGGTCGCCGACGTCGGAGGCTGCGGTCGCCTTCGCCGCGGCGGAAGCCGATCGGCTCGGAGAGCCGCTCATCCCCGTTACGGTGTGGACCCCTGTAGCGCTCCCGCGAGGACAGAAGACATACCCGGATCAGTACCTGACCTCGATGCAGGCGCTCTCGGAAGAGGCGCTCGCGCTCGCGGTGGCGGGGCTGCGACAGTCGTACCCTGATCTGGAACTGCGATCTCGGGTGGAACGCGGTTATCCGTCGGTGGTCATCAATCGGTTGGCATCCGCGGCCACCATGACGGTGGTCGGGTCGCACGGTCGTGGTGCGGTCGCGCGTTTCCTGCTCGGCTCGATCAGCCAGGAGGTGGTCGCGGCGCTCGTTGCACCGACTGCGGTCGTACGCTGAGCGAACCGGCGCCCGTCCGCCGGGAACTCGCCGGCTCGGCGCGCGACAGGGAAGTGCAGGGCTGGGCTATGGCGATCGGCCGATCCGAAGGAAAAGGCCCCGAGATCGCAATGATCTCGGGGCCTTACTTGTTGCGGGGACAGGATTTGAACCTGCGAGAATAGCGGTCGCCATCCGTGTGCCGCGGCCGTCGACATGATCGGTTTTACGGCGGCGGTGGTGCCTGCCTTGAATGCGAGATGATTCATGCCCGTAGCCCTGCGGTCATGTGCCAACCGCTCAGGTTCGGTGACGTCGCTGCGTGCACCGTTGCCGCGGGTCCCGACTGGATCGTGGCCTCCGGCGAGTACGTCGCCAGCACATGGCGATCCGTGAGTGGTCTTGCCCACCCGTCGCTCGGCGGGGTCGTGAAAAACTCGTGGTTGGAGGAGCTGCCGATGGGTCAGCTAATGGCACCCGCTTTTCTAGGGTTAGCGCTGACCTCGGCGTTAGGCAGCGTGCAGTCGATGTGCACGTTCGTGCGAGGAGAAGTCGACGGACACTCGAAGCGAAGATCCATCGCTTCGAGGGGGTGGGTCAACCGTGGCAACGCCGCTGCCGTCTGTCATGCAGTGAGCAGTTCCCGCCCCATTGGGGGTGATTGCGATGAGGCAGTCTTGAGACTCGTCCTGGAGCCTTGCCGTCCAGATACGCAGTCCATCGCTCTCCCCGAAATAGACGATCCATTCGGAGTCGTATCTTGTAACGTCGGGTGGCAGGAAAGCTGCGATCGGTTCCGCTGGCGCGAGTCGTGCAGCCCCCCAGCCCACGCCCACGCAGAGAGTCCCGACTGACAGCCCCGCGGCCGCTAGTCGCCGGCGCCAGGATGTCTTATACCATCGCGCGGTTGCCGCTGTGAAGGATTCAGATGGCATCGGGCGGTCATCTGTCGCGGAGCCTGGGCTGAAGCCGAGATCATGCTCATGGCGCGCGCCGTTCTGCAACACCTCGAGGCGAGCAGCATCCTCCTGGCTGGCGGCCGCGGCCCGCCCGCACAGGAGATCCTGAAGCCTTCGCTTTTCGTCATCTGATCGGCGCACGATGTCAGAGTTCATAACCAGCGTGAGACCCGCGCGCAGGTCCGAAAAGTGCCCATAGCGCTTAGACGGCCGTTGAATCGCATTAATAATTGGATTCACTCGACGACCTAATTAGTCTCTTCACTCAAACCGTGCAAGTAATTGGCTGCACTGTATTACCCCGGTGTGGCTTCCTCGCCCACTAGGTGTTGGTCGAAGCATAACCTTTCGCGTCTAGATCCGATGTCCCCTCTTTGGGGGACACGGCTCATATCGGGGTTCGCGGTCGTAGCGCCCACTCCCTGTCCATCACCTCCCGATCGAAGCTATGCTGTGCAGATGATCACGCCTTCCGCAGATAACGAAGTCCGTTCGGGGTCTCTGCCAGCGGCCGCACCCAGGTTCAGTACTGCTGCAAAGGTCGGCGTCGTCCTGGCTCTCATCGCTGTCGTCGTGGGCTGGGTCAATGCCTACGCGATCCCTCTCGCGGCGAGGGCGATGAGTACAGATGTAGCGCTGAACCCGCTGAACGTCTACATATTCAGCATCGTCGCGACAAGCATCGTCGTACTCCTCAACATCGTTGCGCTAGTTCTTGGAATCGTCGCCGCCAGGCACAGGGTTCGACCGCTCATGGCCGGAGCGGCCATTGCGCTTAGTGGGACCGGGCTCTTAGGTATCGCGTTGACGACTGTCGTAAACATTTCGTTTCCTGCGCTAATAGTCTGACCGGTTATTGGAAGTGGTTACTCTTCTTCCTCATCGGGCGTAACGTGGCCCGAACTTGTCGGCAACGAGGCTGACAATTCCAGAAGATTCACGTCTCTGGACAGTGAAGAGGGGAATTTCTCACTGTGAGAAATTCAAGTAAGAAGAGGCTCGGAACGGGCCTCTTGCTGGCATTTATCGTGATGTTGGGAGGGTCGGCATCCGTGTTGGGTGCCTCCGCGGCTTTCGCCGCACCCCCGTCCGGCTGCGATACGAACACCTACTGCACCGGCGCGAGATTCGTTCCGACTGCATCGCCGTACATCATTCGGGTGTACACGTACACGTGCACAGGGTCGTCCCCGGTGCTCACCTCGCGCGCGAAGGTACAGATCGGCACCACTGTCGCCTACGGGGAGAAGTCATTGACCGCTATCGGCCCGAACAGTTACGCGGAGTTGCGCGCGACCGGCACGTACTCAGACTCGGGCTGGTACTGCAAGGCGATCGGTTAGGACATGAGCATGAGAAAGCTACTCGCACACCACAAGACCGCGACCCTCGCAGCCGCCGGCGTCCTCACTTTGAGCGTCGCTCTCGGAGGTGGAATCGCCGCCGCGTCTGCGAACGAGTCCCAGAACGTCCAGGTACCCTCTCAGGACGCTCAGCCAGAGGCGTACGAGGGGGGTCTCCCGGCGCTGTACGACTCCGCGCTGCAGGCGACGGACGCCGATTCGCCCGCTTACGAGATGCTCGAGACGGCGGCCGAAGTGGGAAGCCTCTCGACGTCGGATTACGAGAGAGCCCACGTCATCTACGAGAGCTGCATCCGCGACGCCGGGTTCACGCCGTCGTTCCGCAAGACGGTGACAGGGCTCTACGTCGAGCTTCCCTACACCGATGTCAAGGACGCGGACGCATTGGACGCAGCGGTCGTCGACTGCTCCACCAAGTCCGCCACGGTGGAAGCCCTGTACAAGATTCAAGTGTCCAACCCCGAGGTTGTCCTGGACCAGCGAGTCGTCGCCGTCGACTGCGTCGTCGCTGCAGGGGCGGTCAAGTCTGGCTACTCCGCGGAGCAGTTCGATGCCGATATGAAGCGCGACACGCGTCCGTTCGATGTATCGGACATCGTCGTCAACGACTGCCTCTACGGCGCTGGCTACGCGGTGTTCGACATGACGATCGATTAGGACAGACGCGAACTGACACACGGCGAACGCGCATCCGGCCTATCCGGGTGCGCGTTCGTCACGTAGCCCGCCGCTTGACCAGCATGGCTAGTTTCGTACACGCGAGCGTCGAGCATTCCGACGCGATGCGGAGCGAGCGCTTCTGCAGCTCGTCACGGAAGATCTGAAGGTCTTCCTCGGTGAACACCCACGCGTGGAGGGTGGACTGAGCGCGGTAGGGCGCGAGGGTGCGGATGTTGATCCTGCGGGCGAAAGGCGCCTCATGCGTTCCATCGAACCTTGGCGACAGGACTTGCCGGGGCAGTGGATGAAGAAGCAGCGCTGGACCACCTCGGCCGTGCTGATGTTTCGATCACGAAGCAGTCCTACATCCAGTAGCAGCGCGAGGTCATCGGTGATGGCTCGCTTATCCAAGACCTCTTCGGGCAACCGTCCGAAGACGACGCCGCGTGAGCGGTCCAGAGCATGAACGAAGTAGAACTGTCCGCCTATGCGAGGGCCATCCGCCCCTTCCAGTGAACTGAGGTAGCGATGGGAGGTGACTTCGGGGAGCGGAACTTCGTGGCAGGTCTGCGTCGAGACAGGGCTGAGTGGTTCGACGTGATCCAGCTTGTCCGCACCAACCTTTCCTGGGGAAGGCCGCCCGCTCGCTTGCTGCGAGGATCCGAACTGCCGCTTTGATCTCTAGTGCCGAAGCGAGTACGCCGCACTGTTCGCGATGGAGTATGCGGCGCTCGGTGCCTCAATGACGCAGGCGGTGAAGATGACCCTCGATCTGCACGATGCGTTGGATCGGGAACATCACGTATCGGAAGAGCCTGCTGCTCTCACGGAGCTGCACTTCGCGGCTGTCCACCCTTATCGTGAGCGGATCGTGGCATAACTGTCGAACGAATCTGTCGAGTCGTGCGCGATCCCAAAGGAAAAGGCCCCGAGATCGCGATGATCTCGGGGCCTTACTTGTTGCGGGGACAGGATTTGAACCTGCGACCTCCGGGTTATGAGCCCGGCGAGCTACCGAACTGCTCCACCCCGCGGCACAAGAAGTAACTTATCACGGATTCCGGGCGCGGGCGAATCGAGAGCCCTCCTCGGTGGCACCCCGGGCGTGTCGATGCGAGAGGATGGAGGCATGTCCGACACCGCAGCCGTCCCCGTCGCCGTGTGCCAGTTCGCACCGACCGCATCCCGAGCCGACAACCGCGAGCGGATCGCCGAGCTGACGTCAGCCGCGGCTGCGCGCGGCGCGAAGCTGATCGTGTTCCCGGAGTACTCCAGCTACTTCGTCGACCCGATGGACGAGAGCCTCGCGGCGAACGCGGAGGGCCTCGACGGGGAGTTCGTCTCGATGCTCACGGCGTTGGCGGGGGAGTACGCAGTCGTCATCGTCGCCGGCCTCGCCGAGCGGGCATCCGACGAGCGGCGGGTCCGGAACACCGTCGTCGCGGTGCGTGGCGACGGCATCCAGGCGGTGTACCGCAAGCAGCATCTCTACGACGCCTTCGGGCAGACGGAGTCCGACTGGGTCGAGCCCGGGGAGGTGGGAGACGCCGCGACCTTCGACCTGGGCGGTCTGCGGTTCGGGCTCATGACCTGTTACGACCTTCGATTCCCGGAAGTGGCCCGCTCTCTGGTCGACGCGGAGGCCGACGTCCTGGTCGTGCCGGCGGAGTGGGTCAGGGGTCCGCTCAAGGAGCACCACTGGACGACGTTGCTCGCGGCGCGCGCGATCGAGAACACCGTGTACGTGGTCGCCGCCGACCATCCGACGCCGATCGGGGTCGGACACTCGCAGATCGTCGACCCGCAGGGTGTCGTCCTCGCCGGAGTGGGCACCGGTCCCGGGATGGCGGTCGCTGCCGTGGAGCGGGATGTGATCGAGCGCGTCCGCGTGACCAACCCCTCGCTGCGGGCACGTCGGTATGTCGTCGAGCCCGTGCGGGACTAGCGGCTGGACAGCCCGGCGAGGCGGGTCGCTGCCTCCTCGAGCACCTCGATGCGCTTGCAGGCGGCGAATCGCACCAGACCGGAGTACTCGCTCCTGCGTGCCGGGGAGACGAACGCGGTGAGCGGGATCGCCACGACACCGGCGCGGTCCGGCAGGGCGCGGCAGAATGCTGCAGCGTCCGTCCCGCCCAGTGCGGTCGAGTCAGCGACGGTGAAGTAGCCGCCCTGCGGGGCATGAACGGTGAAGCCCGCTTCACGCAGACCGTCGCCGAGGATCCCGTGCTTGCGCGCGAGAAGGGCCGCGGAGTCCGCGAAGTACGCGTCGTCCAGGCGCAGCCCCACCGCGACGGCAGGTTGGAAGGCGGAGCCGTTCACGTACGTCAGGTACTGCTTCACGGTCAGCACGGCGGTGATGAGGGCGGCGGGCCCGTGCACCCACCCGATCTTCCACCCCGTCGCGGAGAAGGTCTTCCCGGCGGACGAGATTGTGAGCGTGCGGTCGGCGGCTCCGGGGAGTGTCGCGATCGGCGTGTGCGGCGCATGGAAAGCCAGATGCTCGTACACCTCGTCCGTGACGATGATCGCATCGTGCTTCTCCGCGAGCCGAACCACCTCCTCGAGCACGTCACGTCCGAAGACCGTGCCGGTCGGGTTGTGCGGATCGTTGACGAGGATGATCCTGGTGCGGTCGTTCACGGTCGCCGCGAGCCGCTCGAGGTCGGGCTGGAACTCCGGAGCGCGCAGCGGCACCGTGCGGAGGACGGCGCCCGCGAGCGCCACGGCTGCGGCGTACGAGTCGTAGTAGGGCTCGAACACGACGACCTCGTCCTCCGGCCCGTCGATGAGTGCCAGGAGGGTCGCGGTGAGTGCCTCGGTCGCGCCCGCCGTCACGATCACCTCGGTGGCCGGATCGACCGTGAGTCCGTAGAAGCGATGCTGATGCTCGCTGATGGCTTCGAGGAGGTCGGGGATGCCACGCCCGGGCGGATACTGATTGGCTCCGTTCGCGATGGCCGCTCGTGCGGCCTCCAGAACCTCGGACGGGCCGTCCTCGTCGGGGAAGCCCTGGCCCAGATTGATGGCACCGGTTCTGGCCGCTGCCGCCGACATCTCTGCGAAGATGGTGGGCGCGACGGTACCGTCCGCAGCGAGCAGACCTGCACCTGCTGCCGTGCGCCGCCATGCGCCGGGAATGACACTCATGAAGAACAGGCTAAGGCCATAGCTGAAACTCATCCTCGACATAAGGAACGCACAGATACAGGCGTCATTCTGAAATGGTCGTCGAAGGAGCACACACCATGAACGAAGACAACCCCCAGGACCAGTCGGTACCCGCGTCGAACGACGCCGTGCCGTCCACCGAGGCCGCACAGGTCGCCGCTCAGCCGGCGACGGAAGCCGCCGCTGACTCGACCGCGCCTGCCGTCGCGCCGACACCTGTCGCTCCGACACCTGTCGACTCGACGCCTGACGCTCCGGCTGCTGCCGTGCAGGCGCACGGCCATGAGATCCCGTCGTCCTTCGCTTCGCAGGCCCCGGCGGCACCGGTCATCGCCCCGGTCGCGAGCGGCTACGCGGCACCGACCGCCGGCGCGCCAGGAACGGCCAGCGCGCAGGGAGCCGCCTTCGGCCTCCCGACGGCAACGGCATTCACACAGCCCACTCAGCCCCTCGACGGTGGCGCGCTGCACAGCGGCCTCGGTGACGGGACGAAGACCAAGGAGCAGAAGCCACGTGGCGGCGCCAAGTTCGCCGCCTTCATCGTGGCGGCCGCGCTGGTCGGTGGCGTCGCCGGTTTCGGTGGTGGTGCGCTGCTCAACGGCATCCAGGACCGCCCGTCCTCGGGCACAGCCACCGGACCGCAGACCGTGACGGTGAACAACCCCGGGTCCGTCAACGAGACCACCGCCGTCGCCACGGCCGCCCTGCCCTCCGTCGTGACCATCGAGGTCGCCGGCTCCAACCAGGCGGGCAGCGGATCAGGCGTCATCATCAGCGACGACGGCTATGTACTCACCAACACGCACGTCGTCACCCTGGGCGGCGCAGTCGCCGATCCGACGATCCGCGTCACCACATCGGACGGGCGCATCTTCGAGGCGACTGTGGTCGGCACCGACCCGATCTACGACCTCGCCGTGATCAAGTTGAAGGACGCCAAGGGGCTCACTCCGATGGAGTTCGCCGATTCCTCCAAGCTCAATGTCGGAGACACGGCTGTCGCGCTGGGTGCGCCGCTGGGACTCGCCAACTCCGTCACGACCGGCATCGTCAGCGCCCTGAACCGGAGCATCCAGATCGCCTCGTCCGCGCTGCCCGACTCCTCGTCGCAGGATGCCCCGGATCAGCAGCAGACGCCCGACCAGGGGCAGGGCCAGGGACCCTTCCAGTTCGACATCCCCGGCAGCGGTGCGCCGCAGACCTCCGATTCCATCTCGATCGCCGTGATCCAGACGGACGCGGCGATCAACCACGGCAACTCCGGCGGCGCTCTGGTGAACAGCAAGGGCGAGCTGATCGGCATCAACGTGGCGATCGCGAGTTCGGGAAGCTCCGAGGAGTCGGGCTCGATCGGCATCGGATTCGCCATCCCGTCGAACGTCGCCAAGCGCGTCTCTGACGAGATCATCGCCGACGGGGTCGCGACGCACGGTCTGCTGGGCGCCTCCGTGCAGGACGCCTCGAGCGTGCAGGGAGCGACCGTCTCCGGGGCCTACATCGCCAAGGCGAACGAGGGCGGCGCAGCGGCGGCTGCCGGCATCAAGGAGGGTGATGTCGTCACCGAGTTCAACGGCGTCCCGATCACCAGTGCGAGCGATCTCACCGCCCAGGTGCGTGCGGCCGCGGCCGGCAGCGATGCCAAGGTCACGTACGTGCGCGGCGGCAAGGACTACCAGGTCGACGTGAAGCTCGGCGAACTCGCCGGCTGAGCGCGCCTCGCGCACAGAGAAGGACGCCACCCCGCGATAGGCTCGCGGAGTGGCGTCCTTCTCTTTCGGCACCGGCAACGCGGCCAAGCTGCTCCGGATCCCGCTGTATGCCGTCGGACGCATCGGCACGCTCGTGCTGCCGCGCGGACGCCGCTGGGTCTTCGGCTGCGGCGCCGGTGTCGGCGACGGCGCCCTCGCGCTGCAGCGCCACGCGGCTCGGCTCGGTCACGACACGGTGTGGCTCACGTCCTCGGAGCGCGAGGACCGAGACGCCGCGGCACTCGGCATCCGCTTCGTCCGCAAGAACAGCCTGCGCGGATGGTGGACGACCGCGAGGGCCGGTGTGCTCGTCGTGACTCATGGGCTGGGCGACGTGAACCGCTATGCGAACGGCGGCGGGTTCGTCGTGCAGCTCTGGCATGGGATTCCGCTGAAGCGGATCGGACTGGACTCACCGGCCACGACAGAGGTCCCTGCCGTTCCCGGGGCGGCGCTGCTGCGTCGTGCGGTCGGCGTCCTGTACCGGGCGGCAGCCCAGCGCATCCGGGTGCTCCCCGCGGCTTCGCATCGGGCGAGAGGACGCCTGGAGTCCGCGTTCGGTCTCGGTGATGACCGTGTGGTCGTGACGGGGGAGCCGCGTGTCGACGTGCTCTCGGCGGGATCGGCCGACCACGTGCGGTCGAGCGCCTCCGCACTGCTCCGTCGAGTCGCAGGCGACGTCTCCGACACCTCGCGCATCGTCCTGTACGCGCCGACCTGGCGCGACGGGGCCGCCGACCCCGCGGTCCCCACCGGCGAGGAGTGGATCCGCATCCTGCGAGTTCTCGAGGAACACGATGCGGTGCTCTTCGTGCGCTCCCATCCGTTGGGCGAGGGCGGGTATGCGCCGCCGCTTCCGAGCACGCGGGTGCGCGCGCTGGGCTCCGCTCTGCTGGCTGACGTGACCCCTGTGCTGCCCGCGTTCGACGCGCTCATCACCGACTACTCCTCGCTCGCCTACGACGTCGGGCTCCTGCGCATGCCCGTCCTCTTCCTGGCTCCGGACGCGGAGGAGTACGGCCGCACCCGCGGCTTCTACGGCCGATTCGAGGACGTCGCGGGCTCCGATGCATCCTCCGACTGGACGCAGCTGCTGGTGCAGCTCGGCGCGCTGCTCGGCGATGATGACGCGCGTGACGCGGCGTCCGCGCGTTCCGCTACGCTCAGCGCGGAGATGCACGCATATCGGGACGGGCGGAACACCGAGCGTGTGTATCAGGTCATCCGCGCGCGGGGGATACCCGCGCCGAAGGGAGCAGCATGACAACGGCCCGCATCGATGACGCGGCGGAGGCCCTGATCATCGAAGGGACCGGTCAGCGACCGGAAGCGGCTGAGCTGGTGGGTCCGCGAGCGCAGGTCGATGCCGTCCTCTCCGGTGAGGGGGGAACGTGGAAGGCGACTCTCCCGTTGCAGGCATCCCGCTGGGGCGGACCCTCGCTCCCGCTGCCGAACGGATCGTATGAACTGCGCATCCCCGACGTCGATCTCGCTGAGCTCCGTCTCCCGTCCACTGTGCTCACAGGAGTCCGTGTCGCGGTGAACGGCGGCGCCGTCCGTATCGCTGCCCCGATCGACCCGGTCTACGAGACCGTCGAGGGGCGTTCGACTCTGGAGGAGCGCTACGTCGCCCAGACGGGCGGCACCGAGAACGCGGTGTTCTTCGAGAGCTTCTACGGCCGGAGTGTGGGCTGCAACCCGCGGGCCATCGATCGCGAGCTCGCAGCGCGTGCGCCCGAGGTGCGGCGGTACTGGAGCGTCGTCGACCTCTCCGTCGAGGTGCCGGAAGGGGCGATCGCCGTCGTCGAGGGCAGCCCGCAGTGGTGGCACGCACGCGGGGCCGCTCGGCTCCTGGTGGTGAACGACTGGCTGCGGCGACGCTTTGCACGCAAACCCGGGCAGAAGGTGCTCCAGACGTGGCACGGCACTCCGCTCAAGCGGCTGGCCCTGCACCGTCCCGGCTTCGATCCTCGGCGCATGGCGGCCGTCGTGAGGGAGTCGCGGCGCTGGGACGTTCTGCTTGCCCAGAACACCTACTCGGAACGCATCCTCCGCAAGGCCTACGCCTTCTTCGGGCGCCCGATCTGGGTCGAAGGGTACCCGCGGAACGACGCGCTGGTCACCGGTGATGCCGTTGCGGTGCGCGTGTCGTTGGGCATCGGAGCGGACGAGCGCGTCCTCCTCTACGCGCCGACCTGGAGGGACGACCGCGCGGAGATGGTCGACTTCGTCGATGCCGAGGTGCTGGCACGTGAGGCCGACGCCGTGGTTCTCGTCCGCGGGCACTCGCGCACCTTGGAGCAGGGGCGGGACCGCGCAGGGGCACGGGTGATCGACGTGACCGGATACCCCGAGACCGCACGGCTGCTGCTCGCCGCCGACGCCCTGATCACCGACTACTCCTCGGTCATGTTCGACTTCAGCGTGACCGGAAAGCCCATGTACTTCCTGGTTCCCGACATCGATCACTACCGCGGACAGCTGCGCGGCTTCTACTTCGATCTCGCAGAGAGGGCGCCGGGACCGCTCGTGCGCTCTCAGGCAGAGCTCATCGCCGCTCTCGCCGACTCGGAGCACGAGGCCGCCTACGCGGAGCGATACTCCGCCTGGCGCACGCAGTTCAACTCCCGGGACGACGGTCACGCCGCCCAGCGCGTGGTCGACCGGATCCTCGACCTGGGGTTCGTCACGCGCTGACCCCGAAACCTGGCTCCGTCAGGGGAGCGGCGTGTTGCGAGTGCCGAGTCGAGACGCATCGACGGTGTCACGGGCGCCGCGCAGCACTCCGCCGAGGAAGCCCAGTCCCCAGGAGATGTGCATCGTGGGCAGCACCAGGATCGTCCACAGTCTTTGGCGCACCCCGCCGCCGCCCGGTGCGAGTGCGACTCCGAGGACGAGAAGAAGGTACAGCGCGAGCGGCCCGTAGAGGAGGATCGACGCGACCAGGGACACTGCTCCGGTGAGAACTCCGGCCACCTGCAGCACCCCGACCACGATGGCGAGGGCGACGACCACGACGAGCGCGGGCGGAGCGAAGTAGCGGATTCCGTTGCTCCGGCCGAACCGGCGCACGAGCTCGCCCCGCCAGGCGCCGGTCGCCCGGAACTGCCGAGCCAGACGCGACCAGCTCTCCCGAGGCCAGTAGGTCACGGAGAGCGTGGGGTCGAACCACACGCGGTGCCCGGCCTGACGGATCCTCAGGTTCAGTTCCCAGTCCTCTCCCCGTCGGATCGTCTCGTCGAACAGTCCGACCTCGTCGAGCACGTCGCGTCGCATCACGCCCAGGTAGGCCGACTCCGCCTCGCCCTCCTGCGCGCTGCCGTGGTAGGCGCCGCCGCCGAGTCCGACCGGCGAGTTGTAGAGCCGCGCGACCGCCTTCTGGAACGGGGTGCGCCCTTCGGCGTGCATCACCCCGCCGACGTTCGCCGACCCCGTGCGCTCCAGGGTCTCCATCGCGCGGGCGGCGTAGCCGGAGGACAGCTCGGAGTGCGCGTCGACGCGCACGATGATGTCGTAGCGGCTCGCGCGGATCGCCGCGTTCAACCCCACCGGGATGTGGGCGGCGGGGTTGTCGACCAACCGGATCCGGTCGTCTGCGTCGGCGAGCCGCCGCGCGATCTCGGTCGTGCCGTCCGTCGAAGGTCCCAGCGCGAGCACGAGCTCGGTCGGCGCATCGACGTCCTGTGCGAGCACCGATGCGACCGCATGCTCGAGGTATGCGCGTTCGTTCAGCACCGGCATCACGAAGGACACCCCGGACAGGGGGGCGGGGATCTCGGCTGCGGGCACATGACGATCATGGCACGACACCCACGGAGGTTCCCTGATGAGGGCCGGGCGCCTCGTTCCGCGGTCCCTTCGGTGACCCGTGCGCGTCCGGCGGAGGCGAACAGGACGAACTATCCTGGAGGGATGGGTGCACTGTCTGACGCGAAGAAGGCATACCGACTGCTGAAGCGGGCGCTCACATCCCGCTCTGCGGTGCAACGCGTGCGACGCCACCTCGCGGAGCGGGAGCCGCTTCCCGCCGATCGCTTCAAGGTGGCGGTCTACTTCGCCGACGGCGCCGTGAACATGTACCAGATGCGCCAGTGGTACCGGCCGCTCGAGGAGCTCTCGAAGCGTTGGCCCGTCGTCGTGCTCGCCCGGCAGGCGACCGGGGCCGAGAAGCTGCTCGAAGAGGACTCGCCGCCGGTGGCCTTCGTGCCGACCGTGCGCGATCTGGAGCGCTTCATCGCGACGCAGGACATCCGTGTGGTGCTCTACGTGAACCAGAACACCCGCAACTTCCAGATGTTCCGCTACGGGCGGCGCTGGCATGTGTTCATCAACCACGGCGAGTCCGACAAGATGTACATGACGACGAACCAGTACAAGGCCTACGACTACGCCTTCGTCGCCGGGCAGGCGGCGCGAGACCGGCTCTCCCGCACACTGTGGGACTACGACGTCGACCGTCGCACTATCGAGATCGGTCGTCCGCAGGCGGACCACTACTCCGGGACTCTTCCGTATACGCCGGACGAGCGGACCGTCGTGCTGTATGCGCCCACGTGGGAGGGCGATCGTCCCAGCGCGCACTACGGCTCCATCGCTTCGCACGGCGAGACTCTCGTCACCCGTCTGCTGGCGACCGGCGCTCACCGCGTGATCTACCGGCCCCACCCCCGAAGCGGTGTCGTCGATGAGGAGTACGGTGCAGCGCATCGGCGCATCGTGTCAGCGATCGAGGCGGCGAACGCCGCGGATGCATCTGCCCACCACGTCTACGACTCCGCCCCGGAGCTCGGCTGGCAGCTCTCGGCGGCGGACGTCGCCATCGTCGACATCTCCGCCATGGTCTATGACCGGCTCGCCGCGGGGAAGCCGCTCATGATCACCAGACCGGTCGACGACCAGGCCTCGATCGATATGCAGGGCTACCTGGCGGATTGCGAGTGGCTCACCGTCGAGGGGGCCGGCGATGTCGTTGCGGAGGTCGAACGGGTACGGGCGGATGACGCCGCGATCGCCCGACTGCAGATGTGGGTGCAGCACTACTTCGGCGACACCACGCAGGGCGTGGCGACGGCGAAGTTCCATGCCGCGGTCGAACGCCTCATGCAGGAGTGGGACGACTGGCATGCCCGCGAAGTCGGGAGCGTCCGGGACGACGAGGACGATGACGACGAAGAAGCCGACGACGAGGACGCCTGAGCATGCGGTTCCCGATGTCGAGTGCGATCGTTCCCCGCTTCGTGGCGGTCGAGCACACCGGCTCGACGAATGCCGACCTCCGAGCGCATGCGGCTGAGGTCGAGGAGTGGCCGCACCTGTCGACTCTGGTGACCCGCGATCAGCGAGCCGGACGCGGCCGTCTCGATCGCACCTGGATCGCTCCGGCCGGATCGGCGCTCGCCGTCTCGGTGCTCTTGCGGACACTCCCGACGGAATCTGCGGCGCGTGGATGGATTCCGCTCGCGGCCGGCGCCGCGATGGCGGAGGCGATCACCACGCAACTCCCGGGCCACGACGTCGCCGTGAAGTGGCCCAACGATGTGCTCGTCGACGGGCGCAAGATCTGCGGCATCCTGGCAGAGGCGACAGCGGACGCTGTGGTGGTCGGCGCAGGGGTCAACACCGCCATGTCGCGGGAACAGCTCCCGCTGCCTACCGCGACATCCTTCGCTGCGTTGGGCGCTGACGTGGACGAGGACCGCTTGCTGTCGGTGTACCTTCGGACGCTCGACGAGTATCTCGTCGCGCTGACCGCTTCCGAGGACGCGGTCGCGAGCGGTCTGCACGGTGCCGTCTCCGCCCGATGCGCGACCCTCGGACAGCGTGTGCGGGTATCGTTGCCCGCCGGCGCGACGCTCGAGGGGACGGCATCGGCGATCGACGCGGAAGGCCGCCTTCTCGTCGAAGCGGAGGGCCGTGAGCACGCGGTCTCAGCCGGGGACGTCGTACACGTGAGGCCGGCCGGAAACTGACACGCCGCCGCACAGACGGCTTTGTCGCAGATCACAGGCACAATGGTGGGGTGACCCAGCCTGTGACGCTCGGTGGGCGGCCCCTGATGCCGCCGCCCGGTACGCCTTCGGAGGAGCTGCTGATCGCGCGCTTCCGAAGCCACGCACGGCGCCTCTTCTGGTCGGCCGTCGTGCTCATCGCGGCGTTCGGGGCGACCGGCTACTTCTACGGCAACCTGCCGGCGGGCTTCGAGGACTGGATGCTTCTCGCAGCCGCCGGGGCGGTGGTGCTCTTCGCTGTCGTGCTGCCGTTCGTGGTCTGGTATTCCCGGACCACGACCGTCACGACGCGGCGGGTCATCGCTCGACAGGGCATAGGCGCACGTCGACGTCATGAGATGTCGCATGCGCGCGGGTACACGATCGCTGTGCGCCGTGGCCCGCTGCAGCGGCTGTGGGGGTCGGGAACCATCGTCCTGTCGAACGGCGTGGATGCCCCGCTCCGCCTGCCCAACGTCCCCAACGTGACCCTCGTGCACGAGACGCTCGCCGACCAGGTCGAGGTGGGGCAGATCCTCGCCCATCGCGACGCGCAGGCCGTCGGCGACTGAACCGCCTCGTCCTCTCCGCAACCTGTCGTGCACGTCCCGATCGGTGCGCGAGAATGGGAATGACGAATGGAGGCGGCACATGGCGCTGCGTGTGGGCGTGATCGGCGGAGGACAGCTGGCACGGATGATGATTGCTCCGGCGGTCGAGCTCGGACTCGAGCTGAGAGTGCTCGCCGAGGACGAGGGGATGTCCGCCGGGCTCGCAGCCACGGCAGTCGGCGATTACCGCGATCTGGAGACCGTGCGTGCGTTCGCGGCCGATGTCGATGTCGTCACCTTCGATCATGAGCACGTTCCGCAGGATGTGCTCCGGCAGCTGGTCGACGGGGGCGTCGTCGTGCACCCCGGACCCGACGCGCTCCAGTACGCCCAGGACAAGATCGTGATGCGCAAGCGCCTCGCGGAGCTCGGGGTGCCCCAGCCGGAGTGGGCCGCTGTGCGCGCCGAGTCGGAACTCCAGGCCTTCCTGGACGAGCACGGAGGCGCCGGCGTCGTGAAGACGCCGCGCGGCGGATATGACGGCAAGGGAGTGCGCGTCGTGCGTGCGGCCTCGGAGGCGCAGGACTGGCTGGCGTCGCTCGCCGACGGGGATGCGCTGCTCGTCGAGGAGCTCGTCCCGTTCGTGCGTGAACTCGCCCAGCAGGTGGCGCGTCGCGCAGGTGGCGAGATCGTCGCGTATCCGGTGGTCGAGACGGTGCAGCGTGATGGCGTCTGCGCCGAGGTCATCGCTCCGGCTCCCGCTGCGACTGAGCGACTCGCGGAGGTCGCCGAGGGTATCGGTCGCTCCATCGCCGAGGGACTCGGGGTGACCGGGATGCTCGCGGTCGAGCTGTTCGAGACCGACGATGAGCGGATCCTCGTGAACGAGCTCGCGATGCGTCCGCACAACAGCGGGCACTGGAGCCAGGACGGGGCCGTCACCGGTCAATTCGAACAGCACCTGCGGGCGGTCGCCGATCTTCCGCTCGGGAGCACCGCACCGCGGGCGCCGTGGTCTGTCATGGTGAACATCCTCGGAGGACCGGTCGAAGGAACCATCGGCGAGCGGTTCGGTGCGGCGATGGCTGAGCACCCGCAGGCGAAGATCCACACGTACGGGAAGGCTCCGAGGCCCGGACGCAAGGTCGGTCACGTGAACGTCGCAGACGTCGACCTCGACGATGCGGTCTATGTCGCGCGCGCCGTCGCCGCCCACTTCGACTGAACAGGGACACGCGTCCCTTCTCGCGGAAACATGCGGGGTGACAGGTGTGCCGTTCGGGGAATCTCACAGCGGCAGACCGTACCCTGATCTGGTGACTGAGCCACTGCACTCCTCCGCCGCCCCTCTGGTCGGCGTCGTGATGGGATCCGACTCCGACTGGCGCGTGATGAGCGACGCTTCTCAGGCGCTCACGGACTTCGGTGTTCCACATGAGGTCGAGGTGGTCTCGGCGCACCGCACTCCGGACAAGCTCATGTCCTACGCGCGCGACGCACGGGCCCGAGGCATCCGCGTCATCATCGCGGGAGCCGGGGGAGCAGCTCATCTTCCGGGGATGCTCGCCTCGATGACACCGCTCCCGGTAGTCGGGGTGCCTGTGCCTCTCGCCTTCCTCGACGGCATGGACTCGCTCCTGTCGATCGTGCAGATGCCCGCGGGGATACCCGTGGCGACCGTCTCCATCGGAGGCGCCCGCAATGCCGGACTGCTCGCCGCGCGCATCCTCGGGACATCGGATGCCGCTCTTGCGGATCGCGTCGAGGAGTATGCGCGTGACCTCGAGGCGCAGGTCGAGGAGAAGAACGAACGGCTGAAGGGCTCGCTGTGACCCTTGCGCCCCCGCGCGCATCGCAGCGCCCGCTCATCGAGACCCGGCCGCTGCGGCACCCGGATTCCGCCGATCAGGGGGTGATGGCCAAGCGCGGGTGGTGGCTGGTCGCCCTCAATCTGCTCGTTCCCGGCTCCGCGCAGGTCGTGGCCGGCAACCGACGACTCGGCAGATTCGGCCTCGGTGCCACGCTCCTGTCCTGGGCTCTCGCGATCGTCGCGTTGGGGTTGGCGCTCTTCGCGCGTCCCGTTCTGTTGTGGCTCACGATCGGTGGCGGATTCTTCTCCGCCGTCGTCCTCACGATCGTCCAGGTGCTGCTCGTCGGCTACGTCGTGCTCTGGGTGGTGCTGACCTTCGACACGTTGCGAATGGTGCGGCTCGTCAAACTGCCGGCCACGTCACGGCTCGCGATCCCCGTCGTCGCGCTGGTCCTCCTGGGACTCGTGGGCGGCGGGGCGGCGTACGCGGCCACAGCAGTGGGATCCGTGCGCAACACGATCGGCTCGATCTTCGGTCAGAGCGGGCCGAGCGTCGCACCCAGCGACGGCTACTACAACATCCTCCTGCTCGGAGCGGACAGCGGTGACGGTCGTGACTCGATGCGCTTCGACAGCATCTCGGTGGTCTCGGTGAACGCCGACACCGGTGCCGTGACGATCACCGGCATCCCGCGAGAACTCCCGAATGCACCGTTCAGCGACGGCAGCCCGATGCAGGAGCTGTATCCCAACGGTTTCGAGGGGCATGGCTCGTCGACCTGCGGCTGGAACGGGTGGATGAACCACGTGCGCAATGCCGCGGAAGTCTGCCGGGAGGACGGGGGCAAGGGACTCTACCCCGATGCGGTCGCCAACGGCTCGGAACCGGGCATCGAGGCGACGAAGGACGCCGCAGAGGGCGTTCTCGGTATCGAGATCCCGTACTACGTGTTCGTCGACATGCATGGTTTCGCCGAGCTCGTGGACTCGCTGGGCGGGGTGGACATCAACGTCACGGAGCGGCTGCCCAAGGGCGGACCGCCCGAGGGGTGGTCGGGCAGCGATGTGAACGAGTGGGCTATCGGATGGATCGAGCCCGGCCAGCAGCACATGGACGGCGACACCGCGCAGTGGTACGCCCGCTCGAGGTACACCACCAGCGACTGGGACCGGATGAAGCGCCAGCGGGAGCTGCAGGAGGCCATCCTCGCGCAGTTCACCCCGCAGACCGTGCTCACCCGCTTCAACGAGGTGGCTGCGGCGGGAACCGCTCTGATCAGCACCGACCTTCCCTCCGACAAGCTGCCGGAGTTCTTCGATCTGATGCTCAAGGCGAAGGAGCAGCCGGTCACGACGATCGAGCTCACACCTGAATCGGGCGTGGACGAGCACCAACCGGACTATGGGTTCATCCGCGACATGATCCAGCAGAAGCTCCACCCGCCGACGGAGACGCCGACGCCCGAGCCGTGATCGGGTCCCTGGCGAGGCGCCCGGACCCTCTGGCGGAAGTCGGGAAAGAGCCCGAGTCGCAAGTGACCTGGTTCCGGGGGAGTGAAGGCGCGACAAAGCCCACGGCTGGTCTCCCGAGGGAGAGCAGCCGTGGGCTTCCGGCGGCTTTCCACCGGATGCACCAGACGACGGTGATCGGAGGGGGAGGGATCACCGTCGTCCAGTCGACCGCCGCGCGAAGCGGCAGCCGAACCTAGGCGCGCTTGCGGCGCGAGGCTCCCACCGCGACGAGGGCTCCGCCGGCAACGAGAGCTGCTGCTCCGCCGCCGAGGACCCACGGCGACACGTCGCCGCCGGTCAGAGCCAGTTCGATGCCGCCGCCTGTCAGCGGAAGCTCGGAGCCGGCTGCTGCGACGCCGGGATCGTGGTCGCAGCTGGTCGCCGCGTCGTGTCCGTGCGACACGGTGATGGTCGCCGTGTACGAGCGCGAGCCGTTGAAGGCGACGGCGTAAGAGCCTTCGCCGTCGGACGGCGGACGGAACGTGAGCGTCAGGCTCCCGTCAGCGGCGGCGGTGTTGCCCGAGATCGCCGCCTTCGAGGCGTTGTAGCCGGACACCGACACGTTGACGTTCTCGGACGGAACGAAGTAGCCGGGACCGAACACGATCGTCGACGCTTCACAGATGTCGATGATGGGGTCGCCGACCTTCGCGCCCGGAGGCGTCGGATAGGAATCGGACGACGCGACAGGTGCAGTCGGCGCAGCGGTGGCCACGGTGGGCGCGACGAAGACGAGCGCGCCGGCGGCAAGGCTGATGGCAGCCAGTTTCTTCAGCATGATTTCTCCCCAGAATTTCACGCGGAATCGCCTTTGGACACACCCCTGCGCCCAACTGCGTGGTGTCTTCCTGCCCCCACGGCAGGATCACGGACACCAGATATTCCCCAGTGAGACGACGATACCCTATCGGGAGGCGAAAGTCACGAAGCGCATCGCAGCGGCTCCCGTGTCGTGTCAGGGGTGTCGACGAGCGGGGTGTGCACCACCTCGGTGAGCCTGTGTCCCGCGCCGCTTCCCTGGAACTCGACCGTGATCGTCGTCGACTCGCCCGGCGCGAGCGATACCTCGTGCTGAACGGTCGAGCGATCGCCGATCATCGCGGTCTGCACGCCTTCCTCCGCACCGTCGCGGTCGATGTGGGAAGGTGTCGCGCCCTCCGGACCGTACACGGCGATCAGAGTCCGTACCGTGCCGGCGGGCAGGCCGTAGAAGCCATCGGCCGTGACGTAGGCGGGCAGCGAGGTGGCGGCGTCGGCGGGTGCGGTGTTGGTCCACGTCACCCGCACCTGCGTGGTCGGCTCTCCCCGGCAGATCCCCACAGACGTCGAGAAGGAGGCTCTGGTGTAGTAGTCCATCTTCCCGCCGGTCGTGTCGTTCATCAGAACCCCGACGTATGTCGCATCATCCGTGTCCTCGGGAATGGTGCCGCCGAGGTCGGAGTCCGCGAGCAGGGTCTCCTCGTCCTCGTGCGCACTCCAGATGCGGATGCGTCCTTCTTCGGCGGAGTCCGCGAGAGCTCCGAGCAGCGCGCGCGGGTCGGCACCGGAGAGAGCGGCGCCGAACAGTGCCCCCGCTGCCTGGGCGAAGATCTGGTCCTGCGCCGCAGGATCGGGAACCGCCGCGTAGATCTGTGAGAGAAGAATGTCGGTGACGTTGTCCGAGCTCGCCGTGAACGGTCCGAAGGTGAGATCGCCGGTGGCCGCGATCAGATGCTTCGCGACAATGGCGTCGACGGCGATGACTCCGTCGACGGTTCCGCCGAAACGACCCTGCCAGCGGGTGGCGATCGCCGCTCCGGCTTCGCGGAAGTCGGGGATGCTGGTGATGTTCTGCAGATAGCGGCCGGGTCGATCCTCGAACAGAGCAGTCGTGGACTCGCTCAGCGGCAGGGCGGTGTCGAGCGGCGGGAAGTCGAGCGTCGACGCCTGGGTCTCGAGCGTGATCCTCCCACCCTCGGCGCGCAGAAGAGCGATGGACCCGATGATCCCCCCTGACGAGCGCAGCTCCGCGTTGTTCTGCATCGCGAGTACGTAGGTGCGCGGCCCGTCACCCCCGAGCATCGTCGGCAACAGCACAGCGGCACCGTGCAGCGAGCCGACGACCGTTGCTGCTTCGGTGACGGAGGAGCGCATCGTGCGGATGGCATCGGCGAGCGGAGGGAGCGTCGCGTCGGCATCGATGCGACGTGTCTTCTGCTCTGCGTCGCTGAGCGCCGAGTCGGCGGAACCCAGCGGGGCTGCGATCTCTGCGAACGGCGTGAGGTCGATGGCGCCGCCGGTGAAGCCGAGGCTCGCCAGATTGAAATCCGCCGCCACATCGAGGAGGGGGCTCAGAGCGTCCGACGCCACGTCATCGGCGATCTCGGCGATGTCGCCGACGGCTCGGAAGTTGGGGCCGATCCACGGCAGAGCGCCGAAAGCCTGCCACACAGGGTCGGATGTCAGGCCGTGCGCGGACTCCGCGTTGTGGGCGATGCTCCTGGCGAGGGGTTTCGCCCCGTCGAGGTCGCCGGCCGCGATCGCTGCCTTCAGCTGCGAGCCGCCTTTCGCGACCTTCTGGAGGTCGTTGACCGCGCCGATCCCTCGGATGGCGACCCAGCCAACCGCGATCACGAGCAGGGCCAACAGAACGCCGACGGTCCACCCGACCCATCGGCGCCGGACGGGAAGTCGACCATCGCTCACTCGAGCATTCAAGCATGAACCGCGGCCGCGATGTACGGCGCAAACTGTGCGAACGCTGATATTCGCGCGGCACGGGCGGTGCGCTCCCTCGGGGGGACGCATCCCGAGGATAGCCTGTGGACATGGGTGCTCGGCTGCGTGTTGTTCTGGATCAACTCGTGAGCGTCGTCGATGCCGATCACGCCGCGGCAGCGGTCGGACTCACCTCCGGTCTGGTGGCGACAGCGCCGTCCGGGTGCGTCGTGGACGCGATCGTCCCGGCGGGCGCCGCCGTGCCGGTGGCGGGGGTCGGAGACGTGCGGACCCTCGGAATGGGGCGCCGCGAACTCGCCGCAGCCTGGCAGCTCGGAATCGCCCCCGGCATCGGAGGCGGACTCATCCATTCGCCGACGCTGATGGCGCCGCTCGTGCGACACGATCGCGTGCACGACAACGATCAGACCACCGTCACTCTGTGGGATCTGCGCGCCTGGGATGCTCCGGAGTCGCTGCCGAGAGGTGCCGTCGCCTGGCAGCGCGGCATGCTGAGGCGCGCCGTGAGGCACGCCGACGCGGTGGTGGTGCCCTCACACGCGGTCGCCGAGCGCCTGTCGGAGCTGGCGAAGATCGGTGACCGCATACGTGTGATCGCGGGCGCACCGCCACTCGGATTCGGTCGCACGGGCGATGAGTCCGTCCGCCGCGCTGCTCTGTCCCTTCCCGAGGAGTATCTGGTGCTCACCGGATCCATCTCCGAGACGGCCGAAGGCTTCCGCGGAGCGGTGGCCGCTGGTCTCGACGCCGTGGTCATCGATGCGGCAGAGGGATCGGAGCCGCGTTACGTCGAGGTGGCATCGGCATCCGGCCTCCCCGAGCGCCGCGTGCATGTGCGGGGAGCCCTCTCTATCCAAGACCGTGCCGCTGTCCTGTCGGGTGCATCCGCGTATGTGGCCGCCGACACGACGGCAGGCTGGCCGTGGCGTGCGGTGGAGGCGATGACGCTCGGGATCCCGGTGGTGGCCGTGGACAGCGGTTCGCATCGCGACGTCATCGCCGACGGCGGGCTGCTCGTTCCCGCCGAGGGGATCCCGGACGCAGTCGGCGAGGCCGCCGGGGGAGCGGCGGAACGCCTGGCGGTGCTCGCCTCAGACAGGTCCAGGGCTTTCTCCTGGTCGAGCTCGGCCGAGAGGCTGTGGAGCCTGCATGCAGACCTCTGATCGCTGAGAGCCACCTGCGCATACGGGCGACACGCCGAAAAGTTGTGGCGCAAAGCGTGTAACAGTGGCATCATCCCGCAACTTCCGTCACACTGGTCACATGTCTCGACGTGCCCCACGCTCGCGAAACAACATGAGGCTCCCCCGACTCCTCGCCTGTTTCCTCGCTGTCTCCGCCCTGGTCCTCGGCACCGTGGTCCCCGCCACCGCTGCCTCCGCTTCCATGTCTGCGAGCGCTCCTACGACATCGCGGGCGATGTCCGATCCCGTGTCGACCGGGATTGCCAAGACCACGCTGGTGGGATTCAACGCCGGCAACATCATCAGTGACGCCGTGTTCACGAACAAGAGCACGATGACCGAAGCGCAGATCCAGGCGTTCTTCAACAGCAAGGTGGCTCGGTGCCAGGGGGGCAGAGACGAGAACAACGAGCCGATCGTGTGCATCAAGGACTTCACGATGAACACGGTCACACGCCCGGCAGATGCGTACTGCAGCGGATACTCCGGCCAGGCGAACGAATCAGCGGCTCGAATCATCTATCGGGTCGCGCAGGCCTGCAACATCAACCCGCAGGTTCTGATCGTGATGCTGCAGAAAGAGCAGGGACTCGTCACCCACACGTGGCCGAGTGCGTGGCGGTACCGGATCGCCCTGGGACAGGGGTGCCCTGATACGGCACCCTGCGATCCGAATTACATCGGCTTCTTCCACCAGATCTACGGCGCGGCCCGCCAGATGCAGATCTACATGGAAGGCAAGTGGTTCCAGTGGTACGCGCCGGGCAAGACCTGGAACATCCTGTACAACCCCAACGCGAACTGCGGCAGCTCGCCGGTCTACATCGCCAACAAGGCGACCTCGGCGCTCTACTACTACACCCCTTACCAGCCCAACGCTGCGGCGCTCAACGCCGGATACGGAACGGGCGATGGGTGCTCCGCCTACGGAAACCGCAACTTCTACAACTACTTCACCGACTGGTTCGGCTCGACGCAAGCAGCGGTGAACAACCCGTTCGGAAACATCGAAGCCATCCAGGCTGTCCCAGGTCAGTTCCGGGTGGCCGGTTGGGTCGTCGATCGCGACACGACCGAGCCCTTGGCGGTACACGTATACGTCGGGAGCGCAAGCACAGCGCACCTCGCGGACTTGGAGCGTCCAGATGTAGCCGCCGCATACCCCGGCACCGGCTCAAGGCACGGATTCGATGTCACGGTCCCTGCTGTGGGACCAGGCGCAACGAACATCTGCGTGTATGCGATGAACGCCGGCCCGGGCGCGAATGTCCTACTCGGGTGCCAGGAAGTCGCGGCGATGAGTGGTTCTCCCAGCGGATACATCGACAGTGTCACGGCCGTCAACGGTGGAGTCCAGGTGAAAGGCTGGGCGATCGACCCCGACTCCGCCGGTCCGACGTCTGTCCATGTCTACGTCGACTCCGCAAGCGTTGCGTTCTCGGCAGACAAGCCGCGCCCTGATCTTGTGCCCCACTTCCCTCAATACGGAGCGAATCACGGGTTCGAAGCAAAGGTCGACGCCGCACCCGGGCCACGTCGGGTCTGCGTCTATGCGATCAACGTCGGGCCCGGGGCTCCAGTAAGTCTGGGATGTCAGGATGTGACGGTGAGCTCCGGCATCGTCGACCTCAATCGCGCGCCGATCGGGAGCCTGGAGTCCGTGACGGTGGACGGCGCGAAGGCCACGGTCTCGGGGTGGGCGATCGATCCCGACACGTCCAGCTCGATCGACGTTCATCTCTACGTCGGATCGAACGGAAAGGCGATTCGCGCGGATAAGGACCGGCCGGATATCGGAGCGTCGCATCCGGGTTACGGAAATCGGCACGGATTCTCCGAGCAGGTGGACCTTCCTGTCGGCACGTCGAATGTGTGCGCGTATGGGATCAATACCGGTGCCGGAGGTCATACTCTTCTCGGCTGCAAGAGCGTCACCGTCGCCCCGCCGATCGTCGACAACGGCCGGGTGCCGTTCGGCGTTTTCGATAGCGCGACGGCAAGCGCCGGGGCAGTGAATGTCAGCGGGTGGGCGATCGATCCGGACACCACACAGCCGATCCCCGTGCATATCTACGTCGATTCCGCAAGCAAGGCCTACGTCGCGGACAAGGCTCGTCCGGATGTCGCTGCAGCCTACCCGGGAACGGGAACCAACCGCGGATTCGCGGAGCGGATCGAAGTCGCGCCGGGGCAGCACAACGTCTGCGTGTACGCGATCAACACCGGTCCAGGAGGACACGCATTCCTCGGTTGCCGATCCGTGACGGTCTTCGCGCCGATCGTAGACCGCGGGCGCCCGCCATTCGGCAACTTCGAGGCGGTCGTCGTGTCGCCCGGCGGTGCCACGGTCGCGGGGTGGGCGATCGACCCCGATACGACAGATCCGATCCAGGTCCACATCTACGTGGACTCCTCGAGTGCGGCCTACCTGGCCGACAAGCAACGGCCGGATGTCGGCGCTTCGTACGGGCTAGGCAATGCGCACGGTTTCAGCGAGTTCATCCCGATGGCAGCCGGAGTGCATCAGGTGTGCGTGTACGCGATCAACAACGGCGCGGGTGGACACACGTTCCTCTCCTGCCGGTCGATCACGGTCCCCTAGAACCGCCGAACAGACTGATGGAGCCCCTCGCGCGACGCGCGAGGGGCTCCATCTGTTGCATCAGGACAAGTAATCGACGAGAGCTTCTCGCACCGCGCGTGGAGAGTACCCGGCAGCCTTGAGCTTTGCGATACTCAAGCGGCTGTTACGCGGACGTGGTGCCACGGGGTCAACGGCGGATGCGAAGTACGCCTCCGTCGTGACACCGGTGATGCGTGCCGGGTCGTAGCCCGTCAGCTCGAAGACGAGACGAGCGACATCCGCCCAGGACTGCGCCTCTCCGTCGTTCGTGACGTTGTAGACGCCGAAGGGAGCCTCGCTCGTGAGCAGATGACGGATGGCTCCGGCGAGCTCCGTTGTGAACGTCAGGCGTCCGATCTGGTCATCGACGACCTGGGGATCGATGCCGCGCTCGGCGAGCGACGCCATGGTCCGGACGAAGTTCTTTCCTTCGCCGATCACCCAGGATGTGCGGATGATGTAGTGCCGGGGAACGGTAGCCACGATCGCATCGCCGGCCGCCTTGGTCTGACCGTACACGCCGAGCGGCCGGACCTCGTCCGCCTCCGTGTACTCGTCAGGATTCGAACCATCGAACACGTAATCGCTTGACACGTGGACGAGCGTGATGCCGTTCTCGTTCGCGATTCTCGAGAGCGCTGTGATTCCCGTCACATTTGCGGCCCAGGCCAGCGCACGTCCGTCCGGAGTCTCTGCGGCGTCGACAGCGGTGTACGCGGCGGCGTTGATGATCGTCGCGTAGTCGCGCCAACGGCGAGTATCGGTGAACGACGGGTCGGAGAGGTCCAACCCCGCGCGGTCGACGTACTCGTACTCCGTGGCGTCGCCGAGAAGATCACGGAGTGCGCGCCCGAGCTGGCCGTTGGCGCCGATGACGAGGGTCTTCTTCGGCGCGATCGGTGTGACATCGGCGAGGCGCGGGCTGGCAAGATCCTTCGGTGAGATCTCTACGTCGGACAGCGGGATGGGCCAGTCGATTCGAACCGTTTCATCAGCGAGATTGAGGAACGAGTACTCCGCGTCCGCTGACCAGTGGTCGTTGACGAGGTACACGTAGGCGGTGTCGGCTTCGAGGGTCTGGTAGGAGTTGCCGACGCCACGAGGCACGAAGATCGCGCGTGAGGGGTCGAGTTCGGCTGTGAAGACGGCGCCGAAGGAAGGGCCCTCGCGCAGGTCCACCCACGCGCCGAAGATGCGACCGGATGCCACGGAGACCCACTTGTCCCAGGGCTCGGCATGGATGCCGCGCGTCGTGCCGATTGCGTCGTTGAAGGAGACGTTGTTCTGCACGGGGCCGAAGTCCGGCAGGCCCGCAGCGATCATCTTTTCGCGCTGCCAGTTCTCCTTGAACCAGCCTCGGGAGTCGCCGTGAACCGGTAGCTCGGCGATGAGTAGTCCCGGGATCGCCGTTTCCGCGATCGTGAGCGCCTTGCCGAACTCTGTCATCACTGCCCCTTGGACGCGTAGAAGGACTCGGTGGCGTCCTTGGACGGGGCCCACCACGCCTCGTTGTCGCGATACCAGGCGATGGTCGAGGCGAGTCCGGATTCGAAGTCGCCGTAAGTCGGAGTCCAGCCGAGCTCAGTGCGAAGCTTCGTCGAGTCGATAGCGTACCTCAGGTCGTGGCCGGCGCGATCGGTGACGTGATCGTACGCGTCCGCGGGCTGACCCATCTCGGTGAGGATGAGTTCGACGACGGACTTGTTGTCCTTCTCGCCATCCGCGCCGATCAGGTAAGTCTCGCCGATGTTTCCCTTGTCGAGGATCGTGAGCACAGCGGAGGAATGGTCGTCGGCGTGGATCCAGTCCCGGACGTTCAAACCTGCACCGTAGAGCTTCGGGCGGATACCGCGGATCACATTCGTGATCTGACGGGGGATGAACTTCTCCACGTGCTGGTAGGGACCGTAGTTGTTCGAGCAGTTCGAGATGGTCGCTCGCACACCGAACGAACGCACCCACGCCCGGACGAGCAGATCGCTGCCGGCCTTTGTCGACGAGTACGGCGAAGACGGGTTGTACGGCGTCTGCTCGGTGAAGCGCTCGGGGTCGTCGAGCTCGAGGTCGCCGTAGACCTCGTCGGTGGAGATGTGGTGGAAGCGGCGATCGTGGCGTCGTGCGGCCTCGAGCAGCGTGTAAGTGCCGATGATGTTGGTGTCGAGGAACGGCCGCGGGTCGTGGAGTGAGTTGTCGTTGTGAGACTCGGCGGCGTAGTGGACGACCGAATCGACGTCGGCGAACAGATCGTCGACGAGTTCCGCGTCGGCGATGTCGCCGACGACGAGACGAACCCGATCGGCGGGCAGGCCTTCGAGCGAGGCACGGTTACCCGCGTAGGTGAGCTTGTCGAGAACGGTGACATGGGCATCGGTGTTCTCGATGACGTGGTGCACAAAATTCGAACCGATGAATCCGGCGCCGCCGGTAACGAGCAGTCTCTGCATGCACTCAAGCGTAGCGGGCAGGTCTCCCTGCGCTCAGGGCGTTTGTCCAGGCGAGCCCGATCGGGGAGACTGTGTGTATGCGTGGCATCATTCTCGCCGGCGGCACTGGCTCCCGGCTGCACCCGATCACCCTCGGCGTCTCGAAGCAGTTGGTCCCGGTGTACGACAAGCCGATGATCTACTATCCGCTGTCGACCCTGATTCTCGCGGGCATCCGCGACATCCTGATGATCACGACTCCACATGACGCGGAGTCGTTCCAGCGCCTGTTGGGGGACGGCTCGAAGTTCGGCGTCTCCATCACCTACAAGACGCAGCCTTCTCCGGACGGTCTTGCTCAGGCCTTCATCCTGGGCGAGGAGCACATCGGCGATGAGTCCGTGGCGCTCGTGCTCGGAGACAACATCTTCTATGGGCAGGGAATGGGCGCCCAGCTGCGCCAGTACACGGAACTCGACGGCGGTGTCGTGTTCGGCTATCGGGTCGATGATGCGACGGCTTACGGTGTCGTCGAATTCGACAGCGCGGGGAAGGTGGTTTCTCTGGAGGAGAAGCCCGCTGAGCCGAAGAGCAACTACGCGGTGCCCGGCCTCTATTTCTACGACAACGAGGTCATCGAGATTGCCAAGGCCCTCAAGCCTTCACCCCGCGGTGAGTTGGAGATCACCGATATCAACCGGGAGTATCTGGATCGCGGAAAGCTGAAGGTGCAGCTCCTCACACGCGGTACCGCATGGCTCGACACCGGGACATTCGACTCCCTCGCGGAGGCAACCGACTTCATCCGCACCGTCGAGAAGCGGCAAGGACTCTCGATCGGTTGCCCCGAAGAAGTCTCCTGGCGTATGGGATTCCTCACCGACGATGAGCTGCGCGAGCGGGCTGAGCCGTTGCGCAAGAGCGGCTACGGCGAGTACCTGCTCAAGGCGCTCGCACAGGGACGCTGACTAGGCTCTACCGAGTTCGACGACACGTCACTCATGGCGTGGCGATGAGTTGTGCCCTCTTCGCGGGGGCTGGAGGGATCAGATGACGACGCCGGGGCAGAAACCTGCGACCTTTCCCGAAGGAGGGCGTCGTCTCGTCATCTACGTCGTCTACGACCGTCGCGGCACGGTCGAGGAGTTCGTCCGGTATGCGCTGAAGGGAATGCGTGACGACGCTGCGCATATCCTCGCCGTCGTGAACGGCCCTCTCGACGATGCTGGTCGTGCGTTGCTCGAGACCGTGACGGATGACATCCTCGTCCGGCCCAACGTCGGCTTCGATATCTGGGCTCACAAAGAGGGGCTGGCGCACATCGGCGATCGCATCGCTGAGTTCGATGAAGTGCTGCTGACGAATGACACCTGGTTCGGCCCGGTCCGTCCATATTCGCCGGTCTTCGAGAAGATGAATGCCCGTGAGGTGCACTTCTGGGGAATGACGGACCACGAGTGGGAGCCGCTCAACAAGTTCACCGACCAGGGTGAGCTTCCTTATCATCTCCAGTCGTTCTGGATCGCGGTGCGAAAAGAGATGTTCCTCTCGCCGGAGTGGATCGAGTACTGGCGTGATCTCCCCGAGATGCCGTCCTACTTCGATGCCGTGCTCAAACACGAGATCGAGTTCACGAAGCACTTCCAGGATCGCGGATACACGGAGTCTGTCGCCTTCGCATCGGCGGATTATCCGACCGAGCACCCCTCGCTGTTCAACGCGGATCTTCTGCTCGCCGATGGCTGCCCTCTTGTCAAGCGGCGCCCGTTCTTCCACTATCCGCCGTTTCTCGACAGGCATGCGGTGATCGGACGCCGCACGGCTGCCGAGATCGCCGGCTATGGGTATCCCATCGACCTGATGTGGAGCAACCTCGCGAAGAACGTGCAGCCGAAGACGCTGAACACGGATGCCGGGATGCTCGAGGTCCTCGATGAGATCGAGCACGCACCAGCGCCGAATCGACGGATCGCCGTGCTCGCGCACTGCACGGATCCGCGCACGATCGACCATATCCTCGACCGGCTCGAGCAGCTCCCTGTCGTCTTCGACCTCGTCGTCACCACCGGGGGCGATGAAGAGGCGGCGCTCATCCGCTCCGCGATCGACGACCGGGAGTTGGTGAAAGCCACGAGCATCGAGATCCGCACGATTCCTGTCGCGCACGGACGCGATATGAGCGCGTTCTTCATCGGCTGCCGTGACATCCTCGAGTCCGACCGGTATGAGCTCGTCGTCAAGATCCACTCCCGCGCTCCGCGCAGGCGGGGTGCGAACATCGCCCGCTACTTCCGCCGATACCAGCTCGAGACTCTCATCTCCAGCCCGGGCCAGTTCTCGAACCTGTTGGGGCTGTTCGAGAAAGAGCCGGGACTCGGAGCGGTGTTCCCGCCTATGATGCACATCGGTTACGCGTTGGCCGGTCGCGGATGGTCCCATTACCGCGAGCCCGCTCTGGAGATCTGCGAGCGGCTCGGAATCAGGGTCCCGTTTGACGGAGCCTCGCCGCTTGCTCCGATGGGCGGGATGTGGATCGGACGGCCGGAGGCGCTGCGGCTCCTGCTCGAGGACGAGTTGAAGTACGAGGACTACGCGGTCGCCAAGCGCGACAGTGCCGACCTCGCCCGCGTTCAGGAGCGCCTCGTGCCGATGGCCATGGGGGAGCTCGGTTACCACTGCCGTACAGTGCTCAACCAGGAGCACGCCGGAATCGCTTACGCCAACCTGGCGTACAAGCTCGATCAGCTCTCGATCACTCCGCCCGGATACCCGTTGGACCAGATCCAGTGGCTCCACCGTGCGGGTTGGGCGGGAGCAGGTGGGATCGTGGCGATGACGCGGATGTACATGCGTCTGAACCATCCGAAGGCCTCCGCCCGTATCGCGCCGATCACGCGCCCGTTCGTCGCGGTCGCCCGCATCGGGATGCACACGCTGCGCAAGGTTCTGCGACGAGGGCGACCGATCGAGGGGGAGATGCTCTGATGGCGAACGATCAGCCGTCACGACTGACGCCGGAGAGCAAGCGCGCGGTCATCTATGTCGTCTTCGACCGGCGAGGCGCCATCGAGGACTACGTCGTGTTCGCCCTCGAGCAGATGCGCGACACCGCCGACCACATCCTCGCCGTCGTCAACGGGGCTCTGAGTGTGGAGGGGCGGAAGCGACTGGAAGCGGTGACGGACGACATCCTCGTGCGCCCGAACGAGGGTTTCGATATCTGGGGTCATAAAGCCGGCATCGATCATCTGGGCGACACGATCGGCGACTATGACGAGGTCGTGCTCACCAACGACACGTGGTTCGGGCCGGTGCGTCCGTATGGGCCGGTGTTCGATCGTATGGCCGCCCAGGAGCTGGATTTCTGGGGCATGACGGACAATGTGCGGATGAAGAATCCGGCGACAGGTTCAGGCCGGGTGCCCGATCATCTGCAGTCATTCTGGATCGCGGTGCGCAAGAGGATGTTCCTGTCCGAGGCGTGGCGCGACTATTGGCAGGATCTCCCCACCATGGACGACTACTACTCTGCAGTGCTCGACCATGAGGTCACGTTCACGCAGCGGTTCGCCGATGCGGGATTCGTCTCGGAGGCCGCATTCCCGGCTGCGGCGTACCCGACGGACCATCCCGCGCTCTTCAATCCCGACCTGCTGATCGCCCAGGGCTGCCCGCTCGTCAAGCGTCGTCCGTTCTTCCACTGGCCGCCGTACCTGGATCGGCACGGCGTGATCGGTCGATGGATCGCCGAGGACATGGCCTCGTATGGCTACCCCGTCGAGTACATGTACTCGAATCTGGCACGAAACGTCCCGCCGAAGGACCTGAACGTCGATCTCGGGTTGAACAATGTGCTCGGTGACCGCGATCGTGGGTTCGACGCGTCTCGCCCGCTGCGAATCGTCGCGATCCTGCACATCTTCTACGTCGACATGACCGACGAGATGCTCGACCGCGTCGACATGCTCCCCACCGCGTACGACCTGGTCATCACCACTCAGGATGAGGCGCGTGCCGCGGAGATCCGTGCGATCATCGACGCCCGGCCGCGCGCCGACCGAGCAGTGGACGTCCGGGTGGTCGCGTCGAACGACGGCCGCGATCAGAGCGCCTTCCTCGTCGGGTGCAAGGATGTGCTGCTCGACGGCGCATACGATCTCGTCGTCAAGCTCCACTCGAAGAAGACACCGCAGGACGGATTCAACGTCGGACGCGCGTTCAAAGACCAGCAGTTCTCCAATCTGCTCGCGAGCCCGGGCTACGCGGCCAACGTGCTCGCGCTCTTCCAGCAGGAGCCGGGTCTCGGGATCGTCTATCCGCCGATGGTCCACATCGGCTATCCGACCATGGGGCGCGCTTGGTGGGCCAACAAGCCGGGCTTCGAGAAGCTTGCCGCACAGATGGGGATCATGGTGCCCCTCGACGACATCTCGCCGCTCGCACCGTACGGCTCGATGTTCATCGCGCGACCGGAGGCCCTTCGCCTCCTGGTCGAGCAGCCATGGGAGTACGCGGACTTCGGTGGCGCAGAGGCGTACCAGGATGGTGGCTTGGCGCACGTGCTCGAGCGGGTGCCCAGCTACGCGGCGGCCGAACTCGGCTTTCACACCCGCACGATCACGAACGCGGAGTACTTCGCGGCGAGCTACAGCGTCCTCGATTTCAACTTCGACGAGATGTCGTCGACCGTCCCGGGCCGAACGTACGAGCAGATCGCATTCCTCCGAGGCATCGGACACGTGGGGGAGGGGAAGCTGCGCGACTTCGTCCGGATGTACATGCGGCGCAACCATCCCGGGGCCGGTGCACGTCTTCGGGCTGCACGCGAGCGCATCGTCGGAGGGATCCGACGTCGCCTCCCCGGTCGTCGTTGAGGCGTGCCGCGCAAGGCACACCTTCTGCTGAGGATAGGCTCAGGAAGTACCCGAACCCCGTAAAGGAAACACCCGTGGACAGATTCACTCGGCTCGCCGCCGAGCCGTTCACCACGATCGATGCCCGCGGTCTTCGCGACGGCGGTCGTGGCGGCAAGCTCGGCGAACTGTACCGACGGCGCGAGCTGCTCATGCTGCTGATCCGCCGCGACCTTCAGGCGCGTTACCGTGACAGCTTCCTCGGGTTCCTGTGGACGGTCATCCGCCCGCTCGTGCAGTTCCTCGTCTACTTCATCGTGCTCGGACAGATCCTCGGAGCCTCCCGCGGGATCGACAACTTCGCGATCTACCTCTTCGCCGGTTTCACTCTCTACACGTTCTTCGCTGACGTGATCTTCGGCTCGACGGGCTCGATCATCTCGAACGCGGGACTCGTGAAGAAGATCTACCTCCCGCGCGAGATCTTCCCACTCGGAAGCATCGGAGCGGCCAGCTTCATGTTCCTGGTGCAGCTGGGGGTCCTGCTGGTCGCGGCGCTGCTCCTCAACGGGCTACCGGAACCCGTGCACATGCTGTGGTTCTTCCCCTCGCTCGGCATGGTGCTGCTGTGGGGGATCGCGACGGGACTCCTGCTCGCTGCGCTCAACGTCTACCTGCGTGATATCCAGTACCTCACTGAGGTGGTCATGATGCTCGCGATGTGGGCATCGCCGATCGTCTACTCCTGGACCATGGTGAAGACGGTTGTCGCGCAGTACGACCTCCCTGCCTGGCTTCTCGAGGTCTACTTGGCGAACCCGCTCACGGTGGGCGTCTTCGGGTTCCACCGAGCTTTCTGGGGTTCCGGCACCATCGCCGACTACCCGCCCAACCTGGGGCTGAGGATGGCAATCATGACCGTCGTCGGACTCGTCTTCCTCTGGATCTCGCATCGCGTGTTCACGCGCATGCAGGGCAACTTCGCGCAGGAGCTGTAGGCCATGATCGACAACACCGACCTCGAGAGCCGTCCGGACATCATCAGGCTCAACGGCGTGAGCAAGCAGTTCCGTGTCCGAAAGGACAACAACCTCAAGGACCGAATCGTTCACTTCGGGCGCCACGGAAAGGCGTTCCGGGAGGAGTTCACCGCGGTCGACGAGATCTCTCTCGACATCAAGGCCGGGACGACCGTCGGTCTGCTGGGGCAGAACGGATCGGGAAAGAGCACTCTGCTGAAGCTCATCGGCGGAATCGTGGCTCCGACCACCGGTACCGTGCAGGCGCGTGGGCGGATGGCCGCGCTGCTTGAACTGGGCGCGGGTTTCCACCCCGACCTTTCCGGGAGAGAGAACGTCTACCTCAACGCTGCCATCCTGGGACTCAGCCGCGCGCAGATCGACGAGCGCTTCGACGACATCCTCGAGTTCAGCGGCATCGGCGAGTTCATCGAGACTGCGGTGAAGTTCTATTCGTCTGGCATGTACGTGCGCTTGGCGTTCGCCGTGGCGGTGCACACCGACCCGGACGTGCTGCTGGTCGATGAGGTTCTCGCCGTGGGCGACGAAGCGTTTCAGCGCAAGTGCATGGATCGTATCCACCAGTTCCGTGAGGAGGGGAGGACGATCATCCTCGTCAGCCACTCTGCGCAGCAGGTTCAGGAACTCTGCGACCGAGGCATCCTGCTGCATCATGGGAAACTCGTGTTCGACGGGGACATCAATCGTGCTGTCGATGGCCTGCGCGACGTCCTCGCCGATCGCGAAGTGGGCGAGGCGCCTCCGGAGGAGACGATCCATCCGATCCAGGTGAAGCGCATCGAGCTGGTGGACGACGACGGCGGGACGATCAAGGAGCTCCAGACGGGCGATCCGTTCACGGTCCGCGTGCACGTTGACACTCTGCGGCCGATCGAGCGATGGGAGATCGGCTTCAGCATGGACACGCCGCTCGGCCAGATGGTGATGGCGTCGAACACTGAGGTCCTGGGTGTGACGCTGGACCCGATCGAGGGGAAGACGATCGTCGATCTGCGCATCGCACAGGCGGGCTTCGGTCCTGGCGACTACTTCGTGAACGCGAACGCCGCCGGGGTCAGCGAACCGAGCAGTCACGGACTGATGCGAGGCGCCACACTGCGCGTGCGAACGGATGACTCGACGATGGGGACGGTATCGGCCAAGATCACCGTGGGGTCATCGGTGGAGCGATGACGAAGGCCGCACCGAAGGTCGCAGCGGTCGTCCTGTCGTACAAGCCGGACAGCGGCATCATCAGGAACCTCGACGAGCTCGCGAAGCAGGCCGACACGGTCTACGTCGTGAACAACTCACCCGAAGATCCCGCAACTGCTGACGTGCTGGGACCCCTGTCCGATCGCGAATCGGTGGTGGTGCTCGACCAGGACGGCAATGTCGGCGTCGCGGCCGGTTTCAACGCCGGCATGCGGCAGGCACTCGCCGACGGATTCGACTACGTCTGGATCTTCGACCAGGACAGCACGGTATCCGAAGGGATGCTCGCCGCTCTCCTGACAGCGTTCGACCGACCAGGCGCCCCGGTCGCGATCGCAGGGCCGGCGTTGCGTGCGGAGGAGACCGGGCATCTCTACGACGGTGAGTCCAGTTCCGGGATCCGCGACCAGGTCACGCTGATCTCGTCCGGCGCCCTGTTCGCACGCGCCGCATTGGAGGAGATCGGGCTGCACGACGAGCGCCTCTTCATCGACTACGTCGACCACGACATCTCCCTCCGCGCGCGACGCTCGGGTTTCCGCATCGTGAAGGTGTACGACACCGTGCTTGACCACCGGTTCGGTGCGTCCGTTCCTTCGACATTCCTCGGGCGCCGCATCTACCTCTCGAACTATTCGCCGATGCGGCACTACTACATGACGCGCAATCGCGTCGTCATGGTTCGTCGCTATGGGCTGGGGAGATGGTTCTGGGAGGACGCGGCGTACGCCGCGAAGTCATGGATCAAGGTGCTTCTGTGCGAGAAGGATCGGAACCGGAAGATCGGTGCCGCCGTTCGCGGCTTCGTCGACGGGTTGAAGCTCCATCACGCCTCGGAAACAGTTTCTCGCTGATCCTGGGAAAGAGCAGAGACGGTTCGTTCGGCGCGGAAAAGGTCGGGCCGCACGGTCATGATCCAGAAGATCCCGAGTAGCACGGTGAACGCGATCGTCCCACCAACCCACACGGCGAACGGCGACGGCGCGACGGGCCACCACCATTCGGCTTCGCGCCCCGGGTCGATACCCGCAATGTCGTGACCGGTGGTGTAGCGGCGAATGTTGTAGTGAAGAGAGATCGACGCCGTGAAGGCGAGCGCTGCTCCCATCAGCGCGACCCGAGCCCCCGTCCAGATGCGTTCGGTCGCAGGGGAGGCCGCCGCGACGGCGAGGAGGATTATCAGCAGCGGCATGATGTACCGAGGCTGCACCTGAGTCCCGACGACTGCATTCGACGTCGCGAGAAGCGCGAACGGAACGATCCAGAATGCAGCGAGCGCCGCAATGAAGGTCAGCGCTCGTCTCCACGTGATCTCTGCCATACCGACGAGCAGCACGCCTCCGACGACGAGCAGGCCGATCGTCGGAACGGCAGCGGGAAGCAGGGTATCCAACCAGCCGAGTCCCCACCCTCCGAGTGCGCCGGCCCACAGGTTGGGAACATTGAGGAGATTCGCCACGTGCTCGCTGGTGGTGAGAGGACGAGCGGCGGCGGCGATCCCCGTCACCGTAGCGGCGCTCTGGCCAGACGTCACATAGAACAATCCAGCGAGGACGATCAGAGCGAGACCGCCCGCGGCAGGCAGGAGCGCCGCCTTGCTCTTCTTCATGCCGAGGAAGACTGCCAGCACGACCGCGAAGGCCGCGTAGATGGCCGCATCCGCGCGTGCTCCCGCGCCGATGATGCCGGCAAACAAGGCGAGCGCGGTGAGTGAGATGCGTCTCGGACGTGAATCGACCACGAAGGCGCCGTAGAGCGCGATCCACACCACAGCAGCGGACAGCAGCGCCCATGACGAAGGGTTCGCCGATGCATAGAGGAAAAGCCCGAGCGGGACGCATGAGGCGACGACGGAGATGATCAATGCCGGTCTGAGGCGACGCGGGAGGAGGAAGAAGGTGACGCTGATCAATGCAACGGCGAATGCGGAGTTCACGATACGCATCTGGACGACGGACCCGACGACGTCTTCCGAGGCGAACACGGACATCGCAGCGTAGAAGACGCGTGGATAGAGACCCTCCACATTTGCTCTTTTCGCGACCGCCATGCCGGACTGATCCGGGTCCCAGCAGTCTGCGCTCTCGTCGGGGAGGAACGCGTAGCAGGTCGCGTTCGGTATCGAGGCGGGCACCAGCCGGTAGGTCGGATTCGTCTCCAGAACGGACTCGGGAGGAAGTTCGCACAGACCTTCGCGTTCGCCCAATCCGCACCAGATGGATGCGAGGTGGAAGTCATCGTCGGGGCTGGAGCCTACCGCGGAGCTGAGCGACCAGGACAGGAGCGTGAGGAACGCGAGGAGCGGCACCAGCACCGCGGTTACGATCCGGACAGCGCGTCGTCGTTGAGCGGAAGAATGCACGACCGCAATCCTATGCGATGCCGTGGATGCTTCGGGGAGCGCGCGACCGCGCCGGTGGCGGACGCGACGTGTGCCCGCCACCGACCACCGGTAGGCTGATGGCACCATGTCTACTCCTGCTCAGCGCACGCTCGTGATCGTCCCTGCATGGAACGAGTCCCAGAACGTAGGCAATACGGTGAGAGAGATCCTCGCCGCCGCACCGAACTATGACGTGGTGGTCGTTGACGACGGATCGACAGACGATACCGCCGACCAGGCACGCAGCGCCGGTGCGCGAGTGCTGCAGCTCCCTTTCAACATGGGGGTCGGCGGCGCGATGCGAACGGGGTTCATCTATGCTCAGCGCAACGGCTACCGCAGCGCGATCCAGGTCGATGCGGACGGGCAGCACGACCCGGCCGACATCGCCGCGGTTCTCGCAGGCCTCTCTGAAGCTGACATCTCGATCGGGGCTCGGTTCGCAGAGGTCGGGGACTACAAGGCTCGTGGACCGCGCCGATGGGCGATGAAGTTGCTCGCGGGAGTGATCTCGAAGGTCAGCGGCGTCCGTCTGACCGACGTCACATCGGGATTTCGCGCAGCTAACGGCAGGGCGATCGATCAGTATGTCCGCTACTACCCAGCTGAGTACCTCGGGGATACGATCGACTCGCTGGTGGGAGCGATCCATGCCGGCATGTCGGTGACGCAGGTTCCTGTAGCGATGCGCCCGCGCATGCACGGAAAGCCCAGCCATAACCCGTTCAGCGCCGCTCGATATCTTCTGCGGGCGACCTTCGCACTCTCGCTCGCTCTCATGCGCGGGCGTCGTATCCAGGATGGTGCCATATGATCGCTGGCCTCGGTGTTCTTTTCGCATTGGCAGTTCTCGGGGTCATCTTCACGTTGCTCCTCAAACGCCAGCTTCGTGAGAAGTATGCGATCATGTGGCTTCTCATCGGGCTTGTCATCCTGGTCCTTGCTTTGTTCCCGGGGCTGCTCGTCGGGCTCTCGAACCTCTTGAATGTCGAGGTGCCTTCCAACCTGATCTTCGCGTTGGCTCTCGTGCTTCTCGTCGGGGTCACGTTGCACCTGTCCTGGGAGCTGTCGCAGGCCGAGGACGAGATACGACGGATCGCCGAAGAGGTGACTCTGCTCCGTGCAGACGTCGAGGATCTGCGCGCGGCGGAAGAACCACGAAAACTGGCGGCTTCGGACCCCGATGATCAAAGCTGAGGGGGCGGCTGCAGGTCTCCGTTGGATCCTTCTGGCGACGGTGGTTGCCGGGGGGCTCGGATATGTGATTCAACTGCTCGCTCCGCGGATGCTGGATGACAGCACCTACGTGGCGTTCTCCGTGGTGTGGTCGACCATCTACCTCTGTGTGGCGGCCATGAGCGGTGTGCAACAAGAGGTCACGCGCGCAGCGAGGCAGTCCGCGGGTCACGAACCGAGCACGGCGCTCAGGACCTTCACGGTGATCGCCGCCGGAGCCATCGTCGTGGTGAGTCTGTTGTCGGGGATGATCATCGGCACTCGGCTTGTCCCCATCGATGGTCTCGTTCTCGGGGCGGCTCTCTCGATCGGCTTGGTGGGATACCTGCTGACGGCAGTCCTCAGCGGCGTGCTGTACGGGCTCCACGAGTGGCGTTTCGTCGCGCTCCTCATGACGGCTGATGCAGTGCTCCGGGTGATCGTGCTCGTTCTCGGATTCGTCTTCCAGGCCTCCGCTGCTCAACTTGCCTTCGGAATCGCGTTCCCGTTCGGGGCCGCATTCCTTCTCGTGTGGGCCTTTGCTCGCCGCCGTGTGGTTGGCAGCTTCTCTCTCGATGTGAGCTTACGAGCGCTGAGCAGGAACGTGCTCAGCACAGTGGGCGCGGCAGCGTGCAGCGGAGCAATGATCTCAGGGTTGCCGCTGTTGATCGGAGCGACTGGAGGTGGGGACACCACGGCGCAGCTCGCAGCGGTGATCATGGCCATCACGGTGACGCGCGCACCCATCGTGGTACCGATTCTGGCGCTGCAGAGCTTCTTGATCTCCGCTGTGTTTCGAGGGCGCTCCCGCGCGGGCGCGCCTCGCATCCTCAGAATGCTCGCGATATCGCTTCTCGTCTTCCTGGTGCTCTCGGTGCTCGGCTACTTCTTCGGTCCAGCAGTCATCTCGTTCCTGTCGGCGGGAAAGTACGAGATCGCCGGACTGACCATGTTCCTCATCGTCCTGAGCGCTGGATTGGTCGGGTTGTTGGGCGTCACGGGTTCCGCGCTCGTCGCCGAACGTTTGCACTCCTGGAACTTCACCGGGTGGGCGGTGGCGGCGGTCCTGACTGTCGGCTGCCTCCTGGCGCCGCTTCCTCTGATCGTCCGGATCGATGTCGCCTTGATACTTCCGCCAGTGGTCGGCCTCATCGTCCACATCACAGGGATGATGCGCCCTCTTCCGCGAGCGCTCGCATCCGACCGCTCGACGAGTCCCTGATCCCCGCTCAGCTAGACTGATGGCGGCCATCGCCACGTACTCGCAATCCAGGAGATCTCACATGACCGAAAGCAAGTCGACGAAGCGCGCCCTGATCACCGGCATCACCGGACAGGACGGTAGCTATCTCGCAGAGTTGCTGCTCTCGAAAGGGTACGAGGTCCATGGCCTGATTCGGCGATCCTCGTCTTTCAACACCCAGCGAATCGATCACATCTATCAGCCTGCCCAGTCCGACGACCACCGGCTCTTCCTCCACTTCGCCGATCTCGCGGATGGCTCCCGTCTCGTCACTCTCCTCAACGAGATCCAGCCTCACGAGGTCTACAACCTGGCTGCTCAGTCCCATGTGCGGGTGAGCTTCGACGAGCCTGAGTACACGGGTGATGTCACCGGTCTGGCGACGACGCGACTCCTCGAGGCGATCCGTGCTGCGCACGTCGACTGCAGGTTCTACCAGGCCTCCAGCTCCGAGATGTTCGGAGCAACCCCTCCTCCGCAGAACGAGGACACGCCTTTCTACCCGCGCTCGCCATACGGTGTGGCCAAGGTCTACTCCTACTGGATCACGCGCAACTATCGCGAGGCATACGACCTTTTCGCTGTGAACGGGATTCTGTTCAATCATGAGTCGCCTCGTCGAGGTGGCACGTTCGTGACGCGGAAGATCACTCGCGCCGTCGCACGAATCAAGGCTGGACTGCAGGACGAGCTCTACCTGGGGAACCTGGACGCGGTGCGAGACTGGGGTTACGCACCGGAGTACGTCGAGGGCATGTGGCGCATGCTGCAGCACGACGAGCCCACCGACTACGTCCTCGCCACCAACACCGCCTACACGGTGAAGGACTTTCTCCAGTTCTCCTTCGAGCACGTCGGACTGGACTGGGAGAAGTACGTCAAGTTCGACGAGCGGTACCTCCGCCCCACCGAGGTCGATGCCCTGATCGGCGACTTCGGTCGTTCGAAGGAGCTGCTCGGCTGGGAACCGAAGGTCCTCACGCCGCGTCTCGCTCAGATCATGGTCGACGCCGACGTGTCCGCGCTCGAGGTCGAGGGTCGTCATTTCGTCGATCAGGTTCAGAGCTGACGGGACGTGCGAGTACTGCTCACTGGTGCGCGGGGCATGCTCGGCTCCAGCATCGCCGAAAGCTGGGCGGCCCATCGCTCGAGCGATGACGTCGTCGAGGTAGGACGCCGTGAAGTCGATCTCCGGAACGCAGAGGACGTCTCTGCATTGATGGCAGCCGCGAAGCCAGATCTCGTGGTGCACGCGGCGGCTTTCGTCGGGGGTATCGGCGACAAGCTCTCGAGACCATTGCCATACTTGCTCGACAATGTGGCTATCGATCGCTCTGTGATCAACGCGGCGGTGGAGTTGGGTGTCGACCGATTCGTCTACATCGCGAGCGCTGCCGCATATCCGGCGCTCGCGCCGAGTCCGATCTCGGAGGAGCGCCTCTTCGATGGTGCTCTCGAGCCGGCGAACGAAGGGTACGGACTCGCCAAACTGACAGGCCTCACCGCAACCCGGTACGCAGCGGATCAGACGGGACGTGCCTTCCGAGGGCTGCTGCCCTCGAATCTCTACGGTCCTCGGGACACCTTCGATCCGTCGCGTGCCCACCTCATCGCCTCGACGCTCAGGAAGACGCATGAAGCGAAAGTGAGCGGTCAGGCAGAAGTAGAGGTGTGGGGGGACGGCACGGCGCGACGTGAGTTCACCTTCGCGCCGGATCTCGCGCAGTGGTTGGCTCAAGAGATCGACGACATCGAGTCTTGGCCCACGGCCATGAACATCGGTGCGGGTCAAGACCACAGTGTGCAGGAGTTCTACGAGATGGCTGCGGAGATCGTGGGGTTCGAGGGGAAGCTCTCGTTCGACCCGTCCAAGCCGAGCGGAGTCCCGCAACGACTCATCGACTCCACCCATGCGCGGGCGCACGGCTGGCGTCCACGTACTTCCCTGCCTGACGGCATGCGCGCATGCTACGAGTCCTATCTTTCCCAGTCCATGAATGGAGAACTCCGATGACTACTGTCGAGCCTGCATACCCCCTCGCCACCACTACCTGGGACGATGCCGAATACGGTGCGATCCAGCGTGTCGTCGATAGCGGTCGCTTCACGATGGGTCCCTTGGTGAAGCAGTTCGAAGCGAGTTTTGCCGAGCACTTCGGCGCCGCTTTCGGCGTGATGGTCAATTCAGGGAGTTCTGCGAACCTCATCGCGGTCGCTGCGGCCGTGCTCGATCCGCGCATCGATCTCTCCGCAGGTGATGAGGTTCTCGTTCCGGCAGTTTCGTGGCCGACAACGTACTATCCACTGACTCAGTACGGGCTGCGCCCCCGATTCGTCGACATCGACATCGATACGCTCAACATGGATCTGGACCTGGTCGACGCCGCGATCACTTCCCGGACCAAGGCGATCTTCGCGGTAAATCTGCTCGGCAATCCGAATGATTTCACGAGGTTGCGGGCAATCGCGCAGAAGCACGGTCTCGTCCTGCTCGAGGACAACTGCGAATCGCTCGGCGCAGTCAGCGATGGAATCGCCGCTGGAACGGCCGGCCTGGTCGGCACGTTCAGCTCGTTCTTCTCCCACCACATCGCCACGATGGAGGGCGGGATCATCCTGACCGACGATGAGCAGCTCTATCAGGAGATGATCTCGCTCCGGTCGCACGGCTGGACCCGTGACCTCCCTGCCGAGAATCATGTTCACAACAAGACCGGGAATGCATGGGACGATCTGTTCCGCTTCGTTCTCCCTGGATACAACGTGCGCCCGCTCGAGATGGAGGGCGCTCTGGGCTTGGAGCAGTTGAAGAAGATCCCTGCCCTTGTGGAAGGGCGGCGGGAGAACGCCCGATACTTCAAGGAGCGTTTTGCTGACCTGACTTCTGTTCGCCTGCAGAAGGAGACCGGTTCGAGCAGCTGGTTCGGCTTCTCGCTTGTCCTGGAGGGCGCTCTTGCCGGACGACGTGCCGACCTCGTCGCAGCATTCGCCGAGGCCGGAGTCGAATCTCGACCGATCGTCGCGGGCAACTTCACCAGAAACCCGGTCATGCGTCACCTCGACGCGATCGTCCCGGACGAGCTGCCCGCTTCGGACAAGATCGATGTCGACGGCCTGTTCGTCGGCAATCATCACTATCCCGTTCTGCAGGGCATCGACATCGTCGCCGAGACGGTGGAGCGGGTCGCGCGGAGCTGACGTTCAGGCGTATCCCTGGATGACGGTTCACCGGCGGTAGGAGGCTACCGCCGGTGAACCCCGGTCATGGCGCGCCGGGGAGGCCCTCACAGGCGATGAGATCTCCGTCCGCGTCTAGACGGGCGATGTCGCCGTAATACGCGTAGTACTTTCCGAAATAGGACTGAGCGTCCGCCCAGGTCGCAAAGTCGCTGCAGTCCACGTCCGATGGCCGGGGTGGGACTGGGTCAGAAACCATGCCGTCGGACGGTACCCGGAATCGTTCAGACTCGTACGACCACGTGTTGGGCCATCGCGAGATGACATTGTCGCGCTCGGCGTTGCTTGCGGTGTAGAAGTGATGCGATACACCGGCGCCCCAGAAGCGGAAGACGGGCGAGGTATCCGGGATGGAGCTGTTCGGCGGGAAGACGTAGTAGGCGACGCCTTCGAACGACCAGGTGTCCGACCACTTTTCGATGACCAGATTCTTCTCGCCTTCTTCGGCCGTGAAGAAGTGACCCTTGTACCGGTCGGACCAGAATCGATAAAGAGGAACCGATCCGGCAACCTGGGTCGAGTGCGCCGAGTATCGCTGACCTTCGTAGGTCCAGTCCCGGCCCCACTGGGCGATGATCTTGTCGCGCTCCACAGCATCGGCGGTGTAGAAGTGGCCTTGAAAAGTCGGGCTCCAGAATCTGTACACGGGCACGGTCGCGCTCGACGCTTCGAGAGGCACCGCGCCCGGCACGGCCGGTTGTGCGCCTGCCGGGGCTCCTGCCAGTGCGAGCGCTGACACGAGCGCTGCAGCCACACGGGGGAGATGGATCCTCATGGCCGGGACTTTCTCCGTGGCCCGTCGGCGAGCGCGCGTTCGAAGGTGGTGAGGGTGCCTCTGGCGGTCTTCTCCCAGGAGAAGAGTTCGGCGCGTGCATATCCTCGTTGCGCAAGCCCCTCCATGGTGTGCGGGTCGCGCGCGGCGATGCGCAACGCATCGGCGATCGATTCGAGGCTGTGAGGATCGATGAACACCGCGACGTCGCCTACCACCTCTCGGTACACCGGAATGTCGCTAATGATGACCGGAAGCCCGACCATCATCGCTTCCAGCGCCGGCAGGGAAAAGCCGTCATCGAACGATGGCATGGCCAGAGCGGTTGCCGTCGAATAGAGATCTCGCATCTCATCCGCGTCGACCCAGCTCTTGAGCGTCACCCAGTCGTGCATCCCGGTCTCCGCGACAACCTCGATCAACGGGTCGTCACCGTGGCTCCCGGTGACGACGACCTGCGGGCGGTCGGCGGGATCGAGCAGAGGAAGCGCACGAATGAGCGAGGCCCAGTTCTTGTGCGGGCGTCGATTCCCGGTGGCGAGAATCATCGGGCCGTTCTCGGACGCGCGAGAACGGTCCACACCACTCATCTTCTTGCCCGCCAACGGCACGAGATCGATGTTCTCGGCGGGTACCTTGAGGTAGTGCATGATGGCGAGTCGGGACACCTCGCTGATCGTCAGGATGCGAGTCGCATTGCGTGTCGCGAGTCTCTCCATGAGCTTGACCGGCTCCGTGTACAACGGCTTGGTCATGTACTGGGGGTGACTCCAGTACAGCATGTCGTGCAGGGAGATGACGGACGGCATGCTCGATCGTGCGGGCCCCAACGTCATCGGCGAGTGGATGAGATCTGCTCCGATGCGCTCAGCCGCACGGCCGCAGCGCAGCTCGCCGAGCGCCCAGGTGAATCTGTTCTCGCCACTGATGCCGGACGCGATCTTCTCCCCGGGGAACCAGCTCTTGTCGAGGTCCCATCCCTCGCGGCTGAAGTAGCCTACGTACTCGTGTTCGGGCGCCAGCCTCCCGAGCTGCATGTACAGCTCTCGGGCATAGGTCTCCATGCCGCCCTTCTTGCCCGTGAGCGACAAGAGATCCACGAAGATGCGTGCCATTACCAATTCTCCATCATGTTCGTTTTGCGACCGGTACGTCGTCGACCCTGGTCGAGCTCAACTCCCTAACCTAACGCGCCGACTCGCGGGCCGGAGCCTCGAGGCAGTTCGCACGCTGCGGCGAGCGTCTGCGTGCGCAGACCACACGCGTGGTCTGCGGCGTTCCAGCGGCTCACCGGCCGAGCGCGAGAAGTGCAGTCGCACGGCGGGAAGCGCTGCTCCCGCGAAGCACTACGCGAGGGAGCAGGCTGAGCGCGTGAAGACGCGACATGGCACGAACCCGCGCGGCCCGTGCTGCTCGCCGCCAACCCATCGCCTCGGCGCGGTCCGCCGTCTCCCGGTAGAACGATCGTTCATCCTCGAATCGGGAGCCGTCGAGGAGCGCGGTCTGCGACAGGCTTGCCGCGTGTCGACGATACCGGAACGCGTCTACTCCGGTGTACCGCAACGCCCCTCCTTCGAACGCGATATCGGTGAGAAGCGCAAGGTCGAGGATGATCGGGAGACCGTCGCGGAAGCCGATGCGCCGCGCGGACTCCGTGCGGATCGCGAGCGACGGCCAGTAGAGCCAATTGCCGACGAGCAGGCTGCTGGCGAGATCCTCGCCGCGCAGCGTTCGGGGCTGCTTGGGAGTGAGCATGCGCTGTTTGACGGAGTCCACGAGCGTCCGAGTCGGCTCTCCATCAGCCCCGATCACTCCCACCGCGGGTTGGATGATGTCGACATCGGGGAAGGCGACGATCGTCTCCCGCACGTGCGCGACGTAGTTGGGAAGAAGAAGGTCGTCAGAGCCCAGCACGACGACATGGCTCCCTCGAGCCGCCGCGACAGCACGACGGAAGTTCTCGACGATCCCGACGTTGGTCTCATTGCGCGTATAGGTGATGCGGGGGTCCTCGAGACTCGCCACATAGTCCTCGATGACATGTCCGGGGTAGCCGTCATCGATGATGACGAGGCGCCAAGCGGCATCGTCTTGTGCGCGCACCGAGTCGATCGTCTCGATGAAAGTCGCAGGATCGCCCCAGTACGGGACGCAGATGTCGAGGTCCATGATCTCCTGTGTTCGTCAGGCACACCATTAGTGGCACTCTCTATCTTCCCTGATCGTGCACCGGCAATGTTCAGGCGACGCCCCCATAGACTGGAGAGACCGACCTCGTCTGGAGCGGTGGAAAGCGACTGTAATGGATCTTCTCGTCGTCGGCTCGGGCTTCTTCGGCCTGACAATCGCGGAGCGCGCTGCTGACGCCGGCCGCAAGGTCATCGTCATCGACCGGCGTCCGCACATCGGCGGCAACGCCTACAGTGAGCGCGAGTCGCAGACCGGCATCGAGGTGCACCGCTACGGGGCGCACCTGTTCCACACCTCGAACCCGACGGTGTGGGAGTACGTCAACCGGTTCACCTCCTTCACGAACTATGTGCACCGCGTGTACACGACGCACAAGGGCACTGTCTTCCCGATGCCCGTGAACCTCGGCACGATCAACCAGTTCTTCCGGTCCGCGTACACGCCCGACCAGGCACGTGCGCTGATCAGGGAGCAGGCGGGCGAGTTCGACGTGAAGTCGGCAGCCAACTTCGAGGAGAAGGGCATCGCGCTCGTCGGTCGCCCGTTGTTCGAAGCCTTCTTCCGCGACTACACCGCGAAGCAGTGGCAGACCGACCCGCAGAAGCTGTCGGGCGACATCATCAGCCGCCTCCCGGTGCGTTACACGTACGACAACCGCTACTTCAACGACACGTGGGAGGGCCTTCCGACGGACGGTTACACGGCGTGGCTCGAGCGGATGGCTGATCATCCGAACATCGAGGTTCAGCTGGAAGTGGACTTCTTCGACGAGTCCCAGCCGTTCAGCAAGCGCGCAACCGTCGGACAGCTGCCCATCGTCTACACGGGACCGGTCGATCGCTACTTCGACTACACCGAGGGAGCGTTGAGCTGGCGAACGCTGGACTTCGAGCAGGAGGTCCTCGACGTCGGGGACTTCCAGGGGACCAGTGTGATGAACTACCCCGACATGGACGTGCCCTACACGCGCATCCATGAGTTCAAGCACTTCCACCCCGAGCGCAAGGATGTCTACGACTCCGACCGCACGGTGATCATGCGGGAGTTCTCGCGCTTCGCGGACCGGGACGACGAGCCGTACTACCCGGTGAACACCGCGGCAGATCGGGGAGGCCTTCTCGCTTACCGGGAGCTTGCGAAGGGCGAGACCGGCGTGCACTTCGGCGGGCGTCTGGGCACGTACCAGTACCTCGACATGCACATGGCCATCGGCTCGGCGCTGTCGATGTGGAACAACAGTCTCTCGTAGACTCGACATCGTGAGTCACGCTGCTGTCGGGGCGCCCGGGACGCCCCGGCGATATCTGCATTCGTTGTGGCTGTTGTCGTCCCGTGACCTCAAGGTCCGCTACTCGACAAGCCTCCTCGGGTACCTCTGGTCCGTGCTCGACCCGCTCGTCATGAGCGCGATCTACTGGTTCGTGTTCACGCAGGTGTTCAATCGCGATGTCGGCGAAGAGCCGTACATCATCTTCCTCATCAGCGCGCTGCTGCCCTGGGTGTGGTTCAACGCCTCGGTCTCGGACTTCACCCGAGCCTTCAAGAAAGACGCCCGGTTGGTGCGCTCCACCGCGATCCCGCGTTCGATCTGGGTGAATCGGATCGTGCTCAGCAAGGGCATCGAGTACCTGTTCTCGTTGCCGGTGCTGGTGCTGTTCATCGTCGTCAACCTGTTCGTCGAGCTCGATCCGGGGCGGACCGTGCACGTGGGCTGGGGCATCCTCTGGATGCCGGTGGCGATGCTCCTGCAGACCGTCCTTCTGATCGGGCTCGGGCTGCTGATCGCACCGCTCTGCGTCCTCTTCGTCGACCTCGAGCGCACGACGGCGCTGGTTCTGCGCGCGATGTTCTACGCGACCCCGATCATCTACAACGTCACAGACCTTCCCGGGATCTTCCAGACGCTCGGAGCCTTCAACCCGCTGGCCGGGATCATGATGCTCTATCGCATGCCGTTCTTCCCGGATCAATGGAATCCGTTCACTCTCGCGATCAGCGCCCTGATGAGCGTGTTGATCCTCGGACTCGGCGTCTGGACGTTTCGAAGCCTGGAACGACCTGTGTTGAAGGAGCTGTGATGGGTTCGGCCATCGAAGTGCAGGATCTCGGGGTGCACTTCCGTCGCAACAGGCGCGGAAGTCGGAGCTTCAAAGATCTCTTCGCCGGTGCGTCACGTCGGTCGCGTCCCGGTGAGTTCTGGGCTCTCCGAGGCGTCTCGTTCTCGGTGGCACCCGGCGAGTCGATCGGTGTCGTCGGGCGCAACGGCCAGGGCAAGTCGACTCTGCTCCGACTGGTCGCCAAGGTGCTGCTGCCCGACGAGGGCAAGGTCACGGTCAACGGTGGGGTCGCCCCGCTCATCGAGATCACGGGAGGATTCGTCGGAGACCTCACGGTGCGCGAGAACGTCCGGCTGACGTCGGGCCTGCACGGGATGTCACGCGACGAGGTCACGCGTCGCTACGACGGAATCATCGAGTTCGCCGAGCTCGCCGGATTCGAGGACACCCCGTACAAGCACCTCTCGAACGGGATGAAGGTGCGCCTGGCCTTCGCCGTGGTCTCCCAGCTCGATGAGCCGATCCTGCTCGTCGACGAGGTGCTTGCGGTGGGGGACAAGGCCTTCCGCGAGAAGTGCTACACGCGCATCGATGAACTGCTGGCTGAAGGGCGGACGCTCTTCTTCGTGAGCCACAACGAACGTGACCTCCGTCGGTTCTGCACGCGCGGGCTCTATCTCGACAAGGGCGCACTCGTGCTGGACGCACCGATCGCCGAGGTGCTCGACAGGTACAACGCCGACTACAACTCGTAGCCGCGTCTCCGGACGTGTGGGGTCAGAGCCCCACGAGGCTCTGGAGCTCTTGAACGGCCGCTCGTGCGGCAGCCACGGCATCGGCGGTATCCGAACCTCCCGTGAGGGCGGCGTTCAACTCCGCGAGACGCTGTGAGTACGCGTTCACGCCGTCGCGCCATTGCTGTTCGAGGGCCGAGGGCGGCTGGGCGTCGGAGAGACGTCGAGCATCCTGCTCCAGTGTGTCGATCACCGCAAGCGCTGCTTCACCGGTCTCGCCCGCCACGATGGTGAGACCTCGAGGGGCGTCCGTCAACCACCCACCCACCCGCTCGCGAAAGACGTCGATGGGCGGATCGACGGCCGCGGGCGGAGTCATCTCGGGCGTCTGAGTGGGGGACAGGGGCGGAGGTGCCGTGTCGCTCGCCGCGGGGGAGGGAGAGTCGCTCACTCCGGGCGCCGGGTTCCCGTCGCGGGGGAGAAGGAAGAAGAGCAACGCTGCGATGATCGCCAGCCCGGCGATGACCAGACCGACGATCAGCCAGATACGTCCCCTGTTGCGAGGCTTCGGCTCGATCGGTGCCCACCGGAGCTCGGGGGTCTGCTCGCTCATGCGTTCTCCTCGAGCGGCGGCATGGGCTTCCAGGAGCGGTCGCGGCTGATCTTGCGGCCCTCCTTGAGCCCGCGGAACAGATTGCTCGTCCCCCGGACCGTGCGCTCGACGAAGAACAGGCGGATGAGCTCTTTGGCGAAGGTCATCCCGGTGCCGAGACCGAAGAGCACCGCGTTGTAGTTGTCATGCACGCGGTAGTAGTGCTTGATGTAGGCGCGGTTGCGCATGATGTAGAAGCGGTAGGCGTTGCTCGACGCATTCATGTGGCGGATGCCCATGTCCCACTGCTTGATCTCGCGCGTGCGGCGCAGCACGAATTCGTCCACGATGACGGCGGTGGTCTTGCGCGACGCGAGCCAGCCGTACATCTGGTCATCCCAGTAGATGAAGAAGCGGTGGTCGGGCAGACCGATCTGCGTCACGATCGAGCGGTGGATGAACATGCCCTCGAAGCAGCCGCTGTTCATCTCCTTGTAGCCGGAGTCGTCGAAACCCGAGGGCGCGAACGGGATCGGAATGCCCATGCGCTCCGCGATGCGGTACTGCCAGTAGAACTCGCTGCCGTCGTAGTCGTACCGGCGGCCCTGGATGCTCTTGAAGCGCGGAGCCCACTTGCCCATCTTCGCGAGACCGTCCGGCACCACCTCGACGTCGTCGTCCATCATCCAGATCCACTCGGATCCGAGCTCGTAGGCGGTGCGCATCCCTTCACTGAACCCGCCGGAGCCGCCCGTGTTCGTCTCCAGTCGTCGGTAGACGATCTCGGTGCCGATGGCGTCGCGGAACGATTCGACCACGTCGGTGGTGTCGTCGGAGGAGGCGTTGTCGATGATCACGACGCGTCCCGGCTTCGGGTCCATCGCCGTGATGCTGGTGAGGAGTCCGGTGAGCAGATGCGACCTGTTGAAGGTGACGACGACGATCGTCGCCGCCTTCGGATCGAATGCAGCGGGCGCCGCGGTCATACCTTCTCCTCGAAGATCGGTGGGCAGTTCAGGGGTATGGGGGTCGCGGCCGCGGGCCACCGTCCGGGACGATGCGGGACATGACGAGCCGTGAGTAGCCTACCGTCCGCCGCCTCTGTATCCGCGGAGAAGCTCGCCTGGGGCGTCGAGCGGCGATGGCTAGACTGGCTGCGATGAAGGTATTGATCACCGGCGGCGCCGGATACATCGGATCCACGGTCGCCACCGCGTGCATCGAGGCGGGGATCGACGTGGTCATCCTCGACGACCTCTCCAAGGGGCTCAGGGCATTCTGCGTCGGCCGCGAGTTCTATGAAGGCGACATCGCCGACCCCGTGGTCCTGGAGCGCCTGCTGGCCGATCACCCGGACATCGACGTGGTGATCCATTGCGCCGCGCGTATCGTCGTGCCGGAGTCGGTCACAGACCCTCTCGGCTACTACGAGACCAACGTGGGCAAGACGATCGTCATGCTCGAGCGCCTCCGCGACGCAGGGATCCCGCGCATCGTGTTCAGCTCGTCCGCGGCGGTGTACGAGGGCGAGAGCGGTGAGGGCGTCGACGAGGACGGTCCGGTGGCGCCCTCGAGCCCGTACGCCACGACGAAGGCGATGGTCGAGCAGATCCTGAAGGACGCGGCGTCCAACGGCGACTTCCGTGCCATCGCCCTCCGCTACTTCAACCCCATCGGCGCCGATCCGCAGATGCGCACCGGACTGCAGAATCCTCTGCCGTCGCATGCGCTCGGAAAGATCATGCAGTCCCGCGCGGCCGGGGAGCCGTTCGCCATCACGGGCACCGACTGGCCGACGAGGGACGGGTCGGGGCTGCGGGACTACATCCACGTCTGGGACCTCGCGCTCGCGCACGTGGCCGCGGTCCAGCGGTTCGACGAGGTCGCGACAGGAGCTGACCCTTACCAGGTGATCAACATCGGCACCGGGGAGGGCGTGACCGTCCGTGAACTGGTGGCGTCGTTCGAGCGGGTCACCGGTCAAGCCCTCCCCGTGGTCGAGACCGCGCGTCGTCCCGGAGACCAGGCGGGCGCGTTCGCGATCGTCGATCGGGCGGCAGAGGTCCTGGACTGGCATGCTGAGCGCTCGGTGGACGACGGCGTGCGAGATGCGATCACCTGGGCCGAGAAGCTGCCCTCGGTCGGCTGAGGTGCCTTGACGGCGCTCTCGGCTATTCCTGAGGCCGCAGGGTCGGGATGGCGCCCGTGTGCGCCGCATCGATGTTCTCGCGCCAGGAACGCGACTGTCCGGCGCGCAGCGCGCACAGCACGAGCATGAACCATCCGGCACCGACGAGGGTGAAGCTCTCGAACATGGAGTCGACCGCCAGGGTCACCAGCATGATCGGGGTCCAGGCGTAGACCACCGAACGGCGGGTGCTCGCCACGAGCCAGGAGCGGATGAGGGCGACTCCGCCCAGCAGGAGGAAGAGGACGAGCCCTGCGGCGCCGAGCTGGAGCAGCACGTCGAAGAACGCGTTGAGAGCGCTCTGGTGGCGGTCGTCGAGCTGGAAGTTGATGTACGTGAACGGATACTCGCCCCGTGCCCAGTCGCCGAACCAGCCCCACCCCTGCACCGGCTTCACTGCGACGAAGTCCAGGATCGTGTTCCACAGCGACCCCCGGATCGAGAAGTCGGAACCGGCGTCGAGCACGGCGATGATCTGGTGGCGCAGAGCGAACGCCGCCGCGAGGGCGAGCGTCACGACGGCACCGAGTACCCATTGCACGATCGAACGCCGATCGGCCGGGGTGTGACGGACGATCGTGAGCACCGCGGTGACCGCGCCGACCGAGGCCGCGAGCACGATGACGGTCGGGGAGGAGGAGAGGACCGCGAGGAAGCCCGCGAGGGTGATCGACACCACAGCGAAGGGGGTGTTCACCGATTGCGTGCGCCACTCGATCACGAAGGTGATCAGTGCGATGACGGCGATGAACCCGAGCATGTTGCGACTGCCGAAGAGCCCCTGGATCGGGCCGCCCACCGCGAGGTTCCCCTGGATGCCGAGGAACGCGAACGGCACGTCGAGCAGCACGCCGGACAGGATCTCGACCGCGAGCGACGCGGCCAGGAGTACGCGGAGCGTGTCACCGATGGCACGGACGGTCTGGAGCGTGTCGCGCACGTGTCCGATGGTGATGGCCAGGAACGCGTAGCCGAAGAGCGACATCCACCCGAAGACGGTGTCGGACTTGTCCGTGGTCCAGAAGACGCTCACGAGGGCCCAGGCGAGGAAAGCGAGCAGCGATGACGGCGCGATGCGCAGCAGCGACAGTTCGTCGCGACGAACCCAGAGGATGGCCGCACCCAGCAGGCACAGCACGGTGATGATCGTCGCAAGGGTGGTCGCCGAGGTCATCTGCTGGATGGCGTACGACCCGAACACCGCCGCCAGCGCTGCGAGCGTGAAGGCGCGTGCCAGTTCGACCGAGCCGAGCAGCCGCACGACGGGGCGTGCCGACGTCACGGCACCCGCCGCTGCCGAGCACCGCGTTCGAACAGCAGGTCGCGTTCGCCGACGCCGACCAGCGGCACCGATTTGAGTTTGAACGACAGGAGCACCAGCAGCATCCAGCCCCACAGCATGATCGGAGTGGACTCGGTCAGGCCCTGGACGAGCAGAACCACCGTGAACAGGCTGGGCAGCAGGGTCAACGGGGAGAACGGCCGTGCGTCGTCGAGGTCCCAGCGGGGACGATCGACGGCGAAGAACCAGGAGCGCCACAGCAGCGTGCCGTATGCGAGGGCCATCAGCACGACACCCACCACACCGAGCTGGAGCAGGACGTCGAGCCACATGTTGTGGGCGTGGAACACGGTGATCCCGTGGTCGGTGATCCAGTGGTCGAAGGCGGGATCCTCGGGGATCCACGGGCTCGAGAAGCCGTTCCCGATGATCGGGTGCTCGGCCGCGCGCTCCAGCACCTTGGTCCAGATCTTCTCGGATCGGCCGGTGAGGTCGCTGCTGCGGCCGAGGAGTCCCAGCAGCGGCTCGCGCAACAGCCAGACCGCCACCGCCGCGACCGCCGCGCCGCCGATCGAGACCACGTAGATGCGGGTGCGCGCTCCCGGTGTGCGCGCACGCCGCATCAGCAGCGCGACGGCGAGCACGACGGCGACCGCCGCAGCGCACACCAGAGCCGTCGCCGATGCGGTCCGGAACAGGAAGTAGGCGGCGAGGAGCATCCACAGAGCCAGCGTGGTGCGCCAGCGCGCCTTGGCGGCGAACAGAACCCCGAACGAGATGATCGCGAAGAGGGAGATGATCGCGAGCAGATTCGCGTTCCCCACGATGCCCTGGATCCGGCCGCCGTCGATGAGGTTGTCGCGGACCCAGTACCACTGCGGATCGATCTTGCCGTCAGGGAGGGTGAGGAAGTTGGGCAGCAGGGGTGCGTGCAGCACCAACGAGACCCAGAGCTCGATCGCGAGCGAGAGCCCGAGGATCCATTTGAACGCCGAGGAGAGTGCCCGGACGATCTCGTGCCAGGTGAGCACGTGGGCGAGGAAGAGCGCATTCACGGTGACCGCGGCGAGCAGGATCCAGGTGATGACCGTCGGACCGCGCCACTGCGACCAGGCGACGGAGAGGAGGGCGAAGGCCGTGTAGCCGAGGGCCGCCCAGGGCAGGCGCCGCCAGCGGAAGGGCTGGGGGCGATTGCGCGCGAGCATCGGAATGCCGATGGCCAGGGTCGTGAGGGTGAAGACCGCGAGCGTGACGGCGGCTCCGTCCCGCCCGAGGAGGTTGTAGACGGCGGAGTGGGCGAACGTCACGAAGAGGACGAGGATCGCGTATCCGCGCAACAGCAGATGCCCCGTCGACTCGCGCTCCGGCGCGGTGGGCGGGGCGGACACCGGATGCTTCGTATACTGGGCCATCGCGTTCAGGCTACCGCGCCGTGCTCCCGGCGTCGCTGAACGCCGCAGCACGGCTCTACGCTGGGGGACATGCTGCTGCGCCTCTCGAACACACCCCGCGACTACGCCTGGGGATCGGACTCGCTTCTCGCAGGCCTCGAGGGGCGCACGCCCACCGGTGCACCGGAAGCCGAAGTCTGGTTCGGCGACCACCCCGGCGACCCCGCGGACGTCGACGGCGGCGGCACCCTCGACCAGGTCACGGGCGGCGCTCTCCCGTACCTCCTCAAGCTGCTGGCCGCGGGGAGTCCGCTCTCGATCCAGGTGCACCCGACGATCGAGCAGGCCAGGGCGGGGTGGGAGCGGGAGAGCGATCTTGCGGCCGACGACCCCCGGCGCAACTATCGGGACGACAACCACAAACCGGAGCTCCTCGTCGCGCTCAGCGAGCGGTTCGAGTCGCTGAGCGGGCTGCGTCCCGTTCCCCGGACGCTCGCACTCCTCGGCACCCTCGGCGACAACCAGGGGATCCGGGAGCTGCGGACGCGCCTGAGCGTGGAAGGCGACGCCCTGCGCGATGTGATCGCCTGGCTGCTGGGGGGTCAGGCGCACGCCGAGGTCGACGAGATCATCACGGCGATCGTCGCCGCATCCACCCGCACCGACACGGGGGAGTGGGCCACGACCCTGCAGGCGATCGCCGGCGTGGCGCAGGTGTACCCGGGCGATCCGGGTGTGGTGGTGGCGCTTCTCATGAATCACGTCGTCCTCGAGCGGGGAGAGGGTGTCTTCCTCCGCGCCGGCCTGCTCCACGCGTACCTCTCCGGTCTCGGGGTGGAGATCATGGCGGCGAGCGACAACGTGCTCCGGGGCGGGCTCACGCCCAAGCGCATCGACGTCCCCGAGCTGCTCGCGATCCTCGACACCGCCCCTGGAGAGGTGCCCGTGCTGCGGGCGCGGAGTGAAGGGGCGATCACCCCGTACCCCGTTCCGGTCCCCGACTTCGCGCTGGAGCGGGTCGTCCTCGACGGAGCCCCTGTCGCACTCGAGGTGTCCGGCCCGACGATGGTGCTGGCCACGGGCGGGGAGGTGACGGTCGCCTCCTCGACCGGGGAAGCCCTCACGCTCGCCGTCGGCACCGTCGCGTTCGCGGACTCGGCCGAGGAGAGGATCACCCTGTCCGGCGAGGGAGAGGTGTTCGTCGCCGGTCCAGGGCACTGACGCACGCTCATCCTCGTGATCCGACACGCCGACGATGTGTCAAGAACCTTAAACGGTTCCTTGAGGGTTTACGATCCGCGACTTGACCGGAGCGAATGACACGGGTGTAATTAGTCATGCGCACGGCCCGCCGGGGGGCGGAGACAGGGTTGGAGATCGAGATGACGGGATACCGTTCAGACGTACCGGAGAACTGGTTCGTCGATCCGATCAACCTCGGCGTTCCCGGGGTGCGGCGCACGGACGCCGCGGAGGACGACAACGCCCTCGCCTGGCAGAGCGATGCTCTGTGCTCGCAGACGGACCCCGAGGCGTTCTTCCCCGAGAAGGGCGGATCGACCAGAGACGCCAAGCGGATCTGCACCTCGTGCGACGTCCGCGGCGAATGCCTCGAATACGCTCTCAACAACGACGAGCGATTCGGCATCTGGGGCGGGCTCTCCGAGCGCGAGCGCCGGAAGCTCAAGCGCCGCGCGAGCTGAACCCTCCGTCGCACTCGAAGCGGGACCGCAGGGGCGCGTGGCTTCGCGGGCGCGCCGCGTCCAGTACGCAGACGTCGGTGGTCACCCGCATAGGCTGACGACGTCATGCCAGCCCGAGTTCACGCCATCATCGTCGCGCGCACTGGATCGTCTTCCCGCGCGCAACTCCTCCGCACTCTCGACGCCCTGCGCGCTCAGACCGCTCCCCCCGCCGCGGTCACGCTCGTCGTGTGCGGCGATGCGTCGTCGCTGCGCGAGAGCGAGGTCGTCGCGGCCACCGTCGAGGGGATCATCGAGGCGCGAGCCACCACCTCCTTCGCCGAGGCCGTCGAACTCGCGAGACCCCGGGTGTCGGAAGGGGCGGCGACATGGCTGCTGGCCCAGGACACCACGCCGCACCCGCGAGCTCTGGAGCGACTGATCGGAACGCTGGAGCGCTCGCCCTCGGCGGCCATCATCGCTCCGAAGCTCGTCGCCATCGACAACGACCGAGAGATCGTGTCGCTCGGAGTCAGCATGACCGCGCTCGGACGTTCGGTCGAACTCGCGGCGGGCGAACTCGACCAGGGGCAGCATGACCGTTCTGACGACGCGCTCGGTGCGGACGTGCGGGGCCTTCTCATCCGCGGCGAAGTCCGTGATGCGCTGCGCCCGGACCCCGCGCTCGCCGGAGCCGATGAAGGCCTCGACCTCGGAGTCCGCGCGCGCTTGGGCGGTGGTCGCGTCGTGCTCGCGCCGAGTGCTCGGGTCTCCGTGTCGCCGAGCGGTCCGGCCGCACTGCCGCCCGGTCGATCGAAGCGTGCCTACGTCACACGTCTTGCGCAGCTGCACCGGCGCCTGGCGTACGCGCCCGCGGCAGCCGTGCCCCTGCACTGGCTCAGCCTGCTGCCGCTTGCGCTGTGGCGCTCGATCACCGATCTCGTCGCGAAGCGCCCGGAAGCCGTGCTCCCGGAATGGGGTGCGGCGCTCACCGCGATGTCCCGCTTCGGCGCGGTCGCGCGGTCCCGGGCCGGCATCCGGGCGTTCCGCACATCAAGCTGGGCCAGCATCGCGCCCTTGCGGGTGACGTCGTCGGAGTTGCGGCGGCGCCTCGACGATGGACACGGCAGCGAAGGCGGTGCGGTCAGCGAACTGCGCTTCTTCTCGGGTGGTGGTGCGTGGGCGGTGCTCGCAGCGCTGGTGGTCAGCATCGCATCCTTCACGAGTCTGCTGGCATGGCCGACGCTGGGGGGAGGGGCTCTGCTGCCTCTCCGACAGACAGCCGGCGCGCTGTGGAGCGACGCCGCGTGGGGGATGCGCGATGTCGCCCTCGGCCTGGTCGGGCCGGCCGACCCCTTCGCGTCCGTCGTGGCCGTGCTGGGCTCGCTCTGGCCGGCGGGTCCATCGTTCGCGATGGTGCTGCTGTGGATCCTCGCGCTCCCGCTCGCCGTCCTCGGTGGGTGGTTCGCCGCCACACGCGTGACCGATCGTGAGGGCCTGCGCATCTTCGCGGGAGTCGCGTGGGCTCTCGCCCCGACCTTCCTCACGGCCCTCGTCGACGGACGCCCGACTGCCGTGCTGGTCCATCTGCTGCTTCCCTGGCTCTTCCACAGTGCTGTCGTCGCGCACCGATCCTGGGGCGCGGCGGGAAGCGCTTCGCTTCTCCTCGCTGCGGTCATCGCCTGCGCACCCTCGCTCGCTCCTGCGCTCGCCCTGTTGTGGGTCGTCGCGCTCGGCATCGTGTTGGGAACCGCGCAGTTCCGCGGCGCGGGGCGGTTGCTGTGGCTGCCGGTGCCGACCATCGCCCTGTTCGCTCCTCTCGTGTTCTGGCAGCTCGCGCACGGCACCCCGCTCGCGCTGCTGGGCGATCCAGGACTCCTCTGGGCGGGCCCGCAGGTCGCCGCGGACGCCGCAGGGCGTCTCGCGCTCGCCGGTGGCTTCCCCACGCCGGGGCTCGCCGGGTGGATGGATGTCGTCCCCTCGTCGATCGCCGCGTGGGCTCCGCTGCTCTGCGCTCCCCTCGCCGTTCTCGCCCTCGGAGCTGCTCTCGCACCACGCTGGCGGGCGGGGATCACGCTACTCGTCGTCGCCGCCTCGGGCCTGGCGACAGCCTTCCTCGCGGTCGGCATCACCGTGAGCTTCGCTCAGGGCACGCCGGTCGCGATCTGGCCCGGGGCAGGACTCAGCCTGGCGTGGATCGGCGTGGTCGGAGCCGCAGTGGTCACTTTGGACACCGCCCTCACCCTGCCGCGACTGCGGGTCTTCGCCGCTGTCGTCGCCGCTGTCCCGCTGGCGGTATGCGCGATCCCCGCACTCAGCGCACAGCACACCGACCGCTCGGTGCTCACAAACGGACCGGACTCGACGCTGCCGGCATACGTGGCCGCACAGGCCGCCGACGATCGGCCGATCGCGACCCTCGTGCTGACTCCGCAGAACGACGGGGGGCTCGCCGCAGAAGTGGTGTGGGGCGCGAGCGAGACGCTCGGCTCGCAGTCGACCATGATCTCCACGGCCGTCGAGCCGCAGGGCTCCGACATCTCGAGGCTGGCCGTTGATCTCCTGTCCGCGCGCGACTTCGATGCGCCCGGCGCCCTCGCGGAGACCGGCATCAGCTACGTGCTCGTCGCCCAGGTCGCCGGAGAAGGCGACAAGGCACGGACGCTGCGCACCTCCGCCGTCGCAGCGATCGACCAGCGTGCCGGTCTCGTGCACGCGGGCACCACGGATCGCGGAGTGCTCTGGCGGCTGGAAGCCGAACCCGCCGCGCAGCCCTCCCTGACCTCGGCCCAGCAGGGCACGGCGCGCCTCGTGGTCACCCTGCAGCTGCTGGCGGTGTTCGCCGCGCTCCTGCTGTCGATCCCGACCAGGGCCTCCCGACGCGCGGCGCGCGCCCAATCGCGGATCGTCGGACGTGTGCCGGACGAGCCGATCGTCCTGCCGAGGCACGCGGAGGACCGAGAGGCGCTCGAGGATGTGCCCGTGGGGGCGATCGAGGACCCGCAGGACGAGCCCGCATTGAACGATGAGGCACTCGCGCCGATAGCGGAGTCCACGACCGAAGAACGCGACACGACGAACGCCGATGCCGCGACGGACCGTGGTGACCGACGCCCGACCTCGAACGAGGAGGACCGATGAGCAGTGGCAACCGCGCATTCCGAGTGGCCGCGACCGGTGCCAGGGTGATCACCGGGGCAGCCGTCATCGCCGCGTGCGTGGTCGGTGTCGCGACGGCGGTGCATGCCCCGTGGCCGGTCGTCGCCCACGATCCTGCACAGGTCGAGGTCACGCCGGTCCCCGGAGACAGCATCCTCGTCTGCAACGGTGATCTCCGAGCGCTCGGGCGCGACTCCGGGGCCCCGTTGGACATGCTCCCCGCCGCGTCGCCCTCCCTGACCACGGGAGGCACGGCCGGCGATCCGGAAGCGACCCGACTCACGGGGACGGACCTGCCGGAGGCCGACGGGCCGGAACTGCTCACCGGGCCGGTCGACGGGCGCACGGCACCGCTGATCGCCGGTGCCGAGTCGATCACCATCGCCGCGGACGATCTCGCGGGATACGCCGCACTGCCCTGCGGTCAGCCCCGACTGGAGTCGTGGCTCGTCGGAGGAAGCATCGCCACCGGCACCAAGGACATCGTGACACTGACGAATGCAGCGGAGGTCCCCACCACGGTCACGCTGGCGGTGTACGGACCGGCTCGCAGCACGCGCACCGTGATCGTCCCCCCGCGCTCCCAGACAGCGCTTCCGCTCACATCGTTCGCCACCGGCAACGATGTACCGGTGGTGAAGGTGAGCGCCGTGGGAGCTCCGGTGCGGGCCGCCCTTCAGTCCTCGCTGGTGCGGGTTCTCGATCCCGCGGGCATCGACCTCCAGGACTCGGTGCCCGGGGCACAGCAGAAGCTCGTGTTCACCGGGGTGGAGGCTTTCGCCGCAAGCGGCGACGATTCCGAGATGGCCGTCCTGCGCGTTCTCTCACCGGGTGACGACGCGCGAGTCCAGGTGAAGGTCCATGCGGAGGGGGAGGCCGGTCTGGCCGACGAGTTCACCGTTCCGGTCGAAGCAGGTCTCCCCGCCCAGGTGTCCCTCTCCGGGCTCGAGCCCGGTCGATACACGGTCGAGGTCGAGGCGGACGTGCCGCTCATCGCCGGAGTCAGACAACAGGACGGCTTCGGGCTCGCCTCGGACTTCGCCTGGGTGATGCCGGCTCCCGAGATCGATGTCGATGTGGTGTTCGCCGTGCCCTCCGGTCCCGATGCCCGCCTGCAGCTCGCCAACACCGCAGACTCCGACGCCACGGTCACGCTCGAGGCGCTCGACGGGGGTCAGCCGCAGGAGATCGTCATCCCGGCAGGGGAGACCTCCGGCATCGCCGTGGAGGGGAGCACGACCTATCGGATGCAGACGACGGGACCCGTGCACGCAGCGGTGGCTCTCACAGCTCCCGGTGCCATCGCGGTACTGCCCGTCCAGACGAGCGCCGGTGGAGAGCAGCCGATCACGGTCTACCCCTGAGCAGCGGCGGCACTCCACTTCCGTGACGGCGCATCGGCGGCCGACCGGCATCGGTCAGTGGTCGTGGCCGAGATCCCACGGTTCGCGGCCGACGTATTCGGCTGCGGCACGGAAGACGGCGCTCTCGATGGCCATGCGTCGATGCGCCGCATCGTCGTGCCCCGGGGGCAGGAGCCGCTCGATGGGGAGCCGGAACAGGACGATGCGTCGGTTCTCGCGGTCGAGGTACCACCGGGGCACCTCCTCCGTCGCGTCGAACGCCGGGATCGCACCGATCTCGAACCGCACGTCCTGGAGTTCAGGCCACGTGCCACGGAGGAATTCGACCGCGGTGCCGACGGTGAGGTCGAACCTGTCGACGCGCCCGTCGAGAGGAGCCAGGGGCGGCCGGACGACCTCGCTTCGGCCCAGCCGACCGTGACGACCGTGCCGGGCACCCCGCCGGGCAGCGGCGGAGGGTGACACGGTACGGCGACGGGGCATGACGAAAGTCTAGGCGGTGCGGGCACGCGCGGCGCGGCATCCGCTTCCGCGTCGGCAGGCCCCGTACGCTGACGGAGATGGACGGACGACTGTGCTCGAAGGTCGGCTGCGCGCGAGAGGCCGTGGCCACCCTCACCTACGACTACGGCGATCAGATGGCGGCTCTGGGCCCGCTCGGTGCGGCGAACGACCCTCAGGCGCATGATCTCTGCTCGCCCCACGCGGACCGGCTCTCGGTGCCTTCAGGCTGGCTTGTCGTGCGTCACGAGGCACTCCGCGCCTGACGCCTTTGCGTCGACACGCGGTCGTGGCCGACCATTGAAATCCGAAGTCTGGATACGCTGACCGCGGGCGTGCCAGGGCGGCGCGGCCGGAAAGGCACTCGTGATCGTCTGGCGCCGCTGGATCTTCCCCCTGCTTCTCGTCGTGGTCTTCGGTGCGTGCGCCGCCGCGCTCGTCAAGATCGCCTTCTTCCCCGACCGTGCGGAGAGCGTCGTCAGCCCTGAGGCGGGGATCACGGATCCCGTCGTCGTGGTGGAGCGGGGTTCGGTGGTCAACGCCCTGAGCCTGAGCGGGAACGTGGCCCGCGACGACGCATTCGCCATCCGGGGCGAGCTCAACGGCACGGTCCTTGCCGTGCACGTGGGGGAGGGAGCCGCCGTCGCCGCAGGGCAGAAGCTCTACACCGTGCGTCAGGAAGAGCCGCGCAAGGACATCGACGTGCTCGCGCCCGAGGCCGGCGATGTGTCGGAGTTCGCCGTCGTCAAGGGTCAGGCCACCACGGTCGGCACCGAGACGTACAAGCTCACGCCCGCGCGCTACCATCTGCTCGCCACCGTCGACCCCGTGCAGCTGTACCGGCTCGTCAATGCTCCCACCGAGGCCACGGTCACCATCACAGGCGGCCCTGCACCGTTCGCCTGCACGGGCGTGGGGGTCCAGGTGACGGCGGAGGGCACGGCGAACGTGCGCTGCGCGATCCCGGCCGACCAGACGGTCTTCGCCGGTCTCCCCGCGAAGATCGACCTCGCCCTCGGCCAGGTGGATGACGCGCTGGTGATCCCGGTCACCGCTGTCCAGGGCGGAGCGGGTTCGGGGAAGGTCTGGGTCGACGCCGGTGACGGGTCCGACCCCGAGGAGCGGGCCGTGACGCTCGGCGTCAACGACGGCGTCATGGTCGAGGTGACCGAAGGTCTGACGGAGGGCGACAGCATCCGCCAGTTCGTACCCGGCTTCGTCGCGCCGGTCGAGGAGTTCTGCTACGAGGTCTCCCCGGGCGTGGAACAGTGCGACACCGGGACGAGCTGGTGAGCCTGGTCGCGCTCGACGACGTCTCCAAGAGCGTCCTGCTGGCCGACGACTCGCGGCTGGAGATCCTTCGGGGGATCACTCTCGAGGTCGGCGCCGGAGATCACGTCTCGATCGTCGGACGCTCGGGATCGGGGAAATCGACGCTGCTCAACATCCTGGGGATGCTGGATGCACCGACCTCCGGCTCCGTCGCGTTCGAAGGCCGTGAGGTGCGTCGGATGCGGTCCGGCCGCCTCGATCGCCTTCGCGGAGACAACGTCGGCTTCGTCTTCCAGCAGTTCAACCTCCTTCCGGGGCGTACGGCGATCGACAACGTGATGATGCCGCTGGGCCATGCCAGAGGGCGCATGTTCTGGAACCGCCGCCAGATCGCGGCCGACATGCTCGAGCGCGTCGGCCTGGGGCACCGCATCGAGCAGATCGCGGACAAACTCTCCGGTGGCGAGCAGCAGCGTGTCGCCATCGCGCGGGCCCTTGTGCGCCAGCCGGTGCTGATCCTCGCGGACGAGCCGACCGGAGCCCTCGACATCGACACCGGGGCGTCCGTCATGTCGCTGCTCGACGAGGTGGCGACCGAGACCGACGCCGCCCTGGTCACCATCACCCATGATCTCCATGTCGCCGCGCGTGCGCGCCGCCACTATCGACTCGACGCCGGACGGCTGGAGACCGCAGACCTCAGCCGAGCCTTCGAGGCGTCGACGCTCGCGGCTCCGGTGCCCTCGGCTGCGCCGGAGGTCGTCGCATGACCGGGTTCCTCGGCGCGCTCTCCGACGCCTGGGCCGAGATCCGCGTGCACAAGCTCCGCGTGCTGCTCAGCCTGATCGGGATCGCCGTCTCCGTCGGCGCGCTCACCGCCGTGGTCGCGATCTCCGAGTACCAGCGCCAGTTCCAGGCCGAGCAGTCCGACAGATGGGGTGGACGAGCGGCGACCGTCGTCGTGGCGGTCAACAGCGACGACGGCACGCCCGTCGACGCCGATGACTTCGATGCGCGATTCAACCGTGTTGCCGAGCGTTTCGGTTTCAGCCACACGGCGCGCATCTCCCAGGGGCTCATGCTCGACGTCCAGTTCCCCGACGGCATCGTGCAGGTGCAGGCGAGGGTCATGGACCCCGCGTTCTCGCAGATCCACCGCGCGCGCCTGCTGGAGGGGCGATGGTTCGTCGATTCCGACAGCGAGGCGATGGCTCCGCCCATCGTGATCACCGAGCCGCTGTGGGATCGGCTGGGGCGTGTGCCGTTGTCGCAGCACCCGACCGTGACGCTCGGCGGCCCCGCGGGCGGGACATACCAGGTGATCGGCATCACTCCGCGCCAGGGCATGGGCGACGAGGAGCTGCGTGTCGACCTGCTCTACGACTCCTATCGGGCACGCGTGGATTCGCTGCCCGCCGACGCCTGGACGCAGTACGAGATCTGGATGGGGACCGGCCAGGTGGACCGGATCGCACCCGTGCTCGCGATGGACCTCAGAGCCGGGCTGCCCGAGGGTCAGACGGTGTCGGTGAGCAGGTCCGATTGGGCTGCGCAGCCGGGCGCGCTGGATGCGCAGGCGACCTTCGAGATGGTCACCGGCGGTATCGCGGCCCTGATCCTCGCCCTCGGGGCGCTCAGCCTGATCAACATACAGCTCGTGGCGATGCGTCAACGCGTGCGGGAGATCGGCGTCAGACGAGCCTTCGGCGCCAGCTCAGGTCGGGTCTTCTTCGCGGTGTTCCTGGAGAGCCTGGTGGCCACGACGGTCGCGGGAGTGATCGGGATCGCGATCGTGGTCGCGGTGCTGCGCTCGGAGTGGATCATCACCTCGTTGTTCTACGGGATCCAGGACATCCCGCCCTTCCCGATGCGAGCGGCGCTGATCGGCCTCCTCGCCTCGGTCATCGTCGGTGCAGTGTCCGGGTTCATCCCCGCTCTGGTCGCTCTGCGAGTGAAGGTGATCGACGCGATCCGCTTCTGACACGCGCGTGGAAGGTGCGGCCGACGTCGTGGTGACCCGCGCCGTTCAAACGCCGACGCGTCTGCCGGTGAGCCGCTCGGCTCGACGATCGGAGTTCTCCAACGCCCTGCGCTCGCGTTCCCTGCGCAGCACGGTGATGCCGATCAGGGCCTGCTCCGGCGGAGCCGGGGGCGGCGGCGAGACGAACGGAGTCGCCTCGGTGAGCAGATCGAGCGCGACGCGAGCCCGTGCTGCCGGGATCATGCGGGGGGCGCTCTGCAGGAACTGCGAGATGCGACGTGCCAGCCGGTCGGGGAGCCGGGCGACATCGGCGATCTGTGCCCACCCGGCCAGCGACGGAGGGAGCACGGGAACGTGCGAGACGAGGGCCGGGGTGCGCACACGCTGGCTGTAGGTGCCGGCGACCAGGTCGCCCAGGCGCTGCGAGCGCGCGTTGAATGCGCCGGTGAGCACCGCCACACCGCCGAAGGTCATGTAGATCTCCAACACGCCGAGGAGGGCGCGGATGAAGGCGTGTCGGAAGCCCGCAGCGCCGCCGTCCACGCGCACGATCCGTCCGCCGACCGCGAGCTTGCCGAGGCTGCGTCCCTTCAGAGCGACCTCCATCGTGATCGGCAGCACCACGAAGCTCACGACCAGGGCCGACACCGTGGTGATCCGATCCGTCGTCTCGTCGAGCACTCCGGCATCGAGCAGCCAGATGCGCAGGAAGATCCACAGGAGGAACACGCCGTATCCGAGGAGCATGTCGATCGCCGCTCCGAGTGCTCGGAGCAGGAAGCCGATGGGCTGCACGTCGATCGCCACGGCCTCACCGGAGAGCACCTCGTCTGCAGCATCGATCGGGGTGGACATGAGTACAGTAAATCAGGTGGATGCCGATGCGCTGACAGATGCACGCCGCGCCGAGTGGGAGCGGCTGGACCAACTCAGTCGCGCCCGTCTCGACGGTGACGGGGTGGACGAACTCATCGTCCGATATCGCGCCGCCTCCGCCGACCTGGCCGAGCTCAAGACCTCGGTCGGCGATTCCCCGCAGGGCGCCTACCTGTCGACCATCCTGGTCCGCGCACGCCTGCGTCTGACCGGCGCATCCGACAGCATCCTCACCCAGACCGGACGCTTCTTCCGGCTGCAGCTGCCCGCTGCGCTGTATCGCCTGCGCTGGACGACCCTGGTCATCGCGATCTCCTTCATCGCGGTCGCGGTCGGCACCGCGGCCTGGATCGCGAGCGACCCCGCGCTCGTGGCGACGCTGGGTTCCCCGTCGGAACTCGAGCAGTACGCGGACGAGAGCTTCACGGGCTACTACACGGAGAACCCCGCAGCCGTGTTCATGGGCATGGTCTGGACGAACAACGCCTGGATCGCGATGCAGTGCGTGCTCTTCGGCGTCACGGGGATCTGGCCGGTGTACATGCTCGTGCAGAACGCGATGGGTCTCGGAACCGCCGGGGCGGTGATGGCGGCTCACGACAAAGCCGACCTCATGGTGCTGTACATCCTTCCGCACGGGATGCTCGAGATGACCTGCATCTTCGTCGCGGCCGCCGCAGGTCTGCACGTCTTCTGGGCCTGGGTGGCGCCGGGGCGTCGCTCGCGCGGCGAAGCGCTCGCCGAGCAAGGGCGGGCGCTCGCGACCGTGGCGATCGGTCTGGTCTTCGCCCTGTTCCTCGCGGGGCTCGTCGAGGGCTTCGTCACCGGCTGGGCGCTGCCCTGGCCGGTCAAGATCGCCATCGGCGCCGCAGCACTCGCGGTGTTCCTGATCTACATGCTGGTCGTCGGTGGGCGCGCGCACCGACAGGGCGAGACGGGCGATCTCGTCGAGTACGAGGCGGGTACGCCGCGTCTGGTGGCCGGCTGACGGACGGGGTCCGTCACGATCTCACCGCCGGCGCAGGCTCAGAGCCGACCCGCCGCCTTCAACTCCAGGTAACGGTCGGCGATCCGGGGCGGGAGCTCCTCCGGGTCGGCGGCGATCGCCTCCCCACCGGCCCGTCGGATCGCATCGGCGACGTTCTCCGCATCGCGGAGGGTCCGCTCGGCCGCTGCGGCGAGGTACACGTCCTCCCGGGAGTCGCGTCGTCGTGCGAGTGCGGAGATGCCGTCGTCGGTCACGGAGCCGACCAGCACGGTGGTCGCCCTGGACGCGTTTGGGAAGGCACCGAGGAATCCACGCGCGGATTCGGCCGCGTCCTGGGCCGTCAGCGCCACGATGAGCGAGGGGCGTGTGGTGAGGGTGCGGACGGCGGTGAACGCGCCGTGCCAGTCCGTGTCGACCAATCGCGCGTGCACGGGAGCCATGGCGTCGGTCAGTGCCGGCAGCAGGGCAGCGCCGTCGACGCCCGTCACTCGCGCGCGGACCACCCTGTCGTACATCAGCAGGTGCACGTGGTCGCCCGCGCGGGAGGCGAGAGCCGCCAGCAGCAGCGCGGCCTCCAGGGAGGCATCCACGCGGGTGCCGTCCCCGACACGTGCCGCGGCCGTGCGCCCCGTGTCGATGATGATGACCACGTGGCGGTCCCGCTCCGGCCGCCAGGTGCGCAGCATGGTGGTCCCGGCGCGAGCCGTCGCCCTCCAGTCGATCGAGCGCACGTCATCTCCGCGCACGTACTCCCTCAGCGAGTCGAACTCGGTGCCCTGGCCGCGCACCTGAATGCTGGTGTTGCCATCCAGCTCGCGCAGACGGGCGAGGCGCGACGGAAGATGCTTGCGGGAGGAGAACGCCGGCAGCACCCGGATCGCTCCGCGAACGACGTGTCGAGCCTGTCGACCGGCGATGCCGAGGGGCCCGCGCGACCGCAGCATGACGAACTCGCTCACCAGCTCGCCGCGACGGCGGGGGAGGAGCGGGATCGAGACGCGGCCGCGTTCACCGGGAGCGATGCGCAGCTGCTGCCGGTCGAGCGGAGCGCCCGCCGTGGGCTGCCACGCGTCGCGGATCGTCGCGTTCAGCGCCCTGTTGCCGTGGTTGTGCACCGCGACGCTCACCGGGACCGGCTCGCCGAGCCGCGCGCGTGCAGGCAGACGGCGGCTCACGGTGACGGAGCGCGGACTCGCGGCGAGGGCGACGTCGACGGCGACGAGCAGCAGACACAGAGCGATCCAGGCGCCGAGCACCGCATACGCCGGATAGCCCGCGAGTCCGGCGATGACGAGCGGGACGATGCCGATGGCTATGGCGACGGCGAGGCGACCGGTGATGAACACCTAGATCGGCACCCTGGTCTGCTGAACCACAGAGGTCAGCACCGCATCGGCGGATACCCCCTCCATCTGCGCATCCGGACGTAGCTGGAGACGATGGCGCCAGACCGGGACCAGCATCGTCTGCACATGGTCGGGGGTGACCGCCGAAGACGCGTTGAGCCAGGCCCAGGCCTTCGCGGCGGCGAGCAGCCCGGTCGAGGCGCGGGGGCTGGCGCCGAGCTCGACGGACGGCGACTGCCGGGTCGCACGGGCGAGGTCGACGACGTAGCCGAGGACATCGTCGGTCACCTCGACCGCGGCAGCAGCGTGTTGCGCCGCCCGGATCTCCTCGGCGGTGACCACCGCGTCCACCCCCGTGAGCTCTCGGGGGGAGAAGCCCGCGGCGTGCCGACGCAGCACCGAGACCTCTGCGTCCCGCTCCGGCATGCCGACCACGAGCTTCATGAGGAAGCGGTCCAGCTGGGCTTCGGGCAGGGAGTATGTGCCCTCGTGCTCGATCGGGTTCTGGGTCGCCGCGACGAGGAAAGGGTCGGGGAGGGCGCGACTGACCCCGTCCGCCGAGACCTGACGCTCCTCCATCGCCTCGAGGAGCGCGGCCTGGGTCTTCGGCGGCGTGCGGTTGATCTCGTCCGCGAGCAGGATGTTCGTGAAGACGGGACCGGCTCGGAAATCGAACTCGCCGGTACGGGCGTCGTACACGAGGGAGCCGGTCACGTCGCCGGGCATCAGGTCCGGGGTGAACTGCACGCGTTTGGTGTCGAGGCCGAGCGCCCGCGCGAAGGAGCGCACCACCAGTGTCTTCGCGACACCAGGGACGCCTTCGAGGAGCACGTGGCCGCGAGCCAGCAGCGAGACGAGCAGTCCCGTGACGGTGCCGGCCTGGCCGACGACGGCCTTGTCGACTTCGGTGCGCACCCTGTGCATGGCTTGACGCAGCGCGGCGTCGTCGGTGGGATGGTTCTCAGCGGTCACGTGTTTCCCTCTGCTTCTCGGGGATGGGTGGTCGAGTCGGTGCGGGCGGTGTCCTCCACCGCTGTCTCGAGCTGGTCGAGCCGTCTGGCGAGCTCGATCAGGGCGGCGTCGTCTTCGGGGAGCGGCCCCGCAAGCAGCACCTGGAGCGTGCCGCGCGGGACACGCAGCCTATCCGATGCGGCGTCGGCGACTTCATCCACGTCGGCGTGGACGGCGAGCCCGAGCCGACGGGCGAGCCGCCGCTGAGCACCGTCGCGGAGCGCCTGCGCGGCGTGTGCGGAGTCCCCGGCTCTGGCCGTGAGACGTGCGCGTCCCTGCATCGTCTCCGAGGCGCGGACGGTGACAGGCAGCGTCTCGGCGACGAGGGGACCGAAACGCTGGCCGCGCCAGATCGCCGTCGCGATGCCGACCGCGATCAGCAGCAGGATGGCCGGTGTGACCCACGGGGGAGTGAGGGTGCCGAGTGTGTCGACCGGCTCGGCTTCGATGTCGGAGTCCGAGAAGCTGGGGACGTACCAGACGACGCGCTCAGTCTGACCCAGCAGGGCGAGCCCGAGCGCCGCGTTGCCGTTCTCGGCCAGGTAGGCGTTGCCGAAGAGCCTGGCCCCCTCCACCACTGTGCGTTGCGCGCCGGTGCGACGATCGACGAGGACTGCGGCGCCTTCGGAGTCCCCGAAACAGGCCTGCACGCCGTCTGCGGGGGTGAAGAGACGGTCGGCACGGATCGTCCCGACCTTCGCGAACTCCGGGACGTCGCACTCCGCCGTCGCGGCCGCCGAGGGTCCCGACGCATTGCCGCCGATCTGGAGTTCGGTCAAGAGGTGCGTGCTCGTGGACAGGAACACGATGCGTTCGGCGGGTTCCATGAGCGTCGCGAGTGCGTCGTCAGTGAGCGTGTAGGGATTCGCCATGACGAGTGTCGTGTCGTCGTCGATCGCGGCGCGGGCCTCGACGCGCGAACGATGGACCTCGACGTCGACGCCCTGATCCCGCAGGATGTTCGCGAGCGCGAGTGCGCCGGCATCGTTGCGGGCTTCGGGGTCGAGGGCTCCGCGCGCGCCGGGTGCCGTCGCCGCCACGCGAAGTCCGACCACCGTGACGATCAGCACGAGCGCTGCGACGATGGTCCATCCGATGATGGTCTTCGCCCGACTCGGGCGGCGTTCGGCGGTGGAGGAGAGATGGTCGCCGGGGGGAGTCGAGACCGCGCGCTCGTGTTCGGTCATGGTCACGACGGCACCGCTTCCAGTCGGCGTCCGCGGATCCGGTCGTCGGTGTCGACGAGGTCGCGATACGCCTCGGCCGTCGCCGGGTGTCCGAGGTAGCGGACATCATCGAAGGTGAGGGCTGCGCGCCGCATCGCCTCGGCTTCGTCGGCGAACACCGCGCTCGCTTCGCGGGCGATCCCCTGAGCGGTGGCGCCCGGTGCCGGATCGATCAGATCGCGTTCGCGCAGGCTGCGCGCGATGGCACGGTAGCGGAGGATCGTCGCGGAGTCCCAGTCGCGTTCGCGCGCGGCGCGCTCGGCATCGGACCTCAACTGCGCAGCGCTGCGATCGTCGGCGGCTCCCAGCAGGTCGCCATGGGCTCGTCCGATCGCCCGCGAACTGCGTGGCCGTCCCCAGACGATGAGGGCGACGACCAGAGCCGCCGCGATGACGATGCTCACGATGATGAGCGCCGACGGACCCACGTTCGCGCCGTTGTCCGAGCTGAACAGGTCGGCGAGGAAGCGACCGATGTCGCGGGCCACCAGGTCGAACCATGTGGGCTTGGCGTCGGTGTAGCGCGGGTTGGAGAGCTCCTCTTCCGCCCAGCGTCGAGCCTCGTCGCCATCGGGCACGAAGAGATCGTCGAACCGTCGGATCATGCGGTGCCGTCGGAGCCGGGTGCTGTCCAGCCGCTGTCGGCCGGAGCGTCCCCGGCAGCCCGGGTCGCGGGAGGAGGGGGTGGCGGGAAGGCCGCGGGCGAGGCGCCGGTCGCTGGAGTCGGCTGCGTCGGCTGCGGAACGGGCTGGCCCGGATACCCCTGCGTCGGATACCCCTGCGTCGGATACCCCTGCGTCGGATACCCCTGCGTCGGATATCCCGCCGTCGGAGGAGCCGGGTAGGGTGCCGCGGGAGACGGCGGGTACGGGTAGCCCTGGGACATCATCACGTGTTCCGGGACCTGGCGGGGCGGGGGAGCCGAGGTCACCGCACGCGAGGGATCGACGCGGAAGGGATCCTCCTGCTGCTCATCGGTCCATCCGAGGTCGCGGCGCTCCACATAGGCGATCAGCGTCTGGTCGAGCCCCTCGTAACGCATCCGGCAGTCGAGGTAGACGAGCGCGGCGCCGGTGCTCTGGACCACGAGCGTGATCGCCTGGATGACGAGGAGGAGGATCTGCGGAGCGATCAGGGTCACGACGAATGCCACCACCGCGCTCGGGTCCGTCGCTCCGGTGGGGGCGACGACGGAGCCCAGGAGCGAGCCGAGCAACGTGGCCGGCACGCTGACGACCTGCGCCGCGATGCCCATGATCGCGCTGATGAGGAACATCACGCCGAAGGCGACCCAGAATCGCCCGCGGGTGAGGCGCCAGGAGCGGACGAAGGCCTCGCGGAAACGCGCACGCTCCAGGACCAGGACCGATGGCACCAGCAGCAGCTTCGTGGTGAGCCACACCGCGAGAGGGATGCAGGCGAGCACGATCAGCACCACCACGAGCACGACGACGCCGACCATCTCCATGCTTCCCCCGAGCCCTCCGGCCACGAAGCCCGCGATGATGACGGCGGCGATGATGAACAGCCCGAACATGGCGGCCACGGAGAGAGAGGCGAAGCCGGCGAGTCTCCAGAACGCGGGAGCCATCCGCCGCCACAGCATCCGCAGGGTGGCCTTCACCCCGACTGCGGCATATCCGATCTCCGCGGCGACGACACCCTGCATCATCGCCGTGAAGGCGATCGAGGCGACCCCGACGACCAGCCCGGCGATCAGATTGATCGCGATGGTGCCCGCCATCACGGCCTCGAAGTCCGGCGAGGATGGCGAGACCGTCTCGAGGCGGCTGAACGTGGTGAACAGCACCACGCCCATCACCACGGACGCCACGATGACCACGATGAGCTGGATGACGACGGCGAATCCGAAGAGCACCTTGGGGTTGTGTCGCAGTGCCGCGAAGGCCTTCCCCAGCAGCATCCCGAACGACAGCGGATGAAGGGGGATGATGCCCTTCTTCGGGGCAGGCGTCCACGTCTGTCCGGTCACAGGCACTCCCTCTCCATCGCGCGCCTCCATCGTGTCATATCCCCTGTGCGGTGCGCAGACCTGGGATCGCTGGGACTCGGTGCCATAAGGTAACTCTTATGACCTCACGTATTCTCGTGGTCGACGACGACACAGCGCTCGCCGAGATGATCGGGATCGTGCTTCGGACCGAAGGCTTCGAGCCGGTTTTCTGCGCCGATGGTGCGCGCGCCGTCGATGAATGGCGAGCACAGCGACCGGATCTCGTGCTACTCGATCTCATGCTCCCCGGCATGGACGGCATCGAGATCTGCACCCGCATCCGCGCGGAGTCCGGCGTGCCGATCATCATGCTCACCGCTCGCGGCGACACGGCCGACGTGGTCCGAGGACTCGAGGTCGGAGCGGACGACTACATGGTCAAGCCGTTCAACCCGAAGGAACTGGTCGCGCGTATCCGCACCCGCCTCCGCCCGACGCCGCAGACCACCAGCGAGCAGCTCCGCGTCGGCGATCTCACCGTCGACGTCGATGCGCACGAGGTCCGTCGTGGTTCGGAGCCGATCGCGCTCACGCCGCTGGAGTTCCAGCTTCTCGTCGCACTCGCCTCCAAGCCGCAACAGGTGTTCTCCCGCGAGATGCTGCTGGAGCAGGTCTGGGGATACCACTACAAGGCCGACACCCGCCTGGTGAACGTCCACGTGCAGCGCCTGCGCGCCAAGGTCGAGCTCGATCCCGACAATCCGAAGATCGTCATGACGGTGCGCGGCGTGGGCTATCGCGCCGGGAGCGTCGGCTAGGCGCACGATGGCCGCGACGACAGCGACCACCACGACGGTCGCTGTCCTGCGCGACTGGCGCGGTTGGCCGACGATGCTGGGGCTCCTCTGGAGACGCTCGCTGCGTTTCCGCACGCTCTCGATCACCCTCCTGGCGACGTCGCTCGCGATCTTCATCACGTGCGTGACGATGGCCCTGGTCATCCAGAACGATCTCTTCATCTCGCGCAAGGACGTCGCGCTCGAGGATTCCCGTCGCGCGGTCGACCAGGCCCAGGGGATCCTGGACGTGGCGGAGGTGGGGGACGACTCCGCTGCCCTCACCGAACTCTGGAACAGCGTGCAGTCCACCCTGACCCGCACCTCGAGCACGGATCAGATCGCCGGCTTCAAGGTCAACGATGCCAAGGGCGTGCGGCTGAACGGGTTCGAGGCGGGGCTGAGCCGGAGTCTGCTGAGCCCCGAGCTCCAGGCGCGTGTCGTCGAGTTCGACGATCGGCAGGCGTGGCAGTCGGTGGCGCTGCCGGCGGCGGACGGGCGAGAAGTCCCCGGCATCATCGTCGGTCAACAACTGCAAGTCCCGGAAGCAGGGGCCTTCGCGGTCTACTTCGCCTACGATCTCGGCGACGCGGATCAGACCCTCGTCTTCGTGCAGCGGACGCTGTGGATCGCGGGAATCGGCTTGGTGGCGATCGTCGCCGCGATCTCGTGGATCGTCCTCCGTGCCGTCTCCAGCCCGATCGTGCAGGCTGCCGAGACGAGCGCGCGGTTGGCGGCGGGTGACCTCGGCGTGCGTCTCGAGGTGCACGGGGAGGACGAGCTCGCCACGCTCGGACGTTCGTTCAACGCGATGGCCGACAGCATCGAGTCCCAGATCAAGGAGCTCGGCGAGCTGTCGATGGTGCAGCAGCGGTTCGTGTCCGATGTCTCGCACGAGCTGCGCACACCGCTGACGACCATCCGACTCGCTGCCGACATGCTGAACGACCAGCGCGAGGAGTTCGACCCCACCACCGCCCGCACGGCGGAACTGCTGCACGCCCAGGTGCAGCGCTTCGAGACGCTGCTGTCCGACCTGCTGGAGATCAGCCGGTACGACGCTGGCTCGGTGCAGCTCGAGCTGGAGGCGACGAGTCTCACCCACCTCGCGGAGGACATCATCGAGCAGATGCGTCCCCTCGCGGAGGGGCGCGGCACCGAGCTCAGACTCGTGGCCCCTGGCGGGTACTCTCCGGTGGACATGGACCCGCGCCGGGTGCGGCGGGTCCTGCGCAACCTGATCGGCAATGCGATCGAGCACGGGGAGGGGCGCCCCGTGGTCGTCACGGTGGACAGCAACCAGCACGCGGTGGCCGCCGGAGTGCGGGACTTCGGGCTCGGTATGGAACCGGCCGATGCGGAGCGGGTCTTCGACCGGTTCTGGCGTGCCGACCCCTCGCGTCAGCGGACGATCGGCGGGACGGGGCTGGGGCTGTCCATCGCTCTGGGAGATGCGACGCTGCATGGTGGCACGCTCGATGTCTGGTCCGAACTGGGCGTGGGGACCAACTTCGTCCTGACCATTCCTCGACACGACGGCGTGCTGGAAGGCCCGAGCCCTATCCCGGTGGAGCCGCAGGAGCCGTTCGCGGAGATCGGGGATGCGACGCAGCCGATCTCGCTCACCGACGCGCCGGACGGGATGTTCGATGAGGAGGAGCCGTCGTGACCGAGCGCCGGGGAAGGCGAAGACTGCGGGGACTCGCGCTGGCGCTCGTCGCTCTGCTGCTTCCCGCGTGCGCCGGGTTGCCGACCAGCGGCGATGTCGCCGTCGGGCTCAAGCTCGGGGAGTCGCCACAGGACATCGACATCCTCCCCGTGGCCTCCGGGCCGATCACGGGCGCGGGGCCGGAGGAGATCGTCGACGGCTTCCTCGAAGCGGGCATCACCACGACCGACAACTGGGACACCGCGCGCGACTTCCTCGCGCCGTCGCTGCAGCGGAGTTGGAGCCCCTCCGCCGGGGTGTCGATCGACATCGGCCCCGATACCAGGACCGTCACGTCCTCGGTCCCCGACGACGAGGTCGAGGACGCGGACACCGCCGAGGTCCAGGTGACTCTGGACCTCGTCGCGAGCGTCGACGACTCCGGCGGATACTCCGAGGCGGTCGGTTCTTCCGCGGTGGCGTTCACGGTGCAGCGCATGGAGAACGGCGAATGGCGCATCACCCAGGCTCCGGACGGCGTCGTGATCGATGAGACACGGTTCTCGAAGGTGTTCGAGGGTTATCCGCTGCAGTACTTCGATCTCGGCTGGTCGCGACTGGTCCCTGACATGCGCTGGTTCCCGCGGCGTCAGAGCCCCGCGACGACCGTGACACGAGCGCTCATCGGGGGCGCCCCCAGCGAATGGCTGGATCCCGCGGTGCAGAACGCCTTCCCCGCTGACGTGCAGCTGGCGCAGGACGCGGTGCCCATCGTCGGACAGGTCGCGGATGTCGCGCTGACGCGCCCTGCCGGCGGACTCGATGCCACCACGCTGTCCCGGATGCGCACGCAGCTCCAGGCGACCCTCAGGGCCTCTGGCGTCGCCGTGACCCAGGTGCGCTTCACCGTCGACGGGCGGGACCTCGACGCGGGCCAGGCCGAGGTCAAGGAGCCCTCGACCGAGGTCGGCACGCTCGTGCTGCAGAACGGCGCGTTCGGGCGCATCGTCGGGGATGAGATCTCGCCTCTCGACGGGATCAGCGCGGAGATCACATCCATCCCGCAGCCGATCCTCTCCATCGATGTGGCGGGCGACGACTCGCACGCCGCCACGAGGCTCGCCGATCAGCACGTCTACCTCGTCGGCGCGGGAAGCCTCGACGAGCTCGACTCCCGCCCCGGGCTCATCGATCCGTCGCTGGATCCCTACGGCTACACCTGGTCCGTGCCCGCGGGGGCACCGGCGGCTCTGCAGGCTTCAGGGAGCGACGCCGTCCCGCATTCGATCGCGAAGGCATGGCCGAGTGCGTCGGGCATCTCTCACCTGAGAGTGTCGGGGGATGGGGCCAGAGTCGCCGCGGTCGTCACGGTCGGAAAGCAGATGTGGGCCGTCGTCGCCGCGGTGGTTCGAGACTCCACCGGTGTGCCGATCGAACTCGGGGAGATCATGCAGCTGACCCAGCTCGCCGAGGCGGCGACAGGGCTGGTATGGCTCGGACCCGACCGTGTCGGCGTGCTCACCGATCCGAGCAGTCCGCGGCTGATCACTCAGATGGTCGGGGGACCGGGGTCTGCGGAGGCCGCACCGGGCAATGCCGTCTCGATCGCGGGGGCGCGCACCGCGTCCGGTGTACGGGTGCTCGGTGCGAACGGCGAGCTGTTCGCGCACGCGGGGTCGGCATGGCGAGAGGTCGCCTCCGGCGTCACCGTGCTCGCCACCCGTGTCGGCGAGTGACTCGTCCTGCACATGCGTGGACCCGCGCTTCGTCGTTCGCGGACGGGCCGGTCGCCCCACGAAGGCGCCTGTACGGCCGCAGAATGATCGGATGCGGACGAGACCTCACCTTCTGGAGTTGGGCGCCGAGGTGGTGGCGTTTCTTGTCGCGGCGACCTGTGCGGGGTGCGATGAACCCGGCACCCTGCTATGCCGTCGATGCCTGCGGGCCCTGCAGCCGAACCCTCTACAGACGAACCCCCTGCAGCGGTTGACGCCTCGGGGTCTCCCCGTCACGGCCGCACTCCCGTTCGACGGAGTGGCGGCGCGGTGCATCCGGCGGCTCAAGGGGAACGGTGAGACCTACCTGGCCCGGCCGCTCGGCGCAGCGCTGGCGTCCGTGCTGAGGTCGCCCGAGACTGCGAGCAGGTTGGTCGTGCCGGTGCCGACGACGCGGAGCGCGTTCCGCCGCCGGGGCTACCGCGTGCCGGACCTCCTGATCCGGAGGGCGCAGGTGGCACCGCAGCGGGTGCTCAGGTTTGCTGCCAGGACCGACGACCAGCGCGGGCTGGGCGCGCGGGAGCGGGTGACGAACATGAGCGGCGCCATGCGGGCGCGTCGCCCAGGTGAAGGCGCCGAGGTCGTGATCGTGGACGACGTCGTGACCACCGGTGCGACGTTCGACGAGGCGGCCCGAGCGCTGACCGAGGCAGGTTTCCTCGTCTCGGCGGCGGTCGCGCTGGCCGCCACGCCGCGTCGTGACGGATTCGGATCAACCTCATCGGGAACACATCGGCGACACAGGGGGAGCACCCCGTGACATCCGCCGACGGGCGGACTACGGTGGGGGGACACAAGGCGACCACGGTCCGCCCTTGGCCGGGAGGACCGGGACAAGGAGGCAGCAATGGAAACAAGCATCGTTGGCGTCGGAGTGGGTATCACCGATCGCTTCCGAACCGTTGTCGAAGAGAAGATCGCCAAGATCCAGATGCTGGCGTCGCGTGCGCAGCGGCTGGATGTGAAGGTCACCCACCGCGTGTATCGCAACGGCCGGATCCCCGATGAGACCGTCGAGCTCACCCTGATCGGAAAGGGCCCCGTCGTCCGCGCCGAGGCGACGGACGGAGACAAGTTCGTGGCGCTCGACCTCGCCGTCGACAAGATGTCCGAGCAGCTGCGTCGCGCCAAGGAGAAGCGAGTCGACGGACGACAGCACCCCCGTGGCGCCCACTTCGAGAAGGAGAGCGGAGCGTTGGAGGGCATCGACGTCCAGCCGGCATCCGCAGACGTCCTCCGTGCGGTCGCGACCGGCAGCGTGCCGGTGCAGCAGACCGAAGAGGAGGAGTACTCGCCCGTCGTCATCCGCACGAAGAGCTTCGACGCCGAGTGGATGACCGTCGAAGAAGCGGTCGACAGGATGGAACTGGTCGGGCACGACTTCTTCCTCTTCGTCGACGTCCGCACCGACCACCCGAGTGTCGTCTATCGACGTAAGGGATGGGACTACGGTGTGATCGCGTTGAGCACCCAGGCTCCGCCGTCGGAGGCACTCGCCTCCTGATCCGAATCGCGCAACGGCCCGCTCCCGGAAGGGAGCGGGCCGTTCTGCGATATGGGCTGGAGGCCCGGTCGGTCAGTCGAAGATGCCGTCGAGCAGGCTGCCGATCACGAGCCCGCCCAGGATGCCGGATGCGAGGTCGCCCCCGCACCGTT
>NZ_JYIV01000022.1 GCF_000956405.1 Microbacterium oxydans
CGACTTGCATGTGTTAAGCACGCCGCCAGCGTTCATCCTGAGCCAGGATCAAACTCTCCGTAAAAAAGAAATGCATACGAACCGGGGAAAAACCGGAACGCAGCGAGTTTGATGCTGACCAAAGAGACAAATTCATTGCTGACTTCATCCATTGCCAGCCCCCGGAAGGGCTGGTCTTTGATCCAAAGGAATTCTCACCCAGCCGAAGCTAGACGAGGATAATTTGGCATTTGACAAGTGCACGCTGTTGAGTTCTCAAGGATCGGATGCTCCCACGACCCAGCCATCACAGCCAGGCCCGCAGGGCAACTTCTCTATCTTACCCACCTTGTCCCGCTTGTCAAATCGGCGCGCTGTGCGAATCAGAGATCCGCAGCGCAGCTGATGACAGCCGCAGAAGAGGTGGAGTCCCTATCCTAGACGCAAGCGCCTGTTCTCTCAAGTGAGAGCGGATCGGGAGTGGTTCTCCGCTTGAGGGGGGTGAAGCTCTTGGCTCCTCCGCTTCCCTGTGGGGCGAACAAGTAATAAGTTACGCGGGTCCCGGGGATCTGGCAAATCGGGCCATCCCTCCCGGGCGTGTCGCCTTGACTCCGCCAGCAGTTTCCTCCGGGTCAGGCCCGGTTTCCACCGGGAAGTGCGCGCGGAGTACGATCACGCCATGCCTGAAGCAGCGGATCGTCGCCTCCCCGCACGCACATCCGTCCCCTCCCCCGACCGACGCTCGCGTCGGGGGGAAGCGGCCCTTCAGATGCTTGCGCGCATGAGGCAGGAGCTCGGCCTCAGCAACGAAGACGACGCCGCTCGACCGGTCCCCGTGGTCCCCCCACTCCCCTCACGCCTGGCCACCGCGGATCTCGCCTGGGCGAGTGTGGGTGCCGTCATGCTTGCCGCGGGCCGGTCCCCTGCCTCACTCGATCCGGAACGCATCGCGGTCGCGTACCGCAGCGACAGGGTTCTGACGATCGACGGGCTCGCTCCCCCGGTCTGGTCCGAGTACTCGGGGTTCTGGCGGGCCGCGGATGGATGGGTGCGCACCCACGGGAACTACCCGCACCATGCAGCCGCCCTGCGTGCAGGGCTGGGCTTGGGGGAAGGCGCCGGTGGCGATCTCGTGCGGGACGCCCTCGCGGAGCGGGCTTCCCTCGACGCGGTCAGCGACATCACCGCTGCCGGCGGTCTCGCTGTCGTGGTCGCTGCGGAGGATCCTGCCGTCGATCACGTCGCACGGGCGCGGCCGCTGCTGGAGATCAGCCGACCGGGCAGTGCATCCGGCGCGATCGGCCACCACATCGGACAGCTGTCTGCGCGCTCGGAGCCGCTGCCTCTCCGGGGAATGCGCGTCCTCGACCTCACAAGAGTCATCGCCGGCCCGGTGTGCACGAGGACGCTGGCGCTGCTCGGTGCCGATGTGCTGCGCATCGATCCGCCCAGGCTGCCCGAACCGCAGTGGCAGCACCTCGACACCGGCCACGGCAAACGGTCGGCTGTGTGGGACGCGCGGAGTTCTGAGCTGCATGATCTGCTCGCGCGCGCCGATGCCGTCGTGCTCGGCTACCGTCCCGCGGCGCTCGACCGGCTGGGGTTGAATCCCGACCTGCTCATGCACCGGCACCCTGGCCTGGTGGTCGCGCAACTGAGCGCCTGGGGAACGGAGCACCCGGAGCGCGCCGGTTTCGACAGTCTCGTGCAGGCGGAGTCAGGCATCTCGCTCATCGAATCGGTGGACGGCGACCGCCCCGGCGCTCTTCCCGCGCAAGCACTCGACCACAGCGCGGGGTACCTGCTCGCGGCCGCCGTGACCACTCGGCTTCGGCACCACCCACGGGATGAGCGTTCGTGCGTCATCCGCACATCGCTCCGTCGCGTCGCGGCGGAACTCCTCGGGATGCCGCGCCGCGCGGTCGCGGAAGACGACGGCGAGTTCGATGTGCGGCGGCATACGGCGCGGTTCGACGTCGATGGAAGCACCGTCGTGACCGCGCGACCGGCCCTCGCGGGACTCGAGTTCGCGGCCCCGCACGCCTGGGGGTCCGATCAGCCCGTGTGGTGACGGCGTCCTCGCACCGAGAGCGCGACGCAGAGCCCGAAGGTGAGCACACCCCAGAGCGCACACGCCGGAGGGAGCACCCGGTACGCGAGATGCTGAACGGTGAACTCCGCATCGAGCGGGCCGAGGACGACGAGCCCTCCGACCCACGCCGCGACGAGGATCAGGGGAAGCGAGATCCACCACGCCACGCGCACCCAGCTCGGCGACGACTGCGTCACGGTCGGACGCGGGGTCTGCCGGCGCAGCCAGAGCAGTGCCCAGATGCCGATGATCAGGAGACCGATCGCACTCGACCCGTGCTGGAGCCACTTGAAGCCGGGGAGCGGTCCCCACGTCTCACCGAGACCGGGGAACAGGTGCACGCCCCACCGGCCCTCGTGCGTGAAGAGGTCCCACACGATGTGCGAGAGCACACCGATCACGAACGATGCGGCGAGCAGGAACGGATACGCGCGCGCCCGCCCCACGCCGACGGCGGCTCCTGCCACTGCGAGACCCCTGTCGTTCCACTCGTCGGGCAGCCGCCGGGCCAGCCGGAGCGGGACGAGCTCGGGAACAGCCGGACGGAGCACGACCCGCCAGATCAGGAACAGCCCGAACGCGAGAAGCCCTGTCCACAGGACGTTGCCGAACGTGTGCGTGAACGAGTAGTTCAGTCCGACGCCACGCACGAACAACGGCAGGTCCGGCGTCATCGCACCGATCGCGATCGCCGCCGGCACGAGCGGCGTGCGGATGAACGGCAGCGCGACGAGCGCGTGACTGGGCGTGAACGGCATCGAGCTCCGACTCAGCCGACGAAGACGCCGGCGAGAGTCTTCTTACCGCGGCGGAGCACGGAGACCCCGCCGGGAAGCGTGCCCTGGATCGTCGCCGTCTCGTCGTCGACGCGTTCGCCGTCGAGCGTGACGCCACCCTGCGTGATCGCGCGCCTCGCCTCGGACAGGCTCGACACGAGTCCCGTCGACACCAGGGCCTCGACCACCGGTGCACCTGCGGCGACGGTCGCATTCGGCAGCTCTTCCAGAGCGGTGCGGAGCGTCTCGGCGTCGAGGGCGTTCAGGTCACCTTGGCCGAAGAGAGCCTCGGATGCCGCGATCACCGCCGCGGTCGCCTCGACTCCGTGCACGGTCGCCACCACTTCGAGTGCCAGCCTCTTCTGGGCGGCCCGGCGGAACGGCTCCGACGCCACGAGCTCCGCGTACTCCTCGATCTCGGACCTGCTCAGGAACGTGAACACCTTCAGGCGGTCGATCACGTCGCTGTCCGCGGTGCTCAACCAGAACTGGTACATCCGGTAGGGGCTGCACATGTCGGCATCGAGCCAGATCGCGTTGCCCTCGCTCTTGCCGAACTTGGTGCCGTCGCTGTTCGTGATGAGGGGTGTGCCGATGGCGTGCACCGATGCGCCCTCGGCACGACGGATGAGCTCGGTGCCGCTGGTGAGGTTGCCCCACTGATCCGAGCCGCCGGTCTGCAGCACGCAGTCGTACTGCCGGTACAGCTCGAGGAAGTCCAGCCCCTGCAGGATCTGGTAGCTGAACTCGGTGTAGCTGATGCCCTCGTCGGAGTTGAGCCGCGCGGCGACCGCGTCCTTCTTGAGCATCGTGCCCACACGGAAGTACTTGCCGATCTCGCGCAGGAAGTCGATCGCGCTCAGCGGCGCGGTCCAGTCGAGGTTGTTCACGATGCGAGCGGCGTTCTCACCCTCGAAGCTGAGGTAGCGCTCCACCTGCGAACGCAGGCGCCCGACCCACTCCTCGACCGTCTCCCGGGTGTTCAGCGTGCGCTCGGCCGTGGGGCGCGGGTCGCCCACGAGTCCGGTCGAGCCGCCGACGAGGCCGAGCGGCTTATGGCCGGCGAGTTGGATGCGACGCAGGGTGAGCAGTTGCACGAGATTTCCGAGGTGCAGACTCGGCGCTGTCGGATCGAACCCGCAGTAGTACGTGATGGGGTCTCCCGCGAGCAGGGCGCGCAGCGCCTCCTGGTCGGTGGACACGTGGACCAGGCCACGCCACACGAGTTCGTCCCACACGTTCTCGAACGTGGGGTCGATCGCCTGGGGTGCGGTCGTCAGAGCGGGAGTTGACACGCGCTCCAGGCTATCAGCGCGGTGCAGCTCAACTGTGCGCGGCCCACCACACCAGGAACGCGGCGCTCAGTGCGATCACCCAGCTCACCAGGCTTCCGACGAGGAAGTACTCGGCGCGGGCGCCGGTCTCGCCGTCGCGGGAGATCTCGGGGAATCGGACGATGCCCTTCGCGGCGAGCATCGCGGCCAGGATCGGGTACGCCGCGGCGAGGGTGAGGATCAGCACGAGGATGCGCTCGAGCGGTCCGATCAGCCGACCGCCTTTGAAGCCGCTGCGCGGATCGCGGGGTGTCGACGCCGTATCGGTGGCTCCGTCCTCCACGGCGTCCGGTGCGACTGGGGCCTCTTCCGCCACTGTCGGCACGGCCGGGTCGCGCGGAATCCACGTGTGCTCGCCGTCGAGTGCCGCGCGCACCACGAGGTTCGACGACTCGAGGAGGAAGACCCCGGCGCCCAGCGCGAGCATGGCGAGGTCGAACGGAACCTCCCCGAACGGCGACCGGAGGTGCCACGTCGCTCCGATGAGACCGGATTCAGAACGGGCACCGAGCCAGACGACCGCACCGACGCTCAGTGCGGCGAGCAGGACGGCGGGCCAGAACCCCAGGGGCGCCGGGCGCTCCGTCGGCATGCACCACACCCAGAGCGCACCGACGACGAGGGCGAGCACCATGGGGAGCAGCGCATCGCTGATGCTGCCGAGCAGGAGCAGCACGATGGCGACCACGAGGTAGCCGATCCAACGGCGGGGTGCGAACTGACGCACCAGATCGGCGGCGCCGACAGCCAGGAGGAGGAACCCCGCGACGATCATGCGCGCGACCCTCGAAGTGCGGCGACGCCTTCGATGAGCGCGGCCGTTCCCGCATTGCGCAGCGACTTGGAGACGCTGGGCTGGGTGATGCCCTCCTCCGCCGCGAGCTCCTGCTGGGATCGACCGAGCAGACGACCGTAGGCGAGCCGTCGCTCACGCTCGCTCATCGCCCCCACCAGCTCATCGCGGACGAGGAGGTAGGCGTTCGACGCGGCGATCGTGCTCTCCATGACCTCATCCTGCCCGGAGGATCCGACAATCCAGGACCGCGTGCGCGGCACGGCGCGACTCTCTCGCGCGTGCACGGTCTCGATCGCTGCTCGAGCCGCGTACCAACCCGGTCCGTCGGCGAGTTCACCGTGCACGGACTCGACCGGGCGCACCTCCCCCACCCCGATGCCGAAGCGGAAGGCGACTCCGTCCGGCAGCCGCAGCTGGATCATCAGGAGCGACACCATCGCGTCGCCCAGATCGAGGTAGACCCCCTGCTGCTCGTCGCCGACCGTGGGCGTGAGCGGCTGCGCCGCCAACGGAAGGTCTGCTTCGACCTTGGCTATCGTGTCGTCGAGCACGCGTTGCGCGGCCGTGCGGTCGTCGAGACGACGAGAGCCCACGATGTCGGCGAGTACCGCGATGACCATGGCATAACCATATCACGAATAATCCTAGACTTATGCGTCTATTGGTTATATCTTGGGGACATGCCTGAATCGCACATGATCCCCTGGTCCGACGGAGCCTGGACCAACGCCCCGGCCTCCCCCGCCGCGCTGCCCGACGGAACGGCCCCGCTCGATGTCACCGCCGTGGAGAGCAGCGACGCCTGGCGGCACACCGCCTACGGCTTCGTGCACGACACCGAGCACGCTCTGCTCGCCCCGCTCGGGGTCGGCGAGGCGATGGAGGTCTCTTTCCGCGCGCCGTGGGACGGCCAGTTCGACCAGGCAGGTGTCTTCGTGCGCATCGACGACGAGCACTGGGTGAAGACGGGCCTCGAGTACGCCGACGGCCATCTGGGACTCGGGGCCGTGGTCACCGCCGGTGGCTCCGACTGGTCGGTCGGCCACGTCGACGAGTGGCTCGAGAGCGAGATCACCGTGCGCGTCAGCCGCTGGGCGGATTCCCTGATCGTTCGCGCCCGCGCCGACGACGGCCCCTGGCGACTCGTCAGGGTCGCGCCATTCGACGGACAGGCAGCCGCGGCAGCCGGTCCGTTCCTCGCGGCTCCGACACGCGCCGGCCTCACCGTGCGCTTCACGCGCTGGGAGCGGTCGGAGGCCGACGCCGACCTGCACTGAGCAGGCCGCGACGACGGCCGCCTGCGCCTCCGGTCAGATACCTCAGGTCAGATGCCGAGGGCGTGGGCGGCTGCTTGCGCGCGCGCGACGAGTTCCGCGCGCTGCTCGGCGACGCGTTCCGGCGCAGTGCCGCCGACGCCGGTCCGCGACGCGACGGAGCCCTCGATCGTGAGCACCTCGCGCACCTCCGGAACGAGATGCGGCGACACCGAGAGCAGCAGCTCGTCGGATGCGTCCTCCAGGCCGATCCCCTGCTCCTCGCACGCCCGCACGAGCGCGCCGGAGATCTCGTGCGCATCGCGGAACGGTACCCGGCGCTTCACGAGCCACTCCGCGACATCCGTCGCGAGAGAGAAACCCTGCGGGGCGAGCGCCGCCATGCGTTCGGTGTCGAAACGCAGGGTCGCAACCATCCCGGCGAATGCGGGAAGCACCACCTCGAGCGTCCGCACCGAGTCGAAGACCGGCTCCTTGTCCTCCTGCAGGTCGCGGTTGTACGCGAGCGGGAGGCCCTTGAGGGTGGCAAGCAGACCCGAGAGGTTTCCGATCAGTCGCCCCGACTTGCCCCGAGCGAGCTCGGCGATGTCGGGATTCTTCTTCTGCGGCATGATGCTCGAGCCGGTCGAGTAGCCGTCGTCGAGGGTGACGAAGCCGAACTCCCGGGTGTTCCAGAGGATGATCTCCTCGGACAGACGCGAGATGTCGACGCCCGTCATGGCCGTGATGAAGGCGAACTCCGCCACGACATCGCGAGCCGCCGTGCCGTCGAGCGAGTTCTCGGCCGGACGGTCGAGACCCAGCTCGGTCGCGACGAGTGCGGGATCGAGCCCGAGCGTGGAACCGGCCAGCGCTCCGCCGCCGTAGGGCGAGACGCCAGCCCGTCGACGCCAGTCCACGAGCCGTTCGAGTTCACGGACCAGCGGCCATCCGTGCGCCTGCAGGTGGTGGGCGAGCAGAACCGGCTGCGCGTGCTGCAGATGCGTGCGGCCGGGAAGGATCGCCGTGGGATGCGCCTCTGCCTGGGCGACCAGGGCATCGATCACCCGGAGGATGTCGCGGGCGATCACTCGCGCATGGTCGATCAGGTACATGCGCACGAGCGTGGCGATCTGGTCGTTGCGGCTGCGTCCGGCGCGCAGTCGCCCGCCGAGCTCCGGCCCGAGCTCGGCGATCAGCGCCTGCTCCAGCGCGCCGTGCACGTCCTCGTCTGTGGGCACGGGGAGCAGAGTGCCGTCGGCGACCTTGCGCGCGACCGCGTCGAGCCCCTCGTGCATCCGCCGCGCCTCATCCGGCTCCAGATATCCCGCCGCTTCGAGCGCGGTGGCGTGGGCATGGGAGCCCGCGATGTCGTACGGCGCGAGGATCCAGTCGAAGTGGGTGGAACGACTCAGCTCGACGAGTTCGGGAGAGGGACCCGTGGCGAATCGCGCACCCCAGAGCGCGCCCTCGTTGGTGCCTTCGTGCGTCGTGTCGCTCATCACGCGTCCTTCTTGCCGAGGAGCCAGACCAGGAGAGCCTTCTGCGCGTGCAGTCGGTTCTCGGCCTCGTCCCAGACCACGCTCTGCGGGCCGTCGATCACACTGGAGTCGACCTCGTAGCCGCGGTCGGCCGGAAGGCAGTGGATGAAGATCGCTTCGGGATCGGCCAGGGTCATCGTCTCCGGGGTGACCTTGTAGCCGCCGAGGTCGCGGATGCGTGCGAGCTTCTCCTCCTCCTTGCCCATCGACACCCAGGTGTCGGTCACGACGACGTCAGCGCCTGCAGCGGCCTCGACGGGATCGGTGTAGAGCGCGATCGACCCGCCGGTCTCGGCGGCGCGGCGATCGGCGGCCTCGATGACATCCGCGCGGGGAGCGTAGTCCTCGGGAGAGGCGATGCGCACATGCATGCCGGCGGTCACACCCGCAAGCGCGTAGGAGTGCGCCATGTTGCTCTGCCCGTCTCCGAAGAACGTCAGCGTGAGCCCCTTCAGGTCGCCCTTGTGCTCGCGGATCGTGAGCAGGTCGGCGAGCAGCTGACACGGGTGGAAGTCATCCGACAGCGCGTTGATGACCGGCACACGCGTACCTTCCGCCATCTCCTCGAGACCCGACTGCGCGTACGTGCGCCACACGATCGCGGCGACCTGACGCTCCAGCACACGAGCGGTGTCGGACGGGGTCTCCTTGCCGCCGAGCTGGCTGCTCGCGGTCGAGATGATCAACGGCGAACCGCCGAGGTCCGCGATGCCCACCGCGAACGAGACGCGGGTGCGCGTGGAGGACTTGTCGAAGATGACCGCGACGGTCTGCGGGCCGGCGAGGCTCTTGTCCGCCCAACGGTCCTTCTTCAGCTCGATGGCGAGATCGAGGATCTCGGCCTGCTCGGCGGGGGTCAGATCGTCGTCACGCAGCAGGTGGCGGGTCATGCGGGTACCTTTCCGGCAGCGGAGGCCTGGACGTCGGCGAGGGAAGCGGCGAACAGTTCGCGGAACTCGGCGAGCTCGGCGTCGCCGATCGTGAGAGCCGGTGCGATGCGAACCGTCTCGGGGTTGGCGGCGTTGACGATGAGGCCGCGCTCTTGGGCGGCTGCGACGACCGCGCCGGCGACCGGCGCGGTCAGTGCCACGCCGACGAGCAGACCACGGCCACGTACGCCGTCGATCAGGGGCGAATCGATGCCGAGCAGGATCTCGCGCAGCTCCGCACCGCGACGCGCGGCGTTCTCGACCAGGCCGGCACTCTCGATCTCGGCCAGCACTGCATCCGCGACCGCGGTCGCGAGCGGGTTGCCGCCGAACGTGGAGCCGTGCGAGCCGGGGGTGAAGAGCGCGCTCGCGGCACCGAACGTGACGAGTGCCCCGATCGGGAAGCCGCCGCCGATGCCCTTGGCGAGGGTGATCGCATCGGGGGTGATGCCCTCGTGACTGAATCCGAACCATGCACCCGTGCGGCCGGCACCCGTCTGGATCTCGTCGACGATCAGCAGGGCGCCGTGAGCGAGGGTCAGCGAGCGTGCTGCAGCGAGATAGCCCTCGGGCAGCTCGACCACCCCGGCCTCGCCCTGGATCGGCTCGACGATCACGGCGGCGACGCGATCGTCCATCGCCGCTTCGAGAGCCTCGATCGTGGCCGGGATGTGCTCGACCCCGGCGGGCATCGGCTCGAACGGCGCGCGCATCGAGGCCTTGGCCGTGAGCGCGAGCGATCCCATCGTGCGACCGTGGAAACCGTTCTCGAGCGCGAGGATGCGCGGCCGCTCGGAGCCGCCGTGCAGACGCGCGAGCTTGAAGGCGGCCTCATTGGCTTCCGCGCCCGAGTTCGAGAAGAACACGCGGCCGTCGATGCCGGCACCGGCCAGACGCTTGAGGCGTGCCGCGAGCGCGAGCTGGGGCGGGGTGGCGAAGTAGTTCGACACGTGCGCGAGCGTGGCCGCCTGCGTCGAGACCGCCTCGACGAAGGCCGGATGCGCGTGCCCGAGCGAGGTCACCGCGATGCCCGCGAGGAAGTCGAGGTGGCGTCGGCCGTCGGCATCCCACAGGTACGAGCCCTCACCGCGGACCAGCAGCGCGAGCCGCTCTCCCGCGTTGAGCACGAGATCGCGTGCCGCATCGTCCTGCCAGACGGTCATGCCGTCACCTCGTTCTTTCCCAGGACCACTTCGGTCCCGATTCCCTTGCTGGTGAAGAGTTCGACGAGCACCGAGTGCGGCACCCGTCCATCGATGATCGCCGCCGCGTCGACGCCGCCCTCGACCGCGTCGAGACAGGCCCGCATCTTCGGGATCATCCCCGACTCGAGCGTCGGAAGCATCTGGATGAGCGCATCCGACGTCAGATGCGACACCAGTGAATCGCGGTTGGGCCAGTCGGCGTAGAGGCCCGGCACGTCGGTCAGGATGACGAGCTTGCGCGCGTGCAACGAGACCGCGAGGGCCGCCGCCGCCGCATCCGCATTGACGTTGAGCGACTGACCGGGGTGATCCAGATCGGGGGCGATGCTCGACACGACGGGGATGCGCCCGGCGGCGAGGTGGTCGAGCACAGGCGTCGGATCGACTTCGACGACATCGCCCACCCGACCGAGGTCGACCTCTTCGCCGTCGATCACGACACCACGACGGCGCCCGCCGAAGAGCCCGGCATCCTCACCGCTGAGACCCGTGGCGATCGGACCGTGCGAGTTGATCTTCGACACGAGCTGCGGGTTGACCTGCCCGGTGAGCACCATGCGCACGACGCTGATCGCCTCGGTGTTGGTGACTCGGTAGCCGCCCTTGAACTCGCTCGGGATCTCCAGACGCTGCAGCATGTTCGAGATCTGCGGGCCCCCGCCGTGCACCACGACCGGAAGCACTCCGACATAGCGGAGGTAGGCGATGTCCTGAGCGAAGGCGTCCTGCAGCTCCTCCGACACCATGGCGTTGCCGCCGTACTTGATGACGACGATCTGGTCGCGGAACTTCTTCAGCCACGGCAGCGACTCGATGAGCGTCGTGGCCTTCTGCGCGGCGACGTCCGGCGTGGTGTCCTGGATGTCGGTCATGAGGCGTAGGCGCTGTTCTCGTGCACGTAGTCGTGGGTCAGGTCGTTCGTGAGCACCGTGGCCGTCGACTCCCCGACCTTGAGGTCGATCACGAGGTGCGTGGCGCGCGGGGTGAGGTCGACCTCTTCGCGTGGGCGGTCCGGACCACCCTGGCTGCAGACCCGCACGCCGTTCATCCAGACGTCGACGTCGTAGGGGTCGAACTGCGCACTCGTCGTGCCGATCGCCGCGAGCACTCGTCCCCAGTTCGGATCGTTGCCGAAGATCGCCGCCTTGAAGAGGTTGTTGCGCGCGACCGAACGGCCCACTTCGACGGCTTCCTGCTCCGACACCGCGTGCTGCACCTCGATCGTGATGTCATGGCTCGCGCCTTCGGCATCGCCCTGCAGCTTGACCGCGAGCTCCTGGGAGAGCTCGATGAGCGCGGCGGTGAAGTCATCGAGCTCCGGCACGACCTCGGACGCGCCGTTGGCGAGGAGCGTCACCTGGTCGTTCGTCGACATGCAGCCGTCGGAGTCGAGACGGTCGAACGTCTGCCCTGTCGCACGGCGCAGCGCCTCATCGGCCTGCATCGGCTCGAGGACGGCGTCGGTCGTGATCACCACGAGCATCGTGGCGAGTCCCGGCGCGAGCATTCCCGCGCCCTTCGCCATGCCGCCGATCGTCCAGCCATCACGGCTGATCACGGCGGTCTTCGCAACGGTATCGGTGGTCATGATCGCCTGTGCCGCGCTCTCTCCGCCATCGGCGCTGAGCTCGGCGATCGCCTGCTCGGTGCCGGCGAGCACGCGCGAGCGGAACGTCTCGTCGCCGGTGCCGATGAGGCCGGTGGAGCAGATCAGCACATCTCCGGCGCTGACGCCGAGCAGCTCGGCCGCCTTCTCCGCCGTCTGGTGGGTGGTCTGGAACCCGAACGCGCCGGTGAAGCAGTTCGCACCGCCGGAGTTGAGCACCACGGCCTCGACGACCCGGTCGGCCACTGCCTGCTGCGACCAGATGATCGGGTTCGCCTTGGCGCGGTTGCTCGTGAAGACTGCGGCACCCACCTTGCGAGGTCCGCGGTTGACGACGACGGCGACATCGGGCTTGCCGGTCGACTTGAGCCCGGCGGCGACACCGGCCGCTTCGAATCCTGCGGGGGCGGTGACGCTCACGGCGCTACTCCGTTCACTGAGAGGGCGCGGGCTTCGGGGAGACCCAGCGCGATGTTCATGGATTGGACGGCAGCGCCGGCGGTGCCCTTGACGAGGTTGTCGACCGCGGTGACGACCGTGACCCGGTTCGCGGCCCGGTCGATCGCGAGGCCGATCAGCGCGGTGTTGGCTCCGAGCACGTCGGCCGTGCGGGGGAAGCGTCCCTCCGGCAGCAGCTGCACGAAGGTCTCGTCGCCATAGGCGCTCTGCCAGGCATCACGGATCTGCGCATCCGTCGCACCGTCGACGATGGGTGCGGTCGACGTGGCGAGGATCCCGCGCGACATGGGCACCAGCACCGGTGTGAACGAGATCCGGATGCCGTCGGGCTCCGTCCCGGACGCCGCGGCGAGCGCCTGACGGATCTCGGGGATGTGTCTGTGGGTGCCGCCGACCGCATAGGGGTTGGCGGTGCCGAGGATCTCGCTGCCGAGCAGGTTCGTCTTGAGGCTCTTCCCCGCGCCGGAAGGCCCCACGGCGAGCACGGAGACGATGTCGGACGGGTCGATCACCCCGGCGGCCACGCCGGGGGCGAGGCTGAGACTCACGGTGGAGGCGTTGCATCCCGGCGCCGCGATGCGCGTGGCTCCGCGGAGGTGCTCGCGCTGCTTGACCCCGTCGACGAGCAGCTCTGGCACGCCGTAGGTCCACGGTTCATGGAAGTCGCCGCCGTAGAACGCATCCCACGCCGAGGCGGACGTGAGCCGGTGGTCCGCGCCGGCATCGATCACGAGCGGGACATCACCCAGCGCATCGGTGTACTGCCCCGACTGCCCGTGCGGCAAGGCGAGGAACACGATGTCGTGGCCGGCGAGGATCTCCGGGGTCGTGTCCTGCAGCGTGAGGTGCGCGAGCGAGCGCAGGTGCGGCTGGTGGTCGACGAGAGGCTGCCCGGCGTTCGAATGCGCCGTGACGGTGCGGATCTCCATGTCGGGATGGGCGGCCAGGAGGCGCAGAATCTCGCCGCCTGCGTAGCCGGATGCGCCGGAGACGGCGACGGAATACGTCATGCTTCTACCTTAACGGTCAGGCCCTCGAGGAAATCGGGACCGTGGACGGGGCCGGAGGCGGCGACACCGGCACTCGACCGCCGTGCGCGCACGGGCAGAAGGGCGGGGTCGCCTACAGTCGGCGGCCGCGGCGTCGGCGCACAGCGATGACGCTCGGAGCGAGCGTCGGAGAAGCGGTGGCGGCCGAAGGCATGTCGCGACAGTAGCGCGGCCTCGGCGGCCACCGCAAATCCGGATCGTCATCTGCGGGGTGAGGGTTCCAGCGGCGCGGCGAAGAAGGCGAGTTCGTGGGCACTCGAGACCTCGAAGACGTGGCGCATCCTGGCGCGGATCGCGGCATCAGCCGTTGCCGCCGCTTCGGAGGCGTAGGCGATCGCCGTCTCGGTCGCCTCTTCGAACGCGGGGTCGGCGTAGGTCGCCAGCCACGAGGCGTATGGATGCCGGGGATCCCGCGCGTACGGACCGAAGGCTCCGGCGTGCAGGCGTCGGCCGAGGTCGGTGTAGAGCCAGAAGCACGGGAGGACGGCCGCGACGATCTCGGCGTAGTCCCCACCGAACGCGACAGAGCGCAGGTGATCGAGGTAGGCGGTGGTCGCCGGCCCCGGCTCGGCGGAGAAGGTGTCCGTGCTCACCCCCTGCGTCGGAGTCAACCACGACGCGTGCAGCTCGAGCTCGCCCGCGATCGAACCGCGCGCGGACTCCGCCCAGAACGCCTGCTCATCGGACGTCGGCGCGAGCCTGGACGCCTGCGCGAGCACACGGGCGTACTCACGCAGGTACAGCGCGTCCTGGGCGAGATAGGACAGGAACGGTCGACGCTCGAGCGTTCCGTCGGCGAGCGCGCGGATGAAGGGCAGCTCGTCGATCGCGGTGCGGATCTCCCGGATGTCGTGCCACCAGTCCGCCGCGATGTCGTCCACCGCCGGCCGCGCCTCTGTTCCTGCCCGTTGCCAGAGTCCGGCGAAGTGGTTGATCGGCCCGTGCCCACCGCCGACGCGCAACGCGTCCCCCGCCCGCAGGGCTTCGCGAAGCCAGACGCGCGCAGCCCCCACAGCCTCGCCCACGTCGAGCCCCCGTGCGAGAAGGGTCGCGAGCGCAGATGACAACGAGCAGCCGGTGCCGTGGGTGTTGTCGGTCGCGATGCGTGACCCTGGAAAGTCGCTGCGCAGCCCGAGCGCCGCGTCGACCAGCGCATCGGGGGCTTCGTCTCCGACGAGATGCCCGCCCTTGACCAGAACGGCCGCGCCGATCCGTGCGGACAGCTCGTGCGCAGCCGAGACGGCATCCTCCCAGTCGGCGATGTCTCGACCGACGAGCACCGCGAGCTCGGCGAGGTTCGGGGTGATCAGAGTCGCTCGCGCGAGGAGTTCGTGCAGTGCTCTCTCCGCCGCCGGATCCAGCAGCCGATCGCCGGAGGTCGCGACCATGACGGGATCGAGCACCACGACGGGCGGGCGTACGCGGTCGAGCCACGCCCCCACCGTGCGGATGACCTCGGCGTCGGCGAGCATCCCGATCTTCACGGCATCGATCACGATGTCGTCCGACACCGCGTCGAGTTGCGCACGCAGGAAGTCGACCGGCGGAACGTGCACGGCACGGACGCCGCGTGTGTTCTGCGCCGTGAGCGCCGTGAGCACCGCCATCCCGTATCCGCCGTTCGCGGCGATGGACTTGAGGTCGGCCTGGATACCCGCCCCTCCGGACGGGTCGCTCCCGGCGATACTGAGCACCCTCGGCACGATGCCGGAGCGCCAGCGTCGCAGGAACCGCGTCGCTGCAGCAGCCGGATCGTCAGCCGCGCACAACGCCGAGACGACGGCCAGCCCCGATGCTCCGGCATCGCGCAGGGATTCGGTGTCGTCGATGCCGACGCCGCCGATCGCCACGCACGGGAGCGGGCTGTTCCGGACGAAGTCACGAAAGCCCTCCACGCCGAGCGGGGCGGGGTGATCCGGCTTCGTGAGGGTCGGGCGGATCACCCCGACCCCGAGGTAGTCGACCGTTCCGGGCGGGAGCGCGCGGACCGCATCGAGGTGCGCGGCGGTGTTGGCGGTGAGGCCGATCAACGCGTCGGGTCCGAGTGCTTCACGGGCGCGCAGCACCGAGGCGTCTCCCTGACCGAGGTGCACGCCATCGACGCGGGCTCCGCGCTCGCGCGCCGCCACAGCCGCATCCAGCCGATCGTTCACCACCAGCAGCGCCCGACCGTCGATCGCCTGCGACAGGGCCACCAGCTGTTCGACCGTCTCCGCCTCGGTCGCCTCCTTGTCGCGCAGCTGGACGATGCGCGCCCCGCCGTCCACCGCGCGCCGGACGGTCTCGACGACGCCCCGGTCTCCGCACAGCGCCGCATCCGTGACGAGGTAGAGCGAGAGGTCGGCGTTCACAGCGCACCGCCTTCGACGCGGGCACGGGCCACGATGTCGTCGGAGCGCACCGCAGCGAGCGCATCCAGCAGTGCGACGGCGAAGGTCCCCGGCCCCGTGGACCGTTCTGCTGCCTGCTCCGCCGCGATCGTGTAGACGAGGCTCGCAGACGCGACCGCCGTGAGCGCATCGTGTCCGGTGCCCCGCGCCGCACCGAGGAAGGCGGCCATCACCGCGCCCAGAGCACAACCGCCGCCCGTGACCCTCGTGAGCAGCTCGTGCCCGTTGGACAACCGCAGCACGCGCTCCCCGTCGGTGAGCAGATCGAGCGGGCCGGACACGGCCACCACGCCGCGTGTCGTCCGAGCCAGCGCCGATGCGGCCTCAGCCGCGGACTCGGTGCTGTCGGTGGAATCCACACCCCGCCCGCCGGTGCTGAGCCCCGCGAGAGCCAGCACCTCCGAGGCGTTGCCGCGGATCGCGGTCGGACGCTGCTCGACGAGCTGACGCGCGAGTGCGGTGCGCACCGGGAGCGCACCGACCGCGACGGGGTCGAGCACCCAGGGCGTACCGGCTGCCCGCGCACCGGTGACGGCTTCCAGAGTCGCCGCGCGCTGCTCCGGGGTGGGCGTTCCCAGGTTGATCAGCATCCCCGAGGCGACACCGGCGAACATGCCGGCCTCCCCGACGATGTCGACCATGGCGGGAGCAGCGCCGAGCGCCAGCAGCACGTTGGCGGTGAAGCCGGTGACCACGGCGTTGGTGATGCAGTGCGTCAGCGGTGGCGCCTCACGCAACACCCCCAGCAGCACCGCAGCCTTTTCGGCGAGATCGTGTGTGGAATCAGGACGCAGAAGATCTCTCATCGCGACATCCCTTCGCTAGTACGAACTAGATCAGGTTCGACGGGTCTGTTCTCAGCCGCGGATCGCGGCACCCCGTGTCACTGGTCGCAGTCTAGCGATCGGCCAGCAGCGCCCGCTCCTGCGCGCGCGTGAGCCCGGCACGTCGTTCGCGGTCGAGTCCGCGCTCCCGTTCGTCGGCGAGCACGCGCTCGATCGTGTCGACGAGCGGACGGAGCACGCCTCCGCTCTCGTGGAACGCCGCATTCGAGCGGGTCATGAATCCCGTCATCTCGGGTGGAAACCACAGCGGCAGGGAATGCGGGCCGGACCAGTGGTCCACGCCATGCGCGATGAGCCACTCCTCGTCCGCGACGACGGTCGCCCCGGTGTGCCCGGATGCAGCGCGGACCGACTGCAGCACATCCACGAGAGGCCTCTCGTCGCCGACGGCGTTGACGGCTCCGCTGCCTCGCGCGGTCACGATGTACTCCGCGAGATCGTCGACGTCGATCAACTGCGCGCTCCGCCCGTCCAGCGGGGGCAACAGCACGGTGTCAGCGTCGGCACGAGCGAACGCGGCACTCCAGTAGCCGAAGCGGTCGCTCGGGTCTCCGTCGCCCACGATCAGGCCGGGACGCACCACGAGCGCCCGCTCCCCCAATCGGGCGACGGCGTCCTCGGCGGCGACCTTCTGCGCCGCGTACTCGTACTCGTCGCCGGGAGCCGCCGCCGGGTGTCGTGGAACCGCTTCGTCCGCACCGACCGTCTCGTCGTCGGAGTACACCGACACGGATGACACGTACGTCCATCGTGCCGCTCGATCGCCGAGCATCTCGACCGCCCGATCGACATGCGCCGCCTGGGAGGAGACGTCGACGACGTGGTCCCACTCCCGTCGTGCGAGGTCGGCGTAGGTCGACGCGTCCTCGCGATCGCCACGCACCAGGACCGTTCCCTCCGGCGCGGGCCGTGTGCCTCGAGCGAGGCAGGTGACCGCGGCTCCGTGGTCGCGCCAGTGCCCGGCGATGCGAGCGGAGAGCCAGCCGGTTCCGCCGAGGATCAGAACATCCGTCATGGTGTGCCGGCGGCCAACCGGTCCAGACCCGCCAACACCGGAACGGTCCAGGCGGGATCGGGCCGCCAGCGGGTCCAGGCGGAGTCGAAAGGCCAGTCGTCGGCCTCGAACGCCGCGATCGCGGCGTCTGCGTGTCGCTCGATCTGCGCGGCCTGCTCGGAGCTGAGCCGCCCCTGTTCGATCGCGGCGACGAGCTCATCCTCGTCCTTGAGGTGGATGCCGCCCTCCGGATCGATCTCGACGTCGAGGATGTGGTCGGACGAGAAGGTGTCACGGTCCGTGCGCAGATGCGCGTTCTCGAGGTTCACGTACCACCCCGAGAACACCCAGTCGGGGCCGCTGGCGTCGCTCCAGAACAGCCAGATCGACCACGGCAGGCCCGCGGGCGCGATGCACAGCACCCCGTTGCCCCGCCAGCGCTCCACGATGCGCGTCCGCGGTTCGAGCCAGCGCCGGGCGAGAGGCACTTCCCGAACGCGCTGTCCATCGCTGGAGCCGGGCGCCTCCTGGAGCGTCCCGGGAGCGAGCCAGGCCACGAGACCGCGCTCGTCGTCGCGCACCACGCGCATCGGTGAGATCCTGGACGGTTCTCCCGGCTGCCACCCCGGTTTCCGGTAGTGCCAGTCGATCTGTGCGCCGGGCTCGAGGAACGGCCCCTCGCCGAGCGGTCTCGCCCCGTCGGGGACGGCGGCTGGAGTGCCCTGGGGGAGGATTCTCATCCCGCCACGGTACTCCGGCGCCGACCTCGATCATCCGAGGACGACACGGTTCGCCTCACATCGCGGCTCCGACGTCAGTCGCGAAGCGCCGCTCCGAAGCGCTGTGCAGCGACCTCGACTCCGGCGAGTTTCGCCTCGGTGGCCTCGGCTGCCGTGAGGGTGCGGTCGTCCGCGCGGAACCTCAGAGCGAATGTGAGACTCTTCGACCCTTCGGGCACGCCCTCTCCGCGATAGTCGTCGACGAGGCGCACAGACTCCAGCAGTGCTCCCGCACCTTCGGCGAGAGCGGCCTGCACGTCTGCGGCGGGAACCCCGACCGGAAGCGTGAGCGAGACGTCCTGCGTGGCTGCAGGGAACGTCGACAGCGAAGCCGCGACGACCCGTCCTCCGGCAAGCGACAGGATGCGGTCGAGGTCGAGCTCGAACACGGTCGCGCGCCCGTGGAGGTCCGCGCCGTCGGCGACAGCAGGGTGCAGCTCACCGACGTATCCGACTTCTTCGCCGGCCACCAGCAGCGCCCCGGTCCGCCCGGGGTGAAGGGCAGCACGCTCGGCCTGCACCACGTCGACGTCGACGCCGGCGGCGGCCGCGACGACACGGACGGCGTCCAGAGCCTCGACGAGGCCGGCGGCCTCGGCCGGGCGTCCGGGCTGGCGCGGGGCGACATGTCCGGTGAGCAACCCGGAGACGAACCGGTGCTGGGGCGGGATCGACGCGTCCAGCGCCGCGAGCGTCTCATCGGACGGACGCTCCCCCAGCGGCGGCACCTCATCGGTGCCGTACTCGACTCCGGCCTCCGGCAGGAACACCACGCCGGTCTCGAAGATCGCGAGGTCGGTGAGCCCACGTGAGATGTTGCGGTGCGCGGTCTGCAGCAACCCGGGGATCAGCGAGCGGCGCAGGTACGGCGCCTGCCCGTCGAGCGGGTTCGCCAGACGGACGCTCGGCAGGTGCTCCCCCGATGCGGAGCCGTGCAGGTCGTTCTGCACGTCGGTGGTGAACGGGAACGACGGAGTCTCCACCAGCCCTGCGGCGGCGAGCGCATCGGCCACGCGGCGACGGCCCTGCTGGTGCGCAGTGAGGCCGCGTCCGGAAGGAGGCGTCGGCAGCACCGAGGGGATGCGGTCGAGCCCGTGGATGCGGGCGACCTCCTCGGCGAGCGTCCACTTGTCGGTGAGGTCGGGGCGCCAGGTGGGCGGGATCACGGTCCAGCCCGCGCCACCGTCGCCGGCCGTGACGTCGGCGCCGATGGTGGTGAGCGCCCCGGTGATCTCGTCGTCGGTGTAGTCGACGCCGATGAGTCCCTGCACGAAGCCGGCGGGCAGCTCGATCTCGGCGACGAAGACCTCGGCGAACAGCGCGCCGCCCTCCTCCGTGAGCGTGCCGCCGGCGAACTCGACCATGAGGTCGGCCGCGCGCCGGGCCGCGACGAAGGGGATCAGCGGGTCGACGCCACGCTCGAAGCGCTTGGACGCCTCGCTGGGCAGCTTGTGACGACGAGCCGAACGGGCGATCGTGGTCGGATCGAAGATGGCAGCCTCGATCATCACGTTCCGGGTGGTGTCGCTCATCTCGGTGGTGCCGCCGCCCATGACGCCGGCGAGCCCGATCGGACCCGACTCGTCGGTGATGAGCAGGTCTTCGGTGTGCAGAGCGCGCTCGACCCCGTCGAGGGTGGTCATCTTCTCGCCCGGAGTCGCACGGCGGACCGTGATGCCGCCCGTGAGCTTGTCGAGGTCGTAGCCGTGCAGGGGCTGTCCGAGCTCGAGCATCACGTAGTTGGTGATGTCGATCAGCACGCCCAGCGAACGCATGCCGGCGAGGCTGAGGCGCGCCACCATCCACGGCGGAGTCGGACGCGAGGGATCGACGTCGCGGACGACACGGGTCACGAACTCGCTGGCGCCGACGTTGCCGCGCACGGGGGCGACGTCGTCGACCACGGTGGTGTGCCCCGTGCCCGGCTGCAGTTCCGCGAAATCGCGCTCTGCCGGGTCGCGGAACTCCGCTCCGGTGGCGTGCGCGTACTCGCGGGCGACCCCGCGCAGCGAGAAGGCGTAACCGCGGTCGGGCGTGACGTTGATCTCCACCGCCACGTCGTCGAGGCCGAGCAGCGCGATCGCGTCGGTGCCGACCGGCGCATCGATGCCGAGGTCGGACAGCACGACGATGCCGTTGTGCTCGTCGCCGAGTCCCAGCTCACGCGCCGAGGCGATCATGCCGTCCGACACGTGGCCGTACGTCTTGCGGGCGGCGATGGCGAACGGACCGGGCAGCACCGCGCCGGGCAGGGTCACGACGACCTTGTCCCCGACGATGAAGTTGTGCGCGCCGCAGACGATGCCGCGGATGCCGCCGTTCGCCTCGCCGACATCGACCTGGCACCAGTTGATGGTCTTGCCGTTGGACTGGGGTTCCGGCTCCAGCGAGACGACCTGCCCGACGACCACGGGACCCGTGATGTCGAAGCGGTGCACGTCCTCTTCTTCGAAGCCGACGGTCACCAGGGCCGCGAGGACATCCTCGGGCGTGGCATCCGCTGCCAGATCGACGTACTCACGCAACCACGAAAGCGGGACGCGCATCACACCACCATCCCGTACTGCTCGCTGAATCGGACATCGCCCTCGGCCATGTCGCGCATGTCCTGGACGTCGCTACGGAACATCAGGCCCCGCTCGATGCCCATGCCGAACGCGAAGCCGCTGTACACCTCGGGGTCGATCCCGGCCGCGCGCAGCACGTTCGGGTTGACCATGCCGCAGCCGCCCCACTCGATCCAGCGCGCGCCGCCCTTGAAGGTCGGGTGCCACAGATCGAGCTCGGCGGACGGCTCGGTGAAGGGGAAGTAGTTGGTGCGGAAGCGCGTCTTGGCCTCGGGGCCGAAGAGCAGCTTCGCGAAGTGGTCGAGCGTGCCCTTCAGGTGCGCCATCGTGATGCCCTTGTCGATCACGAGACCCTCGAACTGGGTGAACACCGGCAGGTGCGTGGCGTCGAACTCGTCGGTGCGGTACACCCGGCCAGGGCACAGCACGTAGATCGGCACCTCGCGGTCGAGCATCGAGCGCACCTGCACCGGGCTCGTGTGCGTGCGCATCACCAGGTGACGCGAGGGCGGGTCGACGTAGAACGTGTCCTGCTCCTGGCGTGCCGGGTGGTCCACATCGAAGTTGAGCGCGTCGAAGTTGAACCACTCGTGCTCGAGCTCCGGCCCCTCCGCGATCTCCCATCCCATGCCGACGAAGATGTCGCACACCTGGTCCTGCAGGAGCGTCAGCGGGTGCCGGGCACCGACACGCGTGCGCGAGGGCACGGCGGTGATGTCGACCCGCTCTGCCTCCAGACGCGCGGCGACCTCGGCCTCGGCGAGCTCGGCCTCCTTCGCGGCGAGCGCCTGGGTCACCCGCCCTCTCCCCTGGCCCACGAGCTTGCCGAACGCGGCCTTGTTCTCGGGGGCGACCTGGCGCATCGAGGCGTTCAGGACCGCGAGCGGCGATCCCTCGGCGACGTGTGCGGCGCGGGCCGCTTTCAGCTCGGCGGTGTCGGCGGCTGCAGCGATCGCCGCGAGGGCATCGGCGACAGCGGCTTCGACCGCTTCCGGGGTGATTTCAGGAGACTCTGACACGAGAATCGAGTCTACCGGGGGCGTGCGGGTCGCTTTGGCGGATCAGCGCGCCTTCTCGGACCCATCTCCCTGCAGCACGATGAGCGAGGTGTTGGTCTCGCCTCCGTGCTGGCGGGGATCCGGCACCGCCGGCCCTGCCTTCGGCGAGCGCTTGGCACGCTTCTGCAGGCGGTAGGCGATGTACGACAGCAGGAGACACACAGCCACGTACATCGATCCGCCGACGATCGCCGCCGGGATCAGCGGGGAGCCGTAGGGCGCCTGGTTGCCGATCTGGTTGATGACGTAGAGGAGCTCCTTGTACGTGATGATGAAGCCGAGCGCGGTGTCCTTGAGCGCCACGACGAGCTGGGCGATGATCACCGGCATCATGGCCCGCACGGCCTGAGGGATCAGGATGAAGTACATCACCCCGGTCTTTCGCAGGCCGATCGCGTAGCCGGCTTCCTTCTGCCCGCGGGGCAGCGACTCGATACCGGCTCGCAGCACCTCGGCGAGCACGGAGCCGTTGTAGACGATCAGGGCGATGACGACGGCCCAGTACGGCGGCATCTTCACGCCGATCACCGGGAGGCCGTAGTACAGCAGCATCATGAGGATGAGCACGGGCACCGCTCGCAGCACCTCGATGATCCACCGGACCGGCTCACGAACCCAGGCGTGCTCCGAAAGGCGGCCGATGCCGAGCAGGAATCCGAGCGCGAGGGACCCGACGCCGGCGACGGCGAACGCGGCCAGCGTGGCCAGCAGCCCTTCGCCGAAGCGGACCCAGACGGCGGAGAACGTGAAGATGTTCCACTTCTCCGCGGAGAACTGCCCGGTGGCGAACAACCGCCACACGACCCAGCCGAGCACGGCGAGGACGACCAGGACCGTCACGACTCCGATGAGCCGATTGCGGGCGATGGCACGAGGGCCGGGGACGTCGAAAAGGACGGAACTCATCGCGCGATCCTCCACTTGTTCTCCAGAACGCGCTGCACCCAGGCGAGCAGCAGCACCAGCACCACGAAGACGACCATGACCCACAGGAGCACGACGAGCGCGTTCTCGCCGCGTTCGCTGAGCGCGGCGCGGATGGTGCCGAGGTTGGCGACCGAGAAGCCCGCCGCCACCGTGGTGTTCTTCATGAGCGCGATGAGCACGCTCATCATGGGCGGGACGACGGAGCGCGTCGCCTGCGGCAGGACCACGTAGCGCATGACCTGCCCGAAGTTCAGGCCGATCGCACGCGCAGCCTCGGCCTGACCGACCGGCACGGTGTTGATTCCGGCCCGCAGCGCCTCCGCGACGTACGTCGCGGTGTAGATGCCGAGCGCGGCGACCGCCAGGGGCAACGGGTTCACCCGCTCCCCCAAAAGGATGGGAAGGCAGAAGGCGAAGAAGAACATCACCAGGGTCAGCGGGGTGTTGCGGATCCAGTTCACATAGACGCCGCCGACGGCCCGGGCGATCGGGACCGGCGACACACGCGCGGCCCCGACGATGAGTCCGAGGATCAGCGCGATGATGCCGCCGCCGAGGAACAGCACGATGGTTCCCCACAGTGCCTCTGCCCAGAGGTCGAGGTGGTCGGAGATGACTCCCACTGCTGCTCCTGTCGATTCGAGTTCTCGAAAGTGTCCTGCATGAGCGGGGCGGCCGACGATGCCGACCGCCCCGCGAAGATCAACCGACCGGGTCGACCTCGGGCTGCGTCGCCTTCACGCCGGAGGCACCGAGGTTGTTGTCGAAGATCTGCTGCCAGATCTCGCCGCCGTCGGTCAGCTGCGTGTTGAAGTACTCGACGAGTGCGTCATCGCCCTTGGCGACACCGATGCCGTAGCGCTCCTCGCTGAACGGCTTCCCGACGACCTTCAGCTTGTCCGGGTCCTGGGCCGCGTAGCCGATGAGGATCGCCTCGTCGGTCGTGACGGCGTCGACCTGGCCGTTCTTGAGGTCCTCGACGCACTTCGAGTACGTGTCGTACTCCTTGGTGGGCACCTCGGGGTAGTTCGTCTTGATGTTCTGGATCGGCGTCGATCCGGTCGCCGAGCAGACCGTCGTCTCGGCGCTCAGGTCGTCCACGCTCTTGATGTCGCTGTCGGCCGCGACCAGCAGGCCCTGACCGGTGACGAAGTAGGGTCCGGCGAAGGAGATCTGCTCCTTGCGCTTGTCGGTGATCGAGTAGGTGCCGACGTAGTAGTCGATGTCGCCGTTCACGATGGCCTGCTCGCGGTTCGCGGAGGCGATCGCCTGGAACTCGATCTTCTCCGGGTCGACGCCGAGCGATGCTGCCATCCAGCGCGCGATGTCCACGTCGAATCCGGTGCGGTCACCCGTCACGGGGTCGAGGTAGCCCAGACCGGGCTGGTCCTCCTTGACGCCGACCTTGATCTTTCCCGAGGACTCGATCCGGTCGAACGTCGGGCTGCCGTCGATGCTGACGTCAGTCAGCACGGTCCACGGCGTGCTGCTGGAGGAGTCGCCCTCGTCGCCGCCTTCCGGGGCTCCCGTGCTGGACGGGGTTCCGCTGTTGCAGGCGGTGAGCGTCAGCAGCGCGGCTGCCGCGATTCCGATGCCTGCCAGTGTCCGTGTGCGTCGCATGTGCGTCTCCTTCGTGTGCTGTGTGTGCAGGGTCTGTGTGTGAGTGTGCGGGCGCGTCAGTGCGTGAGGAGCTTCGAGAGGAAGTCCTTGGCGCGATCGCTCTTCGGGTTCGTGAAGAACTCCTCGGGAGTCGCCTCCTCCACGATCCGTCCGTCCGCCATGAACACGACGCGGTCGGCGGCCTTGCGCGCGAAGCCCATCTCGTGCGTGACGACGATCATCGTCATCCCGTCCTGGGCGAGTTCGACCATGACGTCGAGCACCTCGTTGATCATCTCGGGGTCGAGAGCACTGGTGGGCTCGTCGAACAGCATCACCTTGGGCTGCATCGCGAGAGCGCGGGCGATGGCCACGCGCTGCTGCTGACCACCGGAGAGCTGGGCCGGAAGCTTCGACGCCTGCTGCGCCACGCCCACGCGCTCGAGCAGCATCATCGCCTCCTTCTCGGCATCGGCCTTCTTGATGCCGCGGACCTTGATCGGTCCGAGAGTCACGTTCTCGAGGATCGTGAGGTGGGCGAACAGGTTGAACGACTGGAAGACCATCCCCACGTCGGCACGTAGATGGGCCAGGCCCTTGCCCTCGGCCGGCAGCTCCTTGCCGTCGATGCGGATGCTGCCGCTGGTGATCGTCTCCAGGCGGTTGATCGTGCGGCACAGCGTCGACTTGCCGGAGCCGGACGGGCCGATCACGACGACGACCTCCCCCGAGTTCACGGTCAGATCGATGTCGGTGAGCGCCTGGAAGTCGCCGTAGTGCTTCTGGACGTTCTCGACCACGACGAGCGGGGTATCAGAGGTCATCATTTCTCCAAACTAACCGCGTCGGGCGCGGGTCTCCAGGCACCTCGGTGAGATTTACACGTTCGTAATCACCTGATCGCGGCACCAATGCTGCTGTGCATGGGTACCCCGCGGCCCGCCCCCACGGGCCGCGGAATCGTCCTGCTGCAATGCCCCAACGACAGTCCTTGCGGCAGGCGACGATCGCGCGCGATCGACCTCACAATGGCAGAGCGCCGAGCCTGCTGTCAGACTTCTTGAGGATTTCTTGAGCAGTCACCCGCGCAGGTCGCGGTAGTAGTCGATCGCCCCGGGGTGCAGAGGAACCGGACCGGTGAAGATCGCCGAACGCCGGTCCAGCAAGGCCGCGGTCGGTACCTCGCCCGCGATGCGCAGTCGCGCATCGAAGAGCCCCGCGAGGACATCGTGCGCGACGGCGTCCGGCGTGGACGCGGCGGTGACGAGATAGTTGGGGACGGCCATCGTCGGGGCGGAATCCGGCAGGCCGTATGTTCCTGCGGGGACGTCAGCCTGCCGATAGGCATGCGAGTAGCGCTCGTTCACCGCGTTGACCCACTCTGGTTCGATCGGGAGCAGGCGGACGGGCGACCTCGTGGACAGCTCCGCCACACCGGGCGTGGGCAGACCGCCGACCCAGAAGAACCCGTCGATCTCGCCCCGCTCCATCGCGTCGATCGAGGCGCTGAGGTCGAGCTGGGGGTCGCTGACGGAACCGAGGTCGACCCCCGCCGCGTCGAGCACTCGGCTCGCGATCACGTTGACGCCGGAGTTCTCGGCACCGAGCGAGATGGTGCGGCCGGGAAGATCGCCGATGTCATCGATGTCCGAGTCACCTCGCACCACGACCTGCACGTACTCGTCGTACAGGCGGGCGAGGGCCTCCACCTCCAGAGGGCGCTCGAAGGCACCGGTGCCGGCCACCGCATCGGCGGCGGCGTCTCCCTGCGCGAACCCGAGCAGGGCCTCGCCGGAGCTCACCCGCAGCAGGTTGTCGACCGATCCCGCGGTCTCCTGTGCGACCATCCGGATGTCCAGCCGATCCGACAACTCTCCCGCCAGGTGGCTGCCGTAGTCGTAGTAGACACCGGTGGATCCCCCGCTGGCGATCGCGTACTCGACGTCGCTCCACTCGTCGGCGCGCGGACTGCATGCGCTCAGCGCCGTCATGACCGCGAGTGCGAGCCCTCCCGCGACGACGCTCCGCGCTGCTGACCTCACGGTGGGCCTCATGGTGTGGTCCCGTCGTGCAGAACGAGCGCGACCTCGAGTCCGCCGCCATCGGCCGAGGAGACCGCCAGCTCTCCCCCGAGCGTGGCCAGCAGGTCGCTCGCGATCGCCAGCCCGAGTCCCGACCCCGGTGTGTCCCCGGTGTCGGCATTGCGCCAGAACCGGTCGGTCGCCGCGGCCGCCTGCTCGTCGGTGAGGCCAGGACCGTGGTCGCGGACCGTGATCCGACAGACCCTTCCTTCCCGTATCGCCCCGATCTCGATGTGCGCACCCGCGGGCGAGAACTTCACGGCATTGTCGATCACCGCATCCAGAGCGCTCTCGACGATCGTGCGGTCGGTCACGCTCATCACGGATGACGCTCCGACGGATCGCAACCCCACACCGCGCTGCGCTGCGACGTCGCGCCAGGCATCCAGGCGCCGGGCGGCCAGGGTGGCGAGATCCACCGCGGAGATGGTCGAGTCGCCGCGGCCCCCGCGTGCGAGGCCGAGCAGCGTCTCCAGGATGCGGGTCATCCGCCGCCCCTCCTCCCTCGTCTCCTCGACGTCACCCTGCCACTCGTCACCGAGCCCTGTCGCCAGATGCTCGACGCGCAGGAGCAAGGCGTTGAGAGGGTTGCGCAGCTCGTGCGAGGCGTTCAGCGCGAACTCCTGCTGCCTCGTCATCACCCGTTCGATCTCATCTGCCATGCCGTTGAACACCTCCGCCATGCGGCGGAGCTCGGGCGGTCCGTCGTCCGCGACCACGCGCGCATCCATCTCACCGCGCTCGATCGCGACCATGGCCTCGTCGAGTCGGCGCACCGGGGACAGCACCCACCGGGCGAGGCGGAACACCAGGAGCACGCCGAGCGCGATGAGCACCGCCGCGATCGCCGAGATGAGCAGCAGCTGGTGCAGGATCGCCGCGCGCGGTGCCTCCACATCTCCGGCGACGAGCACGGCGCCGATCACGTCTCCGTCGTCGAACACCGGTTCGGCCAGTGCGGCATCCGAGACGGTCCAGGGGAACACGACCGTCGGCTGCTCTGCCCTTCGCCCGGAGAGCGCCAGCGCGACCCGCTCGGCATCGTCTTCGCGAAGCACCGCCGAGTCCTGCTCCGCAGCGGCCCACACGCCGCCCCCGAGATCGAAGACGGTGACCTCGATCCCGTAGACCTCGCGGAACCGCTTGACCTCCGCCTCGATGACAGCGGCACTGCCGGAGCGCAGAGCCTGGCGGGCACTCGTGGCGAAGTAGCCCAGGTCGCCGATCTGCTGCGCATAGAAGGCCTGTTGGACACTCTGCGCAGCGCTCCACCCCGCTGCCCCGCCGAGCCCGGCCAGGATCGCGACGAGCGGTATCAGGAACACGATGATCAGGCGGCGACGCACGACTCAGGACCCCGCGAGCCGATAGCCGACGCCGCGGACCGTCTCGATGATCCCGCGACGCCCGGTCTTCTTCCTGATCGCCGCGACGTGCACCTCCAGAGAGTGGCCGAATCCCCGCCAGTCCGTGTTCCACACCTCACGGATCAGCCGGTCCTTCGGCACCGCCACTCCCGGATAGCGCGCGAGGACGGCGACGATGTCGAACTCCTTGCGTGTGAGGTCGATCGCCGCGCCGTCGACCAGCACCTGGCGGGCGACCAGGTCGATCTGCACACTGCCCCCGTCGAGCAGCACACGAGAATCCGTCTCGGGTCGCATCGGCCTTGACCTCCTCGTGACAGCCTCGATGCGGGCCAGGAGCTCATGCACGTCGTAGGGCTTCACCACGAAATCGTCGGCACCGGCACGGAGGCCCTTGATGCGCTCCGCGACCTGGTTACGGGCCGTCACGATCACGATCGGGACCTCGGAGCGGCCTCTGATCCGGCGACACAGGTCGACCCCGTCGATGTCGGGGAGCCCGAGATCGAGCAGCACCACCTCGGTGTCCGCTCCGAGAAGGTCGAGCGCAGACGCCCCATCCGCCGCACGGACGGTCGCATACCCCGACCTGGCGAGGAACGCTTCGAGCGCGCCGGCGACCCGGTCGTCGTCTTCGACGATCAGAATCCTCATCGACTCCGCTTCCCGCTTCCCTCGGCGTCCGTCAGCTCAGTCGACAGACGTCGCCCGCTGGGCGAACGCGCTCTCGTACAGGCAAACGCTGGCGGCGGTCGCCAGATTGAGCGACTCGGCTCGGCCGAAGATCGGCAGCTTGAGCACGCGGTCTGCGAGGTCGAGCGCCTCGTCCTCGAGCCCGCGCGCTTCGTTGCCGAAGAGCCATCCGGTCGGCTCGGCCAGCACGCCTTCCGCGCGAGCTTCCAGCAGGTCGTCGCCCTTCACGTCCGCTGCGAGGATGCGCAGCCCTGCCGCATGGGCACGCTTCACGACTTCCGCCAGGTCTCCCCCGACGGAGACAGGCAGGTGGAACAGCGACCCTGTGGTCGCGCGCACCACTTTCGGGTTGTACGGATCGACCGTGCGACCGGTCAGCACGACGGCATCCGCACCCGCAGCGTCTGCGGCCCTGATGATCGTGCCGAGGTTCCCGGGGTCGCGCACCTCCTCGCAGATCGCCACCAGTCGCGGCGACGCGTCGAAGATGTCCCGCACCGAGGTCGGCGTCTGCTGGACGACGGCGACGAGTCCCTGCGGTGTGACGGTGTCGGCCATCGCGTTGAGCACGTACTCGGTGACGTACTCGACCTCGATGTCCGCCTCGGCGGCCTTCGCGCGGATGTCGGGATGCCGCTCCCAGCCGTTCGGCGTCGCGAAGAGCTCGACGATCGCCTCGGGACGGTAGGTGAGCGCCTCGCGAACCGACTGCGGGCCTTCCAGAAGGAACAGGCCCGTCTCAGTCCTCGCGCTGCGCTTGGTCAGCTTCGCGACAGCACGGACTCGGGGCGAACGGGGGTTCTCCAGCACGATCACAGTCTAGGGAACGCACGGCCCCCTCCCGCACCATCGGGTTAGGGTGCCTGCATGACGATCGATGCCGCGCTGACGAGCTCCCGTCGGCGGATCACCCTCGCTGTGCTCGCCGTCGCGACGGTCCCGATCGGACTCGTCGTCCATCGCAGCGTCGCCGGCGTCGTGGGCGATGTCATCGGCGATGCGCTGTACGCCGTGCTCATCTATCTGCTCGTCGCCCTGATCGCCGGACGGTGGCGCCCCCTCGCGCCGGCACTCGTCGCCTTCGTGTTCTGCGCCGGCGTCGAACTGTTCCAGCTCACGGGCATCCCTCGCGAGTGGGCATCCGTGCTCCCCCCGGTCCGGCTCGTCCTCGGCTCCGGATTCGATGGACGCGACATCGTCGTGTACGCGGGTGCCGTCGCCATGGCCGCTCTCGTCGACCGTGCGGTCAGCCGCGCAGCAGCTGACTCCACGCCGGGAAACGCCACAGGGCGCCCTCCCGAAGGAGAGCGCCCTGTGTGAAGAGGTGCTTACGCAGCCGACTTCGGCGCGTTGACGTCGGAGGGCAGAGCCTTCTTCGCCGTCTCGACCAGCGTCGTGAACGTGGCAGCGTCGTTGACCGCGAGGTCGGCGAGCATACGACGGTCGACCGTGACACCCGCGAGGCCGAGGCCCTGGATGAAGCGGTTGTACGTCATGCCGTTCTGGCGGGCCGCAGCGTTGATGCGCTGGATCCACAGACGACGGAAGTCGCCCTTGCGCTTGCGACGGTCACGGTACGAGTAGACCAGCGAGTGGATGACCTGCTCTTTGGCCTTGCGGTAGAGACGCGAACGCTGTCCGCGGTAACCGGAGGCGCGCTCGAGGATGACCCGGCGCTTCTTGTGGGCGTTTACTGCCCGCTTGACTCTTGCCATTTTCCTGTGTTCCTATTCGTGCGTTCGGCGCGCGTCAGCGACCGAGAAGCTTCTTCGCGACCTTGGTGTCAGCCTTCGACAGCACCTGGTCCTGGTTCAGACGACGGGTGCGACGGCTCGACTTGTGCTCGAGGTTGTGGCGCATCCCGGCCTGCTGCTTCTTCAGCTTTCCGCTTCCGGTGATCTTGAAGCGCTTCTTAGCACCCGAGTGGGTCTTCTGCTTCGGCATCTTCTCTTCCTTCGTATGGCGCCTTCTCAGGCGACGGTGTCAACCCGCGGTGCGGGAGCTCTGTGGGCGGGTGTTACTCCGCGGGAGTGGCGGCGGACTCGCTCTTCGCGTCGCGCGCGGCCTGCTTCTTGTCGGCGCGCTGGGCATCGCGCACGGCGTTCTGCTCCTGCTTCGCCTCGGACTTGCTCTTGAGCGGAGCCACGACCATCACCATGTTGCGACCGTCGATGGTCGGGTTCGACTCGACGGTGCCGAACTCGGCCACGTCTTCGGCGAACTTGCGCAGCAGACGCACACCCTGCTCAGGACGCGACTGCTCGCGTCCACGGAACAGGATCATGGCCTTGACCTTGTCGCCGGCCTTGAGGAAGCCCTCGGCACGCTTGAGCTTGGTCGTGTAGTCGTGAGCCTCGATCTTCAGACGGAAGCGCACTTCCTTGAGGATCGTGTTCGCCTGGTTGCGGCGAGCTTCCTTTTCCTTCTGTGCGGCCTCGTACTTGAACTTGCCGTAGTCCATGATCTTGACGACGGGCGGCTTCGAGTTCGGGGCGACCTCGACGAGGTCGAGATCGGCTTCCTGCGCGAGGCGCAGTGCGGCCTCGATGCGGACGACGCCGATCTGCTCACCCGCGGGGCCGACGAGGCGGACCTCGGGGACGCGGATGCGCTCATTGGTGCGGGGATCGCTGATGCGGAACTCCTTAGACGATGTGATTCGGCCACCGCGATGCTGTCTGCATCACGGGCGAAATCGGAATCGTCCCCGCCCACCGGCATTCAGACGCCGGCTCCGCACCCTACCTGCCGGCTCGTTCTCACGAACGGAGCCGGTGGAGTGCAAGACCCGGTAGCCTTGAACGGCAAGCGCGGGTGGGAAGTGAATCCTCTTTCGTTCCGGAGCATGACGCTCCGGAGCCCGCCAAAGTCTAACAGAAAGCAAGGCGAAGTGACGAACCAGGCACCGGACGAGGCTGCACGCGAGCGCGAAGAGCGCTGGGCACGTCAGGAGGAGGCCGCATCGTCGGCCACCCGCGACATCGCCGACGTACCCGCGGTCGAAGTGATCACCACCGCCGCCGTGCACCTCATGAGCGCGGCAGCCGTCAAGCTCGGGCTCGCCGACGATCCGGACGCCGCAGCGCAGATCGACCTCGACGAGGCGCGCAAGCTCATCAACGCGCTTGCCGGGCTCATCACCGCCGGTGCTCCGGAGATCAGCGACATGCATGCACGCTCGCTGCGCGACGGCCTCCGTTCCCTGCAGCTGGCCTTCCGCGAGGCATCCACGATCCCCGACCCGATCGGCAAGGGTCCCGGCGAGAAGTGGACAGGTCCGGTCAACTAGCCCCTGCTAGCCGCTGCGGGCCTCGAGGACCACAGGGTCGGCCGAGACCGGGCCTGGGCACGGCCCTTCGGTGCGGGTCCAGGAGATCTACTCTTCGGACTCGTGGATGACGGCACCCGGCGCATCGAACAACCGGATGTCGACCACGTCAGGTGTGGACATGTCGAAGAACAAGCTCCACGTGCCGTCGTCCGCCGGAGACGCCGAGAACAGGTTGGCGTGCTGACTCTCCTCCTCTCCAGGCGCCGGCGAGCACTGCTCGTCCGCGCAGAATTGGAGATCGGTCGCCGCGGGGAAGGCGCTCACGTCGACCACGACAGTGCTGATGTAGGCGATCGCCGGGCACGCGTTGAGCACACAGCCCGATGTGCCGGCGACGGCGCCTCCGAGCAGCACGACAGCGGCGAGCTCGCACGAGAGTCCGGGGCATGCCCCGAGCGTAGCGAAGCGGTTCAGGCGCTGCGGCGAAGCTTCACGGTCAGCGAGTCGGCGAGCACGGCGATCCGGTCGTCGGAGGCCCAGCGTTGTGCGAGACGCGCGAGCACGGCGTCGAGCACCTCGCGATCGAGTCCGTCGACCAGCTCGAGGATCACGATGAGCTCAGGGCCGCGCAGACGCGCATCGGGGTCTCCGGAAGCCACGGCCACATCGATCACGGCCAGTTCGTGGGCGACGCTCTCCTGAAGCGCGGTGAAGACCTCGGTCGACAGGAAGCTCGGCTCCCAGCGCTGCTCCTGGGCGATCGCCCAGACGGCCGGACGCCGGATGACGAACTCGGTGTCGGAGGTCGGGTCGAGCACGATCAGATCGGTGTCCTCCGACGAGGCGGCCAGCGCCGCGCGGATCGCTTCGACCGGGATGGGTCGTGCGGACGGGTCCCATGCCTGCATCGCCTGGACGGACGAGAACACCGGTTGCACCCGCCGGCCGTCCGGAGCCGCGACCGTGACGATGGAGAGCTCCTGCGTCTTGTCCACGGCGAGACCGTTCGGGGCGATCCCCTCCTCCCCCTTCTCCGCGATGAGGGGAATCAGCACACGCGCGGAACGGAAGGCGTCGACGACCTCGGACTGGCTGCCCTCGCCGGCACGGAAGCGCAGCAGAGCCGACAGCAGAGCCGGGTCAGCGGAACCATCGTCGGCGGCGTGCGGGTTCGACTCGAAGCTGCGCCCCTCCCAGGGGACACCGGCGGAATCACCGTGGTTGTGCGACTCCGGTCCGCACGCGTGCGGGTCAGTCTCCTGCGACATCCAGCGCCTCAGCCAGTGTGAAGGCGCCGGCGTAGAGCGCCTTGCCGACGATGGCACCCTCGACGCCCAGCGGCACGAGGTCGCGGAGCGCAGCGATGTCGTCCAGGCTCGAGATACCGCCGGACGCGACGACCGGCTTCGGCGTGCGCGAGGTCACCTCGCGGAGAAGCTCGAGGTTCGGGCCGCGAAGGGTTCCGTCCTTCGTGACGTCGGTGACGACGTAACGGCTGCAGCCGGCGTCTTCGAGGCGGTCGAGCACCTCCCAGAGGTCGCCGCCCTCCTTGGTCCATCCGCGGGCTGCGAGCGTCGTTCCGCGCACGTCGAGTCCGACGGCGATCGCCTCGCCATAACGTCCGATCACGTCGGCTGCCCACTCCGGGTTCTCGAGCGCCGCCGTGCCGAGATTGATCCGAGTCGCGCCGCTCTCCAGAGCCGCTTCCAGCGTCGCGTCATCGCGGATGCCGCCCGAGAGCTCGATGTTCACACCCTTGAACTGCTTGATGACCTTGCGCAGGATCGGTGCATTGCTGCCCCGACCGAATGCCGCGTCGAGGTCGACCAGGTGGATCCAGGAGGCGCCCTGCGCCACCCACTCCCCTGCGGCGTCCAACGGGTCGCCGTAGCTGGTCTCGGTCCCGGCCTCGCCCTGGGTCAGACGGACCGCCTTGCCCCCGGCGACATCGACTGCGGGAAGGAGCGTGAGCGAGGGGGACTGCGCGAAGTCGTTCATGGGGTCCTTGGATCGGGAAGCTCATCGGCCCGGTTCGGGCACGAGAACCGAGGGTAGTCCGCCGGGCGGCGGGGGACAAAACGGATGACGACGGCCAGGGTCGTCAGAGGCTCTCGACCCAGTTGCGCAGCAACCGGATCCCTGCTTCGCCGGACTTCTCCGGGTGGAACTGCGTCGCCGACAGCGGGCCGTTCTCGACGGCGGCGAGGAATGGATCGCCGTAGGTCGTCCAGGTCAGCACCGGCTCGGGGAACGGCGGGATGACGTCGAGCTGCCACGACTGGGCGGCGTAGGAGTGCACGAAGTAGAAGCGTTCCTGCTCGATGCCGCGGAAGAGCACGCTGTCCGAACCGGGCTCGACGGTGTTCCAGCCCATGTGCGGAAGCACCGGTGCATTGAGCTCTGTCACAGCTCCGGGCCACTCTCCGAGCCCCGCGGTGTCGTGCCCCCGCTCGACGCCGTGCTCGAACAGCACCTGCATTCCGACGCAGATGCCGAGCACCGGACGGCCGCCCGCGAGACGGCGATCGATGATCTCGTCCCCACCGTGCGCGCGCAGGGCATCTCGGACCGCCTGGAAAGCGCCGACGCCGGGAACGACCAGGCCGTCGGCTTCGAGAGCGGTACCGCGGTCGCGCGTCAGCACAGCATCCGCGCCGGCGGCGACGAGCGCCTTGACAGCGGAGTGGACGTTGCCCGACTCGTAGTCGAACACCGCGACACGGGGCGCCGTGGTCACAGTGCACCCTTGGTGGACGGGATGCCGTCGACGAGCGGATCCAGAGCCTTGGCCTGCCGGAACGCACGGGCGAACGCCTTGTACTCCGCTTCCGCGATGTGGTGAGGGTCACGCCCGCCGAGAACACGCACGTGCACCGTGAGGGCCGCGTTGAATGTTATTGCTTCGAACGAGTGGCGCACGAGCGAGCCCGTGAAGTGCCCACCGATCAGGTGGTGCTCGAACCCCGCAGGCTCACCTGTGTGCACGAGATACGGGCGGCCGGAGATGTCGACGACCGCCTGCGCGAGTGCCTCGTCCAGGGGGACGAGCGCGTCTCCGTAACGGGAGATGCCCGACTTGTCGCCGAGAGCTTCGAGGATCGCCTGCCCGAGCACGATCGAGACATCCTCGACGGTGTGGTGGGCATCGATGTGGGTGTCACCGGAAGCGCGCACGGTGAGGTCGGTCAGCGAGTGCTTCGCGAACGCCGTGAGCATGTGGTCGAAGAAGGGCACCGACGTGTCGATGTGGCTCACGCCCGTGCCGTCGAGGTTCAGCTCGAGCTCGACGGTGGACTCCGACGTGCGGCGCACACGGCTCGCGGTGCGCGGGGTCGGTGCGGAAGTGCTCATGAAGCCGATCCTATCGAGGCCAGGGCGTCGAGGAATGCGGTGGTCTCGGCCTCGGTGCCCGCACTCACCCTGAGGTGTCCCGGGATGCCGACATCGCGCACGAGCACCCCCTGGTCGTACAGCTGCTGCCAGGTGGCCTTCGGATCGGCGACCCCACCGAACAGCACGAAGTTCGACCACGATTCGTGCGGCTGGTATCCCAGCGCTTCGAGCGTCGCCGTGATGCGGTCGCGCTGCTCGACGATCTCCTCGACCATGCCGAGCATGACGTCGGCGTTGCGCAGCGCCGCGACGGCTGCCGCCTGGGTGAGCGCGCTCAGGTGGTACGGCAGACGCACCAGCCGCAGCGCATCGATGAATGCGGGGTCGGCCGCCAGGTAGCCGACACGAGCCCCGGCGAAGGCGAACGCCTTGCTCATCGTGCGCGAGACGGCCAGACGCGGCCGCCCTTCGAGCAGCGTGAGCGCGGAGACCGCATCGTGGGGGGCGAACTCCTGGTAGGCCTCGTCGACGATCACGATGCCACGGGCGGCGTCGTACACCGCTTCGATGACGTCGAGTCCGAGCGGCGTGCCCGTCGGGTTGTTGGGAGAACAGACGATCACGACATCGGGGTCGGCAGACCGGACCTGATCGGCCGCCTCCTCCGCACTGATCGTGTAGTCGGGCTGACGGGTGCCGGCGATCCACCGCGCGCCGGTTCCCTGTGCGATCAGCGGATACATGGAGTAGGTCGGCGCGAACCCGAAAGCCGTGCGACCCGGGCCGCCGAACGCCTGGAGGATGTGCTGGAGCACCTCGTTGGACCCGTTGCCCGCCCAGATCTGCTCGGGGACGAGGCCATGCCCCAGGTACTCCGCGAACGATTCCCGGAGCGTGGTGAACTCGCGATCCGGGTAACGGTTGACATCCCGTATGGCGACCGCGATGTCATCGAGGATGTCGCTCGCCACCGCGTCGGGGATGGGGTGCGTGTTCTCGTTCACATTGAGCGCGATGGGCAGTGGCGCCTGCGGAGCGCCGTACGGCTTCAGTCCGCGGAGATCGTCACGTAGCGGCAGATCGTTGAGGGAGAGGGTCACCCTTCCCATGCTAGGCGGCGCCTGAGGTCGATGACGCAAAGTTGCCGCCCATGCGGACTCCCCTGCCGAGCCTTCGACGGCTCAGTGTGCGTACTGAGCCGGGATCGCCAGCGTCTGCCCGATCTGCAGCTCGCCGCCGCGAAGCAGGTTCATCCGGCTGATGTCGCCGATCACATCACGCGGATCGGCGTCGGGGGCGACGCTGGTGGCGATCGACCACAGGGTGTCACCGGGCATGACCGTCACGGTCTCGACGCTGACGGCAGCCGCGTCTGAACCCGAGGCGATCGCGCTGCCGCCGCTGAGTGCTGCGAAAGCGATGCCCGCGGCAAGGGGCACCGAGGCCAGAGCCAGGAGCACAGCGCGACCACGCGTCGTCAACCGGAGTCTCGTCGAAGGACGGGGCGTTGCCGGGATGACCGCTGCGGTGGTGAAGCCGATGCTGCTCATGTGGTGCTCCTTAGCCTGTCCCGGAGCCGTGAGGCTGCCGGTGAAGTTGGCGTAGCGTTCGCATTCCCGTCTCGGCCGGGAGCCGAGAATGCGAAGCTACGTACCGAAGATATCTTCGAGTTCGAACATCTGTCAAGTATTCTTCGAAACCACATCACCGAATTGGTCGACACGCTCGAACAGATCTTCCAGATTCGCCCGATTCTCGGATACGGTTTCGATAAGGACACCCCACCACGGGCCTCCGACATTCGAAGAGGGACGTCGGAACACGCATCGAAGGAGCACCATGAGCGAGAACTCCGCCCCCGAGTCGGAAGCACCGCGCACGCGTCGCCGGAAGAGCCTCAGCCCGAAGCAGATGGCGATCCTCGAGGTCATCCAGAACTCGATCGCGCACCACGGCTACCCGCCCAGCATGCGCGAGATCGGCGACGCCGTCGGCCTCAAGTCCCTCTCCAGCGTCACCCACCAGCTCGGGCAGCTCGAACTCAGCGGCTACCTGCGTCGCGACCCCGGGAAGACCAGGGCGATGGAGGTGCTCATCGATCTGCCAGGCGCCAGCACGGAGAACCCTGCCGAGGTCGCGACACCGGTCGGAGACGCCGCACTCGTCCCCCTCGTCGGACGCATCGCAGCGGGAGTGCCGATCACGGCCGATCAGCAGGTCGAGGAGATCTTCCCCCTCCCCCGCCAGCTGGTGGGCAAGGGCGACCTGTTCATGCTCAAGGTCTCCGGCGAGTCGATGATCGACGCCGCGATCTGCGACGGCGACTGGGTGGTCGTCCGCTCCCAGAACAGCGCGGAGAACGGCGAGATCGTGGCGGCCATGCTCGATGGCGAGGCGACGGTCAAGGTGCTGCGTCGCCGGGACGGGCACACCTGGCTTCTTCCGCGCAACTCCGCGTTCGAACCCATCCTCGGTGACGAGTCCGTCGTCCTCGGCAAGGTCGTCGCGGTGCTCCGCGCCGTCTGAACCGCCGTTCGATCACCTCACGCGGTCATCGCGCATCGTCTTTCTGAGACGTAGGGCCCCTCTTCTCCGAGGGGCCCTTCGCGTCAGAACGGGTAGTCGGCGATCTGTGATCGCATCGTGAGCCACTGCGTCTCGGTGAAGGCTTCGACGTTCACCGAGGCTCCCCCGATACGGGTGCCGTTGCCGGAGTTCTTGGTGCCGCCGAAGGCCGCCATGGATTCGTCGGAGACGGTCTGCTCGTTGATGTGGATCTTGCCCGCATCCAGCCGGTCGGCGAGCTCCATCGCCACGGAGACCTCTCCGAGGATCCCGATCGAGAGTCCGAACTCGGAGTCGTTCGCCAGCTCGACGGCTTCCTCGAGCGTCCTGAACTTCGCCACCGGTGCGACGGGGCCGAAGATCTCGTTCCTCCACGCGGTGTTCTCCCTGTCGAGATCCGTGATCACGGTGGGACGGAAGAAGCGCCCTTCGTTGGTGCCGCCGGCCGCGATGGTCGCGCCCTCCGCTGCGGCCGCGTTCACGATCTCGACGCAGTGCGCGGTCTGACGTTCATCGATGAGAGGCCCCAGGGCGACGTCCTCGGTGTTCGGATCGCCGACGGTGAGGGCTTCGGCCTTCCGGACCAGTGCCGCGACGTAATCGTCGTAGACCGACTCGTGCACGATGTGCCGACCCGTGGTCATGCAGATCTGGCCCGAGTTCATCCACGAGCCGAACGCGGCAGCGGAGGCGGCCTTCTCCACGTCGACGCCTGGCAACACGATGAGTGCGTTGTTGCCGCCCAGTTCCAGGTGTGCGCGCTTGAGCAGTCGGCCGCAGGTCTGCCCGATGGCTCGCCCCGCGCCGGTCGAGCCAGTGAAGGCGACGACGTCGACCTCCGGCGCATCCACGACAGCGGCTCCCACGTCGGCGCCCCCGGGAAGCAGTTGCAGCACTCCGGTGGGGAGACCGGCCTCCTCGAACACCCGCATGAGCGCGACGCCGCCGCACACCGCAGTGCGGGGATCGGGTTTCAGCAGCACGGCGTTGCCCAGCGCCAGAGCCGGGGCCACGGCACGGATCGAGAGGATCAGCGGGAAGTTGAAGGGGGCGATCACCGACACGACGCCGGCCGGCGTGCGGCGCGCGACCGACCAGCGGTTCTCGTTCGACGCCAGCACCTCTCCCTGGGGCAGGTGAGGCAGCGCGGCGGCGTCGAAGCACTCGTTCGCCGCGATGTGGGTCTCCAGCGCCGCCTTGGGCGGTGTCGAGCCGTCTTCGCGGATGATCCACCGCTGGATCTCCTCGGCGTGCGTCTCGAAGAGGGTCCCGGCCCGGCGCAGAACAGCCGCCCGGTCCTCGGGGCGCGTCGCCGCCCACGCCTTCTGCACCGTCGCCGCGCGGATCGCCGCAGCGTAGACGTCATCCGCCGTCGCGACGCCCACCTGTCCGAGCACGGCGCCGGTCGCCGGCTCCTTCACCTCCTGCGTGCCGCCCGATCCGGCGACCCACGCGCCGGTGTTGATCTTGCCCTCCCACAGGGCGGGGTCCATGAGCGTCATGTCAGCTCCTTCGTTGACGGATGGATGTTTCGCGGGATCAGGACGACGCTCAGAGCACCACGTGCGCGTCGATGAGAACGGGACCCTCTGCACCGAGCGCGGCACGGTAGGCCACTCGGAACTCGTCCGGTGTCGAGACCGACGACGCGGGCACCCCGTAACCGGTGGCGAGGGCGACGAAGTCGATTCCAGGCACGTCCAGACCCGGGGCGTCGAGCGCGTCCAGGACGGCGGCGAAACCGCGCAGCGCACCGTAGGTACCGTTGTTCACGATCACGAACACCGTCCGTGTCTGCTGCTGGGCGGCCGTCCACAGCGCGGACAAGCCGTAGTTGGCGCTGCCGTCGCCCACCGTCGCGACCACGACATCGTCCGGCCGGGCCAGCGAGATCCCGACGGCGGCAGGCAGACCGAACCCGAGTCCGCCCGACGCGGGGAAGTGATACATGTCAGGACGGTCCATGTGGACGCGGTCGAGGAAGATGCCGTCGAGCGTCGTCGTCTCGTTCACGTAGGTCGTCCGATCGGTGACGTGCTCGTTGAGCACCTCGAGGATCTGCTCTCCTGTCAGTGCACCCGGCACGCGCCGGACCGGAGGCGTCGGCAGCGCGTCGAGGCGGACGCCTCGGTCCCTGACGGCCCACGCCAGCGCGGCGAGAGTCGCTCCCACCGGCGCGATCAGGCTGTCGCCCACCGGTGCGCGGCTCGCCTCGTGCGGATCCTGTGTCAGCTGCAGGACCTGGGCGTGGTCAGGAAGGTACCGCCCCCGCTCATAGCGGTGGTAGCGGAACACGGGAGCGCCGATCACGATGATGAGGTCGTGTCCTTCGAGCTTGCGGCGGAGCGCGTCCCTGCCGGTGGGCAGCAGTCCCCGATAGTGGGGATGCGTGGTGGGGTAAGGGCAACGCGGGGCGGACGGCGCGACCCAGACCGGGGCACCCAGCCGCTCCGCGAGCACGACCGCATCCGATTGCGCCCGTGCGATGTCGACGTCCTGCCCGAGAACAAGCACGGGATGGGAAGCGGCATCAAGCCGGGCGGCGAGCTCCTCGATGTCGCCCGCGGTCGGGCCGCCTCCGACGCGGACCGTGCGCGACGCCAGTGAGGCGTCGTCGTCGCGGGCCGGGTGAGCCCAGTCGTCATAGGGAACGGAGAGGTACACGGGGCCCTGCGGGTGCGTCGTGGCCTCGAGGATGGCCTGGGTCACCGCGCGCGGAACATCCTGGGCGGCCAGCGGCTCGTGGGAGTGCTTGACGAGCGGCCGCGGGAGCGCTGCGGCGTCCACGTTCGAGAGCATGACCTCCTGCCCCACGGTGTCTCGCACCTGCTGGCCCGCCAGGATGACCAACGGCGAATGGCCGTAGTGGGCGTTGGTGAGGGCGCCCATGGCGTTCCCGGTTCCCGAGGCCGCGTGCAGGTTGACGAAGGCCGGGCCGCCGATCGCCTGCGCGTAGCCGTCGGCCATCCCGACCACCGCCCCCTCGTGGAGGCCCAGGATGTAGCGGAAGTCCTCCGGCATCCCCGCCAGGAACGGCAGCTCGTTCGAACCGGGGTTGCCGAACACCACCGTCATGCCGTGCGAACGCAGGATCTCGTAGGTGGTCGTCATGACGGTCGGTGCGCTCATGATGTCATCATCACCCTGCCCTTGATATACATGCCAATACATTCCGCCTCTGCTCTCCATAGACGCTGTCGATGGGTGACAGCGACGACCGTCGGCCGGGGTGACCGCGGGACCACCCCGGCACCGATCAGTCCACGGGGGCGGGGGCGGGCTCTCTCTCGTGCTCGAGTTCCGCCAACGCTGCCGCCGTGGTCGCCTTCGGCTTGGGGATGGAGGCGACCGCGAGGAATCCGATCACCGCCACGAGGGCGAACAGGTAGAAGCCGAAGGGGTACGCCAGCCCCGCTGCGACCAGCGACCCCGTCACCCAGGGCCCGACGATGGCCCCGAGACGCCCCACACCGGAGGTGAAGCCCATCCCCGTCGCGACCATCGCCTTCGGATACAGGTATCCGACGAAGCCGTAGACCAGCACCTGAGCGCAGAAGACGAAGGCGCCCGTGACCAGGATCACCGTGTTCAGCACGAAGACATCGGTCATCTTGATGCTCAGGAGGGCGAGCAGCACCGCCGCCGCTCCGAACCACACGAGGGTCGTGCCTTTGATGCCCCGCGCGTCACCCAGGCGTCCGCCGATCAGCAGACCGGCGATCGCCCCGACGTTCAACACGAGGAGCATGACGAGCGAACTGGACACGCTGTACCCGGCGCCCGCCATGATCTTGGGCATCCAGGTGTTCAGGCCGTAGACCAGCAGCAGCCCCATGAAGGCGGCGATCCACAAGCCGACGGTGATGCGGGCACGGCCGGCGGTGAAGATGTCGCGGATGCCGTATCGCGGTCCCGAGTCGATGTGCCGAGGAAGGGCGGTATGCGTCTCGGGGAGCTTGGCGATGACGAACGGAAGGGTGAGAAGCCCCAGCGCACCTCCAAGGTAGAACAGCCAAGCCCAGTGCTCCTGAGCCCAGAGCGCCGCGAGCGAGGCGAGCACCGCCCCGGCGTGGTAGCCGGTCATGGTGATCGTCGAGGCATGCGCCCGACGTCCGCCCGGCGCCGACTCCTGCATGATCGTCACGACGACCGGCATGCAGCCGCCCAGCCCCAGGCCGGCGAGGAATCGGACCAGCCCCATCGTGGCGACATCCGGCATCAGCGGGAACAGGATCGTGAAGATCGAGAAGCCTGCGATGCAGACGATCAGCGGGATCCTCCGCCCGAAGCGGTCTGCGAGGGGTCCGATCACCGATGCCCCGACGCCGATGCCGACGAGGGAGATCGTCGAGACGAACGTGAGGTCGGCGACCGTGACGCCCAGGTGCCCGAGCTCCGGGTCTGTGAGTATGGGGATGGTCGCGCCGAGGGCGACGATGTCGAAGCCCTCGAACATGACGGTCAACCAGCAGAGGGCGACGATCCAGGCACGGGATGCGGTCTTCATTTTCGGGGTCTCCAAAGGGGTCGGGCGCGCGACGGCGCGAGCCGCAGGCCAGCAGAGGTCGCACGGCTCCGTGCGACCTCCGACGTCGGAATCCCGATAGCTGTCGCGCTACCGGGCCATGGAGGAGGGCGTCCCTCCCTGCCATCCGGTGATGGCGCTCCGAACATAAGTCGCCGCGTGACACCCCGTCCAATAGAAGCACTCGCCGCCGGGCATAGAGCCCGTCGATGTCGACCGATCACGCCTCAGCGCGCGACGCCCGCTGCGACGCCGCATAGGCTCGAGACATGTCGTCGTCCCCCTACGGTTCCTGGTCCTCGCCCTACTCCGCTGCATCGGTCGCCGCGTCTTCTCCCCGCATCGACGGCGCCCGTTTCGTGGGTTCGGAGATCTGGTGGGGCGAGTCCGTGCCTGCGCAGAAGGGCCGGGTGACGGTGCGGAGCTCGTCAGGGGCCGAGATCCTGCCCGCGCCCTGGAGCGCGCGGTCGCGCGTACACGAATACGGTGGGGGCGCCTGGACGGCGGACGAGCACGGAACGCTGTACTTCGTCGACGCAGGAGACCAGCGGGTACATCGTCTGAGCATCGGCGGCGACCCCGTGGCTCTCACACCGCCAGGCCCCTCCCACGGCGGCCTGCGCGTGCAGGACGGTCGCCTCTTCGCCGTGCGCGAAGACCTCGCCAGCACGCCGCATCTCCGAGCGATCGTCGAGATCCCGGTCGACGGCTCCGCAGCCGAGGACGCATCCGCCCTCACGGTGATCGTGCAGGGCGAGGGCTTCTTCGCCCACCCCGCGCTCTCCCCCGACGGCACCCGCGCCGCATGGGTCGCCTGGGACAGAGGCTCCATGCCGTGGGAGGGCGCCCAGGTGCAGATCGCCGAGGTCGGCGAAGGCGCTCCGCACACGATCCCCTCACGGGCGGCGCTGCAGCCGGAGTGGCTGAGCGACTCGGAACTGCTCTTCGCCGATGATCCCGATGGGCGCTGGGCTCTGCAGCACGTCACCCTGGACGGAGTCGTCCCGGTCGCCTCCGCACAGCAGATCTCCCCGGTGGACGCCGATACCGGCTACGGGCTGTGGGTGCTCGGCAACCGCTGGTACCGGCCGCTCGATGACGGTCGTGTCGTCGCCGTCCGCACGAACGGACGCGACGAGGTCGTGGTGATCGATGCCGGAGGCGCTGCCGACGCCGCCGTCCGCGTGATCCCGTTCCCCGGCGATGGCCATGTGAGCGTCGATGATGTCGACGGCACCCGTGTGCTGCTCTCTGGTAACGGCTCACGGGTGACCGCCGGGCTGTGGTGCGTCGACATCGAATCGGGTGAGGTCGTCACGGTGCGCGGCGGAGCTCCTGTCGACCCGGAGTGGATGCCACCGGCGACGCCGATCGAGATCGATGGACCACACGGGGCGGTGCACGCGTTCGCCTACCCGCCTGCGAACCCGCGCACGACGGCGTCCGATCACGAGCTCCCGCCCTACGTCGTGCTGGTGCACGGGGGTCCCACGGCGCACGTCACAGGGGCTGCCTCCGAGGCGATCGCCTTCTACACGAGCCGCGGCATCGGCGTGCTCGACGTGAACTACGGAGGGTCGACGGGGTACGGCCGCGCATACCGTGAACGTCTCGACGGGCAGTGGGGCATCGTCGACGTCGACGACGTGATCGCTGCGGCCCGCGGCCTGGCAGACGCGGGCCTGGCCGACCCGGACCGCATCGCGATCCGCGGCGGATCGGCCGGCGGCTGGACTGTGCTGTCGGCCCTGGTGCGCGGCGGGACCTTCGCGGCCGGGATCAGCCGCTACGGCGTCGCTGATCTGCGCATGCTCGTGGCGGAGACACACGACTTCGAGGCGTCGTACATCGACGGACTGGTCGGTCCCCTCCCCGAAGACGAGCACCTGTATGTCGAGCGTTCGCCGCTCACGCACGCCGACCGCATCGGGGTACCCGTGCTGCTCCTGCAGGGCGGCGAGGATCGCGTGGTTCCCCCCTCGCAGTCCGAGGCCATCCGCGACGCGCTCGCGGCACGCGGAGTCGAGCACGAGTACGTGCTGTACCCCGCTGAGGGGCACGGATTCCGCAGTGCCGACACGATCGTGGACGCTCTCAAACGGGAGTTGACGTTCCTCGGCCACGTGTTCGGTTTCGAGCCGCGCCTGTGAGGGCGGCCGCTCCGCGCGGAGGCTACTCCCCCACGCGGTTGCGCAGACGCATCGCGCGTTCGGCCTCGCGCGTATCCTGACGCTCGCGCAGGGTCTGCCGCTTGTCGTACTCGCGCTTGCCCTTCGCGAGAGCGATCTCGACCTTGGCGCGACCGTCGGAGAAGTACAGCTTCAACGGGATCAGCGTGTAGCCCCCTGCCGAGACCGCGTGGGCGATCTTGGTGATCTCCTCGCGGTGCAGCAGCAGCTTGCGGATGCGCTTCGCGGAGTGATTCGTCCAGTGCCCCTGGGAGTACTCCGGGATGTGCACCGAATCGAGGAAGACCTCGTTGCCCTTGACGAACGCATACCCATCGCTGAGGTTCGCGCGTCCCTGGCGCAACGACTTGACCTCGGTGCCGGTGAGCACCATCCCCGCCTCGTACGACTTCTCGATCGTGTAGTCGTGACGTGCGCGACGATTGGTCGCGACGACCTTCTCTCCGCGTTCCCTGGGCATGATGCTCTCCTGTGTGCCGTGATGAGCCCGATCGATCGTTCCGACCGAGCAGCCTTTCAGGCTATCAGGTGCGCAGCCAGCGTCGGATCGCGAAGCCGGCCGACAGGGCGGCGAGGATCACACCGATGCCGATCAGCACCGGGACCACCAGCGCGGCGTCTTGCATCGTCACCCAGGTCGTGATGAACGGCACCCTCCCGCGCAGGTACCCGTTCACACCGAAGTGCACGCCGGCGACGACCGCGGCGCTGGCAAGGGCCGAACCCAGGAAGGCAGCGAACACGCCCTCCAGGACGAACGGGGTCTGGATGAAGCGGTTCGACGCTCCGACCAGGCGCATGATCCCGATCTCCTTGCGTCTCGCATACGCGGACAGGCGGATCGTCGTTCCGATCAGCAGAGTCGCCGCGATGAGCATGAGCACGGCGATCCCCACCGCGATGTAGGTCGCGACCGTCAATGCCGAGAACAGCGGCTCCAGATACTGCAACTGGTCCTTGACCTGCTCGACGCCGACCTGGCCGCTGAAGGCCTCGGCGAGCACCTGCGACTGGCCGGGATCCTTCATGGTCACGAAGAACACCTCGAAGGCCTGGTCCGGGCTGAGCACGCTCGCCTGGTCGGCGCCGACCTGGTCGACGAGTTTGGCGTAGGTCTCTTCCTTGGTGTCGAAGGTCATCGAGCTGATGAGCGGCTTGAGCGCATCGCCCTCGAGCTGCGCGCGCACGGCAGCGACCTGCTCCTCGCTCGCCGCACCGTCGAGACACGTCTCGGATTCCGACACGGCGGAGCACATGTACACCGCCACCTGGGCGCGCTCGGCCCAATAGCCGCGCATCACGCCGATCTGGCCCTGCATGAGGATCGCGGCGCCGACGAAGGTCAGCGACACGAACGTGACCAGCACGACGGAGATCACCATCGAGATGTTCCGCCGGAGCCCGACGAGGGCTTCGGTCAGGATGAGTCCGATTCTCATGAGGTCGGGCCCACTTCCTCGTCGTCTTCGTCGGAGAGGCCGAGACGATCCGCGACACCGAGCTCCGCGACGTCGACCGTCGGCAGGATGATCGGGTGGGTTCGCGGCCATGCACCGGGCGCGGGTTCTCCTGCCGAGGGGGGTTCGACCACCGCGGGAGGTTCGACAACGGCGGGAGGCTCGACCACGCCCGCAGCGGCGTCCGCGGCCGGCGCGCGCTGCGGCTCCGGCGGTTCGACCGTGCGCGGGGCCGGTGGGACGACAGTCTCACCGTCGCGATCGACTGTCGCTGCGGCCTTCCGCTGCGAGGTGAGCTCCTGTGCGAGGGCAGCGCGCACCACCGAGAGGTCGGCCGTCTGACGCTGCACCTCCTGGACGGCGGTCAGCGCTGCCGCCGCTGCCGCACCACGCACCTCCTCCGGGACGAGGCGCGGGATGTTGGAGGTGTCGCCGTAGCCGCCGTGCACTTCGTCGCGGACCATCTCGCCGTCGCGCAGCTCGATCACACGACGCTGCATCTGATCGACGAAGCCCGCCTCGTGAGTGGCCATCAACACGGTGGTGCCACCCGCATTGATGCGGGCGAGCAGCTGCATGATGTCGACCGAGGTCGCGGGGTCGAGGTTTCCGGTCGGCTCATCGGCGAGCAGCACCTGCGGGCGATTGACGAGAGCGCGTGCGATGGCCACACGCTGCTGCTCGCCACCCGACAGTTCGTGGGGCATCCGCTTCTGCTTGCCGTCGAGACCGACGAGGGCGAGAGCCTCAGGCACGGCCTGCTGGATGAAGCCGCGTGAAGCACCCGTGACCTGGAGCGTGAACGCCACGTTCTGATAGACGGTCTTCGACGGGAGCAGCCGGAAGTCCTGGAACACCGACCCGATGTGACGGCGGAAGTACGGCACCTTGCGGTTCGCGAGAGCGCGCAGATCTCGCCCGAGCACCGCGACCCGGCCCGACGTGGGGACGTCTTCGCGCAGGATGAGGCGCAGACAGGAGGACTTGCCGGAACCCGAGGCACCGACGAGGAAGACGAACTCCCCGCGTTGCACTTCGAAGTCGACACCGGAAAGGGCGGGCTTCGACGTCCCGCGGTAGCGTTTCGTGACGTTCTCGAACCGAATCATGGCGCTACGAGCCTAAGCGCGGGCTCTGCTCTGGCTGCGAGCGACACCCCGCAGTGGCACGTCCCTCCTCCGCGCGGATGGAGATCGCTTCGCATCCTGCGCCGGTGCCGCGTCACCTGCCACTGCTATACATGAAGATGCCGGCCGCACGAAGCGGTCGCCGAATTCTTTCGAGGGGGAACCATGACAACGCCCGCAGGATGGTACGACGACGGGTCCGGACGGCAGCGCTAGTGGGACGGACAGCAGTGGACGGAGCACTTCGCCCCTGAGGCCACGGATACTGCCGCCGCCTCCGAGGAGCAGCCGATCGTCGCCGAGGAGCAGGTCGTCGCCGAGGAGCAGATCGTCGCCGAGGAGCAGATCGTCGCCGAGACGACGCCGATCGATGACGCCCCGGTCGAGGGCGCGGCGATCCGTCCTTCCGAGGAGACGGTCGTCATCCCCGAGGACCACGCCCCGTCTGCTGCGACGACCCCGCTCAGCGACGACCTCGGTGTCTACTCCGCCCCGGCGGCTCCTCCCGCGTACCCGGCAGGCGTGCCTGCGCAGCCCGCCGACGCGTATCCCGGCGTCGCACCCGGCTACCCGGGCAGCGCGACGGGCTACCCGGCCGCCGCCCCGTACGGACAGCCGGTCGCCGAGGAGCCCAAGAAGCTCTCGGTTCTCGGGCTCGTCGGACTCGGCATCGCGGCGCTCGGCACGATCCTGGTGTTCATCCCTGTCGTCGGATTCGTCGGATTCGTCCTGCTCGCCGCTGCGTTCGTCGTCTCGCTCATCTCCCTCTTCCTGAAGGGCAAGAAATGGCCGGGCATCGCGGGCCTCATCCTGGCGGTCGTCGGCACGATCATCGGCATCGTGATGTCGTTCGTGTATCTCTTCGCGTTCGCACAGGGAGTGAGCGAAGAGATCGACAAGCTCCCGACCTCGTCGCCCTCGATCGAGGCGACGGCTCCGAGCGACACCGAAGGCACGGAGACCGGAACGGGCCGGCCCACCGCAGAAGAACTGGCCGTCGGAATCGCGGCGATCGTCGCGTCCACCGGAGCCGAGGGCTACACGCCGGAACACATCGCCTGCTTCGCCGAACAGTTCGCGATCTCCGACCTCGACGACGAAACGCTGCGCATCATCGCCTCAGGTGAAAGCGCCGAGTTCAGCGATCCTGATGTCGCGCTGGCGTTCACTGAGGTGTTCGCCGACGCATTGCCGGTCTGCCTCGTCCCCTGACCGGCAGAAGCACGAGGGAAAGGCCTCAGGAGCACGCCGCTCCTGAGGCCTTCGGCGTGTGATCTGACCAGTATTCGACACAGGGGCACCACCGCCACTACCGTCATCTTGACGGCCGCCCCTCGCAGAACGGCCGGCGTCGCGAGGATGACCTCACCACGCAACCGCCGACCGAGAAAGACGCACGGGAACGCCTGATGACAACACCTGCCGGCTGGTACGACGACGGCTCCGGGAATCGACGGTGGTGGGACGGGCTGCGGTGGACGGAGCACGTCGTCACCGGGAGCCCCGCTGCAGTCGAGGAGTCGGGCGTCACGGCATCGAGCGCGGAGGCAGCGTCTGTCGCCGAGCCGACGCCGGAAGCTCCCGCGAACACCGCCTCCCCCGCGGGTGTCGCCGCAGACGTGGAGGCCGCGCCCTTCGTCCCGCCCTACACGATCGCGCCCTCAGCGCCAGCGTCGACGTCTCCCTCGAACGGTGCAGCCTACCCTCCGTACGGTGGATATCCGGCGGCCTCGTGGCCGACGACCACGACCCCGCAAGCCCCGACCGCAGTCCCCGTCGTGGGCATCTGCGGCCTGGCGGCAGTGGTCATCGGCGTGGTCTCGGCATGCATCCCCCCGATCTCGATCGCCGGTTGGGCCCTGCTCGCGGTGGGCTTCGTGATGTCGCTCATCTCCCTGTTCCTGCGCGCGCGGAAGTGGCCGGGCATCGCCGGCCTCGCGGTCGCCGTGATCGGCGGAGCCCTGGCTGCCGCCGTATCCCTGCTGGTGCTCGCCACCACACCCTCGCCGGCGAGCGGCGGCGGTCCTTTCACCATTCCCAGCGAACGACCCTCGGATGGAGGTACCGCCACCGAGAGCCAGGACCCCTCCTCGATCGAGGGCGCCGAGATGACGCCGTTCGACGCTCTCGAAGTCGGCGATTGCCTGCCGCTTGTCGTGTATGGCGAAGACGAGATGGTCTCCGAGCTGCCCGTCGTGCCCTGCGAGCAGCCTCACACCGACGAGGTCTTCTTCATCTACGACGTCGACGGCGGTGAGTTCCCCGGCGACGATGCCCTCACCGAGACCTCCTGGAACGGCTGCTACGACGCTTTCCAGGCGTATGTCGGCACCTCGTACGAGGCGTCCGAACTCGACTTCTACAACTACCAGCCCACGAAGGGCAGCTGGGTCCGGGAGGGAGACCGCACCGTGCAGTGCATCCTCTTCAGCTATGAGGATGTGACCGGCACCCTGCAGGGCTCCGGCCGCTGACCGCTCCGACACGAAGAAGGCCCCGGATCGCTCCGGGGCCTTCTTCGTGGACTCAGTCCTCGGTCTTGCGCTTGCGCCAGCGGATACCCGCCGAGATGAAGTCGTCGAGGTCTCCGTCGAAGACCGCCGCCGGGTTGCCGGATTCCTGGCCGGTGCGCAGGTCCTTGACCAGCTGCTGGCCGTAGAGGAAGTACGAGCGCATCTGGTCGCCCCAGCTCGCGGTGATGTTGCCCGCCAGCTCCTTCTTCTTCGCCGCCTCCTGCTCCTTCTGCAGCAGCAGGAGTCGCGTCTGCAGCACGCGCATGGCGGCCGCGCGGTTCTGGATCTGCGACTTCTCGTTCTGCATCGACACGACGATGCCGGTCGGGAGGTGAGTGAGCCGCACGGCGGAGTCGGTCGTGTTGACGGACTGCCCACCGGGGCCGGAGGAGCGGAACACGTCGACGCGGATGTCGCTTTCCGGGATGTCGACCTCCGTGGCCTCTTCCATCAGCGGGATGACCTCGACGGCGGCGAACGACGTCTGCCGCTTGTCGGCGGAGCCGAACGGACTGATACGGGCGAGGCGATGCGTGCCGGCCTCGACCGAGATGGTGCCGAAGGCGTAGGGAGCGTCGATCTCGAACGTCGCCGACTTGATGCCGGCGCCTTCTGCGTAGGACGTGTCCATGACCTTGACGGGGTACTTGTGCCGCTCGGCCCAGCGCAGATACATGCGCATCAGCATCTCGGCGAAGTCGGTGGCGTCGTCGCCGCCGGCCCCGGAGCGGATCGTGATGATCGCGGAGCGCTCGTCGTACTCGCCGTCGAGGAGCGTCTGCACCTCGAGCTGGTTGATCAGATCCGTGAGCGCGGCGAGCTCGGTGCGGGCCTCCTGCGCGGAGTCCTCGTCGCCCATCTCGTTGGCGAGGTCCACGAGAACCTCGAGGTCGTCGAGACGCTGCGCGATGCCGGTGATGCGCGCGAGTTCCGACTGACGGTGGCTCAGCGCGCTGGTGACCTTCTGCGCGTTCTCGGTGTCGTCCCAGAGGTCGGGAGCGCCGGCCTCCTCGCTGAGACGCGCGATGTCGTCGCGGAGACGGGAGACATCGACGACCTCGCTGATGTCGCCGAAGGTGTGCCTGAGCGCCTGGATTTCGGCGGAGAGATCTAGTTCGAGCATGACACCTCAGCCTAACGTGCCGCCCGCCCGCGCGGGGACTGCGTCGTCCGGGGGCTCCGGGTAACGGGAGTAGCGTGAAGTCGTGAGCAGTGCATCGACGGTCCTTCGACAGTTCGGGCCGATGGTGTATCTGCCGACGATCCTCTTCTCACTCGGCGAGGGTGCGGTGATCCCGCTCATCCCGGTGCTCGCCGCGTCCATGGGAGCCGACGTCGCGTTCGCCGCCCTCGTGGCCTCGTGCCTCGTCATCGGCCAGCTGTGCGGGAACCTCCCCGCCGGGTGGGCGGTCGGCAGGATCGGCGAGCGCTACACCATGGTGATCGCCGGGGTGATCTCGATCGTCGCCGGTGTCGGAATGGTGTTCGCGCCGTCGCTCGGGGTGCTGGCGGCGTCGGTGTTCCTGCTCGGCATCTGCGCGGCGGCCTTCGGCCTCGCCCGGCACGCGTTCATGACCACCCGGGTGCCTGTCGCCTTCCGCGCCCGCTCCCTCTCGCTGCTGGGCGGCAGCTTCCGCCTCGGCATCTTCGTCGGGCCGTTCGTCGCCGCCGCCCTGCTGCAGCTCTTCGGCAGCGAGAGCGCAGCGATCTGGTTCTTCCTCGCTTGTCTCGTGGTGATGGTCGCACTGGTCCTCTTCGGCCCCGATCCGGAGAAGATGGTCCCACCCGTGACGACGACCGCGCGCGAGCGCTATCCGGAGGACTCCGGCGAAGCCGTGAGCGGGTCCATCCCGACGGTCGAACGCCTGGGCATCTTCCAGACGATGTGGCGTCAGCGTGCCGTGCTCGGGCGCCTCGGACTCGCCGCCGCTTCGCTCTCCGCCGTCCGGTCTGCGCGCCAGGTCGTGCTCCCCCTGTGGGGGCTGTCGCTGGGGTTGGACGCCTCGACCATCGCCCTCGTCGTCGGCGTCTCCGGGGCCATCGACTTCGCGCTCTTCTATGCGAGCGGTCAGGTGATGGACCGCTTCGGACGGCTGTGGGCGGCGATGCCCGCGATGGTGCTCATGGGAGCGGGTTTCCTGGCGCTGTCGTTCACGCACGACGGGGATGCGGCTGTGCTGTGGTTCGGCATGTTCGCTGCGGTCCTGGGCGTCGGCAACGGACTGTCCAGTGGCATCCTGCTGACGCTGGGGGCGGATGTCGCGCCGAAGCGGGATCCCGCGGCCTTCCTCGGTTCGTGGCGCACGCTCACCGATGCGGGCGGCGCGATCGCCCCGCTGCTGGTCTCGGCCATCACGGCTGTGGCGTCGCTGCCGCTCGCCGCGGCCGCCATGGGCGCCGTCGGGCTGGTGGGCGCTCTCGGCTTCCTGCGCTGGATCCCGCAGTTCGTCCCCCGAGCACGACCGGAGTCCGGGGAGAGCTCACCGGAAGGAGAGCCGGAATGATCCCAAACCTCCAGGCGGATGCCCACCGCCTGGTCGCGACCTTCGTCCCCCGTTCCGCACGAGACCGCGCAGCGCAGGCAGACTTCGCGTCGTTCTTCGGAGTCGCAGGAGGGCCTGTGCACCGAGACGCGGGGCCCGACCACCTCACGGCATCGTGCGTGGTGTTCGACGCCACCCTCCGGCACACCCTGCTGGTCTTCCACCGCAAGGGACAGTTCTGGGTGCAGCCGGGCGGCCACGTCGAGGACGGTGACGATTCGGTCGTGGCGGGAGCCCTGCGGGAGCTGCGTGAGGAGACCGGGATCGTGGTGGCCCCGGCGGACGTCGCGCCCGCGTACGACCTCGACCACCATGGCCTGTTGTCGGGCTTCGGCGCGTGCTCGTCGCACCTGGACATCGGGATCGCTGTCGTGGTCGACAAAGATGCCGCGCTCACCGTGAGCGAGGAATCGGAGGACGTCCGCTGGTGGCCCGTCGACGCGCTGCCCGCAGAGGTGCCGCCACAGCTCCTGCCGCGACTCCACGGACTGCTCGCGCAACTGCACGACCCGTGCTGAGCGAGGTTCTCACCGGAGAGCGGTGCGGCTGGTGGCCGTCGACTCCAGCGGGACTCCCTCGGGGACGAACAGTGATACCAGAGGCGGATGCCACTCCCCGGCGACCGTGATGCGCGCCGTGACCCCGTCCGGTGTACCGGCGGCTACCAGCGAGGCTTCCCCCGGCAGCGCAGCGACCAGGGCGTCGGCCTGCTCCTCGACGAAAGCGTCGGTCAGCTCGGCGCGCACCGTGCCGTCGCGGACGGCCAGCGTGAAACCGTCGGCTCCGGCGAGCGCAGCGGAATCGGCGAGCGCATCCAACCGCTTCTGGGCGATGTAGAGGTCGGTGGCACAGACACACACGAAGATCACGGCCAGCGCGAGCAGCACATACCCGAGTGTGAGAAGCAGCACACTCCCCTCGTCCTGCTCGATCCCGGAGCGGAGCATGCGGCGATCCGACCTCATCGCTCCGAACCCCACTGCCTCGACATCTTCTGCACGGCCTCGGCCTGCACGGGGACGGCGGTGGCCCTGTCGAGACCGATCATCTCCGGCATCAGCGGCAGCCGCACCCGCGTGGCCACGGAGACGACGATCGTCGCACCGGCCGCCGGGCACTCGAGAGACTGCGGTGTGCAGGACAGCGTCAGATCGACCGTGTCCTCGTCCAGACCGTACTCCTCGACGATCCCGGCGAGCACCGCATCGCTCCGTTTCGCTGCCGTCGTCGCGTCGGGTGCACGAGCGATCACGCGGGCGATGTGCCGCGCTGCCGCCTCCGCGCCGAGAGTCTGCTCCTGGATGGTGCCGAGCGCGATCACGAGGTAGACGAGCGGGACCAGCAGGATCACCCCGGCCGCGATGAACTCGAGGGCAGCCGATCCCTCGTCATTCCTCACCGAACGTCTCGGCAGGTGCATGCGCCTCCACCTCCATCGCGAGAGGAAGGCCGATCAGTCCGAGCAGCGGGAACGTCGTGCGGACTCGGACATCGACCGTCTCGTACGGTGCGGCACCGGACACCCCGATCCGGATGTCGTCGGCGTACTCCGACCCGACCGCGCGTGAGATGACCTCCCGGGTGACATCCGCGCCTTCCTCTGGGGTCGTGTCGGCGAGAGCAGCGTGATATGCCCCCTCGACGGCGGCATCGTGGACCACGTTGCGCACGTACACCGCGAACGCGAGTTGCAGCACCGCGAGCGTGAGCGCGGTCAGCAGCGTACCCACGAGGACGAACTCCACCGGAGCCGATCCGCGATCATCCGCGCAGACACGCCGGTCGTTCATCTCACAGTCCCGACACCCGCTGGATCGCCTGCTCGAACAGCGACGTGAGCGCGGGCCCCGCGACTGCCCAGATCAGCACCACCAGACCGGCTGTCATCAATGTGACGAGGACCCAGCCGGGTACGTCTCCGGTCTCGTCCGCGAAGAATGCGCGGAGCCGAGCAGTGGTTCCCGTCGATGTGAGTCGCCCGCGGTCGCAGGTGGGTGTCATCATGGTGGTCCTTTCGTTGATGCTCAGCCGATGCCGAGTCGGAGGATGAAGAGCCCGGGATAGACGGCGAAGAGCACGGAGAGCGGGAGTATCAGGAAGACGAGCGGGAGGAGCATCAGGATCTCCTTGCGCCCCGCCTGCTCGATCAGCACACGCTTCGCGTCTTCGCGCGCATCCGAGGCCTGGGCATGCAGCACCGCGGCGAGCGGTGCACCGTGTTCGAGTGCGGCGATCACCTGATCGACGACCCGTGACAGGCCCGGCAGCTGCAGGCGTCGCGCCATCTCGTTCAGCGCATCGGCGAGCGGCGACCCGGTACCCACGGCGAGCACGACGTGACGCAGTTCAGCGGTGAGCTCCCCCGAACCCACCTCGGACACGCGGCGCAGCGAATCGAGGAAGCCCTCTCCCGCCGACAGACAGAGGGCCAGGAACTCGAGCGTCGTCGGCAGCTCGTCCGTGAGCCGCACTCGTCGCGCCTTGGCCCGCGCGGAGAGCTGCAGGTCATAGGCGGCGGCAGCTCCCACCCCGCACAGCAGCGGCATCACGCCCGTCGGCACGGACAGGCGCCCCGTGAGCGCGAGCACCGTCAACGCGACCGCCCCCGCACCTGCTCCGGCGAGGCCCCACCCCAGCTGTCTGCCCCGGAATGCCGAGGGGTCGGTCCGCACTCCGGCTTGTGCCAGACGCTGTCGGAGCGACTCTCCCCCGCCGAGTAGCCTTTCGAACGCGTATCGTGCCCGGTCCCACAGCGTCCGCCCGCTCGCAGGCAGCGCCCCCGCAGCAGGCAGGACGCCGCGGGGCAGACGATCATCGGCGACGACGTCGCGCACGTAGGGGCCGATCCGCACGGCCAGCGATGCCGCCCGCCACCGCGGGAGCGCGGAGAGGAGGCTGAGCACCCCGGCGGCGAACCCGCACCCGATCAGGACGGCGCTCGCGAGCACCGAGATCCCGCTCATCCGAACCACCGCCGCGGCTCGGGCAGCCGACCGATACGGACCATGATGTGGAAGGCGACCACGGAGACCGCCGCTCCCAGACAGATCACGAGAACGCCTTCCGGAGTGCCGTACGCCGCCGCCCCCTCCGGTCGGAGCACGAGCAGCCCCAGGATCACCCACGGCGCGACAGCCCCGAGGACCGCGGCGCCGCGAATCCAGGATTGCCGTGCCTCGACCTCCCCTCGGAGCGCCGCATCCGCTCGCACGGAGCTGGAGAGCGCCCGCAGCACACTGATCAGCTCGGTGCCGCCGACCTGCCGCGCCATCCGCAGGGTCTCGACGATTCGATCGCCGATGGGGTCGGCGAGCGAGGATTTGAGGCGATCGAGGCTGGTCTCGAACCTGCCGCTGGCTCGTAGATCTCGCGCGAACACGACGAACGCCGGCCTCAGCATCCTCGGCGCGGACTCCGACAGACTCGCGACGGCATCGGGAAGCGACAAGCCCACGCGGATCGACGCGATCAGGAGATCGCACACATCCGGCCAGAGCTGACGACGTAGTCGTCGCAGGCGTGTGCGCCGCCCGCGCAGGAACACGATCGGAGCGGCCGCCCCTGCGAGACCCGCGAGCACGGAGAGTACGCCGATGCCCGTCAACAGCCACGCGCCGGACGCAGCGATCAGCCCGATCGCGACGACGACGGCGAGAAGTGCGCGCTGCGACAGCCCGTCCATGCCCGCTTCCTCGCTCAGACGCATCAGGCGTCCCCGTCTCGTCTTCGTCACGTCATCGTCGGATGGCGGCCACATCCACGGGGAGACGCACAGCAGCATCCCTGCCGCGAGCATGACTCCGACCAGCACCGTCACGATGACGCTCCGACCGGGTGGACGGCGGTGCGCTCCATGATGAGCTCGACGCCGCGATCCTCGGCCCGGTACACCTGCTCGATCCGCACCTCTCCCTCGTCGACGTCGCCGGTAGGAGCGATGATCTCCTGCACATATCGCCGCCCCGCCCGGTCTCGGACGCAGTGCACGACGAGATCGATGGACGCGGCGAGCGCCGGCGCGATGAACGAGCGGTCGATGTTGCGCCCGGCCAGGAGCGGGAGGATCGTCAGCTTCTCGATGGCCTCCGCTGCAGAGTTCGCGTGCACGGTGCAGGCGCCGGGAACGCCGGTGTTGAGTGCGAGCACCAGATCCAGGGCTTCCGCATCTCGCACTTCGCCGACGACGAGACGGTCCGGTCGCATACGCAGCGCCTCCTTCACCAGCCGGCGCAACGTGATCTCCCCCGTGCCCTCCAGGCTCGCCTGGCGTCCCTGGAGCGACACGAGATCAGGACCTTGGACCGCCAGCTCGAACGTCTCCTCGACCGTGACGATGCGCTGCGAGTCGACGCACGATGCGAGCAGCGCACCGAGCATCGTGGTCTTGCCCGCATGCGTCGCTCCGGAGACGATCACGCTGCGGCCGTCGTTCATCGCCGCACGCAGCAGTTCCGCGACGGCCGGAGGCATCATGCCCTGCTCCGTCAACGCCTGGAGCGAACGATACTTCGGCAGGAACTTGCGGATGTTCACAGCCCACGAGCCACGCACCACAAACCATCGACTGTTGCAGTGAATGCAACTGTCTACACCTGCTGGCGAGGACTACTGGGATTTCTCAGGCCTTGATGCTCCGACCGTATCAGCGGAATGTCGGGAATCTGTCCGTTCGGCTTGACTCGGTGATGCACCCTGTCGTACTTTGTTGCATCTAATGAAAGATTTTGGTGGTTCTCCTGCGTCTCTTCGACTGCTCACGTCGGCGTCGAACATCGCGTTGGCGAACCCGGAGCAGCAGGTCTTCGACGCGATGGTGGAGGGGTGGCGCAGCCAGCAGCGTTCTCGTGGGTTGCGTGAGCAGACCATCCAAAATCGACTGGCAACTGTCACGCGGTTTCGCGACTTCGTCGACAAGCCGCCTTGGAAGTGGACCGTCGCAGACGTCGATGAGTTCACTGCCGATTCGATGGGCCGGGTTCGAGCGTTGTCGACGCTGCGGAACAACCACGGTTCAATCCATGGATTCTGCGAGTACCTGACGAGCCCGTTGTATGACTGGATGGAGATCTGCGAGCGAGAGTTCGGGGAGATTCCGTCGCAGGTGTGCTTGCCGTGGAACACCGTCGCGCATCGGTTCGAGTTCGAGGGGGATGGAAAGCGTCGCCCGTTGACCTATGACGAGGTGGAGCGTCTCTTCGACACGGCTGATGCGCGCGTTGAGGCGCTGGTCGGGTCAGGCCGGAAAGGGGCGCTCGGCGCGCTACGCGATGCGCAGTTGTTGAAGACGGTCTACGCGTTCGGGTTGCGGCGCACAGAAGCGGTGATGCTCGACACGGTTGACTTGCACTACAACGCGAAGATGCGGCAGTGGGGCCGCTATGGCGCGATTCACGTGCGGTGGGCGAAGGCCGCGGGAGGTGGCGCGCCACGACGACGGACCGTGCTGTTGGTGCCGGAGTTCGATTGGTGGGTGACGGGTATGGAGCAGTGGGTGGAGCAGGCGCGCGATCGTTTCGCCCCGGGCAGTGATCTTGACGCGCTGTGGGTGACGGAGCGCCGCACCCGGCTGTCGGCCGGCTATCTCGACCGGCGGTTCGCGGAGCTGCGGGACGAGGCCGGCTTGTCGAAGGCCCTGACGCTGCACAGCCTCCGGCATTCGTACGTGACGCACCTGCTCGAGTTCGGCTACGCCGACCGATTCGTCCAGGAGCAGGTCGGGCACATGCATGCTTCGACGACCTCGATCTACGCCTCCGTCAGCTCGGACTTCAAGAACCGGGTACTCGCGGACGCGTTGAAGGCCCTCATCGAAGGAGAAGCAGATGACCGTTGAGCTCGAGACCGCATGGAACCTCCGCAGCGTGATGGCCTCGCGCGGGATCTTCCAGACCTCCAAGCTGAAGCCGTTGCTCGAGGAGCGGGGCGTCGACCTGTCCCGGGAACAGGTGTACCGACTGGTGACGCAAGCACCGCAGCGGGTTCGCATCGACGTGCTCGCCGCGCTGTGCGACGCGTTGGAGTGCTCGCTCGACGACCTCGTGCAGGTCACCCGCCGGGAGGCTGCGGCCCCGGTCGCGGTGGGTGAAGAGGCGACGCGGGGTGCGATCGGCGATCTGCGGCCCGTGCGGGCCACGATCCGTCGCCCGCGCTCGAAGTAGGCCGCGGTGGCGAAGCCTCCGCAGGAGCCCAGGGTTGCTGAGGTCGCCGGGCTCGTCCACGCGATCGCGCCGGAGATCCCGGTGGAGCGCCTTGTTGAGATCGTGGCTGAAGTCGCACCCGTGCCGCTCACCCAACGGCGTCTCGAACTCGCACTCCTCAAACAACCTGGAGTCCTCGAAGGGCGACACCGGAACGTACCGGTGACGGTGCAGGATCTGGCCCACGCTCTCGTGAACGAGGGGGCCGGGCAGGTCGTCTTGCCGACATGCGATTCCTGTGGACGTGCCGTTCGGATGCCTCACAAGACGCCGAGCGGCGGTCGCCACTGCTCGCGCTGTGAACGGAATGCCCGATCGGTCGCGTGCGCCGGCTGCGGACGAGTTCAGCCCGTGCAGCGCACCGTCGACGGGCAACGGTTCTGCCGGGACTGCTGGCGAGCCGATCCGCGGTCGTTCGGAGACTGCTCGCGATGCGGGCAGCACGCCACGATTATCGTCCGTCGCCCCGCGCTCGTCTGTCTCGCGTGCTACACCGCGCCGGTCAAGATGTGCGAGCTCTGCGGGGAACCGGGCCGCGTAGCGACGCACCTGGACGGCCGACGGGTCTGCGCCCGCTGCTACTACGCGATGCGACGCCCCCAGCCGTGCCCGGAGTGCGGGCGGAAAGTGTTCCTCACTGGCTTCATGAACGGGCACAAGGTCTGCGCCGAGTGCGCAGGAGCTCCCGTCACGATGGCCTGCCCCGGATGCGGGACGATCGAAGAGGTGCGCAAGCACCGGCTATGCGTGGAATGCCGGCGACCCATCGCCATCCAGCAACTGCTTGCTGACGACAGCGGAGAGATCCGCCCCGAGCTGCACCCGCTCGCGGAGTATCTGGTGACGCACCACGGCAGTGCGATCTCCCTCGAGCGGTGGCTGCACAAGAGCCGCTGCGCGGTCGTCCTCCGCGAGCTCGCCGATGGCACGCTGGCCCTCACCGCGGACGCGATCATGACCAGAGCGCAAGCCGGGCAATCCGTGGCATTCCTGCTCTCGCTCCTCATCCGCTCAGGCGTGCTGCCCGATTTCGACATCCAAGCGGCGAGGTTCGAGCACTGGTTCCAACGGTGGCTTCCCACCGTCCCCCATCCCGAAGACCGGCTCCTCCTAAGGCGGTACTGCAGCTGGGAGCTGCTGCCGTCGGGAAGATCGCTCAGGGGCAGGCCGGAAACGGCCGTCCGATCCGGCTCCACCTATCAGAAGGTGCGGGCGGCGCTGAAGCAGTGCGCGGCCCTCCTGCAGCAGATCCGCACGAGCGGCGAAACGCTGACGACATACCCGCAGCGATCGCTCGACGGCTTCCTCACCGGTTCGCCCTCACAACGGGACGCCCTCGCGCCGTTCACCAGGTGGCTGCGACGGCACCGCCTGAGCCGCCTCCGGGTCGAGTTCCGCAGTCATCGCCTCGAAGGGCGCGACTACGCCGCCGACCATCGGTGGACGATGGCGCGCGCGTTCATCACGCGAGACGACATGGATCCCGTGACGCGAGTCAGTGGATTGCTCGTCCTGTTCTACGGACTCCACCTGACCCGCATCGCCGCGATCACCCGTGCACAGGTCGATGCGACCGTGCGCCCCATGACGCTGACGGTCGGAACCGAACCGATCGAGCTGCCCGAAGTCCTCGCCGAAGCAATGGTCCAGCTGCTCGACGGCAACCGCTCCGACACTTGGCTCTTCCCGGGCAGGAACCCCGGCCGGCCACTCACCCCCGGACCACTCAGCCGTCGACTCCGCAAAGAAGGGCTCCTCGCCGGCAGCGCCCGTGTCACCGCGCTGATGGACCTCACTCGTCAGTTGCATCCTCGGATTGTGTCCGACCTGCTCGGGATCACGCCTTCATCAGCTGCCGCCTGGGCGCGACTGTCCGGAGGCGAGTGGTCGGAGTACCCAGCCCTGCGCTCAACACCGACCTAAGCGTCCCATAAGCTCGCCCCCTCTCACTGCTCACGCGGTTCGTGAGCTCAACGCCGCTTCGATCTGCTCCTGACGGGGAGCTCCGGCGAACCCGCCCTCCGTCGCGTAGACCCGGCACGCCAGCGAGCGAACCGGTGTCGTCGGGAACAGGTCGACGCCGTCGACGAGGACCGTGGGTGAGCCTCCGAACCTGGTGTTCGCCGCCTCGGCCTCGCTGTGGATCGTGACCAGCTCGACGGGCACGTCCGTGAGTCCCAGCGAGTCCAGCGCGGCGCGCGCGTGCTGCTCGGCGACGGCGGTGTTCGGGCAGTCGACGATGTGCAGCAGTTCGACCTTCATGAAGCGGGCTCCGTTCGGTCGGTTTCGGCTGTCGTGCGAGGAGTCGGTAGGAGCAGGTTCACGCAGACCAGCCCGACGCCGGCGACGACGAAGACGTCGGCGACGTTCCCAACGAACAGGTTTCCGTAGGCGAGGAAGTCGGTGACGTGCCCCTGCCCGAACGAGGGTGGATTCACGAGCCGGTCGATGAGGTTGCCGACCGCGCCACCGAGGACCATGCCCAGCGCGACGCCCCACCGGGCACCGCGCAGCCGCACGGCGAAAACGACCACCATCACGGCAGCGAGCAGGCCGACGGTCGTGAAGATCCAGGTGGCCCCGGAGCCAAGCGAGAACGCGGCCCCGGGGTTGAAGACCAGCGACAATCCGAACAGGTCGCCGAGCAGTGGCATCCGCTCGCCCGGCGTCAACTGCGCCACGGCGAGGGCCTTCGACCCTTGGTCCACGGCCAGGGCAAGAACGGCCACGATGAGCGCAAGGCCGAGGGCACGTCTGCCCCCTGCCGATGGGTTGTGCTCCTGCGTGCTGGTCCCTTCGACGGCGGCGTCCTGCGCGGTCACGCGACGCTCTTCCGAGTCCGGGCGGCGCGCAGGCCGTTGAGGATCACGACGACCTCTGCGATCTCGTGCACCAGCACCACGGCTGCGAGGCCGAGGACGCCGAACAAAGCGAGCGGCAGCAGCGCGGTGATGATCAGCAAGGACAGGATGATGTTCTGGTTGATGATGCGCCGTCCGCGTCGGGCGTGGTCGAACGCGCGCGGCAGCAGCCGCAGGTCGTGGCCGGTGAACGCCACGTCGGCGGACTCGATCGCGGCATCTGACCCGGTCGCGCCCATCGCGATGCCGATGTCCGCCGCCGCGAGGGCCGGGGCGTCGTTGATGCCGTCGCCGATCATCGCGACCTGCCCGTTCTTGCCGAGTTCGCCGATCGCAGCGGCCTTGTCCTCCGGGCGCAGCTCGGCGCGCACGTCCTCGATCCCGGCCTGCGCGGCGAGGGCGCGGGCGGTGCGGGCGTTGTCACCGGTGAGCATCGTCACGCCGATGCCCTGGGACGCGAGAGTGCGGACGACCTCGGGGACCTCGGGGCGCAGCTCGTCGCGGACGCCGATCGCAGCGACAGGCGAACCGTCGCGGTGCACGATCACGACCGTCATGCCCTGCTCCTCCAGGACTGCCACCTGGTCGCCGAGCGTCCCGGCGTCCAGCCAGCGGGGACTGCCGACGGTGATCCGCGCGCCGTCGAGCTTGCCTTCGATGCCGTGCCCGGCCTGCTCGGTCACGGCATCGGCCGCAGGGGCATCCGGCGCGGCGGCGGTGATCGCTGCCGCGAGGGGGTGGGTGCTGTGCTGCTCGAGCGCGGCGGCCCAGGCCAGCGCCTGCGCCTCGGTGATCCCGTCGGCGGTGAGCACGGCTGTGACGGCCGGTTCGTTGCGGGTGAGGGTGCCGGTCTTGTCGACGGCGATGTGGCGGATCACGCCGAAGCGTTCGAACACGGCACCGGACTTGATGATCACGCCGAACTTGCTCGCCGATCCGATCGCGGCGACCACGGTCAGCGGGACCGAGATCGCCAGCGCGCACGGCGACGCGGCCACGAGGACGACGAGGGCGCGGGTGATCCACAGCTCGGGGTCGCCGAACAGCGAACCGATCACGGCGACCAGGACGGCGAGGATCAGCACGCCGGGCACGAGGGGGCGGGCGATGCGGTCGGCGAGGCGGGCGCGGTCGCCCTTCTCCGCCTGCGCCTGCTCGACCAGGTCGACGATGGTGGTGAGCGAGTTGTCGGTGCCCGCTGCGGTCGTCTCGACTTCCAGCGCTCCCGCGGTGTTGATCGCGCCGGCCGAGACCGTGTCCCCGGGCTCGACCTCCACCGGGATCGACTCACCGGTGATCGCGGAGGTGTCCAGGCTGGAGCGCCCCGTCCGGACGACGCCGTCGGTCGCGATCCGCTCGCCCGGCCGCACCAGCATCAGCTGACCGACAACGAGGTCTTTCGCGGCGACCTCCACTGAGGATCCGTCCTGGCGGATGGTCGCGGTCTCCGGGACGAGCTTGAGCAGCGCCCGCAGTCCACCGCGGGCGCGGTCCATCGCCTTGTCTTCCAGTGCCTCGGCGATCGAGTAGAGGAACGCCAGCGCGGCGGCTTCTTCGACGTAGCCGAGGATGACCGCGCCGATCGCGCTGATCGTCATCAGGAGACTGATGCTCAGTTTGCCCTTGAACAGCTTCCGGATCGCGCCCGGCGTGAACGTCGACGCGCCCAGCAGCAGACCAATCCAGAACGCCACCAGCGCCGGGATCTCCAGCCCGGACCACTCCAGGACGAGACCGGTCAGGAATGCGACGCCGGAGAAGACCGGGACCATGATCCCGCGGTCGGTCCACCAGGGGCCGTCGTGGTCGTCATCGTCATCGTCCAGTTCGACGCCTTCCACCTGGGACTTCGTCACATCACTCATGCGCTCGCTCCGACTCCGCAGCAGCCCGGCACAGTGCAGTCGGCATCGACGCACGGCGCGCTCTCGTCCACAGCGAGCGTCACATCCACCAGCGTGGTCAGTGCCGCCGCGAGGTGCGGGTCGGCGATCTCGTAGCGCGTCTGTCGCCCCTCCGGCTCGGCGACCACGATGCCGCAGTCGCGCAGGCAGGTCAGATGGTTCGAGACGTTCGAGCGGGTCAGTTCCAGCTCGCGCGAGAGCACGGCTGGGTAGCTGGGGCCGTCAAGCAGGGTCATCAGGATGCGGGAGCGCGTCGGGTCGGCCATGGCCCGGCCGAGCCGGTTCATAACGTCGAGGCGTGAAGCAATGGTCAGCATGCACTGATCATACAGTGCTGACTGAACTAACCCCAAGGCTAATAGTGCACCCTGCGACATTCGGCCCTACCAGTAACGCTCTTGGGACGATACTCCGCCTGGCAAACGGTCGCAAGTTGCAGTGAATGCAACTGTCTACGCTTGCAATCGAGGCTTATTGGTCGCACCCGATGCCGAGCACCTCCGACCATAACAGCGTGATCTCGCGGATGTTGGGATCAGAGTTGACAGGGTGATGCACTGTCTCGTACTTTGTTGCATCTAATGCAAGATTTTGGGGCCTCTCCTGCCGCGCTTCGGCTGATCACTTCGACGTCGAACGTCGTGTTGGTGAACCCGGAGCAGCAGGTCTTCGACGCGATGATCGAAGGCTGGCGGAAGCAGCAGCTGTCGCGAGGCCTGCGTGAGCAGACCATCCGGAATCGGGTGGCCACCGTGGTGAGGTTCCGCGACTTGGTGGATAAACCGCCGTGGAAGTGGAGCGTCGCGGATGTCGACGAGTTCACCGCTGAGTCCGGCGGGCGTACGCGGACGCTCTCGACGATGCGCGCCAATCATGGTGCGATCCGTGGGTTCTGCGATTACCTCACGAGCCCGTTGTACGACTGGATGGAGATCTGCGATCGGGAGTTCGGAGAGTTCCCGTCGCAGGTGTGCCTGCCATGGAACACGGTCGCCCACCGGTTTGAGTTCGAAGGTGACGGGAAGCGTCGTCCGTTCACGTATGACGAGGTCGAGCGCCTGTTCGACACGGCCGATGCCCGTGTCGAGCTGCTGGTCAATTCCGGGCGGAAGGGCGCGCTCGGAGCCTTGAGGGACGCGCAACTGCTGAAGACCGTGTATGCGTTCGGGCTGCGCCGGACCGAGGCGGTCATGCTCGACACCGTCGATCTGCATCACAATGCCAAGATGCGCCAATGGGGGCGCTACGGCGCGATCCACGTGCGATGGGCGAAGGCGGCGGGAGGCGGTGCGCCTCGTCGTAGGACGGTCCTGCTGGTGCCGGAGTTCGATTGGTGGGTGCCAGGCATGCAGCAGTGGCTCGAGCAAGCGAGGGAGCGTTTCGCCCCGCGTGCCGACCTCGACGCGCTCTGGGTGACCGAGCGGCGTACGCGCCTGTCCGCCGGGTATCTCGACCGGAGGTTCGCAGAGTTGCGCGACGAGGCTGGCCTGTCGAAGGATCTAACGCTGCATAGCCTCCGGCATTCGTACGTCACGCACCTTCTGGAGTTCGGCTACGCGGAGCGGTTCGTCCAGGAGCAGGTGGGGCACATGCACGCGTCGACGACTTCCATCTACGCCTCTGTCAGTTCGGACTATAAGAACCGGGTGCTCGCGGAGGCGTTGAAGGCCCTGATCGAAGGAGAAGCTGATGGTCGTTGAGCTCGAGACCGGTTGGAACCTGCGCAGCGTGATGGCATCGCGCGGGATCTTCCAGACGTCGAAGCTGAAGCCGCTGCTCGAGGAGCGCGGCATCGACCTGTCACGGGAGCAGGTGTATCGGCTGGTGACGCAGCCGCCACAGCGCGTCCGCCTCGATGTCCTCGCAGCACTCTGTGATGCGCTGGAGTGCACACTCGACGATCTCGTGACGATCACCCGCCGTGAGGCCGGGATCCCGGTCGCCGTGGGCGAGGAAGCGACGCGCGGATCCATCGGCGATCTCCGGCCGGTTCGTGCCGCCATCCGCCGGCCGCGCACGAAGTAGCGTGGCGGCGAAGCCTCCGCAGGAGCCGAGGGTCGCGGAGATCGTCGCTCTCGTCCGTCCTCTCGTTCCTGAGATCTCACCCGAGCAACTGGCCGAGATCGTGCATTCGGTCGCGCCGGTACCCCTCACGCAACGGCTTCTCGAACTCGCATTGCTGAAGCAACCCGGGGTGTTGGAGGGCCAGCACCGGAACGTGCCAGTAACCGTCCAAGACCTGGCCCACGCACTCGTCGCAGAAGGAGCGAGCCGGGTGGTGCTGCCGACATGCGAGTCATGTGGGCGAGCAGTCCGGATGCCGCATAAGACCCCGAACGGCGGGAGGCATTGCTCGCGCTGCGAGCGGAACGCCAGATCGGTCGCCTGCGCGACCTGCGGACGGGTCAGGCCAGTGCAGCGCACCATCGACGGGAAGCGGTTCTGCCGCGAATGTTGGCGAGCTGATCGTCGATCGTTCGGCCTTTGCTCCCGGTGCGGTCAGCAGGCAACTATCGTCGTCCGCCGTCCCGAGCTCGTCTGCCTGAACTGCTACACCGCACCGATCAAGACCTGCGGGCTCTGCGGCGAACCGGGACGTGTCGCTTCCCATCTCGACGGGCGGCGAGTATGCGCTCGTTGCTACTACGCGATGCGCACCCCGCAACCCTGCCCTGAGTGCGGACGCAAGGTGTTCCTCACCGGGTTCATGAACGGGCAGACGGTCTGCGCCGATTGCGCCGGCTCGCCGATCACGATGGCATGCCCCAGCTGCGGATCAATTGAAGAAGTGCGTAAGCATCGCCTCTGCGCCGAGTGTCGACGACCGATCACCATCCAGCGGCTCCTCTGCGATGACACAGGCAATGTCCGTCCCGCACTCCAGCCGCTCGCGGATTACCTCCTCACACATCACGGCAAGGCGAATTCTCTCGAGCGGTGGCAGCACAAGAGCAAATGCGCCGCCGTGCTCCGTGAACTCGCAGACGAAACCCTGCCTCTCACCGCGGACGCGATCATCACGAGGGCCCGGTCTGGCCAGTCGGTCGCCTTCCTTCTCTCACTGCTGGTCCGCTCCAACGTGCTGCCAGAACTCGACGTCGAGACCGTGCGTTTCGATCACTGGGTTGAAGAATGGCTGGCGAGCATCGAAGCTGCCGACGATCGGCTGATCCTGCGTCGATACTGCACCTGGGAGCTTCTTCGGTCCACCAGAGCGTTCCGGGCTGTGTCGCAGGGCCCCTCAAGCCCCGCGGCCGGCTTCCAGAGACAGCGGGCAGCACTCAGGCATTGCGCCGCGCTCCTGCACGAGATCCGATCGCAGCACGAGACGCTGGCCACCTTCTCGCAGCGCGGACTCGACGCATTTCTCACGGGCTCACCGAGCCAGCGCGACGCCCTCGCCCCGTTCACACGCTGGCTGCGACGGCACCGGCTCAGCACACTCCACGTAGAGTTCCGCACGAGCCACCTCGAGGGCCGGCACTACGAATCCGACCATCGGTGGCAGATGGCTCGCAGGTTCCTCTCGGACCTGGACATGGATCCCAAGACGCGTGCCGCTGGGTTGCTCGTGCTCCTCTACGGCCTCCACCTCACTCGCATCGTCGCGCTCACCCGTGATCAGGTCGACCTGACAACGCGACCGGTGAAGCTCACCATCGGAGCCGAGCCAATCGAACTGCCCGAGGTCCTCGGGAATGCGATCGCCGAGCTCGCTGACACATCGAGACACCGACCCGAGGGATGGCTCTTTCCCGGCAGGAATCCGGGGCTGCATCTCACGCCAGGCCCACTCAGCCGACGTCTGCGCCAGCAGGGGCTGCGTTCAGGAAGCGCTCGGACGACCGCGCTGATCGAATTGACCCGGCAGATGCACCCACGAATCGTCTCCGATCTCCTCGGCATCACAGCAGCGTCAGCAGCTGCCTGGTCGCGCCTTGCCAGTGGCGACTGGACGGACTATCCAAAGCTCCGTGCAGAACCCTGATTAAACCGCGACCGCCATTGCCTCCTGCAGGTCAGTGACCGTTCCCGAGCCCGCCGGTGAGTCGGGCGTGGAACGCGTTTGTGTAGTCGTTCATTCCGACGAACTCGACGGTCTTGCCGTGATGCTCATACTTCGTCTCGATCGCATCGAGCGCCGCGACGGTCGATGCGTCCCAGACGTGCGACCTCGTGAGGTCGATGACCACCCGTTCGGGATCTTCGGTGTACTCGAACATCGTGGTGAGGTCGTTGCTGGAGGCGAACAACAGCTGCCCCTCGACGGTGTAGTGCGCGACCTGAGCGCCGTCGCGGTCGCTGACCTCGCGGGTGACGTCCACGAGGTGCGCCACTCGGCGCACGAACATGATCGCCGCAACGAAGACGCCGACAATCACGCCGATCGCAAGGTTGTGGGTCGCGACGACGACAGCGACGGTGATGACCATGACGGCGGTCTCGCTCTTCGGCATCCGCTTCAGCGTGGAGGGCTTGATGGAGTGCCAGTCGAATGTCCCGACCGAGACCATGATCATCACCGCGACCAGCGCCGCCATCGGGATGATCGCGACGACATCGCCGAGCACGACGATGAGGATCAGGAGGAAGACGCCCGCGAGGAACGTCGAGATGCGGGTGCGCGCACCGGACGCCTTCACGTTGATCATGGTCTGGCCGATCATCGCGCACCCGCCCATGCCGCCGAAGAAGCCGGACGCGATGTTCGCGACGCCCTGGCCCCAGCCTTCACGAGTCTTGTTCGAGTGAGTGTCGGTGACGTCGTCCACGAGCTTCGCGGTCATCAGGGACTCCATGAGACCGACGAGCGCCATCGCCAGCGCGTACGGGGCGATGATCGTCAGCGTCTCCCACGTGAAGGGCACGTTCGGGATGAACAGCTCCGGCAGACTGCGGGGCAGCTCGCCCTTGTCGCCGACCGCAGGAACGTTGATCGCGAAGACCACGACCGCGGCGGTGACGAGCACGATGGACACCAGCGGAGCCGGGACCACCTTGGTGATCTTCGGCATGAACACCATGATCGCCAGCCCGACCGCGACGAGCGGGTACACCATCCATGGCACCCCCACGAGCTCGGGCACCTGAGCCATGAAGATCAGGATCGCCAGGGCGTTCACGAAGCCGACCATGACGCTACGCGGGATGAACCGCATCAGCTTCGCGACGCCGAGCACCGCGAGCACGATCTGCAGCACGCCCGCGAGCAGCACCGTCGCGATGAAGTAGTCCATGCCGTACTCACGCGCCACGGGCGCAATGACCAGAGCGATCGCACCGGTCGCCGCCGTGATCATGGCCGGGCGTCCACCGACGAACGCGATCGTCACCGCCATGATGAACGACGAGAACAGCCCGACCTTCGGATCGACCCCTGCGATGATCGAGAACGAGATCGCCTCAGGGATCAGCGCCAGCGCGACGACGAGGCCAGCTAGGACCTCGCGGGTGAGGATCCGCGGGGTCTTCAGTGCAGTCAGCACCGAGGGCTCGGGTCGGTATCGCGTCTTGTCGTCGGTCATGGTCGTCATGAGGCAGGCCTCCCAGGGGTCGAGATGGGTCGATGTGACACCATCGAAAGCGTGAGTGCGCGTCTGCGCGCGCCCGACGGTGCACCCCGGTCAGGGGTGGCAGTCGGAATGAAACCCGCTAGAAGATGCGAGCCAACCACAACTCTAACGTAACGTGAGAGTTGGGGGCGAATGAGAAGGAGCTGCGCCGTGCCTGGAACCGCGATGATGCACATTGGTGAGCTCGCCGAGCGCACCGAGCTGTCCCTGCGGACGCTGCGCCACTACGACGAAATCGGCCTCCTCGAGCCTTCCGGCAGGTCCGAGGGCGGGTTCCGCCTCTACACCGAGGACGACTACGAACGGCTCATGCTCATCCGCCGGATGAAGCCGCTCGGGTACTCGCTGGAGCAGATGGGCGATCTGCTGCGGGCGCTAGACGCCGGCCAGGTCGAAGGCTCCGTCGGGACTGAGGCCACTCAGCTTCTCTCCGAGTTCCTTATTGACGCGGAGCAGCGGCGGGCGAAACTCGAGAAGCAGCTCGCCGCGGCCGATGAGTTCATCGGCCTGCTGGGCGACCGCATCAGGGCATGATCATGCCCAGGCGAGGCCGATCCCGGCGACGCTCGCGATGATGCCTGCCGCCGCGCCGGCGAGCACAGCGATCCATGCCGGCAGCTTCCAGACGGTGAGCATGAGGAAGCACCCGAGCGCGATGATCAAGGGGGCGAGTCCGGTCACTCCGGATGTGATCACGGGCGTCCACAGCGCGGCGGCGAGAATCCCGACCACCGCGGCGTTCGCGCCTGCCATCGCTGAGCGGACCGTGGGGTTCCCGCGAAGGCGCTCCCAGAAGGGAAGCACACCGAGCAGGAGCAGCAGGCCGGGCACGAAGACAGCGGCGAGGGCGAGGAGCGCCGCGAGCGGTGCCGCCCATCCGTCCTGCATCTCGAAGCCGAGGTAGGCGGCGAAGGTGAACAGCGGACCAGGCACGGCCTGTGCCGCACCGTAACCTGCGAGGAACTGGTCGTGGCTGAGCGCGCCCGCGACGGCAGGCTCCGCCTGTAGCAGCGGCAGGACGACGTGCCCGCCCCCGAAGACGAGCGCTCCTGCTCGAGTGAATGCGTCCGCGATCCCGAACCAGGCGTTGCGCGTCAGCGCGGTGGCCACGGGAAGTGCGACGAGCAGAACGCCGAGCACGACCAGGCACGAGGCCCCGAGACGCCGCGAGACGCGCACGGCAAGCGGCTCGGAGGCTGCGACGTCGATCCGCCGGCACCAGAGGATCCCCGAGGCCAGGCCAATGAGGATCGCGGCGAGCTGGCCAAGGTTCCCCGTCAGCAGCAGCGCCAGCACCGCGGCGGCGACGCCGATCAGGGCGCGGCGGACATCGGGCGTGAGCGTTCGGGCCATCCCCAGCACGGCGTGCGCGACAACCGCCACGGCGACGGCTTTAAGACCCAGAAGTAACCCCGCACCCACGGAGCCGTCCAGGGACACCGCGCCGATGGCGAAGAACACCAGCAGCACCGCGGACGGCAACGTGAACGCCGCCCATGCCGCCAGCGCCCCGCGGAAGCCTGCGCGAACGAGGCCGAGCGCGAAGCCCACCTGGCTCGACGCCGGCCCGGGGAGGAACTGGCACAGGGCGACGAGCTCCGCGTACTGCGCGTCGCTCACCCACTTCCGTCTGGCGACGAGCTCCTCGCGGAAGTATCCGAGATGCGCGACAGGGCCGCCGAACGACGTCACGCCGAGCTTCGCGAACGCCCGAAACACCTCCCCGACGCGACCACGCTCGGACGAAGGTCGTGCGCTCACCACCCGGCTCACTGTCCGATCAGCTCGGAGAGGAGCGCTTCGATGCGGCGTTTGATCTCGTCGCGGATCGGGCGCACCGACTCGATGCCCTGCCCTGCCGGGTCGTCGAGCTTCCAGTCCTCGTAGCGCTTGCTCGGGAAGAACGGACAGGCGTCGCCGCAGCCCATCGTGACCACGACGTCGGAGTCCTGCACCGCCTCCGTGGTGAGCACCTTCGGCTGCTCGCCGGTGATGTCGATGCCTACCTCACGCATCGCCTCGACGGCGACGGGGTTGATCTGGTCGGCGGGCATGGATCCGGCGGAGCGGACCTCGACGCGGTCCCCGGCGAGCTCGCGGAGCCAGCCGGCAGCCATCTGGGAGCGCCCGGCGTTGTGGACGCAGACGAAGAGGACGGAGGGCTTCTGATCAGTCATCGTTGTTCGCTTCTTTCAGTCGGTGAGGGTGGCGAGGAGCTCGCGCACGCGGCCCTCGATATCGTCGCGGATCGCTTCGACCCCTTCCGGGGAGGCCAGCGCTGGGTCTCCGACGGCCCAGTCCTCGTAGCGGACGCCGGGGATGATCGGGCACACGTCGCCGCAGCCCATCGTCACCACCACGTCCGCGGCGCGCACCGCGTCGTCGGTCAGCGGCTTCGGGAACGCCGTATCGGCTTCCTGCTCGCCTTCGATCTCGGTGAGCAGGGAGCGCACGTGCGGGTGCACATCCACCGCAGGCGTCGACCCGGCGGAGCGGGCGATGACCTTGCCCCCGGCGAGCCGGTTGACGATCGCGGCGGCGAGTTGCGAGCGGCCCGCGTTCTGCACGCACACGAACAGTACCTGCGGCACGCCCGCGCTGCGATCACGGGTCAGGTCGGCCAGGCGCTGTCGGGCGAAGCGTTCGGTGAGCGGGATCAGGTGCGCCGTCAGCTTCGCCGAACGCACCAGGCCCGCGTAGGACTCGCGCACGATCGCGACCACGAGTTCCCGGTTCAGCCCGGTCAGCTCGTCCGTAAGTTCCTCGGCGAGGCGGGTCACGCGGGCGTCCATCTGCTGCAAGGCCTCGGCCCGTGCCGCGGTGTCTTCAGGCTCGTCCGTGACGGCTGCGGCGGGAGCGAACGCGTCAAGGAGAGCCGCGACCGCGCGCTGCCTGCCCGGCGCGATGCGGTAGTACACCCAGGTACCCCGCCGCTCGGACAGCAGCATCCCCGTCTCCTTCAGCACCTTCAGATGGTGGGAGACCGTCGGCTGTGACACCTCGGCGAGCTCGGCGAGGTCGCACACGCAGGACTCTCCGCGCGGGTCGGTCGCGATCGCGGAGAGCATCCGCAGACGCAGCGGATCAGCGAGCGCCTTTAGCGCGCCGGCCACGGTAGTCGCGGCCTCGGTGCCGATGGCATGCGTCGCGGACGGCGCGCACGCCTCCGTGTCGGAGTTGACGGCGGTATCGGTCATGACGTCCTCGATTCGACGGCGTAGGGGTCGGTGCGGAACCAGGCCTTCGCGGCCCAGAGTGAGACGTAGACGAGGCCGACCAGCACGGGCACTTCGATCAGGGGGCCGACAACGCCCGCGAGGGCCTGCCCGGAGGCCGCGCCGAAGGTGCCGATCGCGACCGCGATGGCGAGTTCGAAGTTGTTGCCCGCCGCGGTGAACGCGAGCGTCGTCGACCGTGCGTAGCCGAGGCCGAGCGCTTTGCCGAGCAGCAGCCCCGCGAACCACATCAGGCCGAAGTAGATCAACAGCGGCAGCGCGATCCGCGCCACATCCAGCGGGCGGGACGTGACCTGCTCACCCTGCAGCGCGAACAGCAGAACGATCGTGAACAGCAGCCCGTACAGCGCCCATGGTCCAACCGCGGGGAGGAACTTCTCCTCGTACCAGGCGCGGCCGCGGCGCTTCTCGCCGATCCATCGCGACGCGAAGCCCGCCACCAGCGGCACGCCGAGGAAGACGAGCACGTTCAGCGCGATCTGCCAGACGGAGACCACCAGGCCCTGCGCGTCCAGGCCCAGCCAGCCCGGCAGCACCGTGAGGTAGAACCAGCCCAGCACCGAGAACATCACGACCTGGAAGACCGAGTTGATCGCGACGAGCACCGCCGTCGCCTCACGGTCACCGCAGGCCAGGTCGCTCCAGATCACGACCATCGCGATGCACCGCGCCAGGCCCACGATGATCAGCCCGGTCCGATACTCGGGCAGATCCGGCAGGAAGATCCAGGCGAGCGCGAACATCACCGCGGGGCCCGCCAGCCAGTTCAGCACCAGCGACGAGACCAGCAGCTTCTTGTCCCCGGTGACAGCGGCGACCTTGTCATAGTGGACCTTCGCGAGCACGGGATACATCATCACCAGCAGGCCCAGCCCGATCGGGATCGAGATCCCGCCGACCTCCATTGCGGAGAGCGCGTCGGAAAGCGCTGGCACGAATCGTCCGAGGAGGAGGCCCGCGACCATGGCGAGGCCGATCCACAGCGGCAGCCACCGGTCGAGTGCGGAAAGGCGCTTCGGCGCGGCGCGGGTCAGAGTGTCGGTCATGCGAACAGATCCTCGATCTTCGCCGAGTAGACGGGCTTCGGGTGCGCGCCAATCAGCACGTCCACCCGTTCCCCGTTCCGGTAGAAGCCAAGGGTCGGGATCGATGTCACGCCCGCGGCGGCCACAGTCTCAGGATTCTGATCGGCGTCCAGCTTCACGATCTTCACACGCCCCGCGTACTCGCCGGCGAGCTGATCCAGGATCGGAGCGATTGCCTTGCACGGCCCGCACCAGGTCGCCCAGATGTCGACGACGACGGGCAACTCGGAGTCGAGGACCTCGTCCTGGAAAGTGGCGTCGGTGACGGGGGTGACGGTGCTCATGCGAAGACCTCCAGAACAGGTGCGGAAACGGTAGCGGGTGCGAGGTCCGACAGGTAGTGCTGGGCGTCCTGCGCGGCCGCGCAGCCGGTGCCCGCGGCGGTAATCGCCTGCCGGTACGTGTGATCGACGAGATCCCCGGCCGCGAACACCCCAGCCAGGTTCGTCCGCGTGGACGGGTGCGCGACACGAACGTAGCCGTCCGCGTCGGTGTCTACCTGATCCGCGACGAGCTCGGAGCGCGGATCGTGCCCGATCGCGACGAACACCCCCGTCGCGTCGAGCGTGCGCTCGGCCCCGGTGACGGTGTCGCGCAGCATGAGCCCGGTGACCTGCTCGTCGCCGAGGATCGCGGCGACCTCGCTGTCCCACGCGACCTCGATCTTCGGATCGTCCAGCACGCGCTGCGCCATAATCCTCGACGCGCGGAACTCGCCCCGCCGGTGCACGACGGTCACTTTCGACGCGAACCGAGTGAGGAACAGAGCCTCTTCCATCGCCGAGTCCCCGCCACCGATCACGGCGATCTCCTTGTCACGGAAGAAGAACCCGTCGCACGTCGCGCACCAAGACACTCCGTGCCCGGACAAGCGCTCCTCCTCGGGGAGGCCGAGCTTGCGGTACGCCGAGCCCATCGTCAGGATCACTGTCCGCGCCAGGTACGTCTCGCCGGCACCGGTCTCAACGGTCTTCATGTCGGCGTCAAGATCGACGCGAATCGCGTCGTCGTAGACGATCCGAGCACCGAACCGCTCCGCCTGCGCTCGCATCGACTCCATCAGCCCCGGACCCTGCACACCGTCAACGAAACCGGGGAAGTTCTCCACCTCAGTCGTCGTCATCAACGCCCCGCCCGCGGTGACCGAACCCGCGATCACGACCGGAGCGAGACCCGCACGGGCTGCATAGACCGCCGCGGTATACCCGGCGGGACCGGACCCGACGATAACCAGCTCCACCTCTTGATTTGACATGCTTCTATATTGACATTCATCGAATCAGACCGCGAGTCCATGATGGCTTCGTCACCCGATGTTCACCTACCGTGGTCGAATACGGCCTACCAACGCGCTTCGCGGCGAGCCCGCGTCGTCGCTGAGCCGCGCACAAAAGTGCACTCTTCGACAATCGGACCTACCAGTATCGGCGATGGCCACATGCAGACGCGACCCGTCCGGAAGCGAGGCATCGACGAACGGCTGGCTGATCTCAAAACCGTAAAATAGACATATGGAGAAGCCGTCAGCCGTCCCCGCCGCGATCTACGCCCGCATCTCGCACGACAAGACCGGCGGCGGACTAGGCGTCGACCGCCAAGAGGCAGACTGCCGAGCGCTGGCGGAGCGCCTCGGATGGGATGTCGTCACGGTCTACGTGGACAACGACATCAGCGCCTACTCAGGAGCTCCGAGGCCGCAGTACCGCGCGATGCTGGACGCGGTGCGCGCTGGCGAGGTGCGCGGCATCGTCGCGTGGCACACGGATCGGCTGCACCGTCGCGCATCCGAGCTGGAGGAGTTCGTCAACCTCGCTGAGGCGCATCATCTACAGATTCAGACCGTGACCGCGGGCACTGTCGATCTCGCCACCGCCTCGGGGCGGATGGTAGCGCGCATGCTCGGCGCTGCGGCTCAGCATGAGGTGGAGCACGCGAAGGAGCGGATGAAGCGGGCGAAGGATCAGATGGCGGCTGATGGGAAGTACCGCGGCGGCCAGCGCCCCTTCGGGTACGACAAGGACGGCACAACGATTCGCTCGAGCGAGGCGAAGGTTCTTCGTGAGGCCACCAAGGCGATTCTGGCCGGCCGTACACTGGCCGGCGTCGCCCGCGAACTGAACGCCGCGGGAAGCCGAACAGCGACCGGGCGGGAGTGGACGTACGGTCGGCTCAAAGAGGTTCTGGTGCGCCCTAGGAACGCGGGATTGCTCGCTCATGGTCTTCCAGGTCGCAACGCGAACAGGGATCGCCGAGGGCGGTCTTACGACCTGGAGATCATCGGTCAGGCAGCCTGGCCCGCGATCGTTCCAGAAGACGAATGGCGGACGCTCGTCACGATGCTGACCGATCCGGCCCGCAGCCGACAGCACGGGAACGACACCCGCTGGCTGGGCAGCGGCATCTACCGGTGCGGCCTGTGCGGTGCGGCTATGCGTCCTGCGCCCTACGGCGGCACGAACTCGAACAAGGGGCGGGCGCGGAAGTTCCTCTACCGCTGCACGGCGCGAGCGCACCTCACGATCTCGACGGATCCCACCGATGCGTACATACGTGGGGCGGTGGCTGAGCTGATCCGCGACCCGCGCGTCATGGCAGCAATGCGGCCCGGCGAGGACTCTGTGATCGCCGCTGATCGCGAGGAGCGGGCGAAGCTCTCTCGCCGACTCGATGCGTTCGAGCGTGACTACGCAGCCGGTGACATCACCGCGAAGCAGCTACGCGCAGCGACGGAACGAGTTTCCGCCGAGATCGAGATGGTTGACGCCCGCATGGCGAAGGCGCTGCGCTCGTCGGCGTCGAGCACGATCCTTCGGGCGGATGACCCTGGGCAGGCGTTCCTGGACGCGCCCATCGACGTTCAGCGTGCGGTTCTCTCCACTGTGCTAACAGTCGAAATCATGCCTGCTGAGAAAAAGGGCGCGCCCTGGACCGCGTCTCGGGTGAGATTTCTGAGAGCTGGCAGCGAAGTCACTCGTTGAGCGGTTCGCCCACCACGTCAGATTCAACCTCGGACTCGGCGTCGTCTTGTGTCGAGCGAACAAGTTGACTTACTTCGGGCTCCGGGGCCTTCGCGGGCAGAGAGACTTCAAACTCGGTGGCAGAGATTGCCGCCCGAAACGCCATCCTCGCCGTATCCCACAGGGTTTCCAAAGCTCGGGACTGGACCAGTAGGTCCTTGAACTCCTCCCCCGGATCATCCTCTGCAGAGACTGCCATGAGGCATGCAACTGTCACCTCACCCACGCCTCCCTCGGCCCCGGCGTGGACGGTACCGAACACGACGCGTCCCAAGTCGTCTTCGTCGCGCTCTGGAGCGTATCCGACTAACCAGTTGAGGTGAGGTTCGTCGACATCCATTCGCATGGCCCGAACTTCCATGACTTCCGGGCTCAGCAGTTCCAGCGCCGGGTACTTGATCATCAGGCACTGACCTTCCGCTTGAATTCGGAACGGACGGGCGTGTTGTACTCGGGGGCGGTGGGACGCCTATACCGAGAGGCCGCAGCACGCTCGGACACATGAGTCGTATGAAGCGCCGGGCTCTTCCAGGCGGCGTACTTTGCCAGATCGACCGGGGCACTAGATTGCTCTGCCGCGGGCATCCGTGCACCGAGCTGCAATTCCGCACCTAGAGCATGAAGGGTCGCCGCAAGGTTGCGAACCGTGATGTTGCGGTTGCCGCGAAGCCGCTCAGTCACCTCGCTTCGACTGACCTTCAACACCCGAGCGAGCTCGGCTCGGCTCAGGCCACTGGCCTCGAGCGCGCGAGCGATGAGTTCAGATGCATCGACCATCGCCGCTTCCTTGGCGTAGACAGCCTCATGGTGCGGATCATTGGTCGGAAACAGTCCCATCAGCTTCTCCTTCTCCATAGCCACCCCAGAAGATGGCGAACGCCCTCTTGGCGTTCTTCACTACTTGTTTGTCGCCACCCTTGCGATCACCGTGGGTCACATACCAGCGACCCTCGAAGTGAACGACGTAGAGACGCCGTCCGCCCTGTCGATGAGTCTTCAGTTCGTGCACTACAGCGCCGCGGTCTTTTGGGTCGTCGCCACTGATGTACCGCATGTTCTCGGGCGACTTGATGTGGTGGCCGTTCTTCAACCACTCGAAATACCGGCGAAACTTGGCCTTGTCTTGCTCCTGAAGCGCATCGACAAATTTCTCGCCTTCATTCTCTCCTCCGTCGTTGATGACCGTGAAGACTACGTCGCTCTCGTCGAACACCCTGATGAGGCGTGTCGGCTGTTCGGTCATAACTTTACACACAATCGCCGGTGAAGTCGCTGAATATGCCCCGAGGGTACATGCTCTCGGGCGCAGGCGGGGCGTGCGCCACGGATTCGTGTCTTCGCGACCGCTCCCTGGCCTACAGACGGGACGGAAATCAGCTAGGCGGTCTATGCCGTCAGGGGACCGTTTCGGTGCCTCAGTCGTGCGGGAACGGACGCCTGATGGCATAGACCGCCTAGCGGTCTGTCCGGTAAACTGGAACTACCGAGGGCAGCGGAGGCGGCCCTCGAAATCCACCGCCTCCCGCGCAGGAGAGCCGACCCAATCCCAGGGCGTTAGCGCGATTCCAGAGCTCCCAAGAACGGCACCGTCGTGTGCCTCTTCTTGAGGAGCTTTTCTCATGCACACCCCCGAGCGCACACCGCGCTTCCTCACGTTCGCCCAGGTACGCGAGCGTTTCCAGGTGTCTGACAAGACGCCGAAGAACTGGGTATCCAAGGGATACCTGCAGGTGTACCGAGCTGATGACGGCACCATGCTGCTCAACCTCGATGAAATCGAGGCCGCACTGAAGATCCTTGGCCCAACCAAGATGCGCACAGGTCTTCGGCGCTATGGCGCGGCCGTCAAGCCACTGCCCATCCAGGCGGTGTCCGAATGAGCGAGACGCCGGTACCCACGCAGCCGCTGCCAACACTCACAGACGACCAGTGCCTGCGCGTCGCGACGCTCCTTTCATCGAGCCTCACGACTGGAGTTCGATCGTGAGCGCCGCCGAGGAGAATCTTGCTGCCGAGATCGCCGAGGCGGAGCGCATGCGCGCCGAGAGTATCGCGGATTTCGATCGCCTCGCGCTCCCGAAGTCGTCGCCGCTCAGGTTGAGCGAGCAGGAGCGCGCGGAGGCTGACGGAGCCCTGCGCGATTTCCAGACGCGTCTGGCGTCTGGCGACCGGTACGGCAACGAGGAGGACGACGCATGAGCAGGTTCAGCGGGATCGTCGTGGAGGTGATCGACCGCTACGACAAGAGGGTCAAGCTCCGGCCGTTCGACGGCGATGAACGGCTACGGAGCGCACCCTCAACGAGACGTGCAGCAATCCTCCATGATGCGCGGATCACCGACGCGACAGGCGTCACGATCACAGGCAAGGCTCGGCAAAGGGTGGTAGATCGACTAATGATCGACACCGGCAACATGCCGCCAATCTTCGACCCAACAGCTGAAGGCGCGGTGACGCGCGCCTACATTCCTGGCCTGTGGAATCATGGCACCGTACCGGCCTTCATCGGCCCGAAGGGGTGGGGCAAGACGAAGCTCCTGTTCGGGGAGCTCGCACCGTCATTGTTGATCCCGGATCGGCGGTTCCTCGGCGCGTTCGAGGCCACACAGATGACCGACGCGGAGCGTGCCCGCGACGTGTGGATGATCAATTCGGAGACACGCCCGACAGCGGTGCACGAGGAACTGATCGCAGGTGGGTTGAGCTTCTCCACCCGCGCGGGCGTTCCGTGCTACGTCGGCCCCTTCGGACTCGATGCAGGTGTTCTCATCGTGGAGCACCTGCCAGCGAGCGGCGGCGCAACGCTGTTCGATCTGACCGACCCGGCGAAGGCGGGCTGGTGGGAAGAGCGTCTGATTCGCTTCACCGGCACGCACGAGCCGCCCCTCGTCGTCGTTGCTGACGGTGTCTCCGCCATGCTGGGCAACGACACGAACCGCTACGGCGCGTTCACGTCGGCGTTCCGAAGGCTCTTGCAGGAGGCGGGTATCCCGAACGGGTTGGGCGTGCTGCACTCTCCGATGGATCCGAGGGTCAACACTCCCATGAACGGCCTCGAAAGCATGGGCGAGTGGGACGGAATGTGGATCGCGCGTGCGGATCGGTTCCCGATCTTCCCGACGACTCCGCGCCACTTCCTCACCCTGCCGCGGCTGGGTGACCCGATCGTCTCCGACGCCCGAGTGAGCCTGGGAGACGATGGCAGGCTCACGCTGGGCGCGGCGTCCGAGGGGAAGGCGGTAGCGCCGGTGGCCCCCGTCGATTCCGAGCGCGACCGGCTGTTGCGGAAGCTCTCGGACGCTGGCGGCTGGGCGTGGACGAAGACCCTGTGCGGGACAGGTGACGCCTACACGAGCGGATCGAAACTCCTCAAGGTGCTGAGGGCTGAGGGCGTGGTCGAGTCACGAGAACATCAGGAGGGCAAGATCCGAGGCGTTCAGTGGCGTCTGCCTGAATCCGACGAGGACTGACCCTCGGAGTTCGTAGCTGGATCGATCGTGCCACGCGCGAGAGGGCTTCGGGTGTTCGGGTTCTCTTAGAAGCTCTGGGGGTGCGAAGCTCCCCCTTCTAAGAAACCCGAAACCCGAAACCCGTCGCCGTGAAGCGTCCAGACGAGTTCAGGTCAATCAGCTGGCGATCAGCGGCGGGAAGTCCTGCATGTGCCGATCGAAGGCGGCGAACCGGAGCTTCGGATCGGTGACCCGATCCACGGCAGCGAGCGAGCGCGCGGCCAGGGTCGGTCGTGACGTGTCGAGCGACATCGACATTGTGCGGGAGGTCATGCTCATCGTGCTCATCGTGGGTCTCCATCCCCTCGAACGTGCGTGTGGTCAGACCACAAGAGTACCTCGTACCCCCAGGGAGTATCACGGAAAAACCTGCTGTAGTACGCTGGCGTCTAGAGGGCATGATGCCTCAGCCCTCGAAGACGCTCGTCTGGCAGCAGGGCCGGAGCCTGATTGACAGGCCCGCCGATGCCCACGAACGCAACATCCTCCCACCCCTCCAAGCCCGCGTCCGCGCCGTCCGCTCGCGGCGTTGACGCGTCGGTCGTCTCGGTAAGGCATCCCGGGCGGCCCCAGCCCGCCGCGCGCGTGGAAACGGGACTGCACGCGCGCGGCGGGCATCCTCGACCAGAGCCGACGCCCGAGCAGGTGCGCCACGGCATCCGCCGCACGGCCCTGGTTCCTGCGATCATCACCGTGCCGTGCCCGGTCCACGATGCCGCGGTCGGAGAGCCCTGCTACCGCCTCGGTGAAGGCGGCGCACGCGGCGTCTGCGGTGACCGCATCGAGTTCTGCGCTGAGCGCGTCAAGGCGAGGATCGCGCAGCGATGAGCACGCCCGCGGACCTCCGCGCACGTCTGGTGAGCAGCCAGCAGGCCGCGAGCGCCGTACCGATCATCGGCCTCCTCGGAACTCCGCCTGCCGGTACGCCAGTCGGATATTCAGCATGGGCGGTCGGGTCACTCTTTGGTGACCGGCACATCGTGATCATGCCGACCCTGGACGACAACGCGCCCGCCGTCGTTCTGGATCGCGTCGTCGCCCGCGTCCTTGCGACCGCCACCGGGTGCTGCCCGCTTTGCGGACGCGCTGCGGGCGTGGACGTACTGACGCCCGGAGTCGTTGACGTGCGCCACGACGAGGGGTGCCCCGCGACCTTCGGGCCCGAGGACTCCCGCTGGTTCCCGGCCCTACACACGAGTCACGAGGAGGACGACCGATGACCAGGAAGTACGCGCCGCGGCTCATCCCGGCGTCACACCACGTCACCCAGAGCGCCGAGCGATACCGCGAGATGCAGCGACCGGACCCCGCCCCCGAGAGCACGCCCGCGCCGGCCGCGTGGGAGCAGAAGCCCGAGCCCGAGGTGGCGCCGATTCCGAAGTACGGTCGCGTGCCCCGAGGGCTGCAGCCGCCCGCGCCGCCGCAGAAGTCGGCGGTGCTCGGCATGTTCGACCAAGCGCTGCAGAGCACGTCTGACCCCCAGGTGAAGCGACGCCTCCGCGCTGCTCAACGTGAGATGAGCGCGCAGATCGCGCGTGAGATCGCGGAACTCCCGCCGGGTGCTGACCCCAGCGCCTACGGCTACTGAACTTCGAGCGATAGGACCGATCATGACCACTACCATCGAACGCTCTCCCTGGACGTCTTTCCCCTCGGGGACTCTTCCCTGTGCAAGCTGCGGCGTCGCCGTGAGCGCCAATTCCGAGACGGAGGTCGAAGTCCTCCAGGTGTTCGGCCGGACCCGGTACGAGGGATACGCACCTCCGCGCCACGACCTGCACGTGACGCGCTGCGATGAGTGCCGACTGATCCGTCACAGCGCCGTCGACCTCCTCGGGGCTCACCCTGCGGTGCGCCAGCGGATCGGCGCGGCCGAGATCGCCGTTCACCGCCTCGAGTCCGCGCTATGCGCCCTCGACGCGTTGGGCACCACCGACGCCAAGACGATCGACCTTCTCACCACGACCGGCGCGGATCTGCTCCGCCTCATGGACGCGCTCACCGCGCCTGGCGTCCACGCTCGGTGGGCGGCGCTCGTGCGTGATGCGGACTTCGCCAACGCGCCCTCGACGCCCGCCTCACGCGCTCGCTGGTCGCACATCTCCCCTGAACAGCGCCGGGAGCTCCGGAACACGGCAGCGGGGCTCCTGGCGCGCCGCATCGAGAAGCCCGTGGACGTGCAGTGCGTCGACTACGACGGCAAGCCCTCGGGATGTCTTCTCTGCGGCGTCGGCGCAGTCCAGGCGCTCCGAGAGGACGCCGACAGCGTCTGGACGTTGATGTCCGCGGACTCTGCGAGCATCGGCGGCCCCGGTCGGGCCGACTCTCTCGACGGCGTGGTGTGCCCTCGGTGCGACCACGCTATCGACCAGGCGCACGGCGTCGGCATCTCCGCGATGACGCTCAGCGTGCGATCGTTCCTCGCTGTGCCGTCACACCTGCGATCGCTGAACAACATCGACGGCCTGATCGGCTGGGCCGCGCTGCCCGCTGGCACCACGCCGAACCGCGAGCCGTGGGGTCACCTCGACCTCGGAGAGCTTCGGGAAGCCGCGGAGGCGCTCATCGGGCGCGCTCTGGCCGCAGCTTCGGGCTAGAGCCGGATAGCATGCGGTCATGCTCGCCAAGCGCTCACTCATCATTCTCGGCACCATCGGGACCATCGTCGCGCTCGCCGGTTGTTCTCCGGCAACGCCTGACCAGGCGTCATCTGCCTGCGATTCGGCATTCGAGGCCGCCAGTGCGGCGATGAACGAGCACTACGCGACACACCCACTCTTCGGCGCAGAGTACGACGCTCTGTACGCCGACGGAGCGATCGACGAGAACGAGCAGCCGCAGCTTGACGCCATGATTGCGGACGAGCAAACGAAGTTCGCAGCACTCGTTGATCCCGTGTACGACTCGTGCTCCAGCGTGGAAGACCTCTATGCCGGAGCATTTGCGCATCGTGAGGATGCGGACTGGGCACTGCTCGACGTTGAGTCGATGAGCCGCGAAGAGATCAAGAAGGGGTTCATCGTCAGTTACTGCTACGGCAACGAGGCCAGGCCAGCATGCGCCGACTTCGTCGCCGACGACTGGCGATAGCCCGCGTAGCACTCGACCCACCCCAATCCTCACGGCCCCGGAGACCTCCCCTCATCCGGGGCCGTGATGCATCTGTGCCACGGCACCTGCAAGACCGCGAGCGAGGCGCTGGTGACGTGTGACAGGCAAGAGGCTCCAGGGCTCGTCGGAACGGGGAAGATCCGAAAAATCCCTGGTCAGAAATATGTCAAAATTTTGGTTTTGAGATGTCGACCCGCCGCCCCGTGGACTGCAGCATCCTCTCGACGAGGTCGCGCACCGATGCCTCGTCGAGCCGAAGACCGGTCCGCTCGGCCGCACCCTCCCGCGCGACGTGCACGTACCCGGCGCCGTTGAGCCAGATCTCCTCGATCTCCGGATCGTCGAGCAGCGGCTGCAGCGCGCCGAATCCGCTGAGCGATGCGAGGACCTCTCGCACACACGCCGCTTCATCCTCGATCAGGGCCTCGCCGCGGGCGAGCGCGAGATCGTCGTGACGGCGGACCTCCGCGTGAGCGATGCGCCACGCGGCTTCCGGATCGACGGCGGGGTCGACGCCCTCGGCACGCAGACGCGACCGTACGCGCTCGGCGACAAGGGCGGACGGACGACTCACTCAGGCATCCTCGCAACATTCCACGCTCGGCCTCCGAAGTTATCCACAAGCCGACCTGGAGCCTCATCCCACGACGCAGAATCCGAGCCCAGTCTCCCCCCCCCCCCGACTGCGGGCGGATCCCCAGACACGCCGTTTCTGCGATCAGTAGACTGTTCCCACCGCGCGGGAGTGGTGGAATTGGCAGACACGCAGGATTTAGGTTCCTGTGCCCCAGGGCGTGTGGGTTCAAGTCCCACCTTCCGCACGAGAGACGACGGCAGCCTTCTCAGGTCGCCACGACATCGCTCTGTTTCACCGCCGACCACTTCACGACCGACGGGACTCCCCCAGTGCTGGAAACCATGCTGCACGCACCGACCGCTCTCATCCCCTGGCTCGACCCCGCCACGATCATCGGCACCGCCGGTCCGTGGGCTCTGCTCGTGGTGTGCTTCATCGTCTTCGCGGAGACCGGTCTGCTCGTCGGATTCCTGCTCCCCGGGGACACGCTCCTCGTGATCGCCGGCCTTCTCTCGCACCCGATCGCGGGTTCCGAGCACGGTGTCTTCGGCATCAACGTCTGGTGGGTGGCCCTGCTCATCGGCCTTGCAGCCTTCGTCGGCGGCGAGGTCGGCTACGTGATCGGACACAAGGGCGGACCTGCCGTGTTCGAGCGCAAGGAGTCCGGGCTCTTCAGCAAGAAGAACGTCGAGCGCACCAATGCGTTCTTCGAGCGCTTCGGCGGTATCACGGTGATCCTCGCTCGCTTCGTGCCGATCGTGCGCACCTTCGCCCCGGTCGCGGCCGGTGTCGGGCACATGCCGTGGCGCAAGTACACGCTCTACAACCTGATCGGCGCGGTGCTGTGGGGCTTCGGGCTCACCATGTTCGGCTACCTCATCGGGTTCATCCCCCCGATCGCCGAGTTCGTGGAGAGCTACATCGACCTCATCCTTCTCGCTGCCGTCGGCGGCACGGCACTGGTGACGCTGTGGCACTACCTGTCGGAGCGCCACAAGGCGAAGAAGGCCGCCGCGGCCGGAGAAGACGTCGTCACCGACGCTGAGGAGGCGCAGCACCTCGTGCTCGACGCCGACGTGTTCGACCGCGCCCCCGACCTGGACGGCGACGGCAAGCACTGACCGCAGCAGGTCAGCCCGCGTTCTTGGCGCGCTCCTCCTTCGAGCGTGCGACACTCGCGCGCAGCGCCTCCATGAGGTCGATGACCTCACCACCCTCGGCTGCCTTCTCGGCCTCGCCGAAGGTCTCCGCGACGTCGAACGTCTCGCCCGCCTCGATCTTCGCGTCGATGAGTGTGCGGAGCTCCTTCTGGTACTCGTCGACGAACTCCTCGGGGTCGAAGTCCGCCGAGTAACTGTCCACGAGCGACGCCGAGAGCTCCAGCTCCTTCTTCGAGATCCGCACGTCCTCGTCCAGCGCGGGGAACGCGGCTTCACGCACTTCATCGGCCCAGAGCAGTGTCTGCAGGACGAGAACCTTCCCCCGTACACGGAGCGCGGCGAGCCGCGTCTTCTGCCGGAGGGTGAACCGCACGATCGCCGTGCGGTCGGTCTGCTCGAGCGTCTTGCGCAGGAGGACGTACGCCTTCGGCGACTTGGAATCGGGTTCGAGGTAGTAGGGCTTGTCGAGCGTGAGCAGATCGACCTGGTCGGAGGGCACGAACTCCACGACGTCGATCTCCCTGCTCTTCTCGGCGGGGAGCGCGGCGAGGTCGTCCTTCGTGAGCACGACGGTCTGGCCTTCCTCGACGTACGCGCGGTCGATGTCGGCGTAGGCGACGGTCTCTCCGCAGACCTCGCAGGTGCGCTGGTAGCGGATGCGTCCGCCGTCCTTGTCATGCACCTGATGCAGCGGCACGTCGTGGTCCTCGGTCGCGGAGTACACCTTGACCGGGACGTTCACGAGCCCGAACGTCAGTGCGCCCTTCCAGATGGTCCTCATCCCACCAGTAGACACCAGCCACAGCCGTCACGACCAGCCCTTGACTACGCTGGCTCCATGGTGGGAGAGGCGCAGGTCGTGCAGGTGGACGGCCGACGGCTGCGCGTGACGAACCTCGACAAGGTCGTGTACCCGGAGACCGGCACCACCAAGGGCGAGGTCATCGCGTACTACACGGCGATCGCACCACTGCTCCTCCCGCTCCTCGCCGGCCGCCCCGTCACTCGCAAACGATGGGTGGAGGGCGTGGGGACAGCTCAGTCACCGGCCGACGCGTTCTTCACGAAGCAGCTCGAGCCGGGAGCACCATCGTGGATCCCGCGGCAGGCGATCCAGCACTCGGACGGGCCCAAGGAGTATCCGCTCGTCGAAGACGTCCCCACCCTCGTCTGGCTCGCGCAGGTCGCCGCGATCGAGCTGCACGTGCCGCAGTGGCGGTTCTCTTCCGAAGGCCTTCCTGGAAACCCGGATCGGCTCGTCCTCGACCTCGACCCCGGTGAGGGAGTCGGGCTACCGCAGTGTGCCGAGGTCGCCCGCATCGCCCGCGGAATCCTGTCGGACATGGGCCTCGACCCTCTGCCGGTCACCAGTGGCAGCAAGGGCATCCACCTCTATGCCTCGCTCCCCGGCGAGCAGACGAGCGACGAGGTCTCCGCCGTCGTGAAGGAGCTCGCCCGCATGATCGAGAACGACCACCCCGATCTTGCGACCAGCGTCATGGCGAAGGCGGTCAGGGGTGGCAAGGTGTTCCTCGACTGGAGTCAGAACAACGGCAAGAAGACCACCATCTCCCCCTACTCGCTCCGCGGTCGTGCGCGGCCGTGGGTCGCCGCTCCCCGCACCTGGGACGAGCTCGCCGATCCGCATCTCGCCCAGCTCGACCTCGACGAGGTGCTCGAGCGCGCCGCCGCGGGAGTCGATCCGCTCGCCACGCTCCGCCCGTCCGTGACGGCTCCGCTGCCGCAACCCGCGAAGTCCCGGAGCTCCCATCGATATCCCCGGAGCTCAGCCGCACCCGCCACCCCACCGTCCGCAGCATCGATGGCGCCGATGCTCGCCGAGAACGGGACCCCCGGAACGGCCCGCGCGCTGAGCGATCCCTCTTGGGTCGAGGTCAAGTGGGACGGCATCCGCGCGGTGGGCACCTGGTCGGACGGACGGATGCTCCTGCACGCGCGTCGAGGCACCGACATCACCGCCCGCTACCCCGAGCTCACCGCCGACGGCGCCCCCTTCCTCCCGGTGAAGGACGCGGTGGTCGATGGGGAGATCGTGGCGTTCGACGCCCACAGCCGACCGAGCTTCTCACTCCTGCAGAATCGGATGCACCTCACCCGCCCCCGCGAGATCGAGCGCGAGGTGATCCGCACCCCCATCGTCTACATGCTGTTCGACCTGCTCCGCCTGGACGGACACGACCTCACGGGCCTGCCGCTGCGCGAGCGACGGACACTTCTCGAGGACGTGATCACCGGGCTCGAGGCGCCCGTCCAGGTCCCACCCGTGTTCGATGACGTCGACGCAGCACTCGCCGCGAGCAGGGAGTTCGGCCTCGAGGGCGTCGTCGTCAAGGACCCGCAGTCGCGCTACCGCCCTGGACAGCGCTCCCCCTCGTGGCTGAAGCTCAAGCACACCAGGATGCAGGAAGCCGTGATCGTGGGCATCCGACCGGGCAAGGGCGACAGGGAGAGCACGCTCGGGTCGCTGCTTCTCGCCGTTCCAGACACCTCGTCGGGACGGAGGCGGCTCCGCTACGTCGGTCGTGTGGGTACCGGGTTCACCGATCGGATCCTGCGCGACCTCCTCGCACGCCTCACCCCTCTTCGCGTGGACGCTGCCCCGCTCGACGGCGTTCCCGCCCCCGACGCCTCCGACGCGCTCTGGGTGCGCCCGGAAGTCGTCGGCGAGGTCGAGTTCGCGAACTGGACGCCGGACGGGGTGCTCCGCCATGCCCGGTGGCGAGGCATCCGACCGGACAAGAGTCCTCTCGAGATCACGGTCGAGGGTCCCGTCGAGCCCCCCGTCGACGCCTGAGTCCTGAGCCGGGGCCGCGCCGACGGATCAGGCGTGGTGCGGTTCGCAGTCCGACTGCTCTGCCGGCTCGATCTGGAAGGTCGAGTGCTCGACGTCGAAGTGATCGGCGAGACACGCCTGCATCTCGGTGAGCAGCTGTGAGGAGCGCCCGTCGGCGAAGAGCGCAGGCTCCACGCTGACGTGAGCGGTGAACACCGGCGCGCCGCGGGTCAGCTGCCAGACGTGCACGTCGTGCACACCGACGACGCCGTCGTATCCGAGCAGATGGGTGCGGATCTCGCTCACCGCCGTGCCCTTCGGAGCCGACTCGGCGAGCACGGAGAACACCTCCCGAAGCAGCGCGATGGCCCGCGGGATGATCATCGCCGCGATGAAGAGGGAGGCGATCGCGTCTGCGGGCATCCACCCGGTGAGCAGGATGACGACGGCGGCCACGATCACTGCAGCCGACCCGATGAGATCTCCCATCACCTCGAGATAGGCGCCCCGCACGTTGATGCTGGTGCGCTGCGCACGGCTCAGCAGCCACATCGACACGGCGTTCGCCAGGAGACCCACGATCGCGACGACCAGCATGAGTCCGCCGGCGACCTCGACCTCTCCCGGATCGATGAGACGTCCGATGCCCTCGACCGCGACCCAGGTCGCGAGGGCGATCAGGATGATCGCGTTGATCAGCGCGCCGAAGACCTCGGCCCGCTGATAGCCGAAGGTGCGCCTGTCATCCGCGGGGCGCGCGGCGACGGTCGCGGCGATCAGGGCGATGACGAGGCCCGACGCATCCGTGAACATGTGCGCGGCGTCTGCGAGCAGCGCGAGCGATCCGGAGAGCAGCGCACCGACGACCTGCACGACCATCACCGTCGCCGTGAGGGACAGAGAGATCGCGAGCAGGCGTCTGCTGCTGGCCGAACGGATGCCGCCGGGCGCGGGTGCGTGATCGTGCATGCCACCAGGCTAGACCGGGAAACCGCCACGGACGGCGGGTTGCGGCTAGTCGGGAAGGGTAACGAGAACCAGTCTCAGCAGTAGGCAGTAAGGCCACAGAGCGGCTATGGGCGCACGTGCCCAAACCGGCTGTGACTGGCGCTTTAAAAACGGCTTCCTCGTGCGTACACATACACGAAGGGAGTCACCAAATGGAGACAGCACGACAGCTTCCGTCAGGGAAGTGGCAGGGCCGGTTCACGGGACCGGATGGCAAGAGGTGTACAGCAGGAACCCACGACAGCAAGCGGAAAGCCGAGAAGGCCGTCGCTCTGAAGCTCGCTGAGGTCACGAAGAAGCGGAGCGAGCAGGAGGCGAAGACGGAAACCAGGTTCGACGTGTTCGCAGAGACTTGGCTCTACTCACGTCGGCCCGGCGAGCCGGACGGATACTCCCCCGGTGGCTACTACAAGCAACAGAAGCGACTCGCCATCCTCATCAAGACCTTTGGTCAACAGCACGTCGAGGACATCACTGCCGCCCAAGTCCGCGCATGGTGGAACGGTTACAGCCACGCTCCGTGCGCTCGTCGTGACATCTATGGCTTGCTGAAGCAGATCATGGCGGTGGCGCTGGACGACGAGCTGATCAGCCGCTCCCCCTGCCGGATCAAAGGGGCATCCAAGGCGATGGCAAAGCCGCGTCCTACGTTCACGGAATCCGACATCGCCAGTCTGTACTTTGCGACGGAGAGCGCCCAGGATCGGGCACTTCTGACGCTTCTGAGTGGTACAGCCATGCGCATTGGAGAGGCTGTCGCGCTTGACTGGGAGGACATCAGCTTCTTCGACCGCAAGGCCAATGTCGAACGCCACCTGACGCCGTGGGGGATGCGTTCGGGAACGAAGACCGGTGAGAACGAAGCACGTGTGCTTGCCCTGCCCACGTGGCTTACCGATGAACTTGAGAATCTCTACCGTGCGTCCGAAGGGACAGGACCGATCTTTAGGAACCAGCGTGGAGGGCGCTTGTCGGTTGACAGCGCCGAACGCATGTTCCGCAAGCTCCGCGAAAGGGCGCACCTCTCGGCGATGCACTTGCACGATATCCGGCATGTGAGCCTGACGACATACGCCAGACAGCCCGGAGTCACGCTGAAGGACATCATGGCGCGTGGCGGTCACAAGTCAACGAAGGTTGCGATGGGATACCAGCACACGGATACCGAACGTGATGAGGCGATGGTCGCTTCGCTTCCCAATCCCATGGCTAGGAAGCCGAGTTAGTCGGAACGCACACCCAGAGCGGCATAGATGGCGCACGTGTGCGGGAACGCTAGGGCATACGTCGATGTAGCACCGTCCGCCCAAATAACGATCCGCCGAACGAGCGACGGTAATAGGTGTGGATACTCACACAGCACTCTCAGCCATCCGTGCCCTCGATGCTCTCCCCGAGGGGCGACGGCGGTACCTCTGCACTGCCGCCGCTACCGCTCGCACCGATGCTGACAGCGCTCGCATCGTGTTGGAGGCGCGACATGAAGAGCGCAGCGTACGCACGAACTTCGAGCGCGATCTGAGGGCCGAGTATGACAGTCGGCGAGCATGGGCATCCAGGAACCCGGAGAAGCCCGTAGAGACCCCTCAGAAGCCGTCTCAGCGGATGGTACGTACGGACGACACGACACCGGAGCACAGACCTGTGACTGTCCGTTTCGTGGAGCCTACGAAGACCGACAAGGCACCGAGAACTAGGCCCGAGGGCATTGGCAAGAACCATGTGTACGACGGCCCCGTTCCGGCACAAGCCGAGAAGTACTCAGCCAGGACGCACGGGATTGTCAGCACGTATAACGCCGGATGCCGATGCGATGCGTGCAGTGAAGCGTCAAAGCGCCACGGGCGCGAATACCGGGCGCGCAAGAAGCAGGCCGTTTCTGGAAAATCCGACTAGTCGCACGTATACATAGAACGACCCCGCCAGCCGGGAAGCATAGCGGGGTCGAATGGGAGTTGATATGACAATTCTACAGGATTCCTCTGCACATGAGGCTTACATTCATGATTCGTCTCTTGGTGTGCAACAACTAACACTAACCATAAGAGAAGAGGATGAGGCATGGGAGAAACTAGCCGAGCAGGTCAAACATGGCCGACGGCGGAGCGCCAACTTCACAACTCAACCTCTGAAGTATGACCCCAACCTGACATTGGCTCAGAACTACTTCAGAATCCTGTTTCAGAAACTCATCAAGGCAGGAATGCGTGCATTGGGTCAGGGATGCACAAACGAGTACCTGAAGTACCACTTGTGGGGAGATGTCTACCAGGATGCTCAGCGAGAGGTGATGGCCGAGTGCGGGGTCACCGGGTACACCGGCGACTACCTCTCATCGGAAGCCCTGTACCAGTGCACGCGCGCCGCAGAGAAGTGCATCGAGAACTTCAACGCCGAGACCTACCAGCAGAAGCAGGAACACGGGCGCAAGGGTGGGCAGGCGTACTCCACGTACACCATGGAGGACTTTCTAGAAACTCAAGGGATGACAGCGAAGCAAGCCGCCGAGCACTTGGGGATCAAGGTGAGGAACGTCCACAACATGCGCAAGCGCTACAAGAACATCAACATGGAGATAGGCGAGGTCACATGACCGAGAACACATGGCCAGCGACGGCGAAGCAGAGAGCCTACGGGATGGCGCTTGAAGACCAGCTAAGCGAACAGGAATCGTCGTGGCACACGATGACCGTCACCGAGGCATCCATGCGAATCGATGAGTTGGTGACGTTGAAGAGCTTCAGGCAGATCGTAGAACCCCTCTCAGAAGCTACAGAAGGCACTGAGAGCGCCTAGCGCCCCATTCCTGGCACCTGGATATCAGCGCGACAATTCTAGGCCCGCATATCACGTCGGCCATTTCTAGATAATGCCCACCAATGATTTCTCATAAAGTTTCGAGATTTCTCGGTAGTTGAGACCCGGTGAGAGCGATAGTAGTAATTGAGAGAATGCAGGCGTCGATCACGCGGTAGTTCATTGAGACTCCTTTAGGCCGCGTGCTGGTCGAAAACAGGGATTCCTGCATTCTCCCTAGATTTCAAGGGAATGCAGATATGGTACGAACGGGAAGACCCTCCACCGTGGAGACACACCCCGCTAGAGCGCGCATCGAAGCCGCGTTGGACAGCGGTGAGACTTACGAGTCGATTCGCTCCTGGACAGGGCTGTCCGTCAGTGCCTTGAGCCGCTTTGCAATCTCTCGAAAGTCCGATCTAGCGAAGCTGGCAGAAGAGGAACCCAGCACTACTGACGTGATCGTACGTGCCGTCCAGATCGCGGATGATGCCCGCGACCTTCGCCAGCGCTCCCGCCATGCCACGCCGGTAGCGCGAGCCAGGGCGATCAAAGTAGAGAGCGAAGCGCTGTCCGTGCTAATCAACCACCTGGGCATCGATGACACTGCCGCCGAACGCGCATTCGAGCAAAGCATGGAACTCGTGAATGCTCTAGCGGAGTTCGCCGCATATGACCCTGAGGGCACCCGCTCCCTCCTCCGAACCCTGAGAGCACACCCGGTGCTCTCCGACCTCGCAGACGCCCTGAAAAAGCGTCTGCCGATTGGAGCCTGACGTGGCTACTTCTCGATTCCCGTTCACCGCACACGCCCGAAGTTCCGGCTTCGTGATCCCAGGTGTGCCATCCGCTGTGGGTGGCACTGCTACGGGCAGAGTCCTGAAAGCTGGCGAAGAGTTCGAGGTCACTGCCGAGCTTTACGCCGAGACCATCGACCGTAATGGGGATTCCTGGATCGACCTCGACGCCAACGCCCAAACCAAGCGCTGGGGCAAAGTCCTCTGGGCTGAGGGTCCAGCCCCTGATGGGATGGGTATCGGCCAGGACGACGAAGGTCACAGGTACAGGGAAGCGCTGAAGGCGAGAGAGTACGCACAGCGCATCTCTGACCCAATGGATAGGGCGCTTGCACTCAAGCAGATGCAGGTCGAGTACGGCGACGCGCTCAACCCCATCGCCCAGGGCGCACAGCACATCCCAGCGGTTGGCTGAACCATGGCCCTCACGGACGATGCACTCTCTGCCCTCGTGGGGGTAGTGGGCGACATCCACGCCGGAAAGATCGCCGCATCAGAAAGCGACATCGAACTACTCGTGTGGACCCTCGAAGTCCTCGCCACCCTTGGAGATGAAAATGAACGATGACAACACATATCTACGTGCCGTGATCGCGTCGAACCGCGATGCCGAGCGCGCCGCCATCGAAGAGAAGAAGAACTTCACAGAGTGGACGGAAGCCGACATCGCGAAGGCCCTCGATCCCCACAACGCGGAAGCGCGCCGTCTGACCTCCGCACCGACTCAGAATCCTGAAGTCGAGAGGCTGGCCGGTCTGCTCGGTGACATCCTGAAGTAACAAAGTCTTCTGGGCGTGGTTTAGTCGGCACGCTCAGAACCGTCATCCGTGTCAGGCCGGATGACCTCCCAACAGCCCGCCATCGTCTAGATCCCGGTGGCGGGCTGTCTCATTTCGCATGGTTCGTGAGACGGTCGAGACATTGGCTGAGAATGCCTCAGGAGAGCGAGCAAATGCGGTACTTGAGATGCGCTCAGCTATTGCGTAACAGACTCAGTCGGTGATACGCTCGCGCCATGGGCACCGAAGAGAGCACGACTACCGGCTATGTCTGGGGCTACCGTCGCGTGTCTAGCGTGGCGCAGTCCTACGAGCGCCAGACGAAAGCGCTCCTCGATCACGGCATCCCTGAGAAGCGAATCTATGAGGACAAGCTCAGCGGCAAGACGATGGACCGCCCAGGCCTGAATGCACTCCTCGCAGTTGCCCGCCCTGGGGATACTGTCGTCGTCTCATCGCTGGACAGGCTGGGAAGAACTGTCCTGGGTACCCTCCAGACGTTCGAGGAACTGGAAGAGGCCGGTATTCACGTCAAGAGCCTGAAAGCTGGCGAGGATTTTGAGGGCATTACAGGAAAGCTCCTCCGGAACATCATGCTCAGCATCGCTGAGTGGGAGCGTGAAAACACTAGGGAGCGAGCCGCAGAAGGCCGCGCCGCACTTGCCGCGAAGGGTGAGCGAAAGCCCCGACCTAAGACGGCGCTCAAGCCCGAGAAGGTGGCCGCTGTGAAGGCACTCCGCGCGCAGGCGTGGACCATCGATCGAATTGTCAAGAAAGAGCAGATCAGCCGAGCGAGTGTGTACAGGGCGCTCGATGCTTGACCTCGACTGGACGAAAATCGGCACAGCCGCTCTCGATTGGGTGCCGTGGCTCATCGCGATTCTCGGGGCCGCGCTTGGTGTACTCGGGTACAGGCGTGCCCGTCGCGCCGAGAAGCGCGAGACAGCCGGTTACAACGCCCCACCCTGGGGTGATGCGGTTCACGACAGCGGGGACCTGTTCACGATTAAGAATGCCTCCACACGGGATGTCGTGGTGACTCAGGTGATCGCCGAACCCGCAGAGAAGCAGAACCTCCTAGAGTTCCGGCACGGCTTCCCTCACACGATCTACGCCGGGGACTCTCTTGGGATACTCGCGCGAGCGCGTTACTCCCTCAGCCGTCCAGGCGTGATCCTCGAATGGCACTTTGCCGACGATGACACGGCGCGCCGGAACCGGCGCATCCTGCCAGCGCCCCCGAGCTAGCTAGCTAGCTCGTAGCCGAATACTGACGTAGAGTGGTGTAATACACCCACACCAGGTGTACTGACAGGCTCTCAGGGCCACCCAGAGTTCCCGCTCCGGATGGCCCCACCGAGGAGCCAGACCCGCGCTTCGTTGAGCGGATCGAGTAGAGAAGCCCCCCTCTTGAGTTCGTTAGGCTCGGGGGGTTTTTCTCTGTACGAGTACTCGTTTTCACTAGGAAGTGGAAGGAGTTACCTCGTACGTACGAGTCTACCGGCGGGGCTACACATTGTGCGGACCTCTGTTCGAAAACGCATCAGCTAGTCCCGTTACTCACGCCCCCGCTAGCGGACGGTATAGGTCGCTATGGGTCACATTGGGTCGCTATGCGACGTATGCCGGGGTTTCGCGCGCCTACATATTCACAGCCCGCTCCCAGGTTCGGAGCTAATCAACCTTGTGTATAACTTGGTGCACGGGCACCCAACGCGGAACCTGTGGACTCTGGCGTTCACAGGCCGCCCTTAGGCGTGATGACTACCCGCTCCGTGCCCACCTCGTGCCCAAACCGGTGGGCATGAAGTAGCCTGAGGGCGCAGGAAGCCACGCCATTTTTTAGTTAATCGTCCGAGTTCCGGCCTATGTCGGGAAGGGTAACGATTCTCAGCTTCAGCAGCACTTTTCCGCGGACGATGAGCTCAGAGCTCCGCGAGGAGCGGAACGAGCTCGGCGAAGGCACGTGCACGGTGCGACTGCGCCTGCTTCTCGTCGGAGGTGAACTCGCCGACCGAGCGCTCCTCCCCTGCCGGTTGGCCGTCCGGCACGAAGATCGGGTCGTAGCCGAAGCCGCCCGTTCCCGACGGGGCGTGTGCCAGGCGTCCCGGCCATCGTCCCTCGACGACCTGCTCCCGGCCGTCCGGCAGCACCAGCGCGATCGTCGAGGTGAAGTGCGCGGCGCGATGCGGGTCGGCGATATCGCGCAGCTGGTCCAGCAGCAGCTCGAGGTTCGCGGTCGCATCCTTCTTCTGCCCTGCCCAGTACGCGGAGAACACACCGGGCGAGCCGCCGAGCACGTCGACGCAGATGCCGGAGTCGTCGGCGAGTGCCGCGAGCCCCGTGTGGGCAGCCGCCGCCCTCGCCTTGATCAGCGCGTTCTCGGCGAAGGTCACGCCGTCCTCGACGGGTTCGGGGCCGTCATAACCGACGATCTCGAGATCTGGCCGCGTCTGCTCGACGATCTGCTGGAACTCCGCGACCTTGTGCGCGTTGTGCGTCGCGAGCACGACCTGCATCGTCACTCCCCCGCGAGCGCGGCGAGTTGCGCGCCCTTCAGATCGGCGCACCCGGCCAGGCCGAGTTCGAGCAGCGCGTCGAGCTCCCGCTTGTCGAACGGTGCACCTTCGGCTGTGCCCTGCACCTCCACGAAGAGTCCACGGCCGGTGACCACGACGTTCATGTCGGTCTCGGCGCGCACGTCCTCGACGTATGCCAGATCGAGCATGGGCTCGCCATCAATGATGCCCACGGACACCGCCGCCACGGAATCGAGCAGCGGGGTGGAGTTCTTGCCGATGAACTTCTTCTCCCGACCCCACTCGATCGCGTCCGCGAGCGCCACGTAGGCCCCCGTGATGGCTGCGGTACGGGTACCGCCGTCCGCCTGGAGCACGTCGCAGTCGATGACGATGGTGTTCTCGCCGAGCGCCTTCGTGTCGACGACCGCACGAAGAGCGCGGCCGATCAACCGGGAGATCTCGTGCGTGCGGCCGCCGATGCGACCCTTGACGCTCTCGCGGTCGTTCCGACTGTTCGTGGCGCGCGGCAGCATCGAATACTCGGCGGTGACCCATCCCTTGCCCTTGCCGGTCAGCCACCGCGGTACGCCGTTGGTGAAGGACGCGGTGCACAGCACCTTGGTGCCGCCAAAGCTGATCAATGCCGATCCCTCGGCGTGAGCACTCCAGCCGCGCTCGATGGTGATCTCACGCAGCTGATCGGTGGAGCGGCCGTCGACGCGGACGATTTCGGACATGTGCTTCTCTCAGGTCGGAATGGGTGATCGCGTCGGAGCGAGACGATCGGGACTACTCGAAGGCGGTGTCGGGGAGGGTGATGACGCCGGTCTGGACGAGCTGCACATCGCGCACCTCACGCCCCATCAGTCGGTTGGCCAGCGCGGTGAAGTCGTCGGTCGCGGCGCCGGTGGCCTCGTACACATAGCTTGCGGTCGCATCCGGCGAGGCGAGCAGGTCACCGCGCACGAGCTGGCGATAGACGTCACCGGCGGTCTCGTCGTCGCTGGAGACGAGCGTGACGCCCTCGCCCATCACGTAGCTGATGGCACCACGGAGGAAGGGGTAGTGCGTGCAGCCGAGCACGAGCGTGTCGACGTCTGCATCGCGGAGGGGGGCGAGGTACTCCTCGGCCACCGCGAGCACTTCGGGCGTGCCGGTGATCCCGGCTTCGACGAACTCGACGAAGCGCGGGCATGCGGCGGTGAAGACCTGCAGCCGCTCGTTCACCTCGAGCATGTCCTGGTAGGCGCGCGAGCCGATCGTGCCGACCGTTCCGATCACTCCGACACGGCCGTTGCGGGTCGTGGACACGGCACGGCGCACCGCGGGACCGATCACCTCGACCACGGGGATGTCGTAACGCTCACGGGCATCACGCAGCATGGCGGCGGATGCGGTGTTGCACGCGATCACCAGCATCTTCACGCCCTGGTCGACGAGCGTGTCGAGCACCTCGAGCGAGTAACGGCGCACATCGGCGATGGGCTTCGGCCCGTACGGCGAGTGCGCAGTGTCGCCGATGTAGACGAACGACTCACGGGGCAGCTGGGCGCGGATGGCCCGCGCCACCGTGAGCCCGCCGACACCGGAGTCGAAGATCCCGATCGGCGCGTCGTTCATGACTCCCCAGCCTACCCGCGCGTGGCCCGCCGCGCGCATCACGGCGCTCACTAAACTGAGCGCATGACCACGTCGACGGCGCTGCTCACCGACCGTTACGAGCTGACGATGCTCGCCGCCTCCCTGCGCGATGGCACGGCATTCCGCCCGAGCGTGTTCGAGCTGTTCTCCCGACGACTCTCCGGAGGCCGTCGTTTCGGTGTCGTGGCGGGGACAGGCCGGCTTCTCGGTCTGCTCCGCGATTTCCACTTCGGCGAGGACGAGCTGCGTTTCCTGCGCGACGAGGAGGTCGTCGATGCGGAGTCTCTGAAGCATCTCGAGAATTACCGGTTCACCGGCTCGATCCGCGGCTATCGCGAGGGCGAGCTGTACTTTCCCGGCTCCCCGATCCTCACGGTGGAGGGTACGTTCGCAGACGCGGTCGTGCTCGAGACGCTCGCGCTGAGTGTGCTCAACCACGACTCCGCCGTCGCCACCGCCGCGTCGCGCATGAGCATCGCCGCCGGAGAGCGCCCACTGGCCGAGATGGGCTCCCGCCGTGCCGCCGAGCGATCCGCCGTCGCGGCAGCTCGCGCGGCCTACATCGCGGGCTTCGGCGCCACGAGCAACCTCGAAGCGGGACGGAGCTGGGGCATCCCCACCATGGGAACAGCCGCCCATTCCTGGACACTGCTGCACGACACGGAGGAGGAGGCGTTCCGCTCCCAGGTGGAGAGCCTGGGCTCCGGCACGACGCTACTCGTCGACACGTACGACATCCGGACCGGCGTCGAGACCGCCATCCGTGTCGCCGGCACGGAACTCGGCGGTGTGCGGATCGACTCGGGCGACCTCCCGATCGTCGCCGCTGACGTCCGTGCCCAGCTGGACGAACTCGGCGCCACATCGACGCGCATCACGGTGACCAGCGATCTGGACGAGTACGCGATCGCCGCCCTCGCCGCTTCCCCGGTCGACGCATACGGAGTGGGGACATCAGTCGTGACCGGCTCCGGATACCCGACAGCGAGCATGGTCTACAAGCTCGTGGCGCGACAGGACGCCGCCGGGTCGTGGGTAGGTGTCGCCAAGGCGTCGGCGGACAAGGCGTCACACGGCGGACGGAAGGCGGCGTTCCGCACTCTGTCCGACGGCGTCGCCACGTCGGAGACGGTCGTCGTCTCCGACGGCTTCGAGCAGCTCGACACCGCAGCCGACCATCCCGACGGCCGCCCCCTGCAGGTCGCCTTCGTCGAGGCCGGCGACATAGATGCGTCCTACGAAGGGGTCGAAGGCACAGCAGCCGCTCGCGCCCACCATCTGCGGGTGCGCGAGGAACTCCCGGTGCGGGCGCTCGCGCTCAGCAAGTCCGACCCGGCGATCCCCACCGTGTACGTCGAAGCGGACTGAGATCAGCCCATCATCGATTCGTAGATCTCCTTGCACGTAGGGCAGATGGGGAACTTCTCCGGATCGCGACCCGGAGTCCACTTCTTGCCGCACAGGGCGCGCACCGGCTTGCCGGTGATCGCGGACTCGAGGATCTTGTCCTTCTTCACATAATGCGAGAAGCGCTCGTGGTCGCCCGGTTCGAGGTTCTCTTCGCGGAGGAGCTCTTCCAGTTCGCGATCAAGCGTTGCCACGCCGCCCTGATCGGGGCTGTCCAGCGGAGTACTCATCCCGAGAGTCTAGCCGCGTCGACAGCCTCGCGGGTGGCCGTCATGCCGTCTCGACGAACTCCATGAGACGCTCTCCGCTGCGCTCGAAGATGCGACCGCCGATGACGGCGCCCAGCGCCAGCACCCCGAGGCCCGTGAGGAGCCCGACCCAGAACGTGGCGGGAGCATACGCCGTCCCCTCCAGGATCGTCGCCGCGAACAACCACATGGTGGGCGCGCTCAGCACGATCGCTCCGATGAACGTCGCTGCGGGCCCGTAGACCCCCCGGGATGTGGGCCTCTGCGGCTGCTGGAATGGACTGTCTCCCGGCCGGGAGACAGCGTAGGGAGCCACGACCGAGACGATGCTCGAGATGCCGAGGGCGCTGAAGAGCAGGCTGGCGGCCACGCCACCCAGCGGCAGCAGAAGACTCCAGTTGCCCACGAGGAGGAGGGACAGTGGAACCGCGATGGCGAGCACCGGGATCGCGACGAGCAGTACGGGCACGAGTCGGCCGAGGCGATCGGGAAGCCCACGGACCCCGCTCGCCACATGCGTCCACAGCGCGGTCGAATCGTAGGCGACGTCGTTGTGCGGCAACCAGCCGAAGAACAGTGCCATCACCGGTACGGGGACCAGCGCGGCGATCTCCACCGGAACACCGGCGACGATGAGCGGCAGCACGGTGAGCACGCCTGCGACCGGGACCACGATGATGTTCATGATGTAGCGACGGTCGCGGAGCCAGTACACGAGGCTTCGAGACGCGATCGCCCCGAAGGCGTTCGACGGCAGCAGCCCGAACCAGCCGAGCCCGGTGCGCTCCCGCGAGGCGACCGGACGCTCGGTCGTCGTCAGGAGGCGGCGGACGACCCACGCCCACGAGATCCAGAGGAGAACGACGGTGAGGAACGCGATGATCCCCGTGGTCCACGCGGATGCCGTCGCCCCCGCCGCGGAATCGAAGAGGAACGCCGGCGCCGCCGCGAACGGGCTGTAGCCGAACACACCGGAAAGGGTCGCCAGCGAAGGAGGCACGAGGCCGTCCCACCGAAGCGATCCGAAGAACACCGCGACCGGGAAGGCGATCACGATCAGCGCGAGCGCGAACAGGGCGGTGAGCTCCCGAGACCTCCGCTCGGGGAGGAGCAACGCGTTGAGGGCCATCCCGATCCGCGAGACCAGCATGGTGGTGACGACGCCGATGACAGTCATCAGGACCGCCAGCGGCCACGGGGTCCCCGCGCCGATCGCGACGATGCACACGCTGATGTAGACGGCCAGGAGCGCGAGGCTGGGCACGCTCACGAACGCGGCCAGCGTGAGCACCCACGGCATGTGGCGCTCATCGACCCCGAAGACCGCGAACCGGCGAGGATCGAGCTGGTCCACCGCACCGACGAGAAGCGGCCCCACGAGGAAACCGACCAGAAGCGCAGCACCACCGAGGACGGTGACCGCCCGAGCGACCGGCACAGGGGCGGTCGACAGGCTGAAGACCGCGATGCACACCACGGCGGTGACGGCGACGACAGCGACGAACGAGATGATCGAACGGACCCGACGGTCACCGCGCAGGGTTCCGATCAGAAGCGCGAGCCTCAGTCGGAGAACGTGTGCAGCCACTCGAGCCCCTCCACCTCTCCGCTGGAACCGGCGAGCTCGACGAAGCGCGCCTCGAGCGTCTGTCCCGCGCGAACCTCGTCGATGGTCCCCTCGGCCAGCACCTCTCCTCCGACGATGATCGCCACCCGGGAGCAGACGCGCTCGACCAGGTCCATGCCGTGGCTGGAGAGGATCACCGTGCCTCCATGGGAGACATAGGCGCGGAGGATGTCGAGGATCACGGCCGAGGAGACAGGGTCGACCGACTCGAACGGCTCATCGAGCACGAGCACTCGCGGCGAGTGGATCATGGCTCCTGCGAGCATGATCTTCTTGGTCATTCCGGCCGAGTAGTCCGAGACGACCCGGCTGAGCGCATCGCCGAGGTCGAACGCGCGAGCGAGGTCGGCCGCACGCTTCTCGATCACGTCCGCAGCGAGGCCGCGCAGCAGCCCGTAGTAATACAGCAGCTGACGACCCGTGAGACGGTCGAACGTACGCAGACGGTCGGGCAGCACTCCCATCAGTCTCTTCGCGGCCAGCGGCTGCTTCGCCTGGTCGATTCCGCAGATCACGACGCTGCCCTCGTCGGCACGCAGGAGTCCGGCGACGATCGAGAGGGTCGTCGTCTTGCCCGCGCCGTTGGGACCGACCACCCCATAGAACGATCCGGCCGGCACCGTCAGATCGATGCCGTCGACGGCGCGGTTGTCGCCGAACTGCTTGACGAGACCGCGGATGCTGATCGCCTCGCCGCCCGACAGCTCCTCGACGGCGTCAGCCGCCTCCGCGGCCGCATCATCGGAACTTCCGACGGCCTCGACGACCTCGATGACCTCGACCGATGCAGCCGTTCCCGACTCGATCGGCGCCTCGGCGACCGACTCGACCTCGACCGGTTCGTCGTCGACGACCTCCGCCGCGAGGGCGGGAGCATCGACGAGCTCGGCAACCGGCTCGGACTCGGCAATCGGCTCGGGCTCGGAAGCGGGCTCAGTCACCGGCTCCGGCGTCGAGGCGATTTCGACCGGCAGCACCGGCTCCGCTGCAGGCTCGGCGGAACGTGAAGAGTCCACCGGAGCCGTCTCGGCCGCCCGGGGCTCCGGGGCGTTCTTCGCCGCGTCGGCCGCCGCCTTCTCGGCCTCATCGGCGGCCTTCTTCGCTGCCGCGTTCTTCGCTGCCGCTGCTTTCGCCGCCGCTGTCTTCGCCGCGGTCGTCTTGGCGGCGGCCGCACGAGCAGTGGACTTCGTCGCGGCCGCCTTCGTCGCGGCAGCTTTCGCCGCGACCGTCTTCGCCGTCGAAGTCTTCGCCGCCGTCGTCTTCGCTGCAGTCGTCTTCGCCGCCGTGGACTTCGCTGCAGTCGTCTTGGCAGCCGGGGTCTTCGCCGCAGTCGTCTTCGCCGCCGTCGTCTTCGCCGCAGTCTTCTTGGCAGCCGTGGTCTTCGCCGCCGTCGTCTTCGAAGCCGAGTTCTTCGCAGCGGCGGTGCGAGCCGCTGCCGAGCCGCGCGCGGTAGAGGTCGACGTTCCCTTCTGATCGGGCAACGCCTTGGCCAACGGCTCCACGACGATGTCGGCAGTCGGTGCGGCTTTCTCCGCCGCGGCCTTCACTGTCGACGCCTTCGCTGTCGTTGTCGACGCCTTCGCTGTCGACGTCTTCGCCGCCGGCGACTTCGAAGCCGCCGTCCTCTTGGCACTCGTGGTGCTGCTCGTGGCCGGCTGCTTCGCGGCAGGCTTCCTCACGGCAGGCTTCTTCGCGGCAGGTCGCTTTGCCGTCGTCTCAGCCGTCGATACCTCGTCGGTACTCGATTTCTTCGACGTCGGGCGCTTCGTCGACGTCTTCTCTTGCGCGGTCTCGGTTTGGTCCACCTGGGCGGTGCGGTCGTCAGGGGAGGCAGTCACCGTCCTACGGTATCAACGGGCGGCTGTGCGCCAAGGCCGCCGCGCAATAAACTGCCCTCGGATGCGGGGACTTCCCAGCAATCGCAGGGTGGTCCCAACCCTGTGCGTCTCGTGTGTAGTCGATCACGAAATGACAACGGGGACCTCCTGGCCCTGGGGTTCCCAGGCGGAATCGATACCATGAACGCGGCACGACGAAGTGTCTGGTCGGTTAATCGACCGTGAACACAACTTCCTTTAGGAGCACTCGTGACTCTTCAGACCGTCATCCTCGCCGCCGGAATGGGCTCGCGCCTCGGCCGCGCGCTGCCGAAGCCGCTCACCGAACTGAGCGACGGCCGCACGATCATGGGCCAGCAGCACGACAACATCCGGGCCGCTTTCGGTTCCGACGCCCGCATCACCACCGTGGTCGGCTACCGCGCCGAGACGATCATCGACGCATTCCCGAACGTGAACTACGTCCACAACGAGCGCTACGACGAGACCAACACCTCCAAGAGCCTGCTGCGCGCACTCGGTGCGACGGGCCGTGGTGGAGTGCTGTGGATGAACGGCGATGTCGTCTTCGATCCGATGATCCTCGGCCGCGCTCTCGAATACATCGAGCGCGACCAGTCGTTCGTCACGGTCAACACCTCCAAGGTCAGCGACGAAGAGGTGAAGTACACGGTCACGGCCGAGGGTTTCATCAACGAACTGTCCAAGACCGTCAAGGGCGGACTCGGCGAGGCCGTGGGCATCAACTACATCTCCTCCAGCCAGAAGAAGGCGTTCATGCGTCAGCTCCAGCGCGTGGAGGACCAGGACTACTTCGAGCGCGGTCTCGAACTCGCGATCGCCGAGGACGGGCTGCTGCTCGAGCCGATGGACGTCTCCGACCTGTACGCGGTCGAGGTCGACTTCGCGGAAGACCTGGAGCGGGCGAACCTCTTCGTCTGATCGCACGGCACGAAAGCCCGGTCCCCCTCGCGGGACCGGGCTTTCGGCGTTTTCGCGGACTGTCTCCATAGGATCACTGCATGGCTCCCAAGGTGCACAAGATCCACTCCCTCCCGGACGATGCTCCGTGGGATAAGGGCGTGCCCCCCGCCGGCTCGGCGGAGCATCCGATGATGGTGCGCGGTCTCGACCGCGTGCTGGCGATCCAGCGACCGTTGGTCCTCGCCCACATCCGAAGCATCCGGTTGCGCAATCCCCACGCGTCGCCCACCGAGATCATCCGCATCCTCGAGCGCCGCTACCTCGCGGCAGTGACGACCGGAGGAGCGGCGGTCGGAGCGACCGCGGTCGTCCCCGGCATCGGCACCGGTGTCACCCTCGCCCTCTCCGGCGTCGAGACCGTGGGCTTCGTGGAGTCCACCGCACTGTTCGCGCAGTCGGTCGCCGAGGTGCACGGGATCGCGGTCGCGAATCCGGACCGTGCTCGCGCTCTGGTGATGACGCTGATGCTCGGCAAGGAGGGCGTCGACCTCGTCGGACAGCTCGCCGGGCAGGTGGCCGGCCGCGGCGGGAGCAGATCCTCCTACTGGGGCGAGCTCGTCACGAAATCCCTCCCTCGCGCCGCGGTCGGCCCCCTCGTCGACCAGCTCAAGAGCATGTTCGTGAAGCAGTTCGCCGCGAAGGGCGGCGCGTCGGTCATCGGCAAGGCACTTCCGTTCGGGATCGGCGCCGCGATCGGAGGCGCGGGGAACAACATCCTCGGCCGACGCGTGCTGACCACTTCTCACAAAGCCTTCGGCGCTGCCCCGATCGACCTGCCACTGGAACTGGAGCCGATCCCCGGCGCCGAGAAGTTCGAGCTGCGGATGCTGCGAGGCGCACGCTACGCCGGGAACGCCGTGGTGGGTGCCGCCGGCACCGTGGCACGAGGCGCAGAGTGGGTCGGACACCGTGTCGGTGGACGCGCCGGGCGCCGTCACGGCAGCGAGCCGGAAGAGCTCGAGGTCGGCGCCGGCGACCACTCCCTGCCCTCGAATCCCGGCGAGGAGCGCGAGGAGCGCTGAGCGCAGGTCGCCAAAGGATCGGCCGAGCCGTTGTGGCGAGCATCCAACGGCCGAGGGCGAGCCGACGATAGGGTGGAATCCGTGACGGACAAGCCCGACCTCTTTACCACTGCCGGCAAGATCGCGGATCTGCGCGCTCGCTACACCGAAGCCGTCGTCGACGCAGAAGCGAAGGCGAAGGAGAAGCAGCACGCCAAGGGCAAGATGACCGCCCGCGAACGCATCGAGCTGCTCGTGGACCCGGGAAGCTTCGTCGAGTTCGATGAATACGTGCGCCACCGCACGACAGCGTTCGGCATGGACCGCTCCCGCCCCTACGGCGACTCGGTCGTGACCGGGGTCGGCACGATCAACGGCCGGACCGTCGCGGTCTACTCGCAGGATTTCTCCACATTCGGCGGCTCGCTCGGCGAGGTCGCCGGAGAGAAGATCGTGAAGATCATGGAGTTCGCACTCGCCGGAGGGATGCCCTGCATCGGCATCCTCGATTCCGGAGGCGCACGCATCCAGGAAGGCGTCGTCGCCCTCGGCAAGTACGGTGAGATCTTCCGCCTGAACACCCGCGCTTCCGGAGTCATCCCGCAGATCTCCATCATCATGGGTCCGGCCGCGGGTGGCGCTGTGTACTCCCCCGCTCTGACCGACTTCGTCATCATGGTCGACAAGACCAGCCAGATGTTCGTCACGGGGCCGGACGTCATCAAGACCGTCACGGGCGAAGACGTGGGCATGGAGGAACTGGGCGGCGCGTACACTCACAACACCCGCTCGGGTGTCGCCCACTACCTCGCGGAGGACGAGGACGACGCCATCGACTACGCGCGGACGCTCCTGAGCTTCCTCCCGGACAACAACATGGCGGAGCTGCCGTCGTACGAGAGCGCGTTCGAGTTCGAGACGACAGACGCGGACCGAGTGCTCAACACGATCGTCCCCGACTCGACCAACCAGCCCTACGACATCCACACGGTGATCGAGCACGTCGTCGACGAGGGCGACTTCCTCGAAGTGCAGCCGCTGTTCGCGCCCAACATCGTGATCGGCTTCGGTCGTGTCGAGGGCCGCTCGGTCGGCATCATCGCCAACCAGCCCTCGCAGATGGCGGGCACCTTGAACATCGAGGCAGGCGAGAAGGCCAGCCGCTTCGTGCGGTTCTGCGACGCCTTCTCGATCCCGATCGTCACGCTCGTCGACGTTCCCGGCTACCTGCCCGGCACGGATCAGGAGTGGACGGGAGTCATCCGTCGTGGCGCGAAGCTGCTCTACGCCTATGCAGAGGCCACCGTGCCCCTGGTCACCGTCATCCTGCGCAAGGCGTACGGGGGCGCATACATCGTGATGGGCTCGAAGCAGCTCGGCGCGGACGTGAATCTCGCGTGGCCGACCGCCGAGATCGCGGTCATGGGCGGTCAGGGAGCGGTCAACATCCTGTACCGCGGCGAGATCAAGAAGGCCGAAGAGGCCGGCGAAGACGTCGCCGCCGTGCGCACCCGGCTCGCGAACGAGTACACGTACAACGTGGCGTCGCCCTTCCTGGCCGCCGAGCGCGGGGAACTCGACGGCATCATCGAGCCGGCCAACACCCGCGTCTCGATCGCGAAGGCACTTCGCGCCCTGCGCGGAAAGCGCGCGGAGCTGCCCCCGAAGAAGCACGGGAACATCCCGCTGTGACCGAGCAGAACCTGCAGGAGGAACCCTCCCCCGACGCGCCGCTGCTCGACATCACCCGCGGCGCTGCCACCGAGGAGGAGCTTGCCGCTCTGATCGCCGTGATCAGCGAGGCATACGCGACGGAGGAGGCTGCCGCGGTGGCCGACGAGCCCTCCGTCTCCGCCTGGACCAAGACCCAGCGTCCGCTGCGTCGCCCGCTCCGGCGCGACATCCCGTGGGGGCGTTTCTCCGGCTGATCGCCCCGGCTCCCGTTTTCCGCCTCCGCTCGGCACGCGGAGGGACGCCGTCGGCGTGATCCGTGAACCCTCCGCTTCACGAACCACGTCGACGATCACCGCAGGACCCCCAGAGCCCCGCGCGGCCGCGTCCCCGTCGCCGCCTCGTGCACCCCTCTGCAAGCGGTGCACGGATCCCTCCTCGTCCAGGCCCGAATCCGTGTTCCGCATCGTGTGACGGTGCCGTGCACACAGTGGAACGCGGAGTCCGTGGATCTGTCCGAAGAACGAAGCCCAAATACTATATCGATTCGACTTATGCGTGCAAACGTGGATGCCCGAGTGCCGGCACCCCGCGAGTATTCAGCTGTCGAGAAGGAGATCCGAGGCCCGCGGGCTCAGGACCGAGTCGAGCACCACGCACGCCGCACCCACCGCACCGACGTCATCGCCCACCACCGTGCCGTCGACCGGAAGCGTGCGTATCGCACGGGTCGCACTGGCCCGATCGAGCCTGTCGGGGATCTCTGCCAGGTAGACATCGGCGAGCCGTGACCAGAACGGCCCGCCGAAGACGACACGGTCGACGTCGAGCATGTTGGTGAGCGCCGCCGTCAGCACCGTGATGTGCGCGGCAGAGCGCCGGAGCACCTCCACAGCCGCCTCGTTCCCGGCGGCCGCTCGTTCGCACAGCTGCCCGAACCGCTCATCGACGGCCGCGGCATCGCTCGTCTGATGCGCATCGTCGAACACTCCCGCCCTTTCCGCCTGCTCGACGATCGCCTGCGGGGTGCACACCACCTCGACGCATCCGCGGGCCCCGCACGCGCAGGACGGCCCGTCGGGGTCGACGATGATGTGGCCGATCTCGCCGATGTTGCGCGTGCTCCCGCGGACGGCCTCGCCATCGCGCGCGAGGGCAGCGCCGATCCCGATCCCCAGGTAGATGAAGACGAACGAGTCGTCCGCCGACTCCCGCCGCGTCCAGAGCTCGCCGACTGCAGCCGACGTCGTGTCCTTCTCCAGCACGACCGGCAGACCCGTCGCCTCCGCAAGCACCGCGCGCAACGGCACGCGGTGCCACCCCGTGAGCTTCGGCGGGTCGATGACGGTGCCCAACTCCGCATCGAGCGGGCCGGGAGCCGCAACCCCCACCCCGGCGATCCGTGAGCGATCGACACCCGAGCCCGCGATCAACGCGTCGATGGTCGTCGCCATGGCCTCGACGATCCGAGGCGGGTCCTCCGCAGGGGTGCGCACGCTCACGCGCCGCACGACGGCCCCTGACAGGTCGAGCAGCACGAACGTCATCAGGGCCGGATCAAGATGGACCCCGACAGCGAAGCGGCTGTCCGCCACCAGACGCAGGGTGACGCGCGGCTTGCCCGGTCCGTTGATCGTTCGGCCCGCTTCCCTGATGAACCCGTCATCGAGGAGTCTGCGGGTGATGTTCGTCACCGTCTGCGCCGAGAGGCGCGTCGCTGTCGAGAGCTCGATCCTGCTGAGCCCCTCGCCGGACTGCCGGATGGCCTCCAGGATCACGGACTGGTTGAAGTCGCCCATGCGCGGAAGATTGGTGCCACGACGAGTTGCCATCGTCCAATGATGGCCTATCGGGGCTGAAATCGTGTCCCCCAAAATACCTACAGACAATGTTCGCGCGAACCATCAGACTGAGGGGGACGCTTCGCGTTCGGCTGGTCTCTCTGTCCCAGGGTAGACAGACGCTGACTGGCCACCAGCGGACGGTTTTCGGGTAACTGTCCGCACGGAGAGGGGCAGGCGGATTCGCCGCCCCTCTCCCACTCTCACCATCCTCGACTCCGGTCACCTCCCCAGGCCGGGGCCGAGGACGTGCTCCGATCTCCCCGTTCGGCGGTGCCTCAGCGCGGGACTCAGCGTGGGATCTCGTGCCAGAGGTCGACGGCATCGTCATCGCCCGACGCCCGAGCTCCTGCGCGGCCGACCACGGTGACCGCGACGCGAGGATCGCGTGCGGAACGGATGATCAGGCGAGCAGTCTGCGCGCGGCTGAGCACGACCGCCAGCTCGTCCCTGATCTGTTCGCGACGCATCTCGTCGATCCCGTCGAATCCACCCTCGTCGAAAACCGTCACCACCACGCCCCGGCGTCGTGCCGCCTCGATCGCGTTGCGCACGGCATCATTGAGCAGATCGGCTCCACGCAACTCGTCCCGCAACCTGCCCTCGGCGAGTCGAGCGTCCATCCGCTCCTGGTCGTCCAAGGCGCCCCGCGCCGCGACGACCCTGCTCAGGACGGGACCGGCGACCGCCAGCGCGAACTGCGTGCGCAGGCGCCGCTCCCGCTGACGCACCCGCTGCGTCGCATGCCACGCGGACACCGCCTGCTGGATCTCGGCGAGCCGCTCGGTGTCGCGCACAGCACGATCCCAGAACATCACGAGGAGCCGAGCGACCGCCACCCACATGATGGAGCCGACGAGCCCGAGGTTCAGGGCCACGACGAATCCCAGATATGCCGAGGCACTCACCACGAGGACTCCGAGAAGAAGCACCCCGATCAGAGCCCGCCTCCGGACGACGCACACGACCCCGAGGAGCCCCAGTGCGCCGATGTACCACGTGGCGAAGGGGGCAGTCCGGTCTGCCGGGTCGAGCGACACGGTGACGAGGGTGGGGATGAGCGCACTCGCGACCAGTGCGAGGACGGCGGACCACATGGGCATCCTCACCACCGCGCCGGTCCCGAGGATCGCGATGTTCACCACCACGAGGTAGATGCCGATCGCGAGCACCATCAGCAGCGGAGCCGTCGGCTGCTCGATCCACCAGATCCCTCGGGCGACGAAGTACAGCGCGAAGCCGACGGCGAGGGAGGTCGCGACACTCCGCACGGTGCGGTTCACGAGCGCTCCCATCCCAGGACGACCGTCGTCCCGTGCTCGTCGGAGAGGATGTGGGCCGTGCCGGCCACTCCCGCCATGCGCGCGAAGATCGACGCACGGATCCCGAGTCGGTCGGCACCGATCGACTCGACGTCGAATCCCGATCCGGTGTCGGAGACCGTCACGCCGATGCCCTCGTCGCCGTGACCTTCGACGATGATGTGAAGTCCGCGTCCACCCGCATGGGACACCGCGTTGCCGATCGCCTGACGTGCCGCGAGCACCAGGGCGCGGGCGGCGCGTCCGGGGATGAGTCCGATACCCCCGCGCTCCTCCACGATCGCGTCCGCGCCGAGTTCGGACAGCGCCCGGCGCAGCTCGACCACGATCTGCCCCGTTCCGACCGGCTCGTCGCTCCCCTCCTGTGCGACGGCGGCCTCGGTGTTCGCGAGGCGAGTGAGAGCCTCCCGTGCCATCGCCACGGCCAGCTCCCTGGCGCGCTCGCCCTCGGCACGCTCTGCGGCGATCAGAGCGGCCAGGACGCTGTCGTGCATCAGAGCGGACATCGCCGCCCGCTCCTCCTCGGCCGCAGCCGCTGCCGCAGCCGTGGAATACGACGCGACCGCCTGTCCCCTGGCCTCGTCGACCCCGGCGGCGACCGAACGGAACATCCATCCGAGCGAGACGATCACCACGCCGAGGATGAGAGTGAACGACACGTCGAAGGCGGTCGTCACCCAGAAGTCGCGCGAGAACTCCCCCTGGACGAGACGGACATAGCCGTAGACGAACGGCATCCCTGCCGCCCAGGCGAACTGCAGCGCCAAAGGGAAAGCGAGCATCGCCGCGACGACCCCGACGTTGACGAGGAAGAAGATCCACGGCTGCTCGCCCGCTCCCTTGTCGGAGGGATCGACGACCGTCGGCCATGCGGCGAGCGCCAGCACGTAGACCACGGCGAAGATCCCGGAGAAGGTCCGCACCCCGCGCCCGATGAGGCATGCCACGAGCATCGCGACCAGTGGCACGAACACCACGCACAGCGTGACGACGTGTGCGGTGTCCGCGCTGGACAGAGATGCCACGGCGGAGACCAGCGCCTGTCCGCCGAGGACAGCCGAGCCGATCGCGACCACGATGGCGAGGATCCGCTCCATGCGCTTGCCGGTGAAGCGTTCGTACGCCGTCTCCGTGCTGCCGGGAGAAGGAATCTTGCTCCAGGCGTCGCGGATGCTCAGCGGCTCAGCGGCCACCGAGTGCCTCGTCGGCCGTGACGATCCCGTCCTCCATCGCCCGGCGGAGCAGGTCGACCTTCGTCGGTGCCGGTCGCCCGACCTCCACGTACTTCACGCGGATGCGGGTGATGTTCTCCTTGGCGGTCGAGTAGGCGACCCCCAGCTTCTCGGCGACGGCCTTCAAGGGCAGACCCGTCGCGTACAGCCGGAGGACCTCCCGTTCGCGGGTGGCCAGCTGCGCATCGGCGAACGCCCGGTCTCCGTCGACGGCGCTCGCCCATTCCACGTTGTTGAGGGCCTCACCCTGCGCCACGGTGCGGATCGCGTCCAGCACGTCGTCGAGTGCGGACGACTTGCTCACCACGCCCGCGGCCCCGGCGGAGAGGGCTTCCCGCACGGCTGCAGGACGATCCGCCACGCTGTGGATCACGACGCTCGCGCCGTCGTTCACGAGCGATGTGACGTTCTCGGTCACGGTCGTGCCGTCACCGAGCGTGAGGTCGAGCACGACGACATCCGCCGGTGCGGCCTTCGACGCCTTCCGCCACTCGATGTACGACGACACGGTGCTTCCGGAGAAGACCACGGTCTGCGAATCCCGCGCGCACGCGGCCTCGAGGCCGAGGCGAACGGACTCGTGATCGTCGATGAGTGCGACCGTGCTCATTCCCTCAGCCTACTGAGTCCCCTCGGAAGGCCGTGGATCCCTCATCGGGTGAGCAGCGCCACGACCTCGAAATGGTGCGAGTGGGGGAAGAGATCGAAGCCGCGAAGACGGTCGACGTTCCACCCGAGCGTGCGGAAGGTGCCGAGGTCACGTGCGAGTGCCACCGGGTCGCACGCGACGTACGCGATGGCATCGGGAGCGAGCCCGTGGATCGCCTCGACCACCTGACGCCCTGCTCCGGCGCGAGGCGGGTCGAGCACGACGGCGCCGGCCCGGCCTCCGCCCTTCCGCGTGACCAGGAACCGATCGACCCGCGCCGTCACCGCCTCCACCTGGAGGGCGGCGAGGTTCGCGGCCGCATGCTGAGTGGCGCGTGCGCTCGACTCGACCGTCACGATCTCCGTGCCGCCGAGGTCGGCCAGGGTCGCCGCGAACAAGCCGACACCGCCGTACAGGTCGAAGTGGGTCTTCTGGTCGTCGACATGACCGTCGAGGATGCCGTAGACGGCGGCGTCGAGCACCGAGGCCGCGCGTGGGTGGACCTGCCAGAAGCCGGTGGAGTCCACCTCGAAGCGACGATCGTTGACCACTTCGTGGATCACCTCGGGGGCCGGCCGCTTGCGGAAGCCCCTCTGCACGCGCGGAGCGCGCTCGGTCTCCTCGCGACGGATGATGCGCACGGTGCCGTCGGCGGGCTCCACGAGCTCGATGCGACCGGGAGCCTCCCCGCTCAGCGCGAGGGCCGCCGCGGCAATCGCCGGCCGCGCCAGCGGGTACGACGTGACCGGCACGACGCGGTGGCTGCGCGACGCGTACGGTCCGACCGTGCCCGTGTCGTCGACGTGCAGCGTGACCCGGGTGCGCCATCCGAGACCGTCTCCGGACTCCACGGGCTCGATCTCCGGCGCGATGAGACCGTTCCCCGCGAATCGGTCGAGGGCCTCGGTCAGCACGCGTCGCTTGAGCTCACGCTGGTGGTCGAGATCGATGTGCCCGAGGTCGGCGCCGCCCGGACGATCGACGGGGTCACGGGATACGTCGGCTTCAGCCCAGATGTGGGGGCGGCGGTGCTCCGACGCTTCCAACACCTCGATCGTCTCGGCCCTCCAGAAGCTTCGGGTGTCGGCGTCGGCCCCTTCCTGCGGAGCGATCAGGCGGGCACGGACGCGCTCACCGGGGACGGCATCGGACACGAAGACCACGCGCCCCTCGTGGCGGGCGATGAACGTGCCCCCGTGCGCGATGCCGGTGATGTCGAGTTCGAGCACGTCGGCTGGGGAGGAAGTCATCCTTCGAGGATACGGTGGTGGACATGCGCGTCTGCCTCGCCTCCACCTCACCCGCCCGACTCATGCTGCTGCGCCAGGCGGGCATCGAGCCGCTCACACTGTCTCCGGACGTGGACGAGGACGCCGTCGCCGCCGCTGCGGAGGCGGAGCGGGGCGCGCCGCTTCCTCCCGAGGAGCTGGTGCTGCTGCTCGCTCGAGCGAAGGCCTCCGCCGTGGCGCAGAGTCTCGTCGAGGACGGGGGCTTCGACGGCCTGGTGATCGGCGGCGACTCGATGTTCGAGCTCGGCGGGCGCGTCTACGGCAAGCCGTACACCCCGGAAGAGGCGACCAGGCGCTGGCGAGAGATGCGCGGAGCGACGGGCATCCTGCACTCCGGCCATTCCGTCTTCCGCGTGGCCCCCGGCGCCGAGCCCCGGGAAGCCACCGCCGTCGCCGAGGCCGCCGTGACCTTCGCCTCCGACGTGACGGACGCCGAGATCGCCGCGTACGTCGCTTCAGGGGAACCGCTGCTCGTGGCGGGAGCCTTCACCGTCGACAGCCTGGGCGGCGCCTTCATCACGCGTGTAGAGGGCGACCCGTCGACCGTCGTCGGCATGTCCCTGTCGACGGTGCGCCGCCTCGCCGCGGAGCTCGGTGTTCGTTGGACCGACCTCTGGTCGTAGACTCCCCTCCACGTTTTCCCGACTTTCTTGTGGGGAGTCGTCAAAGGGATCGGGGTCGTTCTCGCTAGGCTGACAAGCATGCCTGCTATCGCCAAGGTGCTCATCGCCAACCGCGGCGAGATCGCCGTCCGCATCATCCGCGCCGCCCGTGACTCCGGGATCGCCTCGGTCGCCGTCTACGCCGACCAGGATCGCGACGCCCTGCACACCCGCCTCGCCGACGAGGCCTATGCCCTCGGCGGCTCGACCAGCGCCGAGACCTACCTCCAGATCGAGAAGATCCTCTCGATCGCCCGCCGCGCCGGTGCCGACGCCGTGCACCCCGGCTACGGCTTCCTCGCCGAGAACGCCGAGTTCGCCCGCGCCATCATCGATGCGGGGATGACCTGGATCGGCCCCTCCCCCGAGGCGATCGAAGCCCTCGGCGACAAGGTGACCGCGCGTCACGTGGCCGAGAAGGTCGGCGCACCCCTCGCCCCCGGAACGCCGGGACCGGTCGAAGGTGCCGACGAGGTCATCGCCTTCGCGAAGGAGTTCGGCCTGCCGATCGCCATCAAGGCGGCATACGGCGGTGGCGGGCGCGGCCTCAAGGTCGCGCGTGAGCTCGACGAGGTCGCCGAGCTCTTCGAGTCCGCCACGCGCGAGGCCGTCGCCGCCTTCGGCCGCGGCGAGTGCTTCGTCGAGAAGTACCTCGACAAGCCGCGCCACGTCGAGACGCAGTGCCTGGCCGACGCGCAGGGCAACGTGGTCGTCATCTCCACACGCGACTGCTCCCTGCAGCGCCGTCACCAGAAGCTCGTCGAGGAGGCGCCGGCTCCGTTCCTCACGCAGGAGCAGAACGACCTCCTGTACGCCGCATCCAAGGCCATCCTCAAGGAGGTCGGCTATGTCGGCGCCGGAACCTGCGAGTTCCTCATCGGCGCCGACGGCACGGTCTCGTTCCTCGAGGTGAACACGCGTCTGCAGGTCGAGCACCCGGTCTCCGAAGAGGTCACCGGCATCGACCTGGTGCGTGAGCAGTTCCGCATCGCGGCCGGCGGCACCATCGACTACGACGACCCGAAGCCGCAGGGCCACTCGATCGAGTTCCGCATCAACGGCGAGGACCCCGGTCGCGGATTCCTGCCGCAGCCGGGCCCGATCCACGTCTTCAAGACCTTCGGCGGCCCAGGCATCCGCCTGGATTCGGGTGTCACTGCGGGCGACTCGGTCTCCGGCGCCTTCGACTCCCTGCTGGCGAAGATCATCGTGACCGGCAAGGACAGGGCAGAAGCGCTCGAGCGCTCGCGCCGCGCCCTCGACGAGTTCGAGGTGGCAGGCCTTCCCACCGTCATCCCGTTCCACCGCAAGGTCGTGCGCGACCCCGCGTTCACGGCGGAGAACGGCGACTTCGGCATCTTCACCCGCTGGATCGAGACAGAGTTCGTCAACGACATCCCCGCGTGGGACGGAGAGCTCGAGGCGCCCACGGCCGCCGAGGCCCGGCACACGGTCGTGGTCGAGGTCTCGGGCAAGCGCCTCGAGGTGAGCCTCCCCGACCGCGTCGCCGTCGCCGCCGGCACGGCAGGGCGCCCGGCAGCGGTTCCGCCGTCGCGTCGCAGCCACGCCACCACGGCCAACGCGGGAGCATCCGGCGACGCCGTGAAGTCGCCCATGCAGGCGACGGTCGTCAAGATCGCGGTCGCCGACGGACAGCAGGTCGTCAAGGGCGACCTGGTCGTCGTGCTCGAGGCCATGAAGATGGAGCAGCCGCTGCAGGCGCACAAGGACGGCGTCGTCGGCAACATCAACGCGGACGCCGGCGCCACGGTCTCCGCAGGACATCAGCTGCTCACGATCAGCTGATCGTCCCGCTGGTACGGCAAAGGCGCCCCACTACGGTGGGGCGCCTTTGCCGTACCTGCAGGGGCTACGAGATGTTCACCAGGTGCATCGCCCTGCTCGCGTCGGTGATGCTGCTCGACAGCGAGGGGTACGCAGCGAAGACGCGCGAGACCTGATCGACCGTGAGGCGACGCTCGACGGCGACCGCGATCGGATAGATCAGCTCCGAGGCCTTCGGAGCGACGATCACACCGCCGATCACCGTGCCGGAGCCCTTCCGTGCGATGAGCTTCACGAAGCCGTCCTTGATGCCCATCATCTTCGCGCGCGGGTTCGCCGCGAGAGGAAGCTTGTAGACCATGCCGTCCGCGACGCCGTCCTCGACGTCCTTGACTCCGTAGCCGACCGTCGCGATCTCGGGCGCGGTGAAGATGTTGGAAGTGATCTTGATCAGCTCCAACGGGATCACGATGTCGCCGAGCGCGTGGAACACCGCGGTGCGGCCCTGCATCGATGCGACGGACGCCAACGGGAAGAAGTTCGTGCAGTCACCCACCGCGTACACGTTGGGGACCGAGGTGCGCGCGACCTTGTTCACCCTGACGTGCCCGGAGTCGTCGAGCTCGACGCCGGCCTCCTCGAGACCGATGCCCGCCGTGTTCGGGATGGAACCGACGGCCATGAGGCAGTGGCTGCCCTCGACCGTGCGCCCATCGGACAGCGTGACGGTCACTCCGTCACCCGTGACCTCGACCTTGTCGGCGCGCGACTTGGAGAGCACCTGCATGCCGCCACGCTTGAAGACCTTCTCCAGCACGGCGGCCGCGTCCTTGTCCTCGCCGGGGAGCACCTGCTCGCGGCTGGAGATCAGAGTCACCTTGGCGCCGAGGTTCATGTACGCGGAGGCGAACTCCGCTCCGGTCACACCGGATCCGACCACGATGAGGTGCTCGGGGAGAGCCTTCATGTCGTACAGCTGCGTCCACGTCAGGATGCGCTTGCCGTCGGGCTTCGCGGAATCCAGCTCGCGCGGCGAGGCGCCGACGGCGACGACGATGGTGTCGGCCTCGACCCGGTCGAAGTCGGTGCCGCCCTGGCCCGTCGAGACGACGATCGCCGTGGGGCCCTCGAGGCGTCCGTGACCGGACAGGATGCGCACGCCGGCCTCGAGGAGCGTCGCGCGCATGTCCTCGGACTGCTGACCCGCGAGAGCCACGAGGCGCTTGTTCACGGCGGCGAGGTTGATCGCGATCTCCGGCTTCAGGGGGCGGGAGTGGTCGCCCTTGGCGTAGAAGTTCACACCGAGATCACTGGCCTCGGAGATGGCGACGGCCGCATCCGCGGTGGCGATCAGGCTCTTCGAAGGCACGACGTCGGTGAGCACGGCTGATCCGCCGACCCCCACCCGCTCGACCAGGGTGACCTCGGCACCCAACTGGGCTGCCGCGAGGGCCGCCTCGTAGCCGCCGGGACCGCCGCCGAGCACGGCGACGCGCTGAGTGCGCTCGAAAGTGGTGGAAGACATGGAATCCATTCTCGCGCAATCCTGGCACCCGAGCCTGCACCTTCCTAGAGTGGATCCATGCCCGTAACGCACAGCAACCCCCTCGACGACCCGACCGCGAACCCGTTCGAGGTGGCCGCGCAGGCCGCCGCCGACATCGCCCGTCTGACCGGCGTCGAGAGCCATGACATCGCCCTCACCCTCGGCAGCGGCTGGGGCAAGGCCGCCGACATCATCGGCGAGACCGTGGCGACGATTCCCGCGACCGAGGTCACCGGATTCTCGAAGCCCGCGCTCGAGGGCCACGTCGGGACGCTCCGCAGCATCCGCACGCCCGGCGGCAAGAACGTCCTGGTCATCGGTGCACGCACGCACTACTACGAGGCCCACGGCGTGCGCCGCGTGGTGCACAGCGTCCGCACCGCCGCCGCGACGGGCGCGAAGATCATGGTGCTCACGAACGGAGCGGGCGGCATCCGCGAGACCTGGACTCCCGGCCAGCCCGTGCTGATCAGCGATCACATCAACCTCACGGCCGATTCGCCGCTCGAAGGCGCCACGTTCGTCGACCTCACCGACCTCTACTCGAAGCGCCTTCGCGACATCGCCCGCTCGATCGACCCGGCGCTCGACGAGGGCGTCTACACGCAGTTCCGCGGGCCCCACTACGAGACTCCGGCGGAGGTGCAGATGGCGAAGCACATCGGCGGCCACATCGTCGGGATGTCCACCGCGCTCGAGGCGATCGCGGCCCGTGAGGCCGGCATGGAGATCCTCGGCTTCTCCCTGATCACCAATCTCGCCGCGGGCATCCAGCAGACCCCGCTCAGCCATGCCGAGGTGATCGAAGCAGGACGCGAGGCTGAGCCCGTGATCTCCGCGCTCCTGGCCAGGGTGGTCGAGGCCCTGTGAACGAGGACCGTCTCGCCCAGGCCCGCGCTTGGCTGCGCCAGGACCCCGACCACGAGACCCGCGACGAGCTCGCCGGCGTGATCACCCGCGCCGCAACCGGTGACGAAGGTGCGATCGCCGATCTGGACGACCGTTTCCGCACGCGTCTCGCCTTCGGCACAGCGGGCTTGCGTGGTGAGCTCGGCGCCGGGAGCAACCGGATGAACAGGGTGCTCGTGGCCCAGGCAGCGGCGGGGTTCGCCGCCTACCTGCGAGAGAAGTCCAACGGCCAGACGCCGACGGTCGTGATCGGCTACGACGGGCGTCGCAACTCCCGCGTGTTCGCGACGGACTCCGCCGAGCTGTTCGCGGGAGCGGGACTGCGCGCGATCCTGCTCCCCCGCCTGCTCCCCACCCCCGTCCTCGCGTTCGCCGTGCGCCACCTGGGTGCCGACGCCGGCGTGATGGTAACGGCGAGCCACAACCCGCCGAACGACAACGGGTACAAGGTCTATCTGGGCGGCGCCGATCAGGGCTCCCAGATCGTCGCACCTGCGGACGCGGAGATCGCCGCGCATATCCAGCGCACCGCGGATGCGGGACCGGTGACGGCGCTTCCGCGCTCCACGGAGTACGAGACCGCAGGAGAGGACGTCGTCGAGGCGTACATCGCAGCGACCGCCGCGGTGGCCCCCGCTCCCGCAGGTACCACCGGGATGCGCTGGGTGTACACGGCGATGCACGGCGTGGGTTGGGAGACGCTGTCCCGCATCGTGAAGGACGCCGGCTACCCGCAGCCGTTCGTGGTCGACGAGCAGCTCACCCCCGATGCCACCTTCCGCACCGTGTCCTTCCCCAACCCGGAGGAGCCCGGCGCCATGGATCTCGCCTTCGCGAGGGCCCGCCGCGTCAAGGCGGACTTCATCCTGGCCAACGACCCCGACGCGGACCGCCTGGCCGTCGCGATTCCCGACGACTCGGCAGAAGGCGGCTGGCGTCGCCTCACCGGCAACGAGGTCGGACTCCTGCTCGGCGCGAGGGCAGCGCGTGCTGCGGCGGGCACACCGGGGGCATCGCTCGCGTGCTCGCTCGTCTCCTCTCCGGGGCTCGGCGCCGTCGCGACCCATCATGGACTCGACTTCCACGAGACCCTCACGGGCTTCAAATGGATCTCGCGCGCCCCCGGCATCGTCTTCGGTTTCGAAGAGGCCCTGGGCTACCTCGTGAACCCGGAGACCGTGCGCGACAAGGACGGGGTTTCCGCCGCCGTCGCCGTCCTGGGCCTCGCGGCCGAGGCACGCGATCGCGGAGCCACCCTCGCCGACCTGCTCGACGAGCTCGGCGAGACCTACGGGCACTTCGCCAGCGGTCAGGTGTCGGTGCGCGTCGACGACCTCTCGATCATCGGCACCGTGATGCTCGCCCTGCGCACGCTCCCCCCGACGCACATCGCCGGTCGGTCGATCGCCTCGGCCGAGGATCTGCTGCAGGCGGGTCAGGGACAGCCGTCCGGCGACGTGCTGCGCTACCGGCTGACCGACGGGTCTCGCGTGATCGTGCGTCCCAGCGGCACCGAGCCGAAGCTGAAGGTCTACATCGACGCGAAGGCGGACTCCGCGGAGCGCGCGCGGGAGGCCGTCGCCGAACTCGAAGCCGGGGTGCGCACCCTGCTCGACGAACGTTCCTGAGCATGCCCGTCCGACGCCTCATCGTCAGCGCACACAACGGCGTGCATGCCCGTCCGGTGGCCGAGCTCGTGCGACTCGCGCAGTCGCACGGGTCTCCGGTCACCCTCCGCACGGCCGACGGCACGACCGTCGATCTGAGCAGCGTGCTGGCCGTGATGGACCTCGGGATCGCGACAGGAGATCCCGTCGAGATCGAGACCGCACCGTCTCCGACGTCCGAAGCCGTCCTGGATCAGCTCGAGGCGGTCCTGGCCCCCGATTCCTGAACGCGGCCCTCAGCCGTCGATCACGGCCACGAGCTCGTCCAGGAACGCCTCGAAAGTCGTCCCCTTCCGCACGATCCGCTGAACGCTCTCGCGCTCGCTGAACACCTCGACGAGCTGCTCGAACACGGTCTGGAAGGCCGCACGGTCGCTCTCGCTGAACGCCGCGAGGGCGACCACCTGCACGCGGCCTCCGCCCCAGGCCGCTGAACCGTCGGCGACGCCGATGGCGATGGCGGTGCGGGTCGCCGTCATCTGGAGCGCATGCGGCACGGCGAGCGCGTCCGTGAAGGCGGTCGATGACATCCGCTCCCGCACGATGGTGTTCTCGATGTAGTCCTCGCCGATGAGGCCCGACTGCACCAGAAGACCGCCCAGACGCCGGATGATCGCCTCCTCCCCCTCGTCCGGCAGGGGGAAGATGTAGGCGTCGGCGAGGAAGTAGCGGGCGAGCTCGCCGCGGAGGCGGGTCAGACGCCGTCCCCTACGCACCCGGGCAGCCGCCTGCTGGATGCGGTCGACGTCGGCGTCGGTCAGGAACGGCTGGATGCGTACGAAGCGGTCGCCGGAGGACCCGGGTTCGATGGTGCTGAGCACGAGGTCGGTATCGAACGAGGCCCAGTCGGGGTCGACGTTCGTGACCACGGTGGTCACCTCGATGGCCGAGCCCAGCGAACGGTCGACACTGGACCGGAGCAGCTCGTGCAGCTCGTGATACCCCGGGCAGACGATCGTGGCGGTGAGGATGGACTCCGCCTTGCGGCTGCGTTCGAGACGGCCACCCACATGCATGGCGATGTAGGCGATCTCGTCATCGTGGATCGGCGTGCCCACGCGGTCGTGCAGCCCGCTCGCGATCGAGACGGCCACCTCGAAGATCATCGGGTACGTCGCCTTCAGCGACCGGGTGAGCGGGTTTCGCGTGAGGGCGCTCTCCTCCGCCCGCCGCAGCAGATTCTGCACGTGCAGGGCGAGACGCAGGACGAAGGTCTCGTCGACCAGGTCGACCTGGAAGTCCTCGGCTGCTCGCGCGATCTCCGCACGCACGGCGGCCTCGACCAGGGGGTCCACACCGCTGCGGGCGACTTCGCGTGTCGTGGCTTCCCCCGGCGCGACGATGCGCGTCAGCACGAGGGACGCGAGGTGGCCGCTGTCGCCATCGCCGAGGACCACTGCGAAGTGCTCGAAAGCCAGGCGGGCGATGACCGTCCCCACGCGCGGGATCTCCTCGCGGGTGCCGGCCGGCGCGGATTCGAGGGTGTGCCCTGCGGCGACCCGCTCCGCAGCGATCGCGATATGCAGCAGCACGTCGGAGATCGCGAGCTCGTTCACGTAGTAGCCGAGCTCACCCAGCTCGCGCACCAGCGCCGACTTGAAGGGGCCGACCGCACCGGCGTCCACGGCCGATCCAGACAGTGCCCGGCGGAAGGTCTCCGGATGGAACGAGGCGTCATCCATCTCGTCGTGGGCAAGCCTGCTGAGCAGACGTCGCTGCGCCGTCTCGTTGCCGCGCAGCCGCACGTTCTCGCGCTCGCGCTCGAGTGTCAGCTCGGTGCCGTCGAGCAGGCCGCGCACGCGCACCAGATCCGCTTCGAGCGTCGCTTCACTGACGTGCAGGTCCTCCGCGGTGTCGAACACGTCGATCCCCGCCGGCTGATCGAGCAGGAGTCGTACCAGGGTGTGCAGGCGATCGCGAGGCGCGGAGTCTCCGCTCTGGCGCATGCGCATCGCGCCCCATGCACCGGATCCGGCACGATAGCCCGCAGGGCCCGACTCGATGACGGCGGCTCCGGGAGTGCGGGCGTTCAGCGCCGCCACATAGGAGCGGATGCTGCGCGGGGTGACGCCCATGAGGTCGGCGAGGCTCGCAGCCGTCGCCCATCCCTCTTGACGCAGCAGCGTCGCGAGAAGCTGGTCCTGACGCTGGCGCGACATGATCCTCCCCTCCCGCGTGCTGACCGCACCGTCTCGACGTGTTCTCCATGATGTCAGGTGGTCGGCACCTCGGGGCGGAAGGCGCCGTTCCGCAGGGGCGGAAAGGAACGTGTTGGCGCGCACCCCCGCTTCGTTCCCAGACTGTTCTCAGGAAAGGTGGCATCGATGAGGATCCTCGTGGTGTGCGGTGCGGGAGCATCGAGCACGTTCGTCGCGCAACGACTTCGCCGTGCCGCCGCCCTCGCCGGTCTCGACTGGGAGGCATCTGCCGGCCTGGAGAGCACCGCCTCCGGCTCCGACCACGACCTGATCCTGGTCGGCCCGCACCTCGGCGACCGACTCGATGCGATCCGCGAGAGTGCGAGCGCGCCCGTCGCCGTGCTCCCGGAGGACGTCTTCTCCGATCTCGACGGCTCGCGCACGCTCGTCCTCGCCCGTGCGATCCTCGCCGTCGGCGAAACCCCGAAAGGAACATCATGACCGCCACCCGCACCGTCCGGATCGGCTCCTCGCATGGACTGCACGCTCGCCCCGCGAAGCTCTTCGCGCAGGCGGCGAAGGAGTCAGGCATCCCCGTGACGATCGCGAAGGACTCCGGGAAGCCGGTCAACGCGGCGAGCATCCTCGGCGTCATCGCCCTGGCCATCGAACACGGCGACTACGTCACGCTGACCGCGGACGGTGACGGCGCGGAGAAGGTGCTCGACACCCTCACCGAGCTGCTCACCACCGACCACGACCAGGACGCCGCCGGATGAGCGAGCTGCGCGGGGTGGGGATCGGTCTCGGCGTCGCCCAGGGACCGATCGTCCGCATGGCCGAGGCGATGCCGGCTCCCGAGAACACGCCGAGCATCGCGGGCGCGGACGCCGAACGAGCCAGGGTCCGTGACGCCGTCTCGGCCGTCGCGAAGGAGCTGAACGAGCGTGGCGAAGCCGCAGGAGGATCGGCGCAGGAGGTCCTCGAGGCACAGGCCATGATCGCCGAGGACCCCACCCTCCAGGACGAGGTCGACACTCGGATCGATGCGGGCGCGACGGCCGAGTGGGCCGTGCACGACGCGTTCGCAGGGTTCCGCGCCACCCTCGAGGCGGTCGGCGGCTACCTCGGTGAGCGTGCCGCAGACCTCGACGACATCGCGCAGCGGGTGCTCGCGCACCTCCGCGGCGTCGACGCCCCCGGAGTCCCGAACCCGGGGCACCCGTTCGTGTTGGTCGCCCGTGATCTCGCGCCGGCGGACACCGCACTCCTCGACCTGGATCAGGTCCTCGCGCTGATCACCACCGACGGCGGCCCGACCTCGCACACGGCGATCCTCGCCAGGGAGAAGGGCATCGTCGCGATCGTCGGCGTCGCCGACGGCGACGTGCTCACCACCGGCGAGACCGTGATCGTCGATGCAGCGGGCGGCGTGGTCACGCGCGAACCGACGGACGACGAGATGGCTCGCGCCACCGAGCGCGCCGCCGCTCGACGGTCGGCCGACGCGGCCCCACTTACTCCCGGCGCTCTCGCCGACGGCACGCCTGTCGCGCTGCTCGCGAATCTGGGGAAGCCTGCAGATGCGGCCGACGCGGTCGCTCGGGGGGCCGAGGGCGTCGGGCTGTTCCGCACCGAGTTCCTGTTCCTCTCCTCCGCGCAGGCGCCCACCATCGCACAGCAGCGCGAGTCGTATCGCGAGCTGCTGGCGGCCTTCCCCGGCAAGAAGGTCGTGGTGCGGATGCTCGACGCCGGTGCCGACAAGCCGCTGGCTTTCCTGAACGACGCACACGAGGAGAACCCGGCACTCGGACTCAGAGGTCTGCGGGCGCTGCGCGCCAGCGAGGACATCCTCCGGGAGCAGCTCACCGCACTCGCCGAGGCCGACGCCGTGACCGAGGCCGACCTCTGGGTGATGGCCCCCATGGTGGCCACGGTCGAGGAGACGATCTACTTCACAGGGCTCGCCCGCGAGTACGGGCTGAAGACCGCCGGGGTGATGGTCGAGATCCCGGCGAGCGCACTGCTCGCCGATCGCGTCCTCGCGCACGCCGACTTCGCCTCGATCGGCACCAACGACCTCACGCAGTACACGATGGCGGCCGACCGCATGCTCGGTTCCGTCGCTGGATTCCAGGACCCCTGGCACCCGGCCGTCCTCCGCCTCGTGCGCGAGGTGGGCGATGCCGGCACCCGCCTCGGCAAACCCGTCGGCATCTGCGGCGAGGCCGCAGCCGACCCGCTGCTCGCCGTGGTGCTGGTCGGTCTCGGCGCGACCAGCCTGTCGATGGCGCCGTCCGCCCTCGCCGATGTCCGTCACGCGCTGTCCGCGCGCACCCCGTCCGAGGCGCGGAGTCTCGCCCAGGCCGCCCTGGCCGCCGACGATGCCTCCTCCGCCCGAAACGCCGTGGCAGCCCTCGCCGCGGAACTCCCCCTCCACAAGAAAGAGACGACATCATGACGACGACGTCACCTGCCGCCACCAGACCCGGCGGCCTGCGCGTAGGAGTGCAGCGCTTCGGCACATTCCTCTCGGGCATGATCATGCCCAACATCGCGGCCTTCATCGCCTGGGGCTTCATCACGATGTTGTTCATCCCGAAGGGGTTCTTCGGCGCGGAGAGCCCGTTCGGCTGGCACTGGGCCGGCGTGTCCGAGATCCTCGGCGGTGGTGGAGACTCCGTCATCATCGGCTGGCAGGGTGCCATGACCGCCGTGGCGGAAGGTGCTGACGGCAACATCCTCGCCTACGTGGGCCTGGTCGGTCCGATGGTGACGTACCTGCTCCCGCTGCTGATCGCGAACACCGCAGGCCGCATGGTCTACGGTGAGCGCGGAGGCGTGGTCGCGTCGATCGCAACGGTCGGCGTGATCGTCGGCACGAACATCCCGATGTTCCTCGGCGCCATGATCATGGGTCCCCTCGCCGCCTGGGTCATGAAGCAGGTCGACCGGCTGTGGGACGGCAAGATCAAGCCCGGCTTCGAGATGCTGGTCAACAACTTCTCGGCCGGAATCCTCGGCATGATCCTGGCGATCTTCGGCTTCTTCGCCTTCGGCCCCGTGATGCTCGGCATCAGCGCCGCGCTCGGTGCCGCTGTCGACTGGCTGGTCTCGCTGCAGCTGCTTCCGCTCGTATCGATCATCGTCGAGCCCGCGAAGGTGCTGTTCCTGAACAACGCCATCAACCACGGCGTGTTCACCCCGCTCGGCATCGAGCAGGCGACCGAGACCGGCAAGTCCATCCTGTTCCTCATCGAGGCGAACCCCGGCCCCGGCCTCGGTCTGCTCCTCGCGTTCACGTTCTTCGGCGTCGGCGCGGCGAAGGCCTCGGCTCCGGGAGCGGCGATCATCCAGTTCTTCGGTGGCATCCACGAGATCTACTTCCCCTACGCCCTGAGCAAGCCGACCACCATCCTCGCGCTCATCGCCGGTGGCGCGGCCGGTGTCACGACGAACATGGTCCTCGGCGGGGGCCTCGCCTTCCCCGCAGCTCCGGGAAGCATCATCGCCGTGACCGCTGCCGCCATCGGCCCTGGCGTCGGCAACCTCCTGGTCGTCTACCTCTCCGTCATCGTCGCGGCGACCGTGACCTTCCTCATCACCGGTGTGATCCTGCGGGCATCCCGCAAGCGCGACCTCGAGGCCGAGGGTGACACCTTCGGCGCCGCGATCGCGCAGACCGAAGCCAACAAGGGCAAGTCGTCCGCCGCGATGGACGCACTGCGCACGTCGACGGCGTCCGCGGCGCCGGAGGCCGCGCCCGCCACGAGCGCGACCGTGATCTCGGCACCGATCGAGCGGATCGTGTTCGCCTGCGATGCCGGGATGGGCTCGTCCGCCATGGGCGCGAGCGTGCTGCGCAACAAGCTCAAGAAGGCCGGCATCGAGGACATCACGGTCACCAACCAGGCGATCGCCAACCTCGACGGGACGGCTGACGTCGTCATCACGCAGCAGCAGCTCACCGAGCGCGCCGAGGCGAAGTCGCCGAACTCGGTCCACGTCTCCGTGGACAACTTCATGAACTCGCCCCGCTACGAAGAAGTCGTCGAGATGGTGCGCGAGCAGCGAAAGGAAACAGAATGAGCGTCCTCACCCAGGATCAGGTCCGCATCCATCCCGGTGGTGCGACACGAGACGAGGCTCTGCAGGAGGCGACGGACATCCTCGTCTCCGCCGGTGCCGTGACCCCGGCCTATGTCGACGCGATGCGACAGCGTGAGGAGACGGTGTCGACGTTCATGGGCAACGGCCTGGCCATCCCGCACGGCACGAACGACGCGAAGGACACCATCCTCGCCTCCGCGCTGTCGGTCGTCCGCTACGACGGCGGCGTGGACTGGTCCGGCGAGCCCGCGACCTTCGTGATCGGCATCGCCGGCATCGGCGACGAGCACCTGGAGATCCTCTCCCGCATCGCGATCCTGTTCTCCGAGGAGGACGACGTCGCGAAGCTGTCAGCGGCGCAGACTCCCGAGGAGCTCTACGCCCTCCTGTCGGAGGTGAACGAAGGATGAAGGCGGTCCACTTCGGGGCGGGCAACATCGGACGCGGGTTCGTCGGGCTGCTGCTGCGCGACGGCGGGTACGAGGTGGTCTTCTCGGACGTCGCAGATGCACTGGTCGATGCGATCAACGAGGTCGACTCGTACACCGTGCACGAGGCCGGCCCCGGAGGGACCGATCACGTCGTCACCGGGTTTCGCGCGGTCAACAGTCGCACGCATCCGGCCGCGGTCGCCGAGGAGGTCGCGACCGCGGATGTCGTCACGACCGCGGTGGGCCCGACCGTGCTGCGATTCGTCGCGCCCTCGATCGTCGCCGGACTCGCCCTGCGCAGTCCGGACTCCGCGCCGCTGCAGGTGATGGCGTGCGAGAACGCGATCGGAGCCACCGACCTGCTGCGGCGGGAGGTCGTCGCTGCGGCGGGCGACGATGCCGAGACGCTGCTCGCACGTGCGGTGTTCGCCAACACGGCCGTGGACCGCATCGTCCCGGCGCAGCCGGAGGGATCGGGCGTGGACGTGACGGTCGAGCCCTACTTCGAGTGGGCCATCGAGTCGGGCCCCTTCGGCGGCGAGCTGCCGAACATTCCCGGTGCGCACTTCGTCGAGGACCTGGCGCCGTACATCGAGCGCAAGCTGTTCACGGTGAACACGGGCCATGCGGCGACCGCGTACTTCGGAGCGCGTGCGGGCATCGAGCGCATCTCGGACGCCCTCGCCGACCCGGCCATCGCGGCGAGCGTCTCTGCAGCTCTCGAGGAGACATCGGCCGTCCTGGTGGCCGAGCACGGGCTCGACCCGGCAGACCTCGCCGACTACCGTGCGACGATCCTCGAACGCTTCCGCAACCCCGCGCTCGTCGACACCGTGCAGCGCGTCGGGCGTCAGCCGCTGCGGAAGATCTCACGGCATGAGCGCTTCGTGGGCCCAGCCGCCATGGCGGCGGAACGGGGGCTTCCTGCCGAGGCGCTCGTCGCCGCCGTGTCAGCAGCACTCGAGTTCGACGACCCCGCCGACGAGCAGTCCGTCGAGCTGCAGCAGCTGCTCCGCACAACGGACCCCGCCGCGTTCACCACCAGCACGACGGGCCTCGACCCGGAGCACCCGCTGTTCCCGCTGATCCGCGATGCCGTCGCCGCCCGGCAACAGCAGCTGGGCGCTGTCTGACGCCTCGCTCAGAGACGCCCCCGTCTGCCGATACCATCGGTGGGCGGGGGCGTTTCTCGACACGACGGCGTGCGGGAGGACAGTGAGGTTCGGGAGCCACATGAACGGATATGCCGTGATCGGCGCGGGACCGTCGGGCCTCGCCGCTGCCCGAGCACTGCAGAAGCGCGGCATCGGCGTGGACGGCTATGAGGCCTCGCACGGCGTCGGCGGGCTGTGGGACATCGAGAATCCCCGCAGCACGATGTATGAATCCGCGCACCTGATCTCCTCGCGCACCACGACGGAGTTTGCCGAGTTCCCGATGCGCTCGTCGGTCGACTACCCGGGTCATCGAGTGGTCAAGACGTACTTCGAGGACTATGCGGCCCGCTTCGAGCTCACCGCTCTGTTCCGGTTCGACACGACCGTGACCCGCCTCGAACCGCGCGACGGCGGATGGGATCTCGCGAGCGCGGGTCCCGATGGCGTCGAGACACGGTGGTACAGAGGTGTCGTGCTCGCGAACGGGACGCTCGCCCGGCCGAACGTTCCCTCCTTCCCCGGCGAGTTCACGGGCGAGCTGCTGCACACGAGCGCGTACAGGTCGCCGGAACAGCTGAGGTCCAGGCGGGTGCTGCTGGTCGGCGCGGGCAATTCCGGCTGCGATATCGCGGTCGACGCCGTGCACCACGCACTGTCGGTCGACATGAGCGTTCGGCGTGGCTACTACTTCGTGCCGCGATACCTGTTCGGAAGACCGAGCGACACCCTGAACCAGGGGCGTCCGCTCCCCGCCAGGATCAAGCAGGCCCTCGACAGCCGAGTGCTCCGTGCCTTCACCGGCGACCCCGTGCGGTTCGGGTTCCCGAAGCCGGACTACCGCATCTACGAGGCCCATCCGATCGTGAACACCATGATCCTGAACCACCTCGGACAGGGTGATCTGCGGATCCGCGCCGACGTCGCCCGATTCGACGGAGCGACCGTGCACTTCCGCGACGGCCGTGCCGACGACTACGACCTCGTGCTGCTCGCCACCGGGTACACCCTCGACTACCCGTTTGTCGACCGGGAGCACCTGCACTGGCGAGGCGCTTCGCCCCGACTGTTCCTGAACGCGTTCCCCTCGTCGTTCAACGGCCTCTACGTGATGGGCATGATCGAGGCATCCGGCATCGGCTGGCAGGGTCGCTACGAGCAGGCCGAGCTGCTCGCGGCCTACCTGGGCGCGGCTGAGGAGGACCCCGCACGCGCCGCCCGCTTCCGCCGACGTGTGACCGAGAAGCCCTGGCCGGATGTCACGGGTGGTTATCGCTACCTCGGTCTCGACCGGATGGCTTACTACGTCAACAAGGACGCCTACCGTGCGGCCGTGCGGAGCGAGAAGGACGCACTCGAGGCGCCGGAGTGAGACCACCCAGGCCACGGACATCGTCCGGTCGCCGCGCGCAGTAGCGTTGTCTCGTGGAGAAGAAGTCCCGCCGGATCCTGAGGCGCGTGCTGTGGAGCATCGCCATCGTGCTGGTGCTCGCCGTCGGTGGTGTGCTCGCCTGGACTCAGATCGGCGTCATGGCCGCAGAGCCGGAGCCGCTCGCGGCCGTGCGTGCGAACCCGGCGATCACGGTGACGGACGCCGATGAAGGCATCGTGCTCGCGCCTGCCGAGGGGGATTCCGAGCTCGGCCTCGTGTTCATCCCCGGTGCCAAGGTCGATCCCTGGGCGTATGCGGCCATCCTGCAGGGACTGGCCGAAGACGGGGTCACCGTCGTGATCACGCGTCCCTGGCTGAACCTGGCGTTCTTCGACCCGCGCGGTCTCGACGCGTTCACCTCCGCGGCACCCGGCATCGATGTCTGGAGCGTCGGTGGTCACTCGTTGGGCGGCGTGCGCGCCTGTCAGCTCGCATCCGACGCGGATGCGCTGGTGCTGTTCGCGTCGTACTGCGCGAACGACCTCTCCGGGAGCGATCTCCCCGTTCTGAGCCTGGCGGGCGGCGAGGACGGGCTATCCACGCCGCAGAAGATCGCGGATGCGCGGCATGAGCTGCCCACCGCTGCAGAGATGGTCGAGATCGACGGCGCCTCACACGCCTCGTTCGGCGACTACGGACCGCAGGACGGCGACGGCACCCCGACCATCTCGAGCGACGACATGCATGCCCAGGTCACGCGCCTCGCCGGGGACTTCCTCGCGCCGCTCGCGCCCTGAACCTCACTCCCCCTCAGGATCGCGCGCAGACCCGAGCACGGGGTCGGGCACGGACCCCAGCACAGCGTCGAGCAGCGGGTGCAGGTGCCGCGTGCGCAGCACCGACGCCGCGGAACGTGCTCCGGCTCGGAGGGCGTCGGGGATGCCGGCTCCGTCGAGACGTGCATCGAGCACTCCTGCCAGAAAGGCGTCTCCCGCACCGTTCGTGTCGACGACCTCGACGGATTCGGCGGGCACCCGATGCACGGTGCCGTCCTCGTCGACCGCGACGGCGCCGTCCGCTCCCAGGGTGCACACGGCCAGACGCGCTCCCGCCGCGATGCGTGACCGGAGGAACGCGACCGGATCGTCGAGCCTGTCGGCGTTGCAGAACACCGCCTCGGCAGCATCGAGGAAGGGCCGATGGTAGTCCGCCGACCCGTCGTAGTCGTGCACGTCCACCCAGATCGGCGTCCCTGTCGACCGGGCCAGAGGCAGCAGGCGCAGGGGTTCCGCGGCGAGGTCGAGGACGACCACATCCGCCCCTGTCATCTGTTCCTGCATGCTCAGGTCGTGTACGCCCGTGCTCTCCCCCGGCGTGGCGAGGTAGAGCGAGACACGCGCGCCCTCGCGGGTCATGAGGTTCAGATGCCGTTCGGTGACGCCGTCCTGCCAGTCGACCTGCACTGCCGCGGCCCGCAGAGCCTCACGGACGCGTGCACCCTCCCGGTCCGTCCCCGCGGTGGCATGGAGCCGGACGGTCCTGCCCAGCGCGGTCAGACTGAGCGCCTTACCCGCACTCGTTCCTCCGACCGTCTCCCAGGTGCTCTCGGCGAACTGCATGTGCGGCACCGGCTCCGGCAGCCGGTCGAGCACGACGATCGTGTTCCATGACGCCGGCCCGACGATGACGACGGAGGCGGACTCTGACGAGGAGGGCATGGCACCATCCTGCCGCGTGCTTCGCACTCAGCCGATGCGCGAGACCAGCGCGTCCAGACCCATGCCGTAGTCGATGCGCACGACGGGAAGAGCCAGCTTGTCGGTGCCGATCGTCACGTAGCCCGGCTCGATCGTGCGACCCATCTCGTATCCGGCCTGAGCGACACCTTGCTTCGTGGTGTCGTTGTAATGCCCGTAGGGATACGCCACGACCTGACCCACGCCGAGGATCTGGGCGGAGGTGGTGAGATCCGCGGCGATCTGGTCGGCGGTCCAGTTGACCATCCGGCCCTTGCCGTTGTCGCCGGCCTGATGCATGTCGTGCGTGTGCGAACGACGCTGCACATAGATCGATGGTGCCGGATCCTGCCGGTAGGCCGTGATCATGAACGACGTGCTGAGCACCTTGTACTTGTCGACGACCGGAACCGCCAGATCGAACCACGACTGGTCGGCGTCGTCGTCGGTGATGATCACGCTCTTGGCGGGGAGCGAGAGCCGACCGTCGATGAAAGCGCTGAGCTCATCCCACGTCGGCAGGTAGAACCCCGTCGTCGCGATGTGGTTCATCTGTGCGTCGAAGTCGCCGATGTACGCGTAGTTGCCGCGCAGCCAGCCCTTCTCCCCCTCGGGGTTGGCTGTGAACTGGTGGTACATCAGGATGGGAACTCGCACCTTCTCTGCGGCGTTCTCCTCCGGCGTCTTCCAGGCGGCGAAGAGCTCGACCTGTTGTTCGGCGCACACGACGGGATCTGCGCCGTTCACCCGGGCGGCGACGGTGAAGGCTCCCGCGTCCGCTGCACTCGAGTACCAGCCGGCGAACACCTTGCCCTCGAGCTGTGGGATCGGCAGTCCCTGGTAGAGATCGTCCTGGAACTGGAGCATCGGATCCGCAGGAGCGCCCTCGCCCGAGAAGGTGACGGCGCAGGCGCGCGGATCATCGGCATCGGCCACGAGCTGCTCCGCCGGCGTCAGCGGATGCTCGATCGTCGTCGACTGCGCCCTCGGGACGGTGTTCTCCGGCGTGCGGTTCAGCCACGCGAAGGCCACAGCGCCGGCTCCGACGACGACGACCGCAGCGACCGTGCAGACGATGACGGCGGTGCGTGCACGCCGTTTCTTCCCCCCGGAAGCCATGATCAGGCGTCGAAGCCTTCGGCGATCATCTCCACGAGCTCCTCGCGCTCCTCGACCGGCAGGAACGCGGCAGCGGCCGCGTTGAACTGGAACGTCTCGAGGTCGTCGAGGTCGTACTCGAAGGTCTCGACCAGCCGCGCGAGTTCCCTCGTGAGGGATGTGGCGCTCATGGTGCGATTGTCGACGTTCACGGTGACGGCGAAACCGAGCTGATAGAGCAGGTCGAACGGGTGGTCCACCATCGTGTCGCCCCACGCGGCGATCGCCCCGGTCTGCAGGTTCGACGACGGCGAGAGCTCCAGCGGGATCTCACGGTCGCGCACCCAGCGCGCGAGGTCTCCGAACTGCACCTGCACCTCGTCGCCCTCCTGCGTGATGACCTCGAGATCCTCCGCGATGCGCACGCCGTGGCCGAGGCGCAGGGCACGTCCGTCCAGCAGGGCCGACCGGATCGAGGCCAGGCCTGCCGCCTCTCCCGCATGCACGGTGACCGGGAAGAAGCTCTCGGCGAGATAGTCGAACGCCTTGCGGTGGTTCGACGGCGGGAATCCGTCCTCGGGGCCGGCGATGTCGAAGCCCACCGCACCGCGACCGCGGAAATCGACCGCGAGCTCGGCGATCTCGAGCGCGCGATCGGTGTGACGCATCGCGGTGATGAGCTGCCCGACTCGGATGCTGCGCCCGGAGCTGTCGGCGAGGTCTTCCCCCTCTTCGATACCCTGCTGCACGGCTTCCACGGTCTGCTCGAGCGTGAGACCGCGAGCCAGATGCTGCTCCGGCGCCCAGCGCACCTCGCCGTAGATCACTCCGTCGGCGGCGAGATCCTGCACGAACTCGCGCGCGACGCGGGTGAGCCCCTCCCGGGTCTGCATCACGGCTGTGGTGAGGTCGAACGTCTTGAGGTATTCGACCAGAGAACCCGAGTCGCTCTGCTTCGCGAACCACGAACCCAGGGCCGCCGGCTTCGACTCGGGAACGTCCAGTCCGATCTCATCCGCGAGCTCGATGATCGTGGCGGGCCGCAGCGCGCCGTCGAGGTGGTCGTGCAGCGACACCTTGGGCAAGCTCCGCAGGGAGACCCCCTGGAGCGTGACGTCGCCGTTCGCATCGATCGACATGGTGATCCTCTCGGTCGCGGATGTGCTCAGATCAGGCTAGCGGTCCGACGTCACGCGGTGATGCGCTCACGGACGATGGGGCCGGTGACCGGCGCCTCGTCCCCGATCTCCCACGAGCCCTCGAGCGCGTCGAGCGCCCGGCCGAAACGGGCGTCGTCCGCGGCAGAGAGGGTGAACAGCGGCTGACCGGCGACGACGCGATCGCCGGGCTTCGCGTGCAGATCGATTCCCGCTTCGAAGATCACCGGATCCTGCGCCCTGGCGCGACCCGCACCAAGACGCCAGGCGGCGACGCCGAACGGAAGGGCCTCCATGCGCGTGACGACGCCGTCGGCCGGTGCCAGCACCTGGTGGGTCTCACGCGCGGTCGGCAGCTCGGCATCAGGGTCGCCGTCCTGCGCGCGGATCATCGCCTTCCAGGTGTCCATGGCGCGGCCGTCGTCGAGCGCCGCCTCCACGTCGGCATCCGGCTGTCCGGCGAGGGCGAGCATCTCGCGCGCCAGAGCGATGGTCAGCTCACGCACGTCGGAGGGCCCGCCACCGGCGAGGATCTCCACCGACTCCCGCACCTCGTTCGCGTTCCCGATCGCGAGGCCGAGCGGGACGTTCATATCGGTCAGCAGGGCGGTCGTCGCGACGCCAGAGTCGGTGCCGAGGGCGACCATCGTGCGCGCCAGCTCGCGAGCACGGTCGATGTCCTGCATGAACGCACCGGATCCGAACTTCACATCGAGCACGAGCGCATCCGTGCCCTCGGCGATCTTCTTCGACATGATGCTGGAGGCGATCAGCGGGATGGCCTCCACTGTGCCGGTGACGTCGCGGAGCGCGTACAGCTTCTTGTCGGCGGGAGCGAGCCCGGAGCCGGCGGCGCAGATGACCGCACCCACATCGCCCTGCATCTGCGCGAACATCTCCTCGTTGCTGAGAGCCGCACGCCAGCCGGGGATCGACTCGAGCTTGTCGAGCGTGCCACCGGTGTGTCCGAGACCGCGACCGCTCAACTGCGGCACCGCCACGCCGAAGGATGCCACCAGAGGCGCCAGCGGCAGCGTGATCTTGTCGCCGACGCCACCCGTGGAGTGCTTGTCGACCGTGCGCTTGCCGAGCGAGGCGAAGCTCATCCGCTCCCCCGACGCGATCATCGCATCCGTCAGCACCCGGATCTCGTCGCGCTCCATGCCGCGCTGGAAGATCGCCATCGCGAACGATGCCATCTGCGCGTCCGAGACATAACCGCGGGTGTAGGCGTCGACCATCCAGCGCAGCGCCGGCTCTGGCACCGCACCGCCGTCGCGCTTGGCGCGGATCACATCGATCGCGTCGAACGGTTCGATAGCTCCCTGAGCCTGTCCAGCGGTCATCGTGCTTCCTCCAGGTCGCGCGGCCCGAACGCATCGGGCAGCACCTCGTCGATCGTGCGGATGCCGGAGACCGTCTCCAACAGCATCCCGGGCATCGCATGCTCGAACAGCAGCTGGCGGCAGCGTCCGCACGGCATGATCGTCTGCCCCTCGTTGTTCACGCACACGAAGGCGACGAGCTGACCGCCGCCCGACATGTGCAGGTCGCCGACCAGAGCGCACTCCGCGCACAGCGTCACGCCGTACGACGCGTTCTCGACGTTGCAGCCGGCCACGATCCGACCGTCGCCGACGAGTGCGGCAGCACCCACGCGATAGCGCGAGTACGGCGCGTACGCCTTCGTCATGGCATCGGTCGCGACCTGGCGCAGTTCATCCCAGTCGATGTCCGTCATTGCGATGCTTCTCTCCTCCGGCCGGGCTATGACTTGATGTACGGCTTGCCGTCGGCGGCAGGCGCCTTGATCTGGCCCGCGAACCCGGCGACCGCCAGCAGCGTCACCACGTACGGCAGCATCAGCATGAACTCGCCGGGGATCGGCGTCTTCAGGATCGACAGCAGGTTCTGCAGGTTGGTGGCGAAGCCGAACAGCAGCGCCGCGAGCGTCGCGCGGATCGGGTCCCAGCGGCCGAAGATCACTGCCGCGAGGGCGATGAAGCCGAGACCGGCTGTCATGTCCTTGCCGAACTGCGGCACCGAGACGAGTGTGAAGTACGCGCCGCCCATGCCCGCGATCGCGCCGGCCAGCAGCACGTTCCAGAACCGGGTCAGGTTCACCTTGATGCCCACCGTGTCGGCCGCCTGCGGGTGCTCGCCGACGGCACGCAGCCGCAGACCCCAGCGCGTGCGGTACAGACCCCACGCCACCACGGCGACGGTGATGAACATCAGGTACCCGATGAACGTCTGGTTGAACAGCACCGGTCCGATGATCGGGATGTCACTGAGCACCGGGATCTCGACGCGCGGGAAGCGCGCCGGGCGGTTGAGGGCTGCTTCATTGGGCGCGAGCAGCGCGCCGTAGAGGAAGCCCGTGAGACCGGTGACGAGCACGTTGAGCACCACACCGACGATGACCTGCTCGACGAGGTACTTGATCGCGAATGCCGCGAGGACGCTCGCCACGAGGACGCCGCCGATCATCGCACCGACCAGACCCACGAACGGGTTGCCGGTGATGCTCGAGAGAAGCGCCGCGGAGAACGCACCGAGGAGCAGCTGTCCCTCGATCGCGACGTTCACGACACCGGCGCGCTCCCCGATGACGCCGCCGAGTGCACCGAACACCAGGGGCACGGAGAGCGAGACCGCACCGAACAGCAGACTGGTCACAGGCACGAGTCCGCCGGCCGAGGCCCAGACGAGGAAGCCGAAGACGGCCAGCACGCTGAAGGCGATGACGAGCCACAGCGACGGTGCGCGGTAGGTCCAGGCACGGAGGAAAGCACCGACCGTCAGCACCACGAGGAAGCCGAACACGACCCAGAACGTCGACGCCGTCGGGAGCGACACATCCGGCAGCGCGAGCGCCGAGGACTGGTCGGAGAGGCGGAACGTGCTGATGCCGTCACGCGGCACGAACAAGAACAGCAGCGCGAGGAGGACCGTTGCACCGGCGAGGACGATCGGCGCCTTGAGGTGCCGTTCCTTCACGGTCGCCAGCTGAACAGTGCCATCGGCGGCCTGAGTCTGCACGAGGGACATCATGCCGCCACCGCCTTCTTCGCAGCCTTGGCTCTGAGCCGGGCTGCCTTCTCGATATCGGTCTTCGGGAGGAAGAACACCGCCCGCAGCAGGGGCGGCGCGGCGATGAACAGCACCACGAGCGACTGCACGACGAGCACGATGTCGACCGGGATGCTCTGCGCCTGCATCGAGAACGAGCCCGCCTTGAGCGCACCGAACAGGATGCCGGCCGCGAAGGTGCCCCATGCGCGGCTGCGTCCGAGGAGGGCGACGGTGATGGCGTCGAAGCCGATGCCGGCATCGATCGTCTCGGTGACGCCCGTGGTCACAGCCCCCTGGATCTGGTTCATGCCGGCAAGGCCCGCCAGTCCTCCCGCGAAGAGCATCGCGTAGACGTAGATGCGCTGCACGCTGATACCGGCGGCGCGCGCGGCGTGCGGGTTCTCACCCACGGCACGCATCCGCATGCCGAGCGACGAACGCTCGATGAGCCACCAGACGAACAGGGTCGCCACGATCACGATCACGAAGCCGAGGTCGAGCAGCGGGAACTGCGGTCCGAGCAGGGTCGGGAACTGGGCGCTCTCCGGTGTCGCCGAGCCGAGAGCCTGGTTGGTGCCCGGCTTCTGCAGCAGACCCGGGGTGCGGATCATCCACAGCAGCAGGTAGTAGGCGATGTAGTTCAGCATGATCGTGAGGATCACCTCGTGCGCGCCGGTGCGCGCCTTGATGAGCCCCGCGATCGCACCCCAGAGCGCGCCGCCCGCGATTCCCGCGATGAGCGTGGCCGGGATGTGCAGCCAGATCGGCAGGTCGAGCGAGAAGGTCAGCAGGGCCGCCACGGCGACACCGATGAGCATCTGGCCGCGAGCACCGATGTTGAACAGCCCCACGCGGAACGCGAGTGCGACGCCGAGACCTGCCGCGATGAGCGGGGCCGCGAAACCGAGCGTGTTGGTCAGGGGTCGGATCTGCGCCGCGAAGTCCGCACCGCGGGCGTTGAAGATCGCCCCGCGGAAGAGCGCCTCGTAGCCGTTGTAGACCGCGTTCCACGCAGCGGCGAAGGTATCACCGGGCTGTGCGAAGAAGTAGACGGATGCGTCGAGGACGTCCTGATTCGTGAAGGCGATCAGCACACCGCCGACGATGAGCGCCAGCACGATCGCCAGGATCGTCGTGACCGCATTGCCGCGGAGGATCTCCTTCAGGATGACGTTGCCGCGCGGGGGCGGCGGGACGTCCGAGGGGTCCCGCGGAACCGTGCCGGTGCTCGTGGCGAGCTCCTGCGGCGGGATCCCCTTGGTCACATCTCCCGCGCCGGGTGTCGCTCCGCTCACGCGGCCACCTCCCCTTCGGCCGCACCGGCCATCATGAGTCCGAGCGTCTCCCGAGGCGTGTCGCCGGGGACGATGCCGACGATGGTGCCGCGGTACATGACCGCGATCCGATCGGCGAGAGCTGCGACCTCGTCGAGCTCAGTGGAGACGACGATCACGGGCACTCCCGCATCGCGCGTCTCGATGATCCGCTTGTGGATGAACTCGATCGAACCGACGTCGACACCGCGGGTGGGCTGAGCCGCGACGAGGAGGCGCAGCGCGCGGCTCATCTCCCTGGCGATCACGACCTTCTGCTGGTTTCCGCCGGAAAGCGTTCCCGCTGCGGTCTCCGGACCCTGGGTACGGATGTCGTACTCCTTGATGCGCGCACGGGCGAACTCGTCGAGCACCGAGCGGCGCAGGGTGCCGGCGCGACTGAAGGCCGGGTCGTCCGAACGGTCGAGGATCAGGTTCTCCGCGACGGAGAATCCGGCCACCAGGCCGTCTTCCGTGCGGTCCTCCGGCACGAAGCCGACACCGGCGTCGAGGATCGCACGCACGCTCTTGCCCACGAGCTCCTTCCCGTCGAGCTCGATGCTGCCTTCGACACGGGCTGCAAGGCCCACGATGGCCTCCACGAGCTCGGTCTGGCCATTGCCCTGGACTCCCGCGATCGCGAGCACCTCTCCCGGGCGAACGGCGAAGTCGACACCGTCGACGACGATCGCACCCGTGGGGGTGAGCACGCGCAGCCCCTTGACCTCGAACCCGCCCTCGCCCAGACGCGGCGGCTCCTTATGGACGGTGAGCTCGACGGCTCGGCCGACCATGAGCGAGGCGAGCTCGGCGTTGGTGGCGGTCGGCGACGCCTCGCCGACGACGCGGCCGAGGCGGACGATGGTGATCTTGTCGGCGACCTCGCGGACCTCGCGCAGCTTGTGCGTGATGAACACGATCGCCGTGCCCTCGTCACGCAGCTGACGCATGATGGCCATCAGCTCGTCGGTCTCCTGCGGCGTGAGCACCGCGGTGGGCTCGTCGAACACGAGCACCTTCGCATCGCGCGAGAGCGCCTTGATGATCTCGACGCGCTGCTGCACTCCGACGGGAAGGTCGCCGACGAGCGCATCCGGGTCGATGTCGAAGCCGAAGCGGGCCGCGACCGACCGCACATGCTCTCGCGCCTTCGCGATGTCGAGCCTGCCGAGGGCCTTGGTCTGCTCGTGACCGAGCATCACGTTCTCGGCGACGGTGAACACCGGCACGAGCATGAAGTGCTGATGGACCATGCCGATACCCGCAGCCATCGCGTCGCCGGGACCGCGGAAGCGCTGCACCTCGTCATCGAGGAGGATCTCGCCCTCGTCAGCCTGATACAGGCCGTAGAGCACGTTCATGAGGGTGGACTTGCCTGCGCCGTTCTCACCGAGCAGCGCATGGATCTCACCCGGCTCGACCACGAGATCGATGTGGTCGTTGGCAACGAGGGTGCCGAATCGCTTGGTGATGCCGCGAAGTTCGAGCTTCATATCTGCACCTTATCCAGAAGAGTCATCCAGAAGAATCATCCAGGAGAGTCATCCCGGAGGATCATCGTCCGTCCACGACACGGGGCGAGTGGCAGCCTGCTGACCACTCGCCCCGTGCGGGAACTGCGACGGATTTACTTGGAGGTCGGGGAGTTCGGGGACTCCACCTTGATCTCGCCCGAGATGATCTGCTCCTGCAGAGCCTTGAGCTCGTCGGTCAGACCTGCCGGGAGCTTCGACTCGAAGTCACCGAAGCCGGAGAGCTTGACGCCCTCGTTCTCGAGCGTGCCCACGTACGGAGCCGGGTCGAACTCGCCCTTCGCCGCGGCGAGGGTCGCGTCCTTCACGGCGACGTCGATCGCCTTCATGATCGACACGAGCGTGATGCCGGCCACCTCGGGGTCGGCGACGGCGAGGTCGCTGTCGACGCCGAGCATCAGGGTGTCCTTGCCGCTGTCGGCGATCGCCGCAGCTGCACTCTGGTAGACGGGACCGCCGACCGGGAGGATGACGTCGACGCCCTGGTCGAGCACACCCTGTGCGGTCTGCTTGGCGGTGTCGTTCGCGTCGAAGCCGCCCGTGAACGAGCCCTTCTGCGTGGCCTCGTCCCAGCCGAAGACCTCGACGGCTGCGGACTTGTCCGTGTTGTACTTCTCGACGCCGAGCTGGTAGCCGTCCATGAACACGGCGACCGACGGGATCTGCATTCCGCCGAACGTGCCGACCTTGTTCACACCGCTCTGGGCGGACCAGGACGCGGCTGCGTAGCCACCGAGGTACGCGGCCTGAGCCGTGTCGAAGACCAGCGGCTTGATGTTCGGGGCGTCGACGTTGCCGTCGAAGTCGTTGTCGGCCCAGTCGTCGATGATCGCGTAGTCGAGGTCGGGGTTCGCGAGAGCCGACTCGACCGTGGCAGCGGAGAGCTTGAAGCCGACCGAGACGATGAGCGAGCAGCCCTCGGAGACAGCCGTCTCCAGGTTGGGCGCGTAGTCGTTGTCATTCGCCGACTCGAACTCGAGCGGCTTGATGCCCAGCTCCTTCGCGGCGCTGTCCATACCCTCCTTGGCGGACTGGTTGAACGACTTGTCGTTCCAGCCGCCGGCGTCGGAGACGAGGCAGGGCAGGAAGTCGGAGGCAACCGGCTCGCCGGAGCCGGCGGGCTTGTCGGTCGGTGCCTGGCCGCAACCGGCAAGCGCGAAGACGACGCCAGCGGCGACGGTGACGCCGAGCAGCTTCTTGGTGGTGGAGATGGTCAACTGATGCCTCCCTCAACGAAACCGCGGCCATCGCGGATCGATCAAAGTTACCTAGTGTTTCGGTTTTTGTGCACACCGGCGCCGCAGGTGCTGGCCAATGGTTACCAAGCTGAAATCAAGACAGCCGATGAGCGTGAGCGCCTGCTCATCGGAGCACGCGTCAGAGCACGTCGCCGCGCCCGGTGAGCTTGAGCGACTCGACGACGCTCTTCACGCGCTGCGCGTTCTGCACCGTGGTGACCAGCAGGGCATCCGGGGTGTCGACCACGACGATGTCCTGAACGCCGACCAGGCTGATGACACGCGTGGTCTGACTGACCAGGATGCCGCTCGCACCGTCGGTGAGCACGCGCGCATTCGGGCCGAGCACGGCGAGGTCGTTCTTGCGGCCGTTGGTGATGAGCTTGGTGAGCGAGGCGAAATCGCCCACATCGTCCCAGTCGAAGTGCCCGGGGACGACGGCGAGACGTCCGTGCCGCGCCGCAGGCTCCGCGACCGCGTAGTCGATGGCGATCTTCTTCAGTCCCGGCCAGATCCGGTCGACCGCCGGGCCTCGCCGGTCGCGGTCGTCCCAGGCCTCGGCGAGCTCGATCAGACTGGCGTGCAGCTCCGGCTCGTTCGCGGCGAGCTCCTCCAGGAGCACACTCGCCTTGGCGATGAACATCCCCGCATTCCAGAGGAAGCTGCGATCGGCGATGTACTGATTCGCCGTCTCGAGGTCGGGCTTCTCCACGAAACTCGCCACGAGGGCGGCCTCGCGCGCACCGTCCACCACGAGCTCAGGCCCCATCTCGATGTAGCCGAACCCTGTCGCCGGCTCCGTCGGGGTGATGCCGATCGTGCAAATGTATCCCTCTCGCGCCACCTCCACGGCGTCGCGGACCGCGAACTCGAACACGCGTGTGCCCCGGATCACGTGGTCCGCGCTGAACGAGCCGATGATCACGTCGGGATTCCGGCGGTGCAGGATCGCCGCCGCGAGTCCGATCGCGGCAGCGGATTCGCGCGGCTCCGACTCGAGGAAGACGTTGAGGTCCGGGATGCCCGGCAGCTCAGCCTCGACGGCGGCTCGATGGGCCCGTCCCGTGACGACGGCGATCCGATCCTCCCCTGCGAGGGGGATGAGCCGATCCCAGGTGTCGCGCAACAGAGAATGCCCCGAACCGGTCAGATCGTGAAGAAACTTGGGCGCGTCGGCTCGGGACAGCGGCCACAGCCTGCTGCCGATGCCGCCGGCCGGAATCACTGCGTAGAAGTTCTCGATGGGTGCACTCACCCTGCCAGGGTAGCCGCACGGAACATCTCGACATCGAGACACTTAGGCTCCCCTTCGTCGCTCCCAGTGATCTGACAGGAATAGGATGGACTCCGATCGGGCGTGCCTGAGCGCACGCGACCGGTTCACATCGATCCAGGGAGGACGACCGTGTCCACAAGCGCCCGCTTGACACCGTCGATTTCGGAAACCACGTCAAAGACCCCCCGCGGCACCCTCTATCGGGGTCGCGAAGGCATGTGGTCGTGGGTGCTTCACCGCATCACCGGAGTCGCAATCTTCTTCTTCCTGTTGGTGCACGTGCTCGACACGGCGCTGATCAGGGTGTCGCCGGAGGCGTACAACGCCGTCATCGGGACGTATAAGAACCCCATCATGGCGCTCGGCGAGGTCGTGCTCGTGGCCGGCATCGTGTTCCACGCGATGAACGGCCTGCGCATCATCGCCGTCGACTTTTGGTCGAAGGGCGCCAAGTACCAGCGTCAGCTGTTCTGGGGCGTCCTGCTTGTGTGGGGCATCATCATGGCCGGCTTCGTGCCCCGCCATCTGATGCTCGCGTTCGCCGGATTCGGAGGGGGACACTGATGTCTGCGCAGACCATCGCCGCCGCCCCGGCGCGACGCCGCCGCGGGGTCAACCTCGAGAAGTGGGGTTGGATCTTCATGCGCGTCTCGGGCGTCGTGCTCGTCGTGCTGATCTTCGGCCACCTGTTCGTCAACCTCATGGTCGGCGAAGGCATCCACGCCCTCGACTTCGCGTTCATCGCGGGCAAGTTCGCCACGCCGTTCTGGCAGTGGTGGGACGTGCTCATGCTGTGGCTCGCTCTCATCCACGGCGCCAACGGCATGCGCACCATCGTCAACGACTACGTGACGAACAGCACGGCGCGCAAGTCGCTGGTCTGGGCGCTCGGGCTGGCCGCCGGCCTGCTCATCATCCTCGGCACGCTGGTGGTCTTCACGTTCGACCCGTGCCTGGGTGTGACCGAGGACAGCGTCCTCTGGTCCGAATGCGCCGCGATCGTCGGGTACTAGAAGAAGGCATACGAGAAGTGACTACCGAGACGCAGGATTCCGTCGTCCGAGACGGCGTGCACTACCACCAGTTCGACATCGTCATCGTGGGGGCAGGTGGAGCGGGCATGCGTGCCGCCATCGAGGCCGGCCCGGGCGCGAAGACCGCCGTGATCTCCAAGCTCTACCCGACGCGCTCGCACACCGGTGCTGCGCAGGGCGGCATGGCGGCGGCCCTCGCGAACGTCGAAGAGGACTCCTGGGAGTGGCACACCTTCGACACCGTCAAGGGCGGCGACTACCTCGTCGACCAGGACGCGGCGGAGATCCTCGCGAAGGAGGCCATCGACGCGGTCATCGACCTCGAGAACATGGGCCTCCCCTTCAACCGCACCCCCGAGGGCAAGATCGACCAGCGCCGCTTCGGTGGACACACGGCCGAGCATGGCAAGACCCCGGTCCGCCGCGCGTGCTATGCCGCCGACCGCACGGGTCACATGATCCTGCAGACGCTGTTCCAGAACTGCGTCAAGCTCGGCATCAACTTCTTCAACGAGTTCTACGTGCTCGATCTCCTCACGGTGAAGGACGCCGACGGCAAGACGCAGGTCTCGGGTGTCGTCGCCTACGACCTCGCCACGGGCGAGCTGCACGTCTTCCAGGCCAAGGCCGTGATCTTCGCGACCGGCGGCTTCGGCAAGATCTTCAAGACCACCTCCAACGCGCACACCCTCACGGGCGACGGCGTCGGCATCGTGTGGCGCAAGGGCCTCCCCCTCGAGGACCTGGAGTTCTTCCAGTTCCACCCCACCGGCCTCGCCGGACTCGGCATCCTCCTCACCGAGGGTGCGCGAGGCGAAGGCGCCATCCTGCGCAACGCCTCGGGTGAGCGGTTCATGGAACGCTACGCTCCCACCATCAAGGACCTGGCACCCCGCGACATCGTCGCGCGCTGCATGGTCCAGGAGGTCGCGGAGGGTCGCGGTGCCGGTCCCCACAAGGACTACGTGCTGCTGGACTGCACGCACCTCGGTGCCGAGGTGCTCGAGACCAAGCTGCCGGACATCACCGAGTTCGCCCGCACCTACCTGGGCGTCGACCCGGTCGTCGAGCCGGTCCCCGTGATGCCGACCGCGCACTACGCGATGGGCGGCATCCCCACGAACAACAACGGCGAGGTTCTCGCGGACAACGACACCGTCGTCCCCGGCCTCTACGCCGCCGGTGAGTGCGCCTGCGTCTCGGTGCACGGCGCCAACCGCCTCGGCACCAACTCGCTGCTCGACATCAACGTGTTCGGCAAGCGGAGCGGCCGCAACGCCGTCGAGTACGTCAAGACGGCCGAGTTCGTGCCGCTCCCCGAGAACCCGGCGGCGTTCGTCTCCGACATGCTCGAGGGCCTGCGCAACAACCAGGGCACCGAGCGCATCGCCGTCCTCCGCAAGACGCTGCAGGACGAGATGGACAAGGGCGCGCAGGTGTTCCGCACGCACGAGTCGCTGGAGCACGTGCTCGGCGTCATCGCCGAGCTGCGCGAGCGGTACAAGAACATCCACGTCGACGACAAGGGCCAGCGGTTCAACACCGACCTGCTCGAGGCCGTCGAACTGGGCTTCCTGCTCGACATCGCCGAGGTCGTCGTCTACGCCGCGCAGAACCGTGAGGAGAGCCGCGGCGGCCACATGCGCGACGACTTCCCGAAGCGCGACGACGAGAACTACATGAAGCACACCATGGCCTACCTGACCGGCGACCCGCACTCCTCCACGCCGAGCGATCACATCAAGCTCGATTGGAAGCCCGTCGTCTTCACGAAGAACGAGCAGGGCGAGTTCAACTACCCGCCGATGGAGAGGAAGTACTGAGCATGTCGACCGCCATCGCAGAGGCACCTGCCGACACGACCGAAGAGACCGGCATCCAGTCCTTCATCGTCACGTTCAACATCCGCCGGTTCAACCCGGAGGTCGATTCCGAGCCGCACTGGGTCGACTACGACGTGGAGCTGTACTCCACCGACCGCGTGTTGGACGCCCTGCACAAGATCAAGTGGGAGGTCGACGGCTCGCTGACCTTCCGCCGCTCCTGCGCCCACGGCATCTGCGGCTCCGACGCCATGCGCATCAACGGACGCAACCGCCTGGCCTGCAAGACGCTGATCAAGGACCTCGACATCTCGAAGCCGATCTACGTCGAGGCCATCAAGGGTCTGCCGCTGGAGAAGGACCTCGTCGTCGACATGGAGCCGTTCTTCGCGTCGTACCGCGAGGTGCAGCCATTCCTCGTCGCAAGCTCCGTGCCGGAGAAGGGCAAGGAGCGCACGCAGTCCATCGCCGACCGCGAGATCTTCGACGACACCACCAAGTGCATCCTGTGCGCCGCGTGCACCTCGTCGTGCCCCGTGTTCTGGACCGACGGGCAGTACTTCGGCCCGGCCGCGATCGTCAACGCGCACCGCTTCATCTTCGACTCGCGCGATGACAATGCCGCCGTGCGTCTCGACATCCTCAACGACAAGGAAGGCGTCTGGCGTTGCCGCACGACCTTCAACTGCTCCGAGGCCTGCCCCCGCGGCATCGAGGTCACCAAGGCCATCGCAGAGGTCAAGCAGGCGGTCCTCCGCGGCCGTCCCTGACACCCGCTCACGCCACGCGCCGCATCAGGCGATCGCGCGAGAACAGGCGGTTCCGTTCCGGAGCCGCCTGTTCTCGCGTTTCTGCCTGAGCTGACGCGGGCCATATCACCCCGCGTGGAGTGCACGACGTCGGGGTTGGCGCGACGCGGGGTTGGCACGACGCTTGGATAAGGTGGGGGCGTGGCTGATTCCGATGGCTCCGCGACCGAGTCCGGTCGTCTCGATGCGGCTGTCGAACGCGCCTCCGCGATCACGCAGCGCACTCTCGGCCTGTTCCCCGTTCGCGTGTGGCGGCACTTCCTCCAGCACAACGGGTTCCTCCTCGCCGCCGGCGTGAGCTACCAGGCGCTGTTCGCGATCTTCGCCGCGATCTACCTGGCGTTCGCGATCGCTGGTCTCTGGCTCGGCGGCAGCGAAGACGCGGTCAACGGTCTGATCGCGATGATCAACAGCTACATCCCCAACCTGATCCTGCCGGAGGGCGGCGTCATCACGCCGGAGCAGGTGCAGGAGATCGCCTCGAACACGACCGGCGTGTTGAGCATCACCGGTCTGATCGCTCTCGGAACGGTGATCTGGACGGCGATCGGCTGGGTGACCTTCTCCCGACGCGCGACCAGAGACATCTTCGGCCTGCCGCCGGATCGCCGCAGCTACGTGATCCTGAAGGCGCGCGACCTCCTCGCCGCGGTGATCTTCGGAGCCTCACTGGTGGCCGGGTCGGTCCTCAGCTCCGCGAGCGCGGCTGTCCTGGGCTGGCTCCTCGGCCTCCTGGGCCTGGATTCCGGTTCCAACGGCGTCATCCTGATCCGCATCGGTGCCGTCATCGTCTCCTTCGTGCTGATGTCGGGTGCGCTGGCGGCGATGGTCCGCTTCCTCACCGGCACCTCACTGCACTGGGGGACGATCTGGCCCGGTGCCCTCCTGGGCGGCGGAGCGATGACGATCCTGCAGTTCAGCGCGGGCTTCCTGCTCAGCTACACACCGTCCAATCCGCTGCTCGCGACGTTCGCCATCTTCATCGGACTCCTGCTCTGGTTCCGCATCAACGGCGTGGTCATGCTGGTCGCGTCATCGTGGATCGCGGTCGCCGCGCAGGATCGGGACCAGCCCCTCCTGGAGCAGACCGAGGCGGAGCGCCGCGTGGCCGAGTACCAGGCCCTCCTGACCGCCGCCCGTATCCGTGTGCGGGACGCCCGTGAGGCCCGCCACGACGCGCCCTGGTATCGGGCGTGGGCGGCGGGGCGGGCGCTACGCGAGGCGGAGCACGAACTCCACGACCTCGAGGCGTCCCCTCCCCCGCCGGCGGACATGAGCACGCCGCTCGCGCAGCGGCTGCTGGCCGAGTTGAACCACCGCGCGGGACGGGATGTCCGCGACCCTCGTTAAGCTGTTGATCATGCCTCATCTGCGTATCGCCACGGTCAATGTCAACGGGATCCGAGCGGCGGCTCGCAACGGGATGAGCTCCTGGTTGGACGAAGCCGGCGTCGACATCCTCACGCTTCAAGAGGTCCGCGGGCAGGACGAGCACCTCGAGGCCGCACTCCCGGGCTGGACCTTCGTGCACGACGAGGCCACCGCGAAGGGACGGGCAGGCGTCGCCATCGCCAGTCGCACGCCCGCTCTCGCCTCACGCACCGACTTCGGCCCCGATGACTTCGATTCCAAGGGCCGCTGGATCGAGGCCGACTACCTGATCGGCGACCGCCCTCTCACCGTCGTGAGTGCGTACGTGCACTCCGGAGAAGCCGACACTCCGAAGCAGGACGAGAAGTGGAAGTTCCTCGACGCATTCGGCACCCGGCTCGGCGAGCTCAACACCGATGGCGCCCTGGCACTCGTCACCGGGGATCTCAATGTCGGGCACCGGGAGCTCGACATCAAGAATTGGCGTGGCAACCGCAAGAAGGCAGGGTTCCTCCCCCGCGAACGCGCCTACTTCGATCGTTTCCTCGGCGAAGCGGGAACCGAGGTCTCGGGGGTCGACGGCACCGTCGGCACGGGTCTCGGCTGGATCGACGTCGGCCGGAAGTTCCACGGCGAGGTCGACGGCCCCTACACCTGGTGGTCGATGCGCGGGCAGGCGTTCGACAACGATTCCGGGTGGCGCATCGACTACCATCTCGCGACGCCCGCTCTCGCCGAGCGCGTCGAGACCTATCACGTCGCCCGCGCGGCTGCCTACGACCAGCGCTGGAGCGATCACGCGCCGGTGGTCGTGGACTACCGCTACTGATCGGTGCCGGCCGCGTCGTCTTCCGCCGGGAGCGCTTCGGTCGTCGCAGACGCATAGCGGTACCAGCCGCGATACTCCAGCACGGTCCCGACCAGGGGGCTCGTGGCCCGCATGTCGATCGTGCGACGACGGCGGACCTCATCCCAGCCGTCGACGAGGTCGACCTCGACGCGAAGAAGTCCACGGAGCGGGATGCGCAGACGCCCGAACCGCAGGCGGACGGCGCGAGTGCGCATCCGCAGCGCACCGTCCTTCGTCACAGAGCAGTGCTCGAGCATCTCCACCCGACCTCGATCGCCCAGTGCGTTCTGGACCAGACCCGGGTGACCCGTGGCGAAGAGCCGATCCCGGACGAACTGGGTGGCGCCACGGAAGCGGAACTCGCGAACCGTGACGAGCATGGACCGGCCCGACGAGGTGGGGGCCGACACGGTCTCGATCCGGAACGGCACATCCCGCGCGAACCGGGTGACGAGCAGGCCGGGGCCGACCACGGGGCGACCCAGAACGGAGATACGGCCGAACCTGCTTCCGGCGACAGCGAAGACACCATCGGCGCTGTCATGGCCCGGTCGCGCCGGATCCGCCTCGATGCGCATCTGCGCGAGGATCTCGGGGTGAAGACGCTCGGCCTCCTTACCCAGCGCCTCGAGGAAAGCCGCCCCCCGCGCGGTCATTCCCTGGCCTCTTCTCGATAGGGCTTCACGGTCGCCGGCGCCGGCCCGTCCACGAACTCGCACGTGAAGGCGCCACGGTAGCCGAAGAGGAAGCCGAAGACGTCGTTGTGGATCTCGAGGTCGATGAGGTAACGCTCCTGCTCGTCGTCGTAGCGCTCGAGGAGTCGTGCGCGGCCGCTGAACAGCATCGGGAACCGGACGGCGAACCGACCCTCGTAGAAACGCTGCGCGCCCGAGGTGAGCAGGAGTGCGCCTTCGTCGGTCACCTCCAGGTCGAGGTCGACAGCGAGGTGCTGATGGGTGCCCAGGTAGTCGACGACCCTCCGACGAGCGTCGCTGTAGATCATGGTCGCGTCGAAACGGCGGCGTCGCCCCGGTCGAACATCCATCGTGCGCACGAAGGTCACGGTCTCGCGCCCGAAGTCGTCGATGTACGCGTGATTGTCGATGCGGAAGGGCACGTCGCTCCCGCGCTCGGGGAACAGGATGTTGCGGAAGGTGCCGATCAGCAGGAACGGCAGCGTCCACCAGGGTCCTCGGCGCACCTCGGTCATCACACCACGTCCGATGCAGCCGTATCCCGCATCCACACCGACCCCGAAGCGTCGCTGCAACTGCGGATGGAGTCGGGAGAAGTCGTCTCCCAGTGCGCGCTCGAAGATGCCCTGCCCCGTGCTCATGCGATCCTCTCGAGTGATTCCGGTGCGTCCTGCATGATGGTGCGTCCGCCGCGTCGGGCCGGGCGCGAGAGGCAGTTCCCGGCACGGGGACGGTGGCCTCGGCGCAAAGACCTCCACCCGCTGGTCTCCTCGGGTGGGATGCCCTCCTCGGCCCACAGCCGCAGACGATCGAAGCTCCTCGCGGTGAGCCACCAGATGAAGCGCCGGGTGATGAGCGGATCGAGCACCTGTCCGATCCACCCCCACCCCGGGGCGTAGTCGTAGCCGGTGAGGAATCGCACGCCGCTCTCGGTGGGCACGTACCGCCAGTATCCGCGGCCGGCGCCCAGGGGCGAGAGCGCGTCCTCGGTGTCGAACAGCAGCGCGGAGGTTCGCTCCCCTGCGCCACTCTCCTTCGTCGCCAGCGAGACGCCGGTCCCGCGGATGGTGTGCATTCCGAGGTCGAGTTCGTAACGGAACTCCTGCGCACCGTCCGCTCTGGTACACACCGGGGCGATGTCCGTGAAACGTGCATCCCATCGCACGTGCAGGGCGGGATCCTGGGTCAGCCGCCAGACCTCGTCCAGAGAAGCCTGGATCAGCACTTCGACGTAGAGGGCCCGGTCTCGCCGCGACCGTCGCCGGGGAGATTCGGGGGCCATGCGCCCATCGTAGGCGCATGGCGCGCACCCCATAGGATTGATCCCGTGACGAAACCTCGCCTTTACTCCGGAATGCAGCCCTCCGCCGACTCCCTCCAGATCGGCAACTACATCGGCGCGCTGCTCCAGTGGCGAGACCTGCAGACCTCCTACGACGCCTACTTCTCGGTCGTCGACCTGCATGCGATCACGGTCGCCCAGGATCCGGCCGAGCTGCGGGAGAAGACGCGTCGCACGGCTGCGCAGTACATCGCTGCCGGCATCGAGCCGTCGCTCTCGACGCTGTACGTGCAGTCGCACGTGCGCGCGCACGCCGAGCTGGCCTGGATCCTGAGCACCATCACCGGCTTCGGCGAGGCCGGACGGATGACGCAGTTCAAGGACAAGTCGTCCCGCTACGGCGCCGACTCGACTAGCGTCGGACTGTTCACGTACCCCGTGCTCATGGCCGCCGACATCCTGCTGTATCAGACCGATGTGGTGCCGGTGGGCGACGACCAGAAGCAGCACGTGGAGCTCACGCGCGATCTGGCCGAGCGTTTCAACTCCCGATTCGGGGAGACCTTCACCGTGCCGGTGCCCGTCATCCAGAAGGAGACGGCGCGCATCTACGACCTGCAGAATCCGACGTCCAAGATGTCGAAGTCGGCCGAGAGCGACGCCGGCGTGCTCTGGATGCTCGATGACCCGGCGAAGTCGGCGAAGAAGGTCATGCGCGCCGTGACCGACAATGAGGGCTCGGTGCGGTTCGACCGCGAGAACAAGCCCGGTGTCTCGAACCTGCTGACCATCTACGCGGCGCTGACCGGACGGCAGATCCCGGCGATCGAGGACGAGTACGCCGGTCGAGGTTACGGGGAGTTCAAGAAGGGTCTCGCCGAGGTCGTGGTGAACGAGTTCGAGCCGGTGCGCGACCGCGCTCTGGAGCTGCTCGACGATCCCGCAGAGCTCGACCGCATCCTCGCCGACAACGCCGCACGCGCCGACGCCGTCGCCGACCAGACGCTCTCGAACGTGTACGACCGGGTGGGTCTCCTCCGCCGTGTCTGACGCTCGGCCTAGGATGGGGGTCGTGACTGATCCGCAGCTGCCTCCCCCGTCCGGCGCCGTGCCCTCCGACCCGCCTGCGCCGCCCGCCGTGTCAGCGTCTGCGGCAACGGAGTTCCCCTCCGGCGCGTTCCCGCCGCCGGCAGCACCCGCGTATCCTGCGGCGGCTCCCGCCTATCCTCCCGTGGCTCCCGCGTACCCTCAGTCGGCACCCGCCGGCTATCCCGCAGCTCCGGCTCCCGGCTATCCTGCGACCCCTCCCGGCTACCCCGCGGCCCCTCCCGGCGCCTACCAGGTGCCCGTCGGCGGCTACGCGGCCCCCTCCGGCGCCTATCAGGTGCCCGCCACACCGGCTCCCTCCTCCTCGCGGCTCTTCGGGACGCTCGCTCTGGTCCTCTCGCTCGTCGCGGCAGTCGTGCCGACGATCGTCGTCAGCATCAGCGCGTTCGAGATCGGCCGTTACCTGCCGAACGGCGCATCTGTCACGGCCGATGATCTCCGCGTGCTGACCCCGGTCCGGGATCAGGTGCTCTGGGCGGAGCTCTCCTTCTGGCTGGGCACCCTCGTCGGCATCGCCGCGATCGTCCTCGGCATCATCGCGATCGCCAAGAAGCGTGGCCGAGGTGCAGGAATCGCCGCTCTCGTCGTGGCGGTCCTGGCATCCGCGATCTTCTTCATCGCCCTGGTCGTCGCCCTCACGAGCGGCGCCACGGCGGGGTTGTCGAGCTTCACCGCCTGAGCCGATAGCCGGCACCGCGCCGTCGCGTCGGAGCGAACCGCGTCAGCGTGGTGCGTGGTGTTTCTGCTGCGCCGCCAGGAGGCCTTCGCCGACGAGCAGCTCGACCGCGTCGGCGGCGTCCGAGATGAGGATCGGCAGGTTGGGCCGCTCCTCCTTCCCGAAGGGTGCCAGCACCCAGTCCGCGGGGTCCTGACGCCCGACCGGGCGACCGATGCCCACTCGCACGCGGGGGAACTCCGCCGTTCCCAGCGCCCGTCCGACGTCACGCACACCGTTATGGCCGCCGTGCCCGCCTCCGGTCTTGAGCTTGACCGTGTCGAACGGGATATCGAGCTCGTCGTGCACGACGACCACCTGCTCTGCGGGGACCGAGTAGAACCGGGCAAGCGCCGCGACAGGAGTCCCCGAGACGTTCATGAACGTGTTCGGCTTGGCCAGCACCAGCTTGTCCGCGCCCGGGCGCAACCAGGTCTCGACGACGCGTGCGCCACCCTTGTGCTCGCGGAACGCCTCGCTGCGCCGGGAGGCCAACTCGTCGATGACCATCTGTCCGATGTTGTGCCGAGTCGTCTCATACCGCGGGCCGGGATTGCCGAGCCCCACCACGAGCCAGGTCGCTGCCATGTCGTCGTCCTCTCCCCGCCCGGGTTCAGATCCCCGGTCAGGATACGACAGAGGGGACGCGATCGGCTCGCGTCCCCTCTGTGATGAATCAGTCGGAGATCACTCCGCGGCGGCCTCTTCTGCTGCCTCGGCGGACTCGCCTTCGGTCTCTGCCTCATCCTCTTCCACCGGAGCGGCGGGGACGGAGATCGCGACGACGAGCACCTCGGGGTCGGAGAGCAGCGTGGAGCCCTTGGGGAGCTGCACGTCGGCGGCAGTGATGTGCGCGCCCTCCTCCAGGCCCTCGACCGAGACCTCGATGTTCTGCGGGATGTGCGTGGCCTCGGCCTCGATCGACACGGTCGTGGCGTCGAGGTTCGCGATGGTGCCGGCAGCCGACTCGCCCGTGACGACGATCGGGACGTCGATGGCGACCTTCTCGCCCTTCTTCACGACGAGCAGGTCGATGTGCTCGATGATCTGGTGCACCGGGTCCTTCTGCACGTCCTTGACCAGAGCGAGCTGCTCCTTGCCCTCGATGTCGAGCTCGAGGAGCGCGTTGGCGCGACGGATGATCAGCGAGACCTGGTGGCCGGGAAGCGCGACGTGCACCGGCTCCGTGCCGTGACCGTAGATGACGGCGGGGATCTTGCCGGCGGCGCGGAGGCGGCGGGCGAAGCCCTTGCCGAAGCTTTCGCGAAGCTCGGCCTGGACCTTGGTGTCTTCAGACATGGATTCTCCTTCGGGGCACGCAGCGAAGGCGCCGCGCGGTGGTCTTGGAATTTTCGAACTCGCTGACGCAGGAGGAAAGCCACCGGGCTTGCTTCGCCGCGTCGATAACGGATGTTCGCGCACGCGCAGAAGCATCCCTCGCCGAGGTACAGCCTCAATGGTACCGGATGACCCGATAGGCTGAGGACACCGGTCCTTTTTCTGCAGAACACGGAGAACCCCCATGCTCGACGGCGCCTTCCTCTCGCACGCACTCCTCTGGCTGATCGGCGCCATGACCGTGTGCGCAGCCGTCACGTCATTCATCGCCCTGTTCGCGATGGGCCGCTCCGGCTACCGCAAGGACTGACCTGCGACGGCAGCGCTAGCGCTCGCCCACCGCCGCGGCGATGAGCGCGGACGCGGTCCGCACGTCCGCCGCCGCATCCACGCGGATGCCCTCTTCGTCGGCTTCCAGCGACTCGAGGGTCTGCAGCTGAGAATCCAGCAGCGCAGCAGGCATGAAGTGATCGACGCGCAGACGCATCCGCTCCTCGAGGACGGCTCGATCGATCGCCAGCTCGGCGAAGAACGTGTCCGGCGCCTCGCCCCGGATGACGTCGCGGTATACCCGCCGAAGCGCCGAGCACGCCACCACGATCCGCTCCTCCGACTGGAGGATCTCGCCGACGACGCGGAGCCAGGGCTGACGATCCGCGTCGTCCAGCGGCACTCCCGCAGCCATCTTGCGGACGTTCTCGCGCGGATGCAGGTCGTCACCGTCGATGAACCGCGCTCCGAGAGAACCGGCCAGGAACGCACCCACCGTCGACTTGCCGGAGCCGCTCGGCCCCATCACCACGATGCGCACGCTCATTCGGCTCGCCCGAAGTCGATGAGCACCTTGCAGGAGCTCGCAGGGTCAGCGGCCCGTGCGAACGCCTGGAGCGCATCGTCGACGGGCAGCACGTGGCTGATGATACCGCGCACGTCAAGGCTGCCGTCGGCGAGAGCGGCGATGACCTCGTCGAACTCCGCGCCGAAACGGAAGGAGCCGCGCAGGGTGAGCTCGCGGGTGATCGCAGTGGCCATCGGCGCCGGCACGTCTCCCCCGCGCTGCAGCCCCAGCATGACCACGACACCCCCGCGCACGGCAGCGGAGACGGCCGCCGCAAGACCGGGGACGGTGCCGCTGGATTCGACCACGACATCGGCGTGCAGCTCGGAGATCTCGCTCTCTGCCCTGGCGTCGATCGACCGGATGCCACGAACTTCGGCGATCTCCCGCGGCAGCTGCTGCAGATCGGTGACCGTCACGGAGGCGGCCCCCTCACGTTGCGCGACGGCCGCGACGAGTTGGCCGATGGGGCCGGCTCCGATCACCACGACGCTGCGACCGCGGACATCGCCGGCTCGACGCACGCCGTGCCAGGCGACGGCAGCCGGTTCGGCCAGCGCCGCCGTCCGCAGGTCGAGGCCGGCGGGGAGAGTGTGCAGCATACGCGCGGGGAGAGCGACGCGGCGGGCGAAGGCCCCCTGCGTGTGCGGCAGGTGCATCGCTGACCCGAGGTAGGTGGACGCGGGTGCGAGGTTGGGCTGCTCGGCCGGCCAGGGCGTGCGACCGTCGCCGTGCGCCGTGAGCGGGTGCACCGCGACGGGCGTGCCGACCGCCGGCCCCGTGCCGTCGGCAGCGGCGACCGTCACGACGCCCGACACCTCGTGCCCGAGGATCATCGGCTCCCGCAGCACGGAGGCCCCGGCAGCTCCGTGCTGCCAGTAGTGGAGGTCGGATCCGCACACGCCGCCGAAAGCCACGTCGACCACGGCCTCGTCCGGCCGGGCCGTCGGCGCACCGATGTCCTCGATCCGCAGATCATCGGCGGCATGCGCCACCACAGCGAGGTTTCTCACCGCGCCCCTTTCCCGGTCACACGAAGGGCGTGACCAATCGGATGCCCGCCACGTCGACGGTCACGGTCTGTCCTGGCGCCACGACCGCCTGGGAGTGGGGGGCACCGGTCATGATGACGTCCCCGGGACCCAGCGGTGACCACGCCGCCACATACGCGAGGCAATCCCGGATCGACATCGGCAGCTGCCTGCTCCCGGTGGCGGCGACGCGGCCACCGTCGACCTCCACCTCGAGGGGCACATCGTCGATGCCTGCCTCGGTGTCGATCCAGGGGCCGAGCGGGGTGTAGCCCTCCCCCGACTTCGACTCGAAGTTGCGCGGGTCGACCTCGGCACGCTCGGGGCTGGAGAGGTCGTTCACAGCGGTGATGCCGAGGACGTATTCGTGCGCGTTCTGCGCCGTCAGCCCTGCGGTCAGGCGTCCGATCACGACGGCGATCTCGCCCTCTGCCACCTGTGCACCGGCGTCGCGACGCAGCGTCACCGTCACCCCGCTCCCGACCACGGTCCGCGGGCTCTTGAGCCACGCCTGCACAGGTGCGGCGTGGCCAGGACCGTTCTGGGCGATGCCGATGACGACGACCGGATCCACCGGCGCGATGACGGCCCCCTCGGCGGACTCGCCGATGTCGTTCGGCGCGCTCCCGCCGGCGAAGGCCTCGAACGGGTCGGTGATCGGCACCGGGCCGTGGATACCGTCCCGCACCCACACCGGGCCACCGGGCGCGGCGACGCGACCGATGCGCATCAGACGACCGCCGTCATGCCGCCGTCGACGAACAGCGTCTGCCCGTTGACGAAGTCGCTCGCGGAGCTCGCCAGGAACAGCAGGGCGCCGACGAGATCCTCGGTGTCTCCCCACCGACCGGCGGGGGTCCGTCCGCGCACCCAGTCCGAGAACTGCTCATCGGCGACGAGCGCCTTCGTGAGCTCGGTGGCGAAGTACCCGGGGGCGATCGCGTTGGCCTGGATGCCGCGCGGGGCGAGGTCGGCGCACAGGCCCTTCGTGAACATCACGATCGCGCCCTTGGTCGCCGCGTATGCCGCGATCGAGGGACGGGCGAGCTGCGATTGGACGCTGCCGATCTGGATGATCTTGCCCGAACCGCGCGCGATCATCCCGGCGGAGACCCGACGCGACAGGTGGAAGACGCTGGACAGATTGGTCTGCACGAGCGCATCCCAGTCCTCGTCCGTGAACTCGGCGATGGGCGCGCGGCGTTGGACACCGGCGTTGTTGACGAGGATGTCCGGGGCGCCGATCAGCTGCTCGACCTCGCTCATACCGTCATCGACCGCTGCAGCATCGGTCACGTCGAAGACGACGCTGTGCACGACGGCCCCCGTCGCACGGGCGATCTCATCCGCCGCCGCCCCTGCCTTCGCCGCATCGCGCCCGTGCACGACGACGGTCGCTCCGGCGCCGGCCAGCCCCGCAGCGAGCGTCTTCCCGATGCCCTGGCTCGATCCGGTGACCAGCGCCGTCCGCCCCGTGAGGTCGAAGGCGGCCAGTCCCGCAGGTAGTGCCGTCATCGCCCCACGGCCTTGATCGAGACGGTGGTGGCGAACACGTCGTCGCCTGCTTCGGCGCGCGAGACCTTGATCGCGTCGTCGACGCGGGTGAGGTCGCGACGGAGGGTCTCGGGAGCGAGGAACGTGGATGCGGTGGTGATGAGAGCGAGCACCGCCATGTAGATGGCCAGCAGCACCCAGTTGCCGTCGCTGACCGCGATCAGGTAGGCGCCGAGGACACCGGCGAGGCCGCCGGCGAGCACGGCGGAGATCTCGCGGGCCATGGCGACGCCGAGGTACCGGTGACGGTTTCCGAAGAGTTCGGGGAGCATGGCGCACTGCGGTCCGAGCATGCTGTTCACCGCCACGCCGATGCCGATGGCGATCACGCCGATCGCGACGGCGTAGTTCCCGAGCGACAGGAGCCACCATGCGGGGAACGTGTAGACGAGCATGAAGACCGCGCCGAACCGATACACCGTTCGGCGCCCGAATCGGTCGGAGAGGTGCCCGGTGAACGGCACGGAGAAGACGCCGATCAGCGAGCCGAGGGTGACGCCCCAGGTGAGCAGGCTCTTGTCAGCCGTGTCGCCGACCACCGTCACGAAGAAGGCGAGGCCGAGCGTCTGGAACATGTACGAGCCGCCGTTCTCCGCCATGCGCAGCCCGACGCCCACGATCACGCCCGGGAGACCATGCGTGAAGATCTCCCGGATAGGGCGATCGGCGATCTGCTCGTGCTTCTCGAGCTCGATGAACGTCGGCGTCTCCCGCAGCCGCATCCGGATGAAGAGCGCCAGCAGGATCAGCGCGAAGGAGGCGAGGAACGGCACGCGCCATCCCCAGCTCAGCAGCTGGTCCTCGGGGAGCAGGGTGATCAGCCCGAAGACGACGGCGGCGAGCAGCGTGCCCGCCTGGATGCCGACGAACGGGAGGGCCGAGAAGAAGCCGCGGCGCTTCACCGGCGCGTACTCGGCCATCAGCACGGTCGCCCCCGCCTGCTCCGCACCGGCACCGAAGCCCTGCAGCAGTCGCATCAGCACCAGCAGGATCGGCGCCCAGACGCCGATCGCCGCATACGTGGGAAGCAGGCCGATCGCGGTGGAGGCTCCGCCCATCAGCACGATGGTCGCGACCAGCACCCACTTGCGTCCGAGCTTGTCGCCCAGCACGCCGAAGAACAGACCGCCGAACGGACGCGCGAGAAAGCCGACGCCGAACGTGGCGAACGCGGCGACCGTCGCCATGGCCGGGTCGTCCTGGGGGAAGAACAGCACGTTGAAGATCAGCGCGGTCGAGAGGCCGTAGAGCGCGAAGTCGAAGTACTCCAGCGCGCTGCCGATGCTCGACGCGAGCGTCGCGCGGCGCAGATTCGCCGCGTATTCCGGATCGTCCGACGCTGCTCGGGCTGAGGTGCGGGGGTCTGTCACGGCCATCTCCTTCGATCGGCTTCGCCTGCGGCGTGATGACGACTGTACCAGCCGGTTGAATTACGTTCAACCCTTTGGACCGAGACGGACGCCGCACGGCGTGCACGACCATCACCGCCCCAGGCAGGGCGGTGATGCAGCAGGAAAGGTCAGCGGCGGACCGCAGCGCTGAACGGATTCGTCAGCGCTGCCGCGGCCTCGCGCAGCGCCTCCCCCACACGCTCGATGCGCTCATAGTCGGCCTCGGCTGCACGGATCGCGACGCCGAGGGCGAGCGGCGGATCGGTCGGCGCCCATCCCTCGAGGGGCACCGCCACACCCACGATGCCGCGGAAGGACTCCTCCGCGTCCAGCGCCCAGCCTCTGCGACGGGCGGTGGCGAGCACCTCGAGCAGTCCAGACATGGTGGTCGCACTGCGCTCGGTGAGCTGGGGGAAGACGGCATCCGCCCCGAGGAGCTCGGTCACCTCGTCGTCGCTCATCGCGGCGAGGAGCGCACGTCCGGTCGCCGACAGCGGGGCCGGGAGACGGGAGCCGAGCGGAGTGCCGAGACGGAGCGAGCGCGAGCCCTCGTGACGGGCGAGGTACAGCGCGTCCGTGCCATCCAACATGGCGACCTGCACCAGTTCGGAGGCGAGCTGCGGCGAGGCCTCGCACACGCTGTAGAACTCCCGCACCTGGTTGAACTGTGCGGCGAACGCGCCACCCAGTTCGGCGGTGCGCACGCCGAGGCGGTAGCCCTGTGCCGTGCGGTCGACCATGCCGCCGGCCTCGAGTGCGAGGCAGAGGTTGGCGGTCGACGACTTCGCCAACCCGAGGTCTCCGGCGAGCTCGGTGAGCGTGCGCGGGCCACCGGCCTCGGCGAGGATTCCGAGCAGGCGGATGCTGCGGGTCACGGCGGGTGCGGGGTCTCGCCCCTCGCGGGTGTCGTCGTCCATGGCCGCGCCTTTCGCGCTCGGGGCCCGCAGCCCGTGAAGGCTTACGGGTCGATCAGTAGAACTCGACCGTATCGACGACGGCGGCCAGCGGCTCGCCGTCGAGCAGGCGCGCCGCGTTCTCCGCGAAGCGTCGGGCGATCCGCTCCTCCTCCTTGGAGCTGAGGGCGGCGGTGTGCGGACTCACCAGGACGTTCGGGTGAGCCCACAGCGGCGAGGCGGCATCGAGCGGTTCCTGCTCGAACACGTCGAGGGCGGCGAAGGCCACGCGGCCATCGTCGAGCGCGCCGAGCAACGCGACCTCGTCGATCACGGTGCCGCGGCCCACGTTGGCGATGATCGCACCGGGCTTGACGGCCTCCAGCACATCGGCGCCGATCAGATGGTGCGTCTGCGCCGTCCCGGGAAGGGTCACGACGATCGCGTCGACACCGGCCACCGCGTCGGTCAGCTCGTCCAGCGGAACCAGACGATCCACCCCCGCCACCGGCTCACCCGAACGTGTCGTGCCCCAGACGCGCGCACCGAGCGCATGGAAGCGCCGCGCGCATTCCGAGCCGATGCCGCCGAGACCGACGATGAGGACGGTCATCTCGTCGAGCTGACGCATCTCCCACCGATCCGGCCAGGTGCGCGCACCCTGGTCGGTGAGGAGGCGCGGCAGGTTCTTCGCACCCGCCATGACTCCGAACACCGCGAACTCCGCGAGCGGGCCACCGTGCACACCGGCGCTGGTGGTGAAGACGACTCGGTCGAGGTGCGAACGGTCGAGGCCAGCCGCCTTGACCGAGGCTCCGCCACCGGCAGCGGTGGTCATGACCCAGCGCAGCCGCGGGTTCGCAGCCACTGTGCGGGCCAGAGCCCCCGCGTCGACGTCGGGGATCCCGAAGAGCACGTCCGCGGAATCGACCAGCGCATCGAAGGCCTGCTGCTGTTCCGGCGTTCGCGTGTACTGAGGGTCGCCCGACCAATCGGCCGGACCCCGCATCGGCGGCATGAGGTCGTGGTCACAGATCACCTCGAGGCGCGGTTCGAGCTCCTCGATCAGTCGGCACAGCTCTTCCCGCAGCGGCACCGCCACGACGGCACGCAGCTTCTTCTCGGTCCCCGTCATCTTGGTCCCCTCCTCGGGAAGTCTGAATCCCTCACCCTAGCTCAGTTCCATCCTGTTGGACACTGTTCTGTCTATTGGATTCTTGCTACGGTGTGCGCATGAGCAACACACCTGCCACCGTCGGCGTGGTCGGCCTGGGCGCGATGGGACGTCCGATGGCGGACCGCCTGCTCGCCGCGCACGGGCGCCTCGTCATCCATGCCCGCCGCCCTCAGCCGGAACTGCTGGCTGCCGGTGCCTCCTGGGCGGAGACGCCACGCGAACTCGCCTCCAGAGTAGACGTCCTGCTCATGATGCTGCCCGACCTCCCCCCTTTCGAAGCCATGCTCGACGGGCCGGACGGGTTGCTGGCCGACGCCGGGGACCTGCTCATCCTGATCGGGTCCACATCGTCGGCGCCGGCCGTCCGCGCGCTCGCGGAGCGGCTGGGCGCACAGACGCAGGGACGGGTGCGAGTCGTCGACTGCCCTGTCTCCGGCGGTGAGGACGGTGCGATCGCCGGAACCCTCTCGATCATGCTCGGAGGGGACCAGGAGGACGCGGCGATCGCCGCCGAGGTGCTCTCCCCCTGCGGCAACCCGGTACTGCTCGGCCCCCTGGGTGCGGGCGAGGTCGCCAAGGCCTGCAACCAGCTCGTGGTCTCCGCCACGATCATGGCGCTCGGCGAAGCCACCGTGCTCGCCGAGCGCTCAGGACTCGACCTCGACGCACTCTGGTCGTTGCTCTCGGGCGGATACGCCGGATCGCGGCTGCTGGACAGCCGTCGGGAGAAGCTCGTCACCGGAGACGACTCGCCCAGCGGCATCGCGCAGTACATGGTGAAGGATCTCGGTTTCGCCGCCGACATCGCCGCGGCCACCGGAATCGCTCCCGTGCTGCTCCCCGCCCTGCGCGCGGCTTTCGACGAACTCGTCGCCGCCGGGCTCGGAGACCGCGACATCGCGGTGTCGCGGCGCTTCATCGCCTCCCGCGACGTCACCTCCCACGACATCGCCTCTCACGACATCACCTCTCACGACACAGGTCGCCGCTGACCTCCCGGACAGCGATACGCTGAAACCACCCCTTCTTCAGATCGAGGAGCCTTCTGTGCCCGAAGCATCAGCGAACATCGGAGTCGTCGGACTCGCCGTCATGGGATCGAACCTCGCCCGCAACCTCGCAAGCCGCGAGGGCAACACGGTGGCGATCTTCAACCGCAGCTATGAGAAGACCCAGACGCTCCTCGACGAGCACCCCGAGGCCGGCTTCGTACCGGCCCGTACCTACCAGGAATTCGCCGACTCGCTGCAGAAGCCGCGCACCGCGATCATCATGGTCAAGGCCGGGGGTCCGACCGACGCCGTGATCGACTCGCTGGTCGAGGTCTTCGAGCCCGGCGACATCATCGTCGACGGCGGCAACGCCTACTTCCCCGACACCATCCGTCGCGAGAAGGCCGTCCGCGAGACCGGCATCAACTTCGTCGGCGCCGGCATCTCCGGTGGCGAGGAGGGTGCCCTCACCGGCCCCTCGATCATGCCTGGCGGCTCGGACGAGTCGTGGGTCACGCTCGGACCGATCCTCAAGTCCATCGCGGCGATCGCCGAAGGCGAGCCGTGCGTCACCCACGTCGGCCACGACGGCGCCGGCCACTTCGTCAAGATGGTGCACAACGGCATCGAGTACGCCGACATGCAGCTCATCGCCGAGGCCTACGACCTCATCCGCCGCGGTACCGGCAAGTCGCCCGCCGAGATCGCGGAGATCTTCGCCGAGTGGAACAGGGGCGAGCTCGAGTCGTACCTGATCGAGATCACGGCCGAGGTGCTCCGCCAGATCGACGCCGAGACCGGCAAGCCGCTCGTCGACGTGATCCTCGACCAGGCGGGAGCCAAGGGCACCGGCGCGTGGACCGTGCAGACCGCGCTGTCGCTCGGCGTCCCGGTGTCGGGCATCGCCGAGGCCACGTTCGCCCGCTCGCTGTCGTCGCACCCCGAGCAGCGTGCCGTCGCCGGCGGCCTTCCGGGTCCTGACGAGGAGTTCACGGTCTCGACCGAAGACACCGAGCAGTTCATCGAAGATGTGCGTCTGGCTCTGTACGCGTCGAAGATCGTCGCCTACTCGCAGGGCTTCGACGAGATCCGCGCCGGCGCTGCTGAGTACGGCTGGAACATCGATCTCGGCGCGATCTCCAAGATCTGGCGCGGCGGCTGCATCATCCGCGCGCAGTTCCTCAACCGCATCGCCGACGCGTATGAGGCCACCCCCGACCTCCCCGTTCTGATGACCGCTCCATACTTCGCCGAGGCGTTCACCCGCGCACAGTCGTCGTGGCGTCGCGTCGTGGTGACCGCGGCGCAAGCGGGCATCCCGGCTCCGGCCTTCTCGTCGTCGCTGTCGTACTACGACGGCATCCGCGCCGACCGCCTCCCCGCCGCCCTCGTGCAGGGACAGCGCGACTTCTTCGGTGCGCACACCTACAAGCGCATCGACAAGCCGGGCACCTTCCACACGCTGTGGTCGGGCGACCGCACCGAGATCGAGGCGGAAGACACGCACTGACATCCCGTCATACGAAGGGCCGGGCACCGCGAGGTGGCCGGCCCTTCGCGTGTCACCGCGTGCGTGATGACCTACGAAGTCTTCTCCGGCGCGGCGATCTCGTCCCGTCTGAGCTCCTCCACGAACGCCCTGGCGCGGACGGCGAGCGCCGCGAGGTCGCCGCCTGATGTGGCCGCATCGCCGACCAGAGGTCCGCCGACCCCGATACCGAAGGCCCCGGCCGCGAGGTAGTCGCCGACGGTGTCGACGCTCACACCTCCCACGGGGATGATCCGCGCGTGCGGGAAGGGGTCGCGGACGGCGCGGATGAATCCGGGGCCGAGTGCCGACGCGGGGAACAGCTTCACCGCCGCACTGCCGAGATCATGTCCACGCTGGATCTCCGTGGGTGTGTACACCCCGGGGAGCACACCGATGCCCTGACGAACGGCATAGGGCACAGATGCGCTGAGAGTGGGCGTGACGATGAACTGCGCGCCGGCGGACACAGCGCGCTCCACGTCGGCTTCGTCGAGCACGGTGCCTGCGCCGATCAGCGCTTCATCCGGAGCATCGTGCACCACCTGCGCGATCGCCTCCTCCGCGTCGTAGAGAGTGAGCGCGATCTCGAGAGTGCGCACGCCGGCTTCCAGGATCGTGCGGGCGGCGGCGACCGTCGCATCGACGTCGGTTCCGCGGAGGATCGCGACGAGTCGCGTGCGCCGCAGCCGTTCCTGCAGCTGGTCGTTGTCGACGGTGCTCACAGCGCAGCCTCCCTTGCGTCGCTGCCTGTCGGTGCCGGGCCACGCCAGGGGAACGCGGGGGCCCCGCCGACCTCGACCTGGACTCCGAGCAGCGCACCGTCGGCATCGGAGGGGTCCGCCAGCCCGATGCTCGCCGTCGTGATCACCAGCAGCCGATCGACGAGGGCGACCGCGGTCGGGCGCTTCGCGGGAAGGACGATCGTCTCGAGGAGAACGCCGTCCGGCGAATAGCGACGCACCTCAGCGGCGTCCCAGACGGCGACCCAGAGCATGCCCTCGAGGTCGATCGCCATGCCGTCCGGGTTGCCGCCATCGACCCGGCACACCGTGCGGCGGTTCGACAGCTCCCCGTCCGGTGTCACGTCGAACGCCTCGATGCTGCGGTTCGGAAGCGTGTCGATGTAGTACAGCGCGGACCCCGTGCTGTCGAAGGCCAGGCCATTCGACACGGTGACCCCTTCCAGGCGAGCTGTCGGCTCGCCGTCGAGACCGACGCTCCAGAGCGTGCAGTGCGGGTCGCGGGGCATCGACTGGCTGCCCACCCAGAAGCGACCGGCCGGATCACCGCTGCCGTCGTTCATGTAGTCGCCCGCTGCGGCGATGTCATCCGTGAGCGGGGAGACCGCTCCGTCGTCCCCCACGTGCACGACACGACGATCCACTCCCACCAGCCAGCCCTGCCCCGGCTGCGCGAGCGGGACCGGAGCCCCGATCTGTGCGCCGACCACGACCGCGGACTCGGGGATCACCCGCCCGCCGTCGATACGCCCGCGGTGCAGCGACCCCGTCGCCATGTCGATCCAGACGAGACCGCCGTCGCGACCGTCCCACCGCGGAGACTCGGCCTGGACGTATCGGGCGTCGGAGAGGATCTCGACGGTTCGGGAGGGCGGGGT
>NZ_JYIV01000023.1 GCF_000956405.1 Microbacterium oxydans
CCTCGCGCTCGTGGTCTGACCTGTCGGGCACCCCCGCCTCCCCCCTCCGGGCCCGCAGTGCGGGCCAGGAGGGGGGAGGAGGGGGTGCCCGACAGGTCAGACCACGGGCGCGAGGTGAGAGCCGCGTGCGAGAGCACCCCGGATCGCGGCCTCGACGAGATGCCAGTCGTCGATGATCAGCTCATAGGTGAAGCGCAGCGTCGTGTACCCCGCAGCGGCGGCCGCAGCGTCGCGTCGCAGGTCCTTGCTCCGCTCCTTCTCCCTGGCATGGCCCTCCCGGCCGTCGGCCTCGACGATGAGGAAGTCGTCGATGACGAAGTCGACCTCACCGACGCCGGGCACCCGCACCTGGGTCCTGACCGTGATCCCGATCCGGTGCAGTCGAAGCCGGATGAGCGACTCGAGTCCACTGTCGGCATCCGCACGAGCGAACGCGACGAGCCACCGCATCGAGGTCGGAAGATGTCGGCGAAGCCAGATCAGCCCAGCGGGGGACAGCAGTGATTGTCGCAGAGCCGACTCGAGCGCGGCGAAGAACATGTCCTCTCCGCAACAGGTCGCGACTTGGAGGAGTGTATTCGGCACGGGCGCAGCCTCTCCGACGCGCACCAGCCCCTCGTCCCAGTGCATCACGCAGACGTCGCACACCGATCGGGGAGTGCCCGCAGCTCCCATCCAGATGTGATTCGCCGGAGGAAGACGCAGCACCCAGAGTCCATGCGACGCAGCCGCCTGTGCGCATCCGATCGTTCCTCCGTGAGATGCCGCATGGATCCAGGACGCCGGGGTGTCGGGGAGCGCATAGACGCCCTGACGAGGTCGCAGCACTTTCGCCGGAGCGCACCGCACGCGAGAGCTCAGCGCGGCTCACGCCCCGTCGCCGAAGCTCAGATGTCCGCGCCATCCGCCCGAGCACGCTCAGCACTGAAGCGGCGCGCACGAAGGACATCGCTCGATACTGCCCCGCGCACTCTGCGGCGGGAGGCCGAGATCGCCCGAGGTGCGGACAACCACCTGCATTCCACGACGGTGCAGGCGAACTGCACCTCGCCCGGATACGCCGAAACCCAGACCATCTGTCGACGCGGCGGCGTGTCAGCGAGGGACACGCCGCCAACGCCTCAGGTGGTCTGGGTTTCGGCGAGAAGTGCGAGAAGTGCGAGAAGTGCGAGAAGTGCGAGAGGCGCAGGCTCAGCCGAAGCGACCCGAGACGTAGTCCTCGGTGGCCTGCACGGACGGGGTGGTGAAGATGCTCGTGGTGTCGTCGTACTCGATGAGCTTTCCAGGCTTGCCGGTGCCGGCGATGTTGAAGAAAGCCGTCTTGTCGGAGACGCGGCTGGCCTGCTGCATGTTGTGCGTCACGATGACGATGGTGAACTCGTTCTTGAGCTCGCCGATCAGCTCCTCGATGGCGTACGTCGAGATGGGGTCGAGCGCGGAGCACGGCTCATCCATCAGGAGCACCTGCGGCGACACGGCGATCGCGCGGGCGATGCACAGACGCTGCTGCTGACCACCGGACAGGCCGGAGCCGGGCTTGTCGAGGCGGTCCTTGACCTCGTTCCACAGGTTCGCACCTGTGAGCGACTTCTCGACGAGCGCGTCCTGGTCGCTCTTCGACATGCGGCTGTTGTTGAGCTTCACGCCCGCGAGGACGTTCTCCTTGATGGACATCGTGGGGAAGGGGTTGGGGCGCTGGAAGACCATGCCGACCTGTCGACGCACCAGCACCGGGTCGATGCCGGGGCCGTAGAGGTCCTTGCCGTCGAGCAGCACCTCTCCCTCGACGCGGGCGCCGGGGATGACCTCGTGCATGCGGTTGAGTGTGCGCAGGAAGGTGGACTTGCCGCAGCCGGAGGGGCCGATGAAGGCGGTCACGCTGCGCGGCTGGATGTCGAGGGAGACGCCCTCCACGGCGAGGAAGTCGCCGTAGTACACGTTCAGGTCGTTGACTTCGATGCTCTTGGACACTGCAGTTCCTTGCTTGTCGGGTCGAGGCTCAGCGGCCGGTCTTGGGTGCGAAGATCTTCGCGACCAGCCGCGCGATCAGGTTGAGCAGCATGACGATGATGATGAGCGTGAGCGCGGCGGCCCACGCTCGCTCCACGTATGCCTCAGCGGGAATGCCCTGGTACGCGTACTGGGAGTACGTGAACACCGGGAGGGTCTGCATGCGACCGCTGAACAGGTTGTAGTTCATGGCGTCGGTGAATCCGGCGGTGAGCAGCAGTGGCGCGGTCTCGCCGATCACGCGGGAGATGGCGAGCATCACGCCCGTCGTGATCCCGGCGATAGAGGTCGGCAGGACCACCTTGACGATCGTGAGCCACTTCGGCACACCGAGCGCGTACGATGTCTCGCGCAGCTCGTTCGGTACCAGGCGCAGCATCTCCTCGGTGGAGCGCACGACGACCGGGATCATCAGCACAGCCAGGGCGACCGAGCCCGCGATGCCCATGCGCACACCGGGTCCGAAGATCAACGCGAAGACCGCGTAGGCGAAGAGACCCGCGACGATGGACGGGATACCCGTCATGACGTCCACGAGGAACGTGATGGTGCGGGCCATCCGTCCGCCCTTGCCGTACTCGACGAGGTAGACGGCGGTCATGAGCCCGATCGGGATCGAGATGATCGCGGCGGCCAGCGTGACCAGCAGCGTGCCGATCACGGCGTGGAGCGCGCCGCCTCCCTCGCCGAGCACACCGCGCATCGACGAGGAGAAGAAGAGTCCGTCGAAGCGGGCGACGCCGTTGGCGACCACGGTGATCGCCACCGAGACCAGCGGCACCATCGCGATCGCGAACGCCGAGGTGACGATGCCGGTGATCAGGCGGTCGAGCGCCTTCCTGGAGCCCTCGATGATGCGCGACATCACGTAGATGAGCACGAGGTAGATCACGGCGCCGAGCACGACCGAGCCGGCGATGTTGAGGTCGGATCCGCTGGCGACCGCTTCGAGGGCGAACGGCGTGAATCCGATCAGGAGCGAGAGGGCGAGAAGCGCCCAGGGCGCCCAGCGGGGGAGGTGTCCCGAGCTGAGCGAGAGTGAGGACGGAGCCGCGCTGGAAGCGCGAGTCGTTTCGGGGGCGGTCACGGTCATGTCAGTTCGCTCCCGAGAATTCCTTGCGGCGGTTCACGAACCAGCGGGCGATGGCGTTCACCGCGAACGTCACGACGAACAGGATCAGACCGGTCGCGATGAGGATGTTGATGTTGACCTGGTACGCCTCCGGAAACGTCAGCGCGATGTTGGCGGCGATCGTGGAGGGGTTGGTGGACGTGAGGAGTTCGAACGTCACGGCCTTGCTGACCGAGAGGACCATCGCGACGGCCATGGTCTCACCGAGCGCACGGCCGAGACCGAGCATCGACGCGGAGACGATTCCGGAGCGGCCGAAGGGGAGGACCGCCATCCGCACCATCTCCCAGCGGGTGGCTCCCAGGGCGAGGGCGGCCTCCTCGTGGAGCCGGGGGGTCTGCAGGAAGATCTCGCGGCAGATGGCCGTGATGATCGGGACGACCATGACCGCGAGCACCATGGCGGCGGTGAGGATCGTGCGACCGGTGGGGGAGACCACACCGTCGAAGAGGGGGATCCAGGAGGCGTTGGTGTTCAACCAGACGTAGATGGGCTGAACCGCCGGCGCGAGGACCAGGATGCCCCAGAGGCCGAACACGACCGAGGGGACCGCTGCCAGCAGGTCGACCACGTAGCCGAGACCCTGAGCGAGCCGGCGGGGCGCGTAGTGGGTGATGAAGAGTGCGACCCCGAGTGACAGGGGGACCGCGAGCAGAAGCGCGAGGAACGCCGCCCACATGGTTCCGAAGAGGAGCGGGCCGACGTAGTCCCAGAAGTTGGTCTTGAGGAGCGAGGCGTCTTCGGCCGTCGCCGTGAAGGCGGGGATCGACTGAACGACGAGGAAGATCGCGACCGCGGCCAGCGTGATCATGATCATGGATCCGGCGGCGACCGCCGTTCCGGAGAACCAGAGGTCACCGGCGCGTTTCTTCGCGACGATGCGCGTCGACGCCGGCGAGGTCGTGGCTGTCATGGGAGCTGCTTCCTGCTCAGTGGAGATCGGGTGTCTGACGCGAGCAGACGGTCTCCGGGATGCCCTGCGGCATCCCGGAGACCGTCATCGACTCACTTGATGAGGTCGATCGCAGCCTGGGCCTGCGTGCGCAGGTCGTCCGAGATCGGGGCGCTGCCGGCGTTGGTCGCCGCCGCGTCCTGGCCCTCGGCGCTGATCGCCGTGGTGAAGAACGCCTTGGTCAGCGCGGCGACGTTCGCGTCCTCGTACTCGGCGCAGCCGATGAGGTAGCTCACGAGCAGAACCGGGTACGCGCCCTTGGCGGTCGTGGTGCGGTCGATCGCGAAGGCGAGGTCGCCATCGGTGCGGCCCTCCTCGATCTTGGAGGCGTCGAGCGTGGCGGCTGCCCCCTCGGCCGAGTGCGGCACGAATGCGTCGCCGACCTTGACGTTGACGGACGCGAAGTCCGCCGCCTGCGAGGAGTCGATGTAGCCGATGAGGCCCTGGCCGCCCTTGACGGCGTTGGCGACACCCGAGGTCTTCTCGGCGGACTCACCGGCGAGGTCGGCCGGCCACTCCTCGACGCTGCCTGCGGTCCACACGTCGCCCGCGGTCTGCGCGAGGTAGTCGGTGAAGTTGCCCGTGGTGCCCGACTTGTCGGAGCGGTGCACCGGGGTGATGGCGAGGTCGGGGAGCTTCGCGTCGGGGTTGTCCTTGGCGATCGCCGGGTCGTTCCAGTTGGTGATCTTGCCGGCGAAGATCGACGCGATGGTCGTCGGGTCGAGGTTCAGCTCGTCGACGCCGTCGAGCGAGAACACGATGGCGATGGGCGAGACGTAGGCGGGGATCTCGATGAGGTCGGAGCCGTCGACGCAGGCGCCGAAGCCGCCGGCCGAGATCTCGTCGGTCTTGAACGCACGGTCGGAACCGGCGAAGTTGACCGCGCCCTGCTGGAAGGACTCGCGTCCGCCGCCGGAGCCCTGCGGGTCGTACTCGACCTGGGCGTCGGGGTTGGTCTTCTGGAACTCCGCGGTCCAGGCCTGGATGGCGACCTGCTGCGAGGAGGCGCCCGCGCCGACGAGCGAGCCGCTGACCGCTGCGCTGTCGGAGGTGGGGGTGTCGGTGGAACCGGAGCCTGCTTCGTTCGCGGCACAGCCGGCGAGTGCGAGAGCGGCGACGGCGCCGATGGCGCCGATTCGTGCGATTCGGGAGATCTTCACTGTGGATCCTTCGATCTGGAATGGGTGGGGCCCGGTGCAGGGCACACAGTGACGCTATGGGCGACGGTTAACGAGACTCTCCCGAGCAGGTGAACGGCAGGTGAACGGCGGGCGACTCTCTGGGGTGCACCCGCAGGATTCCGGGCCTGGGCTGCGGATCCCCGTCAGGGTCAGACCTTGGGGACGTGCGTCTCGATCGCGATGATGCCCGACCCCGGGTTCGTCGCCGAGAGGTGGACGACCGAGAACGCCGCAGGCTCGAGGTCGGCGGCACTGCTCAGGTACGACCCTTGGATGGTGCCGGTCGCCAGCGCGATCTCCGACAGCAGGCCAGGCAGCACGGGACCGTGACTGCACAGCACAGCCGGTTTGCCGGCGCGGATCCGGCGGCCGACGACGGAGCGCAGATCGGAGCCTCCGTCCTCCCAGGCGTCCTGGCTGATCTTCTCGGTCTTCACGATCTTGCGGTCGAGCGCGCGTGCGAGGGGAGTGACCGTCTCGACGCACCGCACCGCATCGCTCGACACGATTCGGCGTACACCGAAGGCACGAAGCGGTCCGACGATCGACTTCGCCTGCTTCCGTCCGCGGTCGGTCAGCGGGCGGGAGGCATCGGGGCCGTCCCACTCCGAGCGGGGGGTGGCCTTCGCATGGCGCAGCGCGATCACCGGGAACGTGCGCAGCACCCCGTCGTCGACGAGCTTGGCGAAGAAGTCCAGGATCTCGAGATCGACCGGGTAGCTCAGGCGTGCGCGGGCCTTCTTCACGCTGACCCATTCGAGCGCAGCGATCTCCCGGTTGGGCACGAATGTCGACGCCCGGATGGCCGCGTCCGTCGCTTCCGCCGCCCAGTAGTGCACGACCTTCTGCTTCTGCGAGGCGAGCAGGTAGCGGCTCACGCCGACCGAGACGCCCAGGGAGACGCGGATGCCGGTCTCCTCGTGCACCTCTCGGACGGCGGTCTCGGCGAGCATCTCGCCGGGGTCGACCTTCCCCTTGGGCAGCGTGACGTCACGGTACTTGGTGCGGTGGATCAGGAGGATGCGCAGCTTGCCGTCCACCAGGCGCCACACGACCGCACCCGCCGCGTACACGGCCTTGTCCGTCCACTTCGCGCTCGTCGTCGTGTCGGCCGGAAGCTGCAGCTGCCGGCCGCTCATCGAACCGCCCGCGCGCGACGGCGCCGCTGGATCAACCCCATGGTCTTATCCTGCAGGTCGATCAGGGGCTTGCCGTCCGCATCCGTCGCGTGGCGAGTCCAGACTCCCTCAGGGCCGAGGTGCCACGACGAGGTGCCGTCGTCCATCGCCAGGTCGAAGAACGTGCTGAGCTCCTTGAGGTGGGCGGGATCGGTCACGCGCACCAGGGCCTCGACACGACGATCGAGGTTGCGGTGCATCATGTCGGCGCTGCCGATGTACACCTGCGGGTCGCCGCCGTTCTCGAACGCGAAGATGCGCGAGTGCTCCAGGTAACGCCCGAGAATGCTGCGCACCGTGATGTTCTCGCTGATGCCGTCGAGGTCGGTGCGGAGGCTGCAGATGCCGCGCACCCAGACGTCGACCTTCACCCCAGCCGCGCTCGCTCGATAGAGCGCGTCGATGATCTCCTCGTCGACCATCGAGTTCACCTTGATGCGGATGTGCGCGGGAATCCCGGCCTCGGCATTCTTGCGCTCCGCATCGATCTGACGGACCAGCCCCTTGCGCAGGTGCAGAGGGGCGACCAGCAGGCGCTTGAACTTCTTCTCGATGGCGTATCCGCTGAGTTCGTTGAACAGACGCGTCAGGTCCTTTCCGACCTGCGCGTCCGCGGTGAACAGTCCGAAGTCCTCGTAGATACGGCTGGTCTTCGGGTTGTAGTTGCCGGTGCCGACGTGCGAGTAGTGCTGGAGCTTGCCGTCTTCCTCGCGGATGACGAGGGCGAGCTTGCAGTGGGTCTTGAGCCCGACGAGGCCGTACACCACGTGCACGCCGGCCTTCTCCAGCTTGCGTGCCCAGACGATGTTGTTCGCCTCGTCGAATCGCGCCTTCACCTCGACGAGCGCGAGCACCTGCTTGCCGGCCTCTGCCGCGTCGATGAGGGCCTGCACCACGGGGCTGTCGCCGGACGTGCGGTACAGGGTCTGCTTGATGGCGAGCACGTGCGGGTCGCGGGCGGCCTGCTCGAGGAACGCCTGCACGCTCGTGGTGAACGACTCGTACGGGTGGTGCACGAGCACATCGGACTTGCGGATCGCCTTGAAGATGTCGGCACGGTTGCTCGACCCCGCGGGCTGGAAGGCGACGGCGGTCGTGGGCAGATGCGGCGGGTAGCGCAGGTCGGGACGGTCGATCCGCGACAGGTCGAAGAGCCCGCGCAGGTCGAGCGGCCCAGGCAGGCGGTAGACCTCGAGATCGGTGATGTCGAGTTCGCGGACCAGCAGGTCCATCGTGACGTCGTCCATGTCGTCGGTGATCTCGAGCCGGATGGGCGGCCCGAACCGGCGACGCAGCAGCTCGGCCTCGAGCGCCTGGATGAGGTTCTCGCTCTCGTCCTCCTCGATCTCCACGTCCTCGTTGCGGGTGAGGCGGAACGCGTGGTGATCCAGCACCTCCATGCCGGGGAAGAGGTCGCCGAGGTGGTTGGCGATGAGCTCCTCCAGTCGCAGGAAGCGCTTGATCTCGCCGCCGCCCGGCACCTCGACGAAGCGGGGGAGCATCGGCGGCACCTTGAGACGCGCGAACTCCTGGCGCCCGGTGCGGGCGTTGCGGATCCGGATCGCGAGGTTGAGCGACAGGCCCGAGATGTACGGGAACGGGTGGGCGGGATCCACGGCGAGCGGCATCAGCACCGGGAAGACCTGGGCGGAGAAGTACTCGGAGAGCGCGGTGCGCTCGTCGTCGGTCAGCTCAGACCAATCGGCGATCTCGATCCCGGACTCCGCGAGGGCGGGTCGAACCAGCGACGTCCACGCGTCGGCATGACGCAGCTGCAGAGCGTGCGCCTCGCGGGAGATGTCGGCGAGGGCGTCCACGGGGGAGCGGCCGATGTTGGTGGGCACGGCCAGACCCGTCATGATGCGTCGCTTGAGGCCCGCGACGCGCACCATGAAGAACTCGTCGAGGTTGCTCGCGAAGATCGCCAGGAAGTTGGCCCGCTCGAGTTCGGGGAGTGACGGATCCTCGGCGAGCTCGAGCACGCGCTGGTTGAAGGCGAGCCAGCTCAGCTCGCGATCCAGGTAGCGGTGGTCGGGGAGCTGGGAGTCGTACGACTCGATGGCGTCGAAGTCGTCGTCTTCGGCGTCACCGAGCCCGGCGTCGGCGAGTGCGGGATCGATCATGGGGTACATCTAAGCACCGAGAGGTGACGCGCGTGTGAACGGAGTCGGCTCAGCCCGCGCTGGCCAGGCCCTCGTCCTCGTTGACGTTGAAGCGATAGCCGACGTTGCGCACCGTGCCGATGATCTGCTCCTGGTCGCCGAGTTTCGCCCTGAGTCGTCGCACGTGCACGTCGACCGTGCGGGTGCCCCCGAAGTAGTCGTATCCCCAGACCTCGCTCAGCAGCTGCTCCCTGGTGAACACGCGAGCGGGGTGGGTCGCCAGGAAATGCAGCAGCTGGAACTCCTTGTAGGTCAGATCCAGAGGTCTGCCGCGCAGCTTCGCCGAGTAGGACTGCTCGTCGATGGTCACGCCGGATGCCTGCACGCGTGCGGGTTCGGCGACCTCGTCGCGTCGTGCCAGCACGAGACGCAGCCTGGCGTCGATCTCGGCCGGACCCGCGGTGGAGAGGAGCACGTCGTCGATGCCCCAGTCGCCGGAGAGGGCGCTCATCCCGCCCTCCGTGACGACGAGCAGCAGAGGGGAGTCCTGTCCTGCGGTCCGAAGCAGACGGCACAGCGACTTCGCCCCGACGAGGTCGTGCCGGCCATCGACGATCACGACATCGTGGTCGGGGGCACTGACTAGTTGCGAGGGCTCTGCGGGGATCTGGCGTGCGCGGTGACTCAACAGCTCGAGCGCGGGGAGCACCTGCTCGGAGAGCGGAGCGTTGGTCAGAACCAGGACCTGGGCCACACGCACTCCTCACAGACGCGGATCGACGTCGTGCCGCCATGATACCGGGAGCGATAGGTCACAATGGAGACATGACGGATCCCGCACTCGCACCGCGCAACGCGTTCGTCGGTGTGCTCGTCGTCTGGGCCACGGCCTTCCTCGCGACCGTGGCGATCGGCATCTTCGTGCCGGAGGAGTGGCGTGTTCCGTGGCTGCTCGTCGGCTTCGGCGGCGTCGTGCTCCTGTCGTTCGCCGTCCAGCTCTGGTACGGACGCACCCAGGGCTTCATCTTCCGGGTGGCCGGCAGCGTGATCGGCGCCCTGCTGCTGATGGGGATCATCTCGGTCGGGTTCGGCCTCGCCGCGCTGATCCCTGCCTGATCGCTGCCTGATCGCTGCCTGATCCCCGCCGGACGTCGGCGCGGCGCGGTAAGGTGGAGCACATGGACCTCATGGCGCTCGAAATCTTCTTCATCGGCCTGCTGGGCCTTGCGAGCCTCGCTATCGTCTTCGTCTCGGCGGTGGTGCTGCGCAACCTCTTCCGCGGCCAGCGCTGACGCGACGATGCTCGAACTGCCCGTCGACCTTCCGGCCGATCTCGTCCCCTTCGCGTGGCTCATCGGCGTCTGGGAAGGCACCGGCGTGATCGACTATCCGGTCGGCGACGAGCGTCTGCAGGGAGAGTTCACGCACCGGGTCAGCTTCAGTCATGACGGCGGTCCCTTCCTGAACTACTCGGGAACAGCCACGTTCCTGACCGAGGAGGGCGCTCCGGCGGCGGCACTGCTCGCGGAGACCGGGTTCTGGCGGCTCGCCCGCCCGGCATCGGCATCGGATCCTGGTCCCGCACTGCTGCCTCCGACCGCTCCTGCCGTCACCCGCACGGTCGACGACGTGGAGGAGCTGCGCGCTCCGAGCGGCGGATTCCCGATCGAGGTCTCGCTAGCACACGCCGACGGGGCCCTCGAGCTCTACATCGGCGAGATCAACGGTCCGCGCATCGACATCGGCTCCGATGCCGTCGTGCGCAGCGCCGGTGCGAAGGTCCACACCGCTTCCTCCCGCATGTACGGTCTCGTCGACGGCCACCTGCTGTGGGCGTGGGACATCGCCGCCCTCGGCACGCCCCTGCGCTCGCATGCGTCGGCGCGGCTGGCCAAGGTCTGACGTGTCCGCCTTCCACCAGGTCGACGGCGCTGTCTCCGACGGCGAGGTCATCGCTCATTTCGGTGACGCCTTCCGCGAGCAGCGACGTCTCGCCGGTGGTGCAGCCATCGCGCCCCTCGGGGATCGCACGGTCATCGAGGTGGCCGGCCCCGAGCGCCTCACCTGGCTCGACTCGATCACGTCGCAGTCGGTCGGCCGTCTCGCGCCCGGAGACAGCACGGAACTGCTGATCCTCGACCCGCAAGGTCGCGTCGAGCACGCGGCCGGAATCCTCGACGACGGCGCGTCGGCGTGGTTGATCGCCGACAGTGGCGACGCTGAAGCGCTCGCCGCCTGGCTGACGCGCATGAAGTTCCGCACACAGGCGACGGTCGAGGTCCGCTCAGACCTGGAGCTGGTCGGATACATCGACGGCGGAACCGTCGGATCGGTCGTGGCCGCTGCCGCGTGCGCCCCGCACGGCGTCGCCCTCGTCTGGGCCGACCCGTGGCAGCGCATCAGTGCCGGAGGACACCAGTACGCGGAGGTCGCAGACCATCCCGCCGCCGCCTTCGCCTGGCGGGTGGCCATCCTCACGGAGGAATCCGCTGATGCTCTCGCCGGTTCGCTCGATCGGGACGCCCTCGCCGGCAACCTCGCGGCCGAGGCGCTGCGGGTCGCGGCATGGCGCCCGCGCTGGACGACCGAGGTCGACGAGCGCTCGCTGCCCCATGAGTCCGACTGGATCCGCAGCGCGGTCCACTTGAACAAGGGGTGCTACCGCGGGCAGGAGACCACCAGCGACGTCCACGCGTCGGCATGACGCAGCTGCAGAGCGTGCGCCTCGCGGGAGATGTCGGCGAGGGCGTCCACGGGGGAGCGGCCGATGTTGGTGGGCACGGCCAGACCCGTCATGATGCGTCGCTTGAGGCCCGCGACGCGCACCATGAAGAACTCGTCGAGGTTGCTCGCGAAGATCGCCAGGAAGTTGGCCCGCTCGAGTTCGGGGAGTGACGGATCCTCGGCGAGCTCGAGCACGCGCTGGTTGAAGGCGAGCCAGCTCAGCTCGCGATCCAGGTAGCGGTGGTCGGGGAGCTGGGAGTCGTACGACTCGATGGCGTCGAAGTCGTCGTCTTCGGCGTCACCGAGCCCGGCGTCGGCGAGTGCGGGATCGATCATGGGGTACATCTAAGCACCGAGAGGTGACGCGCGTGTGAACGGAGTCGGCTCAGCCCGCGCTGGCCAGGCCCTCGTCCTCGTTGACGTTGAAGCGATAGCCGACGTTGCGCACCGTGCCGATGATCTGCTCCTGGTCGCCGAGTTTCGCCCTGAGTCGTCGCACGTGCACGTCGACCGTGCGGGTGCCCCCGAAGTAGTCGTATCCCCAGACCTCGCTCAGCAGCTGCTCCCTGGTGAACACGCGAGCGGGGTGGGTCGCCAGGAAATGCAGCAGCTGGAACTCCTTGTAGGTCAGATCCAGAGGTCTGCCGCGCAGCTTCGCCGAGTAGGACTGCTCGTCGATGGTCACGCCGGATGCCTGCACGCGTGCGGGTTCGGCGACCTCGTCGCGTCGTGCCAGCACGAGACGCAGCCTGGCGTCGATCTCGGCCGGACCCGCGGTGGAGAGGAGCACGTCGTCGATGCCCCAGTCGCCGGAGAGGGCGCTCATCCCGCCCTCCGTGACGACGAGCAGCAGAGGGGAGTCCTGTCCTGCGGTCCGAAGCAGACGGCACAGCGACTTCGCCCCGACGAGGTCGTGCCGGCCATCGACGATCACGACATCGTGGTCGGGGGCACTGACTAGTTGCGAGGGCTCTGCGGGGATCTGGCGTGCGCGGTGACTCAACAGCTCGAGCGCGGGGAGCACCTGCTCGGAGAGCGGAGCGTTGGTCAGAACCAGGACCTGGGCCACACGCACTCCTCACAGACGCGGATCGACGTCGTGCCGCCATGATACCGGGAGCGATAGGTCACAATGGAGACATGACGGATCCCGCACTCGCACCGCGCAACGCGTTCGTCGGTGTGCTCGTCGTCTGGGCCACGGCCTTCCTCGCGACCGTGGCGATCGGCATCTTCGTGCCGGAGGAGTGGCGTGTTCCGTGGCTGCTCGTCGGCTTCGGCGGCGTCGTGCTCCTGTCGTTCGCCGTCCAGCTCTGGTACGGACGCACCCAGGGCTTCATCTTCCGGGTGGCCGGCAGCGTGATCGGCGCCCTGCTGCTGATGGGGATCATCTCGGTCGGGTTCGGCCTCGCCGCGCTGATCCCTGCCTGATCGCTGCCTGATCGCTGCCTGATCCCCGCCGGACGTCGGCGCGGCGCGGTAAGGTGGAGCACATGGACCTCATGGCGCTCGAAATCTTCTTCATCGGCCTGCTGGGCCTTGCGAGCCTCGCTATCGTCTTCGTCTCGGCGGTGGTGCTGCGCAACCTCTTCCGCGGCCAGCGCTGACGCGACGATGCTCGAACTGCCCGTCGACCTTCCGGCCGATCTCGTCCCCTTCGCGTGGCTCATCGGCGTCTGGGAAGGCACCGGCGTGATCGACTATCCGGTCGGCGACGAGCGTCTGCAGGGAGAGTTCACGCACCGGGTCAGCTTCAGTCATGACGGCGGTCCCTTCCTGAACTACTCGGGAACAGCCACGTTCCTGACCGAGGAGGGCGCTCCGGCGGCGGCACTGCTCGCGGAGACCGGGTTCTGGCGGCTCGCCCGCCCGGCATCGGCATCGGATCCTGGTCCCGCACTGCTGCCTCCGACCGCTCCTGCCGTCACCCGCACGGTCGACGACGTGGAGGAGCTGCGCGCTCCGAGCGGCGGATTCCCGATCGAGGTCTCGCTAGCACACGCCGACGGGGCCCTCGAGCTCTACATCGGCGAGATCAACGGTCCGCGCATCGACATCGGCTCCGATGCCGTCGTGCGCAGCGCCGGTGCGAAGGTCCACACCGCTTCCTCCCGCATGTACGGTCTCGTCGACGGCCACCTGCTGTGGGCGTGGGACATCGCCGCCCTCGGCACGCCCCTGCGCTCGCATGCGTCGGCGCGGCTGGCCAAGGTCTGACGTGTCCGCCTTCCACCAGGTCGACGGCGCTGTCTCCGACGGCGAGGTCATCGCTCATTTCGGTGACGCCTTCCGCGAGCAGCGACGTCTCGCCGGTGGTGCAGCCATCGCGCCCCTCGGGGATCGCACGGTCATCGAGGTGGCCGGCCCCGAGCGCCTCACCTGGCTCGACTCGATCACGTCGCAGTCGGTCGGCCGTCTCGCGCCCGGAGACAGCACGGAACTGCTGATCCTCGACCCGCAAGGTCGCGTCGAGCACGCGGCCGGAATCCTCGACGACGGCGCGTCGGCGTGGTTGATCGCCGACAGTGGCGACGCTGAAGCGCTCGCCGCCTGGCTGACGCGCATGAAGTTCCGCACACAGGCGACGGTCGAGGTCCGCTCAGACCTGGAGCTGGTCGGATACATCGACGGCGGAACCGTCGGATCGGTCGTGGCCGCTGCCGCGTGCGCCCCGCACGGCGTCGCCCTCGTCTGGGCCGACCCGTGGCAGCGCATCAGTGCCGGAGGACACCAGTACGCGGAGGTCGCAGACCATCCCGCCGCCGCCTTCGCCTGGCGGGTGGCCATCCTCACGGAGGAATCCGCTGATGCTCTCGCCGGTTCGCTCGATCGGGACGCCCTCGCCGGCAACCTCGCGGCCGAGGCGCTGCGGGTCGCGGCATGGCGCCCGCGCTGGACGACCGAGGTCGACGAGCGCTCGCTGCCCCATGAGTCCGACTGGATCCGCAGCGCGGTCCACTTGAACAAGGGGTGCTACCGCGGGCAGGAGACCGTCGCGAAGGTGCACAACCTCGGTCATCCGCCGCGCCGGCTGGCCGCACTCCACCTCGACGGCAGCGATGCCGTGCTGCCCGAGCCCGGTGCACCGGTCTTCGCGGGCGATGACGAGGTCGGACACCTGACCTCGGTGGCGCGGCACCACGAAGACGGTCCGATCGCGCTCGCGATCCTGTCCCGGCGCGCACCGGTCGGAGACCTCGTGGTCCGTGCGGACGGCATCGATATCGCCGCGTCCCAGCAGGTGATCGTCCCGGCGGATGCCGGTGCCGTCGCTGACATCCCGCGCCTCACACGGCTGTCGCGTCGACCCACGGCGCCGGATCCGCGCGACGCGCACGCCGCCGACTGAGCCGGCATCCCCGGTCGGAGTCAGTCCGAGCGGGGAGCGACAGCCGACCAGGGCAGCGTGAGCTCGCCCAGACGCCAGCGCGTGCGGCCGCCGACCACGGGCCACCCCTGGTCGCGGAGGGCACCGACCGCGGCGAGGAATCGTTGCGTGGCTCCGAACGTCGACAAGGGCGCCGCACGGTCCCACTCGCGATCGAGGTCGACCAGGAGCGCATGGATGCGCTCGCCGGCGACGTTGCGATGGATCAGCGCCTTGGGCAGGCGCTCGGCGACGATGCTCGGATGCTCGAGGTCGGCGAGCCGGAGCGAGATCGTGAACCGTCGCGGGGTCGCGGTCGCATCGACATCGATCCAGCTCGAGACGCGACCGATCTCGTCGCAGGTGCCCTCGAACAGCAGTCCGTCGGGAGCAAGGCGCGCGGCCATCCGGGACCACGCGTCGAGGACATCCTGCTCGTCGTACTGGCGCAGCACGTTCATCGCACGGATGACGGCGGCTCTCCGTCCATCCGGAAGCGGAACCTCGAAACCGCCGCGCGCGAACGACACGGGGAGGCCGGAAGCGAAGGGCGTCCGTCCCGCGCGGACCTCGGCCAGCTGCGCATCGGCCGTCGCGACGCGGGCCGGGTCGATCTCCAGGCCGCGCACCTCCACGTCGGCGCGCACCCGGACCAGGCGTGCGGCGAGTTCGAAGGCCGTGACCCCGCTGGCGCCGTAGCCCAGGTCCACGACCAGCGGGTCGGATGCTCGGCGCAGAGCCTCGCTCGCGGCGATCCAGCGGTCGTTCCGACGCAGTCGGTTCGTCCCCGTGGTGCCGCGGGTCGGCCGACCGAGGGGAGATGACGCCATGTCTCCATCCTCCCAGCATCGACTCGGGCGCTCCGCCCCCGGACGGATAAACTGGCGGCATGACTGCGACGCGCACCCTCATCCTGCTCCGCCACGGCCGAAGCGAGTGGAACGAACTGAACCTGTTCACCGGTTGGGTGGACGTCCGTCTCAACGAGCAGGGCGAGAAGGAGGCGCGCCGCGGCGGAGAGCTGCTGGCGGAATCGGGCATCCTCCCCGACGTGCTGCACACCTCGCTGCTGAGCCGCGCCATCCAGACGGCGAACATCGCCCTGGATGCCGCTGACCGTCTGTGGATCCCGGTGACCCGCTCCTGGCGCCTGAACGAGCGTCACTACGGCGCGCTGCAGGGCAAGGACAAGGCACAGACGCTGGAAGAGTTCGGCCCGGAGCAGTTCCAGCTGTGGCGTCGTTCGTTCGACGTGCCGCCGCCCGTGCTCGACGACGAGAGCGAGTTCAGCCAGGTGAACGACGTCCGTTACGCGCACATCGACGGCGAGGTGCCGCGCACCGAGTCGCTCAAGCTCGTCATCGACCGTCTGCTGCCGTACTGGGAGAGCGCGATCGTCCCCGACCTCGAAGCCGACAAGACCGTGCTCGTGACGGCGCACGGCAACTCGCTGCGCGGTCTCGTCAAGCACCTCGAGGGCATCAGCGACGACGACATCGCCGAGCTGAACATCCCGACCGGCATCCCGCTGGTGTACGAGCTGGACGAGAACAACGTCCCCACCGGCCCCGGCCGCTACCTCGACCCCGAGGCCGCTGCCGCCGGTGCCGCTGCCGTCGCGGCGCAGGGTAAGAAGTAGTTCTCCGTCTCGGCTCGGCGCGTCAGGCGTGACCGAACTCCTGCTGGCCGAGCTCCTGCTGCTCGACCGCGAGGGGGATGTCCTGTTCCTCGACCGCCCAGTCGCCCGTGGCGAGGTAGACGACCTTCTTCGCGACGGCCACCGCGTGGTCGGCGAACCGTTCGTGGTAACGGCTGGCGAGCGTGGCGTCGACGGTCGCCGTGGCCTCACCCTTCCAGTTGTCGCTGAGCACCTTCTCGAACACGGTGGCGTGCAGCTCATCGACATCGTCGTCCGCGTTGCGGATCGCATCGGCGAACCGCAGGTCCTGCGTGCGCAGCAGCTCGGACAGGGTGCGGGCCACTTCGACGTCGAGCTCGCCCATCTTCACGAAAGTGCCCTTGAGGCCCTTCGGGATGGCGCGCTCGGGGAAGCGGAGGCGTGCGAGCTGAGCGATGTGCTCCGACATGTCGCCCATGCGCTCGAGCGAAGCACTCACGCGCAGCGCGGTCACGACGATACGGAGGTCGCGGGCGACCGGCTGCTGGCGGGCGAGGATCTCGATGGCCTGCTCGTCGAGGGCGACGGCCAGCTCGTCGATCTTGGCGTCGTCGGCGATGACCTCTTCGGCCAGGGCCACGTCGCTCGTCGCGAACGCCCTGGTGGCCTTGTCGATGGAGACCGTGACCAGGTCGGCGATCTCGACGAGGCGGTTCTGCAGGTCCTCGAGGGACTGGTGGAAGACTTCGCGCATGTTGGGGCGCAACCTTTCATTCGGATCTCGGCTGGGACAGCGCGAGGCGGCGGGTCGTCCGCACGAGAGCAGGTCTGTGCTCCCGCACAAGCCCGAAGAGATTGTCTGCTTCGAAGGTTAACGAACGGTGCCCAGCACGTGAATAGTACTTCTCCTGTTCCCGCCAGGGCGCGGAAACCCGCCGGACGGACGGTGAACGCACTCTACGCTGGAGTCATGACCCTGCCGCAGCTCGCGCTGTCTTCGCTCGCCATCGGGCTCGTGATCGGCGTCGGCCTGTCGCTTCTCGTGGTGTGGGCGTACCGGGCACGGGCGCGGGTGCAGGAGGAGACGTCCCTGGCCATCCCCGCGGGCATCACGGATGTTCTGCACAGCATGGACGACGCAGCGGCGATCGTGGACACCTCCGGGTTGGTGCTGGCTGCGTCGCAGGCCGCGACCCGCTTCGGGATCGAAGTGGGCTCGACTCTCGACAACCCGGAGCTCCGGCAGCTCGTGCGCGGCGTCAGAGAGTCCGGTGGCTCCGTCACGGAGTCGATGCGCATCACCCGCGGGGGACTCAGCCTCGATCCTCGCCTGGTCTCCGCTCGTGCCAGTGTGATCGGCACCCGCCTGGTCCTGCTGATCATCCGCGACGTCACCGAGCAGGAAAGACTGGACCAGATGCGTCGCGACTTCGTCGCGAACACGAGCCACGAGCTGAAGACGCCGGTCGGGGCGGTGAGCCTGCTCGCCGAGGCGATCGAGTCGGCGGCCGACGATCCCGCACAGGTGCGCATCTTCGCCGCACGCATCTCGGCAGAGGCCGGTCGTCTCGGCCAGCTCACCGGTCGCATCATGAGTCTGTCCCGGCTGCAGGCGGAGGACGGGCTGTCCGCGGTGGGGCCGGTCGCGATCGACGAGGTGATCGCGTCTTCCATCGAGGCCCACGTCGTGCAGGCCGATTCCGCCGGCGTGGAACTCGCCAGGGGCGGGGACCGTGGTGTCTGGGTGCGCGGAGACGCACAGATCCTGATCGAGGCGGTCGGCAACTTGATCGCCAACGCCATCGTCTACTCGCCGCGTGGCTCCCGTGTGGGTGTCGGGGTGCGGGCGGAAGACGGCGTGGTCGAGATCGCGGTGTCCGATCAGGGCATCGGCATCGCGGAAGCAGACCGTGAGCGTATCTTCGAGCGGTTCTACCGGGCCGACGAAGCCCGATCGCGGCGAACCGGTGGCACGGGGCTCGGCCTCTCCATCGTCAAGCACGCCACCCAGCGTCACGGCGGTGAGGTACGGCTGTGGTCGCGACCGGGCCGTGGATCGACGTTCACGATCCGTCTTCCCCGGATCGATGCCCCCGACAATCGTGATGCGGGCAAGAAGAGCAAGAAGAAGCGTGCGCGCAAAGCGGCCAAGAACGCCGCGTCCGCCCGCGTGCGAAACGGAGAGAGAGCATGACCCGAATCCTTCTCGTCGAAGACGAGCCCGACCTCGCCGACCCGCTCGCCTACCTGCTCCGACGCGAGGGCTACGAGGTCGAGATCGCGGAGGACGGCCCCGGCGCACTCGCAGCCTTCCGGGAGCGCGGTGCCGACATCGTGCTGCTCGACCTGATGCTGCCGGGGATGCCGGGCACCGAGGTGTGCCGGCAGATCCGGTCGACGTCCGCCGTGCCGATCATCATGCTCACGGCCAAGGACTCCGAAGTCGACATCGTCGTGGGCCTCGAGCTCGGGGCGGACGACTACATCACGAAGCCCTACTCGTCCAGGGAGCTGCTCGCCCGTATGCGCGCTGTGCTGCGCCGGGTCGTCCAGGCGGATGGTGAGCTCGACGAGCGCGTACTGGACGGTGGACGGGTCTCGCTCGACATCGACCGGCACACCGTCTCCGTGGCCGGCGCCCAGATCAACATGCCGCTGAAGGAGTTCGAGCTGCTCGAGGTGCTCATGCGCAACTCGGGACGCGTCCTGACCAGAGGCCAGCTCATCGACCGCGTGTGGGGGAGCGACTACTTCGGTGACACCAAGACGCTGGACGTGCACATCAAGCGCATCCGCTCGCGCATCGAGGAGAACCCGAGCGAGCCCGTCATGCTCGTTACCGTGCGTGGTCTGGGCTATCGCTTCGAGGGGTGAGACGCAGAAGAGGCCGGTACCCCGCGGGGTACCGGCCTCCTCTCACCGCGAGCGGTGTCAGTTCGAGGGCGCCGGAGCTGCCGTGTCGGTCGGCAGCGGAGTCGGCGTCGAGGTGGGTTCCTTCTCGCTGGGAACCAGGTCCGAGTAGTACGGGAGCGTGCCGTCGAGCACCGGCACCTGGGTCTTGACCCCGGTGGAGTCACCCGACTGGAAGTGGATCTCGACGGTGGCGCCCGGCTTGGTGTCGAGGCCGGCGATACGGATGGGGTCGGCGTCGGAGCCGAGGCTCACGGTGTCGTTCGCGGGAACCGTGATCTCGAAGGGCTTGAGGCCCTCGACGGTGACCGTGAGAGTGGCCTTCTCGTCGGTGGGGTTCACGATCGCGGCGATGAAGTTGCCGACCGAACCGTCTTCCGTGGCGATCACGAGGGCGTTGCGCACGTCGATGGGCCCGTCCTCGTCGGAGATGTTGACGCCGTCGGAGGCGGCATACTCGATCTTGGTGGACTGCGGGGTGATGAACGTGCACCCGGTCGCACCGAGCAGAACGAGGGCGCTGAGGGCTGCTGACGCAACAAGGCGCGATTTCACGGGTCCTCCTGAGGTCCGGCGGGGATATCCGAGACCATTCTATGCGTAAGTCGAGAGGGCTCCTGCGGCGTGGGGAGCGCGAACCTTAGCGCATGTCCCCTGTGGTATCCTTGAGGTTGCCGAAAGGACACGTTTTTATGCTTTTTGAGGTTGGCGAGACCGTCGTCTATCCCCACCATGGCGCTGCGACCATCATCGAGGTCAAGGAGCGCATCATCAAGGGTGAGGCGAAGAAATACCTGAAGCTCAACGTCACCCAGGGCGATCTCATCATTGAGGTCCCTGCGGAGAATGTCGACCTGGTCGGCGTTCGCGACGTGATCGGCAAGGAAGGCCTCGATCATGTTTTCGAGGTGCTGCGAGCACCCTTCACAGAAGAGCCCACCAACTGGTCTCGGCGGTACAAGGCGAACCTTGAGAAGCTCGCGTCCGGCGATGTGATCAAGGTCAGCGAGGTCGTCCGCGACCTGTGGCGCCGTGACCAGGACCGTGGCCTGTCCGCGGGGGAGAAGCGGATGCTGGCGAAGGCTCGCCAGATCCTCATCTCCGAGCTGGCGCTCGCCGAGAAGACCGACGAGGACAAGGCGGGCGCACTGCTCGACGAGGTCCTCGCTTCCTGAGCTCTTCGACGACGAAAGGCGGGTGCTGCGGCACCCGCCTTTCGTCGTCTCGGCGGGTAACGTGAAACCGTGACCATCCTTCCCGTCCCACGCATAGCGATCATCGTCGTGGCCGCAGGCTCCGGCACCCGTCTGGGCGCGAACGCTCCGAAAGCCTTCGTCGGCATCGACTCCCGGTCCATGCTTCGCCACGCGCTCGACGGAGTGTTCGCCGCTGCGCCGGCCCAGGTCATCGTGGTCGCGCCCGCCGGCTGGGAAGGCGATGCGGAGACCGAGCTGCGCGAAGCGGCGGGGGAGCGCACCGACTTCGGGCGCGTGGTCACCGGTGGAGAGACCAGACAGCAGTCCGTGGCAGCCGGCCTTGCCGCGCTCTGGGGCGACGTCGAGACGGTGCTGGTGCACGACGCCGCCCGCGCGCTCACCCCTCAGGCGCAGATCGATGCCGTCGCGGCGGCTGTCACAGCAGGGGTCGGCGTGATCCCGGCGCTGCCCGTGGTCGACACGCTCAAGAGGGTTGTCGACGGGACGGTGGCCGCGGCGGTCGATCGTTCCGAGCTCGCCGCGGCGCAGACGCCGCAGGGGTTTCCGCGGGCAGCTCTGGAGGCCGCCTACGACGCCGCCCGACAGAGCGGGGTCGAGTACACCGACGATGCGGCGCTGTTCGCAGCTGCAGGCCACCCGGTGCGGCACATCGCTGGATCGGAACGCGCCTTCAAGATCACCACGCCGGCCGACCTCGAGCGCGCGAGACACCTTCTGGGCTCGCGCGTCCCAGGGGCAGGCAACCCGCGGGTGGGCATCGGCACAGACGTCCACGCCTTCGGCGGCGAGGGGAATCTCTGGCTCGCCGGTCTCGAGTGGCCGGGGGAGCAGCCGCTGTCCGGGCATTCGGATGGAGACGCGGTCGCCCATGCGATCGTCGATGCGCTCCTGGGGGCTGCGGGGCTCGGTGACATTGGCGAGCACTTCGGCACCTCCCATCCCGAGTATGCGGGCGCCCATGCCGAGGTCTTCCTGGCTCGGACACGCGAACTGCTCCACGAAGCCGGGTTCGCGATCGGGAACGTCTCGGTGCAGTTCCAGGGGAACCGTCCGAAGTTCAGCCCCCGGCGGTCGGAAGCACAGGAACGCCTCGGCGACATCCTCGGCGCTCCGGTGTCCGTCACCGCCACCACTACGGATGGGCTGGGGTTCACCGGACGCGCGGAGGGCATCTCGGTCACCGCGATCGCAACCGTCTTCCCGCTCTGATCCGGACGGGAATGCGTGCTCCGTGCGGATCGTTCCGTTGAGCGGGGCCGCGACAGAGTGGGACACGACAGAAGGAGCTGCAGTGAAGATCCTCATCATCGGAGCGAGTGGACACGTCGGACGAGCGGCGGCTGGAGCTCTCGAAGGACACGACATCGTGTCAGCCTCGCGGAACGGTCATCCGTCCGTCGACGTGACGGATCCGGCCTCCGTGGAGCGCCTCTTCGAAGAGGTGGGCCAGGTGGATGCGGTCATCGCCGCGGTCGGCAGCGTCCCGTTCGCCCCGCTGGCCGAGCTCGGGCGCGACGACTTCGAGTCTGCGCTCCGAGGCAAGGTGCTGTCCCAGCTCGACATCGTGCGCATCGGCACACGGTTCGTGCGAGACGGAGGCTCCTTCACCCTCACCTCCGGCATCCTGGCCCGAGAGCCGATCGCCACGGGCGCGGCGGCCTCGCTCGTGAACGGAGCGATCGAGGCCTTCGTCCTCGGCGCCGCTGCCGAGCTGCCCCGTGGGATCCGCATCAACGCCGTCAGCCCCTCGGTGCTCGAGGACGCCCCCTCGTACCACTCGTCGTTCCCCGGATTCGTTCCGGTGTCTTCCTACCGGGTGGGCATGGCGTACGCGAAGAGCGTCCTCGGAGTGCAGACAGGGCAGACCTTCCCCGTGGACTGAGTTCGCCCGGTTCGGGGGACGCATTCGCGCGCGCCCAGGCTCCGGAACGGCGCTCCCGGTAGGCTTGAGCGGTGACAGTCCGCCTCTACGACACCCGCGCGCAGCAGTTGCGCGACTTCGTGCCTCTCGATCCCGAGAACATCACGATGTACGTGTGTGGACCCACCGTGCAGTCCGGCCCGCACATCGGGCATGTCAGGGCTGCCCTCAGCTTCGATCTGCTGCGGCGCTGGCTCGAGTACCGGCATGGTCGCGTGACGTTCGTCCGCAACGTCACGGACATCGACGACAAGGTGCTGGCGAACGCGACGGACTCCGAGCCGTGGTGGGCGCTTGCATACCGGATGGAGCGCGAGTTCACGGCTGCCTACGCGGGTGTGGGGATCCTCCCGCCGACCTACGAGCCCCGGGCCACGGCGTCGGTGCCGCAGATGCAGGAACTCATCGCGCTGCTCATCGAGCGCGGTCACGCGTATGCCGCACCCGACGGCTCGGGAGACGTGTACTTCGACGTGCGCTCCTGGTCCGACTACGGCTCGCTCACGCATCAGTCCCTCGACGCCATGGAGGCGGCGGAGGACGCGGATCCCCGAGGCAAGCGGAATCCGCAGGACTTCGCGCTGTGGAAGGGCGGCAAGCCCGACGAGCCGGCCGATGCGACCTGGGCATCGCCTTGGGGCACCGGGCGCCCGGGATGGCACATCGAGTGCTCCGCGATGTCGAAGCGCTATCTCGGCGCGGAGTTCGACATCCACGGCGGCGGGCTCGACCTGCGATTCCCCCATCACGAGAACGAGCTCGCGCAATCGACCGCGGCGGGAGACGGCTTCGCCCGCTACTGGGTGCACAACGGCCTCGTGACCGTCGATGGGCAGAAGATGTCGAAGTCGCTCGGCAACTTCACATTGGCCGCAGACGTTCTCGCCACGCACGATCCGCTCGTGGTGCGCTACGCGCTCGCGTCGGCGCACTATCGATCCAGCCTCGACCTCACCGAGTCGTCGTGGACCGAGGCGGAGGCAGCGCTCGGTCGCATCGCGACGTTCATCGCACGCGTCCGCCGATCGCTCCCCGGCGCCCCCGATGAGACGCGGATCGGTGAGATCCCCGATGCGTTCGCGGCGGCCATGGACGATGACCTCGGGGTCCCGCAGGCCGTCGCCGTGCTGCACGACACCGTTCGCCGCGGCAACGTCGCGATCGATGCGGGACGACACGACGAGGGGTGGGACGCGTTCGTCCAGGTCGATGCCATGACCCGTCTCCTCGGTTTCGACGAGATCATGTCCAGCGGAGGAGACCTCGCTGAGCACCGGACTCTGGACGCCCTCGTCCAGACGATGATCACCCAGCGCGCCCAGGCGCGCGCTGACAAGGACTGGGCGGCGGCGGATCGCATCCGAGATGCGATCGCCGCCGCAGGAATCACGCTGGAGGACACTCCGGCCGGAACTCATTGGAGTATCGATGGCTAAGCCAGGGCGCCCCGGCGCGAGCAAGGGAAACAAGAAGGGCCCGACCAAGGGCACCGGCGGACTCGGGCGCAAGGCGCTCGAGGGTCGCGGACCGACGCCGAAGGCGGAGGACCGTGCGTGGCACCCGGCGGGCAAGCGCAAAGCCGCTGCCGAGCGTTACGCGGCGGCGACGGGCGGCAAGGGTCGACCCGGCGGAGGACGTCCGGGGTCCGGCGGCGGGAACCGCGCGCCCAAGGCCAAGGCGGGAGACGACACCGAGAACGTCACGGGTCGTAACTCCGTCCTCGAGGCACTGAGGGCGAAGATCCCGGCGACGGCCTTCTACATCGCGCAGCGCGTGGAGATGGACGACCGCGTGAAGGAGATGCTCTCGATCGCGACCCACCGTGGCATCCCCGTGCTCGAGGTCACGCGTCCCGAGCTCGACCGGATGGCCGGCTTCGACGGCGTGCACCAGGGGGTCGCCATCAAGGTGCCCCCGTACGAGTACGCGCACCCGCAGGACCTGCTCGAGCAGGTCATCGACCGCGGCGAGGTGCCGCTGTTCGTGGCGCTCGACGGCATCACCGACCCTCGCAACCTCGGTGCCATCATCCGTTCCACGGCGGCATTCGGCGGACACGGAGTCATCCTGCCCCAGCGGCGCTCGGCGAGCGTCAACTCCGCGGCCTGGAAGACCAGCGCAGGAGCGGTCGCCCGCACCCCTGTGGCGCTCGCGAGCAACCTCACCACGCAGCTCAAGGAGTTCAAGAAGCAGGGCGTCTTCGTGCTCGGGCTCGACGGCGACGGCGACGTCTCCCTTCCGGAACTGCAGCTGGCCGACCGCCCTGTGGTCATCGTGGTCGGCTCTGAGGGCAAGGGCCTCTCTCGTCTGGTCTCCGAGACCTGCGACCAGATCGTCTCGATACCGATCTCTGCGGCCACCGAGTCGCTGAACGCCGGTATCGCGACCTCCGTCGCGCTGTACCAGGTCGCGTCGCTCCGCGCCGCGAAGTGACTTCATCGCCACACATGTCTGAGTAGGGGAGAACCGCATGGCTCGTATCGTCGTCCTCGGAGGAACCGGTTACGCCGGCCGTCACATCGTCGCCGAGGCGGTGTCGCGCGGTCATGCGGTCATCGCCCTGTCGCGCTCAGAACCGACGGATCCCGTCGCCGGCGCTGCGTATCTGCAGGGCACGGCACTCGACCTCGACTCGTTGGCTCCTGCCCTCGATGGAGCGGATGCGGTCGTGTCCGCTCTGTCCCCTCGCGGTGACATGGAGAACAGGGTCTTGGAGGCGTTGAGCGGGCTCGCCGATCGACTCACCGGGACGGAGACGCGTCTGGGCGTGATCGGCGGTGCCGGAGGCAGTCTCGTCTCTCCGGGCGGGCCGCGTCTGTTCGATCTGGACTTCCCCGAGGAGTACAAGCACGAGGCGCAGGTCGGCATCGACTCACTCGCACTGCTCGAGGCCACCGATCCGAGTCTGGACTGGTTCTTCGTGCACCCCGCAGAGGTGTTCGGTCCGTGGGCGGAGGGCGAGCGCACCGGACACTATCGAGACGGCGGCGATGTGATCGTGCGGGATGACGAGGGCAAGTCCTTCATCTCGGGCGCCGACTTCGCAGTCGCGGTGGTCGACGAGATCGAGCAGGGCAACCACCATCGCGAGCGGTTCACCGTCGGCTACTGAGTCGCGGCCCCGACGCCTCGGAGCGGTCAGACCAGATCGCGCCAATCGACCTCGTCATCATCGTCGTCGGCGGTCGGCGTCATGCCGGTGATGACGGGAAGGCTCATGGTCTCGGTCGGCGGGCCCATGATCGTCGCCTCGTCACGGCGGTGGCGCAGCACCTCGTTGATGTAGCTCGTGAGAACCTCGGCGAGGGGGATGGAGCGACCCTCCGCCTGAGACAGGTACCAGCGGTGCTCCAGCACCTGGTGGAAGACCTCGGCCGGCTCGAGCTTCGCGCGCAGCTCGTACGGAATCGCGCGGACGACGGGCTCGAACACGCGGGTGAGCCACTCGTGGGCGTACATCTCCTCGTCCGCCCACTGCTTGGTCGAGCGGGCGCGGAACTCGTCGAGGTCGTTGAGCAGGCGGCGAGCCTGGTTCTCCTCGACGTCGAGTCCCGTGAGGCGGATCAGACGCCGCTGGTGGTGTCCTGCGTCGACGACCTTGGGCTGGATCTCCACGACCGTGCCGTCGGCTGTCGTGGACATGGACATCTCGTCGATGTCGAAGCCGAGCGCGTTGAGGCGCTCGACCCGTTCCGTGATGCGCCAGGTCTCCGCGGCGGAGAACGACTCCTGAGCGGTGAGCTCGGCCCACAGCGACCGGTACGACGACACGATGCCGTCCGCGATCGCCACGGCATCCACTCCGTGCTCCAGACGTCCACCGGCGGCAAGGTCCATGATCTCCCCGGCGATGTTGGTGCGGGCGAGGTCGAGGTCGTACGCGCGTTGACCGTCGGTGAGACCCTCTTCGTGGAGTTCGCCGGTCTCCGCGTCGACGAGGTAGGCCGCGAACGCGCCGGCATCCCGACGGAACAAGGTGTTCGACAGGGAGACGTCGCCCCAGTAGAAGCCGACGTTGTGCAGGCGCACCAGAAGCAGCGCGAGTGCGTCGACCAGACGGTTCGCTGTGTCCGGGCGCAGCACCCGGGTGAACAGCGCGCGATACGGCATGGAGAAGCGCAGGTGCGACGTGACGAGGGCGGCGGGGAGCGGGTCACCGTGCGCATCGGTGCGGCCGGCGATCACGGCGACCCTGTCGACGCAGGGGACGTCCAGGCGCGCCAGGTTGCCGAGCATGTCGTATTCGCGCTGGGCCATCTCGGCGGTGGTCTCCTTGACGGCGACGACGCGACCGGAGAGATCCGCGAAACGGACCAGGTGCCGGGAGAGACCCTTGGGGAGCGAGACGATGTGCTCGGAGGGCCACTTGGCGAGGGTGGTCGACCACGGAAGGGCGAGCAGCCCCGGATCGATCTTGCTGGCGGTGATCCGCAGCGAGTCCTGCATGATGCTCCCTGATGGGGGGTGGTGCGGAAAAGAGACGCGGCGCGGGCGACCGAAGTCAGCCCGCGCCGCGTCTGTGGATCCGATCAGGCGGAGACGACCGGCTTGTCGTTCAGGCGCACACCCGACTCGCTGTCGAACGCGTGCACGTGGCCCGCGTTGGCGGCCAGAGTGACGGTCTCGCCGGCGTTCGGGTGGTTGCGACCGTCGACACGGGCGACCAGGTCGGTGCGCTTGCCGTTGATCTCCGTGTGGCCGTAGAGGTAGCCGTCTGCGCCGAGCTCCTCGACCAGGTCGACGACGACCGAGAGGCCCTTGCCGTCTGCCGGGCCGACGGTGATGTCCTCGGGGCGGACGCCGACGGTGACCTGCGAGCCGTTCGCACGACCCACGGTGTCGCGGTCGAGCGGCACGACCTCGGTGCCGAAGCGCACACCGCCGTCGGCCAGGTCGGCCGAGAACAGGTTCATCGCGGGCGAGCCGATGAAGCCGGCGACGAAGACATTCTCCGGCTTCTCGTACAGGTCGCGCGGCGAGCCGACCTGCTGGAGCAGGCCGTCCTTGAGCACGGCGATGCGGTCGCCCATGGTGAGCGCCTCGGTCTGGTCGTGGGTGACGTAGACCGTGGTGACGCCGAGGCGACGCTGCAGCGACGCGATCTGCGTGCGGGTCTGGACACGGAGCTTGGCGTCGAGGTTCGACAGCGGCTCGTCCATGAGGAAGACCTGGGGCTGACGGACGATCGCGCGACCCATGGCGACACGCTGACGCTGACCACCCGAGAGGGCCTTCGGCTTGCGGGTGAGGTACTGCTCGAGGTCGAGGAGCTTGGCGGCCTCGAGCACACGCGACGCACGCTCTTCCTTGCCGACGCCGGCGATCTTGAGCGCGAAGCCCATGTTCTCGGCGACGGTCATGTGCGGGTACAGCGCGTAGTTCTGGAAGACCATGGCGATGTCACGGTCCTTCGGCGGCACGTCGGTCACGTCGCGGTCGCCGATGAGGATACGGCCGGCGTTGACCTCTTCCAGGCCGGCGAGCATGCGCAGGGACGTGGACTTACCGCAACCGGAAGGACCGACGAGGACGAGGAACTCGCCGTCACCGACCTCGAGGTTCAGCTTGTCGACGGCCGGACGGGTTCCGCCGGGGTACAGGCGGGTGGCCTCGTCGAAAGTCACAGATGCCATTGTCATTTCTCCTTCACCGGCAGGTACGTGCCGGACGATCCGTAGTGATGAAGCGGTGGGTGAGCCACCGTGACCCGTCTTTGGGTCGAAGTCAGTATGACATGGACAGCGGTACCTGGGTATTTCTCAGCCTGAATGGCTAGCATCGAACTCGGCCGCGCCCAGCGGCGATCGTCGCCGAGCGGCGGTCGGGGCCAACCCGGACCCCCTCAGACTCACAAGAGGAACGATGTCGAGCGACGAAACGCCGAACGTCCCCACCCCTCGCAATTCTCGCGAGGTCGTGCGGGAGAAGGCTCAGAAAGTGCATGCCCAGCAGTCGAGGGCGCGCCTCATGCGACGGATCATCATCGGTGCCGTCGCGGTCGTCGCCGTAGGGGCGATCGGCACTGCGGTGACCCTTGCGGTGTCAGCACAGGTGTCGAAGCCGAAGCTCACCCCCACGGGCATGGAGTCGGACGGCGTGGTCGTCACCGACATCACCGCCGTGGCCGGGGCCGACGAGGTGCCGGTATCGCCCTCGGAAGATCCGTCAGACGCCGCCGCCCCCGCAGAGCCGACGCCCGAGGCGACCGCCTCCGAGAAGGTCGACATCCACGTCTACGTCGACTACCTCTCCCCGGACGCCGGCAAGTTCGAGCGGGCCAACGCCCGCCAGCTCGCCGGATGGATCAGCGAGGGAGCGGTCACGGTCAGCTACCACCCGGTTGCCCTGCTCACCGCGAGTTCGAACGGCACGAAGTACTCGCTGCGGTCGGCCGCAGCTGCGGCATGCGTGGCCAGCCACTCGCCCGCACAGTTCTACGCGTTCAATCACGACCTCCTCGACAAGCAGCCCGAGGTGGGCAGCGACGGCATGTCCGATGAGGATCTGGCCAACCTCGCAGCCGCTGTCGGCACCGACAACACCAAGGCTGTGCGGTCGTGCATCGAGAACGGCGACTTCGTCAGCTGGGCGAAGGACGCGACGACCCGTGCACTCGATGGGCCGCTCGCGGGGTCCAAGGACCTGAAGCTGAACGCGTCGCCCATGATCGTCGCGAACGGCGAGGCATACGTCGGGGCGTTCGATGACCCCGCCGAGTTCTCGCAGTTCGTGCTCAGCGTGGCCAGCGACGCCTCGCGCGCGACACCGACGCCGACTCCGACTACCACGCCCGCCCCCTAGGTCGAGGTGTGGTCGATGCCATCGCTAAGCTGATGGATGGCATCCGCCGACTTGGCGCAATTGGTAGCGCACCGTACTTGTAATACGGGGGTTACGGGTTCGAGTCCCGTAGTCGGCTCCGCAAAAGAAGGCCCGCATCCCCATGGAAACACTGGGATGCGGGCCTTCGTCGCATATTGGCAAGGACGCGCCGTCCCCGGTGTGCCCCCGTGGCGCACACCACGGGGCGCATGGCGACGAGGGCGTGGACGAGCGCCCCTCCTTGAGCGCAGGATGGGCGCATGACTCTAGGCGACTACCCGGTGAGGGCTTCGATCGGCGTGACGGACATCCAACGGTCCGCGGCTTTCTACGAGGGCATACTGCGGCTCGTGCCCGCGAGCATCGGCCCGAGTGCCGACATCGAAGGGGGTGCCCGCTTCTACGCGTGCGGCCGGGGCACCGTGCTCAACGTCTTCGAGACCCCTACGGCGGGATCGACGCGCTCGACGGTCGCCACGTGGTACGTCGACGAACTCGACGCGGTCGTCGCGGAGTTGACGGCGGCTGGCGCTGAATTCGTCCACTACGAGGGTTTCGATCAGGACGAGCGAGGGATCGGTCTCCGTGCCGGCGGTGGTCGCATCGCCTGGGTGGAGGATCCCGACGGAAACACCCTCGCCTTGGAGACTGACGACTAGCGGCTCCTCAGCAGGGGAGTCGGATGAGATCGTCCTAGGCTGGTGTGGTGCTCAAAGGACTGATCCGCCCCGTCGAAGCCCACAGCGTGACCCTCAAGGGGGAGGACCTCGCCGAAGTCCGGGCGCAGCTCACGGCTCAGGCTCCCGAAGGGTGGGACCTGGTGTCGGCGATGGCGACGATGGAGAAGGCCGGATCGATGCGTTCCGTCGAGGGCAAGTTCCTTCGCAGGGACGGGATCCGTGAGGTCGAGGCCGACGACATGGCCGCACTCGAGGCCCAGGTTCCGGAGGGGTGGCAGCTGCTCTCCGTGTGGAAGACGGACTGACACTTTCGCTCGAGGTCGGGTGCTGGACGGTTCAGTTCGCTTCGTCGATGGGCGGGGCATCGACGACTTCTTCGATCAGACTGATCCCGCCCGTCGAGCTCGCCGACTGCATGAGGTCCTGAATCCACTTCGGGTTCAGCTGCGGTGCTTCCGGCTCGTCGAAGGTGAATCGGAGCGGGATCGAGGGGTGCAACCAGATCGTCGAGCGCCCGGGGGAGTCGCCATCGGGATGACGCCACGACAGGGTGAAGCTCTCGTTGCGGCGCAGTTTCGTCGCGATGACCACCTTCAGGTGTGCGAGTGCGCGGTCGTCGATGTGGACGGCATCGCCATTGCCGTACTGGATCGTTCCCATGGGTGAAACCCTATCCGTCGAGGCGTCGCGCCTTTCGCCGGTCGACGTCACGGAAGGTGGCGGAGCCCATTCCGGAGTATCGCACTAGACAGTGATATGTTACTGACTGTCGAGTTTCCTGATGCTCCTGCAGATGCATCAGGTCGAAGACGGCGCAGGTGGCCGACTCCCCGCCGCGGCCACCTGCGCTTGCCTCCCGGAGGCGGGAGCCATGGAGCGCTCATGCGGGAAGCGACGACACCGGAAGCGACGGCACCAGAACACGACGACCGCCCGGACGAGAAGCTCGCACGTGCCGTGTACGAGCGTGAGAAGCGGCTGCTGCAGGTCGAGCTGCTCAAACTCCAGGCGCACATCAAGCGCTCCTCCGAACGTGTGCTCGTCCTCTTCGAAGGCCGAGACGCCGCAGGAAAGGGAGGTGCGATCACGCGCTTCATGGAGCATCTCAATCCACGAGGTGCGCGTGTGGTCGCCCTCGACAAGCCCAGCGACATCGAGCGTACGCAGTGGTACTTCCAGCGCTATGTGGCGCACCTTCCGTCGGGTGGCGAGATCGTCCTGATGGATCGCTCCTGGTACAACCGCGCGGGCGTCGAACGGGTCATGGGCTACTGCTCGTCGGCCGAGTACGAGGAGTTCATCCAGACGGTGCCGCAGTTCGAGCGCATGCTCGTCGGGTCGGGCATGCGGCTCATCAAGCTGTGGTTCTCGGTCAGCGAGGAAGAGCAGCGTCGACGCTTCGCCCGCCGAGGCGACGACGCGGTGAAGCAGTGGAAGCTGAGCTCGACCGACGTCGCCAGCATCGATCGATGGGCCGACTACACGGCGGCGGAGGAGGCGATGTTCCTCCATACGGACACTCCCGCGCTTCCCTGGCTCGTCATCAGGTCGGACGACAAGAGACGTGCCCGGCTGGAAGCGATGCGATGTGTCCTCGCCAGGTTCGAGTATCCCGGCAAGGATCCGCTCATCGCGCACGCCCCTGACCCGCGCCTCGCTGGTCGCCCGTCCCAGGTGGACGACGACGAGAGGGCGCCGTCGTCACCGGCATGACACGCAACACGGCGTCATCCGGGAATGCGCGCGTCGGGCCCGGCTGTTGTCATCGTCATGACCCGCATCGGAACCAGTGATCTCGACGTCCTCCCGCTCTCGCTCGGCGGCAACGTGTTCGGCTGGACAGCCGACCGCGACACCTCTTTCGCCGTCCTCGACGCTTTCGTGGACGGAGGGGGCGACTTCATCGACACCGCCGACTCCTACAGCGCCTGGGTTCCGGGCAACGAGGGCGGCGAGAGCGAGACGATCATCGGCGAATGGCTGACGTCTCGCAAGCCCTCAGGCGTGGTCGTCGCCACCAAGGTGAGCCAGCACCCGGACTTCCGCGGTCTGGCCGCCTCGAACGTCCGTCGAGCCGCCGAGGCTTCGCTGCGACGTCTGGGCGTCGATGAGATCGACCTGTACTACGCCCACTTCGACGACGCGTCTGTTCCGCTGGAGGAGACCGTCGCGGCGTTCGGTCAACTCGTCGAGGACGGTCTGGTGCGTCATGTGGCGGTGTCGAACTACTCCGCTGATCGCATCCGCGCGTGGATCGATATCGCGCGCCGCACCGGGGTGGCGGTCCCCGTCGCGGTGCAGCCGCATTACAACCTCGTGCACCGCAACGAGGTCGAGGATTCGATCATCCCGGTCGCCGAGGAGTTCGACCTGGGACTCGTGCCCTACTACTCCCTGGCGAGCGGTTTCCTCACAGGCAAGTACCGGTCGACGGAGATCGCTGGACAGGACTCTCCGCGAGCGCAGGGCGCGGCGAAGTACGCGACCGAGGCGGGACTGCTGATCATCGACGCCCTCGAGGAGATCGGCGACGCGCACGACGCCTCCATCGCGGCGACCTCCCTCGCCTGGCTTCGCGCGCAGCCGACGGTGGTCGCTCCGATCGCGAGTGCACGGAGCGTGGAGCAGGTTCCCGATCTGCTCAAGGGAGCGCGCCTGGAACTCTCGGCCGATGAGGTCGAGCGACTCAATCGGGTCTCGGAGTGGACTCCGACGAACGCGTGATCCGGGAGTTCTCGTCGCCGACGAGTCCGAGCCGGTGCGCCAGGATCACCGCGTGGATCCTGTCGCGGGCACCCAGCTTCGCGAGCACCCGACCGACGTGGGTCTTCACGGTGGATTCTCCGACATAGAGCGTCTGCGCGATCTCCGCGTTGGTGAGGCCGCGGCCCATGGCGACGAAGACATCGCGCTCACGCTCGGTGAGGGATTCGAGAGCGGCGCTCTCGGCGGGCGCCGGAGCTGTGGAGCCGGCCCCGAGCTGCGGCGTGACGTGTTCCAGCAGCGTTCTCGTGATGCGAGGGGACAGCGCCGCATCCCCGCGATGAACGGCGCGAACGGCGGAGATCATCTCGTGACGCTGTGCGTCCTTCAGCAGGAATCCGCTCGCACCTGCCCGGATCGCCCCGAAGGCGTACTCGTCCAGATCGAACGTCGTCAGCACGAGCACCTTGGTCTGCGGGCGGTCACGGATGATCGCCTCCGTGGCGGCGATGCCGTCGAGCTCCGGCATCCGGACGTCCATCAGCACCAGGTCGGGAGCGAGGATCGCGCTCTGCGTGATGGCGGCCCTGCCGTCTCCTGCTTCGCCGACCACGACGATGTCGTCTTCCGATTCGAGCACCATCCGGAAGCCGACACGGATGAGCTCCTGGTCATCCACCAGCAGCACCCTGATCGCCTGCGTCATCCCTCTTCCTCCCTCGTCTGAGGCCGTGCGACCGACGCGCCTCCCGCTGCGGGCAGGACCGCCCGCAGAACCCATCGTCCTCCACCCGCCGGCGCGGACTGCACGGTGCCGTGCACGTGCGCGGCACGCTCGGAGAGCCCACGGATGCCGAACCCATCCGACCCGACCTCACCGGCGACGCCGTCGTTGACGATCTCGATCGTCACGGTGTCGCTCGCGTACTCCAGTCGTACGGAGATGCTCTCCGCTGTCGGGGCGTGACGCATGGCATTCGTCACGCCCTCCTGGACGATCCTGCCGATCGCATGCGCGACAGCGGGGGATACTTCCGTCTGGCCGACCACGGTCAGCGTCGCCGGGTAGCCTGCGCGCTGAGCCGCCTCCACGGTGTCCCGCGCGGGCACGGGCTGCATCGGGGCCAACGGCAGCGGCGACTCGTCGTCGCGTAGCACCCCGAGCATCGCCCGCATCTCGGTCAGCGCGCCCCTGGCGGTATCCGCGACGTGCGCTGCGGCCTTCTGCGCCTGTTCGCGGTCGGGGGTCGCCGCCGCTCCCTCGGACAGCGCGACGATGACGGTGAGCGAGTGGGAGACGATGTCGTGCATCTCCCGTGCGATGCGGGCCCGTTCCGATGCTGCCGCGAGCTGCGCCTGTTGATCGCGCTCGATCAGCAGCTGGCGTGAGCGATCGATGATGGCGAGCAGATAGCGCTTGCGTCCGCCCACGTTGACGCCGACCAGCGTGCCGATGAGGCCGAGCGCCGCATAGCCGAGGGCGGTGTCGATCCCGACCTGGAGCACGGTGGCCCCGCTCAGCATGAGCACCGTGGTCAGCACGAGGAACCACGCGGCGCCGATCCCGTAACAGATCCAGGCGAGGCGAGCCGAGCTGTAGACCGCGAGGCCGTAGCAGGCGACGAGCAGGAGCACGATGCCGCCCGACATCCCGGTGAAGAGCCCGACGGTCCCCAGGATCACCGCGGCGATGAAGGGACCCAGCGGTGCTCGGCGGCGCCAGAGCAGGGTGCTGCATCCGATCGCGACCATGATCAGCGTGGCGATGTTCACCGCGACATACGTGGCCTCGGGAAGCGCGCTTCGCGGGTAGGGCGCAGCCGGGGCGAGCGTCAGGAACAGGCAGATCAGCGCGAGCAGGATATCGGCGAAGAGCGGGTGGCGAGCCCAGAACCGTCTGAACAGCCCAGGGGCACGCGGAAGCCGCAGCTCCTCGTCCTCACGGACCGAGTCGCTGCGGCTTCGCGTTCTGCTCACAGGCCGACTTTACGCGTCGCGCGTGCGCAGCACGCCCCACGCGACCAGGGCGCCACCAACGACCCAGCAGCCCAGCGTCAGGAACGCGACCGGAGCGTCGAGAGCTGCCGACTCACCGGGCATGATCGCGGACTGTGCCGCTGCCACCGGCAGATACGCCGAAGCCTCGATGACCCATGCCCAGGCCTCGCCGGCGAAGGAGAAGAAGTTCGCCACGATCGGCAGCACGAACAGCACGCCGACGGTCGCTGCGATGGCTCCGGCACCCGAGCGCAGGATGAAGCCGAACGAGACCCCGATCAGCGCGAAGACGGCCATCGCGAGGGAGGCGACGACGATCGGCAGGAGCGAAGCCGACGGGTCCGACCATTCGATGCTCTGATTGCGCGGTGCGACGATGAGCGTCACGGCGAGCGCTGCGACGGCGAAGATCACCAGCGATGAGACGAACATGAACGCGGCCAGCACCGTCGACTTCGCCGCCAGCACCGAGCCACGGACCGGATTCGCCGTGAGCGTGGAGCGGATCATGCCCGTCGAGTACTCGCCGGTCACGGAGATCGCACCGATGATGCCGGCGAGCAGCATGGTGAACTGGATCGGCATCACGACGGCCTGGATCGGTTCGAAGTCGGGCATGTCGAGGGCCTGGGCGATGAGCACCGCGATCCCTACGGTCAAGGCCGCGGCGATGCCGATGGACCACCAGGTCGAACGCAGTGTGGCGAGCTTGATCCACTCGCCGCGCAGTGCGCGCACGAACGTCAGCTTCCGACCGGTGTCGACGCGCGGCCGCGTGGGCGCGGGGGCTTGTGTCGTGGTCATGAGATCTCCTTGGTGCGGTACTCGACGGAGTCGCCGGTGAGGGCGAGGTAGGCGTCTTCCAGCGAACCGGTGGTCGGGGTGAGCTCGTGCAGCGGAATGCCGCGGTCGGCGGCGAGGTCACCGATCCGCGCAGCGGGCAGTCCCACGATGTCGAGGAGATCGGGGGCAGAGCTCGCGATCTCCACATCGGGTCCGCCGACGGCTGCCACCAGGTCGGCGGGTCGCGGTGTACGCACCCGCACCGTGTTCCTGGTCCAGGCCCGCACCAGCTCGGAGAGGGGAGCATCCGCGAGGACCCGGCCGCGTCCCATGACGATGACATGATCTGCGGTCTGTGCCATCTCGCTCATCAGATGGCTCGAGAGGAGCACGGTGCGCCCCTCGGACGCGGCATGGCGGACGAACTGACGAACCCAGCGGACGCCCTCCGGGTCGAGCCCGTTGACCGGCTCGTCGAGGATGAGCGTGTGCGGATCGCCGAGCAGCGCAGACGCGATGCCCAGCCGCTGGCCCATACCGAGCGAGAACCCGCCGGCGCGCTTGCGGGCCACGGAGCCGATGCCCGCGAGGTCGATGACCTCGTCGACGCGCGAAGAGGGGATGCCATGGGTCGCTGCCATCGCGCGGAGGTGGTTGCGGGCTGTGCGACCGGTGTGCACGGCCTTCGCGTCGAGCAGCACGCCCACCTCCGTCAGCGGGGCGCGGAGCTTGCGGTACTCGCGGCCTGCCACGGCGGCGCGCCCTGACGTGGGGCGGTCGAGTCCGACGATCATCCGCATGGTGGTGGACTTGCCGGCACCGTTCGGACCCAGGAAGCCGGTGACGCTGCCCGGCTGGACGGTGAACGACACATCGTCGACGGCGGTCTTGTCTCCGAACCTCTTGGTGAGGCCTTCTGCTGTGATCATGCAGACCACGTTACGGAGCGACTCCGTGAGCGCGCGTCCCCCTCAGGTACACATCTGGTGCAGGGGCCTCCGACCGACGACGGACATCCGTCCGTCAGCTGCGCGGACGGGCCTGCACCCGATCGACCATCTCGTCGGACGCGGCGATCGCCTCGTCGATGATCTCTCTCGTGACCGGAGCGGTCAGCCAGTCGTGGCTCAACCACGCGGGGATGAGCAGCGGCATCCGATCGTGCAGATGAATGAGGTGCGGGGGTGCAGGGCGCATCACGATCGAATAGCACGTGTACCACTGGTCATCGGCGGTGCGGCCGCGTTGAGTGACGGCCGCCATGCCGAAGAGCGTGCCGTCGTCGACGATGAACTCGTTCCACTGCCGCGATGGCTTCTGCATCTCGTACCAGCTCGTCGCCGGGACGAGGCCCCGGGACTTCGCGCCGCCCGGGCGCTCCTGCAGCCGCTCGGAGCGGGTGTTGATGGAGGGGAACTTGGCCGGCTCGCCGTTCACGAGGTAGCCCCACCATGCGGGTTCCAGCGTCGGCGCGGCGTCGAGCTGCGTGATCAGCGGATTGAGGTTGCGCAGGTTCTTGCCCGTCGGGCGGACGGTCTCTCCCGCGTTCTCGCGCGCCCAGACGCGCAGGCCCTCGAGCACCGCGTCATCGGCCGCGGCGAGGAGCTCTGCATCGGTGAACCGGGGATCGAGACCGTAGCTCGCGCACATGCCGCCAGCGTAGCCGGGGGCTCCGACATCCGCACGGTGGGGTGAGCGCACGAGCTCGGGTAGGGTCGACAGGTGCCAGAGCCCCGTCGTCTTCCCGCCCCGGTAGCACTCGGAGGGGCGGTCGCCATCGGGGTGATGACGGCGATCCAGGCGCGGATCAACGGCGTGCTGGGAGTGCGTGTCGAGGATGGCATCGTCGCCGGGTTCCTCTCCTTCTCCGTCGGTCTACTCGCGCTCGCGGTCGTGATCTCCTGTCTCCCGTCGGCTCGAAGGGGAGTGGGGCGGCTCTGGAGCGGTGTCCGGCAGCGCACGATCCCCTTCTGGATGCTCCTCGGAGGCGCGTGCGGTGCGCTCACGGTCTCCACTCAAGGGCTCACGGCCGGAGTGCTCGGGGTCTCGCTGTTCACCGTCGGCGTCGTCGCGGGACAGACAGTGCACGGGCTAGTGCTCGACCGCATCGGGTTCGGGCCGGCCGGCGTCGTCGCGGTCACGCCGGGAAGAGTCCTCGGCGGTGCGCTCGCACTCGCCGCCGTCGGCATCTCCCTCTCCGGGGACGTGCTGGCGTCCGCGCCGCTGTGGATGCTGCTCCTGCCGTTCGCCGCCGGGGTCGGCATCGCGTGGCAGGCAGCGACCAACGGACGTCTGGCTCAGCGCGCGCGCTCACCCCTGGCCGCGACCCTGATGAGCTTCGTCGCCGGAACCGTGGTCCTCGCGCTGGCGTCCGGCGTGAGCATCGCTTTCCGCGGCGCACCGGCCGTCCTCCCCGCCGAGCCGTGGCTGTACCTCGGGGGCTTCCTCGGCGCCGCCTACATCCTCCTCGGCACGTTCATCGTGGCGCAGACGGGCGTGCTGCTGATGGGCCTGGGTTCGGTGCTCGGTCAGCTGACCACGTCGGTGGTGATCGACCTGGTGTGGCCGCCCGCAGCGGGCCCGGCGCTCTGGCAGGTGCTCGCGATGGTCGTGGTCGCCGTCGCGTCGGTCGTGGTCGCCGTGCCGTGGCCCCGCCGTCGCTGAACTACTTCTTCTTCACCTTCTCGGCTGACGGCTTCGGCATGCGCGTGACGAGCTTGCGAGCGTCGACGGCCTTGCGTCGTCCCGGCTTCTTGTGTTCCGGCTTGCCGCCGACATACAGCCAGCCCAGAAGCTCTTCGTTCTTCCCGAGACCGTGGGCCTTGGCCACCGCCTTTGCCCGGGTGTAATGGCCCGTGCGCCAGATCACGCCCCAACCGGCCTCGTCGAGGAGCAGGCTCAACGTGTGGGCGACCCCCGACGCGACGGCCTCCTGCTCCCACCGCGGCACCTTCTCGCTCTTCTGGTAGCTCGCCACGACGGCGATGAGCAGTGGGGCGCGCAGCGGCTTCGACGAGGGGGAGGAATCGCCCTGTGCCTTCGCGATCGCCGCACCGAGGGCTTCCCGATCCGCACCGCGCAGCTCGATCAACCGCCACGGGCGCAACGACGAATGATCGGCGACGCGACCGGCGGCCGCGACCAGTGTGAGCAGCTCGTCGCGGGAGGGCGCGGTGTCGTCGACCTTCGACCAGGACTGCCGTGCGCGGACCGCGTCGAGCGCACTCACGACGCGTCGGGGGTGAAGTTCAGCGCGATGGAGTTCATGCAGTAGCGGTCGCCGGTCGGCGTGCCGAATCCGTCGGGGAAGACGTGACCGAGGTGCGATCCGCAGTTGGCGCAGCGCACCTCGGTGCGCACCATTCCGAGGCTGTCGTCCTCGATGAGTTCGACCGCGTCGGGGCGGATCGACTCATAGAAGCTCGGCCACCCGCATCCGGAATCGAACTTCGTTCCGCTCTTGAAGAGCTCGGCGTTGCAGGCGCCGCAGGTGTAGAGGCCCGCGCGCTCCTCGTCGAGCAGCTCGCCGGTCCAGGCCCGCTCGGTCGCGGCCTGACGCAGCACCGCGTACTGCTCCTCGCCGAGCTCCTGGCGCCATTCGTCTTCGGTCTTGTCCACGCTGTACGACATGTGTCCTCCTGAGTCCGTTCCATTCTCCCTCGTAGGACGGGCTCTCGGGTGCTCCGGGTCAGAATGGAAGGATGACCGATGCTGTGCAGGAGCGTTACGCGCGTTTCGCCCGCGACGAGGCGCCCGGACGCAGCGCGCTGTATGCCGAGTGGGCCGAGGGCATCGCCTCCGACGACGAGGTTCGGCGCATCCTGCAGCGGATCCCGGAGACCCGTCGACAGCCGCCTCTCGTGTTCGCGGTGACCCGTCTGCTCGGCGCGGAGCTCGCCGGGTATGCGCAGTGGCGCGGATTCCTGATCCGCAATGCCGACCTCGTGGTCGAGGAGTGCACGACGCGCAGCCTGCAGACCAACGAACCGCTGCGACTCGCCGCATTGCTGCCTGTGCTGTCCGAGGTATCGGGCCCGATCGCGCTGCTCGAGGTCGGAGCATCTGCGGGGCTGTGCCTCTATCCCGACCGCTACTCGTATCGCTTACTCGCGGAGGACGGGGCGATCCGGTTCGCCCTCGATCCTGCCGACGGGCCGTCGACGGTCGTGCTGGAGAGCAGGGTCTCGGGCCCGCTGCCTCCGATGCGGATGCCGGACATCGTCTGGCGGGCGGGCATCGACCTCGATCCCCTCGAGCCGACGGACGAGCGGGACCGGCGTTGGCTGCGCGGACTCGTGTGGCCGGGCGAGGAGGGGCGAGAGGAGCGGATCGATGCCGCGCTCGACGTCGCGGCGTCGGATCCCGCGATCCTCGTCGCGGGCGACGCCCTCGCGAAGATCGATGAAGTCGCCGCACTGGCGCCCACCGATGCGACGCTCGTCGTCACCACGCCCGGCGTGCTGGTGCACATCCCGCGTGCACGGAGGGAAGCGCTGGTCTCCCGGATATCCGCACTGGACGCACGGTGGATCACGATAGATCCGCCGGGGGCGCTCGACGTCTGGGAGCCGGCGGTCGATACCCACGAGTGGCCGGGTTTCGTGGTCGCGATCGATGGGCGGGTGCGCGCGGCGGCGGATCCACTCGGCGGCTGGTGGGAGTGGCGAACGGCCCGACCCGGGGATGCGTCCTAACCTGGAGCCATGCTCGGAGATCTCACGGAGCGCGACCGCGCGATCCTCGCCTTGGAGGTCGCGTGGCCGCGCCATGGATCGGCCAAGGAAGAGGTCATCCGCGCTCAGCTCGGCATGAGCGCCGCCCGCTACTACCAGCTCCTCGGACGCCTGATCGAGTCGGACGCCGCGGTCGAGTATGACCCCATGCTGGTGCGAAGGCTGCGCCGGATCCGGGACTCCCGCGCCAGGCAGCGGTCCGCCAGAACGCCGGGTTTCGTCGGCTGAACCGAGCCGACGAAGGCCCGCCGAGCGGACTGTGCCGAGCGGTGGAACGGATTGCCAGGAAGGTGCCGCTAGCATCGAGGGGTGTCCAAGCCCTCCCGCGATCGCTTCGATGACGTCCCCCGTTCCTCCGGACGCGTAGGAGCGCATCGCGCCGAAGCTCCGGGGATGAACGGCTGGATCGTCCTGCTGTGGTCCTTCGTCGCCGCCCTCGTGCTCATCATCGCCGGGATCTTCGGCTCGCTCGTGGTGATGGGGCGCATCTCGCTCTTTCCCGAGGCCGTTCCGACCGTCGTGCCGACTCCGGAGGAGACCGGCATCGTGGACACGTCGATCTCGGTGATGGTGCTCAACGGCACGCCGGAGGAGGGGCTCGACACGCAGACGCGCGACCTGCTCATCAACAACGGGTGGGCGTCGGACATCGTCTTCGCCGGCGACAGCTCCAGTCAGGACTTCGCGACCACGACCGTCTTCTACGTCAACGACGAAGACGAACTCGCCGCGATCGGACTGGCGAACCTCCTCGGTGGGGCAGCCGTGCAGCAGAGCGACTACTACTCGGGTCAGACCGAGGACGGTCTGAAGCAGTTCACGGTCGTGATCGGTCTCGACCGTTCGAGCTCCCCGCCCGAGACGCCGGCCCCCTGATCTCGGGGACCGCCTCGCCCCGTTCGGCGGCTTGCACTCGAAGGTGTCGAGTGCCAGAATGGCGTTAGCACTCTCTCACTCTGAGTGCTAAACCCAACGTCTACGTCCAGGAGGGACGAAAAAACTCATGGCAAAGATCATTGCTTTCGATGAGGAGGCCCGCCGTGGCCTCGAGCGCGGCCTGAACATCCTCGCCGACGCGGTCAAGGTCACCCTCGGCCCGCGCGGCCGCAACGTCGTTCTCGAGAAGAAGTGGGGCGCCCCCACCATCACGAACGACGGCGTCTCCATCGCCAAGGAGATCGAGCTGGACGACCCGTACGAGAAGATCGGTGCGGAGCTCGTCAAGGAGGTCGCCAAGAAGACCGACGACGTCGCTGGTGACGGCACCACGACCGCAACGGTCCTCGCCCAGGCGCTGGTCCGCGAAGGCCTGCGCAACGTCGCAGCCGGCGCCGACCCCATCTCGCTCAAGCGCGGCATCGAGAAGGCCGTCGCCGCGATCACCGAGGAGCTGCTCGCCAGCGCCAAGGAGATCGACTCGAAGGAGCAGATCGCTGCCACGGCTTCGATCTCCGCTGCTGACCCCGCCATCGGCGAGCTGATCGCCGAGGCGATCGACAAGGTCGGCAAGGAGGGCGTCGTCACCGTCGAGGAGTCGCAGACGTTCGGCACCGAGCTCGAGCTCACCGAGGGCATGCGCTTCGACAAGGGCTACCTGAACCCCTACTTCGTCACGGACCCGGAGCGCCAGGAAGCGGTCTTCGAGGACCCGTACATCCTCATCGCGAACCAGAAGGTCTCCAACATCAAGGACCTGCTGCCGATCGTCGACAAGGTGATCCAGGACGGCAAGGAGCTCGTCATCATCGCCGAGGACGTCGAGGGCGAGGCTCTCGCGACGCTCGTGCTGAACAAGCTCAAGGGCATCTTCAAGTCGGTCGCCGTCAAGGCTCCCGGCTTCGGCGACCGCCGCAAGGCGCAGCTGCAGGACATCGCGATCCTCACGGGCGGCCAGGTCATCACCGAAGAGGTGGGCCTCAAGCTGGAGAACGCCACGCTCGACCTGCTGGGTCGTGCACGCAAGGTCATCGTCACCAAGGACGAGACCACGATCGTCGAGGGTGCAGGCGAGGCCGAGCAGATCGAGGGTCGCGTCACGCAGATCCGTCGTGAGATCGAGAACACCGACAGCGACTACGACCGCGAGAAGCTCCAGGAGCGCCTGGCGAAGCTCGCCGGTGGCGTGGCGGTCATCAAGGCCGGTGCTGCGACCGAGGTCGAGCTCAAGGAGCGCAAGCACCGCATCGAGGACGCCGTCCGCAACGCGAAGGCAGCCGTCGAGGAGGGCATCGTCCCCGGTGGTGGCGTCGCGCTCATCCAGTCGGGCACGAAGGCCCTCGACGCTCTCTCGCTCTCGGGCGACGAGGCGACGGGTGCGAACATCGTCCGCGTCGCGATCGAGGCTCCGCTGAAGCAGATCGCCACGAACGCCGGTCTCGAGCCGGGCGTCGTCGCGAACAAGGTGTCCGAGCTCCCCGCGGGCCAGGGCCTCAACGCCGCTTCGGGCGAGTACGTCGACATGTTCGGTGCCGGCATCATCGACCCGGCCAAGGTGACCCGCTCGGCGCTGCAGAACGCAGCGTCCATCGCGGCTCTGTTCCTCACCACCGAGGCCGTCGTCGCCGACAAGCCGGAGAAGACTCCTGCTCCGATGGGTGACCCGTCGGGTGGCATGGACTTCTGATCCTGCACTCATGACAGAACGCCCCCGGCTTCGGCCGGGGGCGTTCTGCGTTTGCGGCGGATGTCAGCGGAACAGGCTGGCGGAGTACTGATCCGCGTCTGCGTACTGGGTGGCGACGGATCCGAGCGACGTGCCGATCGATTCGAGCACCTGTTCCACGTGCACCTGTGCACCCTGCCATTGCTCAGCGCAGTTCTGGAAGGCGTTGGACGCGGTGCCAGACCAGGTCGACTGCAGCTGTCGGAGCTGGGACATCAGAGTGGCGGATTCGCTCTGAAGGCGCTCGATGGTGGCGCGCGTCGCGCTGTGGGCGGCGTGGACGGCTTCGGTGTCGACGGTGAAGACAGACATGGGCACTCCTTCTCGTAGGGGTTCCGAGGCTAGGCGGGCGTCGGCCTGATCAAGATCCACCCGGGGGCAGGGCCCCGCATCCTGTGCGCAACCGGGGGAAGCGACCTTCCGTGCAGAGACGTCAGGGGAGATCGACCCGATCGAGCGGCTGAGTGTCCTCGAGGAGGTGCGCAGGCGTCGCCTGTGCCGGAGCGAGTGGAAGCCTGACGGTGAACGTCGCGCCGCCGCCCGGCGTCTCCGACACGGAGACATCGCCGTGGAGTGCCTTCAGGATGGATGCGACGATCGCGAGTCCGAGGCCGGAGCCGCCCGTCTCGCGTGCCCGTGACGTGTCGGCCCGCCAGAAGCGTTCGAAGATCTGCTCCCGGATCTGCGGAGGAATGCCCTCGCCGTGATCCACGATCGCGATGCTGGCGGCACCAGCGGCGCGGTCGGAGTCGACCACGATCTCGATGGGGCCGTCCTCGGGGGAGAAGCGGCGTGCGTTGCCCAACAGGTTCGTCACCACCTGACGGACCTTGTTCTCCTCGCCGAGCACGATCGGAGGGGTGCGCACCGGGAGGTCGGGGACCTCGGTGAAGTCGATCACGGGAGCCTTCTCCTGCGGCCGAGGCCGTCGGCGAAGGCGGGAGAGCGTGGCACGCGAGAGCCCTCGGGGCGTCGGCTGCTGCGGAGGCTGAAGGGGCGGGATCTCGTGCAGAGGGATCGTGGTCTTGCTGTCGGCAGTGCGGTCGATCACGGTGACCGTCCGGCCGGGGGCCGCGGCTCGCAGGTCGAGTGCCGCATCTCGGGCGATCGGTCGGAGGTCGAGCGGCACGATCTCGGGCTCGCGCTCCTCGTCCAGGCGCGCGAGGGCAAGGAGGTCTTCCACCAGGACGCCCATCCTGATGGCTTCCTTCTCGATGCGCTCCATGGCGCGGGCGGTGTCTTCCTCGCCCTTGATGGCGCCCATCCGGTAGAGCTCCGCGTAACCCCGCACGCTCACGAGCGGTGTGCGCAGCTCGTGGCTCGCATCGCCGATGAATCTCCGCATGTGCTGGACGGTGCGGTCCCGTTGCGCGAGGGAGGCATCGACCCGATCGAGCATCGTGTTGATGGCGGTGTTGAGGCGACCGACCTCCGTCGTCGGCTCGAGATCGGTCAGCCGTTGACGGAAGTCACCCGCGGCGATCGACATGGCCGTGGCCTCGACCTGACCGAGCCTGCGGAACGTGAGCGTGACGAGTCCGCGCGTGAGGAGGGCGGCGATCAGGATGGTGATCAGGGCGATCGTGATGTAGATGCCGAAGTACTGGCTGATGATGCGATCGGCGGGCGCGAGGGGAAGGGCCACCAGCTGGATGCGCAGGACCCCGCCCTCCGAGGGGACGACGGCGACCGCCGCGTGGAACAGCTCTCCGTCGGCTCCGGTCATCTCGAGTGGGATCTGGTCGGTGTTGGCCGTCGCCTTCGCGAGCGAGTACTCGGAAGGGAAGAGGGGTGCCTGCCCCGAGGTTCCACGGGCTGTCGCGCGCAACTCGCCCGTCGCGTCGTAGATCGCGAAGGAGAAGTCGCGAGGTTGCTCGTCTCGCGGACTGTAGGTCGTGACGCCGTCGACCGTGACCGAGTCGAAGTAGCGCTCGACCAGGTCGCTCGACACCAGAGCAGGCAGTTGCGCATCGATGTTCGCGACCAGAGCGTTGCGCAGGATCGGCACGGTTCCGATCCCCGCGATGAGCAGTCCGAGCGCGAGCACCGCAACCGTGACGCCCGTGACCTTCGCGCGAAGACTGATGCGCCGCCACCAGGTGGTGACCGCATCGGGCTTGTGCGCCATGCGGTCCTCCTCGGTGCGGCGACACCACCGTGGGATGGTGGCGATGATGGTGCGGTGGTCGTCAGACCGTCTTGCCGACCTTGAGCATGTACCCGAAGCCGCGCTTGGTCTGGATCAGCGACTCTTCGGTGTGCGGATCGATCTTGCGGCGGAGGTACGAGATGTAGCTCTCCACGATGCCGGCATCGCCGTTGAAGTCGTACTCCCACACGTGGTCGAGGATCTGGGCCTTCGACAGCACGCGGTTCGGGTTGAGCATGAGGTAGCGGAGCAGCTTGAACTCGGTCGGGCTCAACTCGATCGGCTCCTTGCCGACGTGGACGTCGTGCGTGTCCTGGTCCATGGACAGCTCGCCCGCCCGGATGATCGACTCCTCGTCGGCCTGCATCGTGCGGCGGAGGATCGCCTGTGCCCTGGCCACGATCTCGTCGAGGCTGAAGGGCTTCGTGACGTAGTCGTCGCCGCCGGCGTTGAGTCCCTCGATCTTGTCGTCGGTGCCGTCCTTGGCGGTCAGGAACAGGATCGGCGCGGTGAAACCGGCCCCCCGAAGACGCTTGGTCACGCTGAAGCCGTTCATGTCCGGCAGCATGACGTCCAGGATGATCAGGTCCGGCTCCTCTTCGAGGACGGCCGAGATCGTCGCGGCGCCGTTGGCGACCGTCTTCACCTGGAATCCGGCGAAGCTGAGACCTGTGGAGAGCAGGTCGCGGATGTTGGGTTCGTCGTCGACGACCAGGATGCGCGGAGCAGTCATGACCCCATTATGGTGACTCCGACCATGTGGATGCTGACTATTGTGCGGAACGGCGTGGACTCGCGCCTTCCCGGAGTGCCGTCGCCGGCCGTGCACCGGGGCCGTCGGACGGGATCGTCCCGCGGTCGGATGCGCCGCATAGCCGCACCGGGGAGGATCGAGGTATGAGCATTCACGAGGACGCCGTCGCCGCCCCCGGAACCCCCGCCGCACGAGCCGATCGCCCGGAAGCGGAGCAGCTCGCCTACCATCGGCTGGCGCGCCTGCGGCCGCGGTACCGGTGGTGGCGCATGCCGCTCACGGGGCTCGTCGGCATCGCTCTCTACGTCGTGATCCTGCTGCTCGTGATCGTGCCTCTCGCGATCATGTCGATGTTCGTCCCCGGATGGCGCATCGAATCGCAGGTGCTGCTCGACACCTCGCAGTTCTTCGATCTGGATCGGCCCTGGCTGCTCGTCGCGCTGGTCCTTCCGCTGATCCTGATGATCCCGGCGCTGCTGCTGGCTTCCCGCCTGATCGAGGGTCGCGGAGTGGGCCTGCTGTCCTCCGTGACCGGTCGACTGCGGATGGCATGGCTCGGAAAGACCCTGGTGCTGGCGCTGGCGGTGTTCCTCGTCTACTTCGCGGTGGTCTTGGGCTGGTCAGCGCTGAGCGGCGAAGCGGTGACCGCCGACTTCTCCCACCCCGGACTGTGGACCATGGTGCTGTTGGTGCTGCTGCTGATCCCGCTCCAGGCCGCCGCGGAGGAGTACGTCTTCCGCGGCTATCTGATGCAGCTGGTCGGCGGCTGGCTGCGGAACCCCGTGTTCGCCATCCTCCTGCCCGTCCCGATCTTCGTGCTGGGCCACGGATACGACGTGTGGGGTGCGGCCAGCGTCGGGATGTTCGCGATCGTCGCCGCATGGCTGACCTGGCGCACGGGTGGACTCGAAGCGGCGATCTCGCTGCACATCGTGAACAACGTGCTCATCTTCCTGCTCGGCTCCGTCACGCTCGTCGATGCCAACGCCACTTCAGGGACAGCCGTCGATCTGCTCGCCTCGGCGCTCGCGATGGTGGTCTACGCCCTGCTCGCGGACCGGTGGGCTGCTCGTCTCAAGATCGCACGTACGGCGCGGGGCACTCTGGACCCGGTGCCCGCGACCGGGACCCATCACCTGGGTACGGTGCTGCACGGGCGCGCAGCACAAGGGTGACTGCGCAGGCTCAGGCGGCGATCGCGTCCGAGTCCATGATCGTGTAGCTGTACCCCTGCTCGGCGAGGAAGCGCTGACGGTTCTGGGCGTAGTCCTGGTCGATCGTGTCGCGGGCGACGAGGGTGTAGAAGCTCGCGGTGTGTCCCGACTGCTTCGGCCGCAGCAAGCGGCCCAGGCGCTGGGCCTCCTCCTGGCGCGACCCGAACGATCCCGACACCTGGATGGCGACGGACGCCTCGGGGAGGTCGATCGAGAAGTTCGCGACCTTGGAGACCACGAGCAGCGAGATGTCGCCCTCCCGGAACGCGCGGTACAGCTCTTCGCGCTCGTCGACCGGGGTCGCACCGGTGATCTGCGGAGCGTTCAGCGCCTCGGACAGCGATTCGAGCTGGTCGAGGTACTGTCCGATCACCAGGATGCGCTCACCCTCGTGCTTCGCGATCAGCTCACGCACGGCGTCGACCTTCGCCGGTGCGGACGCGGCGAGACGATAGCGCTCGTCGTCGGTCGCGGCGGCGTACTCCAGGCGGTCGCTCGGCGGCAGGTCGACCCGTACCTCGTAGCAGGCGGCGGGGGAGATGAAGCCCTGCGCCTCGATCTGCTTCCAGGGGGCGTCGAAGCGCTTGGGGCCGATCAGGCTGAACACGTCGCCCTCCCGACCGTCTTCACGCACGAGGGTGGCGGTGAGGCCGATCCGTCGCCGCGCCTGCAGGTCGGCGGTGAGCTTGAACACGGGCGCGGGAAGCAGGTGGACCTCGTCGTACACGATGAGGCCCCAGTCGAGAGCGTCGAGCAGCGCCAGGTGCGCGTACTCGCCCTTCCGCTTCGCCGTGAGGATCTGATAGGTGGCGATCGTGACGGGCTTGACCTCCTTGGCCTGCCCGGAGTACTCGCCGATCTCCTCGGGGGTGAGGCTGGTGCGCTTGAGCAGCTCGTCCCGCCACTGCCGCGCCGACACGGTGTTCGTCACGAGGATGAGGGTTGTCGTCTTGGTCGCCGCCATCGCGCCGGCGCCCACGATCGTCTTGCCGGCACCGCACGGGAGCACGACCACGCCGGAACCGTCCTTCGAGAACGCGTCGACGGCATCCTGCTGGTACGGGCGGATCGTCCAGCCGTCTTCCGCGAGGTCGATCTCGTGGGGGGTTCCCGGGGTGTATCCCGCCAGGTCTTCCGCCGGCCAGCCGATCTTCAGCAGCTCCTGCTTGATCTGACCGCGCGCCCACGCATCGACGACGAAGGTCTCCGGCGTCGGGTGCCCGACGAGCAGGGGCTGGATGCGCTTGTTGTTCGCGACCTGTGCCAGCACCGCGGGGTCGGAGGAGCGGAGGATCAGGGTGCCCTCGTCGTCGCGTTCGATCACGAGGCGGCCGTAGCGGTTCACGGTCTCCCGCAGGTCGACTGCGACGGACGGCGGGACCGGGAAGCGGGACCAGCGGTCGAGAGTCTCGAGCATGTCCTCGGCGGTGTGCCCGGCCGCGCGGGCGTTCCACAGACCGAGGCGGGTGATGCGGTAGGTGTGGATGTGCTCCGGGGCGCGTTCCAGCTCGGCGAAGATCGCCAGCTCATGGCGGGCGCTCTCGGCATCGGCGTGGGCGACTTCGAGCAGCACGGTGCGATCGCTCTGGACGATCAAGGGGCCATCAGACATAGCTGACCAGTTTAGCGGTCGCCCGATGTGCGGGGCCTCACGGACCGACGATCGTCGCTGTGAGGATGCTCGACACCGGCAGCGTGCGTTCGACGTCGGCTGCTCGGTCACGTCCGCGGAGTCTGCCCCCGCCGAGGCCGGTCGCTTCCAGCAGGAGCTCCCTCGTCGAGCCGTCCGGCATCCCGACGGTCACCTGGAGCACGGACTTCGCTCGAACCGCCGCTTCGAGTTCGCGGTCGAGCCACGCGGCATCCGCGTCGGGTCCCTGGTGCGAGCGCAGACGCGCGATGAGGGGAGCCAGGTCCGTGGAGTCGTCGGTCGATGCCGGCGCGGGGGGTGCGGGGTGCCGCTCTCTGACGAGCAGGGCGCCGTCGGAGCCGACGAGCGTCGCCGGGTAGCGCGCGTCGGTGAGTGCCCAGTACACCGTGTCGCGGCCGACCCGGGTCGTCAACGAATCGAGGTGCGCGACGAGGCCGAGCGGGCGCAGCGTCTGATCGACGGCCATCGCCTGGATGAGATGGGGGTCGGCGCTCTCGATGCGCGTGCGGCCCGTCTCCTCGTCGGTCGAGACGCGGACCAGGCCGTGCCGTTGCGCGGTCTGTGCGAGGAGGTAGCCGAGAGGCTGCGGGATGCCCGTGAGCGAGACGGAGGACAGGAACTCGAGGATCGATTCCTCGGTCTCTCCCGCGACGAACGCGTGCGCCACGGACTCGGAGGTGAAACGGTACGACGATGCCTGCGCGGCCGATTCCCGGACGGCGATGGTGCGCAGTCGTACGTCGAGGGCAGGCTCCAGCGGGCCCGGCGCGATCGCCGTCAGGTCGTTCTGCAGGAAGATGCGATCGACCTCGGTGGGCAGCAGGGCCACGAGCGCGTCAGCGTCGGCGGAACCCCCGCCGCGCAGGCCGACCGACCATTCCGGCTCGGTCCCGTCCTCCGCGATCAGTCCGAGGAGCACGGCGGCATCCTGCAGGCGTCGAGAACGATCGGGCCATGCGGGGTCCCAGGGGTGGGCGAGGGGCCACAGCTGGGGAGGGACCCATCCGCCCGTCGCGGACCGGACGCCACGCGGGAGAGCGTCGCGGAACGCTGTGGCGAGAACGATCCAGCGGTCCGCCGCGGATGATCGCAGCCAGCTCTCGGCGTCCTGACTCGTCCGCAGCCGTCGATCAGCCGACACCGCGAGCCCGGACTGGAGCGCGATCACGGCGAGTGCGTCCACGATCTCCGCGGGCACTCCTGCCTCGGCGAGCTGGCGTTTCTCACCGGCGCTGACCCCGCCACCGGTGAGGAGTGCGAAGGGGCTCTCGCGCGCGATCAGAAGCATGTCGGCCAGCACCGCCACCGTCGTGAAGGCACGCTCGGCGGCATGCGCTGCTGCAGCGTCCGATGCAGGAGGGACAGTCGGGGTTGCGGCCGCGCGCGGGGCGGACCGGCCGGTGAGGGCGGTGACGACCGGTGGGTACGGCGTGCCTTCGGGACGCAGCAGCGCGAGCGCGGTGAGCTGGTCCCGCTCGGTGCCGGCGTCTCCGCCAGAGGCTGCCGTGAGGAGTGCGTCGGCCTCGGCGGCCGTCAGCGTGGGGAGGACGCGCGAGATCGATGCGGGATCGAGGAGTGCCTCCGCCGCATCGAAGAAGTCCTGCCATGCTGCATCCGGGCGCACGCCGCGCGCGGCGAGGAGTCTGCAGAGCTCATCGTCGCTCGCCGCTGCCAGCCAATCCGCCAGCGGTCGTGCGTGAGTGCTCATGGCCGATGCCTCATGAACGCGAAGACGCGCGGCCCTTCCGGATGAAGCTCATCGTGAGGAGCACGATGATCATGAGGAAAGCCACGGGCAGCCCCCAATACGGGATCGCTGCGACGACGGGCCAGACGCCCTCGCCGAAGGCGGCCTGGTCCATGCCGACGGCGGTGCCGATGATGATCGCGAAGAAGCAGACCACCGATGCGGCCGCGATTCCGAGCGCGGTGAACGCCAGGATGCGATCCAGCCGCCGGATGGGAACCTCCGGTTCGGAATTCTTCGTGCTCATCCGCACCAGCCTACTCGCACGGAGCGCTTCGGCTCCGCGCGCGTCGCGACCGGTAGGCTGGGGTCACGCGCACGAGCGCGCCCACTGTTCTGCACGACGATCTCAGCGAGGTTCTCCCATGCCCACCGGCAAGGTCAGGTTCTACGACGAAGACAAGGGTTTCGGCTTCATCGCCAGCGATGACGGCCAGGACGTCTTCCTGCACGCCTCCGCGATGCCAGCCGGCACCGCCGTGAAGGCCGGTGCACGCGTGGAGTTCGGCGTCGCCGACGGCAAGCGCGGACTGCAAGCCCTGTCGGTGCGTGTGCTCGAGGCGCCCCCGAGCCTCTCCAAGGCCAAGCGCAAGCCGGCCGACGACATGGCGATCATCGTCGAAGACCTCGTGAAGCTCCTCGACGGCATCGGCGGAGACCTTCGCCGCGGCCGTTACCCCTCCTCCGGTCAGGGCCGCAAGATCGCGGCCGTCCTGCGCAAGGTCGCTGATGACCTCGAAGCCTGACGCCGACTCGCGTCTCCTGGACGCCCACGATCTCGCGCTCGCCGCGCTCGCCGAGATCACCCCGGCGTCCACGGTCGGCCCTGCCGCCGGGTACATCGCCGAGGAGGACGGGTCGGTCTCGCTGCGCTTCGAGAACAGGCTCGCCGGTTACCCCGGGTGGTACTGGACGGTGACCGTCGCCCGTGTCGACGACGAGGAGCCGACGGTGCTGGAGGTCGAACTCCTTCCCGGTGACGGTGCGCTGCTGGCGCCGGAGTGGGTGCCGTGGGCCGAGCGTCTCGCCGAGTACCGCGCGCACCAGGCCGAACTCGCCGAAGCCGCCACGGCTGCGGGGGACGAGACGGTCGCCGACGACGATGAGCTCGAAGACGTCGATGACGACGTCATCGACGAGGACGACGAGCTCGACGACGACGACGTCGAAGCGGACATTCTTCATGCCGGAGATGTGGACGGCGTCGACATCGACGAGCTCGATGAGAGCCTCGCCGGTGAGGGCACGGACGAGGACGACGACTCGGACGACGAGGAGTCGGAAGACGACGACGCCGACGCCCTCGATGAGGACGCCGGCGAGGTCGACGAGGAGGAGTGACCCCGGGCGCTCAGTCGCCCAGGTTCTCCAGCACGAACTCGATCGATCGGGTCAGCTGACGCACGTCGTCGGGCTCGATCGAGACGAAGGTCGCCACGCGCAGCTGGTTGCGCCCGAGCTTGCGGTACGGCTCCGTGTCGACGATGCCGTTGGCCCGCAGGGTCTTCGCGATGGCTGCCGCGTCGATGCTGTCGTCGAAGTCGATGGTCGCGACCACGGGGGAGCGGTGCGCGACCTCCGCGACGAAGGGCGTCGCGACGGAAGAGGCCTCGGCCCAGTCGTACAGCACGGACGAAGACTCGGATGTGCGCGCCGCAGCCCATGCGAGGCCCCCGTTGTCGAGGATCCAGCGGAGCTGGCTGTCGAGCAGGTGCAGGGTCGTGAGCGCCGGAGTGTTCAGTGTCTGGTTCAGGCGCGAGTTGTCGACCGCGTTCTTCAGGCTCAGGAACTCGGGGATGTAGCGTCCCGAAGCGGCGATGCGCTCGATGCGCTCGACGGCAGCGGGCGAGACCGCGGCGAACCACAGGCCGCCGTCGGAGCCGAGGTTCTTCTGCGGCGCGAAGTAGTAGACGTCGGCCTGAGCGGCGTCGAAGTCGATGCCACCGGCGGCGCTCGTGGCGTCGATCACGGTCAGTGCGCCGTCAGCGACGACGCGCCGGATCGGAGCCGCGACGCCGGTCGAGGTCTCGTTGTGGGGCCAGGCGTAGACGTCGACACCCTCCACGGCCTCGGCGACCGTCAGCGAACCGGGCTCGGCCTTGCGCACATCGGGTGCGTCGAGCCACGGTGCTCCGGCGGAGGCGGCGAACTTTCCGCCGAACTCGCCGAAGACGAGGTTCTGGCTGCGCTTCTCGATGAGTCCGAAGGCGGCTGCATCCCAGAACGCCGTCGAGCCGCCGTTGCCCAGGATGATCTCGTATCCCTCCGGCAGGCGGAACAGAGCCGCGAGCTGCTCGCGGACGCTGCCGACGAGGTTCTTCACCGGCGCCTGACGGTGGGACGTCCCCAGGATCGAGGCTCCCGACGAGAACAGCGCCTCGAGCTGCGCGGGGCGCACCTTGGAGGGACCGCAGCCGAAGCGGCCGTCGACGGGCAGGAGGTCACGGGGAATCTCGATCGCCATGCGTCGATTCTAGGGGGCGTGCGACGTGCCACTGGACTGCTCGCGAGTCCGATGTCGCCGCGGGAATGTAGGCTTGCCTAAGAACCCCGGAGGGCCCGCACATGACCGATCTGATCGACACCACGGAGATGTATCTCCGCACCATCCTCGAACTTGAGGAGGAGAACATCGTTCCGCTGCGCGCGCGCATCTCCGAGCGTCTCGGCCACTCCGGCCCGACGGTCTCGCAGACGGTCGGTCGCATGGAACGCGATGGCCTCGTCATCGTGTCGGAGGACCGCACGCTCGAGCTCACCGACGCGGGTCGGCGCAAGGCCGTCGACGTGATGCGCAAGCACCGTCTCGCCGAGCGTCTGCTCTCGGATGTGATCGGGCTCGACTGGGCCTTCGTGCACGAAGAGGCGTGCCGCTGGGAGCACGTGATGAGCGAGCAGGTCGAGCGTCGGCTCGTCGAGCTGCTCGGGCATCCGACGGAGTCGCCGTACGGCAACCCGATCCCCGGACTCGATCAGCTCGGTGACCTCCCGGCGCGCACGTTCGACGAAGGAGTCATCGGACTCGTGCAGCGTCTGAACGCTGCGGGCGAACCCGTCGAGGGCACGGTTCGTCGTCTCGCCGAGCCTGCTCAGGTCGACCCCGAACTGCTCGAGCAGCTGCGCGACGCCGGAGTCGTCCCGGGCGCTCACGGCGACTTCCGGTTCAGTGAGGGATACGTCCTCATCCAGATGGACGGCAAGGACGATGGACTCGAGCTCCCCGTCGAGTTGGCATCGCACATCTTCCTGGTCGGGGAACCGGCCTGATCCCGCGAGAATTCGCGGCAGGAAGCGGCGTGGAACGAGAGCCTCACCGCCCTCTCCGAGAATTGCCAGTTTCCCAGGGTGACATGATCGTTATCTTCCGGTAACCTCAGTCAGGTCGCCAGCGAAGAAGCCCGCTGGAGATGAACCCGCGAAGATCGCCTTCCAGGCTCGTCGTCTTCACGGTAAGAACGCACAAAGTACCCGAGCTACATTCGTGCCACGAGAGCAGAGTGCCGACGAGCCAGCGCTGACCCGAACAGCGTGAGGGCCCAGGAGGACCAAGTTTTGGCCGCAGACATCGAATCGCCCGCGAAGAAGACATCTGAAGACCGAGTACCCGCCCGCCGCACCGGTGCGCGGATGAGTGCTCGAAAGGCTGTGAAGCCACTCCGATCCATCGCCATCTTCGGTGCGGTCGGTGCACTGGTCACCGGAATCGCTCTGCCCGCCTTCGCCTCGTCGAAGCCGAGTGAGGCAGCGCCCACCACTCTCCAGCAGCTCGCCGCCGTCGACGCGCAGTCGCTCGTCGTCGCCTCGCAGGCGACTGCTGCTCCGCTGGCGCGCGGCACATTCAGCGCGACCACGCCGGAGGAGATCGAGAAGAAGAAGGCCGAGGAGGCAGCAGCCGCCCGTGCGGCCGCTGCTGCCGCGACCGCCTCCACGGCCGGCACCTCCTCCTCGCGTTTCAACACCGCGGGCTACGCGCTCACCTCGCCCGGCTCGGGTGAGGTGCGGTACCCGCTCCCGATGGGCTCCTGGAACGTCAGCCGCACGGTCGGTGGCGGCCACAACGGCGCGGACATGCTCGCTCCGGCCGGCACGCCGATCTACGCCGCCGCTGCCGGGGTCGTCCGCGCATCGGCGGAGAGCATCGGCGGCTACGGTGTCGCGGTCATGCTCGACAGCGTCGTCGGTGGACAGCGTCTGCAGACCACCTACGGGCACATGCTCTACGGCTCGCGTCAGGTTCAGGTCGGGCAGTCTGTGTCGGCGGGACAGCTGATCGGCTATGTCGGCAGCACGGGCCGTTCCACCGCGAACCACCTCCACTTCGAGGTCTGGATCAACGGCGGGCTCGTCGAGCCGATGTCCTGGCTGTCGGTCAACGCCGGCTGATTTCCAGACACGCTTCCCTCCATTCACCTCCCGTTTCGCCCTGCACTCAGGGAGATGGGTTAGCCTGATCCCGTTGTCGTACAGGTGGGAGAGGCTGATGGAGCGAATACCGAGCATCCGAACCATGGATGCCCTCGGTCGTCACGTCCTTCTGCATAGCCCGCAGGGATGCCACGGCGTTGCCGTGCGCGAAAGGCGCTGTCTCTAGACGGCGCCTTTTTTCGTCCCCGCGATCGATCTGTCTCCTGCACGACCTCGTGTGAGTCGAGAGTGCCGGGAAGCCGTCCCGGCGGATCGAGAGGATGACGAATGCGCACACTGGTCCTGAATGCCGGATACGAGCCGCTGGCGATCGTGTCGTTCAAGAGAGCCCTGGTGCTCGTGATGAACGACAAAGCCACCGTGATCGAACGCGTCGAGGAAGACCCCGTCTGGGGCTCGCACGGCGTCTACGACCGCCCCGCGGTCATCATCCTGGCGCGCTACGTGCGCGTCCCCACCAGCAGACGGGTGCCCGTGACCCGGCGCGGTGTCCTCCGTCGTGACGATCACCGGTGCGGTTACTGCGGGAAGTCCGCCTCCACGATCGACCACATCCTGCCGCGTTCGCGCGGAGGAGCGGATTCCTGGGAGAACCTCGTCGCGTGCTGCCTGCGGTGCAACAACGTGAAGAGCGACCGTACGCCCCAGGAGATGCGCTGGCAGCTGCGATTCACCCCGCGGCCCCCGCACGGCACCGCATGGACGGTGCGCGGAACGGAGCGCAGCGACCCGCGATGGGAGCCGTACCTCGCACTGGCCGCCTGACCGGGCCCCACGCTGCGCAGAAGGGGAGCCGTCTCCAGGACGGCTCCCCTTCTGCATAGCGTGCCCGCGACAGGATTCGAACCTGCGACCTGCCCTTTAGGAGAGGGCTGCTCTATCCCCTGAGCTACGAGGGCGTGCATCCAGTCTAAGCGACCGGATGCACGCCGCCGCGTCTCAGTCTTCTCCGCGCCGCCACAGCTTGGACGGCCACCAGATCGCCTTGCCGATGTCGTAGGTCAGCGCTGGGACCAGCAGGGAACGCACCACGAACGTGTCGAGGAGCACGCCGAACGCCACGATGAAGGCGAGCTGTACGAGGAACAGGATCGGAATCACAGACAGCGCGGCGAAGGTCGCGGCGAGCACCAGGCCGGCCGAGGTGATCACGCCACCCGTGATCGAGAGTCCGCGCAGGATGCCCTCCCGCGTCCCATGGGCCTTCGACTCCTCACGCACTCGCGTCATCAGGAAGATGTTGTAGTCGATGCCGAGCGCCACCAGGAAGACGAATCCGAACAGCGGGACGGCGGGATCGGCGCCGGGGAACTGGAAGATCCCGTTGAAGACGAGTGCTGAGACGCCCATCGCCGTGCCGAAGGACAGCACCGTGGTGAGGATCAGCAGCACCGGGGCGACGATGGATCGCAGCAGCAGCATCAGGATCAGCATGATCACGACGAGGATGACCGGAATGATGAGGTTCCTGTCGTGGATCGATGCGTCGTTGGTGTCGATCGAGGTGGCCGTGACGCCGCCGACCAGCGCACCCATGTCATCGAGGTCGCTGCGGAGCTCGCGCACGGTGGCAGCCGCGGCTTCGGAATCCGCCGCATCGGTCAGGGTGCCCTGCAGGAGGACGTCGCCCTTCACGGTTGTCGGTTCCGGGGCGGGCGTGCCGGGAGCGCCGACCGCGGTGATGCCGTCTTCCGTCACCGGCGCCGAACCACTCGGGGAATCGGCCGCGGACACCGTGACGCCATCCACTCCGTCGTTCGCGAGCAGCACGTCCGCGGCGTCCTGAAGCCGGCCTTCCGGCACGACGACATACACCGGGCTGCCGGATCCGCCGGGGAAGTGCTCGCCCAGCGCCACCTGGCCGTCGCGTGCCTCGGAGGCGCCGAGCACCAGATCCGATTGCGGCACCCCGTCGGCGTCGAGCTGGGTGATTCCCGCCGCCCCCGCGAGCAGCACGAGAGTCGTCACGATCCAGATCACCCGCGGGCGACGCTTGATGAGTCCCGCCAGTCGCGCCCACAGGCCCGTCGTGCGCATGCCGTGCTCGGCGGCGACCACCTCGGGTTCGAAGCGAGGACGCCGCGGCCAGAACACGGCGCGTCCGAAGAGCAGCAGCAGCGAGGGGAGCAGCGTCAGTGCCGAGAGCATCGCGAACACGATGCCGATCGCCGCGACCGGCCCCAGGGTGCTGTTGGATTTGAGGTCGCTGAGCAGCAGGCACAGGAGGCCGGCGATCACGGTGCCGCCTGAGGCGACGATCGGCTCGACCGAGCCCTTCCACGCCGCCATGACCGCCGTGCCCTTGTCCTGGGCGACGCGCAGCTCTTCTCGGAAGCGCGCCACGAACAACAGGGCGTAGTCGGTGGCGGCACCGATCACGAGGATGAACAGGATGCCCTGGGTCTGGCCGCTGAGGAGCAGGATCTCGAACTTCGCGAGCCACCAGACCACCAGCAGCGCGACGCAGAGGGCGAAGAGGCTGGTCGAGAGCACGACGAGAGGGAGGAGGAACGATCGATAGACCAGCACCAGGATCACGAGAACGGCGAGGAGTGCGACCCCGAGCAGGAGCCCGTCGATGCCGGCGAACCCTGCGACGAGGTCGGCGCTGAACCCGGCGGGGCCGGTGATGTAGACCGTGATCCCCTCGGGGACGGCGGCACGCAGTTCGTCGCCCAGCGCTGCAGTGGCGTCGGCGAGCTCAGCATCGGCCTCGATCGGGATGAAAGCCTGCACCGCGCGCCCATCGTCCGAGGGGAGAGCGGGGGAGACCTCGTCGCCGACGCCCTCGACCGTCGGCGCATCCGCGACGGCGGCGGAGATGGCATCGAACTCGGAAGGGGTGAGCTCGTCGTCGGCCGTGAAAACCGCGATCGCCGGAATCGAGTCGCTGTCGCTGAACTCTCCGAGAAGCTTCTGCACCTGCGTCGCATCCGCCGATTCCGGGAGATACGTCGTCTGCTCGTTGGAAGACACCTCGTCGACCTTGCCGAACAGCGGTCCGCCCAGTGACGCGCCCACCAGCCACACGAGGATCAGGGCGACGGGGAGGAAGACGCGCACCCAGGAGTGCCGTCGAGTGCGCTCTCTCGGCGGCGGGGTCAGCGCGGTGTCGGGGCGGGACATCGGGGGTCCTTTCGGGGTGCTTCGGAACGGGCGGTCAGGAGATCCAGGCAAGGATGAGGATCATCGTCGTGAGGAAGCCGGCGAAGTAGTTGAGGGCGATGAACCGTCGCCAGGCTCGGTTCGTGGAGGCGGAGCTCTCGTCCGTCACGTTCCACCACGGCGCTGCGTTCACGACGTAGGGCAGAGCGAGGACCGCGGCGAGTGGACCGGGCCACGGCGTCCACAGCATGGCGGCGCCCGCGATCACCCACAGCGCGAGCGACAGCCGTACGGTCGCCCGTGCACCGATCACTGTGGCGATCGACGAGATGCCGCCCTCCCGGTCGGGACCGATGTCCTGCACCGCGCCGAACGCGTGCGCTGCCATGCCCCAGAGGAAGAATGCGCCGAGCGTGATCACGGTTCCGGTCGTCGCCGACGCTCCGGCCAGGGTGAGGCCGACGACAGCCGGACTCACGAAATGCGTGCTGGAGGTGACGGAGTCGAGGAACGGACGCTCCTTGAACCGGAGCACGGGGGCGGAGTAGGCGATCACCGCGAACACGCTCACCGCGAGCCACGCAGTCGAGGCCGGGGTCCCGACGATCGCGAGGTAGACGAGGAAGGGGAGGTTGGTCGCCGCAGCCGCCCAGAGGGTCGCCCGATGGATGCGGGGCGCGAGCAGTGCTCCTTCGATGCCGCCCTTTCGAGGATTCGCCAGATCGGAGGCGTAGTCGAACACATCGTTGATCCCGTACATCGCGAGGTTGTAGGGGATGAGGAAGTACAGCGTGCCCAACACGAGTGTGAGGTCGATCTCCCGTGTGCTGAGGAGGTAGGCGGCCGCGAACGGGAACGCGGTGTTGATCCAGCTGATCGGGCGCGACGACAGCACGATCTGGGCGATGTCCCGCGCGATGCCGTTCGACGGCGCGGTGGCTCCGCTCATCGTCGTTCCTCCTCGTCGATCGGCGTCCGTCCGCGGGATCGCCGAAGTGCACGCATCGCCGTCCACGCCGCGGGAAGGAGAAGCGCGCCGGCGAACGGGTAGGCGAAGTCCTCGATCGGTGCGAGTCCGATGTGCACGCCGAGCAGCGGATCCTGCGCGTAGTGGAACAGTCCGCTCGCGATCATCGCCGTGTCGAATGCCGCAGTGAGCAGGAACAGCACGAGGACGGTCAGCAGCACGGATGCGGGGCGTGGTCCGCGACCGCGTGACGCGAGTGCGAGCCCCACCCCGGCCGCGGCAGCGCCGGCGACGAACCAGGCGGAGAGCTGGAGGTACGTCATGCTCCCTCCCTCTTCGTCCGTGTCCGTGCGCGGAACCGGGAGAGCACGCGTGTCGCCCCGGTGTAGATGATCATGGTGCAGACGACGAGGAACAGCAGGAAGACAGGTTCCTCGATGGGCAGTTCGGGAGCGATCACCAGCCCCGTCGCTATCGCTCCGTCCCCGCGGAAGAAGATCCCGTTCGCGATCCCGGCCACGTCCCAGACGAGGAAGAACACGAAGCCGAGGATCGTCACGACGGCAGCGGAGACCGCGTCGCGCCAGAAGAAGAGCCGGAACCGCCAGTCCAGCAGCAGCATGCAGCCCAGCGACACCAGGAGGGCCGCCAGATACACCACACCCATCAGGGCGCCTCCGTCCCGACGGGGGAGGGGGCGGGAACGGGAAGAGGTCCCGGCGAGTGGTCGCCGCGGATGCGCTTGAGGACGACCTCCGCGCTGATCAGGCACATCGGGACACCGACGCCCGGCGCTGTGGTGGCGCCGGCGTAGAACAGGCCCTGCACGCGCTTGGACGCGTTCTGCGCACGGAACATCGCGCTCTGCGAGAGGATGTGGGCCGGGCCCAGCATCCCCCCACGCCAGGAGTGGTAGTCATCGCGGAAGTCCGCGGGGCCGGTCGTCTCGCGCACGACGATGCGTTCGCGCAGGTCGGGGATCCCCGCCCAGGTCGCCACCTGATCGATCGCGGCATCGGCTGCGCGCTCGATGGCGGGAGATCCGTGTCCGTCCGCTCCGCCGTGGCCGAGGTCGACGTCGGCGGGTACCGGGATCAGGACGAAGAGGTTCTCGTGGTCGACGGGGGCGACGTCGGGGTCGGTCGCGCTCGGCCGGCATACGTAGATCGACGCAGGGTCGGGCACCGTGGGCGTGGAGCCGAAGATCGCGTCGAAGTTCGCATCCCAGTCGTCGGTGAAGAACAGCGAGTGGTGCGGAAGCTCGGGCAGAGCGCCGCGCACACCGAGCATCACGAGGATCCCGCCCGGACCACTGGTGCGTCGAGCCCACCACGACTCCGGATAGGTCTGCAGCGAGGGGGGAAGCAGCGCGGTCTCGGTGTGGTGCAGGTCGGCTGCGGACACCACCACGTCGGCGCTCTCGACGTGTGAGGACCCCGAGTCGTCGACCCAGCCGACTCCGGTCACGCGGGTGCTGTCGACGCCGTCCTGCGTGCGGATCCCGGTGACCTGCGCCCCGGTGACGATCCGTGCTCCCGCGTCTCGTGCCAGCACTTCGATCCGCTCGACCACACGCCAGAATCCGCCCTGCGGGTAGCTGACGCCTTGATCGAGGTCGAGCGCGCTCATGAGGTGGTACATCGCCGGAGCGCTGCGCGGATCGGTCCCGAGGAACACCGCGGGGTAGCCGAGGATCTGGCGTACGACCGGGTGATCGAAGCGTCGGGCTGCGAAGGACTGCAGTCGCGTCCCGAGCAGCGCGCCCAAGCGGGGCAGAGCGCGGACCACCTCGGGGGCGAGGAGTGAACGCATGCGTGTGAACGGGTTGTAGAGGAAGTACTTCCGCGCCATCTCTCCGGCGTCCTGTGCGGAGTCGAGGTACGAGTCGAGCGTCGCCGTGGAGCCGGGCTCGAGCTCCTCGAACAGCCGCGTGACCTCCTCCCGCCCTGCGGGCACGGTCACCGACGTCGGGGAGGCATCAGCCGTGACAGGGGGCCGGAACACGCGGTAGCCGGGGTCGAGCCTGACCAGGTCGAGCTGCTCCGCCGTGGTGGTGCCCATCATCTCGAAGAAGTGATCGAACACCTCGGGCATCAGATACCACGATGGGCCGGAGTCGAAGCGGAAGCCATCGCGTTCGATGGTCCCTGCTCGGCCCCCGACTCGGTCGTTCTTCTCGAGCACCACGACCTCGTGGCCGTCCCGTGCGAGCAATCCTGCTGTGGCGAGACCCGCCACGCCGGCGCCGATGACCACCACCCGGCTCATCGGTCGCGCTCCATCGCGGTGACGAGCACGCATCGCGCGGCGAGAGCGGCCTTGACCGGATCGGGCACCCGAACCCTGCGCTGGTAGAGGACGTCGGCGGGAGTCGCGGAGACCCGTCGGGTGAGCGCGGCGAACAGTGCCAGAGCGCTGCGCACTGCCGCGCGAGCGTCCTTCGGCAGCAGCGGGATCGCGTCACGTGCGTCGGCCAGCTGACGGAACACGGTCTCGACCCACGCGTCGCGATCGGCATCGGTGAGACGCGCTGTCCCTCCGAGGTAGCCGCGGTGCAGACGGTCGGTATCGTCCGCGAGATCGCGCAGGAAGTTCACGTTCTGGAAGGCGGCGCCGAGCTGGCGTGCGCCGTGCCGCAGGATATCCAGTTCCTCCGGCGTGCGTTCGGCATCTCGCAGGAACACCTGCAGGCACATGAGTCCGACGACCTCGGCGGAGCCGTAGACGTAGGCCGCATGCGCGTCGACGTCGTACGCGGCGAAGCCGGAGTCCGCATCGATGTCCGCACGCATCGAGTCGAAGAACGGCTGGGTCAGGTCCTCTCCGATGCTGCACTCGCGTGCTGTGCGTGCGAACGCGTGCAGGATCAGATCGCTGCTGTAGCCGCTGCGCATGGATCGATGGGTCTCCGCGATGTAGGAGTCGAGCGCGGCGGATTGTGCCGTGACGTCCAGGCCGGCTTCCGCGGCGACGCCGTCGACGATCTCATCTGCGATGCGCACCATCGCGTAGATGTTGCGCACGTGCTGGCGATGACGTTTCCCGAGCAGGCGGGTGGCCAGTCCGAACGAGGTCGAGTAGGTGCGGATGACGTCGGTCGTGGCGATCTCCGCCGTGCGGTTGAAACGCCGCAGCGCTGTGCTGTCGCCGTGGCCGGAGGGGTTCGTCGTCATCGGCGGCGGCTCCCGACGCGGGTGGCGAGCGCCCGGACGGTCTCCACCGCGGACGCGGGGAGAAGGCCGGCGGACTCCGCTTCGAGGAGCGCGCTGTCCGCGGCATCCAGATGCTCTTGCACGAGGCCTCGGACGAAGGCCTCCGAGCCGCAGGCGCGCAGTCGGTCGCGAGCATCCGCGCCGTCCGTCGAGTTGAGGTCGGGACGTCCGAAGTGCAGCTCGATCCCTTCCCACTGGCTCGTCATGCGCGCGTACGCGATGATCGCCGTCTCCTTGCCTTCTCTCAGATCGGAGAAGGGGTCCTTGCCGTGCTCCTCGGGATCGCCGAACACCGACAGCAGATCGTCCTGCAGCTGATAGGCCAGTCCGAGGTTCCACCCGATCGCGGTGAGATGCTCCTCGGCAGCGGCCGATGCGCCGGCGAGCACGGCAGCGGCGCGCAGGGGCAGGACGAAGGAGTATGTCGAGGTCTTGTACGCGCTCGTGGAGAGGATCGTCCGCAGATCGGGAGCGATGATGCCGTCGCTGAGTGCGACATCGGCGTGCTCTCCCGCCACGGTTTCGAAGATCGTCTGCTCCAGCAGGCCGAGCAGACGCTCGCGGGCCTCTGCCGAGACCTCGGCTCGCGCGAATCCCAGCACGGCCGACGACAGGAGCAGGTCTCCGAGGAGGATCGCGCTCGAACGCGCCCAGTGCAGCGCGGGTTCGGTCGGTCCTGCGGGGCGCGCCGCCACGAGCGCCCCGATCAGATTCGGTCTTCTGCGCCGCATGAGATCTCCGTCGATCACATCGTCGTGCAGGAGAAAGGCGAAGTGGAGGAGCTCGACGTGTGCGGCGACGTCGATCGCGCAGTGCGTCTCTTCCACCGTCAGGGGTGCCGGCGCCAACGCGTGTGTGAGGTCGAGGAGCAGACGGGGGCGGATCAGCTTGCCCCCGAGAGCGTGTTCCTCCGCCGCGTGCCACAGTGCGACGAACTCGCTGCCGTAGCCCTCGGCCGCGGTCCTTCTCTCGGAGAACCGTTGTCGCAGCGCGTCCTCGATCCGTGTGCCGAGTGATTCCTCGGTCGTCGTCGCGCTCATCGGTCACACCTCGCCGCGTTGACGCAACAGGGGCAGCTGCTCGACCAGCCAGGGGCTGAACGCGAAGGGCGCGTGCGCGACGGCCTCGATCAGCGGGTGCACCTCGACCCACGTCCACTCGGACACTTCGTCGGGGTTGGCTACGGGGTCACCATCGAGTACGGCGATGTGCACGGGGCAGATCTCGTTCTCGACGATCCCACTCGCGTCCACCGCGCGGTAGCGGTAGTCGGGGAGAGCTGTACGGAGTTCGGACACCTGGATGCCGAGCTCGCCGCGGCCGTGGCGACGCACCGCATCCTCCATGGCCTCGTCCGGGCGGGGGTGGCCGCAGAAGCTGTTGGTCCAGACACCTGGCCACGTCTTCTTCGTCAGCGCCCGGCGGGTGAGGAGCAGACGCCCGTCGCGGTCGAAGACGTAGCAGGAGAAGGCCAGATGCAGGGGAGTGTCGCTCGTGTGGACTTCGCTCTTGGGGAGCGTTCCGACGGCTGTTCCGTCTTCGGCGAGGAGGGTCACGTCGTCCACGGCATCTCCTTGGCCTCGAGCGTTTCCGATTTAGCTAACTTGGTGAGTAGTCAACTTAGCATGAAACTGTTGGTGTGTAACATGATCGCATGGACTCGGAGCCCGGCACCACCCCGAACGCGGGCGCGCAGGATTCGCTCCCCGTGGCGGAAGCGGTATCGAGGCCGACGGGAGAGGCCCCGGACGGTCTCATCCACACCGCGATCTACGACGTCGAAGCGAGCGACCCGCGCAGCGTCCTGATCGATCGCACGGGTGTGCCGCCGGAGGAGCTGAAGCAGATCGCTCGAGTCATGGAGTCGCTGGCCGGTCTTCGCGAAGCGGAGCAGACCCTCTCTCAGGCGTCACGTCGATACATGCGTCTCAATGAGACCGACATGCGCGCTCTGCACTACCTGATCGTGTGCGCGAACCGCAGTCTCGTGGCGACTCCGGGCGGCATCGCCCATCACCTCGGGGTGTCGACTGCGGCGACGACGAAGCTCCTCGACCGGCTCGAGCAGGGAGGGCACATCACCCGCGCCCCGCACCCGACCGACCGCAGGGCATTGCAGATATCCATCACCGCGGAGACCCGGCATGCCGCGATGGAGACGGTGGGGCGGCAACAGGCGAAACGGTTCTATTCCGCGGCGCGCCTGACGCCGGCAGAGAGGGAGGTCGTTATCCGGTTCCTCACGGATATGACCGAAGAGATCACTCTGCGCGACGAGCCCTGGTTGCAGGAAGGCGCGTAGTGAACGCCCCTCGGTGAGGGGTGTTCACTACGCAGTTCTTGCGAAAGGTCAGTGCGCGGCGTTGTATGCGTCCACGACCTGCGCGGGAATGCGGCCACGCTCGGAGAGCTTGTGGCCATTGTCATTCGCCCACGCGCGGATCGCCGCGACCTCGGGGTTCCGCGCAGGACGCTTGCGGGAGGACGATGAGCGCGAGGCGCTCGAGGACGACCCTGCTTTGCGTCCGGCCGCCACGTAGGGCTCGAGCGCCTTACGCAATTCATCGGCATGCGCGGAATTCAAATCGATCTCGTATGCGGTGCCGTTCAGCGAGAAATGCACAGTCTCGCCTTCGCCCACCTCCAGGACGCTGCCATCGATGTCGTCGACCAGCTGATGCACAATTCGTCTCGCCATGGAGGCGACTTTACTCCGCCGCGGGAAATGCGACAACTCGAAGTCGTCAACCGTATTCGGCCCGCAAACGCGGCGCAATTACTCCATTCCCTTTAGTCACGGGAGGAGTCCGATTCGACGCGCTCTCGCGACAGCGGCGTGACGTGTGGACGCATCCAATTTCGACATCGCCGTTCCGAGGTACGCCTTGATCGTCCCCTCCCGCAACCCGAGCTGAGACGCGATCTCGGCGTTGGTCGCGCCGAGTGCGGCACAGGCGAGCACGTCGGTCTCCCGGGGGGAGAGGTGGACCGCGGGGATCGGTCCGGTGGGCGGTGCCGCCACATCACCCGCCAGGGTCAGGAGCCGCCGCTCGACATGCGCGATCCTGGTGCGGATCTCCTCGTCCTCGACGGAGGCTGCGATGCTGCGGAGCTCGGCGAAGCTCTGACGCAGCTCCTCGCGTTGCGCCGGGGCCACCACATCGTCGCCGGGCGCGCTCTCCTGAAGCCGTTTCTGCACCTCGTCGCGGATGCGCAGCTCATCCGCGACCGACTGGGCGACCTGCATGGCGGGCGCCGTGGTCACTCCGCCGACCCGCTCCTCATCCCATCCACCGGCGTAGAGCACGCCACGCGATCGTCCTTGGACGACGATCGGGAGAGCGAGGAGCGTGCGCAGCCCCTCGCCGAGCACGAAGACGTCGTAGTCGTGGGTGATCTGCTGGGACGATCCGTAGTCGCTCGTCATGCGCGGGCGGAGTTCCATCATCGCCCGACCGCCGAGGCCGCGTTCCGGACGCACACGGAGACCGTCGAGTGACCGCGTGCGAGCTCCGACGATGCTGGTGACGCTCACCACGCCCTCTTCGATGAGGCCTCCGAAGGCCACGGGGAATCGTGTGCGCCGCGCGAGCTCCCGCACCGCATTCGCGACGAGATCCGCCTCGGATTCGCGGATGACGGGTGAGTTCACGACTACCTACTTTCGGGGGTGACGACGCAATGCCCCGTTTCGTAGCGTCGACCCTACCATTCGCACGAGCGGCTCGTGCGAGCACCGGACATGTGGCAAGGAGGCCCCATGAGCGACCAGACGCACGCGGATCCGAACGGCGAGATCGACTACACCGCGGTCGAACGATCTCCGAGATTCCTCACCTTGAAACGCACGCAGAGATCGTTCATCTTCCCGATGGCGGCCTTCTTCCTCCTCTGGTATTTCGGCTACGTGCTCCTCGCGGCTTTCGCCCCGGACTTCATGGGACAGCGGGTGTGGGGCGACATCACGATCGGGCTCCTCCTCGGCCTCGGCCAGTTCGTGACGACCTTCGCCATCACGATGACGTACGTCTCCTTCGCGAACCGCAAGCTCGATCCCCTCGCGGCGCAGATCCGCGAGGAACTCGAGGAAGCGCAGGGCGCGGCATGAGCGGCGTGCGCGCGGCAGCCCCCGCGGCCCTCGAGATCAACCCGGTCTTCAACATCTCGATCTTCCTCGCCTTCGTGGCAGTGACGCTGTTCATCGTGATCAGAGCGAGTCGCAACAACAAGACGGCTGCCGACTACTACGCCGCCGGTCGCTCGTTCACCGGTCCTCAGAACGGATTCGCGATCGCCGGTGACTACCTGTCTGCGGCATCTTTCCTCGGGATCTGCGGTGCGATCGCGATCAACGGATACGACGGCTTCCTCTACTCAATCGGCTTCCTCGTGGCGTGGCTCGTTGCCCTGCTCCTGGTCGCGGAGCTGATGCGGAACACCGGCAAGTTCACCATGGCGGACGTGCTCTCGTTCCGCCTGCAGCAGCGACCTGTGCGGATGGCGGCCGCCATCACGACACTCGCCGTGTGCTTCTTCTACCTGCTCGCGCAGATGGCGGGTGCCGGAGGTCTCGTGTCGCTGCTACTCGGCATCGACGGTCGGGTCGGTCAGTCGGTCGTGATCGCGGTCGTCGGCATCCTGATGATCGTGTACGTGCTGATCGGCGGCATGAAGGGGACGACCTGGGTGCAGATCGTCAAGGCGTTCCTCCTCATCGGTGGTGCGCTCGGGATGACCGTGTGGGTGCTCGCCATCAACGGGTTCAGCCTGAACACCCTGCTCGAGGCAGCGGTGGCCAACTCCGACAAGGGCGACGCGATCCTGGCGCCGGGCCTGCAGTACGGCGCCAACCCGTGGGACTTCCTCTCCCTCGGCATGGCGCTCGTGCTGGGCACGGCAGGGCTGCCGCATGTGCTGATGCGCTTCTACACGGTTCCGACGGCGAAGGAGGCCCGTCGCTCGGTCGTCTGGGCGATCTGGCTCATCGGCGGGTTCTACCTGCTCACGCTCGTGCTCGGGTACGGCGCAGGAGCACTGGTCGGAGCGGATGTCATCGCGGCGGCCCCAGGGGGCGTGAACTCCGCTGCCCCGTTGCTGGCGCTCCAGCTCGGCGGCCCGGTGCTGCTCGGCTTCATCTCGGCGGTGGCGTTCGCGACGATCCTCGCCGTGGTCGCAGGTCTCACGATCACCGCGGCCGCGTCGTTCGCGCATGACATCTACGCGAACGTCATCCAGAAGGGCCGCAAGGACTCCGAGGGCAAGCCCATCGACGCCGACCCCAACGGAGAGGTGCGCGTCGCCCGCCGCACCGTCATCGTGATCGGCATCCTGGCCATCGTCGGCGGGATCGGTGCGCAGGGACAGAACATCGCGTTCCTGGTGGCCCTGGCTTTCGCCGTGGCGGCGTCGGCGAACCTGCCCACCATCCTCTACTCGCTGTTCTGGCGCCGATTCACCACCCGCGGTGCCGTGTGGAGCATGTACGGCGGACTGGGCTCGGCGATCCTCCTCATCGTCCTCTCGCCGGTGTTCTCGGGAACTCCCACGTCGATGATCCCGGGGATCGACATCGCCGTGTGGCCGCTGAACAACCCGGGCATCGTCTCGATCCCGTTGGGCTTCCTGCTCGGCTGGCTGGGCACGATCTCCAGCAGCCGCAAGGAGTCTCCTCAGCTGGCCGCCGAGATGGAGGTGCGATCGCTCACCGGGTTCGGTGCGGAGAAGGCCACGGAGCACTGAGCCCGCACCCGAGATCGTGGACCCGGCGGCCTACTCGCCGAGTCCACGACATCGCCTGCCGACGGCTCAGCTCGCTTCGAGGTCGAGCAGGAACGTCTTGCGCTCCGGGTGCGCTCCGTATTGGCCGGCGCTTCCGTCCGATCGCACGACGCGGTGCACCGGCACGATGATCGAGAACGGGGTGATGCGGCACGCTGTGCCGACGGCGCGCGCGGCGCCGGGATGGCCGGCGAGGACTGCGACCTCTCCGTAGCTCATCGTCTCGCCCCACTCGATCTCGCAGATCGTCCGCAGAGCGGTCAGAGCGAACCCGTCGACGAGTCCCCAGTCGAGGCGGATGTGCTCGTCGAAGCGCACCTGCTCGCCGTCGAAGTAGTCGGCGAGCAGATGGGCGAGCTCGTCGGCGGCGCCGGGGTCGGGCTCCGGCACGGCTCTCAGCTGGCGCGACACGCCTTCGAGCAGCCAGGGCACGCGCGGGTCTTCGGATTCGGACAGGTCGAACCGCACGATGCCCTCGTCGGAGAACACCGCGAGAGCATCGCCGAAGGGAGTCGGTGCGAAGTCGTAGCGGAAGGTCATGAGCCCATCCTGACTGTCCCGACGCACGAGGGGAGTCGCGGACACCGCACTGAGTGGAGAACACCGACGGCCCGGAAGTCGGGTAGGAAGAGTGAAGGCCTCTTCGTATGGCGGAAATTCGGCGGAAACCCGCCCGGGATACCCCGCCTCGGCATGTCACGCGCCTAGGGTGTCATTGTGTGGCGACGTGAAGGAAAGTCTACGGACGACACAGCGGTGAACCCTGCTGTGTCGATCGGTGACCTGCACGGGGCCGTGACCGGCTTCGAGATCGCGCACGCAGCGGAGTCGGAGCGCACGCGACTCAGGGCGGAGGCCGCGGATCTCGGTGGGCCCTCCCCGTTGGTGAGTTTCCGCGACAGCCCCGAGTCGGGCATCGACATCTCCAAGGCCCACCCCGGCAGTCTGCCGCAGTTCATCACCGGCAAGTCGACGCTGCTCTCGAACCTCTTCCGCGATGAGGTCGGCCTGCGCACGGCGCGACTCGCTGCGGAGCGCATCACCGCGAAGAACACCGAGTTGCGCACTGTGCGTGGCATCGAGGCCGTGCACCTCGCCGTCGGCGTCGCTCGGTGGCGCATCGGGGGAGCGGGGTTCGCCGCTCCCGTGCTGTTGCGTCCCCTGGCGATCCGGCGCCACCATTCCGACTTCGAGCTGAAGCTGCAGGGCACCTTCGAGGTGAACCCGGAGCTCGAGCGGATCGCCCGCGATCATTTCGGTCTCACGATCGATGCCGCAGCTCTCGCCGCCTTGGCCTATGACGGCGGGATCTTCAAGCCGCAGCCCGTGATCGACAGTCTGCGCGCGATCACGCGGTCGATCGACACCTTCTCGGTCGAACCGCGCCTCGTCGTCTCGACGTTCGCCGACATCTCAGGGGCGATGTCCCGTGATGGCGGCAGCCTCGACCACCAGGTGCTGAACGCTCTCGCCGGCCACGTGGGTGACCGCGAGCGTGTGACCGCTCCTCGGGCGATCCCTCATCACATCGGTCCCGACGACCGCGCCCCCGCATCCGACAACCTCCTCCTCGACGCCGATGCCGAGCAGGAGGCGGTGCTCGCCCGCATCGCCGCCGGACACTCGCTGACCGTCGCCACGCTCCCCGGTACCGGGGGGACGCAGACGGTGATCAACGCGCTCGGCGAGCTGGTGCGTGGGGGCAAGCGCGTCCTCGTCGTGTCCGCGCGTCGTTCCACCCTCGACGGCGTCCGTCATCGCCTCGCCGGGATCGGACTGGACAGTCTCGCGATCTCGCCGGCGGACGTGCGGCGCGATCTGGTCAGGGCCATCGGGCGGAACGAGAAGGCCACGGCTCCGAAGGTCGGTGAGGTCGACGACGCTCTCGTGCGTCTGCGAACGGTCCTGCGTGACTACCGCCAGGCGCTCAGTGCGCCGGTGTCCGGGCTGGGGGCTTCGGTCCTCGACGCCACTCGCCAGCTGACGCGCCTGGCCTCGCTCCCTGTTCCGCCGTCGACGACCGCACGGCTCGGACCCGATGCACTGCGCCGGTTGGCGGCCGACCGCAGCGAGGCGGCAGAGGCTCTCGCACAGGCCGCCCGCCTCGGCGAGTTCCGCTTCGGTCCGAATGACTCCCCCTGGTACGGAGTCACTTTCTCCAGCACCGAAGCGGCGCGTGCGGCCCACGAACTGGCCGGACGACTGCACTCGCAGAGCGTGCCTGCCCTTCTCGAGCACGGCTACGAGCTGATCGCGCAGACGCATATGCGCCCGTTCGCGACCATCGACGAGCTCGGCGAGTACCTGCGGCTGCTGCAGGGGATCCGTGATTCTCTCGATCGGTTCAGCCCCACGGTGTTCGAGCGACCTCTGGGCGAACTCATCCAGGCTCACGGTTCACGCCGTGACGCACCCGGCCTCTCCGGGGCGAACAGGCGGAGGCTCCGTCGCCTCGCCAAGGAGTACGTCCGCCCCGGTGTGCACGTCACCGAGATGCACGAAGCTCTCCTGCGCATCCAGGCGCAGCGCACACAGTGGCAGCGCTTCGTCGATGCCGGCGTCGCGCCGGAGATCCCGCTCGGCCTCGCCGACGTGCACGCGGCCTGGCAGCGGGTGGAGGCCGAGCTCGCCGAGCTCGACGCCGCTCTCGGGCGCCGCGAGCCGCTGGCCTCGCTTCCCGTCGCGCGGCTCGTTCGCACGCTTGCCGGGCTGGCAGCCAAGTCCGATGTCTTCGAGAACCTCGTCGAGCGTGCCCAGCTGCGTGACCGGCTCGCACTCCTCGGCCTGGAGCCGCTTCTCACCGAGCTCTCCGTCCGCCATGTCTCGGAGTCCCAGGTGGGGGAGGAGCTCGAGTTCGCCTGGTGGCAGTCCCTCCTCGAGCGCGCCCTGCAGGACAATCGTGCCCTTCTCGGCGCGAACACGGCGGTCGTCGATCGGCTCGAGCGCGACTTCCGTCTGGTCGACGAGGCGCATGCCGCCATGGCCGGGCCGTTGCTCGCCTGGCAGCTGGCGAACCAATGGCGGATCGCGATCGTCGACGAGCCCCAGCAGTCGCAGCACCTGCGTCGCGCGCTGACGCAGTCCAGCACCACGACCGCCCAGGTCGTGAGTGCCGCACCCACTCTCGTCGACGTGCTCGCGCCGGCCTGGATCTCGTCTCCGTACCTGGTGCCCGAGATCCCGGACTCCGTCGAGTTCGACACCGTGATCCTGGTCGACGCCGCGGCGATCAACCTCGCAGAGGCGGCACCGGCGATCCGTCGCGCACGCCAGATCGTCGCGTTCGGTGATCCGGTCACGCAGCGTCCCACCCCGTTCCGGATCGCGGTGGATCCGGAGGAGTCGTGGGAGCCCGAGGTGCCCTTCGACGACGTCTCGGCGTTCGAGCGCTTGTCCGAGCTCCTGCCCGTGATGACCCTGACCCGCAGCTATCGTGCGGGCGGGGAGGATCTCGCCGAACTGATCAACGACGCCTTCTACGGTGGCGAGATCGTCTCCCTGCCTTGGGCGGGTTCGTACCTCGGCCGCGGCAGCCTCACGGTGGACTACGTGGAGGGCGGAACCGGCACGCCGGACCCCATCTCCGGCGCGGTCGAGAGTCCGGACGCCGAGGTCGCCAGGGTCGTGACCCTCGTGGTCGAGCACGCGGTGCATCGTCCGGCGGAGTCCCTCATGGTGGTCACCGCGAGCGCCCGCCACGCCGAGCGTGTGCGTGCCGCGGTCACCGCGGCGTTCGCCGGGCGGTCCGATGTCGCGGACTTCGTCGGTCGCGACACCGTCGAGCCCTTCGCGGTGCTGACTCTCGAGGAGTCGGTCGCGGAGAGCCGCGATCGCGTGATCTTCTCGCTCGGCTTCGGTCTCACCAAGCATGGCCGCGTCCTGAGCGACTTCGGCGACCTCTCCACCCCGGATGGCGAGCGACTGCTCACGGTCGGCATGACGAGAGCACGCCGATCGATGGTCCTCGTCTCCTCGATCCGTCCCTCCTCGTTCGACGACGGACGCCTGGAGCACGGAGCGGCCACCCTGATGTCGATCCTCGGCGGCCTGGCCACCCGGAGCCGGGATGCACGGCTGGAAGACCTGGCCGACCCGCTGACCCTCGCCCTCGCCCGGGAGCTGCGGCGCCTCGGCGCTTCGGTGGACGTGGACTACCGCGGACTGCTCCCTCTCGTCGCGCAGCACGGCGGCAAGGCCGTCGTGATCGAATCCGACCCGGAGACGCGTGGCGAGTCCCTGCGCGAGACCCTGCGTCTGCGCCCCCACGTGCTGCGTCGCCTGGGCTGGCACTACGTGCGCGTGCACGCCTTCGATCTCTACAGCGACCCCGTGACCGCCGCCACCCGGATCGCGGCTGTGCTCGGCATCTCGGAGTCCGCCCCGCGCGCGGAGAACGACACGCAGCCGATCGACACGGTCGACACGCAGAATGACTGACGAGTCCGACCCCGCGACTCCGCGTCAGCACGTGGAGCGGGTCGCCGGGTCTCGTCGTGCGCGTCTCACTCCGGTCCCTGGAAGCGATCCGGAACCGGAGTCAGGACCCGCGGAGGCACCCCCGGCCCGGAACCGTCCGAGAGGGGCCAAGGGGCCGAACGACGATCAGCTGCTCCAGGACATCCCGCCCCATTACTGAGGTGCGCTCGTCCGAGATGCGCTTCTCCACGGCACCGCAGAAAAAGAGACGCACGGCTCCTCCGAAGAGGAAGACCGTGCGTCTCGAGTGCGAACGGGGGCTGTCAGGCTCCGCGCTGTGTCTTGAGCAGGTCGCGGATCTCGACGAGCAGCTCCGCCTCCGTCGCGGCGGCCGGCTCCTCCTCCGGCTCCTCGGCGGGTGTGCCCTTACGAGCTTCGACGTGAGCCTTGAAGGTGTTCATCGGCAGCACGAAGACGAAGTACACGACGGCGGCGACGGCGAGGAAGCTGATGATCGCCGAGATCAGTTCCCCGATCGGGAACGTCACCGTCTCGCCGTAGATGTTGGTCACCGGGATCCCGAACTGTCCGGCCGCGTCGGCCTTCAGGAAGAGGGCGATGAGGGGATTGATGATGCTGTTGACGACGGCAGTGACGATCGCGGTGAACGCCGTGCCGATGACGACGGCGACCGCGAGATCGATGACGTTGCCGCGCAGCAGGAAGTCCTTGAAACCTTTGAGCATGGGATCCCCCAACAGATCGATACCTCAGGAAGAGGCTGGAGTCGACGCAGCCGCCGGTTTGGCGCTCGTCGTCGATTCCGACTTCGATGATGCCGAACCATCCTTCGATCCACCGGATTTGGCGCGCGAGTCCGTGCGATAGAAGCCGGAGCCGTTGAAGGTCACACCGATCGACCCGTACTGCTTGCGCAGGGCGCCACCGCACTCGGGGCACACGGTGAGGGCGTCGTCGGCGAAGCTCTGCACGGCGTCGAAGGTGTGACCGCACGCGGTGCAGGCATAGGCGTAGGTGGGCATGGGGGTCCTTGGGATCAGCGTCGCCGCGGCGACAGGATGAGGGTCTGCGACGGGGTCACGATGCCGTTCACCGGCTGGTCGTGGACCTCTCGCGGAAGTTCGTCGAGTACCTCGGAATCATAGATGACCGCATAGACGGGAGGGCACTTCTCCATCGAGCCGATCGTCTTGTCGAAGTAACCGCGGCCCCAACCCATGCGCATGCCGGAGCGGTCGACCGCAGCGGCGGGGACGATCATCAGATCGACGTCGTTCACGGCGATCGGGCCCAACACCTCGCCCGTGGGCTCCGGGAGGCCGAAGAGTCCCTCGGCGACCTCATCGTCGTCGGTGGCGACAGCCCAGTCCAGCAGCCCGTCGGCGCGGGTGACGGGGAGGAGCACGCGGATACCTCGGCGTACGGCTCTCGTCACGAAGTCTCGAGTGCCCGGCTCGGTCGTGGTGGAGAGGAAGCAGGAGACGGACCGGGCGCCGAGTTCGTCGACGAGAGCATCCAGCCGCTCGCCGATGGCCGTCGCCGCAGTCTCCCGCTGCGTGTCGGAGAGGAGCTGGCGTCGTTCCCGGAGCTCGGCGCGGAGTGCGCGCTTGGCGTGTTCGACGTCGTTCGACATGGCTCCGAGTCTACGTCGGCGCTCACCACTAGGCTGGCAAGATGGCTGACCACAAGATCAAAGCCGTCATTCCCGCAGCAGGCTTGGGAACTCGGTTCCTCCCCGCGACGAAGGCGATGCCGAAAGAGATGCTCCCCGTCGTCGACAAGCCGGCGATCCAGTACGTCGTCGAAGAGGCGGCGAACGCCGGTATCGACGACATCCTCGTCATCATCGGACGCAACAAGAACGCGATCTCCAACCACTTCGACTCGGTCCCCGAGCTCGAGGTGAAGCTCATGGAGAAGGGCGACACCGGCCGACTCGAGCGGGTCATGAAGTCGAGCGATCTCGCCGACATCCACTTCGTCCGCCAGGGAGAGCCGAAGGGCCTCGGCCACGCGGTCCTGCGTTCGCGCACCCACGTCGGCGACAGCTCGTTCGCGGTGCTGCTCGGTGATGACCTGATCGACGAGCGCGACCCGCTGCTCACCGAGATGATCGCCGAGCATGAGCGCTCCGGCGCCGCGGTGATCGCCCTCATGGAGGTCGACCCCGACAGCATCCACATGTACGGCGCGGCCGCGGTCGAGCAGATCGAGGGGTCCGACGCCGTGCGCGTCACCGGGCTCGTCGAGAAGCCGGCCAAGGAGGACGCGCCGTCCAACCTGGCCATCATCGGCCGTTACGTGCTGCCGGCTTCGGTGTTCGACATCCTCGAGCACACCGAGCCGGGCAAGGGCGGCGAGATCCAGCTCACCGACGCTCTGCAGGTGCTCGCGACCGACTCCGACGGACCCGGCGTCGTCGGCGTCATCTTCAGCGGTCGCCGCTACGATACGGGCGACCGCGTCGATTACATCAAGGCGATCGTGCAGCTGGCTGCAGACCGCGACGACCTCGGGCCCGAGCTGCGTCCCTGGCTCAAGGAGTTCGCGGGACGCCTCTAGGCGGCTCTGCGGGCGTCGGTGCGGCATGGATCTGGCGGCGGGGATGCGACACGGCCCGATAGAACTGCGGCTCGTCCGGACGAAGGACGCGCGGCTGCTGCAGCATGAGCTCCTCGCCAACAGGTCGTGGCTTCAGCCGTGGGAGGCGACCGTTCCGTACGGATCGGTGTCCTTCGATATGAGGCTCGGCATCCGACGTCTGCTGCAGCAGTACCGTGACGGCTCCGGCTATCCCTTCGTCATGGAGTACGACGGCGAGATCGCCGGTCAGCTCAATGTGTGGGGTGTCTCCCGGGGGTCATTGTGCTCTGCCACGATCGGCTACTGGGTGAGCGAGCGGTTCGCCGGTCGGGGGATCACGCCGACCGCGGTCGCCTTGGCCACCGATGCGTGCTTCACGGAGTACGGACTGCACCGCATGGAGATCTGCATCCGTCCGGAAAACGCTGCGAGCCTGCGCATCGTGCAGAAGCTCGGGTTCCGGTACGAGGGGCTGCGGCGTCGCTACATCCACATCGATGGGGACTGGCGCGACCACTACGCTTTCGCCCTCACCAAAGAAGACGTGCCGCAGGGTGTGCTCGCACGGTGGCTCAGCGGACAGGTGCCTCCCGAGGCTGCGACGGTGCCGCCGGCCGATCGAATCTCGTCCTGAGATTCCCCGCATGAGGGCGGATTCCGACGAACTCGCCGCGACACGCGCCCGTCTGCACGGCGCTGCCCGCCCCCAGCCCTTAGCGTTGTCGATATGGACGGGCCGGTGCTGAGCGGAGGAGTGATCGTGCTCGTCGCCGTGCTCCTCTGGATGCTGTATCTGCTGCCGTCATGGCGAGGGCGATTCCAGTACAACGCCGCCGAACGCAACGCCGTGAGGCTGAACCAGGCCCTGCGGGTGCTCGCCGAGACGAGCGAGACCCCGGGTGAGGTGCGCTTCGAGTTGAACGCACGCACCGCGCTCGCACAGCAGAAGCTGGCCAAGCGTGTGCAGTCGGAGCGGGAGGCCGCTGAGCTCGAGGCTCTTCGGCAAGAGCTGGCAGCGACCAGAGCCGACCCCGTGATCCGTCGGGCCCGCGCTCGTCGACGGGTGCGTATCGCCGCCACAAGCACGCTGGTCGTCGGACTCGTCATCTCCGGTCTGGGTGTGTGGCAGTTGCTGGCCGCAGGTGGTTCGCTGCTGCTCTGGACCGGAGGGACGCTCGTCGTCGTCGCCGGTATCGCTCTGCAGCGCATGGCTGCCGTCGCCGGTCGTGCCGCGCGTGCCGCACATGTCGTCGCTGCTCCGGTCGCTCCGCGTGTGGCTCCCGAGCTGCACGACCAGGGTCGAGCGACCTGGACTCCGCGTCCGCTGCCCGAGCCGATGGCATCCGTCGCAGGGTCTCGCGCGCAGGCCGCACAGGCACAGCTCGACGCCCAGGAGGCGCGACGCAAGGCCGCGCGTGTGGCTGCGTTGCGCGAGCGCGCGGAGCAGATGGCGCCCGAGCCGCCGGTGGCCTTGCCTGCCGCGTCGTCGCCGTACGCGCGGATGGGATTCGTCGACGACGCTGAGATCGAGGCCCACGTTCGCGAACTGCTCTCCCGTCGCGCCGCAGGGTGACGATCCGCGACGCGAGCACGCCTCTCGTCGTGATAGCGTAGAACCTGTTCACGGGCCTATGGCGCAGTTGGTAGCGCGCCTCGTTCGCATCGAGGAGGTCAGGGGTTCGAATCCCCTTAGGTCCACAATTTCAGACATAGTCGAACCCCTGACATGGGTGTTTTCGTCTGTCGTGACGGCGAAGCGTTCCGCGAGGCGGAGGCTGGCTTGCTCGTCTTCGTCGATGTCGATCCCGTTGGTGAAGGTCTGCTTGGCCAGGCGTTTCCCGTGGGCGTCGGTGGTCTTGTAGAGGCGTTGGCAGTCGATCAGGAGCCGTAGGGCCTTGTTGATCTGGCGTCTCGGGCCTTGGTCTTGGTCGTGTTCGTTCTCGATGCGGAGGTCGATGTCTGCGAGGCCTGCGCGGATGCGGTCTTGGTGGCGCTTCAGCGTGGGTAGGTCGATGGCATCAGCGAAGTGGGCGGCGAGGAGCTTGTCGGACTCGTCTTCCAGGCGTCTGCGGTTCGCTGCCAGTTCGGCGAGTTCGTCGGAGCGGGCTGCGAATCTCTCATCGAAGGCTTGCTAGACCTTCTTAGCGAGGTCGAGGTATTGGGCCTCGTTGATGCTGATGCGGGCGTAGCAGTCAGCGACGAGCTGTTCGGCGGTCGCAACGGGGATTGTGCAGCGGGTGCACTTGGTCTTGCGGGTGCGTCTTCCGCTGCACGAGTAGTAGGCGTATTGGATGCCCTTTTGTTCGTCGGCAGGACACGATCTATCGTCGAGCTCACTTCTGAGACGGTGTGCTTGTCAGGGTCACTCGTTGGAGCCGCCGAGATACTCGTTGATGAGACGGTTTCCTCGGAACCACGAGGCGGCGACTTCGGACCACGCAGCGGTGGGGAACTCTCCGTCTATTCGGAACAGTTTTCTGTAACGATCGCCTTTGCCACGGTGCTTGAAATCGTGCTGAGCTCGCGGGTATCTGTCGGCGGCGAATGCTTTCACGGCTCCGTCGCAGTGGATGAAGGCGTGCTTGGTGGTGTCTCGGATGGCGTGGAGGTAGCGCGCGAACACCCAGTCGGCTTTGGATTCTGGTGCTGGCATGAACTCTTCGATCTCAACGGTCTTGAGATTGCCATCGGCGGTCCATCGAACTGAAAGCCCTGCATACGGGCTGAGTAGGGACGTGCCGCCTTCGGGGTCGCCGTGGAACGTCTCACCGACGGCCGTGAGGTCGTCGAGATCAGCATCCGCGAGCGAGGGGCCATACCAGTAGTCGTACTCGTAGATCTCGCGGTACTCGTCCTTGAACTGGACGCGGCGTTCGTCGAGGGCAAGCCGTGCCGTGAGGTCGTGCTCCTCAGAGAGCCGCAGGATTGTTCCGATGAGGCCGTAGTGAATGCTGGAGTCGAAGCCCCTCCTCATGAGCTGGTGGTAGTGGAACGCGTACTTGCTGGTGTGCAGGCCCCAGGGACGTGCATCAAGTTCCGCCACGGTGACGAGGCCGCTCTCGTCGAGGAGCGGAACCAGGTGAGGAGCTGCCGCGAGCACGCGCGAATCGGTTGCGGGGTGGTCGAAGAGATCGATCAGGGGATCAGCGAAGTCCGGCCACATCGCGGCTTCAAGGAGAGAGTCGGAGACTGAACGATGTTGGACGAGGTCGGGGAGCCGCGCGTAGATCTCATCGGTCGTCGTCGGCTCCGTGCCTACCCATTCGTCAAGTAACTCGACCGCTCGCTTGCGCGCCTCAACCAGGCGGGGACGGTCGTCCTGGAACAAGAACACCGGATGAGCATCGACGTCGAGCATCACGCCATGAAGCTCATCAGACTGGCTCCCCAGACGAGCACGAATCAGCGCGATGTCGTCGAGGTCTAGGTCGAAGGGCATAGTCCGAGCGTATCGATCAGAGCACGCGTTCCGAGGAGACAACCGAGCTCCGAGGCCACGATCTGCAAGAGGCGTGACGGCTCAAAGGCGAGCTTCAGCGCGAACGCTGGCAAGCGCCATCCGCCTGGCTTCGCTTCTGTAGTTCTGGCTCGGCGTCGTCGGTCGTGTCGGACCTCACGGCTAGGCTTGAAGTGGAGGTCGGTCAACGACGACGGATGAGCGTCTGCAACGGCGCAGAGGAGACAGCGAGCACGTCATGAGGGCACACCATCGGCGCCGGCCGATATCGCGGATTAGCACCGATGCGACGCAGGGGGTGGATGCATGATGGCCACGAAAGCCGAAGCTGAAGTTGCTGACTCGACCGAGCTGGTAGATCCTCGGGCGCAGCTCGCCGAGTGGGCGAATGCCAGCGACGAGTGGGTGCGCCTGCTCGTCGCCGAAGTGGTCGCTACCGGACGCCCGGTTGGACCGGCCACGATTGAGAAGGCCTACCAGTTGTTCCGCCAGGAGAAGGCGCTTGACAAGCGCGAGCTTCCGGCCGTCCCGTTGCTAGACATCGAGGCTCGTCAGGACGAGTCGGCACCACCGCTGTCACTGATCCGGCTCTCCGAGGTTTGGGGTGTCAATGCGCTGGTACCTGGCGCGGTGATCGAGCCGCACGAGGGCTTGACGATCCTTTACGGCGAGAACGGTACTGGCAAGACGGGCTACTCGCGCATCTTCAAGGCGCTGGCCAACAGTCGCACCGCCGATACGATCCTCGGCAACATCGACGTCGACAGCTCTGAGGGGCAGACGGCGAAGCTGGACTTCAAGCTCGGCGACGACTATCAGGCTCTGACCTGGACGGGTGAGCTGGGCGTATCGCCCTTCACTCGCATGTCGATCTTCGACAGCCCCGCCGTGCGAACCCACGTCGATGAGGATCTCGACTACGTCTACACCCCGGCCTCGCTGGCCTTGTTCAACGACGTCACGACCGCGATCCAGGCGGTGACCGCCGAGATCGACTCGGCCATTTCCGAGCTTGGTTCGAGCGGTTCGGGATTGCTCTCCAGGTTCCAACGCGGATCGACCGTCTACCCGTTGATTGAGACTCTCGGGGCGTCCACTGACCTCGCCGACCTCAGATCGAAGGTCAAGAGCGGAGACGACGTCGACCAGCAGGTCGACGTGCTCACCCAGGCCGTCGCGGCGCTGCGCGCGAACACGATGGGTGCGCAGATCGCTGGCCTCAAGAGCGAGCAACGGGTTCTCTCGCAGGCGGTGTCTGTCGCTGACGCGCTGCTCGCATTCGAGCTGGCGAAGTACAACGAGGCACTGACCAAGCGCGCACAACTCACGACCGACTACGAGACCTTCCGCCGCGAGATCTTCGCCGCCGCGGACCTACCTGCCGACCCCGACGACACATGGAACGACTTCATCGAAGCAGGCGAGACATACCGCCAGCACCTTATTGAAGTCGAAGCTCACGATGCCGATCGCTGTCTGTACTGCCGCCAGCCCTTGCTCGACCCCGCGCGGGATCTGCTTACGCGCTACTCGACCTATCTCGAAGACAAGATTTCGGCCGACATCCGCACGACCGACACTGCGCTCGGAGGCTACAAGCGGCAGGTCGCTGCGCTCCAAGGCAACGAGATGGCCGCGTTCATCGAGCAGCACAAGGACACCGAGGGGAGCGAGCGGCCAGCGTACTTCGCTGAGGTGGAAGCGATCGAAGGCGCACGAAGCGTCGTCGTCACTGCCGTCGTCGCCGGTCACATGGTCGACATCCAGATATCCGACGTCGTGACCAAACCCCGCACCGATGCAGACACGGCGCTCACAACCGTAGGCACCAACGTCTCGGAGCTGGAAACCCTGCAGAAGGGCAGGACTGAGGCGCTGGCCGAGAAGCAGGCCCAGTTGCTGGAGCTCAAGGACGCGGTCGAGCTGGGCAAGTCCTGGTCGCTGATCGAGACGCAGGTCAAGAGCGACAAGGAGGCCGATCGGCTCAAGACGCTCAAGCGTCCGTTGCCTGCGTTGGGTCGCTCGGTGACCGCGCTGGCCAAGACTGCCAGTGACCAGCTGATCAACCAGAGCTTTGACGCCTTGTTCCTTGAAGAGTGCGAAGCGCTCCACACGCCCATGCTCAAGGTGCAGTTCGTCGGGCGAGAAGGGAAGGCTCAGCGTCGCAAGGTGCTCAGTGGCAAGCACAAGCCGTCCAAGGTGCTGTCCGAGGGCGAGCAGAAAGTGCTGGCGCTTGCCGACTTCCTCGCTGAGGCGCGACTGGCGGGCATCACAGCACCAGTCATCTTCGACGACCCGGTCTCGAGTCTCGACCACCGCCGGATCAAGGAGGTCGCCCAGCGCATCGCTCGGCTCGCCGACGACAATCAGGTCATTGTCTTCACCCACGACATCCTGTTCGCCACGACACTGCTCGCGTTGTTCGAGAAGTCGAAGCGGTGCGCGTACTTCCAGATCACCGACGAGAGCGGCAAGGGCAAGGTGTCCCGAGCCACTGGACCGCGGATCGACTCCTTGAGCGCCATCAAGGGGCGGATCAACAGCACGATTCAGGCTGCTAAGCAGCTGGATGGCGAAGCGAGGGACGCGCTGGTGCACACTGGGTATAGCCACCTTCGCTCCTGGTGTGAAGTCTTCACCGAGGACGAACTACTCAAGGGCGTGACCCGGCGCTACCAGGCCAACGTCCAGATGACGACGCTCATCAACATCAACGTCGACAAGCTCGGTGAGATCATCCCCAAGGTCAGCGAGGTGTTCGAGGAAGCCTGCCGATACATCGACGGCCACTCCCAGGCGCTCATAACTCAAGGTGTCAGCCCGACTCTTGCCGGACTCGAACAGCACTGGGCGGAGCTTCAGGACCTTAGGAAGCTCAACGAGGGTAAGGCAGCGTCGTGAGCCTTGCTCGCGACATCGACACGATCGGCCAGTTCGTACCAGGACGGCTTGATCGGCGCGTCCGTCGTCTGAAAGACGTGTGGCGTCTGGCGTTTGGAACGGGGCTAGGTGCGCCAGCTAGGACGGTCTCGGTCGCGGGGCACCACTATCCTGAGGCGTAGGCGAACATGAGGGGCGGGAGCCAGACGTCAGGAGTGGTGATGGAGAAGGATATGCGCGAGTTGCGCGTCTTCATGGCATCTCCGGGTGACCTGACCGACGAGCGTGAGGCACTTCGCAACCTCGAACGCCGCTTGTTTCGTGGGCGAGGAGTCCGCATCTCGATTGAGGGCTGGGAAGAGGTGCAGCCTGACGCCGGGGCTCCGCAGGAGCTCGTAAACCCTTTGGTGCATGGCTGCGATGTGTTCGTTGGCCTTCTGAACGTGCGCTGGGGAACACCCACTGACAATGGCTCCTCCGGGTTTTCTGAAGAGTTCAATATCGCCCTGAAGCGTAGGCAAGAAAGCGGCACCACTCCGGCGATTGGGATGTACTTTCGCGACATCGATCCGGAACGACTGCGAGACGAGGGGCCACAACTCGAGGCCGTACTCGCTTTCAAGGAGCGAGTGGAGGCCGAGCGACTGGTGATGCATAAGACGTTCAGCGGCGCGGATAACCTCGTGCGCAGGCCATCATCGATGCGTACTTCGGGAACGAAGCCGCAGCGTTGCTCATCGAAGAGAAGCTGACCAAGGCATGGGCGGACCTCACGACCTCGTTCGGTCAGTGGGAGGATTTCGGCGCTGAGACCGCCGTGGTGGCCGGAGAGTACGTCGTCGCCGAGACCCGACTGGAGTTCGAGGCCGGGGCTGTGACATGTCGGAGCTCGTGGAGCGCCGACGGCAAGCTCGGAGGCCTGTTCTTCGTTCCGGTATCCGAGTGAGCGCCGTCACGTCGCGGGGGCAGGTGCTGGTCAGCCCCGGCTCGCCTCGACCAGCAGCCGGAGCCGCTCCTCGAGGCTGCCGACGATCGTGACCACGCGCGGGACGGAGCCGGCGCGCTCGAGGTCATCGACGAGTCCCACCAGCGCTTCGTCCATCGCGACGCGCAGAGCCGGCTCCTCGTCGCCGGTGACGGGGATCGGCCGGCTTTCGTCCAGGGGCACGATCGCGATGAGGTCGATCGCGGCCATCGACGCCTCCACGATCTCTGTGGCGCGGGCGAGGAGTGCGCCGTCACTGCGGCCCAGCTCCTCCAGAGCGGTCAGGTAGGCGAGGAAGTCGAGCGGCCCCCGCTCGCAGATCACCGCGGAGGCGGCGGCCGACTCCTGGAGTCGCGCTGCGGTGACGCGCAGCTGCACGGCGAAGCTGTGCGCGCCCGCGGGATCGTCGAGATCGAGGTCCTCGAAGGGGTCGGGGAGTACGACGTATTCGGGACGGACCGCATGGAAGTCGGAGATCAGCGTGCTCTTGCCGCTGGCGTGCGTCCCCGACACCACGATCCTCATGCGCGTGAGGCGAGTCCGGCGAGCAGCTCCAGCACGCAGAGTGCCGCCAGGCGGACGGTGCGGGCGTCGTCCGCGTCGGCGGTCGCGTCGACTTCGGCCAGATCCGCGCTCACGACGCGTGGATCCGCTGCGACGCCGCGGGTGAGGGCCCGCAGCTCCCACGCCTGCAGACCGCCGGGCACACTGGCAGGGCAGCCGGGGGCGACCGAGCGGTCGCAGACGTCGACGTCGATGTCGAGATGGATGCGCGCATCGATTCCTGCGCCCGCGATGTCGACGGCCTCGGCGACCACGTCGTCGATGCCGCGGCGGCGGAGCTCATCGAGGGTGATGACCCGGATGCCCCACTCCGCCGCGCGCCGAGCGTAGGCGGCGGAGTTCGCGAAGTCGGCGATGCCGATCTGCACGATCTTGGTCGGGTCGATGCGCGTGGTATCCAGCGGCGATGCGGCGGGGGCGTCCTCGACGAGCCGCCGCACGGGGGTGCCGTTCGAGATGCCGTCGCGCAGGTCGAAATGGGCGTCGAACGTGATCAGCCCTGTGGCCTGCGCCCCCAGAGCGACGGGACAGGTCAGCGAGTTATCGCCGCCGAGAGCGATCACGAGCCCCGCGGTGGAGCTGAGCTCTCGCACGCGGGAGATGACCCTGGCCTCGCCCGCGGAGCCGTCCGGGTCGGCGATGTCACCGGCGTCGGCGATGCGCAGCACCTCGTCGAGCTCGATCACCGGCGGTCCCATCAGCGCGGTCCCATAGCGGGGGAGCGCCTCACGGATCGCCGAGGGCGTCGCGTGTGCACCGGTTGGGGAGAGCGAGGTGCGCCAGGTCGGCACTCCGACGAGCACGGCATCGGCGGTGTCGTTGAACGCGGCCCAGGAACCGGCCCGGGGCCAGAGGGGATCGTGGCTCAGTGGCCGAGAGGACGAGGGCATGATCACACTCCGGGGATGAGGGCGTGGGCGATCGAGAAGATCACGAGGCCGGCCAAGGCGCCGACGAACGTACCGTTCAGGCGGATGTACTGCAGGTCGCGGCCGACCATCAGTTCGATCTTCTCCGTCGTCTCGGCCGGATCCCAGCGTTCGACGGTGTCGGTGATGATCGAGGCGATGTCGTGCCGGTAGCGATCGACGAGGAAGACGGCGGCGTCCGACACCCAGGTGTCGACGCGGTTCTGCAGCGCGGTGTCGGTCGTGAGGCGCTCGCCGACCTCCTGCAGGGCCTGCACGGCGCGGCGTCGGAGGCCGCTCTCGGGATCGGCGAGGGCAGCGAGCAGGCCGTTCTTCGCGGTGTTCCATGCCTCGGCGGCCAGGGCACCGACCCGAGGGCTGTCGAACAGCGATGCCTTGGCGTTCTCGAGCTTCGCCCGCGTCGCCGGGTCGTTCTGCAGGCTGTCCGCCAGCCGCGCCAGATAGCCGTCGACCGCGAGGCGTGCCGGGTGGCGGGGGTCGGCCTGCACGGCATGCACGAACTTGACCGCCTCGTGATACACCGTGTCGTCCACGAATCGATGGGCCAGCTTCGGCACCCACCCCGGCAAGCGTCGGGAGACCAGGCCGCTGAACGACTCGGCGTTGGAGTCGAGCCAGCGTGAGATGCTGTCGGCGGCGAGGTCGACGGCGCCGTGGTGGGCGTCGGCCTCCACGATCTTCTCGAGCCACGCTCCGGCGGGCGGGCCCCACTCTGGATCGACCAGATGCTCGCGGGCGAGGTCTGTGATGAGGTCTCGCACATCGTCGTCGCTCAGCGCGTTGAGCACGGCCGTGGCGATCGTCGCTCCTTCGGCGCCGACCCGCTCCGCATGCGGAGCCTCGCGCAGCCACTCCCCGGCGCGCAGAGCGATCTTCGTGGTCGACAGCTTGGTGCGCACCACGCTGGCTTCGAGGAAGTTCGTCTCCACGAACTCGCCGAGGGAGCGGCCGATCTCGTCCTTGCGGTTGGGGATGATCGCGGTGTGCGGGATGGGGAGCCCGAGCGGGCGGCGGAAGAGCGCGGTCACCGCGAACCAGTCCGCGAGCGCACCCACCATGCCGCCTTCGGCCGCCGCACGCACGTAGGCGAGCCCCTCGATGCGCTGCTGGAACGCGAAGGCGAACACGAACACCACGGCCATGAACACCAGCGCGCCGAGGGCGACGGCCTTCATGCGTCGGAGCGCGCGGAGGCGCTCCTGGTCGGCAGGAGAGAGCTGCGTCATCGGTGTTCGCGGCATGACGTCATCCTTTCACGCCAGTGCTCCGGCGGCCCCGCCTGTCGGCCGGCGGCTGTCTCGGCGCTCAGACAGCCGAATACCCCCTGGGGGGAGTACCCTCGAGGGGTGATCGAAGACATCAAGAAACGTGCTCTGCACCGCACCAGCATCCTCGAAGGACAGATGCGCGGAGTCGCGCGGATGATCGAGAACGAGGACTACTGCATGGACATCATCACGCAGTCACGCGCCATCCAGCGCTCCCTCGAATCACTCAACCGCCTGCTTCTGGAGAACCACCTGCAGACTCACGTCACGCATATGTTCGAAGAGGGCGGCGAAGAGCGCGAGAAGGCCGTCGTCGAGCTGCTCAAGGCTTTCGACTTCGACCGCAAGTAGCGGCCCGAGGTCCGCGCGACACAGCGCCCCGACGAAGTCGTCGAGGCGCTGTGCGGTGGGTCACCTGCCGGTGCCGTCGAACACCTCGCCCTCCATGGCGTCGTACCCCTCGGCCTGCGGGTCGCCGTGGGAGCCGCCCGAGATCGCGTACTCCTCTTCGGGTGACAGCACCAGGCGGTGCCGGAAGAAGAGTCCGAACCCGAGCAGGATCACGACGTAGACGATGGCGATCGCCACGATGGCGGGACCGAACGTCGGATTCAACAGGAAGCCGACGAAGATCAGCGCGGCGATCACGAGCGCGACAGCCGCACCGGGGATCCCCCACGGGCTCCGGTACGGGCGCGCGACGTCGGGGTACTTCTTGCGCAGGATCATGAACGACACCAGCTGGAGTCCGTAGGCGAGCACCGCGCCCCAGACCGCGATGTTCAGCACGATCGCGCCGGCCACCGACCCTGCACCCTTGGCATCGACGGCCGCGAGCACGTCGAGCACGATGAGGGCGATGAAGCCGATCGCCGCACCCACCACGAGCGCCACCCAGGGTGTCTGCTGCTTGCCGGTGAGGGAGAGGAAGCGCGGGTAGTAGCCCGCGCGGGACAGGGAGTACATGTTGCGGCCGTAGGCGAACATGATGCCCTGCAGTGAGGCCAGCAGCCCGATGAGGGCGAAGAGGGCGAGCACAGCGGCGAGCTGATCGCCCACGATCGCGCGGAAGCCGTCGAGCAGCGGCTCGCCCGCAGTGCCGGTGGCCTCGGCACCGATCACGCCGGTGTTCAGGAAGAGGACGAGCAGGCCCGTGACGATGAGCGTTCCGCGCGCCCAGAAACCGGCCTTGGGGATGTCACGCGTCGGATTGTGCGACTCCTCGGCGGCCAGGGGCAGCTCTTCGATGCCGAGGAAGAACCACATCGCGAACGGCAGCGCGAAGAGGATCGGCAGCACGCCGTGCGGCAGGAACTCGGTCTGGCCCGGGTCGGGGGCGATGTCCCACAGTGCGGCCCAGCTGAAGGCGCCGGAGAAGATCGCCATCAGGGAGAACACCAGGATGATGCCGATCGAGATGATCGAGACGACGATCGCGAACCGGAACGAGATCGCGGCCCCCGCGGAGTTGAGAGCGATGAACACGACGTAGAGGATGAGGTACCAGAGCCACCCCGGCAACTGGAGCCCCAGCAGCTCGCTCGTGATGCCGTTCGCATACGACGCCGAGAAGTAGACGATCACCGCCGTGGTCGCGACGTATTCGATCGTCTCGGCGGCGCCCGTGACCAGGCCGCCCCACGGGCCCATCGCCGATCGCGCGAAGGAGTAGGCGCCCCCGGTGTGCGGCATCATCGCGGCCATCTCGCCGATCGCGAAGATCATGCCGTAGTACATGAGAACGAGGATCGCGAAGGCGATCAGCATCCCGCCGAAGCCCGCGAAGTCGATGCCGAAGTTCCAGCCCGAGAAGTCTCCGGAGATGACGGCGGCGACCGCGAGGCCCCACAGGCCCCAGACGCCTGCCGACCTCTTCAGGGTGCGTTTCTCGAAGTACTCGTTCCCGGCACGTGTATAGGTCGCCCCAGCGACCTTGCGGGATTCATTGCTCTGCTCAGACATCCGCTCTCCGTTCGCATGCACACACAGGCGCCGGGTGCACCTTGCGGATGATTGTGGCAGTCAATGGTGGTTTCGTCTACCTTTAAACGTCTTGGTGATCTACTCTGATGGCGAAGCCGGTCGGCCGATCGCTTCACCACGACGACGGGAGCGAGACGATGGCGGGAAACCTGAGCATCGAGCAACTGGATGCCGGCATCGCCGCCGGCGAGATCGACACGGTGATCGTGGCCTTCGCCGACGCGCAGGGTCGCCTGGTCGGCAAGCGGGTGTCCGCCCGGCTGTTCCAGGAGGACATCCTGCATCACGGTGCCGAGGCCTGCGACTACCTGCTGTCGGTCGATGTCGACATGAACACGGTCGACGGCTACGCGATGTCGGGGTGGGATCGCGGCTACGGAGACATGGTGCTGCGGCCCGACGTCGCCACGCTGCGGCGGATCCCCTGGTTGGAGGGCACGGCCCTCGTGATCGCCGATCTGGTGTGGGGGAACGGCGAGCCGGTCGGCCCGTCGCCGCGGGCGATCCTCGACCGTCAGCGAGATCGACTCGCCGAGCGCGGCTGGACCGCGTTCTCGGGCACCGAGCTCGAGTTCATCGTCTTCGACAACACCTACCGCGACGCCTGGGCCCGCAGATACGAAGGCTTGACGCCGTCGACCGACTACAACGTCGACTACAACCTGCTCGCCTCCACGCGGCTCGAGCCGCTGCTGCGCGACATCCGCAACAGCATGGACGGCGCGGGCCTCTACTGCGAGGGCGTGAAGGGGGAGTGCAACCTCGGGCAGCAGGAGATCGCCTTCCGCTATGCGGAGGTGCGCGAGACCGCCGACCAGCACGCGCTCTACAAGAACGGTGCGAAGGAGATCGCGGAGCAGCACGGCCAGGCGCTCACCTTCATGGCTAAGTTCAACGAGCGCGAGGGCAACAGCTGCCACATCCACCTCTCGTTGCGCGCCGACGACGGCACTCCGGTCATGGCCGGTGACGGCGAGCACGGGTTCAGTCCGATCATGGAGCACTGGATCGCCGGCATCCTCGCCACGCTTCGGGAGTTCACGCTGCTCTATGCGCCCAACATCAACTCGTACAAGCGCTTCGCGAAGGGCAGCTTCGCCCCGACGGGCGTGGCCTGGGGCATCGACAACCGCACGTGCGCGCTGCGTGTGATCGGCGCGGGATCAGGGCTCCGGGTCGAGAACCGGGTGCCGGGCGGAGACGTGAATCCCTACCTCGGGATCTCGGCCATCATCGCGGGCGGCCTGTACGGCATCGAGAACGAACTGCCCCTGCCCGATCGCTTCACCGGCAACGCCTATGAGGCCGGGGTCGAACACCTGCCGACGACACTGCGCGAAGCAGCACAGCTGTTCAGCGAGTCGACCATCGCGCGCGAGGCGTTCGGTGACGATGTCGTGGATCACTACCTGAACCAGGCGCGCATCGAGGTCGAGGCCTACGACGCCGCCGTCACCGACTGGGAGCGGATCCGTGGTTTCGAGCGGCTCTGAATCGGCACCGCTGATCGGTGTCACCACCTACCTCGAGCGGGCGCAGCAGGGGGTGTGGGATGTGCGGGCGGCGTTCCTGCCCGAGCAGTATCTGACCGGGGTGACGGCGTCGGGCGGAATCGCACTGCTCCTGCCGCCGCAGGACCCGGATTCGGCGGACGCGGCCATCGCCGGGCTGGACGGCCTGATCCTGTCCGGAGGTGCCGACGTGGCCCCCGAGCTCTACGGGGAGGAGCGGCATCCGCTGACCGACCCCGCCCGGGTCGACCGCGACGCCTGGGAGCTCGCGCTGTTCCGGGCGGCCGAACGACGGCGGATCCCGGTGCTCGCGATCTGTCGTGGGCTTCAACTCGTCAACGTGGCTCGAGGGGGCACTCTGCAGCAGCACCTGCCCGAGACGCTCGGCACCGAGCGCTACCGCCTGGGCGGAGGCGTGTTCGCCGAGAACGACATCGAGGTCGCGGACGACACCGCGCTCGCCGGAGTCCTCGGCGCCGGAGACGTGCGCGTGCACAGCTATCACCATCAGGGCATCGACCGGCTCGGAGAAGGACTGGTCGCCGCTGCCCACTCGGACGATGGGCTCGTGCAGGCGTTCGTCGACACCTCGGCCGGTCACGTCGTCGGCATCCAATGGCATCCTGAGGAGAACGCCGAAGACCGACGTCTCTTCGAAGATCTCGTCTCACAGGCTCGTGCGTACGCCGCGGAGCGGAAGGAGGACGCCCGATGAGCGCGTTCACTGTCATCAACCCGTCGACCGGGGCCGCGATCCGGGAGGTCGCCAGGGCCGACGTCGCCGAGACCGACGCGGCGATCGCCCGCGCCGTCGCGGCGCAGCGTCGATGGGCGGCCCTCGCCCCGGTGGCACGAGCCGATGCTCTTCGTTCCTTCGCCCGCGCGGTGGAAGGCGCGGCCGAGGAGCTCGCACAGCTCGAAGTGCTCAACTCCGGGCATCCGATCGGCTCCGCCCGCTGGGAGGCGGGTCACGTCGCCCAGGTGCTCAACTACTACTCCGCCGACCCGGAGCGCCTGTCGGGGAGGCAGATCCCGGTGGCCGGTGGCCTCGACGTCACGTTCCACGACCCCTACGGCGTGGTCGGCGTCATCGTTCCCTGGAACTTCCCGATGACGATCGCGTCGTGGGCTTTCGCACCGGCGCTCGCCGCAGGTAACGCCGTCGTGTTGAAGCCGGCGGAGCTGACACCGCTCACCGCGCTCCGCCTCGCCGAGCTCGCGCGCGAAGCCGGGCTCCCTGAGGGACTGTTCGAGGTGGTGACGGGATCGGGCTCGGTGGTCGGGCAGCGGCTCGTCGAGCACCCGGACGTGCGCAAGGTGGTCTTCACGGGCTCGACCGAGGTGGGTGTCGAGGTCGCGGCGGGATGCGCACGGGCGTTGAAGCCGGTCACGCTCGAACTCGGCGGCAAGAGCGCGAACATCGTGTTCGAGGATGCCGATCTCGAACGTGCCGCAGCCGGAGTTCCCGGATCCGTGTTCGACAACGCCGGACAGGACTGCTGTGCCCGCAGCCGGCTGCTGGTGCAGCGCTCGGTCTACGACCGGTTCCTCGAGCTGCTCGAACCGGCCGTCGCCGCGTGGCGCGTGGGCGACCCCGCGCATGAGGACACCGACATGGGACCGCTCATCTCTGCGGGACACCGCGAGACCGTCGCATCGTTCCTCGATGGTGCGGACATCGCCTTCCGGGGGAGCGCCCCCGACGGGGACGGGTTCTGGTTCGCCCCGGCAGTCGTGCTCGCCGACCCCTCCGACCGCATCGCCCAGCAGGAGGTGTTCGGGCCCGTCGTCGCGGTGATGCCGTTCGAGGACGAGGCCGACGCCATCCGTCTGGCCAACGACACCGCGTACGGTCTCGCCGGCTCGCTCTGGACCGAGAACCTCGGACGGGGCGTGCGCGTGGCGCGGGGTGTGCGCAGCGGGGTGCTGTCCGTGAACTCGCACTCCTCGGTGCGGTACTCCACGCCGTTCGGCGGCATGAAGGCGTCAGGCCTGGGGCGCGAACTCGGCCCCGACGCCGCCGAGCACTTCGCCGAGACCAAGAACGTCTTCTTCGCGACCGATGAAGCCTGATCGCGTCGTCCTCTCACCCATCCGGAACGGAGAATCCACATGAGCATCGATCTGACCCAGCGCCTCAAGGACCGCGTCGCCATCATCACCGGCGGAGCGAGCGGCATCGGCTTCGCCACCGCCCAGCGGTTCGCCGCAGAGGGGGCCTTCGTCGTGATCGCCGACGTCGACCCGGCGACCGGACAGTCGGCGGCTGCCGAGGTCGGCGGTGTTTTCCGCCCGGTCGACGTCGCCGACGAGGCGAAGGTGAACGCGCTGTTCGACGGCGTCGCGGAGGAGTTCGGGCGGATCGACATCGCCTTCAACAACGCGGGCATCTCTCCGGCCGACGACGACTCGATCGAGACCACGGAGCTCCCGGCCTGGGACCGCGTGCAGGATGTGAACCTGAAGAGCGTGTACCTGTGCAGCCGTGCGGCACTGCGGCACATGGTCCCGGCGGGCCGCGGATCGATCATCAACACCGCATCCTTCGTGGCGCTGCTGGGCTCGGCCACCTCGCAGATCAGCTACACCGCGTCGAAGGGCGGCGTGCTGGCCATGTCCCGCGAGCTCGGTGTGCAGTTCGCGCGACAGGGGGTGCGGGTGAACGCGCTGTGCCCTGGGCCGGTGAACACCCCGCTGCTGCAGGAGCTGTTCGCGAAAGACCCGGAGCGAGCACAGCGACGCCTCGTGCACGTGCCGATGGGGCGCTTCGCCGAGCCCGCCGAGCTCGCGGCGGCAGTGGCCTTCCTCGCCTCGGACGATGCGTCGTTCATCACCGCGAGTGCCTTCGTCGTGGACGGCGGGATCACCAACGCCTACGTCACCCCGCTGTGAGCCACCCTCACCTCGCTGTGACAGGGTGAAGGCATGAGCGAGCACTCCCACGACGGCGACCTCGTCGAAGTGCGAAGGGCCGTCTACCGGCCGCTGCGGCGCGGCAATGCGCTCGAGGACACGGTGGCCAGACTCGTGCAGACGATCCGGCTCGGTGTGGTCGCCCCCGGTGAGTCGCTGCCGCCGGAGCGAGAGCTCGCAGCGTCGTTCGGGGTGAGTCGCGACACCGTGCGCGAGGCGATCCGCGAGCTGGCCGACACCGGTTACCTGCTGCCGCGGCGTGGCCGTTACGGGGGGACGTTCGTGGCCGACCCGCTGCCCCACCCGACCGTGCCGGGGGCGGTGACGCCGGACGAGATCGACGACGTGCTCGGACTGCGCCGCGTGCTCGAGACGGGAGCCGTACGGGCGGCAGCGAGCCGCTCCTTGGACGCCGCGACCCGGGCCGACCTCTGGGCGCGGCACGAGGCTGCACTGCCGGCGGGTCCGGACGAGTATCGGCGCCTGGACACCCTGTTGCACCTGGCCATCGCCGAGGCCGCCGGAATCCCTTCGCTGGTCGCGCTCGTCGCCGAGAACAGGGCCGACGTCAACGCCTGGCTCGATACCTTCCCGCTGATGCCGCGCAACATCCAGCACTCGGGGGAGCAGCACGAGAGCATCGTCTCCGCGATCCTCGCCGGACGTCCGGATGCCGCCGAGGCGGCGATGCGCGACCATCTCGCCGGGTCCGAATCCCTGCTGCGCGGCTTCCTTCTCTGAGCGGCGCTAATCGGTCGCCATTTCTCGAATCTGCAACGGATATCGTTGCGGATTGATCAAGAGGCTTCCGATTTCGCTATACCTGGCGTCCTTCCTGTGACAGACTCGCGACAAGCGAATCTCAATGGGGAGGCTCCATGCCCGACAACACCCGAATGTCGACGGCCACACTCGACGCACCTGCTGCCACCGGCGCGGTGCGCATCGACCGTGTCACCAAGCGCTACGGCACCGCCACGGCGGTCGACGATCTGAGCCTCGACGTGCAGCCGGGGGAGTTCCTCTCTCTGCTCGGCCCGTCCGGCTGCGGAAAGACGACCACCCTGCGCATGATCGCGGGCTTCGAGTACCCGGACGGGGGAGACATCCTCATCTCCGGCCGCAGCGTGCTGAACCTCCCTCCGTACCGGCGCGAGGTGAACACCGTCTTCCAGGCATACGCCCTCTTCCCTCATCTCACGGTCGCCGAGAACGTCGCCTACGGGCTGCAGCAGCGGCGCGTGCCCAAGGCAGAGCAGCGCGAACGGGTGAGTGAAGCCCTCGACATGGTGCAGCTGCGGGCCTTCGCCGACCGCAAGCCCACACAGCTGTCGGGCGGCCAGCAGCAGCGCATCGCCCTCTCGCGGGCGCTCATCAACCGGCCGAGCGTGCTCCTGCTCGACGAGCCCTTGGCGGCGCTGGACCGTCAGCTGCGCGAGGAGATGCAGCTCGAGCTCAAGCTGCTGCAGGCGCGGCTGGGCACGACCTTCGTGTTCGTCACCCACGATCAGGCCGAGGCGCTGTCGATGAGTGATCGGATCGCCGTGATGCGCGCCGGTCGGATCGAGCAGCTCGACGCACCGGACGCCATCTACGCGGAGCCGGCCTCTGCGTACGTGGCGTCGTTCATCGGGCAGCAGAACTTCGTGCACGGCACGGTGCGGGCGGCCGGGGACGCGGTCGACACAGCCATCGGTGTGATCGCGGGTCGCTGGGGCGGGGAGCGTGTGACGGCGGGGCAGCCGGCCGTCGCCGCCATCCGGCCCGAGTACATCCGTCTGGAACAGGGCGAGGGCGGCGGTGTTCCCGGACGCGTGCTCGGCGTCTCGCACCTGGGGGAGACCCTGCAGGTCGCGGTCCGGGTGGGTGAGGATGCCACGTTCCTCTCCCGCATGCCGGCACCCACCGCCCCGCGGGTGGGAGTGGACGATGCGGTCCGCTGCGTCTGGGACCCCGCGGATGCGCGACTGTTCGCGGCCGAAGGCATCCCCACCACCGCGACGCACGTGATCACGCTGCCCAAGGACGGCGGGCTGTGACGGGCGTACCTCCGGTGCGCGTGCTGGCGCACCGGAGCGCGGCGCGGGTGATCCGCACCGAGCTGACCCGCCGTGGCTTCCTCGCCACCGCGATCATGGCCGGCGGTGCAGTCGTGCTCAGCGCGTGCGCCCCGGGACAGAACGCCGCGGCGGTGCACGCGAAGGGCGGCCCGCTCGAGGACAGACTCTCGATCTACAGCTGGGGCGACTACGACGCTCCGGAGGTGCTCGAGCAGTTCACCGCGGAGAACGGCCCGAGGATCGTGCTCGATGCCTTCAACTCGAACGAGGAGCTGATCGCGAAGCTGGTCGCCGCCCGCGGCACGTCCGGCTACGACATCGTGGTGCCGACCGGGGTCTTCGTCGGTCCCATGGCGGAGAACGGGCTCCTGCAGAAGTTCAACCTCGACCTGCTGCCGAACATGAAGCACGTGGCGCCCGAGTTCCGCGGACGCTCGTGGGATCCGGGCAACGAATACTCGGTGTGCAAGGCCTGGGGCACGACCGGGTTCGTGTACGACAAGCGCGTGATCTCGCGCGAGCTCACCACCTGGAACGACTTCATCGACGCCGCGCAGAACGAGGCATCCGGCTCGACCTCGGTGCTCGACGACCCGGCACCGCTTCTGGGCATCTACTTCTGGGCGAACGGCATCGACTGGACCACCACCGATCCCGACGACCTCGACGCGGTGGAGAAGTTCCTCGTGAAAGATCTGGCTCCGCACGTCTCGGCGTTCGACTCCTACCCCGGTGGGTCGTCGATCCCGCAGGCGTCGCACGCGCTGCTGCAGTCGTACAACGGCGACGCGCGGCTCGGCATCTTCGAGTCGGACGACCCTGACCGCTGGCAATGGGTGCTCGGGAGTCCTGCGACGGAACTGTGGATGGACAACTGGGCCATCGCCGCCGGAGCCCCGCACCCCGAGGCCGCGCACGCGTTCATCGACTTCGTGCTGCAACCGGACGTGCAGCTCGCACAGGTCGACTACATCGGCTACGACACCGGGATCTCCGGAATCCGAGAGGAAGCGGAGGCGGCGGGTCTGGAGCGGCTCGACATGGTGTTCTTCGACGAGGAGCAGGTGGCCACGATGCACGAGGGCAAGCTGACCGAGGCGCAGGACCGTGTCGTCTCGATCTGGAACTCGATGAAGGCGGCCGCCGGTGCCTAAGCTCAGATTCGGTCTCGCGATCCCCGCCTGGGTCTGGCTGCTCGTCTTCTTCGTGGCCCCGATCTTCATGGTCGTGGTGTTCAGCTTCGGCTACAAGCCGAGCATCTTCGCCACGCACGCGCTCGATCACCTCTCGTTCGACCGCTACGTCGAAGCTCTCTCCCCGACGTTCTTCAGCACGTTCGTGAACACGCTGTGGATCGGCATCCTCGGCACGGCGCTGTGCCTGGTGATCGGCGGTCCGGTCGCGTACTGGATCGCGGTGAAGGCTCCGCCCTCGAAGCGCGGACTCCTGCTCGCGCTCGTGATGGTGCCGTTCTGGACCAACTTCCTGGTGCGCACGATCGGCTGGCAGGTGATCCTCGCCCCCGAGGGGTGGTTGTCGCAGCTGCTGCAGGGGATCGGCATCGTCCCGGGTCCGCTGGATCTGCTGTACTCACGCGGTGCCGTGCTGCTCGGGGTCGTCTACAACTACCTGCCGCTGATGATCCTGCCGCTGTTCGTGGCGTTCGACCGGGTGTCGGGACCGCTGCGCGAGGCGAGCAAGGACCTCGGGGCGAACAGCGTCACGACCTTCCTGCGGGTGACCGTTCCCCTGGCCAGGCCCGGCATCATCGCGGGGGTGCTGCTGGTGTACATCCCGCTCATGGGCGACTACATCACCGCGACCGTGCTGGGAGGGGCGAAGGGCAACATGATCGGGCAGGTCGTGGCGAGCCAGTTCCAGACGGCGCAGAACTGGGCGCTCGGCTCGGCGATGGCGGTGCTGCTCATCATCGTCATCATGCTCTCGATCGCCGTCGCTGCCGGAATCCTCTGGCTCGTGACCCTGCCGCTCCGGCAACGCAACCGACTCGTCCTGGGGGAGGGATCATGACCGCCTTGACCGATGGACCGCAGAAGACCACACCACGCGTGCGCCGAGGGGTCGGTCGCTTCGTGCTGCCGATCTGGGCGGCGCTGGTGTTCCTGTTCCTGTTCCTGCCGATCCTCGTGATCATCGCGTACTCGTTCAACGTCGGCCGGCTCCTGGTGTCGTGGGATCACTTCGGCTTCGACTCGTTCCTCGCGATCGTGAACAAGCCGGCGATCCGCGATGCGGTGCTCGTCTCGGTGCGTACCGGCCTGCTGGCTGCTCTGCTCGCCACCGCGCTGGGAACCCTCGCCGGTATCGCGATGGCCCGCAACCCCGGCAAGTGGGTGTGGTGGTTCCTCGGACTCCTGCTGCTCGTGTCGGTGACGCCGGAGATCGTGGATGCCGTCGCGCTCCTGCCGTGGTTGGTCTTCCTCGGGCAGGACGCCGGGATCGGCATCTTCAACGACGGCACCATGAGACTCGTGGTGGGACAGTCGCTGTTCTCGATCGCGATCGTGTCGTACATCGTGCGGGCGCGGCTCGTGGGGCTCGACGCCCGGCTCGAAGAGGCCTCGGCCGACCTCTACGCGCCGCCCGTCCGCACGTTCTTCAAGATCACGCTGCCCCTGGCGATGCCTGCCGTGCTCGCGGGGTTCCTGCTCTCGTTCACGCTGAGCCTCGACAACACGGTCGTCTCCGCGTTCGTGCAGGTCTCCGGCACGACGCCGTGGCCCGTCTATGTGCTCAGCGCCCTGCGCAGTGGTCTGCGCCCGGAGATCGCCGCGGTGTCGACGATCATGCTGGTGCTCACGCTGCTGGCACTCGCCCTGGTCGCAGTCGTCCTCAAGCGTGCCGGGGACTCCGCGACCGAGATCGCCCGCACGATGGCCGGAGGATGAGCGTGATGTTCGCAGATCTGGTGTTCAGGGCCGGCACGCGAGGAGGACGGGTGTTCCTCGCGGACGCTGCTCGATCGACCGCACACGCCGTCGCCGTCACGAACGGCCGCATCAGCGCGGTGGGACACGACGTCTCGGCGCTCGTCGGCCCGCACACCCAGGTCGTCGACCTCGATGGCGGGCTCCTGGTCCCCGGCTTCCAGGATGCGCATGTGCACCCGGTGTGGGGTGGGTTGGACATGCTCCGCTGCGACCTCGCCGAGCTGTCGACGCGGGAGGAGTACCTCTCCCGGATCGCCGAATATGCGCAGGAGCACCCGGACGACGAGTGGATCCTGGGCGGCGGCTGGCAGATGTCGGCGTTCCCCGGTGGTGTACCGACCGCGGAAGACCTCGACTCCGTCGTGCCCGATCGCCCGGCATTCCTGCCCAACCGCGACGGCCACGGGGCCTGGGTCAATTCCCGTGCGCTCGAGCTCGCCGGCATCACCCGGGAGACGGCCGATCCGCCCGACGGACGGATCGAGCGCGACGCGAGCGGCGCACCGAGCGGTACGCTGCACGAGGGCGCGATGGGGCTGGTCAACCGGCTGCTGCCGACGGAGGCGCCCGAACGCCTCGTGGAGGCACTCCTGCAGGGGCAACGTCATCTGCACTCCTACGGCGTGACGGCGTGGCAGGACGCGATCGTCGGCACCGAGTACGGAGATGCCGGCGACCCCCTGCCGGCCTACTTGACCGCCGCCGCATCGGGTGCGCTCACCGGACGCGTCGTGGGCTCGCTCTGGTGGGACCGCTCGCGCGGCCTGGAGCAGATCGACGACATCGTGCGGCGTCGCGACGACAGCACGGTCGGGCGTTTCCGCGCACGCAGCGTCAAGATCATGCAGGACGGCGTCGCGGAGAACTTCACCGCCGCGATGCTGGAGCCGTATTGCGACGGCCACGGGCATCCGCGCGAGGACTCCGGGATCTCATTCGTCGAACCGGAGCTGATCAAGGAAGCGGCGACCCGGCTCGATGCCCTCGGCTTCACGCTGCACTTCCACGCGATCGGCGACCGCGCGGTGCGGGAGTGCCTGGATGCGGTCGAGGCTGCCCTCGTGCGCAACGGGCCGCGAGGGAACACGCACCACATCTCCCACATCCAGGTCGTGCACCCCGACGACATCCCGCGGTTCCGGGCGCTCGACGTCACCGCCAACATGCAGATGCTGTGGGCGACGCTGGAGCCGCAGATGGTCGACCTCACCATCCCCTTCCTCGGGGAACAGAGATCGGCGTGGCAGTATCCGTTCGGTGACCTGCTGCGCTCGGGGGCTGCGCTCGCCGCGGGAAGCGACTGGTCGGTGAGCACGCCGAATCCGATGGCGGCGATCCACGTCGCGGTCAACCGCCGCTCCGCTCCGACCGAGTGGGAGGGCGACTACCCCGCGTTCCTGCCCGAGCAGGCGATCGATCTCGCGACCGCGCTCGTCGCGTACACGGCGGGATCGGCCAGGGTGAACCACCTCGACGACACCGGCACGATCGCGGTGGGGATGCGCGCCGACCTCGCGCTGCTCGACCGCGACCCGTTCGAGCATCCGGTCGAAGAGATCGGCCTGACCGAGGTGCGCGGCACGTGGGTCGAGGGGGAGCGGGTGTACGACTCGGCGGAGTGAGTCGTCGACGGAAGAGGGCCCGGCGACCATACGGTCACCGGGCCCTCTTGCGTCGGAGTCAGCGTCCGGCAGCGGCCTCGTCGGCCACGGAGAGCGCGTCGTCGAGCACGCCGAGTCCGCGCACCAGATCCTCCTCGCTGATCACCAGCGGCGGAGCGATGTGCATGCGGTTGAAGTGCGTGAACGGCCAGACCCCGCCCTTCTTGGCTGCCGCGGCGAAGGCGCCCATCGGCGCGGCATCCGCACCCGAGGCGTTGAACGGCACGAGGGGCTCGCGCGTCTCCTGATCGCGCACCAGCTCGATGGCCCAGAACAGCCCGAGGCCGCGCACGTCACCGACGCTCGGGTGCTTCTCGGCCCAGGCGCGCACCGTCGGCTCGACGATACGGGTGCCGAGATCGCGTACGCGCTCCAGGATGCCGTCCCGACGGAACACCTCGAACGTCGCGACACCGGCCGCACAGGCCAGGGGGTGCCCCGAGTAGGTCAGTCCGCCCGCGAACGGCATCGTGTCGAAAGCGCTCGCGATGCGGTCCGAGATCACCACCCCGCCCAGCGGCACGTAGCCCGAGTTCACGCCCTTCGCGAAGGTGATCAGGTCGGGGCTGGCGTCGAACGCGTCGATGCCGAACCACTCGCCGAGTCGGCCGAAGCCCACCATGACCTCGTCGGCGATGTACACGATGCCGTATCGGTCGCACAGCTCCCGGACACCCTGCAGGTAGCCCGGCGGTGGGACGAGCACGCCGTTGGTGCCCACGACCGTCTCGATGATGATCGCCGCGATGGTCTGCGGTCCCTCGAGCTGGATCGTCTGCTCGAGGTGCGCGAGCGCCCGCTCCGCCTCCTGCTCCGGGGTCTCGGAGTGGAACGGCGAGCGGTAGAGGTACGGTCCGAAGAAGCGCACGGCACCGGAGTCGACCGTGTCGTTCGCCCAGCGCCGCGGGTCGCCGGTGAGCGAGATCGCGGTCGACGTGGAGCCGTGGTAGCTGCGGTACATCGACAGCACCTTGCGGCGCCCCGTGAACTGTCGGGCCATGCGCACCGCGTACTCGTTGGCCTCGGCGCCGCCGTTGGTGAAGAACACCTTCTCGAGCCCCTCGGGCGCGACCTCCGCGATCAGGCGTGCGAGCTCGCCGCGCACGTCGTTGGCGATGGCGGGCTGGATCGTCGCGAGGCGTCCGGCCTGCTGCTGGATCGCGGCGACCAGGTCGGGATGCTGGTGCCCGAGGTTGAGGTTCACGAGCTGGCTAGAGAAGTCGAGGTAGGCGTTGCCCTGGTAGTCCCAGAAGGTCGATCCCTCGCCCGCGGCGACGGGCAGCGGGTCGATCAGGCCCTGCGCGCTCCAGGAGTGGAACACGTGACCGCGGTCGTCCGCACGCACCTGCGCTTCGGCTTCGGGGGCGGGCAGCGGGTGCGCGACCCCGTGTCGGTCGGTGTAGTTCGTCATGTCGTCGCTCCTCGGATCAGTGGTTGCTCGGGAAGCCCAGGTCGATCTGGGAGGGGGTGTGGTCGGGCCAGCGGGTGGTGACCACCTTGGAGCGCGTGTAGAAGTGCACCGACTCGGGGCCGTAGATGTGCGAGTCGCCGAACAGCGAGTCCTTCCATCCGCCGAAGGAGTACGCACCGATCGGAACGGGGATCGGCACGTTGACGCCGACCATTCCGACCTCGATGTCGAACTCGTACTGGCGGGCCGTGCCACCGTCGCGCGTGAAGATCGCGGTGCCGTTGCCGTAGGCGTTGGCGTTCACGAGCGCGACCGCGTCGGCGTAGGTGTCGACGCGCACGACCGACAGCACCGGGCCGAAGATCTCGTCGTCGTAGACCTTCATGCCGGGAGCGACCTGATCGATCAGGCTGACTCCGAGGAAGAAGCCCTCCGAGTCGAACTCCTTCTGCGTGCCGTCGACCACGACCTTCGCGCCCTCGGCCTCAGCACCCGTCACGTAGGAGGCGACCTTGTCGCGGTGCTCGCGGGTGATGAGCGGACCCATCTCGCTTGCGGCATCCGTTCCCGCACCGATCGTGAGACCACCGATGCGGTCGGCGATCGCGGTGACGAGGTCGTCGGCGACGTCGCCCACCGCGACGAGCACGGAGACGGCCATGCAGCGCTCGCCGGCGGAGCCGTAGGCAGCGGAGACCGCGGCGTCGGCGGCCGCGTCGATGTCGGCGTCGGGCATCACGACCATGTGGTTCTTCGCGCCGCCGAGGGCCTGCACACGCTTGCCGGCCGCCGAGGCGCGCTGGTAGATCGAGCGGGCGATGGGAGTGGAGCCGACGAAGCTCACCGCGTTGACGCGCGGGGAGTCCAGGATCGCGTCCACGGCCTCCTTGTCGCCGTTGACGACGTTGAGCACGCCGTCGGGCAGGCCCGCCTCGCTGAAGAGCTTCGCGAGCCAGACGGAGGCGGACGGGTCCTTCTCGCTGGGCTTGAGGACGACCGTGTTGCCGCAGGCGATGGCCGAGGCTACCATCCACAGCGGCACCATGACCGGGAAGTTGAACGGGGTGATCGCCGCGACGACGCCGACCGGCTGCTTGACCGAGTGCACATCGACGCCGCGGGCCACCTGCTCGCTGCGCTCGCCCTTGAGCAGGTGCACGAGGCCTGCGGCGAACTCGACGTTCTCGATGCCGCGCGACACCTCGCCCGCCGCATCCGAGAGCACCTTTCCGTGCTCGCTCGTCACGATCGCGGCGAGCTCCGGCGTGCGCTCCTTGAGCAGCTGGCGCAGGCGGAAGAACACATCGGCGCGCTTGATCAGGCTCGTCTCGCGCCAGGCGGGAAGTGCGGCCGCAGCGGCGGCGATCGCGGAGTCCACCTCGGCGGCGGAGGCGAAGGCCACCTGCTTCGACACCTGGCCGGTGGCGGGATCGAAGACCTGGCCGGTGCGGGCCGCGTCGGCGGTCTCCGCTCCGTTGATGACGTGACGGACGATGTCCACGATGTTCCTCCGAGGGCTGAAGAATGCGCCGTTCGAACACTCTGACCGGTGTCCGATAAGCTTGTGCTCCTCAATGATCACAGAGCAGAGGAGCTGGTCGTGATGTCAGAACGTCAGGACTTCCGCTCCATCCGGACAGATCGTCCGGTTCGTGGCGACGCCCTCCTCACGGTCGCCGACGTCCTCGCGGAGCCCGTGCTGCAGGCGGGCGCTCCGGAGGTGATCGTCGGCGGCGGGGCGCTCGATGCCGCCGTGCGCTGGGTGCACGTGTCCGACAGCGCCGGTGTCGCCCGTCTGCTCGACGGCGGAGAGCTCCTGCTCAGCACCGGGGCCGGTTGGCCGACTGCTCCGGCAGAGCTGCGTGCTTTCGCGGTCGGACTGCACCAGGCCGGAGTCGCGGGTATCGTCGTCGAGCTCGGCTCTGGCCAGGCGCGCATCCCCGAGGCCGTCGTGGAGGTGTGCACGGAGCGTGGGCTCGCATTGATCGCACTGACCAGCGAGATCAAGTTCGTCGCGGTCACGGAGACAGTGCACCGCGCGTTGATCGCGGCGCAGACCATGGCCCTGCGGGAGCGACAGCACCTGCACGAGCTCTTCACGGCGCTCAGCCTGCGGGGGGCTCCGGCCGACGTCGTCGTCGCGGAGACGGCGAGGGCGCTCGGGGCACCCGTCGTGCTGGAGAACCTGGCGCGCGAGGTGATCGCGCACGAGACCCTGCGGATGCCGGTGGCGGAGGCGCTGGGGAAGCTGCGCTCGGCCGACCGTGTGCCCGTGCAGGCGCGCGGCGTGCGGTGGGGGACGCTGCTCGCACTCCCCGGACCTGCGCATCCTGCCGGCCGGCTCACCGTGCTCGAGCAGGGGGCCACGGCCCTCGCCTTCGGATGCCTCGCGGACGGCGGTGATTCCGAGTGGTCGCTGCTCGCGCAGCGCGGCCTCATCGACGACCTGCTCGGCGCCCGCTTCGCGAGTCCGGATGACATCCAGGCCCGACTCGCGACCAGCGGCTTCGTGCTCGCGGGGCGGCACTGCCACGGCATCGTGGCACGCGGCACGGAACCTGCGGTGCATCTCGCGCACCGCGCGGCCAAGGCTGGGGTCGCGGTCGTCGCTGCGCGGGTGGGCGACGACGATGTCGCACTGCTCTCGCTGCCGGCATCGGCTCCGCTCACGGATGCGCTCGTCACGAGCCTCGTCGGCACCGACCGCACGGTGTTCGTCGGACCATCTGCGGACGACGTGCTGGCACTGCTCGCCTCGCTTCGGGCCGCCCGCGATCTGGCGGCGAGCGACCGTTCGGACAGCGGTCCCCGTGTGCGGCGCGTGGACGACCGTCCGCTGGAGCGGTTCGTCGCCTCGTTGCGCGACGACCATCGCCTTCTCGCGCACAGCGAGCGGATGCTGGCACCGGTCGTGGCGTTCGACCGGGAGCGCCGAGGAGACCTGATCGATGTGCTGTCGGCGCTCGTCGCGCACCCCGGGAATCGATCAGCGGCGGCGAACGCCAGTCACCTCTCGCGGTCGGTCTTCTATCAGCGCCTCACGGTGATCGGCGATCTGCTGGACGTCGACCTCGACGACGGGGAGACGCTCGCCTCGCTCCATCTCGCATTGCTGGCGAGACGGAGCGCGACGCCCGTGTGAGTCCTCGCCGTCGTGGCCGCGACGGTCAGAGGACAGACTGTGCGCGCGTCAGCACATCCCGCAGGATCTGCTCGATCTCGCGGAACTCGGATGGCCCGACCGTGAGCGGCGGAGCGAGCTGGATCACGGGGTCGCCACGGTCGTCGGCGCGGCAGTAGAGCCCGGCCTCGAACAGCGCGGGGGAGAGGAAGCCGCGCAGCAGCCGCTCCGACTCGGCGTCGTCGAACGTCTCCTTCGTGCCCTTGTCCTTCACGAGCTCGATGCCGAAGAAGTAGCCGTCGCCGCGCACGTCGCCGACCAGCGGCAGGTCGAGCAGCTTCTCGAGCTCTGCACGGAACAGCGGGGAGTTCTCCCGCACGTGGGCGTTCAGTCCCTCTTCGTCGAAGATCGCGAGGTTCTCCAGCGCCACCGCGGCCGATACCGGGTGTCCACCGAACGTGTAGCCGTGCGGGAAGGACAGGTCGCCCTTCGAGAACGGCTCGTAGATGCGGTCGCTGACGATCGTCGCGCCGATGGGGGAGTAGCCGCTGGTCATACCCTTGGCGCACGTGATCATGTCGGGCACAAAGCCGAGCCCCGTGCAGGCGAACGTGTGGCCGAGACGGCCGAAGGCGCAGATGACCTCGTCCGAGACGAGCAGCACGTCGTGGCGGTCGCAGATCTCGCGCACCCTGGCGAAGTAACCGGGAGGGGGCGGGAAGCATCCGCCGGAGTTCTGCACCGGCTCCAGGAAGACCGCGGCGACCGTGTCGGCGCCTTCGAAGAGGATCATCTCCTCGATGCGGTCGGCCGCCCACCGTCCGAACGCCTCGAGGTCGTCGGCGGGCCCGCCCATCTCGGCCGCGCGGTAGAAGTTCGTGTTGGGCACGCGGAAGCCACCGGGGGTGATCGGCTCGAACATCGACTTCATCGCGGGGATGCCGGTGATCGCCAGGGCGCCCTGCGGCGTGCCGTGATAGGCCACCGACCGCGAGATGACCTTGTGCTTGGCGGGCTTGCCCTGCAGCTTCCAGTAGTGCTTGGCGAGCTTGAACGCGGTCTCGACAGCCTCACCGCCGCCCGTCGAGAAGAAGACCTTGTTGAGGTCGCCCGGTGCCTCGTCGGCGAGCCGATCCGCCAGCTCGATCGCGGCCGGGTGCGCGTACGACCAGAGGGGGAAGAACGCGAGTTCGGATGCCTGCGCCGCGGCAGCCTCGGCCAGTCGACGTCGACCGTGCCCTGCGTTCACGACGAAGAGGCCGGCCAGTCCGTCGAAGTACTCCTTGCCCTTGGCGTCCCAGATGCGGTGGCCGTCGCCCTTGACGATGATGGGCACGCCCGACTCGGCCATCGTGGACTGCCGGGTGAAGTGCATCCAGAGATGGTCCTTGGCCATCGTCTGCAGTGCGGACTCGGAAGGGATGGTGCGTGCGGTGCTCATCTGGTCCCCCAGTTGTAGAGCTGCTTCTGCAGCTTGGCGTAGATGAAGGTTTCGGTGGAGAGGACGCCGTCGATCGGGCGGATGACATCGTTGATCAGCGCGAGCAGGTCGTCGTCGTCCTCGCAGACCACCTCGGCGAGGACATCGAAGGACCCGACCGTGATGACCACGTAGTCGACGGCGTCGATCGCGGCGATGGCCTCGGCGACGCGGCGCGCGTCACCGGACACGCGCACGCCGATCATGGCCTGGCGGTGGAAGCCCAACTGCATCGGGTCGGTGACGGCGACGATCTGCATCACGCCGGACTCGGTGAGCCGCTGCACGCGCTGGCGCACGGCGGCTTCGCTCATCCCGACGGTGCGGCCGATCTCGGAGTACGAACGTCGTCCGTCCTCCTGGAGCAGCTCGACGATCGTCTTCGAGACCGCGTCGAGGGAAGGGTGCTTCTTCGCCGGACTCATGGTGCGATCCTCGCACCCCACGATGCCCTGAGCAACCGATTTCGTGGAATCTGGCCATTCGTCCAGCGGAATCGGCAAGAAAATCAGTTCTCGAGCGGCCCCAGCCAGGCGCTCGCGGCCGTCGAGTGCGCGGATTCGGGGTCGGATGGGTGGAACGCTCCGGCCAAGACATCGCGGTAGAGGCGCGAGAGCTCATTGGCTGAGAAGTACGAGCCACCTCCGGCGACGAGCATCGCCTCGTCGACGACGTTCTTCGCCATCGTGATCGCCCGGTGCTTGACCCCGGAGAGCTGCGGGAACCAGCGCGCACCGTGGTCCACGCGCTCATCCACATCGCGTGCGAGCGCGGCGATCTGCGGGGGCAGCGCGTCGTAGGCGATGGCCATGTCCGCGATGCGCCAGCGGATGTCGGGGTCCTGGCTGTAGGCGAGCCCGGTCTTCTTCGAGTGCCGCTTCTGCGCCGTGGTCACCGCGAGCTCGAGCGCTCGGCGGGCGATGCCCGTGTAGACGGAGGCGAGCAGGATCTCGAACACCGAGAAGATCCCGAACACGATCGGGTCCGGGCTGGGGCCGGGGTCGATGCGCCGCACGACGTGGGCGGCGTCGGCCACCGCGCCGTTCAACCGCGTCGTCCTGCTCTGCGTGCCTCGCATGCCGAGGGTGTCCCAGTCGTCGGAGGTGGTGACCGCGTCGGTCCGCTCCACGAAGGCGAAGACGAGCTTCGGGGCATCGGAGCTGGTGGTGTCGAGACCGTGCAGGCCCAGACGCGTCCAGACCGGCGCGAGAGAGGTGAAGATCTTCGTCCCGGTGAAGGAGTAGCCGCCGTCGCCGTCGGGCACGGCTGAGGTGTCGCTGCCGAACAGCACGAGGTCGTTGCCGCCCTCGCTGATGCCGAACGCGAAGACCTCGCCGGCGGCGGCTCCGTCCTGCACGAACTCGAGGCCGGGGACTCCGCGATCGGAGAAGACCTTCGCGACGCCCGTCCACACGAGGTGCATGTTGATGGCCAGAGCTGTGGCCGGTGCCGCGCCCGCGAGTCGCTGCTGCAGAATCGCGGCTTCGGGGAGCCCGAGTCCCGCGCCCCCGCGCTCGCGCGGCACCAGGATCGACAGGTACCCCGCCGCCCGCAGTTCGTCGAGGTCGTCCTGGGGGAAGGTGTTCTCGCGGTCGTGGATCGGAGCCCGCTCGCGGATGCGCTCGAGAAGGTCGTGGGGAAGGAACGCTGCGGGATCGAACGTGCTCATGCCAGTGCCTCCAGAAGCTGACGGACGGATTCCTCGGGGCGGTCGCGGTGCAGGGAGTGCCCTGCCCCCTCCACCACAGAGACGGAGATGAGGGGGTTCGCGGCGAGCACCTCTTCGGCGAGTGGTCCCGTGAAGATGCTGTAGACCGCGGGGTCGGCGCCGATCACATGCGTGGGAACGGTCAGACGCGCGGCGTCGGCACGCACGTCCCACGGCTGGTTCTGCGCGCTCGTCTGCTCCACCGCCCAGGCGCTCGCGCGCCGGACCGCGTCGACCTTGAGCTCCTGATCCTGCGGGTGCCAGTGGGGGTGCTCCTGCTGCACGACCTCGAGCCGGGTGTCGGCGAACGCGCGCTCCTGGCTCCGGCGGACGATCGCCGCGTCCCGGCCGTCCACGTGTATCGCCGGGTCGATGAGCACGAGGCGCCGGGTCCATTCCGGGTTCGCAGCCGCGGCGACCGTGCTCGCCGCGCCGCCGAGCGAGTGGCCGATGACGGCATCCCAGGCGCCTGTTCCCGCGGGGAGGGTCTCGGCGAGGTCGGCGCCATAGGCGGCGACCGAGTAATCGAGGGATCGCGGAGCGTCGCCATGACCGCGGAGGTCGATGGCGGTCGCGTGCCAGCCCGCGTCGGCGAGGGCGTCGCCGAGACGCCACATCAGCGCACCCGAGGACCCGAGGCCGTGGACCAGAAGGGCGCGACGCGAGGACGACGGCGACCCCCACGCGAGGCGGGGGAGAGTGAGCGGTGCGGCCATGCCACCAGCCTACGACCGGGGACCTACCGGGGTCTCCGGAGCCCGGTCTCGCGCGCGGTCAGCGCAGCGACACCAGCGGGGGGAGGTCGGCGGCGATGGTCAGCACGCGCTCGGCGGCCGCGTGGCCGGCGGACAGGCGAGCGGCGAGGTCTTCTCCGTCGAGGGTCGCCGCGAGGAAACCGGAGGCGAAGGCATCTCCGGCGCCGACCGGCTCGACGACGTCGACCACGGGAGCAGGGACGAAGACCGGTTCGGCGTCGCCGTCGAACGCTGTGGCGCCGACATCGCCGTCCTTGACGACGAGCAGGGCGCAGTTCGGCAGGAACGCGCGGATCTCTGCGGGGGTGACCGTGCCCCAGATGCGCTCGGCCTCATCGCGGCCGACGAAGGTGATGTCCGCGGCGTCCGCGAGACGGGCGAGGGTCTCGGCGGCGTCTTCTCTGCTCCACAGCGGGCGACGGTCGTTCACGTCGAACGACACGAGGGCGCCGGCCGTGCGCGCATCGGCGAAGAGCCGGTCGACCATCTGCCGGCACGAGGCCGACAGTGCCGGCGTGATCCCGGTCGTGTGCACGATGCGCACGCCGTCGAGGCGAGCGGGGTCCAGGATCCCCTGCTCCATGCGCGAAGCCGCCGATCCGCTGCGGTAGTAGTAGACCGAGGAGGACTCGGCCCCCGGGTCCTTGAACATGACCCCGGTCGGAGCGGCGTCGTCGCGCTCGACCCACAGCTCTACTCCGCGGCGTTCGAGCTCGGTGGCGATGCGGTCTCCGAGGGGATCTGCCCCGAGGCGCGACGCCCAGGCGACGCGGTGCCCGGTCGAGGCGACACCGGCGGCCACGTTGGACTCCGCGCCGGCGAGTCCGACCGACGCCTGGGCGGCATCGGCGAGCCGGGAATCCGTCGGAGTGATCAGCGCCATGGTCTCGCCGATGCAGACGATCTCGGGGACGGGCGTCGAGGAGGAGGGAGAGCTCATGAGGGGGTGACCGCCAGGGGTTCGGTGTCGGGATGCGGGCTCGCGTCGCGGTGACGCAGGTCGGGGAAGGAACGGACGAAGACGACGGCCACGATCAGTCCGACCGCGGCGAAGAGGGTGGCGGCGAGGTAGGCGCCGCGCCAGTCGCCCACATCCACGAGGAAGCCGGCGACGGCGGAACCGGCGGCGGCGCCGATCAGCTGTCCGGTGCCGGCCCATCCGAAGGCCTCAGCGGTCTCGCTGAACTTCACACTGGCAGAGGTGATCGCGAAGAGCACCGCCAGGGCGGGCGCGATGCCGATGCCGGCGAGGATGAGGGTGCCGCCGAGCCAGAACACGTTGAGCATGACCATCGTCAGCCCGAGGCCGATCGTGACGATCAGCAGGCGGCGCGCCATGGCCCACGGGCCGATGGGGATGTGGCCGAACGCGAGCCCGCCGGCGAGGCTTCCCGCCGAGAACACGGCGAGTACGAGGCCGGCGGCGAGGCTTCCGTGCTCGAACGTCGCGACGACGCCGACCTCGACGGCGGAGCAGGCCCCGATCAGAAGGAAGCCGATCACGGTCGCCAGCAGCACGGGTGGTTTGAGCACGACCTTTCCCAGGGCGTTCCGGCTGCGCGGGATGCGCACCCGCCCGACCTCGGGGGAGAGGATGAACCACGCACCGCCGCCGACGAGGATGACCGCGACCAGCAGCAGACCCTCGGCGGTGCCGATCTGGGTCGAGACGAGGGTGATCACGACGGGAGCGAGCACCCAGATGATCTCCTGCAGCGAGGCGTCGAGCGAGAACAGCGGAGTGAGGTTCGAGGAGTTCACGAGCTTGGGGTAGATCGTGCGCACCGCGGCCTGCACCGGCGGCGTCGAGAGCCCCGCGATCATCCCGAGCGCCATGTACCCCGGCACCTGGAGCGGAAGCAGAGCCAGGCACAGCACGGCCACCACGCACACCGACAGGGTGAGGGTGAGCACGCGACGCATGCCCCACGCGCCCATCCAACGGCTGGTGATGGGGCCGGCGATCGCCTGGCCGACGCTGGTCGCGGCGAGGACCAGGCCGGCGGAACCGTAGGATCCGGTCTGCTGCTCGACATGCAGCAGGATCGCCAGCGACATCATCCCGTTGGGGAAGCGCGCGGTCAGCTGAGCAGCGATCATGCGCGCCACTCCCGGCGTGCGAAGAAGATCCCGATATCCCGCCACCAGACAACGGTACCGGCACGCACGGACGTGTGCGGAAGGGGGTCGTCCGCGACACGCCCGCGACACGCCGGAGGCCGATTTCCACAGGAATCCGAATGTCGGTGGGGCGTCGTAGCGTGCCCCCTGTGGATGGATCGCTCACAGGGGCTTCCCAGCCGCGATTTCACGCGGTTCGCGTGCCTCCGGAAGGGGGCTCCGCCTGTGGAAGAAACGGTGGAGAACCTGTGTTGTATCTGTTGAGAACGGTGGATAACTACACGGATGTAACTACTACCCCTTGTGGTCGCCCCCAATGTCGGTCCCCATATGTAGTATTGAAGTCCCGGCAGGGGGTCTACCGGGAAACAGCCTGATGAGAAGCAGGCCAGAGATTTGAGGGGTTACGAAAAAGATGTCGATCACGGTCTACACCAAGCCTTCCTGCGTTCAGTGCAACGCCACCTACCGTGCCCTGGATGCCAAGGGAATCGAGTACGAGGTCCTCGACCTGTCGGAAGACCCGACGGCGCTCGAGCAGGTCAAGGCGCTCGGCTACATGCAGGCACCCGTCGTCGTCACCGACGAGGGCCACTGGTCGGGCTTCCGTCCCGACAAGATCGACGAGCTCGCGTCCCGTCTGGCGTGACGAACCATGAGCGCCGTCGCGACCGCAGCGCCGCTCCTGGTCTACTTCTCGAGCGTCTCGGGTAACACCGCGCGGTTCATCGAGAAGCTCGGGTTCCCGTCCCGACGCATCCCCCTCCACCGGAACGAAGAAGACCTCGTCATCGACGAGCCCTTCGTGCTGGTCACCCCCACCTACGGAGGGGGAGCGGGGCGCGGCGTCGAGAAGGGCGCCGTTCCGAAACAGGTGATCCGGTTTCTCAACGACGAGCGCAACCGACGCCACATCCGCGGAGTGATCTCCGCAGGGAACACCAACTTCGGCGATGCCTTCTGCCTCGCCGGCGACATCATCAGCCGCAAGTGCCACGTGCCTCACTTGTATCGGCTCGAGATCTTCGGCACACAAGACGATGTGGATCGCGTGAGCGACGGATTGGAACGACGGTGGCAGCTTCAGTGACCGAGACAGTGGCATTCAAGGCGAACCCCTCCTACGAGGGTCTCGACTATCACGCCCTCAACGCGATGCTCAACCTGTACGACGCGAACGGCAAGATCCAGTTCGACGCCGACAAGCGCGCCGCGCGGGAGTACTTCCTGCAGCACGTGAACCAGAACACGGTGTTCTTCCACTCGCTCAAGGAGCGCCTGGACTACCTCGTGGAGAAGGAGTACTACGAGGGTGCCGTCATCGAGAAGTACTCGATGGAGTTCATCCAGAAGCTCAACGACCTCGCCTACGGCAAGAAGTTCCGCTTCGAGACGTTCCTCGGCGCGTTCAAGTACTACACGAGCTACACGCTGAAGACGTTCGACGGCAAGCGCTACCTCGAGCGCTTCGAAGACCGCGTCGTCATGACCGCCCTCGGTCTGGCCGACGGCGACGAGAAGCTCGCCGTCGCCCTGGTCGAGGAGATCATCTCCGGCCGCTTCCAGCCGGCCACCCCGACCTTCCTCAACGCCGGCAAGGCGCAGCGCGGCGAACTCGTCAGCTGCTTCCTGCTGCGCATCGAGGACAACATGGAGTCGATCGCCCGCGGCATCAACTCCGCGCTGCAGCTCTCCAAGCGCGGCGGCGGCGTGGCCCTGCTGCTGTCGAACATCCGCGAGTCGGGTGCGCCGATCAAGCAGATCGAGAACCAGTCCTCGGGCATCATCCCGGTCATGAAGCTCCTCGAAGACAGCTTCAGCTACGCCAACCAGCTCGGCGCACGTCAGGGTGCCGGTGCGGTGTACCTCAACGCCCACCACCCCGACATCATGCGCTTCCTCGACACCAAGCGCGAGAACGCCGACGAGAAGATCCGCATCAAGACGCTGTCGCTCGGCGTCGTGGTGCCGGACATCACGTTCGAGCTCGCCAAGAACGACGAGGACATGTACCTGTTCTCGCCGTACGACGTCGAGAAGGTCTACGGCGTCCCGTTCGGCGACATCTCGGTCACCGAGAAGTACCGCGAGATGGTCGACGACCCGCGCATCAAGAAGACCAAGATCAACGCGCGTGAGTTCTTCCAGACCGTCGCCGAGATCCAGTTCGAGTCGGGCTACCCGTACGTCATGTTCGAGGACACGGTCAATAAGGCCAACCCGATCAAGGGTCGGATCAACATGTCCAACCTCTGCAGCGAGATCCTGCAGGTGAACACGCCGACCACCTACAACGACGACCTGTCGTACAAGGAGATCGGCAAGGACATCTCCTGCAACCTCGGATCGATGAACATCGCGCTGTCGATGGACGCCGACGACCTCGGCCAGACGGTCGAGACCGCGATCCGTGCGCTCACCGCGGTGAGCGACCAGAGCCACATCGGCTCGGTGCGTTCGATCGAGGACGGCAACGACCGGTCGCACGCGATCGGCCTCGGTCAGATGAACCTGCATGGCTACCTCGCTCGCGAGCACGTGTACTACGGCTCCGAAGAGGGCATCGACTTCACGAACATCTACTTCTACACGGTGCTGTTCCACGCTCTGCGCGCATCGAACAAGCTCGCGATCGAGCGCGGGACGGCGTTCGACGGGTTCGCGGACTCGACCTACGCGTCGGGGGAGTTCTTCGACAAGTACATCGACCGCGCCTGGGTTCCCGAGACCGAGAAGGTCAAGGAGCTCTTCGCCGGCAAGCACATCCCGACGCAGGACGACTGGGCCGAGCTGAAGGCGTCGATCCAGAAGCACGGCATCTACAACCAGAACCTGCAGGCGGTGCCGCCGACCGGCTCGATCTCGTACATCAACAACTCCACGTCGTCGATCCACCCGATCGCGTCGAAGATCGAGATCCGCAAGGAAGGCAAGCTCGGCCGCGTCTACTACCCGGCGGCGTTCATGACGAACGACAACCTGGAGTACTACCAGGACGCGTACGAGATCGGCTACGAGAAGGTCATCGACACGTACGCCGCGGCCACGCAGCACGTCGACCAGGGTCTGTCGCTGACGCTGTTCTTCAAGGACACCGCCACCACGCGTGACATCAACAAGGCGCAGATCTACGCATGGCGCAAGGGCATCAAGACGATCTACTACATCCGTCTGCGTCAGCTGGCGCTCGAGGGCACCGACATGGCCGAGTGCGTCTCGTGCATGCTCTGACCTGTTGCTGACCTGAGAACGCGGCCGAACCCCGAGGAACGACGAAGAAAATGACTCCCGAAAGACTCAAGCTGGTCTCCAGCGTGCAGGCGATCAACTGGAACCGCATCCAAGACGACAAGGACCTCGAGGTCTGGAACCGTCTGGTGAACAATTTCTGGCTGCCGGAGAAGGTGCCGCTGTCGAACGACGTGCAGTCGTGGAACACGCTCACCCCCGACGAGCAGCTGCTCACCATGCGGGTGTTCACGGGGCTCACGCTCCTCGACACGATCCAGGGCACCGTCGGTGCGGTGTCGCTGATCCCCGACGCGATCACGCCTCACGAAGAGGCCGTCTACACGAACATCGCGTTCATGGAGTCGGTGCACGCGAAGAGCTACTCCTCGATCTTCTCGACCCTCGCGTCGACGAAGGAGATCGACGAGGCGTTCCGCTGGTCCACGGAGAACCCGAACCTTCAGAAGAAGGCTCAGATCATCATGGACTACTACCAGGGCGATGACCCGCTCAAGCGCAAGGTGGCCTCCACCCTGCTGGAGTCGTTCCTGTTCTACTCGGGGTTCTACCTGCCGATCTACTGGTCGTCGAAGGCGAAGCTGACGAACACGGCCGACCTGATCCGCCTCATCATCCGGGACGAGGCCGTGCACGGGTACTACATCGGCTACAAGTTCCAGAAGGGCCTCGAGAACGAGACCCAGGCGCGTCGCGATGAGCTCAAGGACTACACGTTCTCGCTCATGTACGAGCTCTACGACAACGAGGTGCAGTACACGCAGGACCTCTACGACGGTGTCGGTCTGACCGAAGACGTCAAGAAGTTCCTGCACTACAACGCCAACAAGGCCTTGATGAACCTGGGCTACGAGGCGATGTTCCCCTCGAGTGTCACGAACGTGAACCCGGCCATCCTGTCGGCGCTCTCGCCGAACGCCGACGAGAACCATGACTTCTTCAGTGGGTCGGGCTCGTCGTACGTCATCGGCAAGGCCGAGGCCACGGAAGACGACGACTGGGACTTCTGAGAGTTACTCTCTGACATCCCAGCGAAACAGCTGGTCAGAGGCCCGGAACCGCGAGATCTCGCGGTTCCGGGCCTTGTTCGTGCCCTCTTCGAAATGACAAAGGAGGACAGAGATGACCAGGCATACCCATTCGGTGGGGCACGCGGAGGGCACAAGCGCACCTTCGAGCTGTACGAGGAGGTGTCCACCGGACAGAAACCGGGTCCGACGTACCTCAGAGGTCGTGCCCCATCGTGCCCCTTGTGTCGTATGGAAAGGCTCAAGTCCCGCGGAATCCCCGGGAACTCGGCGTCCGTGCGAATCGAGGGGCACGGAGGGGCACGACGGTCCACGCCCGTCCGTTCGAGTCCACGGGAGAGCACGATGAGCACAGCAAAGCGCGAAGCCTGGGGACGGTTGCGCAAGCTTCCGTCGGGGCGTTGGCAAGTTCGGTACTCGGGGCCAGATGGAGAGACGCACACAGCCCGGACCGACGATGACAAAGCGCTGACGTTCCTCACGAAGACGGACGCGCGGACATGGCTTGCCGCCGTGCACACGAAGATCTCGCTCGGCCAGTGGATACCGCCAGCGGCCGTAGCGGCACAGAACCGCGCCGAAGCCGCTGCGGAGAATGCGCGGTCGATCGGGTTCGAGGAGTACTCGGAGCGATGGGTACAGATGATCAAGACAGAGCGCAATCGCAGCGGCAAGATTCGGGCAATCGCAACCGTCCGCTCGTATCAGAGCAAGGTCAGCGGTTACCTCATTCCGGAGTTCGGTGACACTCCGGTGAGGGAGATCGACGTGGACCGCATCCGAGTGATGACGCAGCGACTCGACCAGATCCCTGCGCCGTTGAATCCGAAGTCGAAGTTCAACGGGATCACGCGGCCGGTGTTGATCGTGCTCATGATGATCTTGCGCCAGGCGGCCCGCGACGGGATCATCCCTGCGGCACCGAGCATCTCCATTCCGCGTCAGGAGTCGGTGCGTCACGATTCTGACCACGACGAAGGTGAGGATGTCGTGGAGCCGAGGCCGAGCGCATCCGCGGCGGTTCCCGAGCAGTGGGCGATCATGGTGCCGCTTGCCGCCTGGTGCCAGCTGCGTCGCGGGGAGTGCCTGGGACTCCAACGGCGCGACATCGAGTGGCACGATGACGGCAGCGCAACCCTGCATGTGCGTCGTCAGCTGAACGCCAACACTGGTGACTACACCGACACCAAGAGCGATGCAGGCAAACGGTCGCTCAGTATCCCGAAGCTCATGACCGTTCGACTCAAGCAACACCTGGCCGACAACGTCGACGCCGAAGCCAAAGCGCCGGTCGTTCCGGCGAGCGTCAGGGGCAGTATGCCGCTCTCGAACACTCGCTGGGGGTACGTCTGGGCCGACGCGCGAGACGGCGTCGACGGCTTGCCGCATCGCTTCCGCTTTCACGACCTGCGACACACGGGCCTGACAATCTTCGCTCAGGAAGGTGCGACGCTCGCTGAGCTGATGCGTCGGGGCGGGCACGCGGATATTCGAATCGTGCTGCGGTACCAGCACGCCACGATGGACCGTGATCGCGAGCTGGCGAATCGAATGAGCGACCGAGTTGCCGAGAACATCGCCCGCGCGCTGAAGGAGGATGAGGAGACCTAAGCGGACAGGCGCGGACACCTGTGAAGTGACACGAGTCCACTCACGGGGAGGTAGCGCCATGACTGTTCGAACTCGCTCCGAGGAGCACGACACCGGATTGGTCTCCCTGGCGATCGCGGCTGAGAGCTTGGGCGTCTCGGTCAAGACGATCCGACGTCGAATCTCCGACGGCACTGTCCGGGGATACCGGGTCGGACGACTCATCCGCGTCGACATTGACGAGCTGCGGCGGAGTCTCGTCGTAGAGATCCCGACGGCGGGGTGACCGCTACAACACTCGAGTGTTCGGCGAGACGACATGAGGTGCCCCCGGGCGGATCGCATTCCGCTCTGGGGCGCTCGTGTTGTCCCCGAGCATTTGCACGACATCGGGTCCGCAGGTGACGACACGGGCACGACCGTTTTGAAGGAGACGGTTCGTACCGGCGCTGGCAGCGCTCGTCACCGGTCCCGGAACGGCGCCGACGAACCGTCCGAGGAATGAAGCCTCTCTCGCCGTCTGCAATGTGCCCGAGCGGAATCCCGCTTCAACGATGACGGTCGCTCCCGACATCGCGGCGAGGGTGCGTGAACGATCGAGAAACCGCTGCCGTGTGGGAGCGGATGCAGGTGGCGCCTCAGTGAGCACAAGCCCTCGGTGTGCGATGCTCTCGATCAGGTCTGCGTGACCGACGGGGTACGCGCGGTCGAGGCCAGAAGCGAGAACCGCGATTGTGTTGTCTCCGTGCATGAGTGCCGCGCGGTGTGCGGATCCCTCGATTCCGTAAGCACCCCCGGCGACGAGGACTCTGTCGCTCTCGGCGAGGTCTCTGGAGAGTTCCTCGGCGACGTGAACACCATAGCCAGTTGCCGCCCGTGCACCCGTCACAGTAATGCGCTGGGCGAGCGGTGCGGTGAGGAGTTCAGTACGTCCCCGCGTCCAAAGCGCGTACGGGGTCCGTGCCCCGAGATCGTTGAGGGCCGTTGGCCATTCGGAATCCTCGGGGATCAGCACCCGGTAGTCGCCTCCTGAGCCCATGCCCGATGCGACGTGATCAGGGTTCGCAGTCAATCGCAAGCGATGTCGCCATACCGCGGCTTCCACACGATCCAGACCCGGGATCGACGAGTCACGCTCGATGAGGGAGATCAGGTCGACCGCGCCGACTCTCATGAGGAGACCACCGGTCACGGTGTCGTTGGGAGCGCCGATCAGCGCGAGCACCATCCGGGCACTCCGCTCATCCTTGGCGAGGTGCGAGAGCGTGGGCATGACAGCCTCCCGGGCGTTGAGATCTCGATAAGAAGGTGAGCAGGATCAGCCCTTTTGGTTCCTGAAGAGCAGGCGTACCCTGGAAGGTGAAGCAGGTTCACAACTCTGCAGGCCCTTCGGGGCGGCCCTCCACGGGCACTCGACACACATGCTGCTTCCTCGACGGAGAACGACGTGTGACGAGAGGCCCATCATGATTCGTTCGACCTGGACGGTCAGCATCTTCATCCATGCTGTCCTGCAGCGGTGCGCACCTACGAACATCGTTCTTCGCCGCATCCGACGTCGCCGCGGACTGAAGTGGGGCGTTCCTGCGATGCTCCTCGCAGTGCCTTACTTGATCGCGGCCAGCCTGTGTTCCGCGGCGATCAGTGACGGCGCCCCGGGGTGGCTGAACCTCATCATCCTGCTGTGCCTGTGGAACGCGATGAAGTTCATCGTGGCGGGACCCGTCGCCGTGGTGCTCCTGCTCCGTGCTCGGCGTCGCGAGGCTGTCGCGAGGCGCGTGTCCGAGCGGGCGAACGCAGCCGTCGAGCTTGTCGCGGCCTGAACGCCCGACCGATCTCAGTCAGGGATCTCACCGGTGCGTTCGTCGATAGTGGCGAAGAACGCATCCTCTGCGGCCTGGCGCGCTTGGACCTGTTCGATGACGAACTCGACGAAGTCGGCGTCTCGGTCAGCGATGACATGCTCGACGATGTCGACGGTGCGGTCTTCCCCCGGCCAGACAGTCTGCCGCGTCGGCCGGTCCCGATCGAGGCGGGTGCCACTGACCGCGACCCAATCGCGCAAACGCTGGCGAGCATCCGCGAAGTCGCGATGCCAGCCCAGCGGTGCCGATCCGTCTTGTTCGGCGTCGTATGCGCAGAGCCAGTGCAGGTGGAGCGCTGACAGCTCCCAGACCAGCTCTGGATGGCGGTGCCAAAGCGGCGGAATCACTGCCGCCGGGATGCCGTACTCCAGCCGGAGCCAGTTCACCCAGCGGTTGAGCTCGAGGAGTTCTTGCTCAAGGTCGTGCGAGGTGAGCAAGTTCCAGTTGATCGGGTGCGGTGGCTCCGCAACGAGATCGGGCTCAAGCGGTTCAGCGTGCATGCTCTCGGGGGCCTCGCTGAGGGCGTTGTCGTCGTCCATGGTTACGTTCCCGTTGGATTAGCGACCGAGGGACGGGGCGTTGCTCACGGCTGGCTGCGCTCGGGGGTCAAACGCACGACTAGGCTCGCTGGCCGCGCGGTTCCGGTCGGCACCTCGAGGTGACCGGTCGACGTCGTACCGGGTGCGTGCGGTGTCGTGACCAATGCGCTTCGCGACGAACTCTTCGCTTTCGACTGTCTGGCCTTCGCGCTCGTAGCTCACAGGCCGCTGGTATCCCTCGGCGAGAAAGTTGTCGCCCTTCGCGAACTTTGCGGATGTGCGTTCGGCCGAGCGTCCGAACATGACGAGGTGGTGGTAGCTCGTCTCCAACTGTGTGAAGGTACCGTCCTCTTCGCGACGAAAGTGCTCCTGTCCGAAGCGGAAGTAGAGGCGCGGGTTCCCGCTGGTGGAGTTCGTCAGCTGCGGCTCTGAGGCGACGAAGCCCGAGACGGACTCTTGCGTGTGGATCGACATGATCAACTCCCTATCTGGTCAGGTGGCCGGGTTTGTTCGGCCACTGCATCAGGTAGGTGCGCGTTCCTCCCCGGAGCGGTCTGATTCGTCGTGGGGCTCTCCATGAGTGCTTCCACGGCCGCGCGATCGAGTCGGAGCTTGTCGCCGTCAGCGCGCTTCGGCCACGGACGCAGGTCTGTGATGATCGGTGGAGCCGACCGGAGCAAGATGACGCCGGTGCCGAACGGGAGGGCGCGGACGCGGTCGGGCGGCAAGATCGGGACACGGCGGACGGAGCGCTGGTTGGAGCGTGAGCCGTAGTCGCCGAGGGTCACGGAGTCGGTGAACTCGTCCCGCTCGCCGATCAACGTGGAGAGGTCCTGGAGGTCGCGTGAATTGGACGCGCCACCGAGGATGATCTTCGCGATACTGGCGTCCCAGATCGCGGCAGCTTGGTTGTCCGACCACTTGTCTCTCGCTTGAGCGAGCGACTGAAGCACGGGCATCGTTGTGCTGCCCGTGCCGCCGCCTTCAGCCATGAGCGTGGGAAGTGACGGCAGGGGTGCGAGGTTCCCGATCTCGTCGAGTGCGAGAAACAGGGGTGGATCAAGCCGTGCGCCGGGTGATGGCGCAGCCATGCGACGTGCGGTTTCGACGATGTCTTCGATGAATGCAGCGACGAGCGCAGCGCTGTTTCCGGCGCCAGCTCCGGTCGCGAGCAAGTAGAGCGTGCCTCGGCGGAGAATGAACTGCTCGGGGTCGAAGTGTTCGTCTTCGGATGGGCTGACGGCATCCAGCACTCGGGGATCGGCGAGTGCGGCAAGCGCAAGGGACACGCCCTGCCAGATGCTGTCACGCGTGCGTGGGTCGGCATCAAGCATGGCCTCCAGTGATTCGGCCCACCCGGTCGCAGCCAGCGGTGAGCCGGTCAGGATCGCGACAGCTTCGGCCGCTGCGGCGGGGTCGAGTGTCCACCGGAACAGCTCCGTCGGGCTTCGATGATCGATTGCCGCGGCGTGCAGGAGGGTCTGGAGCGCAATGCGGGTCTTGCCCTCCCAAAACCCTCCACCCTCAACGCCGCCAGACGACAGCTCGGTGGCGGCAGCGAGACCAGTGGCACGGATCATCGCGGTGAGCGGATTCTCACACCCGCGGATAGGTGACCATCTCAGACCTGCGGGGATGCCTGCGGCCAAGTGCTGGGGGTCGAAGACCGCGACAGGACCGATCCGCTGGCGGGCCTTGAGAGTCACGGTGAGGTTGTCGGGTCTGGTTGAAGTCGTGACGACCGCTCCGGGGGCATCGAGGATCGCCGGGATCACGATGTGCAGACCCTTGCCAGATCGAGGCGGCCCGATCAGCAGGATAGAGTCCTCAACGCTCGCCCAGATCTGCTTGCCATGCGATCGCCCGAGCAGATAGCCGACATCCTCGGGCCTGGGATGGTCAAGGGACGGGCGCAGCGTGACAGCGCGGCGGAGGAGTGCCTTCATGGATGCGCGGGACGCGATCTCGTGCGCGCTGGCCGTGCCCTGGAGTCGACGCGGGTCAGCGTTGATGTCGATCGAGTGGCGTCGTAGCACCACCCAGGCCCACCCGATCACTGCGCCGAGTAGACCGAGCATGAGCGCTGCTACCGTCCAGTAGAGGACCGCAGTCAGCCCCGGCGCTTCGAGCGCCGCGGCGGGATCGGCAGGGTCGAACAAAACACGGACACCGCCACTGATCTCGACTCGCGGTTGCTCGATTCCAGCGAGCGCAGCAGCCACGGACCCCGCGCCACGAAGGACCGCGGCGACGCCGAACAACGCGACGAGCCCGATTGTCAGTGCACTGGTGAGTTCGTCTCCGCGGCCCCGGCCCGGCGCATGCGAGGTACTCATGACTGGACGAACTCCGAGATGACGACTCCCGAGACGCGGCCGATGAGGAGGATCTCGGACCGGTGGTCACCCAGCTCGCTCAGATCGATGACGGCACGAGCGGTCCCTTCGGCCGAGGCTTCCGCGCCGGAGATCGAGAGAGCAACGGTGATGTCTTCACCGGGGATAAACCCGGGCCCTCGGACGTCGAAGAACAGGTGGGTCGGCCGATGCCGCGCTCGCCGCGCTACACCAGGCGCCGGGGAATCGACGTCTGTGTGCTCGCGTCTTGTGGCGTGGATGATGTCGGTGAAGAGGGAACCGTCGTGCTCTCTTACCTCGACGCGGATGGTGCGAGTGCGATGGTCAGAAAGCGCATCGAGTAGTTCACCGAACCGCGCCCGACTCCATTCGGTGCCTGCGCTCGGAGGCGGAAAGTTGCGTCCGTTATGGGTGACGCGCATCAGGCCTCCCTCGTCAACGCGGATGCTGGCGAGTGGGAAGTTGACGGACGCGTTGAACGGGAAGCCTCCTGCGCTGCGTTTGCTCATGCCACGCAGGTGCGCGAGCGGCTCCTCGCGTCGGGTCAGCCGGTCATGCGCCCGGTAGTATCGAAGAGTTCCAACTCGGCTGGATGGAGCTGGTGCTGGCACACGAAAGATCGGTCCTTGATGCGCCACAGCCCCTGGCCCACCCCGAGGCCCGGAAGCAGCTTCTGCTCGGTGCCCGTGAGCCCGAGTGTTCTCGCAGTGCTGCCGAGCTGGTCGGATTCCTGCCGGTAAATGATCCTCGTCTCGGCATTGGCCAACAAGCTGTTCGCGAGGGCGCGCATCGCCGAGCCTTGATCGCCGACGTTTTCCAGGTCGGTCAGCTTGTGGAAGATCAGCATGTTCGCGATCCCGTAGTGGCGTGCAAGTCGCCAGTGCGCGTCCATTCGTCGCAGTAGTGCCGGGTGGGACATGAGGCGCCATGCTTCGTCGTAGATGCACCAGCGCTGGCCACCGTTGGGGTCAAGCAGCGCAGACTCCATCCACGCCGAGGAGCAGGTCATGAGGACCGAGACCAGTGTCGAATTTTCCGTCACTCGCGATAGATCGAGCGAGATCATTGGCAGGGTCGGATCGAAGGCCACTGTCGAGGGGCCATCGAACAGCCCGGCGAGGTCTCCAGCCACCAAGCGCCGGAGAGCATGACCGACGAGGCGCCCGTCCTCGGCGAGCCTTCCGTCAAGGTCAGTGCGTGCGGTCGGGCTGAGGATGTGTTCGACGACCATCGGCAGGATCGGGATGTCGTTACTCCGCACGACCTCGGTCAGCGCGGTATCGATCGCGGTGTGTTCCAGCGGCGTGAGTGGGCGGGCGAGCACCGTCTCCGCGAGCGCGCCGATCAAATCCCGGCGACGGGAAGCAACCGTGGACGCCCAGCTCACGTCGCTCATGCCGACTGGCCGGTATCCCTCGTCAAGTGGATTCAGCCGCGTCGTGAGCCCGTGCCCGAGCACGATGGCCTGTCCGCCCACGGCCTCGGCGACAGCAGTGTGTTCGCCCTTCGGATCGCCGGGCACGTAGACGCGGCGCCCGAACGGAATTGATCTCGTGTAGAGGCTTTTGGCCAGGCTGGACTTGCCAGATCCGACGATGCCCGCGAGCACGACGTTCGGAGCGGTGATGATGCCGCGGGCGTACAGCACCCACGGGTCGTAGACGAAGGATCCACCGGAGTACACATCCTGGCCGACGAACACTCCGTCGGGTCCGAGCCCACCTTCAGCAAGAAATGGATACGCACGAGCGAGGGTCGCTGACGTGTCTTGATGCCGGCGCAAGCGGAACTTCCCGGATGATCGGAGCTGCGCTGGGCCGGGCTCACCGGCGGCAGGAAGGTACGTGGTGGCCCGGCGTTCGGCCAGCTCTGCGAGGTGCTTCGCGTGGGCTTCGTGTCGTTGAGAGTGCTGCTGGTCAGTCCGCAGTTTCACGGCGGCTCGTTGGCGCTGCTTGCGCAGTCGACGCGTCTCAAACTCCGGAGCGACGAGCACCGAGGTATGGAGTCGCTCGGCGTCATCCCGATTCACAGTCCCAAACTCCGCTGCTGCTTGAGAGCCGCGATGTTCGCGGGTTCGAACCACGACGCTGGCTGCTGCTGGGTCGCTGAACGTCCGCCGAGGCGGCGGGAATCGTCCTGCAGCGCGTCTATCGGCTCGACGTGGTGGAGCCGATAGAGGGCGACGTGCTCGAAGCTGTGACTGTACGCAAGGTGGTAGTCGCCCTCGCGGGCCTCGTTCTCCAGCGGGCCGCTCGGGGGTACGTCGTAGACGTAGCCGTTCTCCATCGCGGCGCTCGTGGTTTCGTCGCCATAGTCCCAGCTCTTCAATAGATTCAGTCCCGCGGCGGCACCGTCGGCGTCGATCATATCGAGCACCTCGACAGCTTCTTCGCCTTGCAGGAAGACGACACTGAGCCAACGCTGCGCTGGGGCGTTGGCTGGCGCAGGAGAATCGAGCCAGGCGACACGACTTGCCGCGGATACTGCGACGTTTAGTCGGTCTTCGGCTTGGTCGATGAAGCTCGCGGCCTGGTGCAGTTCATCAGCAGCCGCCAGTGCGTTCCTCGACCCGGCCGCGTGGTCGCCGTGGTCATCGAACGCGCGAAAGCGGTTGTCGCCATGTACGGCAGCTAGTTGATCGAGAACCTGCCGCAGTGACCGCACGCCCGATAGGAGGTCGCCGAGGACGCCGTAGATGTCTTGCGGGTTCTCGAACGTGCGCGTCGCATGCGCGAGCCTGCGCAACGCCTCGGATACCTCGCCGGCGCCGGCGCCGGGATCGTAGAACGTAGACATCAGGGGCCTCCAAGTCGCTCGCTGTGGATGCCCAGAAGGTGCGCTGCGTTCGCCATGCGATGTCGTACGCTCCTGCGATACTTGCGGAAACGGATGACGATAGTGACCACTGATCCGTCCAATGGAGAGAAAGCAGCCAGCGATGGATGAGGCACGAGAAGATCCGGACGACACCTCTGGCGATGTCGATGAGTCGTCTTCGGATGACGGAACCGAGTTGGACATCGCGACCTCCACAACGCTTGTCGAGATCAGCCCCGGTATGGCCGTCGTGTTCGGAGACGTTCCAGAAGGTCTAGAACTTCTCGAGATGGACTTTATCCCCTCCTTCGACAGGACCCAGCTCAACTCCGCGCTCGGAGCGCTGGGCAACGTCGGGACCATCGTCGGCAACGTTGGTGAAGCCATCGCGGGCGCCCAAGGGCTGTACCGTGTGAACGAAGCGACGCTGTCGATTCTCCAGAGTGGGGGGCAGCTTGCGGCAAAGGAGGGCGCGAAGCTCGGCGCCATCTTCAAGAATGGACAGGTTGTCGCTCAGGCGCGCTTCATTCCAGCGTCGATGACGGCGGCAACCGCAATAGCGGCAATCGGCCCGGCGGTCGCCATGCTCGCGCTTCAGATGCAGCTCGGCGAGATATCTGGTTTGGTGCGTACGAACATCGCGCTGACAACGGAGACTCTGAAGACCATTCGGAACGAGCAGTGGTCCGAGCTGGAAGCACTGATCGAGGCGGTCGACGAAGCGGCCGATCACGTACGAAGCATTGAGTCGGTCCCGGACTCGGTGTGGGAGTCGATCGCTGCGAGCTACCCGGCTCTCCGTAAGCAGATGAAGCTCTATCGGCGGAACGTGTCGGGCTACGTCAAGGAGCTCGGTGTGCTCCAGGGGCGATCTCGTCGCGAGTACCTCGAATCAAATGCCGAGGCGATGGTCTTCGATACGTACGCGCTGCTTGGATCGTTGAAGGCTTATGGGGAGTACCAGGCGGTCAAGGCCATGCGGGCGCGGGCTCGCAGCGCCACCGATGTAAGCGAAGCACAGCTTTTCGAGCGGATTACTCAAAGCACGCCCATTGAGATCCATAAGGCACGTGAGGAGATCGGTAACCTCACCGAGGCTCTCGTGCGCGAACTGCGGATCATCGCGGAGCTTCCAGGACGTGCGACAGTACCGCTCACGAAGAAGCGTAAAGACGCCAAGGCCGCGCGGCTGACTTGCGAAAAGCTCCTGGGCGCCGTCGAGCCGCTCGCGAACAGCATCCAGATCCCCGTCGATATGCCGGACGTACCAGGGATTCTCTGCGTGCCGGAAGATCTCGACCTCGAGCCATATCTGCGTGTGCTGCGGTGGTACTTGAACCGCGACGAGATCTTGCACGGCATAGCGTTTCCGTACGAGGCGCGTGGCGTCGCGGCCGCGATGCCACCGATCCTCGCGAAGAGCGTGGACGCGTCCTGGGATGCGCTCGGGACGGGCAAGTTGAGCGCTGTCGTAGAGGTCTTCGCATCCAGTACGTTCGTAGCTGTCACGGACCAGCGCGTGCTGACCGCGACACCTCGATCCCTGCTCAGGGAGGGCGAGCTTCGAGACGTGATCTCTTTGGGTGAGATCCGGTACGTGCGTCCGCGCCAAAACCAAAAGGACAGTGTCCGGCCCGCAATCAACGTCGCGACCGAGCAAAGCGACATCCGGTGGATGTTTCCCGCAGCCGCGGACTCGGCACACATTGATCAGCTATCAACATCGCTCGGGGTCAAGCTGAAGCTCGGCTCCGGCGAACCTCTCCAGGTTGAGGCTGCATCGCCGAACGGGCGCGAAGAAGGCCCCAGCCTTGAGGCGGAGGCAAACCGCCCTGAAGTTGAAGCTAGACGACTCGGCAGAGTGGCAGCGCCGCCGCGGTGAACGCCTGGGCCTGCTGTCCGACGAGGAGCCGCGTCTCGCATGAAGACTGAATCGCGGCCTGCTCGATCGCGGCAACCGCGGCATCGAGGTCGTCCGCGGTGCGCGCTGAGACCGAGATGAGCCCCGTGTAGCGGAGCACGCCGTGTCCGGCGGTGAGATCGGCTTCCTGTTGCAATACGTCCTGGAACTCCGCCGTTTGCGATGCATCCTCGATCTGGCCGATCCGCTGGCGTTGGGCTGCGTCCGAGATGTACTCGGTCTTCTTCTTCCGGATGTCGCGTGCCGCCTGATCAGAGCGCATCGGCGTGCACAGCAGCGAGAACGACCGTTGGATCCCCGTCGACAGCATCAGCGGCGCGAGGAAGCCCGGGTAGACCATCGACCGCGGCCATTCCGAGATCCACAACACCGCGTGGAACGCCGAGTCAGTGCGAAGCCTCGACCACGACTCGTTCACCGCCACCGGTCCCGCGGTCGCGAGCGATTGCCCGAGCTCACCGTGGCGTTCGAGTGTCGCTGCGACGGCGGGGTCGTATGCGGAGCGCAGGATCACCGCGATCTCCCCGCACGAGAGCCATGAAGACGGCGAAAGGTCGGCGGAGCGCAGCGCGGCCGCCAGCGTGGACATCTCTTGGCGAAGCACGGCAGCGGCACCGCGGATGCCGCCGCCGGCCGTGCGGATCTGCCGCGACGCCGCTTGCATGTCGAGCGACAGAGACAGCGTGGTGGCGTGGCGTTCTCCGGCTGGCCCTGCCCGTTCGATCAGCTCGGCATACGCGGTCGAGGCCCACGATGCATCCGCTGTGCCATGCGAGGCCCACCATTCGGCGAGGCCCGTCCCGGAGTCGGGCAGGGTGCGCTCCAGCACCTGCAGCATCGCGATTCGACCGGACCGGCACATCGTCGCGAGCACACGTCCCCAAGAACTGACTCGACGTTCCTGCTCACCGGGGTCGAGGAGCACGAAAGCAGGATGCGAGACCGAAACGATCGCCGTGAGCGTTGCGGCGGTCGGGTCATGCACCATCCCGGCACCGGTGGCGGGATCATCGTACTCACGCAACCGCGCCATGTCGCCAGGAAGCGTGAGCGATCCGGCAGGGCGCGGCTTCACGACGCGTCGACGATAGAGCAACTGCCCGCCCGTGGTCTTCCACAACCACCAGAAGACGACGGGGATCCACTCGACGATCGCGCGCCCAGCGATACGGATCCATGCCACCGAGGCAGCGGCGACCCAGACCGGAGCGGAGAAGGCAATGAGGATGCCACCTCCTGCGTAGAACGCCCACACGAGTGTGCCGATGCCGATTCCGAGCGCGATCAGCTGCGAGAGCGACAGGCCCAAGAGGACACCCCGTCGCGTCAATCGAGAGAACTTCACCGGGACGAGGTCTCCGGCTCGTCGGTCCTCGAGATCATTTGGCATGATGCGTCATTCCTTCCCGGAAGGCTGCGGTCGCGACCGACTGGGCGGAGCGGGATCTGCGCGCGGGGCCGACGGCTGCGGTGTGGAAGGCGACAGGGTCGCGGATGCTTCAGGTGCCGGAGTCCCCGGGTCTCCCGCGCTCACCGCAGCTGTCTCGGCGGTGCCACCGATGGACTGGCCGATCTTCGGTCCAGTAGTCGCGGCGCCTTTGACGACTTCGGCGCCAATGACTAGAGCTGCAGCGGGCCCGGCCGCCGCAGCAGCACCAGCTCCGGCACCTGCGCCAGCTCCGGCTCCAGTGCCCGCACTCGTGCCAGCCGCAGTGCCGCTGGGAGTGGCGCCAGCCGACGCCGTCGTGCTCGGTGCAGTGCTCGCGGGGGGAATGGTGCTCGGACCGCCGCCGGACCCGTCGAGAACCTTCTTCACCCCATCGCCCTGCGGCTTCGACGGCACCGGGACGGGCCGGTTGATGGCGTTCTTGGCTTCCTGCTCGCTTCCCATCGCGTGGTAGAGGTCAAAGCCGAGGAACGAGATGAACCGGTAGACCATGTATGGCGCGAAGGCTGCGATGAACAGCAGCACGATGCCCGCGATCGGCTCGGTTACGGACGCGAGGTCTGCCTCGATCGGGGTGGACATCTGGGTGATCGCGATGAGGAAAACGACGACGAGTACGAGCTTGGAGATGATCAGCGCGAGGACGAACGCCGCCCATTTCCCTATCCATCCGCGGGTGACATCCCACGCCGCGCCCGCGAACGCGATGGGCGCGAGCACGATGGCCACCAACAGCAGGGCTTTGCGAATCAGGAGCGAGAACCACACGATCGCGACCGCGCAGATCATGAGTCCTGCGAGGAAGATCGTGATGATCGCGCCGACGCCGGGGGCCGCGATGTTGATGGTGGTGAGACCTGCGGTCAGGAGCGCGATCTTGTCGCCCATGGTCACGGTCGTTTCCCCTGCGGCCTGGACGATGCCGACGCAGAGTTGGTCGACGATCTCCAGCGCGGTCGCGGTGAGCGTGACGACAACGAAGGAACCGAGTACTGCTTTGGCAGCTCCGAGCGCGGCGCGGGAAAGCACAGCGGGTTCGCGCCGGATGAGTCCTAGGACCAACTGGAAGCAGAAGAACAGCAGGACGATGAAGACGCCGATGCCGAAGAGCAGGTTGTAGACGTCGAGGTATCCGGAGGATTGGACGTCGACGAGAGTGGTGCTGTCGAAGACCGCCCACATGGCTTCGATGAGCCATCCGGCAGCTTGTCCCATTGTGGCGGCGAGCCAATCGAACGGGGCAGACACCAGCGAAGCCGCGCCTTCGCCGACGGCATCGCACACGGTGGAGATGACGGGGATATCGCAGACACTCATCGCGGGGTTCCCAACGGGTTACGACCCAGTGGCCTCAGACCTGCTGTCCGACGTTCCAGAAGAAGTTGATCAACGTCACGGACGCGCCACAGATGACCGCAGCACCACAGGAGACGAGCACGCCGAGCTTGCCTCGTGAGGCAAGGTGCGGGTTCGACGAGTTCGACCCGAATCCCCAGACGATCGCGGCCACGATCAGCGCGAGCACGGACAGGACGAGCCCGACCGTCATGACGGCGCCGACGATCGTGCGTAGCTGCGCGATCCCGGGTAGACCGGAGTCGTTCGGAGTGATGTCGATGTCCATCGGCAGGGCGGTGGCGACGGTCGCGATGAGTTCGAACACGGTGGCTCCTTGGCATGAACACCGCCACGGGCGGTAGGCGAAAGATGGTCGAGAGCCAGGTGTGCAGCGCCTCACCACCGGAATCCTTGAGGCTTCGCTCCTGGGTCTCGTAACCAGTCGCATGCCGATTCGCACACGGGGCGATGAGGTCAGAGCTGTTCGCCGACGCTGATGAGCCAGTTCATCCAGGACACGCACCCGCCAACGAGCACCGCTGCACCAAGCGCGACGAAGACCCCGCTGCGCGCTTTCGCCGCAAGAGCGGGGTTGCCGGTGCAAGTAGCGATCGCCCAGACGATCGCGGAGATGATGATCATGAGCACGGCAACGATCAGGATGATCGTGAGTGCAGCACCGATGGCGACTTTGAGGTCATCGATACCGCCGAGACCCCCGAAGTCGGGGAACACGTTCATCACTGGCCCCCTCCCAGTGCCGAGCACCCGGCGCCTGCGGTGGGCTCTGGGAGGTCTGCGGCGCCGTGGTCGTTGAGCCACTTTGCGGCGTCGACCGCTTCGGCGTTCGTGCCACCTGGACGGACTTCGAAGTGCAGGTGTGCGCCGGTCGAGCGCCCGGAGGAGCCGACGTCGCCGATGTGTTGACCGGCGATGACGTGCTCGCCGACGGTGACATGGATGCCGCTCTGCCACATGTGCGCATACGCGGTCGCAACGGTGACGCCGTCGATGCGGTGCTCGATCACAATGAGCCCGCCGTACCCGCCGGAGAACTCGGCGACTGTGACGACTCCGTCCGCGGCCGCGAGGATCGGCGTTCCATCCGGCGCAGCGAGGTCGGTGCCGGAGTGGAAGGCGCTCTCTCCGGTAAACGGGTCGACTCGCGGGCCGAAGTTGCCGGTGAGTACCCAGGTGTCCTCCGGCAATGGAAACACGACGCGGGCCGACTCCGCAGCGCTCGCGGTCGGCGCAGGAGTGCTCCCGGCAAGTTGCGAGGTGACGCTAGTGAGAGTCGCGAGGATCTTTTCGGCGACCGGCTCGTAGTTGTTGTACCGGTCGGGGAATCCGGATACCTCAACCGCTTGCGCGGCTTCGCCCTTGCTCAAGTTCTGCCAGTCGGGGATATCGAGCAGGCCACGCGGGGAGGGATAGTTCGGTCCCGTCGGTCCGCCGAAGAACGCCGCAGCTTGATACGCCGGATCCATCAACTCGGCGACCGATCCCCATCCGGATTGCGGGCGCATTTGGAACAGACCGAGCGAATCGTGATCGGATCCGTTTCCATCGTTCGGATAGTCGCCGGACTCTGGGTAGGTGCTCGTGTTCGCCAGCTGCCGCAGCGTTGACTCGGTGAGCGCAGCCATGAGCGCGATCTGGACGCCATCGGGGGTGACGCCATCGATCCGCGACCCAACAGAGATTATCGTAGCCGCGTGAGTGAGCTGCTGCCGATTGAGTGTGAAGGTCCCTCCGTTCGCCGTCGTCACCACAAGCGAATCCGGAATGGGGCCGACGGTGAGACCCGTCGAGGCGAGGCACGCAATGACGGCGGGGTTTGTGACCAGACCGACCGCGACGAGTCCGAGTGTCGGCGCGAGGAACACGAGTGCGATGAGTGCGATCGCAAGCTTCTTCAGCATGAGTCGGCCGTCCTATCGGAGCGGGTTGTTCAGCTCGGACAGCCGCAGAACGTAGCAATTGTCATCGGTCGGGCAAGCGATGAAAACGGTGAGCGCCACCTCTTGCTGAGCTGTGATCGGATCGCCGTTCCAGGTGCCAGCGCGGTGACGGATGCCCTCGATCGTGTACGCAGTCGCGCCTTCGGGGAGTTGTCCGGGCCGTGCCTGCGAGCGCGCCTCAGGCCAGGCATCCGCCACGTACATCGACGTGATCTCCAGACGTTGCGTCGTCGCGTACTGACGCAGCTGCACCCATGCGTTCTGCGTCGGCAGGTAGGTGGCGATGTCGGCCGCGAGCCCCGGCTGCTCGGCACCGGTCGGATCGGCGACGTCGAGGATGACGTCAGTGTAGTTGAGGGGAACGAAACCGATGCCGGTGTCCCACGTGAACAGCGCCGTCGCGACGCTGCCTGCGAACGTCTCTGCATCTCGAGAGGGCAGGATCGTCGGAAGTCGCGGTGCCGTGGTGGCAGGTCGACGAGACTGCTCGGTGGTCGGCGCGGCGCTCGCCGAGGTCGGCTCCGGCGAGTCCTCCGGCTCGGGTGATCCGGTGATGAGTCCGTAGGTGCCGACAGCGACGACGAGAACGGCCATCACCGCGACGGCGATCTGTGCGACCAGGGTGCGGCGTGAACGGGGAGCCTTCAGGTGCTTCATGCCGGGTAGGTGCGCAGCCCTGACCCCTGGTCAGATCGCGCGAAGGCTCCGCGCTGTCGTCTCGGTGTCTGAGCCGGCGTCGTTTCGAAATGCTCGGAGCTGCGCAGCGACGTCGACCGTGGCATCAACGACGTGGAGGAAGAGGTCGACCTCGGCGTCGCTGAGCTGTTGAGCCAGGTCGTCGACGGTGAAGTGCCGCCACCAGCCGTCGAGCTCCGTCCACGTCACGACGAACGCGCGCACGGGCCACGGATCATCACCGTCCGTACGTGCAGCGGGGCTTGGCGACGGGCGTCGCTTGGGCATCCGCTTGCCTTTGATGCGAGCCAGGGCTTCCTCGGCGAGTTTCGCCACGTTCGCCCCGCTCGCGCCGGGCTGCGCCGCAGCGACGAGTTGGCGTGCCCGCTCGTAGCTCGGGTGCACGGCTGACCCGGATCCGATGAGCTCCAGCTCGGCTGCGACGCCCTCGCGCACGGACTGGGGCTGGGTCTCATCGTCGACGAGGCGCTGGAGGTAATTGATCTTCTCGAGCGTGGTGTGGGAGGGGCCATCTGGGATCATCGCAGCGGCCTGTTCGCGTGCGTCGCCCACAGCCTCTGACGGTGCAGCAAAATTTGCGGCACCGTCATCTCCGGGCTGGTTCTCCCTGCTGAAGCGCGACGCTTCCTGGCGGCGAGCGGCATCCTCTGCCATCAGCGTCTTGATCTCTCGGTACAGAGTCGCGTTCTCCAATTGAGTGAGCGGCTTGTGGAGCACATTGTCGTCTTGCTCGGCAAGCAGGTACCCAAGGTCTCCCGAGATGCCCGAACGCACCCACACTTTGACGTGCAGCCACCCGAGTTGCTTGATCGCGGCCAGTCGCCGTGCACCGCAGACGAGGATCCCTTCTGGCGTGACGGTTATCGGTTGCAGCAGGCCGTCCCGCTCGATTGACGCGGCAAGCGAGGCGAGGTCGCCGAGTTCCGTCCGGTGGCGTCGCCCGACGCGAATGGAGTCGACCGACCGTTCCAGTTCGATATGCCCGTGGTCCGTGCTCATCGCCTGCCCCCGTGCGTGGGCGTGGACATCGCGATCGTCATCACCAAGTCGTCGTCACTGAGCAATGCGGGCAGCGAGTCGCCGACGATCAGACGGAACAGGATGCCGCGACCGGTGCTGGTCGACCGGTATGCAGGATGTGGATGCCCGAGCAGCACACGCAGCAGTGCCGCCCACGAGTCGGCAGGCAGATCGAGCAGCGCTCGGGCGTGCTTGTCGCGGCGCAGCAGCTCGCAGGCGCTCTGTCGAGACCCGGCCCGCGCGACCGCGGCGCAGACGTACTCGATCGCTGCGCGCGCAGTGCTCTCCGGCCATCCCAATGTCGTGAACAGGACGATCGACAGTTCGATCGCACGCTGGGCAGTGTCCACGTCCTCGGGTGCATCGGAGGCGTCGTCGTCTTGAGTGCTCGGATAGTCGTCTCGGACGTGGAAAGCCGGATGGTAATCGGCCAGCGGAGTCTCTCGATCGGCGAACCGTTCGGGGTCGTGAAACGCGGAGACGTGCGGGCGGCGAGCTTGGTGAGTCGCGCACAGCAAGCCTTGCCCGCGCTCCTCGGCGATGCAGGTGATTTGAACACCGCGAGTGACGACGGCCCACGGATCGTCTGCTTCTCGTGCGGAGCGGGTGCGCATGACATCGAATGCTGCCGACGCTGCCTCCCAGGGGTCGAGGCCGTGCTTACGTGCCAAGGCGCCGTACTTTTCGGCCGAGAACACGGCGAGATCAGCGGCAACGCGGTCGTGCGCCCAGGCGCGAGCACCCGCGTGATGCAGGCGATTGAGCAGGGCGCGCAGCCCTTCGCTCGTTCTGTAATCCTCGCGCGCCGGTGAGCTGTGATGGGTCATGTCGAAGGCACCTCCTGACACGCAGGTGCGCACGCGCTCCGCAGCTGCGGAGGTCTTGGATGCCGGTGAAGTGCCCATCAGGTCGTTTCACGCTTTGTTGTTCAGGCTGCGCCGACCGCGCCGCGCTCTGCTCCGCGTCGCGAGGAACCGTGTCCGAACGCGGACACGGGCGGGAGCCGGCGCGCCCGCTCCGCAATGCCGCGGATGCTGGTCGTCGTCGCCGCACGGGTGCGTCGATGTAGCTCAGCTTGGAAGGTGATGCCCGCTCCTGCCATGCGGGAACCGCCGTGTGCGATCAGATCTGTCGGGCGCACCCACTCGACGCCGCGGCCGCGGTATGACGCAGGATCCAGTGTCGCGGCGCGATGGTGACGACGGACGCTTGTTGCTTCGACGGTCTCGGGCACGGTCGCGACGCTGTCGCCATCTCGATCAGCGATGCGCGTCGTTTCGTTCTCGATCTCGCTCATGGCGGTCCCTCCTCGGATGTGGCGGATGCGGCGTCCATCCGTTCCTGCTCGATAGGTGCGCTGGCGAACCAGCGGCCCACCGTCGACGGGTGAACGTCAAGTTCGCGGGCGATCCGCTTGTTCGACCATCCCTCCGCCCGAAATGCCGCTGCGCGCTCCTGCGGCGAGACCGACGTCACCGACTCGCTCGGACCTACGGTTTCTGGCGCGCGGATCAGGAGCACCGTCAGATGAGTGATCGCAAGCAAGACCACCGGTGGCACGGCTGCGACGGCCGCGGCGAGGAAGCCGGGCACGTCTGAATCGGCGGCGACGACGGCATGAAGCGAGTTCGCGGTCACGGATACTGACGCAGCGCCCGCGAGGAGCGTCCATGGATACCAGGCGGCTCGTGCATCGGCGAGGGCGACGACGGCGACAGTCGAGACGACGATGACCCCGTCGACGATGAGCGGCCATGCCCACGCCTGCCCGTCGCCGATTCCTGAGCGCGCGGCAAGGTCCGCAAGCGAGGTGAATGACAGCCAGAACGCTCCGGCGGCGATGAATACCGTGCCCGCGACGGCTGTCATGACGGCCACCCGTCGCCCCCCGATATTCCTCATGCCAGTGCCCGTGACTCTGTGCCACTTGATGGCCTGTGTGGTGTCGCCGACGACGCAGGAGCTAGCTGCCTGGCCGGTGCGCCCTGAACACTTCGGTAGGCAGAGCGGACGGTCGTCGTCACCTCGCGCTCAGTGAGCCCGGCCTGCGCACCGGCCGCCGTCAGCGCATCGAGCGCTTCGAACGGGGGAACACTCTGCTCCGCCATCCGGCAAGCGGCCCAGAAGACCCCGTGGTTACGTTCGCCTTCCTGCCTCCGAGTAACCCACTCGGCGAGACGCTGCACATCGCCCGATCGTATCGCCGACTCGCCGCTACGGGCCTGATCCAGCCTGTGGGGAGGATCGAGGAAGTCGCGAAGTCGCTCCGCGTTGAACCCATGCACGTTTTCACTGGCGAGCCGAAGGACCTCATACCACCGCCGACGCCCGTCGATCACTCGACTTGACGGCGGAACGATGATGTAACCGCCGTCGCCGCGGAAGTCGATGCCCGCTCGTGCGCATTGCCAGGACCGCTGCTCCGACCCGCTCGCCGCGGGGAAGTACAGATGCAAACCGTCAGACGGGGTTCGCACCGCAGCAGTCCAGCCGTCCACGAGACCTTCGGCTCGCGCGCGATCCAACGCTTCGTAGCCATCGACGGGGCCGTGCACATCAACGTCAACCACGACGAGGCCCGATGCGGCGCCGGTCGGGATTCCGATGTTCGCGCTGGGTACCGCCGTCCACCATCGCCGCACCAGCACAGAGTTCGTGCTGGCGGCGTGAAATCCTCCAGCCACCGCGGGGCGCTTCCCGCGCGCAGCGCACGGGAACACGGGGATGCCGTGAGCCGCGTAAGCGAGCGCGCTCTCAGCTGTCGAGAGCCCGCGGCCCGAGCCATCGAGTGTCTGAGCGAACGCGGCGGCGTTCATCGCAGCGTCCGCGATTCGGTCAGAGCCGCACGCTGCGCGTCCGTCGAGGTCACCGGTGCATGGCTCGCGCGGTTCGAGATGGGCGCACCGGTCCGCGTCGACGCACGTTCAAGTCCTGGCGGGGTACCGTCGCCGAGCATCTCGGTGTCGAGCTGGTCCAGAATTCTCATGGCAGCGGCGCGGACCCGTTCGCCCGTTGCGCGGACGATCTCGGCTGGCTCCTGCCCGTCCACCTGCGCTGCCCAGGTCGACACGTACGGAATCGTGTAGTCACTGGTATCTATGCCGTGGGTGGCACCGATCATGAGCGCGACCGACTCGGCCTCCACCTCGCCGATACCACGATGCCGTCTCACCACATCCTGATCCGGGCCGTGCATGAGCACGTGAGCGAGTTCGTGGGCGAGCGTCTTCACACGCGCTGCGGGATCCATGTTCTTGCGGACCTTGACCGTCTTCTCGGTGTAGTCCGTGACGCCGTTCGCGCCAAAGATCATGTCCTCGTGCTCCACATCGAGTACAGCAAACCCGGCAGAGGTGATTTGCTGAGCGAGGCCTTCCCAGAGTCGGGATGGAGCCTCGCCCTTCAGCAGAGTCGGCGTCGGCGGCGTCGGAAACGCGTCGCCGGAAGTCTGGGAGGCATCCCACACGTACGCGGGGCGAACACCGATTATCTTCGAGCGCACAATCTCGCCGGGACGCGGCTTCTCGAACCGATTGAGTCGTCGCCACGACGCCGGATCAGATGGACTTGATGAAGCAAAGCGACCGGTGACGGGGGCGAGGATCTGATAGCCGGGCTGGCCCTTCTCTACTTGGCGCCCCAGCTTCTGCCACTGCTTGTACCCGGCGACGCATGACGGCATCGGCTCCGATACGAGTCCTGCCTCGTACGCCATGGAGTGCTGTATCCAGATCAGCAAGGTGTTGTTGAAGGAGCGGCTGCGGAATCGGGCCGCGAAGGTGAGGACTTTCGCCCAATCGTCCCCAGACACAAGCCGATCGACGGCATCCGCCAGCTTCTCGTGGACCTCGTCAAGCTTGGCTTCGCGCGCTGCGCGACGATCTTCGGTCGCGACCATCGGATGGCCTCCTCTCTGGGACGCCGCAACCGGGAGGGGCGCGGCGACACACCAGAGAGGTGGGCGCGGGCGCCCGCGAGAGAACGATGAGAGATGCGGCCGCACGGCTCGTGCACGCTCGTTGCGCGCGAGCTTGGCAGAGCGCGCAATCGTCATCGTCCTGATTCTGGGCATCGTTCACCTCCCTTTGAGCAGGAGTGCGATCACGCCACGTCACGAGCGTTGAGCATGCTCAAACGGCCTGGGGTCTTAGTTCTAACATCGACGTTGAGCATGCGCAACTGTTGATTTGGTCATGCTCAACGGGTAGATTGAGCATGCACAAAGGAGGTCAGCGAGCATGGCCGAAGACGAGAGCAAGGATGCGGCAGCGGATCTCGCGAAACGCCTGCGGCTACTGCTTGACGTCGCGATCGCGGAGTCTGGTGCTGAACCGACGTACTCGCAGATTGCCGCCTACTTGGGTGACCGCGGCACCAACCTGTCGAGATCGCGCTGGACCTACATGGTGAACGGCCACCGGTACGTGCAAGACCCAGAGGTGTTTGAGGGGCTGGCGGCATTCTTTGACGTCGACGCCGACTTCCTGTTGGGCGCGGACGGGGCCGCGGTCCCAGCAAAAGTTAGCGCGCAGCTAGACCTTGTGCGCTCGATGCGCGCTGCGAAGGTCAAGACCTACGCGGCTCGCACCCTTGGAGATATCTCGCCGAGAGCACTCCAAGCCATCAGTAAGTTCCTAGATGAGGAAATGGCGCACGCAGTCGAGTAGTGACGACGTCCCGCGAAGCGGAGTGGGCGCCGGTAGATGCCCTCGAAGAGAGTGAGCACACCGTGAATATGGATGAGGTCGTGACGACGGCCATCACGGATCTCGCCCTGGGTAGCGTCTTCACGTTTGATGACTTGCTTAGCGCTGTGAGACGGCGCAGACGACGGCGGCTCCGTGTCGTCGAGCTGAGTGCGTTGGGCGACCATGATGGCGTCTGCGCGATTTGGCTGACGACCGGAGCAGAGGACGTGATCCTTCATGCGCACAGCGACTCGGTCCTGCATCAACAACAGTTCGTGCTCCACGAGTTCGCTCACATACTGCTCGGACACTGCGACGGCGACGAATGTTCCGTCGTGGACGCTCTGCTGCCAGACATCCCACCGCACACCAGAGCGCGTCTACTCAGACGCCAGGATTTCGACACCGACACCGAGATTGCAGCCGAGTCACTGGCAGACCGGCTCGCGGCGGGTATTCGGGGGTCTGTCTTCGCGGAGTCTCGTTATTCGGAAATCTTCGGATGATCCAGACGCTCATCGCGACGCTCTTGTGGGTGCTCGTGGCGAGCCTGCTCATTTTTCGCCGCCGGCGGACGGACCGCAGTATTACCCACGCTGCCCTCACGATCGCTGTCGCCATGACACTCAACGTCGACGCCGTCTACGTCGCCGTCGATGGTTTGCTGGGATCGACGAATTACGGAATGCTGTTTTCGGATGGCCTTCTGATCATCGGGCTCTTCTTCCTCGGACGAGCGGCGATGAAGGCTGGCGAGTACCGTCCGCGGCTGGTGCGCGCAGCGGTCGGTCGCCCCGCATTGTTCACCGCACTCGTCGGCACAACAATGGCGTTCTTCCTCATCGATCGCGGGGCGACGACTGTGACCTTCATGCGCGACCTCGGTGCGCAGCCGTGGGTCGCGGCGTACTCGATCATTATGTTCACCTACTGCGGGATCATCTTGGGTGCGATGCTCACACTGGCGATGAGGCAGTTCCGCATCGGTAAAGGGGCGCAGCTGATTCCCGCTTTGCTGCTTCTCATCGGCTCGAGCTCAGGTATCGCGCTCAGCGTCGCCGTGATCACCATGGATCTGGCGCACGTTACCGGTAATCTTCAATTCATGCGCTCCGTCAGCGCCGCGTACGGGCCGCTGTCTCTCCTCGCCTTTCTTTTCCTGTGTGCGGGCTTCGCCATGCAGCCGATGGTCCGCAACTTGCAGGAGCGGGCTCGTCGCGCGCGAACGGCCGAGATGTTGCAGCGACTCGACTCACTGTGGCATCAGGCTGTGCGAGTGCGGCCAGGTCTCAGTACGGCGCAGTCTTCGACATCGCAAATCGAAGACGAAGAAAGCCGCCTCCACCGTGAGATCGTCGAGATCAGAGACGCGATGATCGACCCGCGTACTGCGTTCGAGCTCACTAAAGCGGAAGTGACGCTACTTGAGCAGGCGGAACGTCACCTCCTCGGAAGCAGCGGCGCAGATGCCAACGGAAAACCCGCGGTCGTTGCGCCGCGCTCTCCCGACGAACGAGATCGAACATGAGGCGCATCGTTGTAGCGAGCATGGTGCTCCTCGGTGCGGGTGCGATGAGCCTCGGCTGGGTCCTCGCTCGGAAGTTAACGTCGGCGGTCGGGTCTCGAACCTTCGACTTGAGGCTTCGAGATATCGAGACTGACGGGGATCGGCGTTTGCTGATTCTCGACCGCACTCGCTCCACGGCCGCGCCAGGCATATTCAGCCTGTGGTTCGAAACGGGGGAGTGGGTACGAGTCTCCGACGAAGTGATCGATCGAGGGCCTGGCCAGATCGCTCGGGTTGTGACGCACGCCGCGTCCGACCGACTCCCATCTCTGGGGGCATCCTTTTCGTGGAGCGGGATCTACTTCGATAGCCCCGCGGCAGCGGGCCTCAGCGTGCGGGAGGTCTTCGTCACTACGCCCGCGGGTCCGGCCCCGGCATGGCTCGCCGACGGCGAGCACCGCGCGGCGACATGGGCGATTCACGTCCATGGCATGGGCGGGCGCCGACGAGGAACGCTGCGCGGTGTGCAGGTGACTGCTGAGCTTGGCTGGACGTCGCTCGTCGTCAGCTTCCGCAATGACGGTGAGGGGCCGAGCGTTGAGAAGGGTCGCTCAACGCTGGGCTACTCGGAGGCCGACGATGTCGAGGCTGCTGTCGACTATGCCGTCAAACAGGGCGCTGAGCGGATCGTTCTCTTTGGATGGTCGTTGGGCGCTGCCATTGCTCTGCGCGTTGCCGATCGGATGCGGTCTGCGGGGGTGATAACCGCGCTGGTACTGGACTCTCCAGTGCTCAGTTGGATCGAGGTGATCGAGGCCAATTGTGTACGAAGCGGACTGCCTGCTGTGGCGGGCCGTCTCTCGTTGCCCTGGTTGACGCTTGATCCGCTCGCTCGTATAGCCGGGCTGCCGGGGGCCGTTTCGCTTCGGGAGATGGACTGGATCGAGCGAGCCCGAGAACTCACCGTGCCGACTTTGATCCTGCACGGCGATCGGGACGATTCGGTCCCCCCTGCGGTGTCTCAAGCCCTCCGGGATCGCCGTCCTGGCTTCGTCGAACTAGTTGCGTTCGAGGCGGGCCATTCGCTGGCATGGAATTCTGACCCTGAGCGTTGGCGTTCGAGTGTCAGCGCCTGGCTATCAACAGCGGTCTTTGACTGAAGCAGAGCGATCTCCGTGCCTGCAGTTTGGCGTTTGATCATTCAGCGCGTGCGCGTTACCTAGCATCACCCCCTCAGCGCGGAGCATATGAGATGAGCCCGCGTGCATCTTCAGGCGCCTTGAGCTGGCGCACTGATCAGCTGTCACGCGTCTTGCAAGCGAGGCGCGCCGCCTGACTCGTCAGACGTCGGAGATAAAGTGCGGCCATGACGAAGCGGCGACCCACACAGCAGCCTCAACCGACCGAAGGCAACGAATGGCTCAGGCGTCTGGACCGCATCTCGGAAGCGGTCGCTGCTTGGCGTAGGCGTGCGGAGGATCCAATGTCCTCTGAGCCGGGAAGCTCGCTCGCAGCCGATTCAGTCGACGGATTAAGTGTCGAGAACCCCGTCTGGTACTCGATGTGCATCTCCTCCGAGCACCTGGATTTCGCGATCAACGCCATGCGATCAACGAGCACGATGTACCCGACCGCCTACATGACCGTTGCGCGGACCGCATTCGTCGCGGCCGTGAACGCTGTGTGGGTCCTCGCGCCGCCAACACGGCAAGAACGTCGCGGGAGGGCGCTGAGGCTTCGTGCCGACGACCTCCGTGTTCAGCTCACATCGTTCCGCGACATGCAGATCCCCGAGGGCAAACCCGAGGAGGCTCGCACCGGACTTCTGGAGCAGCTGCGCGAGCGGCAAGCCGACTTACAGAAGGTCGCTACTGCACTCGGAGTGCAAGAGGACGTCACGAAAATGCGATTCCATCAGACTGGAGCGATCGACTGGGTGGCGCAGCACATGCACGGCGTAGATGACGACCTCCTAGTCGGTGCAACGCAGGCGATCTGGCGATCAGGCAGTGCGGCTGCCCACGCGCAGTACCACTTCGGCATCACGCGGCTTGACCGAAACGAGCTCGTACGCGAGGAATCGGGCGGTTCGATCGTGCGCCTCCGCGGTGACCTCGACAACGATGTCGGCCCCGCCATCGCAGCCGCAACCATGACCTTGAGCGAAGCATTCCGGCTATACGATCTCCGGCGCGTAGTACACGCTCGTCGCTGAGTCCGGGAGTGATCGTGTCGACCTGCGAATTGCAGCCGCAACCGGGATCTATGTCGACACAGACAAAGCGCATGTCTGCAACCTGAGCAGATCGCTGACGGGTTGCGCTCGCCGCACTACTGGGGTGTCAACGACGTCTTAGCAGCCAAGCAGGCGCTCGCCGAGCGCGAACTGCCGAGGACCGTATCCGCAGATTGCGACTAAGGGCCTTGACGGAGTCATCGCTCAGTGTGAGTTCTCTTGGTGCAACGCCCTTGATCGCTTTGAGGTGGCTTCCGACGACCTCGATGTCTTTGCCGATTCGCACGAGTGGGTCGACGGGCAACTCGATGCGCTTCTCGACATCGAGGTCAAGAACGAACGTCTCGCGGAACGGTCCTGGAGATGCAGTTCCCGTGTACTCGGTTTCGACCTCCCAGCGACGCGGGATTCCAGAGTCGTCTTGGAACAGCTCCGGCACGCGTCCGAGAAACCATATGTAGGAGTTGCCCGAGTTGAGCGTCGCGAAGTGCACCTCACCGTTGAAGGTCTCGTTTACATCGGCGAAGTGCTCGCTCATCATTCCGGGCTTGAAGAACGACTCTAGCGACGTGAATGGCGGACTCACGTTTAGCCGAACATCGCTTGCAGGACTCACTCCGATATTTCGCACGGCGATGTAGAGCGTGCCCGTCGCCGCTGCACCACGATCCTTCTGAACGAAGCGACTAGCTTCCAGGGCAACCTGCACCCTGGGCCTGACGGCCTCAATGTTGACTTGGCGGGCCAACTCGTTCGAGGCGATCAATGCCTTGTTCGACTGATCGACCTGTCGAATCTGGTACCACGCGAATCCCAATGCAACGAGAGCCGATGCCCCAAATGCGGCCTGCCATTCTTCGGCGGTCGGCATATCGGGGAACCTCCACCACGATCCCCAGATGGCGACGCTTGCAGAGAACAGCCCGAACGCCGCGACCACGACAGCAGCAACTGTCAGGACGATGCGCGCGGCCGGGGTCTTCATAGTCCAACTTTATCGACGGCGTGATGCGGGCCTTGCGATACCTTCGCGGGGTAGTCCTCGAACACCTACGAGCATGACGGTTTCGATGCGCGTGATGAGCGCGGGGGACGGTTACAAGTACCTGCTACGCACCGTCGCCTCCGGTGACGGGGACCGTTCCCTTTCAACACCTCTGACTCGCTACTACGCGGAGAAGGGCAGCCCGCCCGGCCGCTGGCTCGGCTCGGCTGTGACCGCGCTTGGTAGCGGTGCGATCACGGTGGGCGATCAAGTCACCGAGACTCAACTCCAGCTCCTGGTCGGCATGGGCCGTGACCCCGTGACCGGCGACCCACTCGGGTCCGCGTACCGGAACTATCCGACAGCAATCGAGCGTATCCAGAAGCGTACCGCCAAGCTCGACGGAGACCTCGGCGTGACCGAACGAGCAGAAGCGGTCGCTGCAATCGAGGCCGAGGAGCTGGCGAAGGGGTCGCGGAAGGCGGTTGCAGGCTTTGACTTCACGTTCTCGATTCCGAAGTCCGCGTCGGTGTTGTGGGCGGTGTCGGATTCGGGCACGCAATCGCTGATTGCGGGCGCGCACCACGCAGCGGTTGCGGAGATGGTTGCGTTCATGGAGCGGGAGGTTGCCGCAACCCGTGTCGGCGCGGTCGGCCGCAACGGGGCTGTTGCGCAGGTCGACGTGACTGGAATGATCGCGACCGCGTTCGATCACTACGACAGCAGAGCCGGCGACCCCCACCTTCACACACATGTCGTGATCTCGAACAAGGTGCAGACCGCTCACGACGGAAAGTGGCGGTCCCTCGACGGCCGTCCTCTGCACGCTGCAACGGTTGCCCTGTCGGAACTGCATGAGGCTGTGTTCGCCGACCACCTCACCCGTGCCTTCGGCGTCGGATGGGAGGCTCGCGAGATGGGGCGTGACCGAAACCCTGCGTGGGCGATCTCGGCGGTGCCAGAGAAGCTCGTGGTCGATTTCTCGTCGCGCTCGCGGCAGATCGAGCAAGAGAAGAACCGGCTGATCGCCGAGTACGTCGAGCGCCACGGACGGCAACCCTCGCCGACCACCGTGATCAAGCTACGCGCACAGGCAACGCTCGCCACTCGTCCCGAGAAGCAAGTCCGCTCGCTGGCCGATCTCACCGCAGAGTGGCGCGCACGAGCGACCCACCTTCTCGGTGAAGACGCCACCACCTGGGCCCGCACCGTCACTGCGAACGACGCGCCTCTAGTGCTACGTGCCGACGATGTGCCGCTGGATGTTGTCGCGGAGCTCGGGCGCAGCGTCGTTGAGGCGGTGGGGGAGAAACGGTCGACCTGGCGTCGGTGGAACCTCACCGCCGAAGCCGCCCGCCAGACCATGCCCTACCGTTTCGCCACCACGAGGGATCGTGAAGCCATCGTCGGGATGGTCGTGGATGCCGCCGAAGCCGCCTCGCTGCGACTGACCCCGCCTGAGCTTGCGACCAGTCCCGCGGTGTTCCGCCGGCCTGATGGTACGAGCGCCTTCCATCCGAAGGCATCCACGGTGTACACCTCAGAAGAACTCCTCGCCGCAGAAGACCGGCTCCTCGAGCGCGCGCGAAGTGCCACCGCGCCGACCGTGCCCATTGATGTCGTGCAGAAGGTGACCGACCGCCCCGTCCGTGAAGGGCGAATGCTTGGTGAGGATCAGGCCGCGGCGCTTGCGGCGGTGGCTGTGTCGGGGCGAGTAGTCGATGTGCTGGTCGGGCCCGCTGGGGCCGGGAAGACAACGGCCATGCGTGCACTTCGCACCGCGTGGGAGCGAGAGCACGGCCGCGGCAGCGTTGTCGGTCTCGCCCCGTCGGCGGTCGCAGCGCAGGTCCTCGCGGACGACCTCGGTATCACGACGGAGAACACCGCGAAATGGTGGGACACCCATCAGCGCACCGGCGCGACTTTCCGGAAGGGTCAGCTGGTCATCATCGACGAAGCCTCCCTGGCAGGCACGCTCTCCCTCGACCGGATCACCGCTCTGGCCGACCAGGCAGGAGCGAAGGTGCTGTTGGTGGGGGATTCGGCGCAACTCCAATCCGTCACCGCAGGTGGCGCGTTCTCCCTCCTCGTCCACGACCGCGACGACGCTCCCGAACTGGTCGACGTGCACCGGTTCGTGAACGAGTGGGAGAAGACCGCCTCGCTTGATCTCCGTCACGGCCGCACTGCAGCGATCGACATCTACGCCGACCACGACCGCATCACCGGGGGTGACACTGAGGCGATGATTGACGCCGCTTACGCCGCCTGGCGCACCGACACCCTCGCCGGGATCGCGACCGTCCTGATCGCCGACTCCAACGAATCCGTGCACGCCTTGAACCAGCGCGCCCGCGCAGACCTCATCCTCGACGGCACCGTGAATGCACTCCGCGAAGTCGAACTCCACGACACCTCCCGAGCCTCCATCGGCGACACGATCATCACCCGTCGCAACGATCGGCGCCTGAACTCTGGCCGCGGTTGGGTGCGCAACGGCGACCGATGGGTGGTCACCGGCGTTCGCGATGACGGCTCCCTCACTGTTCGCCGGGCAGGCATGCGTCCTGGTGGGTCAGTGGTGTTGCCGGTCGGGTATGTGGCTGACGATGTCGATCTCGGATACGCGGTGACCGCGCACCGCGCACAGGGCATCACCACCAACACCGCCCACGTACTCGCCGATGCGAGCACTATAAGGGAGAACTTGTATGTCGCGATGACCCGCGGACGCCAAGCGAACCTCGTCTATGTCGCTACCGACCTGCCTGATGGTTCCCACGACGGGCCGCACCCTGCTGACAACCCCGACGCGACAGCGCGGAGTGTGCTCTACGGGGTGCTGCAGCACGTCGGCGCCGAACTCTCCGCGCACGAGACGATCACCGCCGAGCAAGAAACGTGGGGATCGGTGGCGCAGCTCGCGGCCGAGTACGAGACCATCGCGCAAGCCGCCCAGCACGACCGTTGGGCATCCCTGATCCGAAGCTCCGGTCTCACCCCGGACGAAGCCGAAGACACGATCCGCTCCGACACATTCGGAGCACTCACCGCAGAACTCCGCCGCGCGCAAGCCAACCACCACGATGTCGACGCGCTACTTCCGCGCCTCGCCAAAGCAAGAGGATTCGGAGACGCGGACGACATTGCCGCCGTACTTCACCACCGCCTCGCGCGCGCCACCGACCGCCCTGCAGGATCAGGTCGTGGTCGTAGGGCTCCCCGTTTGATCGCAGGCCTGATCCCCGAAGCCGTCGGTCCTATGACAGCCGAGATGCAGAAGGCACTCACTGAGCGACGAGAACTGATCCGACAGCGCGCCGATGCAGTCCTGGACCAAGCCCTCCGGGAGGGAGAGGAGTGGGTGGTAGCGATCGGCAAGGAACCTGGCGTAGCGGAGGTGGCAGTGAGCTGGCGGCAGCAGGCGCGAACCATCGCAGCGTACCGCGACCGCTACGACATCACCGGGAACGAACCACTCGGTGCGGCACCGGACAGCGACGCGCAAAAGATCGACGCCGCACGAGCCAGCGCCGCGCTGGTGAGGATCAAGAGCAATACGCAGCCCACAGAGGAGACAACGCCACCCTCACCGAGGCGTACGGGCACCGGACGCGTGCTGTGAACTCGTCCAAGATGCTGATCCGGCTGCCACTTCCCAATGTCCGGAGTCCGATTTACAGTGGACTGTGTAAGCAAGGCGGCTTTCAAATATGTGTCGCCGTCTCCCCGAGCGTGACGGCATGATCGCCCAATTCGGGCAGTCCTTCAAGGTTCTTTGTCGTCAGATCCTTTGGAGAGGACTGCTGTCATGATCCGTCCACTCTGAAACGCCAGCATCTATGCCCGGGGGTTCCTCCGCCGCTACATGCCCACCAACATCCTCCTCGATGCGATCCGCACAAGGCGAGGACTCAAGTGGGGCGTGCCCGCGATGCTCCTTGCGGGCCCGTACCTGCTTCTCGCGGGCATCTGTACCAACTCGCTCGCGGACGGCGGCCCTGGCTGGCTCAACCTACTGGTTTTCTTGCTCTGTTGGAACGCTCTCAAGTTCCTTGCGATTGGTCCCACCAGCCTCGTGCTTCTGACCAGAGCCCAGGTTGGCGAACACCGCCAGAGGCAGCGGGGTGAATCTGCCCACGTCTCGTCGGACTGCGGTTGACGATTAGGTGGCTCAACATCTCAAGCCACGGCGTGAGAGCAGTGCCCGTTAGTCTCGAAGGGCACTGTGACAACCGCGATGTGACCAAGAACGTAGGGATGGCGACATGAGATCAGCCGTCGAGGGGCTCCGGATCGAAGGCAGGCTCGCGCCGCCGTCCATCGCCGAGTACACCCTGTCTTCATTCGAGCACATCGTCGGGCGTTCTCAGTGAACGGCGACGCGCGGACAGGGGAGAACTCTGCGAGATTTAGCTTCCCCAGGCCTATCTACTTGGTCGTTTGTCCCGTCAGCAGCGACATCGATGATGACTATGAGCCCATTTCTCACGAGTTCACCCCTGGGACGGATGATCCCGCAACGACCTTCGATTCGGAGCTTGTGCCGATCCTGCCGGCCATCTGGTACGCACTTCACCTTCCGTCGACCCGCACCGATGCCGTCGATATTCCAGTAATGGTCGGTATCCGAGAACAACTGCGGGAGAAGCGCCGGCATTTGATTCTTCCGGTGTCGGCAAGTGCCCTCCAGCACCCGCTCATGCTCGCAGCGCTCACTCAACACGGTGAACCCATGCTGATCATCAGCGCCGATGACGGTTTCGAGGCCGCAACAGCAGCTTCACGCGACGGCAGATTCGTGCTGCCTCCGGTGCGGGTGAGTGACCTGAATAAGGGATCGCTTCGGCAGCACTGGCAGATGATCAGCGATCGCTGGAGCGCCGACTGGCCGGAAGGGGTCGAGCTCGATCCGATGCCGCCGTCATGGTCGCCCACTATCGCCTCGAATGGTTCAGCCGTGCCACTCCGGCGCCTCCTGAAAAGCATCGGACGGCTCGACGCCACCGTGCGGACCCATGACCAAGAGCCGTACGCCGGAGCCGTTGACCTGTTGCAATGGCGTGCATATCTCGACGCACTGTCCGGCATGGAGGAGCGAGGCCTCTCCATGGCAGAAGCGGAGCTTGTGGCAGACACCGCGGTATCCGAAGCGGGGCGTCGACTCAAGGTGCCGTTGACACTGGGGCTCCCGGGTGTCGCTCCACGGTACCGTCGACTCGTCGGACGCCTCGCACAAGAAGCAACCGCGACGAGCCCAGACGAGCAACCCCAGGCACAATCGAACCCGACGTCGACCGAACCGGGGGATCCGCCCGACGTACTCCGCCTGATGGTGGCCCACAACGCGGCGGGCGATAACTCCGTGGGGATCGTGTCTGCTGACCCCGTCCCCGACGCGGCATTCGTTGCGCTGGCCGACCTCGAACGCTACTGGGTAGACAGCACCCGGACGCGCACCGGTATCAAGCCGGCCACGGAAGCGCGATTACGGGCCCGGCTCGACGAGGCGATGCGGCCATTCTGGTCAGACCGGATGATCTCCGTCATTCGCACCGCCTCTCAGATCGACGCGTTCACCAACTTCCCAATCGGGCTCCTGCGTCTACCGGAACACACGGCGCCGCTCGCTGCGCTCGTCCCGATCGCCTACCACCCGATCAACCCCCTCACACGAGCATTCCAGCTCGAGTTCACCCCCGATCACAGCGTCGACTTCAGCAACGGCATGCGCGTGCTGGTCATCGAATGCATCCCCGACACGGACCCTGTCGGTGTCATCTCTCGAGGAGCATGGACGTTTGCCTCTCAAGAGCTCACTGACCCCACTCGTGCCGTGTACGTCGACATCGTGGAGGTCTCCGACAAAGCAGGCGTCGCGGACGCTCTCGCAACCAATCGACCGGATGTCCTGATACTCAGCGCTCATGGCGTGTACGACGCCGACGCCAACATGGCCGGGCTGGCCATCGGTGACGAGGTGAGTCTGGGAGACGACCTTGGCCCGATGCCCCCGGTCGTGCTCCTCAGTTCATGCCACTCCGGACCGCGTGGAGCGGGCCCGGTAGCCGTCGCCGACTTGCTCCTGCGAGCGGGAGCACGCGCCGTACTCAGCACTCTCGTGCCCGTCGGAGTGCTCCACAACTCCACGTTCATGACACGACTTCTCGTCTACATGAGCGAGTCAATCGGTGGCTCGGAGACTCATAAAACGCTGTTGGATCTGTGGCACCGCGTCCAGACCAACACCGTGATCATGGACATCCTCTACGGGAACCCGCGACTACTGGAGTGGGGCCACTCGGACAGCAAAGGTACGCCACCGATAGTGGAGTTTATGAGCGGTCGATCAGCCGGACGACTCCGCCCCTGGCACCTATACCAGGATGCAGAAGCAGTCCTCCTCGACATTGCGGCAGAACGAGGAGAGAAGGAAGCGGTCCAAGGGTGGCTCCGGGCTCCGGGATACGTCCCCGAATCCATGATGTACACCATCGTCGGCGACCCATCGAGTGTTCGATTCCAAGCGTCCCAACTCACGTCTGCGCAACGTCAGGGGACGGGCGCCGAGCACTGATTCACGCGTGACTCATCGCGGGGCCACAGTCAAGCATGCGGCCGGCATGCTTTGAACCGCGTAGTCGCGACTCCTTGTCGACGAAACTCCTGAGCCCGCGCCTTCTGAAGAGCCGATTGTCGGGTTCTTGTCACTCACACGCGACGCCGCACGTCGTCGCGTCGCTTTGCATTCAAACAGGATGGACGGATGAGGAGGTTCGAAGACCTCCCGACCCATGGGGCATCTCCACGAAAATCTAGATTGGTCTGTGGTTCTTGTATCGCTCCTGACGCGCTAGCGCTCCATCTGGCGGGAACGAGGCAGGTTTCGCGTGCGAGGGCGATATCCCGGATCTTGGGCCGCTTGACTTGGTTCTACCTGGTCAGCGTGTTCGGACGAAGCCAGACTCTGGTAGCCAACGCAACTGAACTTGCGGCCATCAAGGAGAGTGTGCAGGAAGATGACGGAAGACCATGAGGTGCTCACGACTGAGGAGGCGGCGGCTCTTCTCAGAGTCAGCACGAAGACCGTCTTGTCACTCGCGAACGCTGGTTCTCTGCCGGGCGAGAAAGTCGGGCGAGCATGGCGGTTCCTGCGAAGCGATGTGCTCGGATACGTGCGCGGATCGGAAGCGACTCGCGCGCGGAGAGAGGACAACTGAGTGACTACAGCAATTCATTCCTCTATTCCTGATCCCATGGAAGATCTAGTCGCGACGCCCACTGTGATCGACTTCTTCTCCGGGTGCGGTGGGACAAGTGCCGGCCTGCGGACGCGGGGATGCGCATAGCCGCCGCGGTCGATTTTGACGCGGCTGCTGCAGCCACCTACCGCGCCAACTTTCCGGACGCGGAGTTTCACGAGACTGATATTCGAAAGCTTGCTCCTAATGCTTTCGACCATCTCCCCGAGCCGGGTGTCCCGCTTGTTTTTTCAGCCTGTGCTCCATGCCAGCCGTACAGTTCGATGCGTCCATCCGGTTCTAAGGCCCGGCCTCAAGAACGATCCCTACTTCTCACTCTCATTCCATTCCTAGACCGACTCAAACCCGATGTGTTGATCGTGGAGAACGTCCCTGGGCTGCAGAAGATACCCGGCGGATCCACCTGGAACCGGTTCTTGCGCTACCTGGATCGAGCGGGGTATTCGACACGCTGGGAAGTGATTGACTGCAGAGACTATGGTGTTCCGCAACGCCGCAAAAGGCTTGTTCTGCTGGCATCTCGACATGGACAGATTGACTTGCCGGAGGCAACTCACGGGCCTGATCGTCTTCCGTACGCGACCGTGCGCGACTGGATAGGCGATCTTCCTCACATACAAGCAGGGGAAACTCATCCAGAAGACCCGATTCATCGTTCTGGCGCTTTGGGAGAGATGAATCTCCGCCGGATAATGGCTCTCTCAGACGGAGGAAGTAGGTCTGAGTGGCCAGACGAGCTATGGCTTGATTGCCACCGCAGGTCCAAAGGACACCAAGATTCGTATGGCCGCATGAAGTATCACCCGCTTGCGCAGATTCGTCTTGCGTCGGTGTGCCCGTTCATAGTTATAACATACCCCCTGGGGGTATGTAACTCAAGGCCGGACGTGTGCATGCTCTTGCTGCGAACGCGTGTCATCCCGCCGGCCGAGATGCTGGAGACGCTGAAGGCCTGGTGGGAGCCGCTGCTCAAGAAGTCGCGCACGATCCGCCTCGGCGTCGGCGGCTGCGTGCGCTTCAAGATCGGCGACCTCGACATGGTCGTCGACTTCCCGCGCGCGAAGGTCCGCGAGTACGCGGGGGAGGAGTGCATCTACTGGTACACGATCCCCGCTGATCTCGTGTCCACGAACATCCGCGACCGCGAGATCGACTGGTCGAACTCGATCTTCCTGTCGATGCAGTTCCAAGTGGGCCGCAGCGGCAAGTTCAACGAGTTCCTCACCACGTTCCTGAAGTGCCTGTCGGTCGACCGCATCGAGTACGTCGAGAACTGGTACCAGGAGCAGACGGACCAGACGGAGGATGCCGAGATCGGCGACTGGCTCGTGCAGCGCCGATGCCCGCACCTGCGCGCCGACCTCACGAAGACCGGCAAGGTCGACGAAGACGGCGTCCTCACCTGCAGCATGCACGACTGGAAGTGGGACCTGAAGACCGGCCGGTGCCTGTCGACGAGCGGTCACCCGATCCGGTCCACGAAGATCGACGAGGCCACCGACCCCGTGCAGCAGGAGTTTGGGGCCTTCCGCTCCGCGATTCGCCCCAGTTCTCGCTCGGCGGAAGGCTCAGAACGCGGCGCGGATCTTCCCCAGCTCAGCGACACCGCCGCTCCGGAAGCAGAGTACGCCGTAAATCAAGGGCCCGTCCAGATCTAGACGCTATCCATCAATCGACGCGCGAGGTGCGGGTGGCTGAAACCCGCAACTGTAGTGGGCGACTCTCACCGCGTATCTACGACCGGTGAAATCCCCAGCAACACCAGGGGCGGTCCCCGAAGGTTCCCCGAGCTCTCGGGACCACAACACGCGGTAATTTCATGGCCGAGGCCGAGCGCGAACCCGGGCTGATCGCGCAAATGAGGGAGCTGGGCAACCAGCCGCGATGCCAGGAACTCTCCGACGTGCTTATCGAGCTCCAACGGCGGGGCGCCGTGCGGGAGGATGCCGACATAGACACGGTCGTGAGCCTGGCTTTCGGAAGCTACTTCGCCGACTTCAATCGGTACGGTCGCGACGTGGAGGCCGACTTCGCCGAACGGATCGTCGCCACGTTGTGGCCCGTCATCGCCAAAGAGGGGTGGGCATCGGTCGGGTGAGAACTTGCTACAACCGCTCGCCATTTTCGGATGTTGCTCATGAACAACGACGCACAGGATAGGTGCTGGTCGCAGTCTGTGGAATGTGCTCGCCCGGGAAACCGTCCTAGTGCACCAGGACCCGTCCGGCCGAGATCGATTGTCATCGGCAGGTCTTGAGACCTACCTGGGAACCCCACCGATAACGTTCGTCAGAACTCGCCGACGGCGGAGCTTGGCACTCCGATTGCTCGCACCTGTGTGACGTGAGAAAGCAGTGCTTCGCCGCTATCCGAGGGCTAGCCAGCGAGCCGCGGCGCCCTTGAGTGCGTTACCCGAGGATCGAACCGTATCATCGGACGTGACGTCGGAAACAGTCTTCCGTTCGTGGTCATCGGCGCTCGTGCTGCTCAGGTGCTGGGGCAGTTCCGTGGTGAGGATAAGGACGACGTCGATGAGTTTCCAGTCCAACTCTTCGCATCGCTGCTGCGCCGCGCGCAGATCGACCAACGAGGGCATCGCGGCGTCAACGGGGACGATGAACGCTTCGAGGTGGAAGAACTGACCCTGGTCCCGCACGCGCACGGCCACCTCCCGGACCCACGGCAGTGTCTCGAGGTACTCGCGAGCGGCGTGGGATGCGGGGTGTGGTTTGTGATCATCGAACGTAGTGGCGCGGGTGTCCATGAGGCCGGTGATCGCCGCGCGGGTGTTGCGTAGCCCATCCCAGAGGATGCTGCCGGCGATGAATGTTGCTGCGGCCGAGTCTGCCCACCAGTACCCTAGGCCGATGCCTCCGACGCCGACGATGGAGCCGGCCGCGGTCATCCAGTCGGCTTTATTCATGTCGGCGTCGGCGTAGAGGACCTTGTTGTGGAGGTCTTTCGCCAGGCGCATCTTGACGTGGCCGAAGTAGATCGGCAGGGGGATGGTCAGTGCCATCACGCCCATCATCACCCACCCGGACCAGATCACGGTGCCGAACAGCTGAACGGAACCGATCGGTGGCCGGTCGCCGCTGATCAGCCCGATCACGGAATCGAACAGCAAGAAGGCGCCCATAGCGCAGAGGGCCACGCCGGCGACGAGGTGCGCGACCCCGACCGAGCGGAAGAACCCGTAGGGGTACTTGGCGGACGGGGGTTTGGTGATGATGCGGACCGCTAGGAGGAAAGCGATCGGGGGTGCCAAAGACAGCAGGTCTTCGATCCATGCGGCCTTCATGGCTTGCGAGCTGCCCATGACGAGGTTCACTCCAGTGATGGCGACGGCGAGGAAGCCGGTTGTGAACCATTCGATCCGGATCGCGCGACGCAGCGTCTTCTGTTGCGCGGGGGGCAGGGCTGGGTGCGCCGTGTTCATTTGTCGTCTCCGTGTTCGAGAAGGAAGGTTTCCAGTGTCGTCAGGAACTGGTTCTCACCGAGGACGGTCAACATCACATGCTTCTTCGTTGCTCCGGCGACGTGTTCGTCGTCATAGGGAGCAGTGATCGCCGCCTTGTCGGTCCACGGAGTGTCATCGGTGAACCCGCCGATAACAAGATCGAGGGAACCCGAGTGGAGCTGATCGGTGAGGATGGCTTCACTTCCCTCTGTCCACACAACGGTCGCGTCAATCGACTCGGCGAACTTTTCGACCAGTCGCACATCTTCCCCGGATGGTTTGTCGGGGTCGGTGGTGTCTGTCCACGGTGGGTTGTGAGTGATTCCTACACTCAGGTCGCCACCCTGAGCATCGTGGAGAGTGCCATCGACGTCCACGGGTATCCCCGCGCACCCGACGAGCATCATTGCGGTCCCGACAACTCCGCCGATTGCGGCCGCGCTGCACCGGCGCTTGATTGACATCTGATTTCCCATCTGGTTGCTCTAGAGATGTGCGCGGCGTGATCGACGCCCACCCTGCAGGCGAATCAGGCAGCGATCGCCCGGCTGAGGTCGTTATCCCGCCTAAGGGATTGAGCCCCTCCAGGCGGCTTCTGATCACGGAACCGGGCATCACCTTGTTCCGACGACGGTCCCGAGTGCCAGAATCCTCGACGAACGACGAACGCACGGATTCCTCTCGGGTCAGGCGGACACGAAGGGATCTCGATCGGTTTACAACTACGCGGCTTCGGCATGGTTCTGACACTCGATACAGGCAAATGCATGGGGGACCACTTCGAGGCGTGCCGGCGCGATCTGTCTCCCGCACCGCACGCACTGACCGTACGTGCCCGCGTCCAGCCGATCCAGAGCCGCGCTGATCTGCCTGATCGCGACGCGATGCGCCGCTGCTGTCTGGTACGCGACAAGGTCGATGGTCGGAATCGCGTGAGGCTCCAATTCGACCAGAAGAGTCTGACGCTCCTGGAGGCGCTGCTCGAGCTGCGCCCTCACATCGAGACTTTGGGGGGTCTCGACCGCTGCGGCAGAGAGGGGGACATTGGTCATGACTGCTCCTTTGGGTACAAAAAAAGCGCCGCTTCCGCGACGCGCTAGGTGACCGGGTAGCCCGAGAACAGGTCTTCAAATGCGCGAGAGCGCGGTCCTCGAGGTGAATCGGGTCGTCGGAGGGCCCATAGTGCAGAGTCGCCGTAGGCTCACCATAGCGGCACATTAAACCGACGCCGCACGCCGGTTTGCCGTGAAACCAGTGCGCGCAGACGCGTCTCGCGGCCAGAGAAGCCGTGATGCGACACGGTAGGGTGATCGGGCGGTTGTGAAGACTCTAGGGGGGAGAGAGCAACCGCCCGACCGCGTCGAAGATTCCGGTCCCCAGAAGGGTGCCCCCACCCATCGATGCCGTAGACGCGAAGCCAGGCTCCCACCATCACCGAGGTCCCGCAAGACCATTCTCGGCCAGGAGTGGCGCGGTGAAGATGTGACAGGGTCTTCAGGGGAGCTATTCGAGTAGCACGCGGGATAGCGGCTGCGCGCTAATGGTCAGAACCAGCTCCGCGACGACGAGTGCGCTCCTGGGTGGCGATAGCGGATGCCCCGCGAGGGATCAACCCCTCTTCCGGCGCTCTGCGCTCGGAACTATCTCGGCCTACTGGGGGTGTCCCAGCATCCTCGGGCACTACCGGAGACCCTGCACGGACCACAGCGCTCGCGGAGGTCGCCGGTCCCTTTCGGGAGGGGTTTGCGGAAAAGTCGATCCCCCTCATGCGTGGGGCGTATGAGGGGGACCCGACATCTCACTCCGCGAAGCGGAGGGCACGCGCTGACTGCTTCCGGTATCCCCAGATCCCGGCTCACCGACTCCCCAGAGGTAGTGCGAGAAAGCGCAACCCACCGTCGGGAGACGTCATCACTCTGTCAGATCGGCATCGCCGCAGCACCTCCTCTGGGGTGCAGATACAAAGACGCGCCAAACACGCCGATATGGACTTGTAGCTAATGCACTATGGCCAAAAGTCCATACGCGCCAGGGTGACTTTTGACGATGCCCTCACGATTGCGGCGGGGGCTGAAAGTGAGGGATGGGGGCAGGCCGCTCACCCCGGAGCTCTTGGTGTCGCGATCGCGCTGTCTCCGTGACCGGTACGGCGTAGACCGGGGGAGTGGGGCGCGTGATCTTCGGGAACCGGCGGCCGGTGATCTCGCTGGCGGTGACTTTCAGCACGAACAGCTTCGGCATCGCTGTCCACGACTTGAAGTGCTCGACTCCCACACGGTGCAGCTCGGTCTCGCTGGTGACCTGCTCCACAACTCCTCGGACCACCACACTCCAGAAATCCGCGTCGTTGACACCGTCGACTTCGACCGCGACTCGGGACTGAGAAGCGACCGCAAGGAACTTCGAGTCCACCGCTGACCGGATATAGATGCTTCGGTCGACGGCGAGATGATTCACCGGTCGGATGTCGGGAAATCCGTCCGCTCCGGTGAAGGCGAGCCTGCAGAGTTGCGTCGTCCGGAATAGCTCCCAGCAGTCCGCCTCGCCAAGCTCAACAGGGCGAAGACCAGGCTGAGAGTCTTCCGATCGTGCAGTCATCACGAACCTCCTATGAGCCGGAACACTGTGTCGATCTCGATAGTGCCCCTATCCCGATGATCCCACCAGGCCGAGGAGCGCTCGAGGCCCGCGCGTCTGAGAGCAAATCCCAGTTCTGGGACGCGCAATCCGACTCCCGCTTCTTCGGGACAGGCGGAAAAACCAACTCTCTAAGTGGCGTCGCCTCGCTCGAGAGCAGTATCCCTCACGAACAGGACCTGCTCGGTGCCCATCCGCCGCAAACGATCGTTTTCGGTGGACTAGGCAACATCGACAATCAGGCGCTCGACACGCCGAGGAACCATCTGCCGAAACCCCCTGCCGAAACCTAAACGCGCCGGAACCTAGGCGGTACCGTTTTCGGCATGGCACACGAAGTCGGATACGCCCGCGTCTCGAAACGGGAACAGAACCCCGACGCGCAAGAAGCCGAGCTGCGCGCCGCCGGCTGCGATCGGGTGTTCGTCGACCATGGCGAATCCAGCCGCGTCACAGACCGCCCCCAGTGGCACGCCTGTCTCGACTACCTGCGACCGGGGGACACCCTCAAAGTCCGTCGGCTCGACCGCCTTGCCGGCAGTGAGCGCATCCTGATCGAAACGCTCCAGGACCTCGACGCCCGCCAGGTCAACATCGTCAGCCTCACCGAACCCCTAATCGACACGACCACCCCGATGGGCCGAGCGCTCTACGGCATCGTCGCCGTCTTCGCGCAACTCCGCGTCAACACCATTCGAGAGAACACGCAGCGCGGCCTCGACTACGCACGCAGCCAGGGGCGCGTCAGAGGCCGCCCGAGCGTGATGACGCCCGAACGGATCGCGACTGCCGAACGCATGCGCGCCGAGCAGCAGAGCTGGGACAGCATTGGGAGGGTGCTGGGTGTCGGCGCGTCGAGCGTGCGCCGAGCACTCAACCAATGACACTGCCAACGCGCCAGCCGCGGTGCCTCACGCAATCTGGACTCAGCCGGCGGGCAGAAGTTCGAATCCATCGACTGACATCAGACGTAGCTTCTGACCGTCCAGTCGACTCTTTTTGTGTAGAACGACGAAGTTTAGGCGACCGTTGGTGAACCCCTCTGCGGTAAATCGAGTAGACCCGCGCGCTGTGTCGAGGACAATCTCGCACGGCGGTGCGCTTCCGGTCGGTAGTGCGAGCAATGCTTCGAGCTCGGGATACGTGGCGGCCCCAACAAAGGGTCGGAGCATGGCGCTCAATCGTCCGTAACGCTTGACGAATCGGAGAGACTCGAAGCTCTGGGCGTCGATATGTCTGACAGCCCTCGCTTGACTTGGGTACTGCCCAAGCGCGAGCACTGCGATGGCGTGCTCGCTGTCCTCGACATACTTTCGTATAGCTGCGTGCGCGGAAACACCGTACTCCGCGGCTAGGTACAAGGCGACCTCAAGACCTGGCGCATACTGATCGGCTTGCTTGGTGAAGCGGCCTGCGCCAAACAACAGCTCTGCTGAGAACTGGTTCGCCTCGCTCTCCAAGACATTCTTCGTAGAAGGATCCAACGTGGTGTGGTCGTCGCCCCAGAATGCCGCCTCGTGCCACGGCAGTGCGTCGTGGCCGATCTCATGGGCCTCTGTGAACCGTTGCCGAGCGATCGGGACGGTCCTGTCGACGAAGTACTCTCTCTTCTCGATCGCGAGCAGGCCAAGAACCTTACCCTTCAGCTTGCTCATGACATCCCGGAAACGTCGAGGCATCTCCTCGCCAAGTTCGAACAGGTCTCTTCGATGCAGCCCGACCGCGGCCGCGACCTGATCCACGGGAACACGCGAGACATCCTCAATGCCGGCCGCGTTGAGCGCGCCTTTCGCATACTGTCGGATCTTCGCCTTGGGAGCGGCGCCATCAACCATCGCACTTACCTCTTGCTCTTGAGGTACTTCAAGTAGTCCATTAGGTCGTTCTTCTCTGTCTCGGTGAGGTCCTCGAGGGCGCGTAGCGGGATGCCATTGAGTAGCTCCGCTCGTTGACCGGACACCGCGGTGGGCACCCGATGGCCGGCTCTTACGAGCAAGTCGGAGTACTCGACTCCGTAGAGCTCTGCAAGTTGGAAGAGGACGTTTGGCGATGGTTTCGCGATGAGCTGGTTCTCTATCTGAGAGAGGTAGCCGTTCGTGATGTCGGTCTTCGCCTCGACGTCTCGGAGCGTGAGTCCAACGGAGCGTCGTGCGCTCTTGAGATAGGGGCCGAGGTCATTCGTGGTCTGAGCGGCTCGAGGGGTCATGGTTCTATTCTTGCGCAGTTCGCCAAGCTTTGCATTGAACAAGTTGCATCCGGGCCTCATGTCTGCTTAGACTGCTAAGCAATGCAGGTAAAGACCTGCAGACGTCTCAACACGAAGGGCCAACATCATGGCAAATCGCAGCTCCATCAGTGGTCGGTACATCTCCAACGCCGCGGCAGCGCGGCACCCGCGCACGAGCGTGACGGAAGGAGGAGCGAACCGGTCCAGCGGAACGCACTACCGCAGCGCTGTCTCGGGACAGTTCATTTCTCGGGCGGCTGCGCGTCGACACCCAAACACGAGCCTCACCGAGCGGGGCTAGTCGCTGCAGCAGCGGCGGGGATGTGTGCCGTCCGGCCATTCCCCGCCGCTGCTGACGGAGCGAGCTGCTACACAGCGATTTGAGAGTCAACAGCGAACCAGATCCGGTTCGAAATAGTGAAAGCGAGAAGCAACATGGCAGATGCAGAGATCAAGAACGTTCGGAAGAACCGAGAGGGCGACATCACCCACGTGGGCGTGACCGGGCGCTGGGTCTGGACCGTGGCCCAGGTCGTGTCATCGGTCGAGGCCGGGAGCAACACGTTCTACGTGATGTGCCCGCGGCGGGCGAACGTCATCGTCGCAAAGACCGCGAGAGGGTACAAGTTCCTCAAGACGACGGCTGACACAACCACGAAGAACAACCTGGACAGCCTCCCGCCGCTCTAAGCCCGCCGCCGCGCTGCGGGCGCTGCGCGAACGCTGTGTCCGAGGCCGGATGCAGCGTTCGTCGTTGAGATCGCGTTGCTCAGCCAAAACCGTTGAGCTCGAGGATCAAATTTCAGTACGCAAGCGATCCTGCGGACACCTCAGCGACCACGCGCGGTCGTCGAGGTAAGCCATGATCTAGGTATGACTCGTGAAGCGGCGTTGACGGCAACCCTGCAGGACATCCGAGCGAACGCGGCGGCCTTTGCAACGGACTGGGCAGGGGAGCGGCGAGAGCGCGCGGAGAAGGACACGTTCTGGAACGAGTTCTTTCAGATCTTCGGCATCAGCCGCCGGCGGGTGGGGGCGGTGTTCGAGTACGTTGCTCGTCGGTACAGCACCGGTAATCATGGCTTCGTGGACCTGCTGTGGCCTCGGCACATCGGGGTGGAGCACAAGTCAGCCGGTCTCGACCTCGACGAGGCAATGGATCAGCTGGTGGACTATCTCCCGTCGGTCAGCGACCTCGATTTGCCCCGCCTGCTCGTGGTGTGTGACTTCGAACATTTCGTAGTGCGGGACACGGAGACTGGGTCGGAAACTCGGTTCTCGCTCGAGGAGCTTCCGGCGCGCGTCGAGATGTTCGCGTTCCTCGCCGGCCATACCCGTTCGACGGTATTCGAAGCGGAGGAAGAGGCGAACCTTCGGGCCACAGCGCTGCTTGCCACGATCCACGACGAGCTCCTCACGTTTCGTTACCCGGCGCACGACACGCGTGTCCTTCTTGTGCGTTTGCTCTACTGCCTCTTTGCCGACGACACCGGGGTATGGGCACACCGCCTCTTCGAGGACTTCATTGATGTGAAGACCGCCGAGGACGGTTCTGACCTAGGCCTTCGCATCAACCAGCTTTTCGAGCTGCTTGACACAAACGAGCACAGCCGGCTGGCCAACCTCGACGCCACACTTGTCGAGTTTCCCTACGTGAACGGCTCCCTCTTCTCTGAGCGCCTTCGCTCATGGTCTGGCAACACAGCGATCCGGCGTGCTCTGCTGGACGCTTGCGGGTTTGAGTGGTCCCGCATCAGCCCTGTTATCTTCGGTTCGTTGTTCCAGAACGTCATGACCGCGCCCGAGCGGCGGTCGCTGGGTGCGCACTTTACCAGCGAACGCGACATCATGCGCGTCATCCGGCCACTATTCCTCGATGAGCTGGAAGCGGACCTCCAACGAGCCCGAACGGCCAGCGTCGGCAGGATGAACCGCCTGCGCGAGTTTCACGACAAGCTCGCCTCGCTTACGTTTCTGGATCCGGCAGCCGGCGTCGGCAACTTCCTACTTCTCACTTTCAGAGAGTTGCGTCGCCTCGAGCTGGAAACACTTTTGGCGCTCCGAGACGCCGACCCGCGCTGGCACCCCACCGCGCAGGTGACCGACATCGAGACGATGATCAAGGTCACCCCGGGGCAGTTCTTTGGCATTGAGATCGAGGAGTTCCCGGCTCGAATCGGTGAGACCGCCATGCACCTTGTCGACCACATTGCCAACGTGGCAGTGGGCGCAGCGTTCGGCCGCTATTTCGTCCGGCTCCCGATTGGCGCGACTGCGACGATCGCCGTCGGCAACGCGATGACCATGGACTGGGGGAGTGTGCTATCTCCCGAACGGTGCAGCTACATTCTCGGTAACCCGCCTTTCATCGGCATCTCTCTGCGGACTACGACACAGACTGCCGAGCTGCAGACGGTTTGGGGGAGGGGCTATCACGGCACTCTCGACTACGTCTCAGGCTGGTATCGCAAAGCTGTCGACTACGGCGTCGAGCATGACGTGCCGATCGCTCTCGTGTCAACGAACTCCATCACCCAGGGAGAGCAGGTCGCTCCGCTTTGGGACTATGTGCTCGCCGCTGGCTACAAGATCGCGTTCGCGCACAAGACGTTTGCGTGGCAGTCGGAGGCCAGAGGCGCAGCACAGGTGCACGTCGTTGTGATCGGGATAGCTAAGCAACCCCGAACGCACACCCTGTTCGAGTACGCGACCGTTGCCGGGGAACCTGTCTCACGGACAGTTGCGAACATCAACCCTTACCTTGTTGAGGTGGAGACAGGGCCTGTGCACGGGCGCACAGCACCGCTTGCCCCTGAACTTCCGCCCGTTGCCTACGGAAACAAGCCCACGGATGACGGAAACCTTCTCATAGAACCCGACGCCATTGCGGCCTTCCTCGCAGACCCGATAGCGGCGAAGTACGTACGCCGCTATATCGGCGCCCGCGAACTCATCCACAATGAGGACCGCTGGTGTCTCTGGCTGACCGACCTCGAGCCCGGTGATCTCCGACGCAGTCCACTTCTGACGGCTCGGGTAGAAGCGGTCGAGACCTTCCGTTCGAACAGCCGAGCCGCTGCTACCCGCGAGTACGGCCGCCCGACGCTCTTCCGTCAGCTGTCGCAACCGACGACCCGCTACCTCGGTATTCCTATTCATGTCAGTGAGGACCGCGAGTACTTCCCTTCGGGGTATTTCGACCCTGAAGTGATTGCCTCGAATGCCAACTTCATCGCCCCGGACCCGCAAGGGGTGGCGTTCGCCGTGATCTCCTCCTCCATGTTCATCACTTGGCAGCGTGTCGTGGGAGGGCGCTTGGAATCCCGCTTGAGATTCAACAAGCTGCTCACCTGGAACACCTTCCCGCTACCCGCTCTCACCGCTACGCAACGCTCGGACCTGATCGCCGCAGGCCAAGACGTACTCGCGGCGAGGGCGCAGTACCCCAACACCTCACTCGCGAGGTTGTACGAGAGGCACGGAATCCCAACACCCCTCCTTGACGCACATCGGCGACTAGACCGCGTCGTCGACAAGCTGATTGCTGGGCGTGCACGAACGACGACAGACGCAGACCGCCTCCGAGCGCTATTCTCCCGCTACCGGGAACTGACGAGCGCTGGACAACTTTCTCAGCCGTCCACAAGCGCCCGCCGATCGCGGAGCCGAGCGGCATCATGACGCCAGAGCGCGATCACAATCTTGACGATGTGGTGCGAGCCGTCGCCGAGCGGTTACCGTTTCCCGTCGAGCTAGACGCGGACATGGGTTATACGGGCGCACTTTTCATCAACCTCGGCCGGAGGGGAGGAGCCGACGATCCGCCGGACACCGCATCCATAGACGGGGAAGTCGAACCCGTAATCTGGACCTTCGACATCGAGGGAGGCCGCAAGACGCTCAGTTCGCCCTTCGGTCCTAACGCCGACCCCGCCGACGTTGCTGAATGGATCGCAAAGCAGGCAAGCGACGCGGGCTCTCCAGCCGCGCGGTAGACCTCGACGCTTCAGAGGCCGCGAGCTTCGTGCAGAGCAGCGGCGCGAATCATTTGTCCAATGGTTCGTTGGACTCTTGGTGCTCAGCCCTACGGTGGAGAACATGATGAGTGATCTGGTGCCCGACTCATACGCCGCCACGCTCGACGACGTCAAGAAGCACGTGCACTCTGCACGCCTTGAAGTGCAGCGGAAGGTCAACAACGAGCTTCTGCATCTCTGGTGGCGTATCGGACGCACAATCCTGGAACGACAGGCCGAGGAGGGCTGGGGGTCGAAGGTCCTCACCCGCCTGGCCTCCGATCTGCGGAACGAGTTCCCGTCGATGAAGGGGTTCTCTCGGGCGAACCTCTTCTACATGCGCAGCTTCGCGGAGGCTTGGTCCGACGAAGACTCAATCGTCCAACGGCCCGTTGGACAATTGCCGTGGGGGCACGTGATCGAGCTGCTCGACAAGCTGGACGACCAGGAGTTACGCGACTGGTACGCCGCGAAAGACGCTCACCACGGATGGAGCAGACCTGTACTCCAGCACCAGATCACTACTCGCTTACATGAACGGGAGGCAGCCGCCCCGAACAATTTCGCCGGCGCGCTCGACCAACTCGACTCTGAGCAGGCTCAGGAGATTACCAAGGACCCGTACGCACTGCAGTTCCTCGCGATCAACAGCAGCGCGTCCGAACGGGAACTCGAGCAACGCATGCTCGACCGAATCCTCGACACCATGCGCGAGCTCGGACCGGGCCTGGCGTTCGTCGGCCGCCAGGTGCATTTTGATGTCGACGGCGACGACTTCTTCGTCGACCTGCTGTTCTTCCATGTCGAGCAGCTGAGGTACGTCGTAATCGAGCTCAAGGTCACCAAGTTCGAGCCACGAGATGCCGGGCAGATCGGGTTCTACGTTGCACTCGTTGACGACCGCCTCCGGATCACCGAGAAGCACCAGCCAACCATCGGAATACTGCTCGTCGCCGACAAGAACGACACCGTCGTTCGTTATGCGCTCGCTGGTGCCGCCCAGCCGGTCGCAGTGAGTAGGTACGAGCTCACGGCGGAAGCACAGAAGGCGCTACCGGACGAAGAGACGATCGCCCGGGCGTTCGAGGAAGAGCTCGCGCTTGACACCTCACCCGACAGTTAGACCTATTGGAGCTAATAAGTTCTAGTAGTCTCAACTCGGGTCCGGGTATAGGGCCCGACAGCGCGCTCTCCCGATGCGGTCACACCGCTACTCGAGGAAATAGAAGTCATCCTCGCCTGATTGGATGACGGCGTGCACGAGATCCAGATTGCGCAGCGTGCTTCGCACGTAGCGGGGGACGCCCTGCAGCAGCTCTACCAGTTCCGTGCGCCACGGAACTGGCTGGTTGCCGAAGCGGGGTGGGTAAAGCGGAATCTCCTGCCGATCGACTACAAGACGCTGACTGATGTGAACACTCAATGCTCGAGAGCGACCATGCTCGAGCTCTTGGATGTAGGTCCGTGCGTCGTGCTCCGAATGCTGCCCGCCGTCGAAATCCAGCGCGAATCGCAAAGGCGGGATGCCCGGTCGCTCATCGCCGTCCACGAGCGACAGAGCAATCCCATCCAAACTCGTGCCTGTCGATGAGAGGACATGCTGCACCACAGCAGGTGTGATGTTCCGGTGCTTGTTCGCGTTCGACAGCTTGTTGATGAAGATCGCAGCCAGGTTTGACGGGATATCGACCATGCCGCCGTGGTAGTTGGGTTGCGCTCGTTCGATGACCTCCGCGAAACGGCTGTCCAACCGCTCCATGAAACTGCTGAGTTGCCTGTTGCCTCGCGCCTTCTGAGCGAAGTCATCCTCGAGAGGGAACTGAACTAGATTCCTGCCGCCGCGTCCCAGCTCGTACGCGTTCCAGACTGCCTGGATCGCCATGTCCAGGCAGGAGCGGGCATCCGTGACGATGTTGCCGATGAGGAAATTCACCTCTGGCGGAGAGGGCGGCGGTCGCTTCACATCAACTATGAACTCGAGGTGGTCGGCGAGAGCGGCAGCCTCATCGATGTACACGGTCATCGTTGCCTTGCGGGGCAACTGCAACCAGGGTTCGCATAGAACACGAACTTCCTCGATCTGTCGCTCGACCCATGCCAGCCTGTCCCAGGAATCCTCGAACAGACGGGATCGGGCCTCACTGGGGGTCATGAGTGAAGCGTATCCTTCGGCAATCCTCGGTCATACTGACATAATTACGAATATCAGTGGCGGCGTCGGCTGGTGGCGGGGGAGCGGTGCGGATCAATTGTCCAACGGTCCGTTGGACTCTTGGCGCTCACCCCTACGGTGGACAACATGATGAGTGTTCTGGTGCCCGACACCTACGCTGCCACACTCAAAGACCTTAAGAAGCATGTGCACGCCGCGCGCCTGGAAGTGCAGCGGAAGGTCAAGGGTCTGCTGCACGGATAGGTGACACCTGATCTGTGGTGCCGTGAGGTGCTGCTGAGAGGATGTCATCATGCCCAAGCCCTATCCGCGTGAGTTTCGTGACGACGTTGTGCGCGTCGCTGTGAATCG
>NZ_JYIV01000024.1 GCF_000956405.1 Microbacterium oxydans
CGCCGACACCCCCCTGCACCGGCCCGCCGTCGAAGCCGTGTGCGAGCGCGTCGGCTTCGACCGCTACGTCGTCAGTCACGACGATCCGGTCGGCTACATCGACGTCGTGCCACCGCTCTTCGTCTGCTATCTGGGCCACCCGTATCCTCGCTCGGTGGAGATCGCGCAGGTCTACGATTTCGAACGCGCAGTGAGTATCGTCGATGCCATGGCAGCCGGCACCCGCACCCACCCCCTCGCCGGATGAGCGGCGAGATCTGGCCGGGAACCGCATATCCGCTCGGAGCGACCTTCGACGGTCAGGGGACGAACTTCGCCCTCTTCAGCGAGGGCGCCGAGCGCGTCGAGCTGTGCCTGTTCGACGAGGACGGCACGGAGACCCGCGTGCCGCTCACCGAGGTGGACGCGTTCGTCTGGCACGGCTACCTCCCCACGGTGCAGCCGGGGCAGCTGTACGGCTACCGCGTGCACGGACCGTACGACCCCGCCCAGGGGCAGCGGTTCAACGCGAACAAGCTGCTGCTCGACCCGTATGCCAAGGCCGTCGCCGGGCGGATGGACTGGGGCCAGCCCCTCTTCGGCTATGACTTCGGCGACCCCGACTCGCGCAACGACGAAGACTCCGCGGCCGCGATGGTCAAGAGCGTGGTGGTCAACCCGTTCTTCGAATGGGCGGGCGATCGACCGCTGAAGACCCCCTACGCCCAGACCGTGATCTACGAGGCGCATGTCAAGGGCCTCACCCAGCGACACCCCGACATCCCCGAAGAGCTCCGAGGCACCTACGCCGGCATCGCGCACCCCGCCGTGGTCGAGCATCTCCAGCGCCTCGGCATCACGGCGCTGGAGCTCATGCCCGTGCACCAGTTCGTCGACGACTCCGTGCTCGAGGAGAAGGGGCTGTCGAACTACTGGGGATACAACACCCTGGGTTTCTTCGCCCCGCACAACACCTACTCCGCCACGGGCGAGCACGGCCAGCAGGTGCAGGAGTTCCGGGCGATGGTGCGCACCCTGCACGAGGCCGGGATCGAAGTGATCCTCGACGTGGTCTACAACCACACCGCGGAGGGCAACCATCTCGGTCCGACGCTCTCGATGCGCGGTATCGACAACGAGGCGTACTACCGGCTCGAAGAGGACAAGCGCTACTACACGGACTACACCGGCACGGGCAACAGCCTGAACGCGGGCAATCCGCACGCCCTGCAGCTGCTCATGGACTCGCTGCGCTACTGGGTGACCGAGATGCACGTCGACGGCTTCCGCTTCGACCTCGCGGCGACCCTCGCCCGCGAGTTCTACGACGTCGACCGCCTCGCGGCGTTCTTCGAGCTCGTGCAGCAGGATCCGATCGTCTCGCAGGTGAAGCTCATCGCCGAGCCGTGGGACATCGGACCCGGCGGCTATCAGGTGGGCAACTTCCCTCCGCAGTGGACGGAGTGGAACGGCAAGTACCGTGACACCGTGCGCGACTTCTGGCGCGGCGAGCCGCAGGCGCTCGGCGAGTTCGCCTCCCGTCTCACCGGGTCCGCCGACCTGTACGAGCACTCCGGCCGACGACCCGTCGCCTCGATCAACTTCGTCACCGCGCACGACGGCTTCACCCTGCGCGACCTCGTCTCGTACAACGAGAAGCACAACGAGGCGAACGGCGAGGACAACAACGACGGCGAATCCCACAACCGCTCCGACAACATGGGCGCGGAGGGACCGACCGACGACATCGACATCAACCGGCGCCGCGCGCGTCAGCAGCGGAACTTCCTCGCCACGCTGCTGCTCTCGCAGGGCGTGCCGATGATCTCCCACGGCGACGAGCTCGGCCGCACGCAGCACGGCAACAACAACGGCTACGCGCAGGACAACGAGCTCACCTGGATCGACTGGGAGGCGGCCGACCTGCCTCTCGTCGAGTTCACCGCCGCCGTGGCCCGACTCCGCCGCGAGCATCCCACCTTCCGCCGCAGCCGCTTCTTCGACGGTCGCCCCGGCCGGTCCGACGACGACCGCATCCCCGACGTCGTCTGGCTGCGCCCCGATGGTCGGCCGATGGCACCGGAGGACTGGGATTCCGGATTCGGACGCTCCGTCGGCATGTTCCTCAACGGACAGGGCATCCGCGAGAACGATTCGCGAGGGCGCCCCGTCACGGACGTGAACTTCCTCGTCTTCTTCAACAGCGGCGACGAGCCGATCGACCTGGTCATCCCCGACGAGCGCCACGGTGCGCAATGGCGGATCGTGGTCGACACCGCGGGTGAGCTGGCCGGCGATCGCACGCTGCAGCCGGGCGACGGTGTGCCGCTGGACGGCAAGTCGACACTCGTGCTGCAGGAGGTCGATGGCGTGCCGGAATCCGCCGACGACTCGGTCGACGCCTCCCTCCGCGCCCAGAGCGGGCAGGCGTCGTCGTGACCCTGCGTCCGCTCTCCACCTATCGATTGCAGATCACCGCCGACTTCCCGCTGGACGCCGCGGCCGGGGTGACCGACTACCTCGCCGACCTCGGCGTCTCCTGGGCATACCTCTCCCCCCTGCTCACAGCGGTGAGCGGCTCGAACCACGGATACGACGTGGTCGACCACGGACGCGTCGACCCCGAGCGCGGAGGCGAGGAAGGACTCGCGAGTTTCGCCGCCGCTGCCAGGGCCGCAGGGCTCGGGATCCTCGCCGACATCGTGCCCAACCACATGGGAGTCGGCAGCCCACGCCAGAACGCCTGGTGGTGGGAGGTGCTGCGTCTGGGAAGGGAGACCCGTGTCGCTGCAGCCTTCGACATCGACTGGGCAGCCGACGGCGGACGGCTGGTGCTGCCGATCCTGGGCTCCTCGACGGAACAGGCGATCGCCGAGCACCAGTTCACCGTCGACACGACCCCGGCACCGGATGCGCCGGACGGGGTGCTGACGTACTTCGAGCACGTCTTGCCTCTCGCCCCCGACACCGCGCAGCTGGCCGACGACCTTCCCGCGCTGCTGGCCGCCCAGCACTACGACCTCCGCTACTGGGAGGAGCAGAACACCGACCTCAACTACCGCCGGTTCTTCGCCGTCTCCGAGCTCGCCGGCCTCCGAGTCGAGCTGCCGGACGTCTTCGCGGAGTCCCACCGCGAGATCATCCGATGGATCCGCGAAGGGCTCGCAGACGGACTGCGGGTCGATCACCCGGACGGCCTCGTCGACCCGACCGGGTACCTGGAGCGCTTGGCCGATGCGACGGGGCGGGCGTACACGCTGGTGGAGAAGATCCTCGAGCCGGGCGAGGCCCTGCCCGCGTGGTGGCGCACCGACGGGACGACCGGGTATGACGCTCTCGCGGACATCGATCGGCTGTTCGTCGACCGTGCGGGAGTCGACGCCCTCGACAGGCTCGACGAGAGACTGCGAGCGGAGACCGGACTCCCGGCCGCCCCTGCGTGGCCGGACCTGATCCACGACACGAAGCGCATGATCGCCGACGGGCTGCTGCAGGCTGAGGTGCGCCGGCTCGTGCGCACGCTCCCCCACGGGATCGTGCACGCCGACGACGCCCTGGCAGAACTCGTGGCGTGCTTCCCGGTGTATCGCTCCTATCTCCCCGAGGGGCGCGAGCACTTGCGCACCGCGTTCACGGATGCCCGCCGGCGCCGTCCCGACCTCGCGGCGACCTTCGCGGAGCTCGAGCCGTTGCTGTCCGACCCGCACCTCGAGGTCGCGCAGCGTTTTCCGCAGGTGAGCGGGGCGGTGATGGCGAAGGGCGTCGAGGACACCGCCTTCTACCGCCTCACCCGGCTGGGAACGCTCACCGAGGTGGGTGCCGACCCCGCGATCCCCGCGGTGACGGTCGACGACTTCCATCGACTGCAGAACGCCAGGCTCGCCGCCTGGCCGCACTCGATGACGACGCTGTCGACGCACGACACGAAGCGCTCGGAGGATGTGCGCGCCCGACTCTCGGTCCTCTCCGAGATCCCCGAGCGCTGGGCCGAGGTGCTGGCTGAACTCCGCACGGTCGCGACCACGGGCCACGGTCCGCTGGATGCCCTGCTGTGGCAGGCGGCGGTCGGAGCGTGGCCCCTCTCGTCCGAGCGGTTCCTCGCCTATGCGACCAAGGCGGCGCGGGAGGCGGCGGAAGCCACGACCTGGCAGCATCCGGATGCGCGGTTCGAGGAGGGCGTCGCGACGATCGCGCAGGCACTCGAAAACCGGGCCGCACCGATCCTGGACCGCTTCGTGGGCGAGATCCTGGCGTCCGGCCGCTCCAACTCGCTCTCCGCGAAACTGCTGCAGCTCACGGCGCCCGGCGTCCCCGACGTGTATCAGGGCACGGAGCTGTGGGACCTCTCCCTCGTCGACCCCGACAACCGTCGACCTGTCGACTTCGAGCTGCGGAGGCGGATGCTCGCGGAGCTCGATGCCGACGTCGCGCGGGGCATCCTCCCTGCCATCGACGACTCGGCACGGGCGAAGCTGCTCGTCACGTCGCGAGCGCTGCGGGCGCGTCGCGACAACCCCGAGCTGTTCCGTTTCTACCGTCCGGCAGTCGTCGAGGGCGAGGCGTCGGACCACGCCGTCGCGGCTCACCGCGGAGGGGTCACCTCCGTGGCCACACGTCTCCCGATGGGTCTGGCGCGTCGCGGTGGATGGGGCGACACTGTCATGATGCGTCCCGACATCCCCGCTACCGACCTGCTGACCGGTCGACGCATCGGACCGGGACCGGTTCGGATGGCCGAACTCTTGGACACGTATCCGGTGGCTCTGCTCGAACTCGCTCGATGAGCTGTCGGTGACGGCGTGGGTGGCGTGACGGCGAGGATGACCGTGACAGCGGGGTGGCGATGATCGAGGGGTGGCGGTGATCGAGGTCTGGGCTCCCAAGGCGAGCAGGGTGCAGCTGCGGCGTACCCCTCGACACGGCAACACCACGCAGACCGACCTCGAACCGGCGTCGGACGGATGGTGGCGCGCCGCCGACGAACCGGAATCCGGCGAGCGCTACGGCTTCCTCCTCGACGACGACCCTGAACTGCGGCCGGATCCGCGCTCTCGCCGACAGCCCGACGGTGTGCACGGGGCCTCGGCGGCGTTCGACGTCGGCGACTTCACCTGGACCGATGCGGGATGGGCGGGAAGGCCGCTCGCCGGAGGTCTGGTCTACGAGCTGCACCTCGGCACGTTCACACCGGAGGGCACGCTCGACGCCGCGATCACTCGGCTGCCGCACCTGGTGGAGCTGGGAGTGACTCACGTCGAGCTGCTTCCGGTCAACGCCTTCAATGGACCCTGGAACTGGGGCTACGACGGAGTGCTCTGGTACGCGGTGCATGAGGAGTACGGGGGTCCCGCCGCGTACCAGCGCTTCGTGGACGCCGCGCACGCGCACGGGCTCGCCGTGATGCAGGACGTGGTCTACAACCATCTCGGTCCGAGCGGAAACTACCTGCCGTTGTTCGGCCCCTATCTCCGCGAGGGCGAAAGCACTGCGTGGGGCGACTCCGTCAACCTCGACGAACCTGCCGTGCGGGAGTACATCCTCGCCAATGCCGTGATGTGGTTGCGGGACTTCCACGTCGACGGGCTGCGCCTCGATGCCGTGCACGCGCTGCATGATCAAGGACCGGTGCACATCCTCCGCGAACTCACCGAGCGGGTCGACGCGCTGTCGGTGCTGCTGGATCGTCCGCTCTCCCTGATCGCCGAGTCCGACCTCAACGATCCGACGCTCATCCTGCCTCGTGAGGCCGGTGGCTACGGTCTGACCGCGCAGTGGTCCGACGACTGGCACCACGCCGTGCATGTCGCACTGACGGGTGAGACCACCGGCTACTACGCCGACTTCGCCGCCGAGAACGCTCTGGTGAAGGTGACCGAGCACGGTTTCTTCCATGACGGCACGTTCTCGTCCTTCCGCGGACATCCCCACGGTGCGCCGATCCCACCCGACGTGCCGACCTGGCGACTCGTGACCTTCGCACAGGACCACGACCAGGTGGGCAACCGCGCGGCAGGCGACCGCCTCTCCGCCACCCTCTCCCCGGATCGCCTGGCCGTCGCCGCGGTCCTGACCCTCACCGCCCCCGGCACTCCGATGCTGTTCATGGGCGAGGAGTGGGGTGCGTCCACGCCGTGGCAGTTCTTCACCTCGCACCCCGAACCCGAGCTGGGCCGCGCCGTCGCGGAGGGGCGGACCGCCGAGTTCGCGCGGATGGGATGGGACCGCGACGCGGTGCCCGATCCGCAGGACCCCGACACGTTCGCGCGCTCCCACCTCGACTGGAGCGAGCTCGATGACCCACAGCACGCGCGGATGCTGGCTCTGTATCGCGACCTCGTGATGCTGCGGAAACAGTGCCCCGCCCTCACCGACCCCGACTCCACGCACACCGCGGTGGAGGTTCGAGAGACCGACGGCACGCCCGAACGGAGGGTGTACCGCATCGACCGCGGAGACCTCTCCGTGTTGGTCAACCTCGCGTCGACGTCGCAGGGGTTCGATGTAGGAGCCCGAACCAGAGTGCTGCTGTCCACGTCGGGGTTCCGTCGGGAGGACTCACTCGTGACGCTGCCGTCGGACAGTGCAGCGGTCGTGACCTCGCCCCTGGTCTGAGCCACCGCAGTGCGGTGACGTGCGCGATCAGTCGCGCGCAGCCCACCACTCGCGCAGGCGCTGCTCGGCGACGTCCGCCCCGAGCACGCCCTCGTCCAGGCGCAGGTCGAGCAGGAACCGATAGGCCTCGCCGACCTCGCGCCCCGGTGCGATCCCGAGCACCTGCTGGATGCGATTGCCGTCGAGCTCCGGACGGATCGCATCGAGCTCCTCCTGCTCGCGGAGCGCGGCGATGCGAGACTCGATGTCGTCGTAGGCGCTCGCGAGACGGCCCGCCTTGCGCTTGTTCCGGGTGGTCACATCCGCGCGGGTGAGGATGTGCAGGCGTTCCAGCAGGTCGCCGGCGTCGCGCACGTAGCGACGCACGGCGGCGTCCGTCCACGCCCCCTCGGCGTAGCCGAAGAAGCGCAGGTGCAGCTCGATGAGCGTGGCGACGGCGTTCGTGGTCTCGGTGTCGAAGCGCAGCGCCTGCAGCCGTTTGCGCGCCATGCGCGAGCCCACGACGTCGTGGTGGTGGAACGTGACGACTCCCCCGGCCTCGAGCTTGCGCGTGCGGGGCTTGCCGATGTCGTGCAGCAGTGCGGCGATGCGCAGCGGCACATCCGGAGCAGCCCCGGGGTGACGGGAGTGCTCGAGCTCGATGGCCTGGGCGAGTACGGTCAGCGAGTGCTCGTAGACATCCTTGTGGTGGTGGTGCTCGTCGACTTCGAGGCGCAGCTCGGTGACCTCGGGGAGGAACTCGTCGATCAGACCGGTGTCTACCAGCACGCGAATCCCGCGCACCGGGTCGTCGGTCTGCATGAGGCGCACCAGCTCGGACTGGATGCGCTCGGGGCTGACGATCTTCAGCGTCTCGCGCAGCTCGGTGATCGCCGCGGCCGTCGCGTCCTCGACCTGGAAGCCGAGCTGGGCGCTGAAGCGGGCGCCCCGCAGCATCCGGAGCGGGTCGTCGCCGAACGACACCCGGGGATCGGCCGGCGTGCGCAGGACACCCGCGATGAGGTCTTCCACCCCGCCGGTCGGGTCGACCAGCTTCACGGACGGCACCTGCAGCGCCATGGCGTTCACGGTGAAGTCGCGGCGCACGAGGTCGCCGTCGATGGTGTCACCGAACTCCACGGTCGGCTTTCGGGTCACACCGTCATAGCTGTCCGCGCGATAGGTCGTGATCTCGACCTGTTCCCGCTGCACGCGCGCGCCGATCGTGCCGAACGCGCGACCGATGTCCCACTGCGCGGTCGAGATGGGCGTGACGATGGCCAGGATCTCGTCGGGGGACGCGTTCGTCGTGAAATCGAGGTCATGCGTGTCGCGGCCGAGCAGGGCATCGCGCACCGGACCGCCGACGACCGCGAGGTCGAAGCCCGCCTCCTCGAAGGCCGTCGCCAGGGTGCGGACGACCGGATTCTCGGCGAGCGCACCGAGACGAGCGAGGCCGTCAGCCATGTTGAGCATGGGTTCCAGCGTAGCGGGGCGGCCGTCCGCGCCGGGGCTGCCACCTCTTCTGCCAACTCTTCTGCAATCTCTTCTGCCGAAACCCAGACCAACCGCCCGCGCCCCGGCGCGCCGCCCCTCGACACGCCGCTCCCCGCACAGTTGGTCTCCGTTTCGGCCCAGCACGCATCGGTCGCGGAGTTCACCCTCCTGTCGCCGTGAGGTCAGACGCCGGTCATCCCGCTTCGATGGGGTGGAGGCGCCCCGTGCGGCTGAGCACGGAAACCCCACCTCGAAGGACTGACATGACCTCCCCCACCCCTGCGGTGCGGTGGCGGCGTCGCGGACTGACATCCGTCGCGCTCCTCGCCCTGCTCGGCGGCGCCGTCGTCGCCCCCGCGGCCCTTGCCGCCCCCGACCCCGAAGTGCCGACGGGCTCGCTGATCACCGGCGACACCGCCTGGCACTACCTCGACGACGGCTCCGACCCGTCTCCCGCACCCGCAGCCCTCCGCGACTGGACATTGCCCGCCTACGACGACAGCGCGTGGAAGACGGCTCCGGGCTCGTTCGGCGCCAAGGGCGGGAAGCTCGCCCCGGTCGGGCCCCAGACGCCCAAGACCCTGCTGAACCACTACCTCGACGGCACGGCGGCCCCGACCGTGCCGACCTACTTCTTCCGCACGACGTTCGAGCTCGAGGCCGGTGTCGCGGAGCAGGTCGCCGCCCTGCAGAGCACCGTCACCTACGACGACGCCCTCATCGTCTGGATCAACGGCCAGGAGGTGGCCCGCTACGTCGACGGCAGGATCACCGACACCGCGAACGTCGAGTACGCCGGCGACGGCAACGGTGACCCGCTCACGAGCTCGTTCAGCGCCGAGGGCACTCTGCTGCACGACGGCACCAACACGATCGCGGTATCGCTCTTCCAGGACCGGGCGTCGAGCTCGGACATCTTCTTCGACATGTCGTCGCTGACCCTCGTCAAGGCCTCAGCCCCCGGCACCCCCGTCGTCGCGCCCCCGACGCGCGTCATCCTCACCCCCACGGAGCAGTCGGCCGTCTCGCAGTCGTTCTCCTGGCTCGCCGGTGACGCCTCGCACACGGTCGGGCAGGTCGAGATCGCCCCGTCGGCGGGCGGAGAGACCCGCACGGTCGACGCCTACGACGCGGGTGTCGTGAACGGCAACCCGAACAAGCATTTCTCGGCGACGGTCACGGGACTCACGGCAGCGACCGAGTACCGATACCGCGTCGGTCTCCCCGGCAGCTGGAGCGACTGGTTCACCTTCCGCACCGCGGACCCGTCAGCCACAGACTTCCAGTTCATCTACTACGGCGACGCCCAGATCGGCCTCGACACCACGTGGCCGAGCGTCGTGAAGCAGGCCGAGGCGCAGGCTCCCCGCTCGATCGGCTCCGTGCACGCGGGCGACCTGATCAACACGTCGAGCAACGAGAACGAGTGGGTCAACTGGTTCAAGGGCATGAAGGATTCGGCCGTGCGCACCAACGTGATGGCCGCTCCCGGCAACCACGAATACTCGGGCGACAAGCTGCTCACGGCATGGAAGGCCGCGTTCGAGTACCCGCACAACAACCCGTCGACCAGCTCGATCGGCGAGCTCGCGAACCTCGCGAAGGGCGACTCCGCCGTCGCGCAGCAGTACCGCGCGTTCTTCGACCACTGGAGCTCTTTCGCCGCCGAGACCGCGTACTACACCGACTACCAGGGCGTGCGCTTCATCACCCTGAACGCGACCCGCGACACGACGTTCCTCACCCCGGGCGGCCTCCCGTCCTGCACGGGCGCGGAGTGCCCCGCGTCGCAGATCGGCACCCTGTGGACCCGCTTCCAGGGCGCCTGGCTCGACCTGCTGCTGCAGAACAGCCCGTCGAAGTGGAACGTCGTCACCTTCCACCAGCCCGTGTTCTCCGCGTCGTCCGGGCGCGATGAGCCGGTGCTCCGCGCCGAGTGGCTGCCGGTCTTCCAGCGCAACGACATCGACCTGGTGCTCATGGGCCACGACCACACGTACGCGCGCGGATACGTGAACACGGATGCGACCGAGACCCCCGGCCTCACCACGGGTCCGGTCTACGTCGTCTCGAACTCCGGCGCGAAGCACTACGACCTGGAGACGCCCGAGAAGAACGTCTGGACCAACAACGGCGCCACCCAGGTGCTGCGCGGTCAGGGCGTGACGACGTACCAGGTGATCGACGTCTCGAAGAACCAGCTCGTCTACCGCTCGTACCTCGCAGAGAAGCAGCCGGACGCCACGACCACCCTTCCCGTCGGCGCGGTCTACGACACGTTCACGGTGACCAAGTCGGATGCGGGCGAGAAGTGGGTCACCGAGGCCGGTGTCACGCCTCCGATCACGCCCGAGCCCGAGGCTCCGGCGAAGGTCGAGCTCGGCACGGCATCCGTGCAGGCAGGCGGCACGGTCACGGTGTCGGGCAGCGGCTTCGCGGAGGGAGCTCAGCTTCGGCTCGAGCTGCGTTCGGACCCGGTGCAGCTGGGCACGGCGACCGCCGGTGCGGACGGCTCGTTCCAGCGCACCGTGACCATCCCGGCGAACACCCCAGCCGGCGCGCACACGCTCGCGGTGATCCTGCCCGACGGCACCGAGGTCACCGCGGCACTCAGCGTCACGGCCGCGTCCGGTGGCGGAGCTGTGGCGCCGGGCAACGGCGGCTCCGCGGGTAACGGCGGCTCAGCGGGCGGCGACCTCGCCACCACGGGAGCCGACAGCCTGCCGTACGTCGCCGCTGCCGTCGTGCTCCTCGCGGCGGGCCTCGGCCTGTTCGCGATGCGCCGTCGTCGCCGGCACGCCACGGTGGAGACGACCGAGGCGGAGTGATCCGAGAGTGGGCGTCGCCCCGACCCCGGGCGGCGCCCACTCTCCCGCACGCGACCCAGGCGAAAACCCAGATTCATGGGCTTGCATCCGGCGCGTCGCTCCGCGACACGCCCTGCGCCGCACGGATGGTCTCCGTTTTCGCACCGGCCTCCCCAGCGACGACCTAACCCAGCCCCCAGCACCGAGCCCGCACCCCGGTAGCGCCGACTGAGATAGCCTTCCACCGAGTCCCCGGTGAAGGAGAGCACGTGCCCGCGAATGATGTGATGGCCGACGAGACCGATCGGATCGTCGCCGCGGCTCTACAGGTGAACGGCCGTGCGTCGTGGGGCGAGATCGCCCGCGTGGTCGATCTGCCCGAGCGCACGGTCGCGCGTCGAGGGCAGCGGCTGCTCGACCGCGGGCTGGTGCGGGTCTCCACGTACGTCGACCCCGCCAGGGTGCTGCACGCCCGCGCGGTGCTCTTCCGCATCACGACCGAACCGCATGCGCTGTGGCAGGTCGCGCGCACCCTGGCCCGGCGCGCGGACGCCTCATCGGTCTCCGTGCTCGAGGGCAGCAGTGACATCGCCGGGATGCTCCTCCCCCACGACGATGCCTCGATCCGCGAGCTGCTGTTCACCGACTTCCCCGAGCTCGAGGGCATCGACTCGATCAACGTCACGACGGTGCTGAAGTTCTTCCGATCGGGGCACGACTGGCGTGCAGGGGTTCTCACCGACGAGCAGGCCCGCATGCTCGACGAGTCCTCCGGCTCCGAGGTCGATCCCGCCGATTCCCTGAGCGAGGATGAGGAGGCCCTCATCCGACTGCTGCTCAAGGACGGGCGGATGCCGGTGGCTCAGCTCGCCCGCTCCCTGGGGCTGAACGTGACGACCACGCGGCGTCGCATGGAGTCCTTGAGCCGTCGAGGCCTCATGCATCCGCGCACCGAGGTCGTGCCGAGTCTGTTCGGACTGGGCCTCGAGGCGCTCGTGTGGCTTCGGGTGCCGATGGCGCGCCTCGAGAAGGTGGGCACGGCTCTGGCTGCCGCGCCCGAGGTCAAGTTCATCGCCGCGACCACGGGTACATCGCAGCTGCTCGCCAACGTGCTCGTGAAGGATGCCGATGAGTTCTACGACTTCCTCACGGGGCCGGCCGTGGCAGGGCATGAGGGGCTCGAGGTCGTGGAGTCGCTGGTGGTCATCACCCCGGTGCTGCGCGGGTCGCTGATCGTGGATGAGGCGCCCGAAGCGCTGGCCAACGACGTGCCCACCGGAGCCATCCGTTTGTAGTCTGATTCTGTTACTGGCGTGTAACGAAATGGCGAGATCGTTCTTAATAGCTTGACCTAGTGGCGAAATAGAGCAAGTATCCTCTCCAGGGCCATCACCCCTGGAGAGGACGACTGTGTTCACGGCTACTGGAGACGACTGGGCGGATCGCGCAGCGACGCTGCCCCTGCGCACGCGCATGTTCATCGACGGCGCGTGGGAGGAGGGCTCTGCCGCGCCTCTGATTCCGGTGAGCCCCCGTGACGGTCGTGCCCTTCCGCCGATCAGCACCGCATCGGCCTCCGACGTCGACCGCGCCGTCCGCTCGGCACGGGCGGCCTTCGATTCCGGCGTCTGGTCGCGCATCGCGCCCAGGGAACGCGGACAGCTGCTGATCGCCTTTGCGCAGAAGATCCACGACAACGCCGAAGAACTCGCCCTCACGATCTCGCTGGAGATGGGCAAGCCCGTGCGCGAGGCGCTGCAGACCGAGCTCCGTGCCGTCGTCAACTGCTTCCGCTGGTACGGCGAGGCGGTCGACAAGGTGCTCGACGAGATCCCGGTCACCGCCCCGAACAGCCTCGCGCTGGTCACCCGGGAACCGGCAGGCGTCGTCGCGGCGGTCGTGCCGTGGAACTTCCCCCTCACCATGACCGCCTGGAAGCTCGCGCCCGCACTCGCCGTCGGCAACAGCGTGGTGCTCAAGCCGGCGGAGCACACCACCTTCTCCGCGCTCCGCCTGGCCGAGCTCGCCCACGAGGCCGGAATCCCCGCCGGGGTGCTCAACGTCACACCGGGCACCGGCCAGGTCGCCGGTCGCGCACTCGGCGAGCACCACGACGTCGACGTCGTCACCTTCACGGGCTCACCCGAGGTCGGCCGTATGTTCCTCGGTTACTCGGCCGCATCGAACGGCAAGCGCGTCTGGCCGGAGCTGGGCGGCAAGACTGCGAGCCTGGTGCTGCCGGATGCCGACCTGGAGCGCGCCGTCCGCGCCACCGCGGACGGCTGCTTCTACAACCAGGGGCAGATGTGCACGGCATCCTCTCGGCTGTTGGTGCCGCGTTCCCAGCGCGACCGCGCCCTGGAGATCGCCGCCGAGGTCGCCCGCACGAGCCTTCCCGCAGACCCGTTCGACGTGTCCACCTCGATGGGCGCGATCGTGAGCGAGAGGCAGCTCGCGGGCATCGCCGGCTTCGTCGAGCGCGCCGAAGCCGAGGGCGCCGAGCTCGCCGCGGGAACCGCCGAGCGATTCCAGGCCGTCGACGGCGGCAGCTACTTCGCACCCGTCGTGCTCGGTGTCACTCCCCAGCACGAGGTGGCACAGCGCGAGGTCTTCGGCCCTGTGCTCTCCGTGATCTCGTACGACGACGTGGAACACGCGCTCGAGATCGCCAACGGCACCGAGTTCGGTCTTGCGGCGGCGCTGTGGAGCACCGATCTGAACGCCGTCCACGCCCTCTCGCGGCGACTCCGGGCCGGCGTGGTCTGGGTCAACTGCTTCGAGGAGGGCGACATGACGATCCCCTTCGGCGGCGTGAAGGGATCGGGCTTCGGACGCGACAAGAGCCTGCACGCCCTCGAGAAGTTCACCGATCTGAAGACCACCTGGATCGAGCTCTCATGATCCGCCCCCTCATCGGCATCACCACGTGGCGCCGCTCCATCGACACCGATCTGGGCAGCGGACGTCCGGCCCACACCCTCGGCACCGAGTACGCCGCGCCCGTCGAGGCGGCCGGCGGTGCGGTCGTGCTGCTCCCTCCCACGGCGGGCGTCGACGAGGTGCTCGACCGTCTCGACGGGCTCGTGCTCTCCGGCGGCGAAGACGTGCACCCCTCCCGCTACGGGGCCGAGCCGCAGGAAGGGAAGAACTACGATCCCTCCCGCGACGGCTATGAGATCGCGCTCGCACTCGGTGCCAGGCGCCGGGGGATCCCCGTGCTGGCGATCTGCCGCGGCCTCCAGGTGAGCAACGTCGCGTTCGGCGGGACGCTCGTCGTCGACATCCCCACCACGGAGCACCACGAGCCGATGCGCGGAGCCGATCAGCAGCTCGCGGCCAGGCATCCGATCCTCCTCACCGAGGACAGCCGCCTCGCCACCCTGTACGGCACCCGCCAGCGGACCGTGAACACCATCCACCACCAGGCGGTCGACACCCCCGCGCCCGGCCTCCGCCCCGTCGCCTGGGCCCCGGACGGGATCGTCGAAGCAGTGGAGTCCGATGGCGAGTGGCCGTTCTGGGCGGTGCAGTGGCACCCCGAGAAGATGATCGCCCCCGACGAGGCCGCAGAGGAGATGCCGCTGTTCGCGGCGTTCGTCTCGGCCGCCCGTGAAAGAGCAGCGGAACACCCCGCAGCAGAGAAAGGAACACGATGACCAAGCAGGTCTTCCTCGAGTACGAAAACGGCGTCCGCGCCGTCGCCACCCTGTTCGAGGATCTCGCCCCTCGCACGTGCGAGGCCATGTGGGGTGCGCTGGAGAAGCCGGTCACCATGCAGGCGATGCACGCCATGTACGCCGGACCCGAGGTCATGGTCGGCCTTCCCGAGGAGGCGCAGAACTTCGACCCCGAGAAGGTGCCGTTCGAGAACCAGCAGGTCGTGCCCGCGCCGGGTGACCTGCAGTGGTACTGGCAGCGTCCCATGCAGATGGGCGGCCTGCCGTTCGAGTGGTACGAGATCGGCGTCTTCTACGATCGTGGTGCCCGTACTCTCGGCCCGCTCGGATGGACACCCGTCAACATCTGGGGCGGCATCACCGAAGGACTCGCCGAGTTCGCCAAGGAGAGCGCGGCCACCCGCATCGACGGAGCGAAGCAGCTCACCATCGGACGCCTGGTCTAAGGCGCCCAACTCAGTGCTGGACCCATCCCGAAGGAGCAGTGCATGAATACCCGAAGAATCCTCACCGCCGGAGCGCTCGTCGCCACCGGCGCCCTCGTCCTCGCCGGTTGCTCGACCGGTGACGACACCGCAGCGTCAGGCGGCGACAAGGAGTTCGCCGGCGAGACCATCATCGTCACGTCGTTCGGCGGCGACTGGGAGAAGGCCTTCATCGAGGCCGTCGTCGATCCCTTCGAGGAGGAGACCGGCGCCAAGGTCGAACTGATCACGCTGTACAGCGCAGACGCCCTCGCCCAGGTCACCGCCCAGAAGGCGAGCCCGCAGATCGATGTCGTGCACTTCTCCGGTGGGCAGGAGTTCACCGCCGCGCAGCAGGGGCTCATCGCCCCGATCGCGGCCGACGAGCTCTCCGAGACCGACGATCTGATCGACCTGGCGACCGCCGGACTCGAGCGCGGTGAAGGCCCGGTCATCCAGCTCGCGCCGATCGGACTCGTCTACAACACCGAGGCGGACGCCCCCGCGCCCACGTCCTGGCTCGACCTGTTCGACGACGCCTACGCCGGTCACATCGCGCTCACGGACTTCTCGAACACGTACGGAGTGCTGTCGATGCTCCGGGTCGCGGACGCACTCGGCGGCGGGATCGACGACACCTCGCAGGCGATCACCGACCTGGGCGCGCTGGCGTCGTCCGGAGACGCGATCGTCGTGCCCACCTCGCCGGATCTGCAGACCGCGTTCGCACAGCGCGACACGTGGCTCGCACCGTACGCGATGGACTACGCCGGCACGCTGCAGGATGCGGGCCTTCCGGTAGAGTTCATCGTCCCGGAAGAGGGCGTCACCGCCTCTCTCATCACGGCGAACGTGGTCGAGGGCCGGGACAACCCCGACCTCGCGAAGCTCTTCATCGATTTCGAGCTGCGCCCCGAAGCGCAGGCCGTCTTCGCGGAGAACATGCGGTACTCGCCGGTCAACACCAAGACCGAGCTCTCCGACGACGCCGCTGACAACGTGCTGACGGGCGACGAGCTCGAGACGGTCGTCGTCTACGCTCCGGGCGACGTCGCGGCTTCGCGACCGGCCTGGACCGATGAGTGGAATGCGCTGATCACCAAATGAGTGTGCGAACCCGTAGGGAGCCCTGGCTCCTGCTCCTGCCGGCGATCGTGCTGCTCGCGCTCGCCTTCATCACCCCGGTGGCCGGCATGCTCCTGATGAGCGTGCAGTCGTCGGCAGGCGGGTTCACCCTCGACAACTTCACCCGGTTGTTCACGAGTGAGTATCACCTCCAGGCGGCGCTGCGTTCGCTCCGCCTGGGGGTGATGCAGACGGTGATCACGCTGATCATCGCCATCCCCCTGTCCTACGTCATGGCACGCGCCGGCTCGAAGGTGCGCTCGTTCCTGCTGATCGTCGTCATCCTCCCCCTCATGACCAGCGTCGTGGTCCGCACGTTCGGCTGGGTCGTGCTGATGGGCCCGTCCGGGTTGCTGATGAAGATCCCCGGGGCCGAGCTCCTCGTCGGCGGGACGCAAGGCTTCCTCGGCACCGAGACCGGCGTCGTGATCGCGATGGTGCAGGTGCTCCTGCCGTTCGCCGTGCTCAGCATCCTCGGCGTGATCTCGGGTATCCGCCCGCAGCTCGAAGAGGCCGCCCGCACGCTCGGCGCCGGATTCTGGCGCACGCTGTGGCACGTCGTCCTGCCCCTCGCGATCCCCGGCATCGTGGCCGGCGCCTCGCTCGTGTTCGTGCTCTCGGTGAGCTCGTTCATCACCCCGCGCTTCATCGGCGGAGCGCAGATCCCGGTGTTCGCCCAGACGATCTACATCGATGCGACCACGAATCTCGACTGGTCGTTCGCGGCCGCTCAGGCGGTGCTGCTGTTCGCCGGTGTCATGCTCGTGCTCGCGGCCACGTCCCGACTCGGGAAGCAGAAGGTGTGACCATGGTCCGTTCCGTTCCAGTCCTCGGCAGGATCCTCGCCATCATCCTCGGCGTCGTGGTGACGCTTTACATGCTCGTGCCGCTCATGGTGGTCGCCGGCGCCTCCATCGGGGAGAACCGCTTCCTGACCTTCCCCGGTCAGGGATTCACGCTCGACTGGTACGTCGAGGCGCTCACCTCCGACACCTACCTCGAGCCGTTCCGGCTGAGCCTGCTGGTCGGCATCACGGTCGCGATCGTCGCCGCCTCGATCGGCACCGCGGCCGCGCTCGCGCTCACTCGTTTCAAGGTCCCCGGCGGTGCCGCCATCCAGGGCCTGCTGATGTCGCCGCTGACCATCCCCACGATCATCCTCGCGATCGGGGCACTGTCCATCTCCTCGCTCACGATCGGGGCACCGAACGTCGGTGTGCTGATCGCGATCCATGTCGTGATCGCGATCCCCTACGTCATGCGCACCGTCACGGGCGTGATGACCAGGGCCGACCACTTCACGGAGGAGGCAGCGCGCACCCTGGGTGCCAGCACGTGGAACCGCTACCGGCTCGTGGTGCTCCCCATCGCCCGCCCCGGCATCGCGGCCGGTGCGTTCTTCGCCTTCAACATCTCGTTCGACGATGCGGTCATCGCCCTCTTCCTGCGCACCCCGCAGCTGGAGACGCTGCCCATCGCCATCTACGGCCAGCTGGAGTTCAGCACGTCGCCCACCGTGGCGGCCGTCTCGACTCTGATGGTCCTGCTCACCGTCGTCCTCATGATCGTCCTCGAACGCATCATCGGCTTGGGAAGGTTGTTCGTCTGATGACAACACTCACCATCACCTCACTCACCAAGGACTTCAAGGGGACGAAGGTGCTCAAGGGCATCGACCTCTCCATGCGGTCCGGAGAGTTCGTGTCTCTGCTCGGCCCCTCCGGGTGTGGGAAGACGACGCTGCTGCGCTGCATCGCCGGCCTCGAGTCGCCGACGAGCGGCACGATCGAGATCGCGGGGCAGGATGTGACCAAGCTCCCGCCCGAGAAGCGGCACCTCGGCATGATGTTCCAGAGCTATGCGCTGTTCCCGCACATGAGCGTCGCCGAGAATGTGCGCTTCGGGCTGCGGATGTCGGGCGAGAAGTCGAAGGCCGAGCAGAAGGAGCTCGCCGTCCGCGCGCTGGAGCGCGTGCAGATGAGCCACCTCGCCGATCGGATGCCCGCGCAGCTGTCGGGCGGACAGCAGCAGCGCGTGGCCCTGGCCCGTGCCATCGCGTTCGAGCCGCGCGTGCTGCTTCTCGACGAACCGCTGTCCAACCTCGATGCGCGTCTGCGCGAGGACATGCAGGTCGAGCTCAAGGAACTGCACCGCACGCTCGGACTCACGACCGTGTTCGTCACGCACGACCAGGAGGAGGCGATGAGCCTCTCCGACCGCATCGTGCTCATGAACGCCGGCGTGATCGAGCAGGAGGGCGCTCCGGCCGAGCTCTACGGCGCTCCCCGCACTCCCTTCGCAGCGGACTTCATCGGTGCGGCGAACCTGCTTCCGGCGACCCGGTCCGGAGCGGTGGCAACGCTCGACGGCACCGCCATCCGGGTGCCGATGACCGGCGCGGGTCCCGACGGAGCAGGCGAAATCGTGCTCCGTCAGGAGGACCTGCGCCTCTCCCCCGTCGTGGGTGCGGATGCCCCGGTGAGCGTCGAGGTGGTCGCGCATGTCTACCGCGGGGCCGACATCGTCTACATCGTGGAGCTCGCGGGCACGCGCATGCGCGTCGTCCGCCCGCGGCACGAGGAGCCGATCCCCGAGGGCACGGCCGGCCTCGGCTGGCGCGACGGCGCCGTGCTCTGGATCGCCGCCGCCTAGTCGTCCTGCGGCCGCCACCGCACGGTCGTAGGATCGCGGCATGGCCGAAGACGAATCCTCCAGCCCCGATGCTCCCCGCGATGCCTCCCGCCGGGGATTCTTCAAGGTCGGTGGAGCCGCTCTCGCGGGCGCCGTGGTCGGGGGTGCAGGCGGGGCCGCCATCGGGGCGTCGGTCGCGGGCAATGCACGTGACGGATTCGCCACCGACGCCGATCCCTTCGCCGCCCTGACACCGCGGAGCGAGCCGGGCTTCGACCACCTCGTGGTCGTGATGGGCGAGAACCGCTCGTTCGACAACCTGCTCGGCTACCTCTACTCGAAGCAGACCCTGCCGCAGGGCGAGACCTTCGAGGGGCTCGACTTCGGCTCGTACAGCAACACCTCGTCCGACGGCACGGTCGTCGATGCGCACGTGTACCAGGGCGACACCGACCGGATCATGAGCCTTCCCGACCCGGATCCGGGCGAGGAGTATCCGCACGTCAACACCCAGATCTTCGGCACGGTCGACCCGAAGACCAACGCCGACCTCTTCGTCGACGAGATGACCGCGCCCTTCAACGCCCCCACGCACGGCGAGAAGGCCACGATGTCGGGCTTTCTCGAGGACTACATCATCAACTTCCGGCGACTGCGCAAGGGCGTCGACCCGAAGCCCGCAGAGGCGGCGCACATCATGGGCTCGTTCTCGCCCGAGATGCTGCCCGTGCTGTCGACGCTCGCCGCGGAGTTCGCGGTGTTCGACCACTGGTATGCCGGAGTGCCATCGCAGACGTTCTGCAACCGCTCGTTCTTCCACGCCTCCACGTCTCACGGATTCGTGACCAATCAGGCGGGCGGCGGCTATCGGAAGTGGCTGGATGCGCCGGCCGCGCCCACGGTGTTCAACCGGCTCGAAGACGAGAAGGTCAGCTGGAAGATCTACATCGACAAGCTCCAACTCGTCTCGTTCACCGGCATGCTGCATGCGGCAGTGCTGGAGAAGTACTGGCGCACGGAGCACTTCGGCACGATGGAGGACTTCTACGCCGACGCGAAGAACGGCACCCTCCCCGCCTACGCGTTCATCGAGCCGCGGATGGTCTACGACCACAACGACTTCCATCCGCCGTTCGGGTCGCCGCGGGAGAGCGAGGTCGACGGCGAACCCGTGTACGACAGCGCGATCTCGGACGTGCGAGCCGGCGACCGGCTGATCCACGACATCTACGAGGCGGTGCGCACGAGTGCCTCCCCGAAGGGGTCGAACGCCGTCAACACCCTCCTGCTGATCACGTTCGACGAACACGGCGGCTGCTACGACCATGTGCCGCCGCCCGCCGTGACGAAGCCCACCCCCGAGACGGGGCCGGGCGAGATGGGCTTCACGTTCGATCGACTCGGATGCCGCGTGCCGGCCATCGCCGTGTCGGCCTACACGAAGCGGGGCAGCATCATCCACGACGAGATGCATCACGGCTCAGTGACCGCCACGCTCTCGCGCTTGCACGGACTCCAGCCGCTCAACGACCGGGACGCGTCGGCGAACACGCTCCTGAACGTCGTCAACCTCGACAAACCCCGGCACCCGTCCGACTGGCCGGTGACCACGCCCGCCTACACGCCTCCGAACCCTGAGGACACGGCACCCCAGCCCGGTGAGAAGGATCAGCTGAAGCCGCTCACCCCGCCCACACGCGGACTGCTCGGCCTGCTCCTCGCGCGCTACGGGAAGCCGGGCGAGCCGGAACCGGAGACCTTCGCGGACGCCTACAAGCTGCTGCATGAGCACGGCGAAGAGCTGTTCGGGCCGCCCACGGGCAGCTGAGCCCGCCACGGGACCACCCGCACGTCACCGACATCCTTGCGGCAGGATCAGCCCTCGCGGGAGAAGGTGATGTGTGTCACGCCCGATTCCGCGACCTCCGAGGTGACGCGGTAGCCGGACTCGAGGCCGCGCAGGTCGTCCCAGAGTCGGATCCCGCTGCCGATCAGGATCGGGGTGATGCCGACGTGCAGGTCGTCGACGAGTCCCGCGCGCAGATACTCGCGCACGGTGCTCGCTCCTCCCCCGATCCTCACGTCTGCGCCGGCCGCCGCCTCGACCGCTCTCCGCAACGCCTCTTCGGGAGATGCCGAGAGGAAGTGGAAACTCGTGCCGTTGGCGAACTCGATCGACGGACGCGGAGTGTGGGTCAGTACGAACACCGGGGCCTGGAACGGTGGCTCTTCCCCCCACCAGCCGCGCCAGTCCGGGTCATCCCGGTTGGCGTGCAGCCCGAACATCCCGGCGCCCATGATCTCGGCGCCGATGTTCTCGAAGTAGTGCGCGGCGTACTTCTCGTCCACGCCTGTCGTCCCCGCCCCGCTGGTGTCGAGGAAGACCCGCTCGTGAAACGTTCGCGTGGCCGTGTACGCCGCCGTCAACCGGCCCCAGTCCTCACCGAAGGGGTTCTCCGGGGTCTGGTCGGTCGTCGTGGCGAAGCCGTCGAGCGAGATATTGAGATCGACGCGAACACGGGTCATGTCTGCCTCCGGAGGCGTGAAGGGAGGCTGCGTCGATCGGCGCAGCCTCCCCAGCGTCAGTGCTCCAACGCTCCTTGTCAAGCAACTCGTGTCAAGCGGCCCGTGGCAAGAAGTTGCGATCTACTCAGACCGGATCGCCCTGGACAGGCCCTTCCGTGTTCGGCTTCCACCCGAGCGCGGGCGCCACATGCTTCGCGAACGACTCCAGCACGTGCAGGTTGTACTCGGGGCCGAGCTGGTTCGGGATGGTCAGCATCAGGGTGTCGGCCGCCATCACCGCCTCGTCCTGTCGGAGCTGTTCGATGAGCACGTCGGGCTCTGCGGCGTAGGTCTTGCCGAACGTGGAACGGAACCCGTCGATGATCCCGATCTGGTCGGCGTTCTCCTCGCTGCGCAGGCCGAAGTAGGCCCGGTCCATGTCGGACACCAGGGGGAACACGCTGCGGCTCACGGAGACGCGCGGCGTGCCCGTGTGCCCTGCTTCCTTGTAAGCCGAACGGAAGAGGTCGATCTGCTCGCGCTGCAACTCGTGGAACGGCTGCCCTGTGGCCTCGGTCACCAGGGTCGAGCTCATCATGTTGAGTCCCTTGCGGCCGGTCTCGATCGCCGTCGGGCGCGAGCCGGATCCCCACCAGATGTGATCACGCAGCGTCGGGGACTGCGGCTCGATCGCGAGATAACGGCCGGCACCCACCATGCGGGGGTCTCCCGGCGCGACGCCTTCGCCGTCGATCGCACGGAGGAACAGGTCGAACTTCTCCCGGGCGATCACGCTGCCCCGTTCGGTGTCCTCCTCGTCGACGTACCCGAAGGTCTCGTAGCCGCGCAGGGCGGTCTCGGGTGAACCACGGCTCACGCCGAGGGCGATGCGGCCGTCGGAGATCAGGTCGAGGGCGGCGGCCTCCTCGGCGAACTGGAACGGGTTCTCGTAGCGCATGTCGATCACGCCCGTCCCGACCTCGATGCGCTTCGTGCGCGCGGCCATGGCGGTCAGCAGGGGCATCGGCGAGGCGGCCTGACGTGCCCAGTGATGCACGCGCACGTAGGCGCCGTTCACACCGACCTCGTCCGCACCCTCGGCGATCTCGATGGTCTGCTTCAGCATGTCGCCCGCCGTACGGGTCGCTGAGCCGGGCACATCCGCATAGTGCCCGAAGGAGAGGAATCCGAAAGCCTTCATGATCTATTCCAACGCATGGAAACCGCGACTATTCCCCGGGCACCAGGATGCCGTCGAGCACGAGCGACCGGATGCGGGGTTCGAGCTCGGCCCAGAGGTCCGCCAGAGGCACCTCGAAGAGCTCGGCGAGGGCTGAGACGATCTGCACCACGGTGAGGTCTCCGTCGCACGCCCCCACGAATCCGGCGAGCGCGGGATCCACGTTCACCGTCCGGGCGAACCCACCGCCCTGCCGCAGCTCGATGACACTGGGGTCGTCGTTGCCGGGCAGCAGATGGCGGGCCTCGGTGACATCGGGCGCCGTCAACAGGGTCGCGGGGCTCCGCTCGGCGAGCGCGTCGTGCGCGGCCAGCCCGGTCGCCAGGGCGGCGCCGACGTTCGACACCTGCTGGGAGATCCGCTCCGTGCGCCGGAACGGAGGGGACGACAGACCTCGACGCATCAGCACGTAGCCGAAGCCGATCGAGGTCACGCCGCGGGCGGCGAAGTCGTCGAGCCAGGCCGTCAGCAACGGAGTGAATGCCGGGTCACGCGGGGTGGTTCCGCCGTCCCGGATCCACAGCTCCGCATACCCCAGCGGCGACAGCTCCTCCCTTTCGACGACCCACAGGTCGAGCTCGCTCGGCACCCACGCCTCCAGCCGGGCGAGACCGGTGACCCCTGCCCGCGACTCCCAGTTGCCGAGCAGCTGCGCGATGCCGTTCTGCGTCAGATGCGCTGGGGCGCTCCGCACGAACTGCTCGACGAGGGCATCACCCACCAGTCCGCCGTCTCGGTACTCGTAGGCGGGCACACCCTCTGCCCGCGGGGTGATGACGAACGGCGGACTGGAGACGATCAGATCGAACGCCTCACCCGCGACCGGCTCGAACATGCTGCCGTGTCGGAACTCGATGTTGGTCACCCCGTTGATCCGGGCGTTGAGCTCAGCGAACGCCAGGGCTCTGACCGAGATGTCCGTCGCGATGACGGTCCCGGCGCGACGTGCGACGAGCAGCGCCTGGATCCCGCATCCGGTACCCAGGTCGAGCGCCCGATCGACCTGGATGGGCACGATCGTCTCGGCCAGGGTGCGCGAGGCTCCGCCGACGCCGAGCACATGATCGGCGGGGAGAGCGCCGTCGAGCGCGACTTCGTCGAGGTCGCTCGCGATCCACCACTCGCCGACGCCCTCTGCATCCACGAACGACTGCGGACGCAGCAGGTCGGTCGGGGTCACTGTCTCGGCATCCGCGGTGGCGAGGCCGAGGGCTACGAGTCCGTCGACCCCGAGGTTCGGCAGTGCGGCAGCGGCCGCCGTTCGCGGCTGGCTCATGCCGAGCACCAGCAGACGGCCGAGGGTGGCCAGGACTCCGGAGTCCTCGGCGATGGCTCGCAGGATCGGCTCGCGCATCCCCCGAGCGAGGGCATCGTCAGCTTCCTCGCCCCACAGCCGGCGCAGGGGCGCGGACCGGAAGTCGGCGGCATCGAGATCAGCGGCGAGCGCGGAGGTGCGGAGAGGGTCTGGGTGAGGTGCGGGGGTGTCGGACACGGCCGTCACTCTACGCGTCTTCAGGGTTCTCCTTCCCTGCGCCTCCTAGAATCAGGAGGTCAGTACTCACGAGCAGCCCCGTTCCGGGCGTTCGAGGAAGACCCTCATGACCGCGATCACCCCTGAGCACGGCCTCCGTGCGCGCCTGCGAAGGCTCGCCGGCAGGACCGCCTTTCTCGCGATCGTACTGGGCGCCTGCGCCGTTGCGGTTCCGAGCACGGCCCTCGCCGCCGGTGGGTCTGCTTCCACCGATGAAGCGAGCGTCGGCTTCCACCTCTCTGCGGGTCTGCGCGGCCTCGTCGCTCCCGGATCCTCGACCACGGCGATGCTCACAGTGCAGAACGAGACGGAGTCCAAGCTGTCGAGCGGCCAGGTGCAGGTGGAGCTCAGCCGGACTCCCCTGACCGACGAAGCCTCCGTCACCAGCTGGCTCGATGACGGAGAGGCTCCGGGCGACTTCGACGCGATCGGCTCCGACACGACGGGCGCGCTCGATGCCGGAGCCTCCGCCATGACGACGGTGTTCGTCCCCGCTGAGACCCTGGGCGCCCTCGCCCCCGGTGTCTACCCGATTCGAGCGGAGCTCACGGGTGCGAAGTCCGCCGACTCGGCTGACGATCGTTCGGCGACGGTCGAGGCCACCGCGACCAGCGTGCTCGTCGTGGCCGACTCCCAGACGGCTCAGGTCGGTGTGCTGGTGCCCCTGACGGCGACTCCCGAGAACGGCGTGCTGCTGAGCTCGGAAGAGCTCGCCGCCCTCACCGGGCCTGAGGGTGCTCTCACCGCGCAGCTCGACGGCGTGGCGGGTACGACTGCCGTGCTCGCCATCGATCCCGCGATCCTCGCTGCGATCCGCGCTCTCGGCTCCGCGGCTCCCGAGACGGCCAGGGACTGGCTCGACCGGCTCGACGCCCTCCCGAACACACGGTTCGCGCTGCAGTTCGGCGATGCGGATGCGACGGCGCAGGCGCAGGCGGGTCTGCCCGAACTGCTGCAGCCGACGACGCTGGCACCGTTCCTCGATGTCGCGGGTTTTCCGAAGGGTCCGGCCACGTCGCCGCCCACGCCAGGAGCGACCGCGACACCGGGCCCCACGCCCAGCCCGACCGGCACACCTCAACTTCCCGACGACGCGCAACTCACCGCGATCGACGGCGCGCTTCCTCAGATCCTGTGGCCGGAGGACGGGCTGCGGGAAGAGGATCTCGACTCCTTCACGAGCTACCTCGGTGAAGGAACAAGCACTGTGATCTCCTCCGCCGCGCTCGGTGGACAGAGCGCAGCGCACGCCGCCGTCGGTGGACACGACCTCCTCGTCACGGACAGCGGCTTGTCAGAATCCCTCTCCCAGGTCGCCGCGGAGGCCGACCCCGTCGACCGCCAACGTCTCCTCGCCGAAGCCGCCGCCCTGCTGACGCTGGCCGAGAGCCGCGTCGCAGGCGCACCGCTGCTGATCGGACTCGACCGCGACGAGAAGCGGGACGCCGCCGCCCTGCGCGACGCCATCTCGACGGCCGACTCGATCGGATTCGAGCTCTCGGCTGTGCGTGCCACAGCGCCCGTATCGGCCTCCCTCACGTCTGAGGTCGATCCCGCGCGCGCAGCAGCGGTGACGGACCTGTTGGCCGACGAAGGAACGCTCACGGCCTTCTCGTCGATTCTCACCGACCCGCAGGTGCTGCTCAGTCCGGAACGCATCAGGATCCTCCGTACTCTGGCTGTCGGATCGTCGTCGAAGGCCTTCACCAAGAAGGTCTCGGAGCACCGCGAGCGCACCTCCGAGACACTGGAAGCAGTGAGCATCCCGCCGTCGAGCACCATCCAGCTGCTGACGGCCAACGCCGACCTGCCCATCGCCGTGCGCAATGATCTCCCGTGGCCCGTGACCGTGCAGCTGTTCGTCTCCCCCACCGATCCCCGTCTCGAGGTGACGCCGATGACGGAGACGATCGTGGAGGCGAACTCCACGAAGCGCGTCAAGGTGCCGGTGTCCGCGCGCGTGGGCAGCGGTGAGGTCGACCTGCGCCTCAGCCTCTACAGCCCCACCGGGGTGCAGATCCAGGACCAGCAGAAGATCCGCGTCGCCGTGCGAGCGGAGTGGGAGACCATCGGCCTCGTCGTCTTCGGGGGTCTCGCCGCCGTGCTCATCGCACTCGGTGTGATCCGCACCGTCCGCCGCAAGCGCCGCGAAGCCGCCGAGGAGGCTGCTGTGGAAGCGGAGATCGAGTCATTGGAAGAGGACGCCGTGACGACCCGACCGGATGCGACGCGTAACGACCGCACGTCCTCGACCGAAGACCCGAATGAGTAGCCTCGGCCGGGCGAGCGCCATCATCGGCGCCGGCACCCTCGTCTCCCGCGTCACCGGGCTGCTGCGCAGCATCGTCCTCGTCGCGGTGATCGGCGCTGTCGGCTCGGGTCCAGCCGACGCCTTTGCTCTGGCGAACACGCTTCCGAACAGCGTGTTCGCCCTCATCTCCGTCGGCATCCTCACGGCGGTCATCGTTCCCCAGATCGTCAAAGCGACTGCGGATGCGGATGGCGGGAACGCCTTCATCTCGAAACTCTTCACGCTGGGTACCGTCGTCCTCGTCGCGGTGACAGCCATCGCGACGGCGGCGGCACCGTGGCTGGTGGCGATCGTGGCCGGCACGGCCCCGCTCCCCGTGCAGGCGATGGCGACTGCACTCGCCTACTGGTGTCTGCCTCAGATCCTCTTCTACGGCCTGTATGCGCTTCTCGGCGAGGCGCTCAACGCCCGCCGTATCTTCGGCCCTTTCACGTGGGCACCAGTCGTCAACAACATCGTCTCCATCATCGGGTTCGTTCTCATCGGCGCTCTCTTCGCGCCTGTTCCGACCAAGGCGGCCGAGTGGACGCCCGAGATGATCAACTCGCTCGGTGGAGTCGCGACCGGTGGAATCGTGCTGCAGGCCGTCGTGCTGCTGTTGTTCTGGCGACGAACAGGGCTCTCACTCAAACCCGACTTCCAATGGCGCGGCGTGGGCCTCGGAAAGGTCGGGCGCCTGGCCGGCTGGACCTTCCTCATGGCCTTCGCCAGCCTCGCGGCCGGGATCGTCCAGGGGCGGATCGTCGCGGCAGCCTCCGGCGTGGGCGCTTCCACCGCTGTGACGGGCAACGCGTGGCTCATCTTCATGCTGCCGTACTCCATCATCGTCCTGTCCATCGGTACGCCGTACTTCACGCAGATCAGTGAACATGCGTCCGCGGCACGCCACGACGAGGTGCGCTCCGACATCACGCGAAGCATTCGCACTCTGCTCTTCTTCATCGTCGCCGCCGTGGCCGCGGTGGGGGCCGCTGCGATCCCCGCGTCCCGTGTCTTCACGACGTCAGCCGACGATGCACAGGCTGCTGCCCTCGTGCTGCTGTGCTATCTGATCGGGCTCATTCCTCTCACGATCCTCTTCATCGTCCAGCGGACGTTCTACGCGTACGACGACACACGTACGCCGTTCTGGTTCACGATCTTCCAGTGCGTCCTCATCGTCGGGACAGCACTCGCCGCATGGGCCTTCCTGCAGGCGGGCGCACTGCAGCTGACGCAGCTGGCCGCAGCTGTGGCGCTCGGGCAATCGATCGCCAGCACTCTGCAGACGATCGTCGCCACGTGGTTGCTTCACAAGAAGATCGGCGGACTCCACGTCGGATCGTGGGTGCTGTCCATCCTGCGGTTCTCGGTAGCCGGCGTCCCCGCAGGCCTCGCGGGATGGGGTATTTTCCTGCTCCTCGGAGGAACGACGGGCTGGGCCACGTCAAGCGTCATCGCCGGAACCCTCGCGACCGCGGTCATCGGCCTCGTCGTGGTGGTCGTCTACGTCGCGATCCTCGCCGTGATGCGCGCCCCCGAGCTGAAGGCCGGCACCGCTCTCGTCCGCCGGTTCCTCCCCGGGCGCTGATCCACCTACCCTGCCCGCTCCGCGGCCTGAGCCCCACCCTGCGCAGGGAATGCCTCGCGGTTACCATGGGTTGAAGCATTCGAAGGTCATTCGACTGCAGTTTCTAAGACGGAGATCACATGCGTCAGGTCATCATCATCGGCTCGGGCCCCGCCGGATTCACGGCTGCCATCTATGCGGCCAGGGCGAACCTCAAGCCGCTGCTCATCGCGAGCTCCGTCGAAGTCGGCGGAGAGCTGATGAACACCACGGAGGTCGAGAACTACCCCGGGTTCCCCGAGGGGATCCAGGGACCCGAGCTCATGGCCAAGTTCCAGGAGCAGGCGGAGAAGTTCGGCACCGAGGTCGTCTACGACGACGTCACCGAGCTCCAGCTCGATGGGCCCGTCAAGAAGGTCATCCTCGGCAGCGGTGCGGAGCACGAGACGCAGTCCCTCATCTACGCGACCGGCTCGGCGTACCGCAAGCTCGACATCGAGGGCGAAGAGCGCCTCTCGGGCTACGGAGTCTCCTGGTGCGCCACGTGCGACGGATTCTTCTTCCGCGAGAAGACGATCGCGGTCGTCGGCGGTGGCGACTCCGCGATGGAAGAGGCCACGTTCCTCACCCGGTTCGCGGACAAGGTCTACGTGATCCACCGCAAGGACACCCTGCGGGCCTCGAAGATCATGCAGGAGCGCGCCTTCGCGAACGAGAAGATCGAGTTCGTGTGGAACAGCGAGGTTGCCGAGGTCCTCGGAGGCGACTCCGTGACCGGCGTGCAGCTGCGTTCCACCGTCGATGGCACGCTCAGCGACCTTCCGCTCGACGGACTCTTCATCGCGATCGGCAACGACCCGCGCACGCACCTCGTGCACGACAAGCTCGAACTGACGCCGGAGGGCACCATCTGGGTCGACGGCCGCTCGTCGAAGACGTCGGTCCCCGGTGTGTTCGCCGCCGGTGATGTCATCGATCCCACCTACCGTCAGGCCATCACGGCGGCCGGCTCCGGCACGGTGGCTGCTCTCGACGCGGAGCACTTCCTGGCCGACCTGGAAGACCCTTCCGTGGAGGTTCCGGCCGCCGAGGCCGCGGAGATCCTCACCGCCACCGCGTAGGGGCGGGAACACTTTCCCCTCGCCCGCTGTTGTAGCAGGCGAACCTCGAATCAAGGAGAACTCTGATGAGTGCAAAGGCTACGAGCCAGGCGACCTGGGAGCAGGACGTTCTGCAGGCCGACGGTCCCGTGCTGGTGGACTTCTGGGCTGAGTGGTGTGGTCCGTGTCGTATGGTCGCGCCGGTCCTGGATGAGATCCAGGCGGACAACCCCGACAAGATCACGATCCTCAAGCTCAACGTCGACGAGAACCCTGAGCTGGCGATGAAGTACCAGATCACGTCGATCCCGGCGATGAAGGTCTTCCACGGCGGTGAGGTCAAGACGACCATCATCGGCGCGAAGCCCAAGTTCGCGCTGGAGAAGGACCTGGCCGCGTTCATCGGCTGAGTCCCCCAAGACGAAGGGCCGCACCTCCCGGGGAGGTGCGGCCCTTTCTCGTATCCACGTCCCGAGTCTTCCCCCCCCGGACCGATCCTCTCAGTCTTTGTCGTACACGGAGACCGACGGCAGACCGCGAGCGGCACGTGCACGGTCGATGAGAAGCTGAACGACCGCGGTCTTCCCCGCGTTGTAGGACTCCTCACCCATGCGTGATGCGTCCGCCGCAGCGTACTTCACCCGCTCGTAGAGGTCGGCATCCTCCGGATTCTGCAACAACCAGTCGCGAAGGATGCGCTGATTCACCTGATCCCAATCGGCCGTCTCGAAGAAGTGGGCGATTCGCGTGCGGACGCCGTTCTCCTCGAAGACCATCACCCGATGGCTACGCACACTGCTCCCGATCACCCACCCTGCGGCCTCGAGTCCAGGTCGATGCAGGTCGAGATCCGCGTCGTCAGCGATGCGCACAGCGACATCGATGATGGGCTTCGCACTCATCCCGGGGATCGCGGTCGATCCGACATGTTCGATGATCCAGTCCGGATTCCCGTGCCGGCGCAGATCCGCCGCGACCCGTGTGAAGGTCTCCGACCACGTCGGGTCATGCGGAACGAGCACGAACTCCACGTCAGGAGGCGTCGGCGACGGTCGGATCCCAGCGGCGATGGCGCTGCTTCTCGTCGAGGAGGCCCCAGACGGCCGAAGTCAGCTCCGGGTATTCCAGAGCGATCTGCCGCAGCACCCGGTAGTGTCTGGCCGCGTTGGGGCGCACACCGTCGTTCGCATTGATGTTGTCTGCGCGCAGCAGGTAGACGACGAGTTCATCGACACTCGGAAGCTCTTCCATGAACTCCCACGGATCCTCTCCCCCGAGAAGCCGCTCCTGGATGAGCACCGCGAGTTCGTCCGCAGCCTCGGCACGCAGCACTTCCAGGCTGGCGCGGCGCTGTACGGACTCGGTCATACTCCCAGCCTACGTCGGCTGCGGACCCCTCCGGCGCTCCACCCGCATGTTCTCCGTCATGTCCTCGAGCTCCTTGCCCTTGGTCTCCGGCACCTTGAAGAACACGAAGAAGAACGACAGGAGGGCGAAGAACGCGTAGAACCCGTAGGCGAACGTGAGGCCGATCTCGGCGAAGGCCGGGAAGGTGGTGGAGATGAAGAAGTTGGCGACCCACTGTGCCGCTGCGGCCACCGCGAGGGCGCCGGCCCTGATGGAGTTGGGGAAGATCTCGCCGAGCAGGACCCAGACCAGCGGGCCCCAGCTCGCGCCGAAGAACACCACGAAGCCGTTCGCGCAGATCAGGGCGATCGTCGCCCACGGATCGGGGAGAGTGGCCGTCCCCTGCGCGTCCAGCGTGCCGAACGAGAAGGCCACCGCCATGAGACCGAGCGTCACGGTCATGCCGACCGAGCCCACCAGCAGCATGATCCGGCGACCGATCTTGTCGACGAGCAGGATCGCCACGATCGTGACCACGATGTTCGTGACCGAGGTGATGACGGAGGTCAGGAGAGCACTGGACTCATCGAAGCCCACAGACTGCCAGAGTGTCGTCGAGTAGTAGAAGATAACGTTGATGCCGACGAACTGCTGGAACACCGACAGCAGGATGCCGATCCAGACGATGGGCTTCAGCCCCAGACGGTTGCCACGCAGATCACGCAACGACTCCGAGCGCTCCGTGTTGATGGTCCCGGTGATCTCCTCGATCTTGCCCTGCACGTCGACCGTCCCGGTGACGGTCTCGAGCACGTCTGCCGCCCGTTTCAGCTCGCCCTTGCGCACCAGATAACGCGGAGACTCCGGGAGACGGAGTGAGACGAGGCCGTAGACCAGCGCAGGGATCGCGGCGACCATGAACATCCAGCGCCACGCGGTGAGTCCCCACAGCGGCTGGTCCGCCGCGCCGGCGATGCCTGCGAGCAGCGCATCGGAGAGCAGTGCGGCGAAGATACCGGTGACGATGGCCAGCTGCTGCAGCGAGCCCAGGCGCCCTCGAATCGCTGCAGGTGACACCTCGGCGATGTACGCCGGCGCGATCACGGATGCGGCGCCGACGCCCAGTCCCCCGATCACGCGCCAGATGATGAGGTCGACAACGCTGAAAGCGAGACCGGACCCGATCGCCGAGACGAAGAACATGGTGGCGGCGACCACCATCACCGGGATACGTCCGTACTTGTTGGAGACGGGCCCGGCGAACCACGCACCGACAGCGCATCCGATGAGGGCCGACGACACGGCGAAGCCCTTCAACGCCGTGCCGAGGTCGAACCCGGAGACATCCCCCGCGAGCGCGTCAACGGCGCCGTTGATCACAGCCGTGTCGAATCCGAAGAGGAAACCACCCAACGCTGCGGCGATACTGACCGCGATCACACGGCGCTTGATGGCTGCTGGACCGGCTGTTCTCGACATGACATCCCCCTCGTCGTCACGATGACGCGAGTCTAGGCTAACGCTGTCGCTGCCGGGACCTCACTTCGACGAGCCGTAACCGCCCTCTCCGAGCTCCTCGAGAATGCGGTTGAGATCCTGGATCGAAGCGAAATCAATAGTGACCTGGCCTTTTCGCGCTCCCAGCGCGATCTTCACCCGCGTGTTGAGGCGGTCCCCGAGCTTGCCCGCAACCTCATCCAGGTACGCGCGTCGCGCTCCGGGCGTGGGCTTCGCGGAAGAGCTTGCTCGAGGCTGCGCCTTGGCCGCTTCCTCCGTGGCGCGCACGGAGAGGTCCTCATTCACGACCTTGTCCGCAAGCCTCTGCATCGATTCCGGGTTCTCGAGGCTCAGGATCGCTCGCGCGTGACCGGCCGTGAGCACTCCCGCCGCCACTCTCTGCTGCACCGGCACAGGAAGCTTCAGCAGCCGGATCGTGTTGCTGATCTGTGGGCGGGAACGGCCGATGCGCGTGGCCAGCTCTTCCTGGGTGATCCCGAAGTCCTCGAGGAGCTGCTGGTAGGCCGAGGCCTCTTCGAGCGGGTTCAGTTCCGAACGGTGAAGGTTCTCCAGCAGAGCGTCGCGCAGCAGATCCTCGTCCGCAGTGTCGCGAACGATCGCGGGGATGACGTCGAGGCCGGCCTCGCGCGCAGCGCGCGTACGCCGCTCCCCCATGATGAGTTCGTACTCGCCGTCGCTGTTCTTCCGAACGACGACCGGCTGCAGCACCCCGAACTCACGAACGCTGTGCACCAGCTCGGCAAGATCCTCGGGGTCGAAGTGCGTTCGGGGCTGACGCGGGTTCGCGACGATCTCGTTCGGATCGACCTGGATCAGGTGGATACCGGGGACGTTCTCGAGCTCCGGCACCTCGACGGTGGCCGCAGGAGCCTCCTCGGTGTTCGTCTGTCGCAGGCTCGCACCCGGGAAGAAGACGTCGACGGGACGTTCAGTCTGATCCGCCGTGGGGATGAGGGCACCGATACCCCGACCCAGTCCAGTGCGCTTCGCCATCATTTCTCCTTGCTCTGCGTCGCTGGACGCGACGCGATCTCAACAGCGGCCTCACGGTACGCGATCGCGCCGGCGGATTGGGCGTCGTAGGCGATCACGGTCTGGCCGAAACTCGGGGCCTCGGATACTCGCACGGATCGAGGGATCACCGTCTCCAGGACCTGCTCGGGGAAGTGCGTTCGCACCTCTTCCGCGACCTGCTGCGCCAGGCGTGTACGTCCATCGAACATCGTCAGCAGGATCGTGGAGAGGTGGAGCACCGGGTTCAGGTGCTTCTGGATCATCTGAATGCTGCCGAGCAGCTGGCTCAGTCCCTCGAGTGCGTAGTACTCGCACTGGATGGGGATGAACACCTCCGTCGCGGCGGTGAAGGCGTTGATCGTGAGCAGACCCAGCGAAGGCGGGCAGTCGATGATGACGAAGTCCATCGGGTGCTCGGTGAGGTACACCTCGAGCGCGCGACGAAGGCGGTGCTCTCGCGCCACCTGGGCAACGAGCTCGATCTCCGCCCCCGCGAGGTGGATCGTGCTCGGTGCGCAGAAGAGGTTCGGATCCTCCGGGCTCTGCTGCACGATGTCTGCCAGCGGAAGCTCGTCGATCAGCACGTCGTAGACGCTGGGGACTTCAGCGCTGTGGGGCACCCCCAGGGCGGTCGAAGCATTCCCCTGCGGATCGAGGTCGACGACCAGCACCTTCGCCCCCAGCCCCGCCAGCGCGGAAGCGATGTTCACTGCGGTGGTGGTCTTCCCCACCCCGCCCTTCTGGTTCGACACCGTGAGAACGCGGGTCTCCCCCGTGAAGTCCACGGCTACACCTTCGAGTGCGCGCCTGCGGGCGGAGAGGTCAGCGAGTTCCCGCGCAAGCGGCGTATCCATCCCGAACGATTCGTTCGAGGATGTCTTCTCGGATGGTTTCACGTGAAACATCCACTCCTTTCGGGGCCGCGTTCCACTCTAATCGTAAGGAGCGACGTTGAATGACGGGAGGGTGCCTCACGGATCCTTCGGCGGTGCTCATTGCCGCTTTTCCGGTGGCACACCGGCAGTGACCTCGCTCATGCTGCTGTCTCAACACGGGATGTTTCACGTGAAACGAAGGCGTGAGTATGCCCGGCTGTGCCGCACCCGTCGTGGCTGCATTCATGAACTCTCCTGCTGAACTCCCGGCTCCAGCTTCGTCCACTATCGAGTGCCGACCGTGGCTGCACCATCCCAAGGACACTCCATCGCAAGCGAGAACAAGTCACCGAGGGAATCTTCTGGTCGCCACGGCCAAGATCAATGCGCGCGCCACTTAGCCTCCTGCCTTTCACACACCTCGCGACCCACTGCGCGGCGGTGCTCTGTGCATGCGGGCGTGTCTGGACGATAGGTCTTCTGCGGCTCCCATCTGTCCCGAGCTCCACGCACGCGGTCAGGGCGTTTCACGTGAAACATCACCCGGAGCGAAGATCCCTACCTTCTTCAGCGCGACGTTGTCGGAGCTCCACCCGGCGCGGTGACCCAGCCTCATGGCGCCATCAGCCTTCATCGCAAGTCGCCCGGAATGACCTACCCCATGGCGGCCCATCCGGCGCTCTGTCATCGAGGTTCAGGTGCGCACTGCCGCGGCCATTCTCCAGGCTGCTCCCACACACGCGGGTTCGGCGCACCTACCCCTCTCATGGCTCGTTTCACGTGAAACGCACCGCGATGCCGCACCCCATGGCACGGCGCCCTTCAGGGGGTCCGTGCTCGATGCGGACGGTAGGCGGACTGCTTGGTTGACTCTGTCCCATTCAGGCCAAGGCGCGCCCTCCCCTGTAGTAGAAGAATCCCGCGCCATGTCCTGAGGTGCGGAAGCACGCACCCCGCCGGAGCAGCCCACCGTTTCACGTGAAACGCCGGCGGCGGGCCCGCCCGCGCTGGCAGGTACCCCTGCCGGCGCCGTACCGGGCTCGTCTCGTCTCTCGGCAGTACCACACTGCACGCTCCCGCGTCCATCGGACGCTCTGGTTCAGCGAGGCGAGAAGCGAACCCTCCCGAGACCGAAGGGAGAGCCTCCGATCACACCGTGCAGGGGCGTGGGATGTTTCACGTGAAACACTGCGACTATCCCCTCGCCTCGATACGCGCGACCCCAGGACTCGCGACAACCGCACAGAATCGGCAGCACGCTTACCCACGGTCCCCTCACCCGAGTCGTCGGTGTGAGCGTGGACTCCGTTGCCCCTCCCGCACCACGGGGCGGAGCAGGCCCTCCGACAGACCGAGCTCACAAAAAAGTGGGGTGTTTCACGTGAAACACCCCACTTCAGAGAGCCCTGTACTATCGCACGCGAGCCCGTACCACCCGAGTCGTCTCGGGGATGACTCCCTCGCCCAGCACCTCGACGCGAACGTCGGAGAGCCGGAACTTCTTGATCTGCTTCTGCGCGGCATCGATCTCGTTCGCTGCGTTCAAGCCTTTGAGGAGGGTGAGTTCCCCGCCGTCACGAACCAACGGTGCGGTCCAGGGGATCAACGTGCGAAGTGCGCTCACTGCGCGAGCAGTAACCACATCGAAACCGTCGGGAGGACGAACGTCCTCGGCACGAGCTCGGAGCACCGTGACATTGGAGAGTTCCAGTGCACCCACCTGCTCATTCAGCCAGGTGGTCCGTCGCTCCATCGGTTCGATCAGCGTCCACTGCACGTCAGGGCGGGCAATCGCAAGAACCAACCCCGGGAGGCCCGCGCCCGAACCGACATCGGCCACCGAACCATGGAACAGTGGAGCCGCGATCGCACTGTTGAGGATGTGCCTCGTCCACAGGCGCGGCAGCTCGAGAGGCCCGATAAGACCGCGCTCCTCCCCTTCCCGGGCAAGAGCATCAGTGAATGCGCGTGCGACGTCGATGCGATCCCCGAAGAGATCGGTGGCGACAGACGGCTCCTGCTCGAGGTCACTCATGGGCATCCCCGTTCCAGCGATGTTTCACGTGAAACGTCAACGACGGCGAAGGACCGTGTGGCGGTCAGCGCCCTCACCGTATGACTCGGAGACCAGGCCCCGGTCCGCGGCGATGTCATGCACGAGCTTGCGCTCATAGCTCGACATGGAGGGCAGCGATGCCTGCGAAGAACCTTCGTCGAGCTTCGCTGCCGCGGCATCGACCAGGGTCTCCAGCTGACGGCGACGGGTGTCACGAGAGCCGGCGATGTCGAGGATCAGTCGCGAGAACGAGCCGGTCTTGCTCTGCACCGCAAGACGGGTGAGCTCCTGCAGTGCCTGGACCGTCTCGGGGGCGGAGAGCAGTGCAAGGGCATCGCCCTCAGCCTCGACCGACACGTAGGCCCGGCCCTGGCGTACATCCAGGTTCAGATCGCCGTCGATGTCTGCAATGTCGAGAAGCTCCTCGAGGTAGTCCGCCGCAACGTCTCCCTCATGCTCGAGCTGAGCCACCGTCGGCTCCGTGTTGTCGGTCATGGTCTCGCTCATGAACCGCTCCCCTTCTTCTTCGCACGCTTCTTGCCGACCGGCTGCTGACGCTTCGGTGCCTCTGCCTTGGCCTTCTCGGCCTCTTCGAGCAGACGCTGCTGCTCCGCCTCGTAGGCAGCCATCGGGACGACCTTGCCGGAAGAGTCGATCGCCTTGCCCTTGCGCGCGAGACGCTCCTCGCGAGCCTTGGCGGCTTCAGAACCGGGCGTCGGCATCTCGCGGATGACGAGGAACTGCTGACCCATGGTCCAGAGGTTCGAGATGAACCAGTACACGACGACACCGAGCGGGAAGAAGACACCGGAGAAGATGAAGCCCAGCGGAAGCACGTAGAGCATGATCTTCTGCATCTGGTACGCCTGGCCCGTCTTGGCCTCGGGCGACAGGTTCTTCGAGATGATCTGCAGCTGCGTGAAGAACTGCGAGCCGATCATGAGTACGACGAGCGTGACCAGGATGATGATGGCCGTCGTGTTCTGCGCATCGATCGCATTGCCCAGATTCTCGTGCAGCGACGCAACGCCGAAGAGCTTCGCGTCGTAGAACTCCTTCGTCAGCTCCGGGCTGAGGAGACCGACACCGCCGATGTTGTCCCGCGCGTGCTTGCTCACGTCGCTCAGCACGCTGTAGAGGGAGAAGAAGATGGGCATCTGCACCAGGAGAGGCAGGCAGCTCGACATCGGTGTCGTACCGTGCTTCTTGTACAGCGCCATGGTCTCGCGGCTCATGGCCTCACGAGAGAGCTGATCCTTCTTACCGCGGTACTTCTCCTGAACTTTTCGCAGTTCAGGAGCGATTTCCATCATCTTTCGCTGGCTCTTGATCTGCTTCACGAAGAGCGGAATCAGCGCGGCGCGGACGACGATCACGAGTCCGACGATCGACAGCACCCAGGTGAGGCCGGAGGCAGCCGGCAGCCCGACAGCAGTCAGCAGCCAGTGCCAGGCGACGAGGATGAGCTCGACGACCCACTTGAGCGGCCACAGGATGGTGCCGATCAGATCGAATCCACCTCCCGCGGGTTCGGGGCTGGGAGTCGCGCTGGCGAGCAGAAGGTCAAGACCCACCGATCAGTCCTTTCGGGAAGGGACGACGAAACCGTGTGCGGTCAGGTCGTAGCGGAAGTGTTCGTGCGGACGGACGTCATCGACGCCGCCGGTGGTCCAGGGGTTGCAGCGGAGGATGCGCCATGCCGAGAGCGCCGCTCCCTTCACTGCGCCGTGCTGCTGCACCGCACCTACAGCGTAGGCGGAACAGCTGGGGTAATACGCACAGACATCTCCATACATCGGAGAGATGACCTTGCGGTAGGCGGTGAGGAAACCCAGCACGAGATTGCGGGGGATCACCGGGATACTTCGGACCAGGTCCCGCGAGTGCAGATGCGCGGTGCCGACGGACGATGCCGGAAGGGCGGTCATGCCGACACCGCGGCGGGCACCGGCTCCAGGCGGCGGAGGCACCGATCGACGTCGGCTCGGAGCTCGGCGAAAGAAGCGGTCGCAGACGCAGGAAGGGCACGGATGACGACATCCGTGCCCTCGGGGACTCGCGGGAGCGCCTCCGCACACACGGCCTTGAGCCGACGACGCACGGAGTTGCGCACTACTGCGGTGCCCACCTGCTTGCTGATGATGAATCCGAACCTTGCGGCTCTGTTCTCGCCCGTGGTCAGCACCGAGGTGATGACCCGTGCCCCACCACAACGGGAGCCGCGACGAACGACCAGACGATAGTCGCTCCCGCGAGTCAGTCGATACGGGCGGGCGAGCACAGCGGACTACGCAGAGAGCTCGGTGCGGCCCTTCGCGCGGCGGGCGGCGAGGATGCCACGGCCGGCACGCGTACGCATGCGGGCGCGGAAGCCGTGCTTCTTGGCGCGACGACGGTTGTTGGGCTGGAAGGTGCGCTTGCTCATGGAATCACTCCGGGAATGCTGCCACCGGGTTCACTTCGACCGGAGACATGGGGTACTGCCAAAAATGGCATAAGTCAACCAAGTAAGGGTACGTCTTACCGGCGCACAGAGCAAATCTGGGCGCTCACGGGTCATCGCGCGGAACCAGGTGCACAGCCATTATCCACAACCCCCGAACGTCGCGCCGGTGCAACACGCCCGCGTGATTCCAAGGGCAGGTTGCCGTTCACAGCCGGGATGACTACCGTGGCATCCTAAGTTATCCACAGGGGACACGGCACGTAGACCCCGCCTCGATCACCCGCCCGGAGCGTCATGTCCTCACCTGCCCAGCCCGACGTCCCCATCTGGACCACGGTGCAGGAGCTTCTGGTCGACGATGACCGGGTGACCCCCCAGCTGCAGGGCTTCCTCAGCCTGGCCGTTCCGGCCGGTGTGATGTCGGCCACGCTCTATCTCGAGGTCCCGAACGACCTCACTGCAGCGCAGATCAACAAGCGGCTGCGTCTGCCGATCATGGAGGCGCTCTCCCACATCGGCGACGAGGTCACCTCCTACCGGGTCGTGGTCAACCACGAGCTCGCGGAGCAGCAGACCGCGCCGATCACCGTCGGTGACTTCGGCCGTCAGGAGCAGACGCGCGCAGAGTCGCCCATGGAGCCGGCCCCCACACCCACGCGCCATGAGTCGCGCCTCAACCCGAAGTACACCTTCGACAACTTCGTGATCGGCCAGTCGAACCGCTTCGCCCACGCAGCAGCCGTCGCGGTCGCCGAAGCACCGGCCAAGGCGTACAACCCTCTCTTCATCTACGGCGACTCGGGACTCGGCAAGACGCACCTCCTCCACGCCATCGGCGACTACGCCCAATCGCTCTACGCGGGGGTGAAGGTGAGGTACGTCTCCAGCGAGGAGTTCACGAACGACTTCATCAACTCCATCGCCAACAACCGCGGCGCCGCATTCCAGGCGCGCTACCGGGAGGTCGACATCCTCCTCATCGACGACATCCAGTTCCTGCAGGGACGAGCCGAGACCCAGGAAGCCTTCTTCCACACGTTCAACACCCTGCACGACCACAACAAGCAGGTGGTCATCACCAGCGATGTCGCTCCCAAGCTCCTGACCGGCTTCGAGGACAGGATGCGCAGCCGCTTCGAGTGGGGCCTCATCACCGACGTCCAGGCCCCCGACCTCGAGACCCGTATCGCCATCCTCCGTAAGAAGGCCCAGAGCGAATCGCTGCACATCCCCGACGAGGTGCTCGAGTACATCGCCACGGTCGTCTCCTCGAACATCCGCGAGCTGGAGGGTGCACTGATCCGCGTCTCCGCGTTCGCCAGCCTCAATCGATCGCCTCTCGACATCGCGCTTGCTCAGACCGTGCTCCGCGACATCATCGACACGGCAGAGGACAACGTCATCTCGCCGACCGACATCATCACCGCGACTGCGCAGTACTTCAAGCTCACCGTCGACGATCTGTACGGCTCCAGCCGTTCGCAGCAGATCGCCACCGCACGCCAGATCGCCATGTACCTGTGCCGGGAGCGGACGAACCTCTCCCTTCCCAAGATCGGGCAGCTGTTCGGCAACCGCGACCACACGACGGTCATGTACGCCTACAAGAAGATCAGTGAGCTCATGAAGGAGCGTCGCTCCATCTACAACCAGGTCACCGAGATCACGACCCAGCTCGGACGCCGCTGACACGCCGCGTCTTCGAAAAAGGGGGAGGTCCGCGCCTGATCGGGTGCCGGCCTCCTCTTTTTTGTGACCCCGACAGGGGTTCTGGTGCTGCGATAGATGCCTCTATGCACATGTGGATAACTTGTGGATGACCGTGGATTCGGTCGGGACGAATGTGGGTCGATCATGCAAACCTGTGGATAACTCCGGGAGGGCCTTCCCGTACGCGACCCCCGGTAACCCGCGGATTCCTCAGGGTTTCCACAACTGACAACTGTGTAGTTCCCTACTCGCGTCTGATATCCACCGACTTATCCACAGTATCCACAGCTGTTAACACCGTTAAGGAGTTAAGTCATTCAGGGTGCGATCCGATCACCAGACGGTGTGGAGAGCCCACCCGGCGAATGACAGGAACCTCGGCGTAGGGATACGCCGGACAGTGGGGCTAGCATGGGAAGCCCTGCACCGGCAGGCCGACGACAACGCGTCACAGTTCGACGACAAGGGAGCACCCGTGAGGTTTCAGGTCAACCGCGATGTGTTCAGCGAGGCTGTCTCGTTCGTCGTCAAGCTTCTGCCGCAGCGCAACCCGCAGCCGATCCTCGCCGGAGTGCTGATCGAGGCGGACGGTTCCGGCCTCACCCTCTCGGCCTTCGACTACGAAGCATCTGCGCGCACCACGATCGAGGCCACGGTGGAGACACCGGGCACGATCCTGGTCCACGGCCGCCTTCTCTCCGACATCGCCAGCCGCCTGCCGAACGCGCCGATCGAGATCGCGGTCGAGGAGGACGGCGGAATCGCGGTCACCTGCGGGTCCGCACGATTCACCCTCGCAGCCATGCCCGTGGAGGAATACCCGTCGATCCCCGAGGTGACCGGCTCGTCGGGCGTCGTCCCCGCCGACGACTTCGGAACCGCGATCGCTCAGGTTGGATTCGCCGCATCTCGTGACGATGTGACCCCGGTGCTGACCGGTGTGCAGCTGGAAGTGTCCGGACAGACGCTGAGCCTCGTCGCCACCGACCGCTACCGCGTCTCGCTGCGCGATGTGCCGTGGGACGGCGAAGCCGTCGACGCCACCGCGCTCGTTCCTGCGCGGACACTTCTCGAGGTCGGGAAGACCTTCGGGCATGCCGGCACGATCCAGATCGCGTTCTCCGGAGCAGGCGACCGTGAGATCATCGCCTTCACCGCGGGCAACAAGACCGTCACTTCGCTCCTGATCAAGGGAAATTTCCCTCCGGTCCGCCGCCTGTTCCCCGAACAGACCGACCACTACGCGGTCGTGAACACCGCCGACCTCGTCGAAGCGGTCCGCCGCGTATCGCTCGTCCTCGATCGTGCCGCTCCCCTGCGTTTCACGTTCTCGCACGACAGCGTCACGATGGACGCGTCCGGCGGAGACCACGCGCGCGCTTCGGAGTCGGTCGACGCGATCCTCTCCGGTGGTGACGAGGTCACGTTGGGGCTGAACCCGCAGTACCTCATCGAGGCGCTCGGCGCGGTGAAGAGCGAGTTCGTGCGCGTCACGTTCACCTCGAGCGACAACGCCAACAAGCTCAGCCCGGTTCTCATCACGAGTCAGACTTCGGTCGACCAGGCGGGCCTCGACTCCTTCAAGTACCTGCTGCAGCCCAACCTCCTCCTGCGCTGACCCTTCGGTGTCAGCCCCCGAAGGTAGGCTGGCTCCGTGATTGTGGAGCACCTGAGTCTGGTCGATTTCCGCAATTACGCGACCGCCGAGCTCACTCTCCATCGGGGCCCGAACGTTCTGGTGGGTCGGAACGGCCAGGGGAAGACGAACCTCGCCGAAGCCGTCGTCTTCCTGGCCACGCTGGGGTCGCACCGTGTCTCTTCCGATGCGCCGATGGTGCGCGATGGGCAGGAGTTCGCCGTCATCCGGGCTCGTCTCTCCCACGGTGAGCGCCGCGTGCTCGCCGAAGTGCAGGTCAACCGGCAGGGATCGAACAAGGCCCGCATCAACGGCTCCCCCTCCAAGCCGAACGAGCTCCCCCGCTATGCGCACGTGGTGCTCTTCGCTCCGGAAGACCTGCAGATCGTGCGGGGTGATCCCTCTGCTCGGCGCCGCTTCACCGATCAGCTGCTCATCCAGCGCACCCCGCGACTCGCTGCCGTCCTCGGCGACTACGACCGTGTTCTCAAGCAACGCAATGCGCTGTTGAAGTCCGCGAGGGCCCGAGGAATCCGCGGCGAAGCACTCAGCACCCTCGATGTGTGGGACGACAAGCTGGTGTCCCTCGGCTCGGAGATCATCACCGCACGACAGCGTCTGGCTGCGGATCTGCAGCAGCCGGTCGCCGATGCGTACGAGGCGATCGCGGGAGCCGACCATCGCCCCCAGCTGGAGTGGGCGCTCTCGGTCGGCGGGGCCGATCCGGAAGAGGGCGAGGATGCCTCGGACGGCGTGAAGGCCGGATCCTCGGCCGACAGGTTCGGCGATCCTCTCCACATCGCTGAGCTGTTCCGTGCCTCGCTCGCGGCGAAGCGATCGAGTGAACTCGAGCGGGGCCTCACTCTCACCGGCCCTCATCGCGACGATCTGGTGCTGCGTGTCCGCGACCTCCCTGTGAAGGGCTATGCCTCGCACGGCGAGTCCTGGTCGGTCGCCCTGGCACTCCGACTCGCATCGGCCGAGCTGTTGCGCAGCGAGTCTCCGGCCGGTGATCCCGTGCTCATCCTCGACGATGTCTTCGCAGAACTCGACGCTGATCGCCGTCGACGCCTCGCCGCACTCACGGCCGGGTACGAGCAGGTGGTGGTGACGGCAGCGGTGGAGGAGGATATCCCCGAGGTGCTGCACGCCCATGTGGTGCGGATCAGCGCCGGAACGATCAGCGATGAAAGGGAGGCCGCGGATGACTGACCCGGCATCGACTCCCCCGGCCTCCACCCCGATCGCTGAGGTTCCCGAGACGGTCGGCACGTACCTGCGCCTGCGCGGTCTGCAGCCGAGTTCGAAGAGCTGGAAGCGCAAACGGCGTATCTCCACGGACGAAGACAATGTTCCGTTCACTCCGGGGCGCGATCCCGGCGCGTTGGGCGCTGTGCTCGACAAGCTGAGTCGGGACTCGGGGTGGCAGATCACCCTCGCGAGGGAGGACCTCGTGCGGCAGTGGGCTGATCTCGCGGGTGCTGACACCGCCAAGCATTCGGAGCCCGTCTCTCTGGAGCGCGGTCTGCTGACCGTCAAGTGCGACTCGACGGCGTGGGCGAAGAACCTGCAGTTCATGCGCGCGACGATCCTCACCGAGATCGGTCGCCGGTATCCGGACGCGGGGGTGGAGAACCTCCGGTTCATCGGACCGGACGTCCCCTCCTGGAAATGGGGTCCCAGAGCCGTTCCAGGACGGGGCCCACGCGATACCTACGGGTAGGGCACCACGCGAGGGGGTCGACACGCTCAGAGGCGCACACACGGCCGTTGAGCGGCATTTCTCCACGAAACTCCGCTAGAATGGGAGTTCGTGATATCGATGTGGAGAATGCCCTCTGATGACGCCTGAATCCCCTGCTGACGAGACGGAATCGAACACCGGGGGAACCCCCGCAACCGAGGGCACCACTGCACCCAAGCCGAAGCAGCCCGGAGAGTACGGCGCGGATTCGATCCAGATCCTCGAGGGCCTCGAGGCTGTGCGCAAGCGCCCCGGTATGTACATCGGGTCCACCGGTCCGCGAGGTCTGCACCACCTGGTCTACGAGATCGTCGACAACTCGGTCGATGAGGCGCTGGCCGGCTACGCCGACACGATTCTCGTGACCATGCTCGCCGACGGTGGCGTGCGCGTCGTCGACAACGGTCGAGGCATCCCGGTCGATCCGCACTCCTCCGACCCGAACAAGTCGACGGTCGAGGTGGTGCTCACGATCCTGCACGCCGGTGGAAAGTTCGGCGGTGGCGCCTACGCCGTCTCCGGCGGTCTGCACGGCGTCGGATCCTCCGTCGTCAACGCGCTCTCGACGCGATTCGACGTGGAGGTCAAGCAGAAGGGATTCGTCTGGCGACACAGCTTCGCCGATGGCGGCGTCCCCCAGCAGAAGCTCGAGAAGGGCGAGGCGACCGACGAGACCGGAACGAGCATCACGTTCTGGCCGGACGCGGAGATCTTCCAGGAGACGATCGAGTTCGACTACGACACGCTCCGCACGCGCTTCCAGCAGATGGCGTTCCTCAACAAGGGACTGCGCATCGAGCTGCGAGACGAGCGCGAGTCCTCGACCTATGAAGTCGAGGAGGATGGCGCGACCGTCACCAAGCAGCCCAGTGACGTGTTCTTCTATGAGCGCGGGCTGGTCGACTACGTCGAGTACCTCAACAAGGTGCGCCACGCCGAAGTGGTCAACGACGAGATCATCGCCTTCGAGTCGGAGGACACCGAGCGCAAGATCTCGCTCGAGGTCGCGATGCAGTGGACGACCTCGTACACCGAGAACGTGTTCACCTACGCCAACACCATCAACACCCACGAGGGTGGAACGCACGAGGAAGGCTTCCGTGCGGCACTGACGACCCTGGTCAACAAGTACGCGCGAGCGAACAACCTCCTCAAGGAGAAGGACGACAACCTCTCCGGCGACGACGTGCGCGAGGGGCTGACCGCGGTCATCTCCATCAAGCTCGGTGAGCCCCAGTTCGAGGGGCAGACCAAGACGAAGCTCGGCAACACCGAGGCGAAGGCCTTCGTGCAGAAGGTGGTCGGCGACCAGCTGGGTGACTGGCTGGAGCGCAACCCGAACCAGGCGAAGAACATCATCCGCAAGGCGATCGACGCCGCCACGGCTCGTCTCGCCGCGCGGAAGGCCCGTGAGACAGCGCGTCGCAAGAGCGTCTTCGAGTCGGCGGCAATGCCCGACAAGCTCAAGGACTGCACGAGCAAGGATCCGTCGATCAGCGAGATCTTCCTCGTCGAGGGTGACTCGGCAGGCGGTTCCGCCGTGCAGGGTCGCGACCCGCACACCCAGGCGATCCTGGCTCTCCGAGGAAAGATCCTCAACGTGGAGCGCGCACGTCTCGACAAGGCGCTCGGCAACAAGGAGGTCCAGGCGATGATCCAGGCCTTCGGCACCGGCATCGGCGAAGAGTTCGACATCGAGAAGGCGCGCTATCACAAGATCGTGCTGATGGCCGATGCCGACGTCGATGGCCAGCACATCACCACGCTGCTGCTGACGCTGCTCTTCCGCTACATGCGCGGACTCATCGAGGCCGGCTTCGTGTACCTCGCCATGCCGCCGCTCTATCGGCTCAAGTGGTCGAACTCGGCTCACGAGTACGTGTTCAGCGACGCCGAGCGCGACGCCCTGCTCAAGCACGGCATCGAAAACGGCAAGCGCATCCCGAAGGACGCCGGCATCCAGCGCTACAAGGGTCTCGGCGAGATGAACCCGAAGGAGCTGTGGGAGACGACGATGGATCACACCACGCGCACCCTGCAGCAGATCACCATCGAAGATGCAGCAGCCGCCGACGAGATCTTCAGCGTGCTGATGGGTGAAGACGTCGAGTCCCGGCGCAGCTTCATCCAGCGCAACGCCAAGGACGTCCGCTTCCTCGACATCTGATGCCCGCGGGCTCAGACCAGATGTGTGACAGAGAGATTGATTGATGACTGACGAAGAACGTACCGAGCCGGAACACGACCACGGCAAGATCGACCAGGTCGACCTGCAGTCGGAGATGCAGCGCAGCTACCTCGACTACGCCATGGCGGTCATCGTCGGCCGCGCGCTCCCCGACGTCCGCGACGGTCTCAAGCCCGTGCACCGCCGGGTGATCTACGGCATGTACGACGGCGGATTCCGCCCCGACAAGTCGTTCTCGAAGTGCGCCCGTGTGGTCGGCGAGGTCATGGGCCAGTACCACCCGCACGGTGACTCGGCCATCTACGACGCCCTCGTGCGGCTGGTGCAGCCGTGGTCGCTGCGGTACCCGCTGGCCCTCGGGCAGGGCAACTTCGGATCCCCCGGCAACATGGGTGCGGCTGCTCCGCGATACACCGAGACCAAGATGGCTCCGCTCGCGCTCGAGATGGTGCGCGACATCGAAGAAGAAACCGTCGACTTCACGGACAACTACGACGGTCAGACGCAGGAGCCGACGGTCCTGCCCGCCCGCTTCCCGAACCTGCTCGTCAACGGCTCGGTCGGCATCGCGGTCGGAATGGCCACCAACATCCCCCCGCACAATCTGCGGGAGGTGTCCGACGCCGCTCTGTGGGCCCTCGACAACCCCGGCGTCTCGCGTGAGGAGCTGCTCGAAGGCCTGATCCAGCGCATCCCCGGCCCGGACTTCCCGACCGGCGCGCAGATCCTGGGCAACAAGGGCATCCACGAGGCATACCGCACCGGCCGCGGCTCGATCACCATGCGCGCGGTCGTCAACGTGGAGGAGATCCAGGGTCGCACCTGCCTCGTCATCACCGAGCTGCCGTACCAGGTCAACCCCGACAACGTGGCGGTGAAGATCGGCGACCTGGCCCGCGACGGCAAGATCACCGGCATCGCCGACATCCGCGACGAGTCGTCTGACCGCACGGGTCAGCGCCTGGTCGTGGTGCTCAAGCGCGACGCGGTCGCCAAGGTCGTGTTGAACAACCTGTACAAGCACACTCAGCTGCAGGAGAACTTCGGCGCGAACATGCTCGCGATCGTCGACGGGGTGCCGCGCACGCTCGCGATCGACGGCTTCATCACGCACTGGATCTCCCACCAGATCGACGTGATCGTGCGACGCACGGAGTTCCGCCTGCGCGAGGCCGAGAAGCGCATGCACATCCTGCGCGGGTATCTGAAGGCGCTCGATGCCCTCGACGAGGTCATCGCGCTGATCCGTCGTTCGCAGACCACGGCCGATGCCAACGAGGGCCTGCAGAAGCTCCTCGACATCGACGAGATCCAGGCCGACGCGATCCTGCAGATGCAGCTGCGTCGACTGGCCGCCCTCGAGCGTCAGAAGATCATCGATCAGGCGAACGAGCTCGAGGCGCAGATCACCGACTACAAGGCGATCCTGGCCGATGAGGGTCGCCAGCGGACGATCATCCGCGAAGAGCTGACCGGCATCGTCGAGCGGTTCGGCGACGAGCGCCGCACCCACATCCTGCACGGCTTCGACGGCGACGTCTCGATGGAAGACCTCATCGCCGAAGAGGAGATGGTGGTCACCGTCACGCGCGAGGGCTACATCAAGCGCACGCGCAGCGACAACTACCGTTCGCAGCACCGCGGCGGCAAGGGCGTCAAGGGTGCCCAGCTGCGGGCGAACGACATCGTCGAGCACTTCTTCGTGACGACCACGCACCATTGGCTGCTGTTCTTCACGGACAAGGGCCGTGTCTATCGCGCGAAGACCTACGAGGTGCCGGAAGCGGGTCGCGACGCGAAGGGCATGCATGTCGCGAACCTGCTCGCCCTGCAGCCCGACGAGAACATCGCCCAGGTGCTCGACATCCGCGACTACCAGGTGGCGGACTACCTCGTCCTCGCCACGCGCGAGGGTCTGGTCAAGAAGACCCGCCTCGACAACTACGACACCAACCGCCAGGGCGGCGTCATCGCGATCCGTCTGAACGAGGACGACGAGCTCGTCAGCGCGCTGCTGGTGAACGCCGAGGACGACATCCTCCTCATCAGCCGTCGTGGCATGTCCGTGCGCTTCGAAGCGACCGACGAGGCCTTGCGTCCGATGGGTCGGGCGACGGCCGGTGTCCGCGGCATGAAGTTCAAGATCGACGAGGACTGTCTGCTCTCGGCATCCGTCGCCGCACCGGGGAAGTTCGTCTTCGTCGTCACCGACGGCGGCTACGCGAAGCGCACCGCCGTGGAGGAGTACCGGGTGCAGGGACGCGGCGGAACGGGCATCAAGGTCGCCAAACTCAACGACGACCGTGGCACTCTCGCGGGTGGTCTGATCGTGTCCGAGGACGACGAGGTCTTGGTGGTTCTGTCCAGCGGCAAGGTGGTACGCTCTGCCGTGGCCGAGGTCCCCGCCAAGGGTCGAGACACCATGGGAGTGGTGTTCGCCCGCACGACGGAGGCCGACCGCATCCTCGCCATCGCCCGTAACGGTGAGCGCGGCCTCGCCGAAGAAGAGGCCGATGCGGAGGACGCAGAGACCCAGGCCCCCGAGACGACCCAGACCCCTGAGGATACAGACGCATGAGCACAGTGGCCGACAAGCTGGCGAAGAAGTCGACCCGCAAGACCAGCGGCAAGCAGGTACGCCTCCGACTGGTGTACGTGGACTTCTGGTCGGCCGTGAAGCTCTCATTCCTCGGGGCTGTGGCCCTCGCGGTCGTCACGATGGTCTCGTTCTTCCTCATCTTCCTGGTGTTCCAGGCGACGGGGATCATGACGACGGCGGAGAGCTTCCTGCTCGGCATCACCGACAACACGTTCGTGCTGTCGGAGGTCGTGGGGCTGCCGCAGGTGATGGCCTTCGCCGCCGTGGTGGCGATCCTGAACCTGATCGTCTTCACGGTGCTCGGCGCCGTGGTCGCCGGAATCTACAACCTCGCGGTGAAGGTGACCGGCGGACTGCTCGTCGGTTTCATGTCGAACTGAGCCGCAGAGCGGATTCACGAAGGGCGGGTGCTGCGGCACCCGCCCTTCGTCGTTCCTCGGCGCGGGATCGCTCGTTGTTCTTCCCCGACAGGTTGAAGCTGCTGAGGTAGACGAAGACCTCCGGGGCGATGTGGCTACCACCACCCTCACATCGGAGTCCACGGAGGTCTTTGTGACTCACATGAACGCGCCTTTGACGCCGGAAGGGCGTCGCCGGCTGGCTTCTCCGACCGCCGACGACGGTGGTCGGGTACGTCGGTCGGCCGACGGACGGTTCCAAAGTTCCGCCAGCGACCGCGCCCAGTGCATCAGGCTGACTTCGATCGATGGACGGAGCAGCCAAGAGATCTCAGTCTGTTGGCAGGGCTTTGTCTGTCGACCGAACGTCCTACAGACACGGAGCTTGCGGGTCGGCGATGCTGTAGCTTCCAGCTACTCAGGGAGATAGCTCATGACGAAGAAGTTCTTGACAGCATCGTCACGCGGGGCAAAAGCGCTGATAGCCGAGGACGGTCACCAGGTCGAAAGTGCTACATTTCATTTATGATGGTGTGGATCGTGTACTTGGAGGAAACCCCTGGTTTCATCGGCGTTTTTGACGTCGAAAGCGACGCGTACGAATTCCAGGAAGAGTATGCGGCTGATAGCGGACTCTCCGTTCTGCTTACCCCCGTCTCTGTGCCTTATCGGGTCGCAGGAACAGATGGGGCTCTTTATTCGCAGTAGACGCTACAAATCTCCTATCGCGCGTCAAGCGGCTCGAGTGTCCAGCAGAAGTTCTAGTTGACTAGAAATAGGTACTCAAAGATGAGACACCGTCACCACCGCAGGTTCGGTATTATGATCGCTGGATCATCGGCGCTCCTGAATCGACGCCGGGTGCGACCACGAGAGCGACGGTAGTAGGAAACTGCAATTTTGCGGTGGGACAAATGTGGAAGAGATCATCCGGAAACGGGCTCCCCTCCGGTTCAGTGGGCGCGAAGCCAGCAATCTCTAGTTGTTGGGGAGCCGTCACCAAGACGTACATCAGGTCCATCGTTTTCATGCATAACGGGTGGCTCTGGGTTCCCGTTACTAAAGCCTTCGAGAGTTTTGGCACGTGGAACATGGTGCAAAAAAGTGTCCAGTACGCATGCAATGGGACCGGGCAGCACACGTTCCGCGTTGTCTCGTATTTCAAAGCCTCTGGGGCCAAGGATGTCATCGCTGCGGAAGCTGAGCTCAGCTCCGGTGATTACAAGCTCCAGTGCGGCTAAAGAACTGTCTGATCTCATGACGCGGTGAGCAATCACTGCACAGAACCGCGAGCTGGCCCTTCACCCTCGAACCCGTCACCGTCATCTCGGACTACGAACGACGACTGCTCTCGAAAAAGACGCTCGTTCACGCACTCGAGTCCGCATCAGCGGAAGTCGAGCGAGGCAAGAATCGGTGACTACCCGACGTTCAGCGCGCCGTTCATCACGAGATTCGTAACGAGTAGGGCGTTCAGCGTGATCGTGATGCCGGCCGCCGGGAGGAGCCAGGCCAAACGGAGTCGAGATCTTGTGAAGAAGTATGCGCCTGTGGTGACGATGAAGATGACCAAGGCGGACATCCAGAATCCGCGGGTGACGGTTTCCAACATCGGGTAATCGCATTGCTTGGAGCAGGCGGCGACCTCAAGTATCCGGGCCAGAACGACCAACGCAGACACGGTCGCGACGAAGAGACTCACCCACACCAGGTTGCCACCGAGCTGCGATCGTGCGCTGCGCTGGTCGTTCATCATGCTCCTAGGGCCTAGATTGGGTCCGTCAACTCGTGGGTGATCCAGCCGGCGACCGAGGTCCGTGTATTGCGCGTACGAGTTGTGGACAGCATCAGCCATGACGGGCTGATGCGCATTGCGCGGGGTATTCGCCCAGTCCGCTGGTGCTCAGGCATGCCGCGGCTGACGCGCTCCGCGAATGCCCCAGAAGATCGCGGCAACCGCGATGATGATGGCGACTACGCCAAGCGCGTTGATCAGAGAAGGGCCTTCGGTCCCCATTTGAGGGAGCGCCCAGTTCTCTACTTCAGGCCGATTGGCGAAGGCTCGCCTGTTCGCTTCCGTGAGTACCTGCACGGACAGGAAGTAGGTGGCAAGTGCGACCGCGACCGCGACCGCAGCCGCGGTCGCCCAGAAGATCCCAGTCGCAAGACGAGTCTTTACCTTGGCCACGAACCTAATCTAAGACACGGCGTCGCCCGCTGGCTTCTCTGATCGTCGACGACGGCTGGTCGGGTCCGCACCTCACACGGAACAACAGTCAGACGACGCCCGTGGTGCCGAGAAGGGTGCCGATGAGCCAGGTCGCGGCCAGAGCGAGCCCGCCGCCGACGACCAGTCGGATCGATGCGCGCACCGGCGCCGAACCTCCGATCCTCGCGGACAGCGTGCCCGTCACTGCCAGAGCCAGGAGGACGGCCACGAAGGTGACGGGGACCCGCCACTCCGGGGGCGGGAGCAGGATGGCCAGCAATGGCAGCAGTGCTCCGAGAGTGAAGGCCACCGCGGAGGAGAGCGCCGCGTGCCAGGGATTCACCAGGTCGTCCTGGTCGATGCCGAGCTCGACCTCCAAGTGCGCAGCCAGGGCGTCATGCGCGGTGAGCTCCTCGGCCACCTGGCGCGCTGTCTCCGGCGAGAGCCCGCGGTCGCGATAGAGCTGGGTGAGTTCGTCGAGCTCCACGGCCGACATCGTGCGGAGTTCTTCGCGCTCCTTCGCGATCAATGCCCTCTCGCTGTCACGCTGACTGCTCACCGACACATACTCCCCGAGTGCCATCGAGATCGCTCCACCCACGAGGCCGGCGATTCCTGCGGTGAGAAGTGCGGCGTTGTCGGTCGTGGCGCCGGCCACCCCGACGACGAGTGAGGCGACCGAGACGATGCCGTCGTTCGCTCCGAGCACTCCTGCGCGCAGCCAGTTCAGCCGCTGACCGAGACCGGTGCCGTGCGGTTCCCCTTCATGCGTACTCATGCCCTCAGTGAAGCAGACCCTTCGTGGTCTGGTCGTGACGACCACCGGGACTCTTACGGAAAACCCGAATCGGAGTGTCCGGTTGGCTCGCTGTCGTGGTCTCCCCCACCGCCCGTACCTTGGAACCATGACCACTCAGACTGCGACCCCGGCTCCCGCGACAGCGGTGAAGCCGCCGTTGCGCATCTTCCTCACGATCCTGCATCTGGCAGGAGTCGGCGTCCTCGGCGGTGCCATCTTCGGCACGCTCGGAGGCCTGCTCGGCACCGGACTCGGACTCCTCTTCGTCGCCGGTATCGGTCTGGTCCTGCTCGTCGGATTGGTCTACGCCCTCTACGGCCTCGGCTGGTTCGAGATCGCTCGCGTGAGTTCGCTGTATCGGACACCGGTCGGCCCCCTGCGCCTGCAGCCACGCGACCGTCCCGGCTTCGTCGGATGGCTGCGGGCCCTCGGTCGTCAGGCCATCGACGGACGCATGTGGCGTGCCGTCGCCAACTTCGCCATCTCCGCGGTGCTCGGGTGGGTCGTGCTCCGGCTGTTCTGGGGCCTGATCTGGTCGATCGTCATCTCGTTCGCACCGCTCACCGGAGTCGACTCCGTGATGGGGCCGTTCGGCGGCGGGGGTATTCCGGCCGAGTGGGCCCCGCTCGTCGGAATCCTGGGCATCGCAGCCTGCGTCGTCGGGATCATCGGCCTCGCGCTGCTGCATCGCACCCTGTCGCTCGCGATCGTGATCCGCAGCAGAGAGACCGAGCTCACCGAGCGTGTCCGCACCTCGACGGCCCAGCGCGAGGGGGCCGTGCGCGCCGCCGATGTCGAGCGCACTCGCATCGAGCGTGATCTGCACGACGGCGTCCAGCCCCGTCTCGTCTCGGTGGGCATGACCCTCGGGCTCGCCCAGCAGAAGATCGACACCGATCCCGGTGCCGCGAAGGAGCTGATCAACGAGGCCCACACCTCGACCAAGGCGGCCATCACCGAGCTGCGTCAGCTCGCACGCGGCATCCATGCCTCCGTGCTGGACGACCGCGGCCTGGACGCCGCCCTGTCGGCACTCGCGGGACGCTCCCACATCCCCGTGCACCTCGACGTGCGCATGGACGGTCGGTGCAGTCGCGAGGCCGAGGCCGCCGTGTACTTCTCGATCGCAGAGTCCCTGACCAACGCGGCGAAGCACTCCCGAGCCAGTGAAGCCCGTGTGGTCGTGCGACTGCGCGACGGCAACACGCTCTGGGCGCGGGTCGAGGACAACGGCATCGGAGGCGCGCAGGTGCAGCCGGGCGGTGGACTCGACGGGATCGCGAACCGCATCCTCGCCGCCGGCGGTACCTTCCGCCTCGACAGTCCGCAGGGCGGCCCGACCAGCCTGGAGGTGAGTGTCCCGTGCGCATCCTGATCTGCGAGGACTCGGTCCTGCTGCGCGAAGGCCTGGTCCGTCTGCTCGAAGACGCCGGTCACCAGGTGGTCGCCGCTCTTCCCGACACCGAGGGTCTCGACCAGGCCGTCGTCACGGAGGCACCCGATCTGTGCATCCTGGATGTGCGTCTCCCGCCGACCTTCACAGACGAGGGGATCCGGGCCGCACTCGGTCTGCGCTCGACCCACCCGTCGCTCGCGATCCTGGTGCTCTCCCAGTACGTCGAGGAGCGTTACGCCTCCGATCTGATCGCGGCGCAGGGTGGCCCTCTCGGCTACCTGTTGAAGGATCGGGTCGCCGACGTCTCGGAGTTCCTCGCCTCCGTGCGGCGGATCTCCGAAGGAGCCACGGTGCTCGACCCCGAGGTCGTCGCGCAGCTTCTGACACGACGAAACCGCGATGATCGGATGCTGCGGCTCACCGAGCGTGAGCGCACCGTGCTCGCCCTGATCGCCGAGGGCAAGTCGAATCAGGCGATCGCCGGACTGCTGTTCCTCTCCGAAGCCAGCGTCGAGAAGCACATCACCTCCATCTTCCAGAAACTGGGCTTCGAACAGGACGAGTCGGGCAACCGCCGTGTGCTCGCCGCTCTCGCCCACATCGAGAACTCCGGTGGCAGTACGCCGCCGACCGGCCAGACAGGAGTGGCACGATGACCACCGACAACAACGGGGACCAGGGCGGACACACGCCACTCACCCCGCCGCCCGCCTCCGTCGCGCAGCCGGATGCCCCGCACGCGGCACCGACCCCGCCTCCCGCCGGGCGCTCCTCCGGTGCGACCGCGGTCATGATCGTGACGGCGGTGGTCGGAGGCCTCGCACTTCTCGGCGCCGGAGGAACAGCGGCTGCGGCCGCCGCCGGCACCATCGTCACCTCGAACCGTGCTGACTCCGTGCAGAGCGTGGATGTGGCGGGACTGGAGAGCATCGATCTCTCCGCCGACGCCAGCAGCATGCGGGTCGAGTTCGGCGACGTCGACGAGGCCACACTCGCCATCACGAACGGTCGCGGAACCCCGTGGCGATTCGAACGTGATGGTGACGAACTGGTCGTGCGGAGCCCGCAGGGAGTCTTCGGATGGTGGATCGGCGGCTGGTTCGGCGAGGAGGAGATCGCGGTGCTCACGCTCCCGGAGAGTCTTCGCGACGCGGGTCTCGATGCCGACCTGAACCTCAATGCGGGCAGTCTCGATGTGGCCGGAGACTTCGGGATCCTCGATGTCAGCGTGAATGCGGGTGCGCTCGACATCGAGGGAGCCGCGAAAGAGCTCGACGTGCAGATGAACGCCGGCCGTGCCGACATCCTGCTCGACGGTGTCACCCAGGCCGACCTCGGCGTCTCCGCGGGTGATCTCACCGTCGAGCTGACGGGCACACCTCCGACGCAGACGGCCCTGGATGTCAGTGCAGGGACCCTCGATCTGACTGTTCCCGATGTCGCCTACGCGATCTCGCAGGACATCAGCGCGGGCACGCTCAACGCCGAGGTGGATGAGTCGTCGAGCTCGCGGAGGACGATCGACGTCTCGCTCTCGGCCGGCACCGCGACCATCCGACCGGGCCGTTGAACACGATCGAGGGGGAAGACACTCCCGGGTGCTCCCCCTCGATTCGGATTTTCCGTGTTTCTCCGGTAAAGTCTTGGAGGTTGACGGGGCTATAGCTCAGGCGGTTAGAGCGCTTCACTGATAATGAAGAGGTCCCAGGTTCAAGTCCTGGTAGCCCCACTCCTTAACTCAAGAAATCCCTTACGGGGCCTTAGCTCAGTTGGTAGAGCGCCTGCTTTGCAAGCAGGATGTCAGGAGTTCGAATCTCCTAGGCTCCACGATGCAGTTTTCAACTGCTGACTAGAACCCCCGGAATCCTTGGATTACCGGGGGTTTTCTGCATCCATCTGACAGTTCTTAACAGGATTGTTAACACTGTGGATAGGTGTGACCATAGGTGTGACCGCCTAGACCGCTCAGAATCACGGTGTGACCGATTTTCACATTGGGCCGCTGGTTCACACCTATGCTGGCAACATGACCTCGACGCCGCAGCCTGATGAGGCGGTTGACCGGGTGCACAAGCCCTACGCGGACTATGCCGAACGCGGCGACGGCGGCCTCAGCCAGACGCTCGTGAAAGGCAAGACGGTGTGGCGGGCGAAGCGGTACGTCGGGCTGGTGCAGACCATCGACGCTGAAGGCAACCCGACCCGGCGGCCCAAGTACATCAGCGGCCAGGGTGAGACGGTCACCGCAGCCAAGAAGAACCTCCGCAAGAACATGGACCGGTTCTACGAGCTTGCGGCAGAAGAGCGGCTACTCCCCCGCGAGCTGCGCGAGCTGACGCTCAACGCCTACTACCGCGAGAACTGGCTTCCCGCTGCGATGAGCAGTGAGAGGTACAAGACCGCCGACGGGCTGGACTCCACGCGGCGGCGGATGGAGATGCATGCGCTCCCCGCGCTCGGCTCCAAGGCACTGCGCGAAATCACTCCCGTCGAAATCAAGACGCTTGTCGAGGTCACACTCCCCCGCAAAGGTCTGGGCGCGCACATGATTGCGGGCGTCCGCAAGACTCTGAGCGCGGTGCTGGAGGACGCGCTGACTGAGGGCAAGCTCGTCGCACACCCGATGGCGCGCATCAAGTGGCGCGGGGCGAAGCCGCAACAGCGCAAGGTGGAAGCACCTGTAGGGCTGGTCAGTGCGTTCCGCGCCGAGGTAGCGGGGACGCAGGAGGAAGCCCGCTGGATGGTCTCCTTCGAGCTTGGCCTTCGACCCGGCGAGGCGCTAGGTCTCTGCTGGAGCGCCATCACAGGAGTGCTCGACGACGAGCGGCCGTTCCTCCGGGTGAAGCGCCAGCTCAAATGGAAGCCTGCCACGCACGCCCCGGCGTGCCAGCGCCTAGCGGACGGGAAGCGCTGGACCTGCGGCAAGTCCTCGGCGAAGTGCACGCTCTGGCCCGAAGGCGCTGATGCTGAAGCCGGTAAGGGGCGCATCTACTTGGAAGAAACAACGAAGAGCAGCCGCGTGCGCGTCATCCCGCTCGCCGAACCGCTCATCACTCTGCTCCGTGAGCAACGCGCGCGACAGGACGAGTGGCGTGATGCGAACCCGCAGGCGTGGGCGCGCCACGCAACCGAGCGCCCTGACCTTGCGGACCTCGTCTTCACGATGCCGAACGGTGCTCCCCGGCGGCAGCAGACCGACTCCAAGGCGCTGGCGGACATCCTCACGAAGCTACGTGAAAAGGGCATCAACGCTGAGTTCTCACCACACGGTGCAAGGCACATCGCCATCACTCGCATGGCGCTGGCTGGGATGAACGAAGCGCTCGTCCGCCGCATCGTCGGGCACATGGACCAGGCCACGACCGAGTTGTATCTGCATCTGAAGGCCGAGGACAGTCGTGACGCGCTGACAGCGCTCGGTGAGGAGAGCGTGAAGGCCTACCGCGCCATGGAGTCTGAGCGCGCCGACGATGCACGGGAGGCGAAGCGTCAGGAGGCGGAAGACGCCAAGAAAGCCGCGCAGAGCGCATACGCCGCCTGGAAGGCAGACCGGACGGGGGAGGACGGCATCATTCGCTTCGACCCCCGCACCGACCCCCACCCGCCGTTGCCACTCTGGGAGACGCGGTGGATGCCCGATGAGGTCGCGGCAGCACTCAGCCAGTCTGGCGTGAAGCCGGAGGCGTTGCGACTGTTCACCGGCGACCTGACCATGGCGGAAATCACGCGGTTCGCGCCCTTCGGTGCAATAGACCCCGCAGAGGTGCGTCAGGTAACTGGCCTTCCCGACGACTTTGCCAGGGCGACGTTCGGCTGACCGCGTCTTGCGGAACCGATAGTGTCAGGGCGTGACCGACACGCGCCCCGCCACCGGAGATATCGACCTCCGGCTCGTCCGTATCTTCATGAACGTCCGCGCTCGTCGGAGCAAGATGTTCCGAGTCATCGAGGCCATCCTCTACGGGTTCGGTGGCCTTGCGTTCATCACAGGCGTAGTCGTCGCGATGTTTGGCGGTGACAGCCTGTGGAACGGCGTCGGCCTCGCTGGACTGGGCGTCACCATCGTCGGTGCGGGTATCGCGCTCTCAATCTTCCGGGTCCAGGCCGACCAGTCCGTACAGGACAGTCAGCGGGCAGACCTGATGCTGAACCAGATTTCCGCGCATGCGAAGGATGCTGCCGACCACTCGAAGAAGGCGCACAACATCGTGGAGCAGCTACAGCGGTCACGACGCTTGGCTGACCAGGAGACCGAGCAGGCAACGAAGGACATGATTCTCCAGAAGCTCGAAGAGCTTCGTCCTGAAGTACAGCCTGAGACCGACGTGAACGACACCTCGGATGAGTCATCGCCATCAGAGTCGGCGACTGACGCTGGCGACATCGTGAAGGTCGAAGGTGACGGCGAGTACCGGTACCCGTCAGCCGTACCCCTGTACGTCATCGCCGACCTCGTGAACTGGTTCCCAAAGCCTGCGCCCACGAGGTGGACAGTCGCCAACCTCCTGGGCGCTTACAGGAAGTACAACTCGAAGGGGAAGCTCACCGGAGTGCCGTGGATTCTCACGTTCCGGCGAACCAACGGCGACCAGGTCGATTACCGCATCAGCTACGCAGGTCGCGGTGACGGGCCGAGCATCTCGGTGTACTCCTCGGAGAGAAACCGTTGGCAGGACTTCCAGCCACCGACACAGGCAGAGCAGCAGGGCTAGCTCACGCTCGCTGTTCCACAGCTCGGGCAAACCCACGCCTCGGCGGTCTGATGCAGCTCCAGCGGTACCAGACACTCCCCGCAACGGGGCGTAGCCTCCTCCAGGCCATCCCGGCCCTCGAACCAAGCCATTAGCTCGGCGCGTGTGACGGTCGCCGACTCATCCGCTGGGCGGAGTTGCGACGTGAGCATCCGTAGTCCTGTGGCGATGCGCTCAGCGCCAGCTCGATGCTCTGGCGCGACGAGCGCATCATGCGGCGGAGGAGCAGTCACCGACCCATCCGCTGCGATGGTGACGGCCTCGAACTCGATACCACTGACCAGAGCCGCCGTGATGGCGGCCGCTGCCTCACCGAAGTCCATGCGTGAGACTCTACGCAACGCTAGTGGAGTGCGTGCGCTGTCCCCTCGATATCGTGGGCATCATGCCCGACCACTCGCTCACCGCTGAGCGCATTCTCAACCCGCTCACGCTGCACTCGGCTGCCGACGTTAGTGGCGCGCCCGCTAGCCCCGGTATCTACGGCTGGTGGATGCGAAAGGGTGCGCTGGACGTTCCCGAAGCGCCGTACCAGGAACAGGACGGACATCAGCTCCTATACGTGGGTATCTCGCCCCGGAAGCCAAGCGCCGCGGGGCGTGTGTCCAACGGGAACCTGCGCAAGCGGTTGGTCACGCACGCCACCAAGAACGCCTCACAGTCCACGCTCCGGCGCACCCTCGGCGTTCTCCTCACTGACGAACTCGGCCTCACCCTTGGCGTGCACGGGGGACGCGAACACTACGGTGCCCAGGGTGAAGCCCTCATCAGCCGCTGGCTCATCGAGAACGCCCGCGTTGCATGGGCGGTAGACCCCGAACCGTGGAAGTCAGAGGATGAGTTGCTCGCGGACGCGACCCTCGCCCTCAACCTTGACGGCAGAACGGATGCGTTCGCCCGTTCCGTCTCGGACCGGAGGAGGGTGGCGCTGGCCGCAGCTCGTGCCGCCGCGCTCTGAATCAGACCGCGTTCCAGGCGGTGAACAGAATCGGCTCGACCGCCTTCTGTGACAGGCCCGCATCCTTCAGCAGCTCAGCGACCAGCGTTCCCACCAGGAACGTCACCATGTGATGCGTGTCGAGGTCACCATGCTGAGTCGGTGGCTGGTCCCGACCAACCCGGTCATCGTCCGTCTTCGGCGCGTAGGCGACTGCCAGGTGGCCCGTCGCGTGCGTGTACTGAGTCTCCTCACGCCAAGCCGTGAAGAGACCCAGCGTGATGGGGGTGGCCTTCGCTGCCTTCGTCAGCACCTGAACCTGCTCATTGAGCATCTTGTCCGCCGTCATCTCAGCGACGACCTCATCCATCGCGCTCAGGTCGAACTCGTACTCATAGCCCATCTCCTTCGCGGTCTTGAAGAAGTTCTTGGTCAGACGTTTCTCGTTCGCAACCATCGCTTCGAGCACAGGACCGCGTTTCTCCACATCCAAGGTGCGAAGCCACAACAGCCGGAACGCAATCTCGACGAAGGCACGACGGTTCGGCGCAGCCGCGTGCGCCAGCCCCTGTGTGGTCAGCGTGGCAATCACCTTCGATTGCTCGTAGGCCGCGCGCATCCAGCCGATGATGAACTGCGAGTCGTACGCCGCCGGGATGTACGACAGGTCCAAGGCGAGCATCCGGTCAGCCGTCGCGATGATGCGCGCTGCTTGCTCCTGCAACGGCGTCAGCCGTGCTGCTCGCCGTTCTGCCTTGGCTCGTCGTCCACTCATACTTCAACGCTACCCGTGGGGATTTCGCTCGATACGCTCGGGAGGTGACCAACCAGTACCTTCCCGCCGGATATCGGCCCAAACATGTGAACGATATCGAAGCGGCTGGGCAGACCGACTCCATCCGTGAGCTACTGGAGAAGGCGCGAGCGCTCACCGTCCTTGCTCACTACGCGCGAGACCCGCACGAGGGTTGCTTGGTGGCGAAGGCGAACAAGAAACTGCGGGCGGGCAAAGAGGATGGGGCTGGACTGTTTAGCGCGTTCCTCACCGGTCGGCTCGACCACGCCTCCGCGCACGCGCACACGCTGTGCATCATCGCGTCGCATCCCGGCGGACCGCCATACACGTCGATGGCACCTCATCAGCGCGCCATCATGGAGAACGCGCTGAGCGTGTGCTGGGTACTCGACAGCAAGGTGGACGACGCGGAGCGGTTCATACGTCTCGCGCAGCTCCTCATCGACGACCTGGACAGCATCAAGGGCGACCCGCAGCTCCCCGCCGACTTTGACCTCGATGACGTGAAGAAGAAGCTGGTCCAGAGGTACGTGGCTCGGAGTACGGTCGGCATCCGCAACGACAAGGCGAGAGCAGTAGCCCGTGAGCGCGCGAAGAAGCCGCTGCCGGGCCGTGCCGACCGTGCGCGCTCACTATTCGACGAGGACGTTGTCGCAGCCTGGTACCGCCTCTCGTCGGACAGTCACTACTCGCAGGCCTGGGACCAGATTCTCCTCTATCGGGGAAGCGGCGTCCGCGTTGCCGGTGCCGACATCAACGTGGACGTGCCAGGGGTGAATCCGCGTCAGGATGCCATCCGGAACTACGCCGCGACACTCACAGCGCTTGACCTCCTGCTCTCAGAAACCAAGCGTGTCCTGGAGTTTTCAAAGCACTGACAAATATCTTTGAGTTTCGGCTTGACTTTGTACCGCCGAACCGGTACTGTGTCAAATAACAACTCAACAGCACTCTCTGGTGGAAAGCACCTCTGCATGAGGTGTCGGGCAATCAGCCTGACAACCGCCAAGTCGCCACCCAACACCGGGTCTCATGAGGCACCAGCCTGCGACCTCTATCAGAGAGGAGTAGCCACATGGCTACGAACAGCAACACCCGCAACAACAGCACTGCCGTTACTCAGGACGCCCGCGAATGGTTCATCCAGAACCTCGTGTCGGACTGGGAGAACGAAGTAGTCGAGGCAGTCGATGAATGCATCGAGAGTCTCTTCAACGTTCGTGTGCCATTCCGCCGCCGGGGTTTCGTCCAGCTGGTTCGTGAGTTCTTCGCAATCAACCAGCAGAACCGGCAGATGGGACACCTGGCGCTGCCGGTCCGCGCCGCCCTCATGGCCGAGGGAATGTCGGAGGGCGAGGCAGAGCGCGAGATTGAGAGCAAGCTGGTCCCTGCCGCTGCACGACGGATTGACGATGTCAGCATTATCACGTCCGTATGCGATGAGTACGGCGACGATGTGCTCCGTAGTAAGCCGCGTTGGGAGAAGGCTCGCGCCCGCCGTCGCCTCGTGGCTCAGGGCAACAACCCCGACGAGGTCGATGCGGTCTTGAGTAGCTCGCACCCCATTGCCCGCCTCGTCGTCACTCCTGAAGAGATGGATGCCATCGCGCAGCGTCTGCCGAGCGCGTCCAGCGTCCGCGACCGACTGGTCGCTGAGGGCTACGACAGCGACTTCATCGACGAATCGTTCGCTCGAATCGCTGATGCATACGCAGCGGGGCAACGAGGGGGACTCGTCCGCGTCTAGCGCGACGCGTGTCGCTCGTCCGGCTGATTCAGCACTGGGCGAGCGACACAGACCTCCCACTCCTAGTGAAAGCACCTCTGCATGAGGTGTCGGGCAACCAGCCCGACAACCGCCAGCCGCCACCCGACCTGGGTCTCATGAGGCAACAGCCTGCGGCGCTACTAGTGAAGATAGGAACTCCTCATGGACCGCATGTATAAGAGCGCCGATGGTAAGCACGCACTGTTCCCCTAAGGGAATCAGCGGCCGGCCACCCTGGAAGACCTGAGGGTATTTGATGAGCGCAGTGCATCAGAAGCCACCACCGAACAGAGTGAGCTTCGCGTCTTCCACGAGTCGCGTGGATTCTTCGATATCGCGCGGCCCGAAAATGACGGTCTCGACGCGAGAGGGTTCGACCGACACAACCTGCATCACGCGACGGGAGAGCACTGGGACGAATCGTTCCATGACTACCTCGGGCGGGAGGTCTGCCCTATGTATGAGATTGAACATCTGCTGGCAGACGCCTGGTACGAATACAACAGCCTCCTGGACGACGCCTTCGCCATCCCGGTGAGCTTCGTGAAGGACGGACAACTGCGCGTTACCGAATGGGTGCCGACGTTCATGGGCATGCTCCGGTACCAGGGAACCACCGCCAGACAGCTGGACGGCCGCGAGTTGTTCATGGTTGAGGTGGTCGATGCTGATTCAGCGGACCTGCCCATTGTCCGCGCCAAAGCGCGCGCGGCGCAGCAGTACTCGAACGTTGTCGGCGGTGCGTTGCTCGCTGTATTGGTCCGGAAGGACGGCGCTTTTTTCGTGGTGAACCCGGAGGGTCAGCACACCCCGCTCAAGTCTCATGTGTTCAACCCGCATCGACGGATGACCGCAGCCGTAACGCAGCGCAAGCGTCTTGCACTCGAACTGGCCGGACAAGGGGCCGACTACGCCGCAATGTTTCGGCGTCTGGGGTTGACGGACCACGAGGTGGCAACGTGGCTATCTTGAATGGCGCTCAGGACGGCACAGCGTTCTGAACGTCCCGCGCAACGTGCCACAACAGCCGCACCGCCAACTGCGTGGTGCGGCTGTTGTCGTCGAGTTCTTCAGCCAGCGCGTAAGCATCGTCGGGGTGGGACCACGGCCGGTCGGCGTAGCGTTCAAGTTGCTTTCGCGCGTATGCCATCGACTCGTTGGTCGTCTCTGACCAGTTGTGTCGAGGCCTTGCCTCCGTCCACCACCACGCCAGGACATCGCCAAACGTCGAAGCGTCTTCGGGCTGCGTGAGCGGCACTGCCGCCGAGCGCTTCATCAGTTCGGCCGTCAGTACTTCCTCGGCGTGCTCAGGCGACTCTCCGAAGCGACGGACCTGCACCACCTTCTTGCGAACAGGGTCATGCAGTCGTGCCTGCGCAGCCCAACGTCCATCTGGGGCCTGGTGGGTGGAAATAGCTCCCCACTCGCCCTCATCCAGCGCAGTCCGTGCCATGAAGCAAGACTATCGGCTGATTGACTATGTACCGCTTTGCGTGTAAAACGGTACATAGTCAACTCAGCCACAGACGGACGGTTTAGCCAGCTCTTTGTGGCGGCGGTAAACGTCAGACGCAGCGGCGGCACGGAACCGGCTCGACGAAATCCAGCCAGGAACGAAGGAAAGAGGCAGGGGATGCAGAGCACCAGAATGCTCATCGACTCGACCACCGTCGCCGTCGCGGCGCGAGGTCACCTGACGCTGCCCGCAGCGCTGCCGATGCTCGCCGAGACCGTGGAGGAGGACGGCGTCCACTACGCGCCCGCCGCGCTTGACCAGCTCCGCCGCCTCCGGGAGACCAAGGACGTGGTCATCTACCTGCCCGCCGGACAGGCCCACGCAGCCGAGTGGTTCCGGGAGCAGGGCTTCGCCATCGGCCGCACTCCGCTCGACTCACTGGTGAAGGATGCCGACGTGGTCGTCCTCCCCGAGTACCGCGACGGCGGTCATCCGGCTGCGCTGCGGGTTCCTGTTCTGCGACTCGGGGAGGAGAGCCTCTGATGCGCATGGCCTACCTCCGCGTATCCACAGCCGACCAGTCCATCGCCTCGCAGAGGCTCGCCATCGAGAAGGCGCTCGGTGAGAAGCCGGAGCGGGAGTTCGTCGATGAGGGCGTGTCTGGCCGAGTCATGCAGCGCGAAGGACTCGATGCCTGCCTCAACGCACTCCGCGCCGGAGATGAGTTGGTGGTCTACTCCCTGTCGCGCCTCGGCCGGTCCAGCGCAGAGGTCATCCGCCTCGTGCAAGACCTCACCCGCCCCGTCGAGCAGGGCGGACGCGGCGTCATCCTCCGCTCGGTCACCGAAGCGCTCGACTCGTCCACGCCCACCGGCCGCGCCTTCATCGGCATCCTCGCCGTTGTCTTCGAGATGGAAGCCGAGCTGACGCGCGAACGCACCCTCGCTGGCCTTGCGGCCGCTCGGCGTGCTGGCCGCGTCGGTGGACGCAAGCCATCTCTCACCCCGCGCCAGAAGAAGCAAGCACTCAGTCTGTACGAGCAGGCGGGGGAGCGGCCCATCGACATCGCCGAGACCCTCAACGTGTCCGAGCGCACCGTGTGGCGCGCCATCCGTGATGCCAGGGCGACCCGCGAGAAGGTCCACGGCAAGAAGGAGGCGATGCCGGTCTGACTGGTCTGGTCATCATCGAGAGCACCGTCATCGCCCTCGCGGCTCGGCCCCTCGCAGAGTGGCAGCCGCGCCAGCTCCACCGCATTGCCGCGCTCACCGCGCACGGCCAGCTCGGGGAACAGGGCGGCGTCATCTTCAACACCGAGGCGATGGCCGAGGTGGAAGCGCTCCAAGAGGCCGGATACCGTGTCGGCGTCTGGCGACCTGAGGGGGAACGCTCCGAGGACATCACCTTTTGGCGCACCAAGGAACTGGTGGTCTTCCGAGGCTCGCTGCGTGGCACCGTGGAGCAGCAGCATCACCGAGCCGCGTTCGTGCTCACCCCGAACAACAAGCACCGTGCTCTGCCCACCTACAGGAAGAAGATGACTACCGGGGGAGTCCTGAGCCTGCCACCGCGTGCCGTGAACGCCGTCGCCGCCATGCTGAGAGGGGACTTCTATGCCTGACGGCCTCATCATCATCGTGGATGAGATGACCCAGATGGACTGGGAGACATCGGCAACCCACGCGAGTGCCGTTGTCCTCCTTCCCGCCGTCAAGGTGGACGCCAAGGTCGCCGCTGTTGTAGCGGAAGGCATCGAAGCCTTTGGTACCGACGGGCAGTGCAGCGTCGGCGAGAGCTTCACGCCGCAGACGCTCGCTGAAGCCGCGCTATGGCTGCGCGAGCGGGGCGCGGAGCGCATCGAGCTGCGCGCCGACCCTCGCCACTGGGACTTGGCGCGCATCGGCATCGGCCTCAGCCGCGAAGCGGGCATCTTGCTCCACGACCTCGGGGGAGTCCCCTGGGATACCGAAGCGCGCGAACGCCGACCGCTCACCACCAGTACGTTGTTGATGGTTGCGGCCGACGCCATCTTCACGCCCGTCTGCGAGCTTGGGTTCTTCGAAGAGCTAGTCCTCGAAGAAGCAGGCGGTTGGGAACAGCGCGCCATCGAGCAGTGTCGAGCGGTGAACGGCTGGGAGCGGCGACTCGTAATGCTGCACTCTGCGTTGCGACCGGCCATGACCGTCATCCTCGCTGAACCCGGCGTCCGCCCCATGCACCGCGCTGCGACGCGGATGCTGAACGCCGTACCTGACCGAGGCTTGCGCGCACGCCACACGCTGGGCGAAGCGTGGACGAGCGATGCAATCATCAACGACGCGGCGCGCGTCGTCGAGACAGCGAAGGCGCGCGGTGGACGCGGGCCTGAGCGCATCATCATCGTTGTCCGCGAGGACGCCGAGTTCGTGGAGGATGCGCTGAGCCGCGCAGCCTGGATGCTCGACGAGGCGCGGGTCGAAATCATCGCCGTGGACCCACAGCTCGGGCTGCTCGAACGACACGTCACGATGTTCTGGAGCGAGAAAGACGCCGCAGCACACGCCGCAAACCTGCAAGCCATCCTTGCTGAGCGGGAGAACACCGAACCCTTCTGACGGCCGAACACTGATGTCCCCAGGTGACCGCCTGGGGGCATTTTCGTGTGCGCGTATGAGTTGCGTCCTGGGCCGCCGCAGTAGAGGGCATGACAACATTCACTCCCCTCTCCGAAATCACCGACCGCGAACTCATGGAGCGTCTCGACGCAGACCCTGGCAAGAACAGGCTCATCCGTGAAGTGGAGCGCCGCATCGCCCCGATTCTGGAGACAGCCACGCGCTTCCTCCCCGATGCTGAAGTGGGTTACTACGAGGCGCGCAACATCATCGTTAGCCCTGCCGGTGTTGCCTACTTCCTCGAGAAGTGGCGCACCGGCCTTGCGCAGTACTCGTACGGCGTCGCCCGCAGTGACGAGGTCCGCACCGCTGGTCTCGCCGGAAAAAAGCGCATGCGCAACGACCCGATGTATGGCACGCGTGCCAGTTCCATTGAGGCCCTCAGCGCAGACGGGTGGGAGTTCGCCGCGCCGACCCCTGATACCCGCACCTTGGAGGAAGTCGAAGCTGACGAACGCGCCCGCATCCGTGACCTCCGCGAAGCCTTCACGCAGGTTGCCTCAGGCGTCCTCACCGAGCGACAGGTGCAGGTCATCCTCGCATACGCGAACCTCCACAAGGACAACGCGCTGCCGGAGATGAACACGCAAGAACAGGTCGCCAAGACGTTGCGCATCTCTCAGCAGGCAGTTTCCCGCCACATTGCGGCAGCGCGCGAGAACGCGAAACTGTACCCGGTTCTGACTATCGCCATCCGTGAACTCTGCGGGGACGATGAGGGCGCAGCGAAGACCGTCGAGAAGCTGCTGGTCGAAGCATGAACCGCCGGATGGAAGCGGAAGAAATCGCCGCCATCATCAGCAGCCTCGGCCACCTTGAACTCAACGACAAGGGCCTGACCCTGGTTACCGGTGAGGGGCCACCGATGCGGCTGGACGGGCCGGTCATCAGGCGACTGGTGGCAGAGGCGGTCTGGCGGCCCATGCCGACACCGGTCGTCGGGCATGCCCTCGAAATGCTCCTCGAAGATGCGCTCGATGTACGCAACCCACCGCCTCCTGAACACGTCGATGCCGACTGAGAAATCCCCCGAGTGTGCTCGGGGGATTTCCTTTTTGCAGAGCGTATGAGTTCGGCTCCGAGCCGCCGCAGTACAGGGCATGACCGACTACACCAACGAATACTCCGACGACCCGATGGCCAGCATGTTCCGCCCGCAGCAGGTGAAGATGCTCGCCGAAGGTGGTATCTCCCCGACCGCCGCGTACGAGCGAGGGGTGCTCTCTCTCCGCGTCGCCAAAGAGCAACTGAAGGCCAACTGGCCAGAACTCGCATGGGCCGCCACGGACGAAGGAGACTCCGGCCTCATCTTCGAGCACACCATCCTCAACGGTGCACGGCCTGCGCCCACGCGTCTGCCGCAGTACCGCCCGGACGCTGACTCCCCGACGATGCTCGACAACCCGAAGGCACCGAAGTACGTGTTCCCGAAAGGTTCCGGTACCAACCTCTCCATCGGCCTGAACGCCCAAAAGCGTCTCGCTGACGGGACCGCCCGCCGCATCGCCCTCGTCGAAGGCACCAAGCAGAGCATCGCGGCTGACATCTGGGCACCCGAAGACGTGGCCGTTATCGGCATGTTCGGCATCATGGGGTGGAAGGTCGATGACCGCCTCAACGCCGCCCTGGTCGAGTTCTGTGGTGCAGACCACCGCGCGCTTCCCATCACCGTCATCCCCGACGCCGATGTCCACACCAACGAGCAGGTACTCAAAGCCGCCACGTGGCTGTGGGAAGAGCTGAAGGGCATCCGCGCGACAGCGACCCTCGGCCGCATCCCCGCCGTCGCCGGAGCCAAGACAGGCCTTGATGATTACCTCGGCAGCATTCCAGCGGCCGAGCGTACCGCCGCTCTGGCGAACCTCATCCGCACCGCCACGCCCACACTCGACAAGGCTGTGGAGGCGGATGAGGACGACGCAGACGACTCGTTCCTCCCCGACGTGCGCCCGACCATCCTGCTGAAGAAGGTCTCCCTCAACGAAGCCATTGCCTTCGGCGTCCAGGCAGCAGCCTCCGCGACCCGTGGCGGCGAGCCGTTTGTGTTCCGCAAGGTGGCGTCCGACGGGAAGGCAACCGCGCTGGTCACCGTCGCCCCGGACGGCACCTCGTCCCTGTGGACTGAGGCGAATGCGCACAAGTTGTGGTTCACCATCCTCCAGCCCGCTGAGCGCGAGTTCCACAACGCGGTCACCGGCCAGAAGGAGTACGACTACTCCACCAGCTTCCCCCGCGATGTCGCCGCAGCCCTGTTCAACGCCGCTCTCTACGCGGACAGCATTCCCGCTGTGCGCATCATGGCCACCGAGCCGGTCATCCTGCCGAACGGCAACATCGTGTCCAAGCCGGGCTACAACGGTACGAACCGCGTGCTTGTCACCATCCCGCGTGGGCAGCGCGCCGCCTGGCGTCGCTACTCGGTCACGGAGACGCCAACGGTCGCCGATGCACAGGCCGCGCTGGACTACCTCAACACCGAGTTGCTCTCCGACGTGCCATTCGCAGAGGACGCTGACCGCGCCATCGTGCTCACCTACTTCGTGACCGCTGCCACACGTCACCTGTGCGGGACCGCGCCGGGCTTCGCGTTCGATGCGCCTGAGCGCGGTTCTGGGAAGTCGCTGGTTGCCACCGTTGGCCGCATCATCGGCCAGGGCAACGGCGGGTACCAGTCCGTTGGCCACCGACGTGGTCAGGACGCGGAGACCTGGAAGCAGCTCGGAACCCTTGCCATCGCGGCTGGCCGCCACGCCCACATCGACGAACTGCCGCGTGAGGAGAAGCTCACCTCGACGGCGCTGTCCGAACTGCTCACCGCCCCGGTTGTGAAGACCCGCCTGCTTGGCCAGAACGCGGAAATCGCGGTCGAAGGGCTGATGCTCACCATCTGTGGCAACAACGTCCAGGTCGGCCTCGACTTCGTCCGCCGCATCCTGAAGGCGCGCCTTCACTACACCGGCTCCGGTACCGCAGCGCGTCGCACGGGCTTCCGCCACGACAACCTGCTCCGCTGGGTCGCCGACAACCGCCCCGAGCTGCTGGCGGCCGTCCACACCATCGTCCGGTACGGCATCCAGAACAACGCGCGTCCGAACGGCCGTCTCGGCTCCTACGAGGACTGGAGCAGCATCGTCCTGGGTAGCCTGACGGCCGTGACCATCGGTGACGCTGCGGTGTCTGACCTGGTGCTGGACGCTCAGCAGGAGGCTGCTGACACCGAGGACGAGCTGGCCGACGACTGGGCCGAGCTGCACCGGTTCATCCACACCGAGATGCCTGAGGGATGGCACAAGACCGTGGACATCGTCCGCGCCTACCGGGAGACGAACGACGCGGCGAAGCCGAACTTGCCAGTGAGCCTGAACGAGTTCTTCGGGAACGAGTCGAACGTCGCACGTGGGTGGTCCAAGGTCATGGCGACGGTCAAGGACACACCGATGGTGGACGGCACAGACCGCTTCGCTCTTCGTCGGAAGAAAATCGGCAACGGGGTCTACTTCCGAGTCGAGAACCTCGCCAACTAACGAATACCACCCAAAACGCCCTCCAGGTACCCGAAATACCGGGTCTGGAGGGTGTTTTAGTTACATGACTTACATGACTTACATGGAATCCAGCCGCCGGAGCTACAGGATTTCCGGGCCGCCACGAGTTAGAAACCATGTAAGTCATGTAAGTCATGTAACTATTTTGGGTTCACAGCCAATCCTCAGGTTCAGAGGTTGTTAAATCGCGGAAAAGTGCCCTCTTCATATACAGAGGGGGCAAGAAACGGCGCTAAGTAGTTAGCCTCGGCCATCGCCTCATCACCCTAATCCAGCAGCCCCGCGCAAAGTATTCGGTCTCATAACCGCGCGGGGCTGCTCCTATTCTCTGGAGGCTGCCGATGCCCACCATTACCGTTTACTCGAAGCCTGGCTGCGTCCAGTGCACCGCTACCGAGCGATGGCTTGGTTCGACGCCGCACGAGGTCGCAGATGTCACTGCCGACTCCTCGGCCGCTGCTGAGGTTGCCGCGCTCGGGTACCGCTCGGCACCGGTCGTTGTCGTCCGTAAGAACGGCGAGGTCGTCGAGCACTGGTCTGGCTTCAACCCTGACGCCATCGACCGATGGTCTCGCGCCCTCACAGGCGTCCTGGTCCCGGTGGCAGCATGAGGGCCGCCCGCGTCTACCGCGCCGCTTGCGACCGCGAGTACGCGGCGGTGCTCGAAGCCCTCGCAGCGGCTTCTGGACGTTCCGCAGAGGATGCTCAGGGGTGCGGCTGCACGGTGACGCTCACCTTCAACGCTGACGGCCGCGCGGTCGAAGTGCTGCTCACACAGCGCCAGTTCATCACGGTCAGCGCTACCGACTTCGCGAGCCGGCTCGGAGCGGAAATCATCTCCGCTGACGCCACTCATATCCACCTGCGGCGCTGATTCTCACCGGTTCGACCGGTCGCCCGCCCTCAGACGGCTGCCGGTTCATGACCGGCGCAGGCACGAGCCTCACAGCTCATCCCGCCGGACTGGCCGGTGGGCGTCATGACCTAAGGAGAAAACGCATGACAGCAACAACATCGGCTATGAGTTATGACTAGGTCATAACGGTCTACGAGAAGTCAGTCATGATGAAGAACAAAGAGGTTCTCACCGTGACCCTATGAATGACGTGATGTACCTCTGAATACTGACCATGATGTGACCGTTCTGAACCCATCACGAACAGCCTGATGTAACCATCCGAACACGTCTCTCTGACCCTGTTCGCAGCTCCTGCTTTCACCGCTTACCAGCACCCGGTTCACTGCCCTTCTTGGCGGCCTGCGCAACGCACTCTGAACGCCGTTCTACACGTCGCCTTGTTGCATCATCAAGCACCCGTCGCGGTCACCGTTTCGCGTCCCATTCCTGACGTTATGTGACCGCTTGTCGCACCGCATTTGTGACGCCTCTCAGCGTTCTTCGTTCTGCGTCAGCCGCTCACCCGTCTTGCGGCTGCCGCGAGGTTCCTTCGCGAACCCATCAGTTTCTTCCCCCTACTGCATGTCCTCTACGGCCTGCGGCCTAGAGGACAACAGTGGAGGCAAAAAATGCACACTAAGACCAGCTACGCCAAGACGCTGGAGCGTAATGCTGACAAGTCGCCTGAGGCTCAGATTCTGGCGCTGCTCTGCACACCCAAGAATGACGCTCACAAGGTCCGCTCCTGGCTTCTCGCAAACGGCTCCTTCGACCACCGTCAGATTGCTCACGATGACACCAAGTGGCTGCACCTTGTGCAGGCAGCCCGTAAGCATCGCGCTACCTCTCAGAAGACCATCCGTCAGAACACCAACCGCCGCATGGTTTCTCACGTCCTTCGCTCGTATCCCGACATCAAGCCTCTTCGTGCTCGCAAGGCTCGTCTCATCGCCGCTGTCGCTGGCTCTGAGATGCTTGCGGCGGCGGAGGCTTGGGATACCTGGCTGGTGAACCAGCACGACCTTGCGGTCAAGCTCGGTGTCTCCCGTCCGACGGTTCGGAAGATGCTCCAGGCGGCTGTTGATTTGGGCGTGCTTGCACCACGTGCTCGCGCCAAGAACGGGCAGCTCCGGTTCTTCCTGCGTGAGTGGCCGACGGCCCACACGCCGACGGAGGTGGAGTGCCTTGCTTCCGCTTCCATCGACCGTGGCGCACCGAACGAGGTCGCGCAGTGGATTCTCAGCGCCGCACATCCCGCATGGGCGTGGAGCGCGAAGCCGGATGAACCCGGCCAGCCGTACCTGACGCACACCGTGTGGGAACGCCGTGTTCTGAACGCTGCGGGCATCCGACGGATGCGGGGCAAGCGCTGGGCGGCCGAGGTTGCTCTGGCTCCGTTCCCCGGTGACTTGGACCTCTGCCTGGACGCGGTCGCCGAGTTCTCTGATGCGTGGGAGCGCCGGGAGGAGGAGGCGGCCGCACGCAAGGAGGCTGTGGCCACCCACCGCGCGCTGAACGATGAGGCGATGGCTGACCTGCGGTCCCGCAACTGGCCACCGGCCAAGGGTCAGCTCAGCCCCTGGATTCGTGAGGTTCGCATCTCGCTGGCTTCACGCCCGGTCGCACCGGAACTGACTACGGCGTTCGACAGCGTCCTGAAGAGGGCGCTGAAGAACCGCTACTCCGACAAGGCGAAGGGCATCTTTGCCGCTATCCGAGAGGACGTTTTCGCATGAACGCACTCATGGCCCTGCTCTTCGTTGCAGTGCTCACCATCGCCGCTGCCAGCGCACTGCTCGCAGCGGCTCCGCAGGCGCTCCTGGACTGGTTCGAGGACCGCCGCCTCGTTCGTGAAGAAGTTCGCGAACGCCTGAACAGCAACCCTGAAGGAGGTGCATGATGGTTCGTTTCGTGTTCTCACTGCTGGCCGTCGGGTTCTTCCGGGGTTGGTTCGGCGCTGCACTGTTCGGTGTCCTGCTGGACTTCGCCCCTCGGCGTGAACCTGACTCGACTCTGTCCGATTCGGTGAACGCTAAGCGCGCGAAGACCATCGCGGCTTCCGGCTGGCGGTGGCTGTCCACGCTGTTCTGGCTGGGCGTCATCGGCCTGGCCACCGTCATTTCTGGCGGTTGGCTTGCGCCGCTCATCCCGGTCGGCTGGCTGCTGCTGGTGAACCGCATCGTCTGGCCGCGCGGGTCGGCTTCGCCTCGGAAGATGTTCTCCCGCGAGGTGGACGGCGAGGTGGCCCCGGCAGGTCGCAGCGGCTTCCTCACCGTGGGTCTAAGCGTGCTGCCGCCGCTGACCCTGATGGTGCAGCGGCTGCTTCCGCCGCCGTTCCCGTGGCTGGCTTGGCTGCCGCTCATCTTCGCTTCGGTCGCGGTGCTCACTGCAACGCTCGGCGCGATTTTGACGGCGCTGCGCCTCAACAAGGACAGCGCTGCTCGGCCGGTCAACGACGATGACCTGAAGTTCATCGCTGGTATCACGAAGATGACCGAGGCACAGTTCGCGAAGGGCGGCGTCCAGGTTGCTCGCGAAGGTGAGCAGCTTCAGGCCGCGTTCCCGGTCGGGATGGACAGCCTGCTGGAGGACGAGGCGGCCATCGAGAAGCGCCTTGCTGACCGTCACGCTCCGTGGGAGGTCGCGATGGTCAACCTGGAGAAGCGCTGGCTCATCTTGGAGCCTGCCTCCGAGGAGACGCTCGCACGCCGTGCAGCTCAGGACGCTTCTGGCGGCCTGTTCGGCCAGACGGTGCAGCACCACACCGACGACGAGGTCATCGACCTCGGCATCTGGAACAACTGACCGCTCAGCGGTCGCGGTGCCCCTGGTGGGGCTTGGTCGTCGTTCGATTCGACGCACCGCACTCACTGACCCTTAGGAGAAACCATGACTCAGAAGGCAACCGCTGTCCCACAGTTCGACACGGGTTCGTGGGACGAGACTGCGACCATTGCGCAGTCCATCGCGCAGAAGGGCTTCCAGCTCATCGGCCTCCGCGCCGACGGGACGGCCATCATCTCGGATGACGTGATGACGCTGCCGGACGCGGTCAGCCCGGAGGTCATCGACCCGTCACTGAACGATGCTGCTGCTCTGGCTGCTTCGGCCCGGTACGCACGCAAGAACAAGGTGACGCTCACCGCTTGGGACAAGTTGATGCGCGAGCCGACTTTCACCACGATGCTTCCGGCAACTCACCGGCTGCGTGAGCTGGTAGCTGAGGAGCAGGGCAAGGACGCGCACGAGATTGGCGTCCACGTCGAGTGGAGTGCGCAGCGCTCCGGTGCCGAGCGCGTGCTCATGCGTCTGCCTCGCAAAGCTGACCCCGAGAAGGTCGGGCCGCTGATTCCTGGCTGGTCTTCCGGCTGGACTATCGAGCAGGACACCTGGACCGGCCTCACCGCCTTCACCTGGGGTCCGCAGCGGATACTGCCTGGCATCGTGCCGATTCGCTCGCTGATGCCTGGCGCGTTCGAGCCGACCGCCTGGAACCGCATCCCGATGGGTCTGGCGTCTGACGGGTCGCAGGTCATCTGGCAGCCGCAGCTCCACCCGCACGGCCTGATTGCCGGTACGACTGGTTCCGGTAAGACGCAGGGTCTCCTGGCCCTTGTCATCGGCTGCCTGACGCGTGGCTGGAAGGTCGGTATCTGCGACCCCATGAAGGGTGGTGCTGACTACAAGTTCCTGAACGACTTCCTGGCCGCTCGGCCCCGTATGGAGTTGGAGGGCGCAACCCAGCTCGAAGCATCACAGGACACCGCAGCGATTCTGAAGGCGCTCTACCGAGAGGGCCAGCGGAGGAAGCGGCTCTGTCTGGAGCATGATGTGAACTTCTGGGCCAAGCTGCCCGCCGAGGTTCGCGAACGCGAGGACATCCGTCCGTTCCTCCTGGTCATCGACGAGTACAAGTCGCTTACTGACCGCGACACCGTGCCGACGATGCCGAAGGGCGTCAACGACCCTGAGTTGGAAGCGGAAATCGCGGAGCTTCGCGAGTTCGACGTGGCCAAGCTGAGCATCAGCGTCTACGCCGGGAAGATTGCGCGTGAGCTTCGCGCCTGGGGCATCTACATCTGGTTGGCCTTGCAGAAGGCCGAGCAGGATGCTCTCGGCAGGGACTTGCGTGAGAACCTCCCTGCTCGCATCCAGTACGTGATTCCGGGTCAGACTTTCGCACCTGAAGTGCTGAAGTTCCTGTTCCCCGGAGATTCCTCGGCGCTGGCGGCAACGGAAATCTCCATCCTGGATGACCGCGAGTCTCAGGGTCTGGGCGTGATGACTCAGAAGGACGGTCCGACCGGTTTCCGTGGCGGGTTCGCGCCGGATGAGGAGCACGCTTCGTTCCCGGACTTGCTGCGCGCGATGGGTGTGCCGTCACCGGTACCGCTGTCGATGGCGGCCCCTACCCGAGCGACTGCCTCCCCATCCGGTTCGGATTCTTCGGACCGATTCGCTGGCCTCTGAGCCAGCATCCCGCCCCCGCGTCCTGACCGGCGCGGGGGCGGTCCCTACTACTGAGAGGACTCGTCATGATGAGCATTCTGAGCAAGGCGGGCGGTGCTGTCCGCTTCCGCACTACACACTTCTTCTCGCTGACCGTCGTCAGCATCGTCCTGGGATTCTTGGGCATGGTCGGTAACCAGGCTGTTCAGCCCCTGCTTGATTTCGGTACTGCCGAGCAGCCGCCCGCATCCCAGCTACCGGCCGACCAGCCGTCGGACGACGGTGAACCGTCGGAGCCGAAGCCGGATGTCGAAATCGGTGAGCCGGAGTCTCCGCTCGGGCAGGCCATCTGGACGGAACTGGGTCCGGCTGATTTCTTCGCTGGCCCGAAGGCTGAACATGCGCCCGATGAAATCCACCCGGAGAGCGGGCGGGTGCAGGAGCCGCTACGCGGGGACATGGTTCTCATCGCCTGGAATAGCGACCTCAAAGAGGGTGACACCGTGACCTTCAAAGCGGGTGGAGAAACCTACTGGCTGGCCGTGGACGAGTCGAACGTCCTGAAGGGCGGCACTTACCTCCAGATTCTGCTGGAGGAGGACCAGCCGAAGAACGACCCGAACACGGGTGAGGCCCCACAGACTGAGTTCACTGGTTCCACGCTGCTCGCCGCACTGGAGGCTGCGGGGTACACCTGGAAGGCACCGTACGCGGCTGAGGGCGATGGCATCGAGCGCGGTCTTCGCGACTGGGGTGTCCTGCTCGGGGCCACGTCAGCGACGAAGGTCACCCTGGTGGTCGGCGGCTCTGAGTTCGTTCTGGACCGGCTGGGGGAGACCTACTTCTTGGGCTGACACACGTCCGTTACTGACAGCGCTGGTCAAAGCGTTGTGCGCTGTCAGTAACGCTGGCGCTGGCATCCGACGCATGGCTCTGCGGCCTCTGGCTGCGTTCTGAGCGCTCTTCACCGCGCCCAGCAACAAGCGTCCACGCGGCGTGAGTTCGTCGCATACGCGCCTTCAGCGTGTTCTTGCGCTGACGCTGGTCCGTCCGTTCTTGGCAGGAGAGGAGGCATCACATCTACGGCACCGAGGTGCCAGCGCAGTCCCTGGTGGGGCTTTGCCGCCGTTCGATTCGGCGCTGCGCGCGGGTCGCAAGACCAAGGGAGCAACCGCTCCCGCCTATCAACCCACGTCCCAGGGAGGGGCGCTAATCATGAACTCATTCATCAAGAAGACCTGCGCCTTCGGCGTGGGTATCACCCTCGGCCTTGCGCCGTTCTTGCTGGTCACGCCAGCCTTCGCGGCTGACACCGGCATCGAGCAGACTGCCAGCACTGGCCTGAAGACTCTCGGTACCGAGACCGTCGAGACGGCGTTCGGCTCCGTGAGCATCGAGCGTTTCATGCCGGAGCTGCGCGATGCTCGCATTCAGGGCATCGCCATCCCAGAGACCTCCGGCCCCGGCGACGAGGTCGCCATCGACCTGCGTTCACTGGTCGGTGGCTTCGAGTACGACGCTCAGACTGGCGAACTCATCAGTACTCCCGGTTCGGCTGACCGTGCGCCTGAGACGGTCGTGGACCCCGCTGGCCGCACGCCGTTCATCCCCGACATCGACTGGAGCGCGTTCACCTGGCGTATCAGCGGCCTGGAGGGCACTGGCGTCGTGGACCACCTCGCTGACGCCGATGGCTCCCTCACGCTCGTCCCGCTGCGGGAGAACGCCGAGTTCGGCGCAACCGTCAAGCTCGTGCACACCGCAACAGGCACCGAGTCCGCACCCATCACCATCACCGGTCAGTCCGGGGCCAACGGCACGGCCGCTGACTGGCTGACGACGGCCGACCGCGCCGGTGGTGACGGGAACGCCGCGATGTGGAAGGCCTCGGAGCGGGGCTTCGCGGAGGGGAGGTTCCTGTCCTGGAGCGAGCCTGAGGAGACCACTCTCGCCAGCCCCGCCGCGTGGAGCGACTCTGTTCGTCCGTGGGTTGAGGTGCCGATTTCCGGCCGCACGAACGCACCCATCATGGCCCCCGCAGGCTTCGGCCTGGAGCGGTGGCCAGACGGCCACATCCAACCGCTCGGTATCCGTACAGCCGCGCGCGTTGGTCAGGCGCGCAGCGAGCCGGTCACATCGTTCGAGGTGAACCTCGCTGAGCGTCTGCCGGAGTTGGGCATCACCGCTGTCGCTCTGCCTGGCGCGCCAGACGGCACGCTGTCGCTGGACGCTGCACCCGTTTGGGTACAGCCGTACGGTGTCGGTGGTCTGGACTACCAGGCTGCGGACGGGCTGACTCTCACCGTGGATGGCACGACCATCACCGGTGAGTTCGGTTCGGCGGAATGGACCAACGCCGTCGGCGTGACCGTCTTCGTCCTCACGGACGCAGGCGTGCAGGCCGTGGAGCTGCGAGTCGAGGCCCGTCCTGCGGACACTGCTGCCGGACTGGTCGAGAAGCGCGTCGCCACTGACACCGAGGTGCTCATCACCGATGCCGAGATGTTGGAGGCCTCCCGCCTCTCGGGCCTGGAGCCGACCATCCGCCAGGTTCGCGCGATGACTCTCCCGGAGGGTATCGAGCGGGTCGAGGATGGCTTCCTCTTCGCGGGCGCTGCTGAACCGACGGCTCTCGCTTTCGGCTTCGAGGTCACCGAGACCTTCGAGACGCCGTTCGGTCCGGTTCGCCCGGACGCGGTTCGCGCGCCCGGTGAGGTTCGCATCGAGGTCTTCGAGGACGCGGTCACACCGCCTGTCGAGGAACCGGAACCGCCTGTCACCGAGGAGCCGGAACCGCCGGTCACGGAACCTCCCGCTGAGGAGGAGCCACCGGTCACGGATGAGCCTGCGAAGCCGGAACCGAGCAAGCCGACCCCGCCGAAGCGCGTGGAAACCGGTGACGCTGGTTCACCGTTCTGGCAGGCCCTGCCCGGCGCAGCGGCTGTGCTGGCGCTCATCGGTGGGCTGGCCGCCTACCGCCGCCGTCCTGAGGGCGCGGCGAAGTAACACCCTGGCGGGGTGCGGGACATCGTGTTCTGCACCCCGCCGCCTACATGCTTCTGGAGGCATCAACCATGAAACGCATTACACACATCGCAGTCACGGCCGTAACACTCTTCGCCCTGGCGACCGGCGTCGGCATCACCGCCGCGCACGCTGCTACGCCGGAACGCATCCTGCCCGCTGGTTCGCAGGCGCAGGCCGCCAACATCGCCCCGATGGCGATTCCCTCCGGCTCCTGCATCCGCCATCAGAGCGCCACCATGACGACCTTGTTCGTTCGTCCTGGCGTCGCTGTGACCCGTGCGCAGATGGCGAACCACATGGATGGGAGTGCGGCGCAGGTCGCCGATTCGACGTGGCCGCAAGAACCTGCGCCCGCGAACCGGGTGCGCCGCAACGGCGAGGCATGGGTCGGCCAGCAAGGCGACTGGGCAGCCATCGGGACGAGCGCCCGTACGGGCCTGAACTTCCATGTCGTCATCGCCACGTGGACGAACGCGCTGCCTTGCTGACAGCACCACCTCAACCTCGAACAGCCCCCGCGCGTGCGGGGGCTGTTCTCGTATCTGGAGACTTTCATGAAGACATTTCTCTCGGCCATCGCCGCCCTTGCGCTCACTGTTTTGTTGGCCTCCTGCGCTCCCGCGCCGACGGAGACCGGACCGCAGACCATCGAACGCCCCGCCGCCGCGTCTACGCAGACGCCAGCGCCGGTGGAGCGGCCCGCTGAAGCACCTGAGCCTGCGCCCGTCGCCCCGACCCTCATCATCAACGAGGTGGAGCCGATGAGCTTCTCGCCCACCCTGGACCCTCCGAACTACACCGACATCTTCGAGATTCGTGACGAGCATGAGGGCTACTTCGCGAACACCGCCCTTGGCCCGCGCTTCCTGCTCACGCACGCCATGAGCCTCGGCAACTCACCGGCCCCCGGCAATCTCTGGCAGGAGCTGGCTGTCGGTGACGGCATCGAGGCGCTGGGTTCGAACTGGCACATCACTGAGCGCGTCGAGGCCCCGAAGAGCTGGCCGACGGATGACCCGGCTTTGGAGGAGCGCATCCTCGGCGCTGGCCCCGGCACGCTCGTGCTCATCACGTGCGTCCCCCGCTGGGAGGGGCGCGCCACGGACAACCTCATTCTCATCGCCAAGGAGGCATCATGACGCGCGTCGCGCATCAGCCAGGCAAGCGCCTGGTTCCATCGAACGGCGGCACTGGACCGCGCCGCTGGACGGGTACGTCGCCTGCTGCCGCGCCGGTCGCCATCCCAAGCGGTCCGCTGTGGGATGCCCATGGGTGGCAGCCGAACGGTACGCATCGGAAGACGAACACGGCGGTCAGCCCCGAAGGTGTGCCCTTCGCGTACTCGCAGACGCTGCGCGAGGCCTCGCCGACCATCACCGAGGCGGACGTGACCCGACTCCACAGCGGCAGTATCCCCGCTGACTACGCGGCTGAAGGCCTCCGTCACGGGGCGACGGTCGAAGAGGTCGAGATGCTCTGGGCGGAACGCTGGTCGAAGGGCGGGCTGCACCGTCGGTTCGGCTCAGCACCACCCGCAGAAGCTCAGCAGACGGCCCCTGTGGCCCCTAGAACGAGTCCTGCGCCCGTTCGCCGTACTACGCGTGCCTCGAAGCTTGGCGCGGCTCTGGATGCACTCCGCACCCTCAATATTCCACGGAAGGAAGACACTGATGACACCGAAAATCTCTGAACGACCGGGATACGAGCTGAAGGCTGCTCGCCCCGGCGGCCCCAGACGATGGCACTATGTGGGGGAGAACCCGGTACCGGCGTCGCTCTGGCAGCGCTGCACCACATGGCTGAAGGACACGACAGCTCACCGTTCACGCCTCGCCGCTGCGAAGCGCTGGTACGAGAGCGTCGGCATCACGCCGGAGCCAGCGGCGGCGAAGGAGCCGATGGACCGGTCGGTTGAGGAACAGCGCCGCGCCCGCATCGGCTACCGGCAGTGGCTCCAGGAGAACGGCTTCGACCCCGATACGGGCTACAACGAGTTGGGCGTGGACGCGTGGGGCGGCATCAAGGGCCAGCAGCTCAGCCGTCCGGTGAACCTTCTCACTGGCAAGCCTTGGGCACCGACCGGCTTCCTCCGCGACGGAACTCACGCGAAGACGGGCACACCGTATGGGCCGGATGGCGCGGACCAGGATGGATGGTTGCGGCCGGACGCGGAGGGCCGCCGCGTCAACGTGCTCACCAACACCATCTTCTCGCCGGGCAACCCGCCGAAGACCTTCAACGGGGAGACCGTCGAGCAGTACTGGCTGAACCACATCTCGTGGCGGACACCGGAGGTGGAGGCGCAGATTCAGCGCGACCGCGTCGAGTCCGAGGAAATCAGCCGCCGCATTGCTGCCGAGCTGGCCGAGGAGGAGCGCCTGGAGCGGAAGGAGGAGGCCCTGCGCGCCCGAGGCATCATCTGACACAAGACCCCTGCACCCATCCGTGGGTGTGGGGGTCTTCGTGTTCCTGGCCGCGCTCAGCCCGGAACCTGTCACAGTGTAGACTAAGTATCGAAGCGATGTCCTATCGGTTTCACTGCCCCCAGTGCTTGTCAGAGCCTGGGGGCTTCTTCGTATCCCAGGTCAACCCACAAATGTGTGGATGACCTATAGCATACCTCGCTCACTTCCACAACGCCCGAATGCTATGATTGAGATAAGAACAAAAGTTCGACCGGCTGACACCGGGACCACCGATAGGACAAGAGATGGGAACCTTCACCCTCACCGCAGCAGAACTCCACACCGAGCTTGCCGAGATGCAGGCACACCGCACGACATACGCCGAGGCGACCGGCGCTGACACCGCCTTCGAAATGACCGCTTGCCCCGAGACCTTCGAGCGCATGGTCACCTTCGCCGCCCGCCGCGCCGTGTACGGCCAGGGCATCTGGGAGGCAGAGGCAGCCGCAGAACTCGGCATCGGCCTCGTCAACCACGCGCGTGAGCGCCGCGTGCAGCGTCTGGTCGAGGAGGCCACCGCGCTCATCAAGGCGGACGCCGAGGTCGAGAAGCTGGCTGAGGGCTTCACCATCAACGCTGCGTTCGAGGCTGCCGCCAAGAACGAGCACGCCATCCGCTCCATCCGCAAGGCCGCGAACCGCATCACTGTCGGCGCGACAGCGGTTCACCGCGCTGACACCGAGTCCCTGGCCCGCGTGGCTGCCGCCCGCGCCATGAGCGCCACGTACACCAAGGGCGCGACGACTCCGTTCAATGCTTCCCCGGTCGCCGCGTACCGCATCCTGGCGGGCATCGAGGCACTGGTCGCCTACCTCCACGACCTTGCTGAGCCGCTGGCGAAGGCGGAGCGGAGTGACATCGGCTTCTCCGCGAAGAAGCTTCGCTACGAAGCGACTGATGCTCTCGACTCTCTGCGCTACTGCTACGGCGTCAGTCGCGAGCAGGCTCGCGCCGCTCGCGACCTTGCGGCTTTCACGAAGGGCATTGAGCGTCTTGACGCCGAGGAGCAGGCTGACGCTTGGCTCGCACGCGAAGCGCAGATTGCCGAGTGGGCCGCTTCCAAGAACAAGTCCGAGCGTGCGAAGGCGTCGGCCGCCGCAGACGCTGCGGAGGTGCTCGCTGTGGACATCAGCGTGTCGATGGATGCTGAGGATGGCGCGCAGTACGCCGCGCGCTTGGGCGATGCGCGTCGAGAGGCAGTTCTGGCGGACGGTCTGGGTGCCGCGTGGGCTGCCATCGCCCCACAGTTCGGTTACGCGGACCCGGCCGAGTTGGCCGCCGCCGTCGAGTGGGCTACCGACGGCTCCAAGGCTTCGAAGGCGCTCAGCACGTTCTTCGAAACCTCAAACAGCCGTCCCTACCACGCGGCTCTGGCCCGCGCCCGAGCGTTGAGCATCGACGCGGTTCGCGCTGCCTTGGCCAGCGAACTGGCCGCTATCTGACCGGCTCCACGGCGAAGTCGTGGATTTGGTGTTCTCGTATGAGTTCATCCCTTAGCCGCCGCAGTAGGGAGTGAATAGCGGTTGGTTCCCGTTCTTCTGGTTGGAAAGGATTTCGGTCCTACTCATACGCCCCGGATGTCGCATCCGGGGCGTATGAGTTTGTTGTTCAGCCGCCGCAGTAGGGGGTATGAAGAATGAAATCAATACCCAGAACCTGGACTCTGTCCAGTCTTACCTTGACCGTGCGCAGGCGAACGCTCGCGCTGGTCTCTACGACGCCGAGGCGGTGCAGGCGGACGCACGCGATGCCGAAGCGCGCCTCGACGCACTTGGTCTGCCCGAGGTCGAGAAGCGTGGGGCCGAATGGACCGGATACTCACGTGTGGCGCGCGGCTCCCACTACCGCGAGGGGGCTACGGTCATTCACCTGCGGCGTGGCAGCGCAGGCCGATGGTTCATCTGGCACGCCCGACGGACGACGGTCACCGACCGGGACCGGAACACAGTCACAGCGCCGAACGCGGACATCGAGAAGGTCGCCCGCAAGGCTGCGGCAGTTGCGGGGGTGACCCTGTGATTCGCTTCGTCCTGGCGTGTCTGTCCTTCGTCGGCATGTGCTTGCTCATCTTCACCGGCTCGGTCGCTTCGATGGCGGTGAGTTGGCTGACGACCGTTGCCTGGCCGGTCATCGCGCTTGTCGTCACGGTGGTGCTGGGGCTGCTTGCGGGGCGCGCTTGGGGTAGCCGTCGGCTGGCAGCCATCGCGCTGCTCGTCCTCGGCGATGTCGCGGTGCTCATCTGGCTCCTCATCGGCAGTCCGATGACCGCCGCAACACTGCTGCTGTACGGCGCGCTCGGGCTGTGGTTCGCCTCCGGGGCCGCTGCGCTGACCGGTGATGCACCGCCCGGAAAGTGACACCCGTCCATCTACATACGCCCTCGCAAGAAAGTCTTGCGAGGGCGTATGAGTTTGGCTCGGAGCCGCCGCAGTAATGGGTATGACCGATTACACAAAAACATCAGAACAGTTCGCTGCCGAGCAGGCTCGCAAGAAGCCGAAGGCCAGCAAGAAGCGCATCATCGGATGGAGCATCGGACTCCCGCTCGCGGCTCTCGTGCTGCTCATCGGCGGCATCCTCATCGCTCCGTACGCTAAGGCGCATGTGGCCGCAGCCGTGGCCCCGACCGTTACGGCCGCTGACGCCATCGCCGATGAAGCGAAGACGTTGGACGCAGAGTACGTGGCCATCTGCTCCGACCCTGCTTGGGACGAGGGTCTCGCACTAGTGGCAGGCACCGGTTCAGGTGAAGCCATGGACAGCATCACGGGCGCTTGCACTGACCTGGGCAAGCGCGGCCAGGCCTACGTCACGAAGGTGGAGGCTGCGACTTCCATCTGGACGAACATCGGTGACGGCTTCGGCGAGGTCACCGACACGGTTCGTGCGGCGGTTGCCGCTGGCGACATCGAGACCGCGATTCGCATTCTCTTCGCTCAGAGCGAGGAGGCAGAGTGATGGAGAAGCTCATTCGACAGGCCCGCGAGGCTATGCGCGACGAGTTCATGGCTGAGGCCATCCGTCTCGGAGCCACGGTCCACGCCGACGGCGACGCCCTGGTTGCAGTCTGGCCGGAGGCTGCCCGTCAGACCACCAGCGCCACGCTGAGCGCGGAGGGCGGACGGCTTGTTCTCACGGAGACCGCGACCGTTCGGGTACCGGATGAACTCCCAGACGAGCTGGTCGAGCGCTTCGGGCACCGCGCGAAGAAGGTCTGCGACCTTCGCAGGCACTTGAACATGGTTGAGCGGGAGACGGGCGTCCCGCTGCTCACCCCGCCCGATGAGCTGAAAGTGGTGCGAGCATGACCGAGTTCGTGATTGCAGCAGCGTCTGCACCCCTGAACATCGTCGGGGCTGTCACCCTGTGGCAGTGGTGGCGGGGTCGTGCCGTGCGTCGGGCCGAGCGCATCGAACGGCTCGCGTTCTGCATCGAGGCGGAGTTCCTGGATGCGTACGCGCCGGGATGGCAGGAAGGCGAGTGCAGCGTACGGGCGGTGAAGCGCGCGCAGCGCGAGTCGCTTCGGCCTCGCCCGGACTGGGTGTTGGAGCTGGCCTGCTGAGCGGGAGCGCTCTGCCGATACCATCCCCTCATGAGCTTGGGTACGTTGGCGGAGTCGAAAGAATGGGTCGCTGAGTGGCGGATACCGGGGGAGGCCGCGACCGAGGCAGGCATTCTGACGTATGACCCCGCGAAGGGTCTTCATCTACGTCTTATTCGCACCGGAAACGATGCTCCGTTTGGCGGAGCGCGACGAACGACTGGCCGCCGTGACGAGGGGTTGCCCAAGTGGCCCGTGCTTCATGGCGTGGCGAAGGGAATCAGGCTCACTCTGCACAACGTGTGGGTCAGCCGGATGCAGACCACCCTCAGTTCCGCAGCGGCTGAAGTTGAAGCGGAGGCGTCCGTCCTCCTCGTCGGGTGCCACCTCGATGATTTCGATGAGACGGTATTTGTTGGGGCAGTCACTCAGGTGGACTGGCTGACGGCATGGTCCGGCCTCACGGCATACGAAATCACTGAGGAATCTGATGCCGAGACCAACCGCCTGACGGGTTCTACGGCCATCACGACGCGTTCCGTTCAGAGCCTCTCGGTCAGGACAGGGGAGACAAGCTTCGGCCTGTTCCACACCTTCATGGTTCCGGACTTTGATTCGCAGCCAAGCCGGACGTTCGCGCGGACATGGGAAGCTGTGAGCGCAACCGCGTCGTTCCCCGCGCCCGTGTCGTTCACCGACGCTCTGCATCCGTTGGCGAGTCTGTCGCACCTCGTCTCGCTCTCAGCCCTGGAGAACTGCGGCATCGTCTCCGAATCGCTGACACTGCCGCCAGCGCCGGAGTTGTGGCCGGACGGCCATCTCCTCCAGGACAAGGTGCGCCGGGTTGAGGTGTATCGAGAGCACATCGTGCCCCCGCTTGGCGTGGCGAAGGGACGACCGAGATTCCTGCTAGACCTCGACGACATCCCGTTCGAAGAGCTCATCCCACGCTGGTTGGCGCTTCATCGGTCACTCGAACCGGTCATCGGGATGGTGCTCGGGCTGCGCTACCTGCCTGATGGCTTTGTCGAACCTAGGGTTGTCACGGCGGTCGGGGCGGCTGAGGCGCTCCATCAATCGCTTGACAAGACGACGGAGATGCCTCGCGCTGAGCACAGGAACCTTCGCCGCGCCATCCTGGATGTCGTCCCGGCCGAGCGCAAGCTGTGGGTCAGCGAACGCATCGCCGACAACAAGCCGAAGCTGATGAACCGACTTGTCGCTCTGGCAGACCTGATGGGGGAGGCTGTTCGGGATGCGCTGCTCCCGAGCGCCGAGGTCTGGGCTGAGCGGAGCGTGAAAGCACGCAACCATCTGGCGCACACTGGGGCGGCTGACTTCGACTTGGAGGAGTTGCACGCGGTCATCGAAGTGTCCTCAGCCGTCGTCGTCTTGGTACTTCTGCGCCAGCTCGGACAGAGCGAGGAACGATTGCTTGATGCAGTCAAGTACCATCCTGAAGTCAACTACGCTCGACGGCTTGCGCGACTGCACTTTGCGGTACCCGACAACGCGGTCGAGTAAGGGTGGCGATGCCATGATGTGCACATGGAGTTCCCCATCATCGGCTGGACGGACAAGGCGCTCTGCCTTGACCACATCGAAGACGAGCACCTGCTGAAGCGAGTGCAGGGGCAAGCGAACGAGCGCGAGTGCTCGTTCTGCGGGCGGACCTCTCCTGAGGACGCGGTCCCCTTCGCGGTGAACCTGGAACAGTTCACTGAGGTCATCTACGAAGTGGCGTGCGACCTCTATGAAGACTCGAACAACGCTCCGCGAATCGACGGTGAGACCCTCAGCGAGGAGATGGATACCCTGACCGTCGTCTACAACTTGATAGACGATGCAGTCCCGAGCAGCATGCTCGACGCCATCGCCGAGGAAGTGTCGGGACTCATCAGCGAACCGTCCTACTGGGTCGAGCGAGACGACATGTCGTATGTGGAGTTCGGGTGGGAGAGCTTCGCTCAGACGGTGAAGCATGAAGCTCGGTTCGCACTTCCCCGCGCCGAAGGGAGCAAGTCTGGCCTCACGCCGCCGGAGCGGCTGTTCTCATTCCTCAATGCACTCTCGGGATTCGTGCGGGACGAAACCGGACTGATGGAAACCTTGCCGCAGGGCACTCCGGTGTACCGCGCTCGCATTGAGCGAGAAGCCCGCAAACTGGAGACGAAGGTACTGAAAGACCCCGCTGGTGAGCTTGGTCCCGCACCGGCTGGCAGCGCGTCGGCCGGTCGTATGAACGCGCAGGGAATCTCTCTGTTCTACACCGCGAGCGACCCGGAGACAGCCTGCGCCGAAGTGGTGGCACACAGCCCCTACAGCGAAGCGGTGGTTGGGGAGTTCGTGCTTCAGCGTCCGATGCGCGTGCTTGACCTGACCCGCGTGCCGATTCGCCCGAGCCTGTTCGACGAGTCGGTGAGGGCATCATTCGTGTTCATCGCCTTCTTCGACTACTTCCGTGACGCCATTACGCAGCCGGTCATCCTGGATGACAAGCATCCCGTGGACTACGCGCCCACGCAGATGGTCACCGAGTTCCTCCGATGGGGTACCGGGGTGCAGTTCGATGGCATCGCTTGGGAGTCGCAGGTCGCACCTGGCGGCAAGAACGTGGTGTTGTTCTTCGGTCCGGACACTGCGATGCGCTCGACGGAGGAGCCAGAGCCGGAAGTGCACGAACTGTGGAAGCGAACGGTCGGTGAGAAGAAGGCCGTGTTCCTCATCGACCCAAAGTCGGTGAAGCGTTACCGCGCGGAGCGGACGGTTGCTGTCACGGCTTCGCGATGGTGAGCGTCAGCTAAATCTTCTTGATTTCGCCGTCGGTGCCGTCGTACAGGTCGAAGTTCCGCTCGCCGATGAGTTCGATGAGGTCGTCCAGCGCACTGTCCAGGTCTACCTGCACGGTCTCATCGTCCACTTCGAACGCACGCAGTGACGGCTGGAAGCTGTTCGAGTCGAGCAGGAACACGTAGAACCGCTCGAACTGCTCTTCACGGCCAGAAGGGTCGGGGCGCTTCGTGAACAGGCGCAGACGCGGGAACGCGTTCTCGAACGTGCTCTTCCTTCGGGCCGTGCCGTCGTGCTCAGCGCCAGCATCCAGGAACAGGAACGCTGCGAGCACTGCGTACGGGAACCGGCGGTGCAGCGTGACTGACTCGACCAGGAGGTCACCACGCCGGTTGGTGAGGTTCTTCTGGTAGTTCTTCGTGCTGTTGTCGCGGAACATGATGGTCTTCACGCTCACCGCGAAGATGAGGCCGCTCTCCTCGGTTGCCCAGGAGACATCGACCTTCTTAGCGCCGATGCCGCCAGCCAGCCGCCGCTCAGCGCCGCTCAGCCCGAGCTGGCCCGGCTCAGCTGGAAGCGCGCCAGACATTCCACGGTCCCGAAGCTCAGCCGCGATGGCGAGAGCAAGCCCGTCCGAGAGGCGCTGGTTCCAGTTCTTCTTGTTCGCCTGGGTATCGGTGTCAGCAGGCTTCGGCCCGGTCGCCTTGATGGCGGCTAACAGCCGGTCTTCAAACCTCGACACGCTGACCCCGTGCGGTGCGTCGGGCTGTCAGCTCGGCGTGCGCATCACGGAGCGCCTTCACTTCACTTCTCTTCATACCCAGCTCTCCAATGAGGAGGACATCATCGACCAGCTTGGCCGCCTCTACCAGCCGACCGTACCGCAGCCGCGTGGCAAGCTGCGGCCGAAGCGCGGTCAGAGGGTCACTCGCGGCAGCGACAACCTCAGGCGACGGCACGGGCAGGCGGTCAGCCTCACGCGGCTCAATCTTCAGCATCCCGCCGCCGTACGAGCGGCCCACGGTCTCAGCACCGACGAGCGTCATCGAGGTCAGCGCAGCGAGCGGCAGGAACTTGCGTCCGACCTTGCTGTGCTCCGGCCGCAGGTAGATACCGTGTACCGAGTTCAGGTGCAGAGCCTTCGCCTCGTTCGTGGTGATGCGCGGGGTGTCCGCGTTCATGTACGTCAAGAACAGGTCGGCAGGCTTCACCAGCGGCACGCGCCACCAGGGCTTGCGGACCCGGCACTTGTACGCGGTGTTCACGCTGGCGGTCTCACCAGCGTTGATGTACTCCCACGCCGCCGCGCTCGGCTCCCCGTTGGGGCGGAACAGGTAGGTCGCGCTCCCCTTCTTGCCCAGCGCCCGCCAAGCGTCAGACGAGAACACGAGTCCACGCAGGTGGCTGCTTCCGGGAGGGCTGAGCTTCAGCAGGTCCGACTCAGCCAACCCCAACTCAGCCACCTTCTCGGGCGACATCGCGAAGTACTTGTTGTTCCCGGTGACCATGCCAAGGGTCGTGTCGCCCCAGGTCTCCAGCGTGGTGAAGTCACCGCTGGACAGCAGGCCGCTATACACACCGAGCGCATCAGCGGAGAGCAGCGAGGGCGTCCACTTCTCGGCCGGGTCGGTCGGCGTCCACGTGGTCGCCGCGAGCGTCTCGGAGAGCGCTGCTGCGTTCTGCGCCTGGTAGATGGAGGCGTGCTTCGCGCTCCCCTCCTCATACCCGTCCGCGAGCAGCAGGACAACTTCTTCCTGCACCTCAGCGAACACCCGCTCGGTGAACAGGACCAGGTCTACATGCGCGAAGCGGTCGAAGAGGAAGCGCCGTACCTCGGCCGCGTAGTTCACGCTGAGCAGCTCGGCGGGAACCACGAGCGCCAAGCGTCCGCCCTTGCGGAGCATGAGCGCCGAATGAACCGTGAATGCGGCCCACGACGAGGCCAGGCCACTCATGTTCACACCGGCCTGGAGTGCTGCCTCCCGGCTGCGGGTCCGGGCTTCACCGGAGAAATCCTGGTACCGGATATACGGCGGGTTGCCGATGACAGCCGTGTACTTCGGCTCCGGCCTCACGATGAAGAAGTCGCTGACCGTGATGTTCGGGTCGCCGCCAGCAGCGCGCACCAGACGCTCAGCCTCGGCGGCGCTGGCTTCGTGAATCTCGACGCCGTCCACGCGCGGAGGCATGGGGAGCGCGCTGGTGGCGAGCTGAAGCTCAGTGAGTCGTCGGACTGCCTGCGTCAGGAATGCGGCTTCACCGCAGGACGGCTCCAGGACGAGGTCGTCGGCTGAGCGGACAGCCCAGTTCGTCGTGAACTCGGCGATGGCGTCGGGGGTAAAGAAGGCTCCGCGAGCCTTCCGTAGCGTCGCGGTGTCGGGGACGACGGCAAGGTTCGGACGCATGTTCCTATTGTGGGGTGAAGGTCTGACACGGGGGACCAGCGCCGCGCCCCTTCATGTGGTCCGGACGGCATCAGACCCCTACATCTTGTGGGGCGGATTTGGTGCCTATAGGTGTGACCATAGGTGTGACTTGGCATCCCTGAGGCGATGAAGTTGAGCTGAAACCGCGTAAATACGCGGCACAACAGGGCATCTGGTCAGACTGCTTCGAATCTCCTAGGCTCCACAGGAAGAAGAAGCCCCCGGCACCTGCCGGGGGCTTCTTCGTTTCCATGCCCGCTCAGTCGAGGTCGATCTCGTAGTGGATCAAGCCCGACCGCGAGGCGACACGATCGTAGAGGCCGCGCGCGGTGGTGTTCGACTCCGCCGTGAGCCAGTAGAGCTTCGACGAGCCATGTCGCTCCGCCCAGGCGCGCACGTGAGCGATGAGTGCTCGGCCGACGCCGCCTCCGCGCAGGTTCGGGGCGACGAACAGGTCTTCCAGGTAGCAGTAGTCGGCGACGGTCCAGGTGCCGGGGTGCGTGAGCCAGTGGACGATGCCTACCGCCGCACCGCTGTCGTCGCGGGCGATCGCGCCGTGGATGCCGGACCCGCGGTCGACGAGCCTTCGGAAGGTCGCCGCCGTGGTCGCGTCATCGAGGTCCGTCTCGTAGAAGGACAGGTACCCCTTCCAGAGCACCTCCCACTCGGGGCGGTCCTCGGCAGTGATCGCAGCGATCGTCGTCATGAGTCGAGAGTAGCGAGTGTGCGAACCCGCTTCACTCAACCGGTCGAAGCACCTGGAGGATCGTGGCATGCCGCACGAGGAAGCTCCGCTCGTCGAGCTTCTTGCGGCGCAGCCAGCCGGTGACCTCGTCATTGTGCTTGCTCGCATTGCAGGAGGCGCATGCCGGGACGACGTTCTCCAGCGTGTAGCGGCCGCCGCGAGAAACCGGCTGGATGCAGTCACGCTGCAGCGCGGCACCGTCTCCGCCGCAGTACGCACACCCGCCCCAGGCATCCATCAGCGCGTACCACTGCTCGTCGGTGAGATCGTTGTCCACGCGGGCGAGCCGATTCTGTCGGCGCTTCGCATAGCGGGCGCGAGTGGCTGGTGACGCGTTGGCGGAAGAGACCTTGCGACGACGTTGCATGCCCGGGCGCGTCTCAGTCGGAGCCGACCGAGGTCAACTCGTGCGGTGCGACGTTCAGCCGCTCCGCGCCGTCGGACGTCACGACGACGATGTCCTCGATGCGGGCACCCCATTCGCCGGGGAAGTAGATGCCCGGCTCGATGCTGAACGCCATGCCCTCACGGAGCACCAGGTCGTTGCCCGGGGCGATGTACGGCTCTTCGTGCACCGAGACCCCGATGCCATGGCCGGTGCGGTGCAGGAAGGCCTCCCCCAGGCCGGCCTCCTCGAGCACGGTTCGCGCGGCGGCGTCCACCTCGGCGGCAGTGGCTCCGGGGCGCACGGCATCGACCGCCGCCTGCTGTGCGCGCACCAGCACCTCGATGCGTTCCGCTGCCACGGGGTCGGGGGTTCCGACCACGTACGTCCTGGTGCTGTCGGAGTTGTAGCCGCTCGGCACCGCTCCCCCGATATCGACCACGACCACGTCGCCCTCTTCGATCACACGGTCAGAGACCTCGTGGTGCGGGTCTGCCCCGTTCGGGCCCGATCCGACGATCACGAACTCCACCGTGCGGTGTCCTTCGGCGACGATGGCCTCGGCGATGTCGGCTGCCACTTCGCGTTCGGTGCGCCCGGAGCGGAGCCACTCGTGCACGCGCCGGTGCACCGCGTCGATGGCGTCTCCGGCGCGACGCAGCTCGGCGACCTCCACGGCATCCTTGAACATGCGGCCCTCACGCAGGACGGGAGTGGCGAGTTCGAGACGCACGCCCAGGCGCTCACCGATCGGGATGACGTGCAGTGCGGGGAGGGCATCGGACACACCGACATGCGTCACGGAGCCCGTAGCCTCGCCGACGAGCGCATAGGGATCCTCGCCGTCCACCCAGTCGGCGACGCGGAGGCCGAGCTCACCGACGGAGGTGGTGCGCACCTTGGCGAGTTCCATCCGAGGCACGACGACCGTCGGCGTGAGGTCGGGACCGAGGACGAGTGCGGTGAGTCGCTCGATCGTGTCGCCTTCCACACCCAGCAGGTACTGCAGGTCGGGCCCTGGGCCCACGACGACGGCATCCATTCCTGCTTCACGCGCGCGTGATGCGGCAGCGGCGAGGCGGGCGGCGTATATGGCGGCGGGGAACGGCAGTGTGCTCACGCATCAACGCTACTGCGCGAGTGGCCAGAAGGTATCAGGATGTGGTCAGCTGATCGCCTGACGGATGCGGTCGGCCAGGAACTCCAGGTCGGCCTCGGTGAGGTCGGTCACCGCATAGGCGGTCGGCCACACGGTTCCGTCGTCGAGGTTCGAGATCGGTTCGAAGCCGAATGTGCCGTAGCGGACCTTGAACTTGCTGGCCGGCTGGAAGAAGCAGAGCACCTTGCCGTCGCGCCCCCACGCCGGCATCCCGTAGTAGGTGCGCGGAACCAGGTCGGGGGCGACGTCGGAGACCAGGGCGTGCAGCTTGTTCGCCAGCGCCTGATCCTCGGCGACGAGCTTGCCGATCGCCTCCTTGATGTCGGCCTCCCCCGCGGCTCGAAGCTCCTCCGGGGACTTCTTCGCCCTGGAGCGTCGTGTGCGCGCTTCCTTCGCGGCGGCCTGCATGGCCTCACGTTCTTCGGCGCTGAAGTTCTTCTCGTTCTCGGCCATGATCCGTCCTCTCGAGGTGTTGTCCGGTGTGCAGATCACACTACGGATACCGCGCCACGGTGCGCTTCTCGATTCCTGATCGATCGGGGCGGACCATCGAGTGTTCCGACGGTGACGCACGGTCATCGAGCATCCCCGCCGACGGATAGTGTGTGATCCATGGACCTGCGTGTCGCGGCGTACGCGGTCGTCACCGATGACGACGGACGGTTGCTGTTGGCGCGCTGGACGGAGGGGCGCCGAGTCGCGTGGACGATGCCCGGTGGCGGACTCGAGGCGGGTGAGGCACCGGAAGACGCCGTACGTCGGGAGCTCCGCGAGGAGACCGGCTACACGGTCAAGGTCGGCGAGCTCCTCGGCATCCACTCCCGGGTGATCCCCGCAGGGCGACGAGTGCAGAAGGCCGCGGAGCCGTTGCACACGCTGCGCATCCTGTACCGGGCCGAGGTCACCGGCGGGAAGCTGCGCTTCGAGACCGGCGGCTCCACCGACATGGCCGAGTGGTTTCCGGTGAAGGCGGTCGCCGAGCTGCAACGGGTGCGACTGGTCGACATCGCCATGCGGATGGCCGGGATCCTCTGAACCGGACCATCGCCGGCGGAGGAGATCAGCGCTCTTCGGGAACGGAGATGTCGGCGACGGTCGCTCCGTAGGCAGAGATCAGGTCGTCGGCATCGACGAACAGACTGTATCCGTGAGCACCCGCGCCCATGGCGATGCGCTGACCGACGATGGACTCGTCGGCGTAGATCGGCCAGTCGGTGGTGCTGCCGATCGGAACGATGGTGCCGCGCTCGTATCCGGTCGCTGCGAGGGCCAACTCGGCCTCCGGAAGCCGCAGCTTGTTCACTCCGACGAGAGCGCGGAGCTTCGGCCAGGAGATCGAGCGGCCACCCGGTATCAGCGCGAACAGGAACGTGTCGTCCGAGCGCTTCACGACGAGTGTCTTGACGATGCCCGACGGCGGGATGCCGAGGAGCTCGGCTGCCTCGAACAGGCTGCCTGCCGCCGGGCGCTCCCGGATCTCGATCTCGAGACCGCGAGCTGCGGCGGCTTCACGCACCCGCGCATGCCGATCGCCTCCGTCACCCGGGGCGACGGAGGCGATATCGGACGGGGTCACGCGTCGGGTGCGGCGAGCGGGTCGTCCGCGACCCAGAGCTCGTCATCGGCGCGCAGTGCCTGCCAGGCGGCGTAGAGAACGCCGACGGCCGCGGCGGCGCCGAGGACGATAGCGATGACGGAGCCGAGACCCGGGCCCGACTTCTGCTTCTTCCCGAAGGCACCGCGGGGTGCCGGGACGGCCACACCGTGGCGCTTGGCGTTGGCGACGTCCCACGCGGTGAGAGCGGAACCGACGACCCCGCCCACGATCGGGACGACCTTGTCATCGACGACGTGCTTGCCGATCTTGACGCCGCGGTCGACGACGGGGGCGACGCGACGGTTGTACGTGTCCTGGATGACCGGGACGACCTGCTCGCGATTGATGCTGCCGAGCTGACGTCCGGCCTCTCGGGCGACATCGGCGGCGTGGCCGACGAGCACCTGCTGGTTCTCCCAGAGCTGGTTCGCTTCCTTCTGAAGACGACGCAGTTCCTTCTTCCGCTTGCGGCTGAGGCTCACGATGCTCTCCTGTCCATTGGAGTACGGGTTCCCCATCTTGCCACGACAGGCTGGAAGGGGGGAGGGAATCGCCCGACCCTTGCTTCTTCGCCTGATCAGGGGTACAGGCCTCGGCCAACTCACCGGAAGCTCTGCGAGAATGAAGGCATGGCTCACGCTTCTCATGTCGCAACCCTGCACACCAACCACGGTGACATCGTCATCAACCTCTTCGGCGATCACGCACCGAAGACGGTCAAGAACTTCGTCGGCCTCGCTGACGGCACCCAGGAGTGGACCGACCCCGCCACCGGCAAGCCCGGCGAGGGACCCCTCTACAAGGACGTCATCTTCCACCGCATCATCCCGAACTTCATGATCCAGGGCGGCGACCCGCTCGGACAGGGCGTCGGCGGCCCCGGCTACAACTTCGACGACGAGATCAACATGGAGCTCGACTTCAACAAGCCGTACATCCTCGCCATGGCCAACGCCGGCCTGCGCCGCAACGCCATCACCGGCAAGCCCGAGGGCACCAACGGCTCGCAGTTCTTCATCACGACGGACCCCACCCCGTGGCTGCAGGGCAAGCACACGATCTTCGGCGAGGTCGCGGATGACGCTTCCCGCGCCGTCGTCGACGCGATCGGTGCCGTGCAGACCGGCCCGGGCGACCGTCCGGTCGAGCCCGTCGTGCTGCAGTCGATCGACATCGTCGCGGCCTGACGACAGCTGCGGCCGATCCGGATGACCACGCCAGAGTTCACGGGCAATAGCGACAACTTCTGTTATCGCCATCCGGATCGGCAGAGCTTCGTGCTCTGCCAGCGGTGCATGCGCACCATCTGCCCCGAGTGCCAGACGCAGGCGGCCGTCGGCGTCATCTGTCCCGAGTGCATGAACGAGGATCGGAAGAACCGTACCCCTGCCCAGAAGAAGGCCGCTCGTCGGTGGGGTGGCAGCGGCGCGACCATGGCGCTGGGGCGCGGTGGAAAGCCGGTCGTCACCTACGCTCTTCTCGCGGTCACGTCGTTCATCGGGCTGGTTCAGCTGATCCCGGGGCTCAATGATCCGATCGCGCAGGCGCTGGGCTTCTACGCGCCATACCTGTACCCGAATCTCTTCGGGCTCCCCTTCGAGCCCTGGCGTCTGCTGACCGCGCTCTTCGTCCATGGAGGGTTCGTCCACCTCGCGCTGAACATGCTCGCGCTGTGGATGCTCGGGCAGAGCCTCGAGCCCATGCTCGGCCGCGTCCGCTACCTCGCGCTGTATCTCATCAGCGGCCTCGGCGGTTCCGTGATGGTCGCGATTCTGGCGCCCGGCTCGTTGACCGTCGGAGCATCCGGGGCGATCTTCGGACTCTTGGCGTCGCTGCTGATCATCGGGCGCCACATCGGTGCGAACGTCACCGGGATCCTCGTCATCCTCGGCATCAACTTCGCCTTCGGTTTCTTCGCCGGGGGAATCTCCTGGCAAGCGCACCTGGGCGGCGCCATCGTCGGCGCCCTCGTCGCCCTCATCCTGGTCAAGACCAAGCGCCGCGACCAGCGGACCCTGCAGATCGTTCTGCTGTCTGCGCTGGTCGTCCTGTTGATCGTCGTCGTGGCCTTCGTGCCGCCGCTCATCCTTTTGTCCTGATCGCGAGTTGTTAACAGGGTTGTTAACCCCTGTGAATAACACCGGTGTAATTCTCCCCAGGCTGTGGATGGACCTGTGGATAACTCCAGGTACGAGAAAGGCCCCCTCGCGATGCGAGGGGGCCTTTCTAGAAAGAGAGAGGTGTCAGCGCCAGCGTGTGGTCATCAGGAAGCCGATCAGCGCGATGCCGAGGCCGATCGCCAGGTTCCAGTTCGACAGACCGGGGATCGGGTACTGCATGCCGGAGATGTAGAACACCAGGATCCACACGAGCCCCAGGAGCATGAAGCCGATCATCACCGGCTTGAACCACACGGCGTTGGGAGCGGCGTCGCCTTCGGCGCGCTCGACGGCGGGTTCTTCTGTCTTGCGGTCACGTGCCATTCCGTCATTGTACCCATGAGACCTGTCCCCCGCCGAGGCGGGGATGCCCCTCGCGAACGGCGAAGCCACGGCACGCGCTCAGTGTTCCCGGATATGATCACCGCATGAGTGCATCCGTCGTGCCTGGGGGGCGTCCGCGGCGACAGCGACCGCGCTCGCGTGCCACGTTCGCGAGCGTGCTCGGAGAGCTGCTCCTCACCGCCGGCGTGATCGTCTTGCTCTTCGTCGCATGGCAGATGTGGATCGGCGACATCATCATCAGCGCCCAGAAGAACGACGAGGGCGCCGCTGTGTCGCAGGCGCTCGCGCAGGCTAATCCCCCAGCGCTCCCGCCCGTCGTCGAAGGGGACGACGGAACCACAGCGTACGTGCCCCCTGTGCCCGCAGCTCCTGCCGATGCGCAGTGGTTCGGACAGATGCACATCCCCCGCTTCGGCGCGGACTACAACTTCGGGATCTTCGGCGGGACGAGCCGTGCGCGCACGCTCGACCAGCAGGGCATCGGGATCTACACGAACTCGAAGATGCCGGGCGAGGTCGGCAACTTCTCGCTGGCCGGGCATCGGACGACGTGGGGAAAGCCGTTCAATCAGCTCGACAAGCTGCAGTTGAACGACGCGATCGTTGTGGAAACCCCCGACGGCTGGTACACCTACCGTTTCCGGACGCTCGAGTACGTGAAGCCCAGTCAGACCGACGTGCTCGCCGACGTGCCGCAGATGCCGGAGCAGCAGACCGGGGAGCAGTACATCACGCTCACGGCCTGTTCTCCTCTGTACTCCTTGGCGGAGCGCATCGTCGCCTACGGGGTGTTCGAGGGCTTCCAGCCGCGCGCGGAGGGCCCGCCGACCGCGCTGACCGACCCGCCGCCTCCCCCGGCCGCGCCTTCGGTGTGATCATGGACGTCTGCAAGGGAGAAGACTGATGTACGCCGCCCTCTGGCGCCTGCTGCCCGGTCCGTGGTGGCTGCGCGTGCTCATCCTCGTGATCGTGGTCGCCGCGGTCCTCTACGGACTCTTCTGGTACGTGTTCCCTTGGGTGAGCCCGATCATCGCCCCGGGCGAGGTCGACGTCGAATGACCCGGGTGCTCGTGGTCGACAACCACGACAGCTTCGTGCACACCCTGGTCGGATACCTGCGTGAGCTCGGAGCCGACACCGGGATGATCGAGTCGGATGCAACGGACGCGGCGGAACTGGAGAGGATCGTGTCGGAGTACGACGCGATGATGCTCTCGCCGGGACCTGGCTCGCCTGTCGACGCCGGGGCTTCGATCGATGCCGTCCGCATCGCCACGCGGCTGCGGGTGCCGACCCTCGGAGTGTGTCTCGGGCATCAGACGATCGGTGAGGCGTTCGGGACTCCTGTCACTCCCGCAACTGCACTCATGCATGGCATGGTCTCGGCCGTCACGCACGATTCTTCCGCGCTGTTCGCCGGAATCCCGTCGCCGTTCGACGCGGGTCGCTACCACTCGCTCGTGCTCGCGGGGTCCGATCTGCCGCCCGAGGTGGTCGTGACCGCCTGGACCGAGGATGGGACGGTGATGGCGCTGGCCCATCGCGACCTGCCGCTGTGGGGCGTGCAGTTCCACCCGGAGAGCGTGCTCACCGAGGGAGGCTACCGACTCCTGGCGAACTGGTTGGAACTGTGCGGTGACGTCGACGCCGTCGCGCGCGCCGAGACCCTGCACCCGCTGTCACGCTGAGGCGGCGGCGCGCAGATTCAGCGACCCGCCACCGTCAACCGGTGCAGAAGAAGATCTGGACGGACGAGCCGACGGGAACATCGCCAGGCGCGACGGACATGGAGTGCACGGTCCGCGGCTCCGTGGCGGGGCATTCCGCTGTCTCGGTCGGCACGGCCACGAGCCCGAGATCGGTGAGGTTGGCCGTGGCGGCATCCACCGTCCACCCCACGAGGTCGGTGAGCGTCACCTTGCCGCTGGCCACGACCAGGTTGACGACGGTTCCCGGATCGAGCTCGGCATCAGCCTTCTCGCTGGCGGAGATGACGGTGTTCGTAGCCAACGACTTGTCGTTGCGCTGGATCACCGTTCCGAGTTCGAGGCCGGCCGCTTCGAGGGCTTTGGTGGCGTCGTCGAGTGCCATCCCCTCGATCTTCGGCATCACGACCGTCTCTTCACCCTTGGAGACGTACAGGGTGACCGTGGAACCCTCCTCGACCGACACTCCCGCCTCGGGGTCGGTGCGGATGACGTTGCCCTCGGCGACCTCGGAGCTCGTCTCGATCACGATCTTCGAGGACAGGTCGAGATCAGCGAGGTCGTCCTGTGCACGCTCGGACGAGACATTCACGAGGTTCGGGACCGTTCGCGACGTGCTCGACACCTCGGGAGGGCGCATGCTGATCGTGACCACCCAGAACAGCACCGATGCCAGCAGCACGGCGAGAAGCGCCACTCCGGCCCAGATCCACGCGACCGGTGGCCCTGACTGGGTCCTGGTCATGGTGGTGTCCGTGCTCAGCTGACGCAGCGACCGCGCGGTCTCCTGGGCCTGCCGCGGGCTCGCGCCGTACAGCTCGCTCGTCAGCGCTCCGAGTTCCTTGCGCGTCGGGGCGTTTCCCGTCATGGCGGAGTCGAGGGCTGCGCGGAAGTGCGCGGCGTCCGGGTACCGCTGGTACGGATCCTTCGCGAGTGCGCGCAGCACGATCGGGTCGAGCGTACGGGGAGCGTCCTCGTTGACCTCGGTCGGAGGGACCGGCGTCTCACTGACGTGCTGATAGGCGACAGCAACCGGCGATTCGCCGCGGAACGGCTGGCGTCCGGTGAGCAGCTCGTAGAGGACCACACCGGTGGAGTAGAGGTCGGCTCGCGCATCGACAGGCTCGCCCTTCGCCTGCTCCGGCGAGAAGTAGGCGGCGGTGCCGATGATCTGGGTCGTCTCGGCCACAGTGGAGGACGAGTCGGAGACGGCCCGGGCGATGCCGAAGTCCATGACCTTGACCTGACCCTTGTCGGTCACCATCACGTTGCCCGGCTTGATGTCGCGGTGCACGACTCCCGCACGATGCGAATAGTCGAGCGCCTCGAGTATGCCGTCGACGTAGCGCACGGCGTCGGCCGCGGGAACCGGACCGGCGGCGATGATGTCCTTGAGCAGGGTGCCCTTGACGAGCTCCATCACGATGTAGGGCGGCTCGTCGGAACCGCCGTCGCTCGTGGAAGGATCACCGGCGTCGAACACGCGGACGATCGACGGGTGCGACATGCGCGACGCGGCCTGCGCCTCGAGTCGGAACCGGTTTCGGAACGTCGTGTCGCGGGCCAGCTCGGCGTCGAGGATCTTGATCGCGACCTCGCGACCGAGTGTCAGGTCGTACCCGCGGTACACCTTCGCCATCCCGCCATGCCCGATGAGCTCGTCGACGCGGTACCGGCCCGCGATGACTCGTGGCTCTGTGGACACGGATGACCCCCTGGAAAAAACGTCGCTTGCTGAACTGAACTACAGGTTACCCGTCGGTGCCGCTGTCCCCGTTTCCCGGAGCCGCCGTGATCGTGACCGAGAGCGGGGGCGATGCGGCAGAAGTGCGCTGGTCGCCGCCGGAGCACATGCCCTGGTAGGTGACGATGAGCTGCTGCCCTTCGGCATCGGCGATCTTCACCTGCGCATTGCGCTGCGTCGGCTGGAAGTTCGGCCCGCCGGACACGAAGGTGCCGTTCTGGACCGAGACGACGTAGCCGGAGAGCGTCGTTCCGCTGGGGCACGTGAAGCCGGTTCCCCAGGAGATCGTCACGGTGGAGCCGGCGACCGGGTTGCCGGTGATCGTCGGAGCATCGGTCGGAGTCGGAACCCCGGCCCGCGCGGCGTAGGTCGTCAAAGTGATCGCCTGAGTGGTCTCCACGTTGCCAGAAGGGGCCACACGGTAGACCTGGCCGACCTCCGCGTCGCTCGGCGCAGGGTCGCCGTCCACGCAGGTGATCTCACTGTCGAAGCCCGCATCCTTGAGCGTGGAGGTGGCGGTCGCGCAGTCCATGCCGTTCAGGCCCAGAGCGGTGACGTTGACTCGGGTCACCTCCGGCGTCGGCGAGGGCGGCGGGGGAGTGGTCTGCGTCACCGTGGGAGTGTTGCTCGGGGACTTCGTCGGATCCGCGTCGCCGCCCTGGTTCGCCAGCATCGCCCACAATGTTCCGCCGAGGACGATCACCAGCAGTGCGATCAGAGCGATCAGCGGCCACGTCCAGGGGCTGCGCTTCTTCTTCTTCTTCTCTTCTTCCGCTTCTTCCTCGGTGGGAAGCTGCGCCGTCGTGGGAAGGATGCGCGTGGTGCCGTCGTCGCCCGTCGCGGTCAGTATCCGGGTCGCGTCGTCTCCACCGGCGACGCCGCCCGTCGCGATCGCAGGCACGGCGATGGCCGCCGAGTTCAGGTCGCCTCGGCGAAGAGCCTGGGCGGCCCGTGCCACGGTCGCGGACGACGAGGGGCGATCGCCGGGCTTCTTGGCGATCATCGCCATGACGAGGTTCTGCACCGGGATCGGCACGGTCGGAGGCAGCGGCGGCGGCTGCTCGTTGATCTGCGCCATCGCGATGGCCACCTGCGACTCGCCCGTGAATGGACGCTTGCCCGCCAGGCATTCGTACGCGACGATGCCGAGCGAGTAGGTGTCTGTCGCGGGGGATGCCGGATGACCGGATGCCTGCTCGGGGGAGAGGTACTGCACCGTGCCCATGACCTGTCCGGTCGCGGTGAGCGGAACCTGGTCGGCGATGCGGGCGATGCCGAAGTCCGTGATCTTGACGCGGCCGTCCGGGGTGATCAGCAGGTTGCCGGGCTTGATGTCGCGGTGCACGAGGCCGGCGGCGTGCGCAGCCTGCAGAGCGGATGCCGTCTGAGCGACGATGTCGAGCGTCTTGTCGGCGCTCAGCGCTCCGTCGCGTTCGAGAACGGTCGAGAGCGCTTCGCCTGGCACGAGCTCCATGACGAGGTAGGCGCTGCCGTTCTCCTCGCCGTAGTCGAACACGCTGGCGATGCCCTCATGGTTGACGAGAGCGGCATGCCGGGCCTCGGCACGGAAACGCTCGAGGAACCCGGGGTCCCCCATGTACTCGTCCTTGAGGATCTTGATCGCGACGGTACGTCCGATGACGTGATCCGTCGCTTCCCACACCTCGCCCATGCCACCGATCGCGATACGCGACTGCAGCTCGTAACGACCACCGAACGACACACCCTGCGTCGGCCTCATCTGCCCAGCACCGCCTCTATGACCTTCTTCGCAATCGGAGCGGCGATGGTGTCGCCGCTGCCTGATTGTCCCTGTCCGCCGCCGTCTTCGACGACGACCGCTACTGCGACCGCGGGGTCGTTCGCCGGCGCGAAGCCGGTGAACCACAACGTGTGCGGCCTGTTTCCGTTCTCTGCGGTGCCCGTCTTACCGGCCACGTCGATCCCGTCTATTCTTGCACCCTGGGCCGCGCCCGTTGCGACGCTCGCGACCATCGCGGCCGTCACGTCGTTGGCCACATCGGCCTCCATCGCGCGTCCGAACTCACTGTCCTGGAACGCCTTGATGACAGAGAGGTCGTTGCCGATCACGGCATCGACCATCCGCGGATTCATCACGATGCCGTCGTTCGCGAGACCTGCGGAGACCATGGCCATCTGCAGCGGGGTCGCGGTGACCTTCCCCTGACCGAAGCCGGTCAGTGCGGTCTGTGCGTCGTCGAGAGCACGAGGGTAGCTGGAGGGCGTCGACGTCAGCGGCGTGTCGAAGGACTGGTTGAAGCCGAGCTTGTCGGCCATCTCGCGGATCGCGTCGTCGCCGAGTTCGACCGCGAGCTCGGCCATGGGGATGTTGCAGCTGAGGCGGATCGCCTCGGCGATCGTGACCGTCTCGCCGGGGCCGCAGGCACTGCCCCAGGCATTGGAGACTCGATTGGACGACCCGGGAAGGGTGTAGACGGCCGGGTTGGGCAGCGTCGACTCCGGCGTCCATTTGCCGCTCGCGTATGCCGCAGCCGCGACCACGACCTTGAAGGTCGAACCGGGAGGGTTCAGATCTCCGGCGATCGCACGGTTGGACAGCGGCTTGTTCGCATCGGCCACCAGCTGGTCGTACGTGGCATTCGCGGCGTCCGCGTCGTGCGTCGCCATCAGGTTGGTGTCGAATCCCGGCGTGGACACCATGGCGAGGATTCGTCCGGTCTTCGGGTCCATCGCCACGACGGCGCCCTTGAGGCCGCCGAGGGCTTCATAGGCCGCTCGCTGCGCCGCGGTGTTCAGCGAGAGTTCCACGCTGTACCCCCGCTGCGGCTGACCGGAGAGGATGCGCTCGACCTCGCCGAGGAAGGCGTTCGATCCCGTGCCGGAGAGCTCGGCGTTCATGGCCTTCTCGATGCCGGTGCTCGATCCCAGAGCCGGGTTGAAGTATCCCGTCACGGGTTCCCAGATGGGGGCATCCGCGTAGGTGCGCTGGAACTGGTAGCGGTCGTCGCTGGGCACCGAGCTCGCGATCGCGACGCCGTCGACGATGATCGATCCGCGCTGGATCTCGTAGCTGTCGAGCTGGGTGCGCTTGTTGTTGCCGTTCTGGGCGAGAGCATCGGCCTCGACGACCTGGATCCAGCTGGTCGCGGCGAACAGTGCGATGAACATGAACAGCATGATGATGCTGAGGCGGCGGAGTTCCTTCGTCATGTCAGCCGATCACCACCCGGGGTTGGCGCCGCACACCGTCGGAGATACGCAGCAGCAGAGCCACGATGAGCCAGTTGGCCACGAGGGAGGATCCACCCGCTGCGAGGAACGGGGTGGTCAGACCGGTCAGCGGGATGAGGCGGGTGACACCGCCGACCATGATGAACACCTGCAGGGCGATCGTGAACGAGAGTCCGGTGGCGAGCAGCTTGCCGAAGTCGTCCTGACCTGCGAGGCCGATGCGCATGCCGCGGCTGACGAACACCATGTAGAGGCAGAGGATCGCGAACAGTCCGATCAGTCCGAGCTCTTCGCCGAGGCTGGTGATGATGTAGTCGCTGTGCGCCAGCGGGGTGACCTCAGGACGGCCCTGACCCCAACCGGTGCCCATGAGACCGCCACGGGCGAGACCGAAGAGACCCTGCATGGGCTGGTAGCCGGCGCCATCGGGGTCGACCTTGTTCGCATCGAAGAGGAAGAGCCAGTTGGTGAAGCGACCCTGCACGTAGCTGAGGATCTGCGTCGCGAGTGCGACACCGGCCACGACGAGGGCCAGGCCGATGAGTACCCAGCTGGTCTTCCCGGTCGCGACGTAGAGCATCGCGACGAACATCCCGAAGATCAGGGTTCCGGTGCCGAGGTCGCGCTGGAACACGATGATCCCCAGCGAGATGAGCCAGACGACGAGCACGGGGCCGAGCTCGCGCATCCGGGGCCAGGTGATGCCCAGCACCCGCTTGCCGACCGATGTCAGGCTCTCGCGCGTGCGGACCAGATACCCGGCGAAGAAGATGGCCAGGCAGATCTTGGCCAGCTCGCCGGGCTGGAACGCGAAAGCTCCGCCGAGCGACACCCACACGGCCGCGTTCGCGTCGGGGATGCGCAGCCCGGGGACGAAGGGCAGCAGCAGGAGCAGGATTCCGGCGAGGCCGAAGATGTACGTGTACCGGAAGAGGACGCGGTAGTTGCGCAGCAGGATGACGACCACGATCGCACCGGCGAGTGAGATCGCCGTCCACGCGAGCTGCTTGGTCGAGTAGGCGTTCCAGCCGGTGTTCTTGAAGGCGATGTCGATGCGGTAGATCATCGCGATGCCGAGGCCGGTGAGCAGCGTCGCGATCGGCACCACGAACGGATCCGCGTCCGACGCCACGAAGCGCAGCACGATGTGCAGGGCGAACGCGAGGGCGGCGAGGCCACCGCCGATCGCGAGGATCATCGGGTCGATCACACCGAGCGCGCCCAACTGCACGAGTGTGAGCGCGGCACCGCTGATCACACACGCGAACAGCAGCAGCCAGAATTCGCGGTTGCGCTGGCTCTGCGGCATCCGGATGCGCTTGAGGGCCTTGATGACGCTGGTGTCGGCCGCGACGTCGGTGCTCATCCCTCACCCCCCGCCGGGGTGTCGACAGGAGTCGGCATGGGCGAGGGCAGCGGCGTCTCGATGACGTTCGCGTCCGCACCGGCCTTGAGCCGGTCGACGATCGCCATCGCGTCGGACAGCGAACGTGCGGTGATCGTGCGCTCCACCGATGCCCGCTGATACGGCGGCAGGTTCGCGAGCAGGATGTCGGTGTCCTGGATCGGAGTCGACAGCGTGATCGGGCCGATGTTCTGCTGCACGCCCTGGAAGATCACGACGCTGTCCTCATCGGCTCCGATGAAGTACCGGGTCTGGGTCCAGCTGTAGGCGGCGAAAGCTGCGACGCCGAGCATCACGATCACCACGAGAGCGCCGGCGATCCACCCGAGACGGCGGCGCTTGGCGCGGCGGCGATCCTCTTCGATGAGCTCCTCGAGGTACTCGGGTGCCGGCTCGAAGTGGCTGGGTTCGTTCGCGGCCTGCCGCACCGGGTGCAGCCAGTTGCTGCGCGGAGCCCGGACCGGAGGCACGTACACGCCGTCGGGGTTCGAGGCGGAGCCGACGATGGTGGGGGTTCCCGAGTGGATCGGGTGCTGCCCGCCGACGTCGACCAAGACCATCGTGACGTTGTCCGGTGCGCCGCCGTCGAGTGCCTGCTTGAGCAGGATGTCGGCCGTGCGCCCCGGGGCGAGGCCGAGCTGCATGGCCTTGAGGATGTGGGGCTCGTCGACGACTCCTGAGAGTCCGTCGGAGCAGAGCAGCCAGCGGTCGCCGGGCTGCGTGTGCATGACGAACATGTCGAGCTCGGGGTCGGAGTCCATGTCGCTGAGCACGCGCATCAGCACGGAGCGGCGCGGGTGGTAGCGCGCCTCCTCCGGGGTGATTCGGCCCGAGTCGACCAGACGCTGCACGAAGGTGTGATCGGCGGTGATCTGCGTCAGGGCGTCGTCGCGATAGAGGTAGATGCGCGAGTCGCCGATGTGGCCGATGACGGCGTACTCGTCGACCATGATGATCGCACTCAGCGTGGTGCCGAGACCTGCCAGTTCCGGACGGTCCTTCGCGGCGCGGATGAGGTCGCCCGCGGCCGTGGTCGCCGCGGCCTGCAGCGAGGCCTGCGCGTCCTCCGTCGTCGCATAGGCCTGGTCGAGGGGCTCGAGGCGCTGGATCGCGATGCTGGAGGCGACGTCACCACCGGCGTGCCCGCCCATGCCGTCGGCGACGACGAAGAGATTCGCCCCGGAATAGCCGGAATCCTGGTTGTTGGAGCGGACCTTCCCGGTATGGGAGATCGCGACGCTCGAGCCCTCGAAGACCATGCCGGCGTCAGGCTCGCAGCTCGAAGGTCGTGGCGCCCACCTTGATGGGGGTGCCGAGCGAGAGGGCGACCGGCGAGCCGGAGACGCGCTGACCGGCGACGAAGGTGCCGTTGGTCGAGTCGAGGTCCTGGATCGCCCAGGCGTCGCCGCGCAGCATCAGGCGCGCGTGGTGGCTGGAGGTGTAGTCGTCGCGGATCACGAGGGCGGACTCGCTGGAGCGGCCGATCGTGAGGGAGTCGGCGCTCAGCGGCAGCTCCAGGCCCGCCTTGGGGCCCGAGGTGATCACGAGCCGCTTGGCGGTCGCGACCGTCGCCGGGCCTGTGGAGGGGCGGGCGGAGGCGGGCTTCGCGGCGGGTGCCGCGGGTGCCGCCGTCGGCGCTGCAGCGGGGGCTCCCGCCGCCGCCTCGGCCGGGAGCTTGCGCACGCGCACGCCGAACAGGTCTGCCCGGAGCGAGTACACCACCCCGAACACGAAGAACCACATCAGGAGCAGGAACCCGATGCGGAGCAGAAGGAGGATCAGTTCACTCAACCGAGGGCTCCGAACGCTCGGGTGGCGTCGTCGTCCCTGGGGGCTGGACGCGACGGTGCGGCCACGGGGACGATGCGGAACACCAGATCGGTGCGACCGATCGTGATCGTGGTGTCGGTGGGGAGCGCGGCTTCGCGCAGCTTCTGACCGTTCACCTTCGTGCCATTGGTGGAACCGAGGTCGCGCATCATGGCGCGCTCCCCGTCCCACAGGATCTCGATGTGCTTGCGGCTGGAACCGGCGTCGGCGATTGTGATGTCGGCATCCGAACCGCGTCCGATCACCGTACGGGCGCGCGAGATCGAGTGGCGGCGGCCGTCGACGTCGACCACGGCCTGCCAGCTGACGCGGCCCTCGACCGTTCCGGAGCTGACGCGCACCGTGCCGGTGGCGACCTTCTCGTCGGCCTCGAGGGTGATCGAGAGCGGCCCGGCGAAGCTGTACCCCTGCGACGAGGCGTGCTTGGTCAGCAGAGCGTGCAGCTCGTCGGTGAGAGCGCCGCCGAGTCCACGCATCCGCTCCGCATCGTCGGCGCTGAGGCGAACGATGTAGCTGTTGGGCGCGATGATGCGGTCGCGGCTCACGACCGCAGCCTTCGTATCGGCCTCACGCCGCAGCGCCGAAGCGATCTCCACAGGCTGGATGCCGCTGCGGAAGGTCTTGGCGAACGCGCTGTTCACTGCGCGCTCGAGACCTTTCTCAAAGCTGTCAAGTAGTCCCACTGGGCTCCTCTGGCATGCCGGCTGGTAGGGACATCGTAGCCAGGTGTCCTGGGGGAACGCCGCCGAAGACCCCCGTCGAGTGTGCAACGAGCCCGAAAACGCATGATATCTTTGGGAAGTTGAGTTCTTCGGAACGAGACGACTCGCGCGAGTGGCGGAATGGTAGACGCGCTGGCTTCAGGTGCCAGTGTCCTTATGGACGTGGGGGTTCAAGTCCCCCCTCGCGCACAGCGAGGCCCTGTTCGTTTTTACAGGGCAATCTGTTCGTGAATGAAAGAGCCGGTCAGGTCGAGAATCTGACCGGCTTTTTCTGTATCCGGTGAAGTTGGTCGTGATCGAGCGAGAGGCATGCGGAGACAGTGAACCCGCCGTTCCAGCTTCGGGCACACCACGCCAGTGACGACCCGCTGCTTCGCGATGGCCGTGCGGCGCGAGCACTGAGGGTGCTCGTGGACGCATCAGTCTGGGTGAGGGTCCAAGAGAGCGACGACCTTCCCGACATCCTGCTTCGAACGCTGGTTCTGAGCGAGCGGATAACCATGACCCTCTATGGAGACGATGGCCCGCCGGATGGGGTCGAGCGTCGGCCGATGGATTCGTTGTTCGGCGGCGGGGAAGCAATCGGCTGGACAGTCGTCACGAAGACAGACGACCAGACGGTCCCGTACGAGATCACGACAGCCACCACCAAGCGGGTTGCGGGTGGGGCTCTCTTCGAGGGCCAGGTCTTCGAAGCGAGAATGATTCTTGGACAAGAGCGGGATGCGGCAGATGAACGCGATGCTCTACTCATTACCGTGGCTCAGGAGGTCGGCGCCGATCTGCTGATCACAGAACGCGCCTCCCTCCTCGACACTCGACTGTTGGAGAGGGGGAACTGTCAGGTCGCAGGGCCGGCCGACGCACTGGCGCTGGTCGCCCTCTACCTCCGGGCTTCCGGAGAGTTCATCACCGCGAAGCTCGATTCATGGAGCTTCACGGCCACACCGACACGCTTCTACCAGCAGATGGCGGAGGCGCACATTCCGTCATTCGCGGGTTTCGTTCGTCGCGGGGATGGTCGTGTAACTGCAGCCCGACTCCTGACTGTGCTGAGTCGTGCACGCTCGCTGTTTGCGGCCCGGGATCGCATCGCCCTTCTGACGAGCGAGCCGGCGACGGAGGACATCGCGGAGGAGATCTCGCTCACCTTCACCCACGCCCTCGTGGATATGGTCGCGTTCCATGATGTTCTCGCACGTGTCGTCAACGAGTGCTTGAAGCAGCCAGAGACCGAACCTCAGCGGATCAAGTGGCAGAACCATGCGTGGTGCGAGCGGGCTATTGATCAGTTCCCTGAGCTCCGGGCTCTCTGGAGTGCGGACGGGTACGCGAAGCGCCTTAATCACGCCATGCGGGTCATACGCAACGAGATTCACGATGTCGCGCCGTCCATCGTCCCCTTCAGAGATGAGCACGGAGCTGCCCAAGTGGGATTGGCTTTCCATTTCGACGTCGGGTCGCGGGTACGGGCGTCGCTGGACACGCTCGTTGATCAGCGGAACTACGGAGTCCGGCAGGTGTTCACCGACGGTCATCTGATTGACCCACATATCTTCTATGAGTTCGTGTTGCCATGGATGCTCCGTTCGGTCGATGACATCCTGACGGCGCTGCTTCGCCGCCTGCCGGAGCGTGCGCAGGCTGAGCGGTCAGTCTTGCTTCCGGAAGCTGTTAGAGATGATGCTCTGCGCTCCCTCGCGCGAGTCCCGGCACACCAGTAGTTACGTTCGGCGGTTTTGGGGGTCCTCGTAGGCGGGCCGTCGACGGATACCTTGCGGCACATCGCATCGGTCCATGATTCTGTAGTTGGACCCGCCGCACGCCTCGATAGCCTTGGCGCATGACGGACAACGGAAACATGCACCCGTTCGAGCCGACCATTCGGGCCGCGGTCAATGCGGTGGAAGCGAGACTCCCCGAGATCCGGGCGGCGAAGGAGTCGCACCCGGACCGGTGGCAGGCGCTGCACCTTGAGTCCTTTTGGAACGGGGACGCAGCGCTTGTGGTGTTGAAGCCGCGGAACGTCCGCCCCACGGACATGACGGTCACGGCAGACGGTGATCTGCAGGAGTACATGGGCGGGCACGGAGCCGTAGCTGTTCTTCTTCGCAATGCTGCGACGCACATCGTCGTGGACTGCAACGTGGAGACCGCGCGAGTCCAGATGACGCTGCCAATCACTGCGCTCTAGACGACCCGTCGACCGCCAGTAGGGTGCATCTGAAGACATGACAACCAGTGAGGGTGACCATGGGGTTCAAGGTCCGTAAATCCATCAAGATCGCGCCCGGCGTGCGCTTGAACGTCTCGAGCAAGAACGTCGGGCTATCGGCAGGTGTGCGGGGAGCGCGCGTGAGCGTGAATACCAATGGGCGCACGACGCGCACCGTCGGGATTCCGGGCACCGGCATCTCGCACACGTCCACGACATCGACGAAGAAGCGCGCTTCCTCCGCTCGACAGCCGGTACGCGCACCGCAGCCCGTTCGCCCGCCGGTGCCCAAGAAGATCAAACCCGGGCTCACCGCTCCGGCGTGGGAGAAGCAGCTGTTCAAACAGCTCTCGGGCACCCCGGATACGACTGCGATTCACGCCGTTGGGCAGCAACACCCTGTTGCTGTGGCCACCGCAGCGATGGTGGAAATTCTTCGGGTCGTGGGACCCAACAAGGATGCAGGGCGTGCCCGCGTGCTCCTCGGATGGCTGTTTGATACGGGCTATGACCCGTCCCGGGACCCGTTCATCATCAAGTACCTCGAAAGCCCCGAGATCAGCATTCCGGTGGCGACGGGAGTGACCGCAGAGATGCCCTGGGACCGGCAGGCGATGGGACTGTTCGTCGCAGAACTGGAACAGGCGAGCGGGAACCTCCCACGTGCCATCGCGGTCGTCGAGAGCCTGGACCCGACCACGGTCGCCGCCGTGTCACTGGCGGAGCTCTATGCCGAAGCTGAGCGGTGGGCTGATGTCGTCGATCTCACCAACGGCCTGAGCAACGACGATGTCGCTGCGGCCTTCCTTCTTATCCAGCGCGGGACCGCGCTTCGAGAGCAGGGCTACTTCGAGGCTGCACGCGAGGCGCTGAAAGAGGCGCTGCGGCCACGGTCACGACCTGTCGAGCTGAGGCACCTCGCGTTGGTCGCGCGCGGGCACACGTATCTCGCGGAAGGCAAGAAGGCGATGGCACGGAAGGACTACGAGCGGGTGATGGCTGACAACGCCGCATACCCGGGCCTCAAGGAGATGCTCGAAGCCGCTGCCAGCTGAGTCGCGAAAGCGGTGGGCACCTCAGTGAGTACCGAGGCACCCATCGCTCGCATCAAGCCGACGGAGAGCTGGTCAGAGCCTCGAGCACGTCGGTGACAACGTCGACCGGTGGAGCGTCGGCCATCAGGTCGAAGTGGACGGCCACTCGCCGGCGGTTGTCACTGGCCTCAATCGTCGCCACACCATTGCGCCGCGAGATGTGGTGGAACAGCACATCGGGTTTCATGACGATGCCGTTCGGTGCGAGAACACCGAAGTTGTACAACGTCTCCGCCCACCAGAAGTTCTCCGTCTTGAACGGTGGCGCCCACTCCGGGCTGGCGTTCGCGTCGACTGTTTCACCCAGCACCGCCGAGATGGCGCTTGCCATCTCATCCCGTGATGCAGTGGCGCGCACCATCAACTGTTGCCCGGTTGTCAGCGTCACGCCCAGTTCAACGGGCCCGAGGTCGATCCGTTGCAGCAGACCGTTCTCGGGTCGGACGTTCTCGAGAGTGGAGAGCTCGATGAGAGCGTCGCGCCACAGGGTGACGTCGGATGTCACTGGTTCATAGGGTTCCGGGAGGACCGAAGCGCTGGCCGCGCTCTACCTGTTCTTTCGCTTCTTCCTCGGATCCTCGCGGTGCTGCTGGATCTGGTGAATGTGTCGAAGCGAACTTGTATACCCCGCCTCCTGGTCATTGGGCCTTGCCCACGCGTCATAGGAGAAGTAGAGAGTGAGTCCGGCGATCACGACGCCGACGATCCCCGGGAGTGATGTATCGACGCCGTTGAGGAGCCACAGACCAAAGAACCCGACGCCGATGCCTGGCGTGCCGAAAACTCCGAGCTTGATCAGTCTCCGTTTTTGCAGATGGCTGCGGCTCCCACGGAGACGAGCGCTTTCGACGTCAAGCTGCTCGTCGCTGCACTGCTCGTACGGGACGTACTGCTGCTGCTGGTCATGCACGTGGATTCCCCCGTACAGGTTGCCCCCGGTATTGATATCCCTCATCCTGATTCCTCGCGCATAGGGCTTCCGTTCACAGATAGGAGTCCCATGCCTCACTTGCTCAACTCGAACGCCTATGTCGTCCGTGATCCTGCGGCACAGCGTCTGCGCCTCGCGGAGAATGCCCGCACGGAGTGGATGCTCGCGGACGATCTCGGGATCAGCCGAGCGCGTCTGCGTCTTCTCCGCTGGAGCGGATGTGCCCCGAGCGCAATCCTCTTCGAGGGCGTCGTCTACTACACCTTCGACGCCATCGCAGAGTGGCACCGCCGATTCGAGTGACGCTGCCACGTCATCGTGGCACGCGATGCGCAGCAGGAGTGGTGGCCCGCGTGAACACATGAAGAGCTGTCTCAAACTCTGTGTCTCCGTCAGCCTCGGGAATGCAGGAATCCCGCCAGGTTTACCTGACGTTCCCGCGTAATTCCGCGGCACCACAGCAGAACCCTCCGGTCACGCCGGAACCCCCGAACACGGGTTGGACATACCGAAGCGAATCCAACCCCTATCGGAGGAGCTTCCCGTGTCCCTACGCCCATGGTTCGCGACCGCTGCAATCATCGCAACGTTTGCGTTCGCCACCCCCACCTCCGCCCTCGCAACAGCTGAACCAGATGCCTGCACCGTCGCCGGCGTCGCTGTTCCAGAAGGCAATCCATTGCCCGAGGAGATCCCGACGGTGATCTCGTGCTTCGACTCTGTCGAGGAAGCCGAACAGTTCATCGAAGACGGTGCGCCCGGCGACCTCGAGCAGGTTGAGCAGACGAACCTCGCTGCACGCGCGGCAGCTGCGACAGTCATCGTCGGAAAAGCGTGGACGGGCACGTCACGCTCGGGCACCGTACTCATCCATTACGGCTCTGGCACCGGGTGCTACGGCGTCTCGTTCGGTTTCCCGACCATCGCATCGACCTGGAACAACAACGTTCGCTCCGCGGAGGGTCTCAACAACTGCTGGTCAACGCAATACGACGGGACCAGCTACACGGGCGCGCTGCTGAACTGCACGCCGTACTGCGCCACCCTCGGATCTTTCGCTGCGAAGACCTCATCCATCGTCTATCGCCCCACCGGAACATGGGGATGATGTCAGCTTTGGAACGGATGCAGTCTCAGCACTGAGCACTCGATGACCCCGGGCACGACCGCGGCTTCGCCTTCGTCGGTGACGCACATGGTGAACTCCGTGGGCGCGATTGCAGGGGAAGGGGTGGCGACCAACGGGTCATGCTCTTCGAAGGCGCCCCCTTCCCACATCTGCACACAAACTGCCTCAGCATCTGTGATGGCTACAACGCCGTCTGGTGTGGCGATGCTCGCTGCTGCACCAGACAGCGTGCCGTCGGAGTTGCGGTACGGGCCTTCGAGACAGTGAACGACGCTGGTCTCACTCACAGGCTTCTCCTCGAGCAGCACCACAGCGGCGACACCTGCGCCGGCGACAGCGAGAACACCGCCTGCGATGGCAGCACGGCCCCAAATGGTCTTCCACCATCTAGGTCGGGAAAGGTCGCGGCGCATCTGCTCGATGAGCAGATCTTGAACTTCGCGATGATGCGGCATGCGGTCTGTCACGCGCGGGCCTCCTCTGATGTCGGAGCGTACTGCTCCAGCGCTCCTCGCAGTCGGGTCTTCACTCGAGATAGCCGCGATTTCACTGTCCCTTCAGGCACACCGAGGACGACGGCGGCGTCTGCAAGCGGCATCTCCTGGATGACGCAGAGGATCACGACGCTCGCTTCGCGGCTGTTCAGCTGCAAGAGCGCGTTGCGCACGCTCTGCGAGATCTTCAGGGAATCCATCGCCTGAGCGACCTCGTCGGCATGGTCGGGCACGTGGTCGTCATGGGGGATCCGATGAAGCAGGCGTTGGTATCGGCGGCGACTTCTCTGGCTGTTCTTTGCGGCGAACGACGTCGTCGCGAGCAACCACGGCAAGACCGAGCCGTCCACGACGCGGACCTTGTCGCGTTTGCGCCAGAGTTCGAAGAATGCGGTGGCGGCGACCTCCTCGGCGTCCCACGTGGATTGCATCAGCACGAGCGACATCCGAAACACCGGCGCCTGATGGCGGTCGTGTAGTAACCGATACGCCGGCTCGTCACCGCGGGATAGTCGGAAGAGGAGCTCGCCGTCTGTGGATCCACCCGACTCCGACACGATCTCACCTCACACACTCCGGTCGACATCCAGACCTTCATCGAGTCTATGACGCGTGTGAGAAGCACGGTTCAGGCGGCGAGGGTGACGTTGAGGTCGCGGCGCGCTTGACGCGGGCTCCGGTGCAGGTACCGGTGGCATTGCGAACGAAACGTCTCGTACGTGCCGTAGCCGCAATGGACGGCGATGACCGACATCGCCACTGTGGGGTTTCGGGCGGCCATGATCACCACCTGTTTCAGGCGGCGGCGCCCGAGGATCTCCGCGACTCCGGGACCTCCCGCGAACGCCCGGTCCAGTTGCCGTCGGGACACGAACAACTCCTGGGCGAGCCAGACCGGATTGACATCCGGTCGCTTGAAGTGCGCCTCGATGAGGGCGAAGCACTGCTCCCGAAGAGCTACTAGATCAGTGGACCCCATACTTCGAGATGTCCGGCAGTCGCAGGCTGGTTCCATATTCGACGCAGACACACTGTGGCCCCGGCTGCGAGGCAGTCGGGGCCACAGTGGTGGGGCTATTCGCTGGCGCTGTTCTCGTCGCCCAGCGGCGTCAGCGTCAGGCGGTCAACGATGTCCTCCGGTGTCAGCCGAGCATTCTTCAATGCTTCGGCAACCGGCGCGCGCCGCGCCTTGACGTCCAAGGTTCGCAGCGTCTGGAGGTGAGACCACAAACGCTCCACGTCGACGGCCAGCGCGAGCACGTTTGCCGGCGTGACTCGCCATGTGCCGGGCTCGGCGAGAGCCATGGCTGTCCGGTTCACGAGAGTTCGCGGGGAGATCATCACTGCGGCGCTTCCCGTGGGGATCGCTGCGACGTCGCGGTCGTGGGCGACAAGCCCCAGATGTCCGTTGACCTGCCGCACGTCCTCCGCGCCGATGAGTCCCTCCGGAACGTGCTCGCTCTTCGCCTCGAGGCTGAGCCACAGATGGTCATCCCAGCACCATTGCGAGTCCGTTCGAGCATCACCGGTCGGCTTGCTGGCGTCGGCGCCCACGAGCTTTCCGAGAGCGCTCAGTGCCGGCTCATACGTGCCGTGGTCGATGGCGCCGAGACCGGAGATGGTTTCGGAGATGATCTGCGACAGCCGGGCGGGGGTGCCGACATCGCCGATGTACGCCGACAGTCTCACCACGGCGCTGGTGAACGCCGGGCTCGCCGTCATCGCGGTTCTCCCCGCGAAAGGCAGATACGAGTTCATCCAGGTGGCCGGGGTCGCTGCGCGGACTGCCTGATCTGCGAGGGCGTCGGCGGCGCTCGCCAGTGCGGGATCCTCCCTCAGCCTGCCTGCCTTGTCCATGAGCACAGCCGCCCGGAACAGCAGCGTCGCGCGGTAGCCGCGAGCGTCCCGAGCGCTACCAAGCGCGGTGGCCGCGTCGTGCAGCTTGTCAGCTGCAGTCTTCCAGTCCTCGTGCCACTGGCTTTCCAGCGACTCCACCTCAAAGCGCGCAGCGCGGGCGAGGGCATCAGCGGCCGCCGGCACAACCTGCCGAACGGAGGTGAGGTTGGTGGTGATGTCCTTCTCGGCGTTGTCTCGCCAATTGGTGCCCTGTTCGAGGAACGCATCAACGTTCTCGAGAACCTCGTCGGGTGTTGTCTCCGACTGTTCAAGGCCGAACTGGATCTCGGCCTGCAGCTCCGGAGGGAACGCGCGTGTCACTTCCGGCCGGGACAGGTAGGTGGTGGTCTCCGAGTCTGCGATGACGACGAGAGCCCAGTCGCTGCGGTGTCGGGTGCAGCGGCCGATCCCCTGCACGACGCGGCTGCGCACTCGCTCGTCCGTGACCGAGCTGGAACGTGCACGGGACTTGTAGAAGCGTTCCTGCAGGTTCGTGGTGCCGGGGAATCCGTACAGGGTCACCGCTCGGCAGGCGTCACCAGGCAGGTCGATGCCGTCGTACCGGTTGGCGAGGACCGCGGCGGCATCGGTCGCGGATGCGAACGTATCGAAGCTCTCCTCCACGTCCCCCTTGTGGAACACGCTCCACCCGTCAGGGACGAGAACCTCCTCCGCCTTCTCAGCCTCATGGTCGCTGGGAGCGATGATCACTGCCTTGCCCATCTTCGCCAACAGTGTCTTCGTGAACGCTTCCGGGTCCACGCTGTCGACATGATGCGGAAAGACAAGGAAACGTCGTCCGGATCGAGGCGTTGGCGCCTCGGGCGGGAGGGACAGCTTCTTGATGGACGGCCGGCCGAACGCACGCTCCAGCTCTCCGGCCGCGCCCATGGTCGCGGACAGATAGATGCGTTGGTTCGCGTTCGTGAACAAGGTGTTCTCGAACGTCGGCGGCGTCGCCGGCCGGATCTCCATCCTGTTCCACGACAGGTACAGAGTGCACGAGGAGAGGTGTCCGTCGATGGCTCTGCGGGCGAACATGGCGCTCCGAGCTGCGCCGTCGTCCTTCTTCCCGAACAGGTTCAGGGCATTGCTGAGAGGCTCGATCCAGTCCTCATGCTGCGCGAGGAACAGAGCATCGACGAGCTCCCGGGTGCCCGAGCCCGGGTTGTTCATGATGAGCTGGCTGTAGCGGTCCGGGGACAGCGTCGAGCGGACGGCTTCGAGGACCGCCGTGTAGATGTCGTTGTGCTTCGCCCGGGACACCTCTACCGTGTACGCGTGGGACACGTACTGCTCACCGGCGTGCGCGTCGTCGAACACGATCACATCCGCGTCGATGAGCTTGGGCGAGGTGTTGAAGATTGCGGAGTACGTTGTCACGGCAACCGCGCGAGCGCGCTCGTAGGACGTCTTCGCTGACGCGTCCCAATCGCCGAAGGGCCCTGACAGGTCGACGACGGGGATGCCTTCCTTCGCTGCTGCCTGCATGACCTGCTTCACGAGCTGGCGAGTGGGGCACGCGAAGATCGCACGGCCCTTGCCCTCCCGTCGACGCCAATCGGCGATGAGCAGACCGGTGAGTGTCTTGCCTGTCCCCGTCGGCAACTCGATGGAGAGATCCTTCGCCGTGACGCGCTTCGATATGTAGGCGCGCATGAGGTCGGTCTGCTGCGACCACAGACCCTCCGAATTCTCTCCGGTACGCGGGAGCAGCGGAAACAGCTTCTCCGGTGTCTCTGCGCGAAGTTCGGGGGCGGGCCCCTTCTTGAATGCCATGACTGTCCCTTCGCCCTCTTGGTGCACTGCTGCTTCGAGTCTGGCGGGAGACGTGTATTCAAACGTGCGAGAAGTGCAGAATTTAAGACAGCATTAGGTGTTCGTCTCACCCGCAGACGCCGCAGTTCAGGAGTCGTCAGCGGACTTCGGGGCAGCAGGCCTCGGGAGCGACTGGGGTCGGAGCGGACCTGTTCGACGACGCAGGAGGTCAGTCACGTCGAGACCGAGCTCGACGGCGATGGCGGCGATGGTGAAGATGCCGGGATTCGGGCTTCGCCCATCCTCGATCTTCTGAATGGTTGACTCGTTCACGCCCGACCGCTTGGCCAGCTCTTTTCGGGACATTTTTACGTGTTCTGTTCGGAAGGTCTTGATCACATGCGCCAGGGCGGAACTCCGTTCAGTATCAACCATTGCGCACCTCCACTCCCTCCGATCTGCCAACACAAACTAGCAAAATACTACTATCTATGTAGGCTATCAGTGCTACGATAAGAACATGGCTGGACGGCACCTGCGGGACCTCATCTCCGCATACGGAGAGCGCGACGATCTGAAGTTCCGTCGCGCCGCGCAGGCCATCATCCAGGAGGAGGAAGGCAAGAAGCACACGGTGCTGGCGCGCGAGCTGCGTGGCATCCTGGCGGCGAACAGCAACCTCGCGGTGAGCGAGCAGCCGGCCCTCCCTGCCTTGCCCGTGGACCGGGATAGCTCTCTGCCCCTGGCGTACGCGACTCATCCGGACGTCTACCTCAGCGACCTCGTGCTTGCGGATGCACCGGCTGCGGCGCTTGCTGGGCTGCTCAACGAGGTGCGCCAGTGGTCCGCGCTGGATGCGGCGGGCATTCCCCGCCGCAACCGCTTGCTCCTTTCAGGTCCGCCCGGTTGCGGCAAGACCACTGCGGTGTCGGCGCTGGCCGGCGAACTCGGTCGCCCATTGGTCACTGCCCGCGTCGAAGGCCTCATCTCCAGCTACCTGGGGGAGACGGCAGCAAACCTGAACAGCCTGTTCGAGTTCGCCAGCTCTGGACCGTATGTTCTGTTCCTGGACGAGTTCGACAGCCTCGGAAAGACGCGGGAGGACAGCAGCGACCATGGTGAGCTCCGCCGTGTCGTGAACGCCGTGCTGCAACAGATCGACCGGTACGCGGGCCCATCGCTCATTGTCGCTGCGACCAATCACTCGAACATCTTGGACTCGGCGCTCTGGCGTCGGTTCGACGCTGTCGTCGAGCTGCCGCTGCCCGACCACGCGCAGATCATTACACTCCTCAGCCGGCTCCTTCCGAAGCTGCCCAGCGACAAGGCCGACGCGATGGCGGTCGAGCTGATGGGGCTCCCTCACGCAGGAATCGAGTTCTACGCGAACGCGGTCCGGCGTGCAGCGGTCCTTGACGGCGCCAAGCTGCCCACCGACGAGCATTACGCGCTCGCCCTGCACAGCACGACGTCTCGCCGCTGGCAGTAGGCTCAGCCCGCTGTGCACCACAGCTTCGTCGTGCCCTAGCATCAGCGATGTGGCCAACCACCTTCCTCTTCCGACTCCGATCAATCTGACGGAGAGCAAACGCCGTCCCCCGAACCCGACGGGCACGGAGGTCGTCTTCAATCCCCGACGGCAGGCGACGACGCTGCGCGGCATCCTCGAAGGGCTGGAATCGAACCTTCCCGGTGCGTTCGTCAGCACCTCGGAAGAGGAAGACGGCATCGATGCGTCGGAACTCGGACGCATCGTCCTGAAGATCACAGGCACCATGGCCTTCACAACCAGTGGGCTCGGCAGCTGGGACCACAAGCTCGTCGCCCTCGGCATCAGCCACGAGAAGACCTTCTACGCGCTCAGCGACGCTGACTCTCGCCGCTTCTTCCGTGAGCTCGTCGACACGTACGACGCGGACCCCGACGGGTTCGACACCACAGCGTCGTGGAAGCAAGCGCTCGACCAGATCGCGAACATCGAACTCTATGACCGCGGCGACCGAGAGACGCCGGATCTTCCTGACCCGGGCGACGACGGCGTCGTTGTCGTCGACATCAGCGCCTGGCCGACGTCCATCGCCACCCGTGGGGCCGAGAAGGAAGCGAAGGCCCGCATCACTGAGCTCGTCGAGCTCATCGACTCCTCTGACGATGACCGAGTGCATGTGATCTATGACGACGCTGACCCGGACCGTCCTGTGATCCGAGCTCAGCTCGGCCGGGGAATGCTGGACGTTATTCTCGACCACCCTCTCGTCGAGAAGGTGCGCGGCCCCCTGCAAGCGGATGTGACAGTCGCTGACCTCGCGGGAGGCAGTCGTCCTCAGGGCGATGTCGTCCCGTCGGGCGCCGCCATTGGCATCATCGACGACCAAGTCATCGACTCCAACCCCTGGCTCCATGGGGTCGTCGTGAAGTCGCGCTCGTTCCCTGACGACGGTTCGATGGGGATGCCCACCGCGCACGCCACACAAGTGGCGGGCATCGCCGCCTGGGGGCGCGTGGCCGACCTTCTCGACGGCGATCCCGGACGCAGCCCACGTCCCATCTATTCGGCGCGCGTAGCGCACAGCGCGGCGCAAGGGCGCACCGCCCTTGCCGGGGCGCCCACCGTCGAGGTCGCGGCAGCGATGCGATGGCTGGCCTCCGAAGGCGTTCGGATCGTCGTGTTCGCATTCGCCTACCCCTACGCAGATGATGACGCGCTCCCGTCCGATCTGACGGCAGTCATCGACGAGCTCGCTCGAGAGCTCAACCTCGTCGTGGTCCTGAGCGCCGGGAACCTCACCGCGCTTCCCGAAGGCACGCACTGGAAGACGGACTACCCGACCTACCTCCACGACCCGTCCGCCCGAATCGCGTCCCCAGGAGCTGCCGCGCTGGCGCTCACCGTCGGGTCCGTCGCACACTCCCACGCCCCCGACACGACCGCGTCCCGGGGTGCTGTGCGCATCGCTGACATCGGTCAGCCCGCACCGTTCTCCCGCACTGGCCCCACGGTCACCGGTCGCCACAAGCCGGAGTTCAGCGGTCATGGCGGAAGCTGGTCCTGGGATCAGGCCACGGGTACGCTACTCACCAAGGACGCGAACATCGCCACCACGACCCTCACCGCCCAACCTGGTGGTCGACTGTTCAGCGCTGTCGCCGGTACGAGCTTCGCGGCTCCATTCGTTGCACATGAGGTGGCGGAGATCGCCACACGATACCCGGACGCCAGCGCGAACCGCCTACGGGCGCTCACCGCGCTATCCGCATTGCCACCTGACCCCATGCCCGCCGTCATCCACAGCGCGTACGGGGTACCCGACGCCTCCCAGGTGCTCGAAAGCGACGGTCCCCGCGCGATCTTCGTTCACGACGGCACAATCGAACGCGACACCTACCAGGTGATTTCCGTCCCCATCCCGGATGAGTTCGCGAAGGAGACCTTCGACCGCGAGCTTCGTGTGGCGCTGGCCTTCGATCCTGCGGTGCGCCGCAGCCGCCGGGACTACATCTCCGGCCGCATCAAGGTGCAGCTATACCGAAATCACACCCTTGAGGAGATCACGCAGATCTTCCGTCAACAGCCGACGGTAAAAGAGCGAGCGGCCGGCGCGACAGCGTTCGGCCTTCCCGACGGCCGCAACGCCATCAACCTCCTGCCGGGCTCGAACTCTGTGAACCTGGACACCGTCATGTGCCGAAGCATTCGCCGGCAGGGCGGCTGGGACCCGGATGACCACAGCTACTTCCTCGTGCTCACCCACTCGTCGAGCCCGTGGACGGATTCGCAGAAGAACGATACGCCGACCCAGGACTACGCCATCGCCGTGGAGCTGCTCGCTCACGGGCGTCCCCAGCTCGATCTTCACGCGGCTGCGGAAGCGCAGTTGACAGCACAGACGGAAGCGCAGTTGCGCCAGCAGGGCCGACAGCGAGAGCGAGGCCGCTCATGATGCCGCACATTGCCTCGGCCTGGGGCCAAGATCCCTCAGCGGCTTTCCACGACGAGCTGTACCTCGCGTTCACCGTCAAAGAGGGCCACGGAGGCAAGACCTGGGTGGTCGAAGGGCCATGCCCCTATTGCGCGGGGGACGTGAAGTTCGAGATCGAACGTGAAGGTGTCCCGAGCGACACCTCGGACCTCGTCGCCCAGTCCGAGTCGTCGGATGTGCTGATGATCGAGTGCACGTGCTCCGCAGTGCACTCGGGCCGCCCGGCTGGAGTTCGCGGCTGCGGCCAGATGTGGACGCTCGAGCTGGAGGCATCATGACCGGCAGCACGTACAAGGTGACCGCGATTCGCCGCCCCACGACTGAGCAGATCGCGACCCATGAACGGGTCAAGGCAATGCAGGCAAACCAGTTGCCCGTTGTGCGCAAGGCTGCCGAGAAGTGGCGCAACGGTCTGGGGTTCTCCGGGGCTGCCGTTGCCGCAGCGTCGCTGTTGACGTCCCCAGAGGTCTTGGCCACGGCCAGCGAATCTCAGCGGATACAGGGCGGCTGGGTTGTTCTGGCAGCGCTTGTCGCGACGCTCATCGCGGTCGGCGGGAGCCTTCGGGCGTCCTTCGGCTGGCCGAAGATTCAGTCGCTCAGCCTGAACAAGGTCAAGGCGTGGGAGCGTGCTGAGGTCCGCAAGAGCATCTGGTGGTTGCGCACGTCGATGATTGCGACCTTGGTCGCCATCGTCGCAGCGAGTGCCGGTGTTGCCGTGCTGCTCTTCGGATTCGTCTTGCCCTGACGTGCGTTTGGCATAGTGCGGACTGAGGTGCAAAGGGCAGCCACCGACGTTTCAAATCGGATTGACGGCTGTGAATGAGAGGGCCTCGCCTGCCCGTCGCCCCCTGCTTGGGTCAGGACTACAGGATTCGCGCCAAGACGTAGCGTCGCTTGGGGAACAGACGCGTTCGGCTCATACGCTCGCTTAGAGCCGACGCGAGTGGAGGGCAGCTGCCGTGGCAATAGAAGGACGAGTGCACCGCTGGCCCTGGCTAGTCGTGGCCGGCGTCACGATCCTGGCGTTGGGCGCAGCGGGGGCATGGGCGGCGCTGACGGTCCTGCGCCCGACGGATGACCCGCTCGCTTCTACGGAGCACACCTACGTCGAGGTGACGGCAGGGTCAGTCGGTACCTCCATCGCGTTGAACACTGTCGCTGCATGGAGTCAGGTCCCTGTTGCCGCCAATCAGGCGACGGGCATCGTGACTGAGGTGACCGTCGAGACGGGCGCTGAGGTTGCTCAGGGTGCGACCCTGTACACAGTCGGGCTCCGGCCCGTGGTCGCAGCACAAGGCGAGGTTCCGATGTTCCGAGATATCGGTGCGGAGGCTACCGGTGCGGATGTCAGTCAACTGCAGCAGATGCTTGCATCCCTGGGCCATTACGGTGGCGCCATCGATGGCAAGGCTGGGAAAGGAACAGTCACGGCCATCACATCGTGGCAGGGGTCGCTGGGCGTGGACAAGACCGGTGTGGTCGCTCTCGGAGACGTTGTCTTCCTTCCCCAGCTCCCGTCGCGTGTGGCTTTCGATCCAGAGCTCATCGCGAGAGGGCTGACCCTCTCTGGTGGAGAGTCAGCAATTCTTGGCTTGGCTCCGGCGCCCGCATTCTGGATCCCCGTGACGGACGCGCAGGCAGCCATGATTCCGGCCGGAGGCTCGGTCGAGGTCACTGCACCGGACGGTCAGGTGTGGCCGGGCGTTGCAGGAGAGCAGAAGAGGAACGCGGACGACGGCACAGTGACCATCGCCGTGGCGGGAGCCGAGGGGGCGGTGCTGTGCGGTGATTTCTGTGGTCAGGTGCCCATATCGGGGCAGGCCACGCTTCCATCCAAGATTGTCACCGTCGAGCAGGTCGACGGGCTCGTTGTGCCGTCCGCAGCACTGGTCACGACTGCGACCAATGACACGGCCGTGATCGACAGCGACGACAACAGAGTGCCTGTCGAGGTCGTAGCCTCAGCCAAAGGCATGTCGGTGATCACTGGCGCGCCGGAGGGTCTGCGGGTGCGCGTGCCGGCAATGGAAGAGCCAGGCTGATGACGGACCTGAGAGTGCCATTAGAGGCGCGGGACGTCGACTTCGGTTACGTGCCCGGCTCGCTCGTCCTGAATGGATGGTCGGCGCAGTTCTCTGCCGGTAGCATGACCGCCATCACCGGGCCGTCCGGGCGGGGGAAGTCCACGCTGCTTTACCTATTGGGATTGATGCTCCGCCCGTCGGCTGGGCAGGTCATCGTCAACGGCGAAGATGCTGCAAGCGCTCGGGACGCTCCTCGAGCACGACTTCGCGCGCAGCAGTTCGGCTTTGTGTTCCAAGACGCCGCGCTGGACGCGACGCGCAGTATCCTCGACAACGTCACGGAGACGGCTCTTTACCGGCGCGAGTCACGCGCCGCCGCTGAGAGAAGAGCGCGAGACCTGCTGGAACGCTTCGGGGTCGACCTCCCGCCGAACCGCAAACCCGGCCAGGTGTCTGGCGGGCAGGCTCAACGAATCGCACTGTGCCGGGCGCTCCTGAACGCGCCACGAGTGCTACTCGCCGACGAACCGACCGGCAACCTTGATCCGGCGACCAGTGAACTCGTTGTCGAGGCGCTCAGAGGGCACGCGCACGCGGGCAATGCCGTCATCGTCGTCACACATTCGCCAGGTGTCGCGGCAGCCAGCGACGCGGAGATTCGCCTCTGATGTGGGCCGTAGTCAGGGAGGGGGCCGCCTCCGCGCGCTCACAACCGGTAGCGTCTGCTGTCACGGTGCTCATGGTCGTCGGCATGATCCTGACTGTGATGCTCACGACTGGTCGTACGGTGGGCGCGGAGCAGCAGGTTCTCGGTTCCATTGACTCGGCAGGCACCCGCTCCATCACGGTGCGTGCCGAGGCCGGTGCGGGCGTCACGAGCAGCGTCATGGATCGTCTCGCTGGCATCGAAGGCATCGAGTGGGCTGCGGGGTTCTCCCAGGCGGTGGACGCGACGAACTCGGCCGTGCCTGACGGCGTCAAGGTCCCGGTGCGTCTTGCTTTCGGGTCTCATTTCGAGCGTCTCGGTGTTCCGTCCAGGATCCCGGTTCCAGGCTCGACCGCGTGGGCCTCCGTGGCCGCACTCGAGCAACTCGGAATGCCCGATGGTATCGGCGGGGTGGCGCTCATGAACGGGGCAGCATACGGCGTGGCAGGAAGCCTCGACGTGCCCGACTTCCTCCGGGGGCTCGAACCGGCCGTCTTTGTTCCTCAACCGACGCCCTCGGGTGACGAGGTGCTGAGCGTCGTGATCGTCATCGCCGACTCTCCACAGTTGGTGGCTCCGGTCAGCGACGCAGTTGTCTCTGTTCTCGGCGCCGATGATCCGACGAAGATTACCGTTCAGACCAGCGAAGCCCTCGCGCATCTTCGCGGGCTCATTGAAGGGCAACTGGGATCATTCTCGCGAGGACTGGTCGTCGCGCTTCTCGGGCTGACGGGAATGCTCGTCGCCATCCTCCTGTACGGCCTCGTCATGATGCGAAGGAAGGACTTCGGACGCCGTAGGGCCCTCGGTGCCACCCGCGGCCTCATAATCGGTCTCCTGCTCGCTCAGACGGGGATGCTCGCACTCACCGGGATCCTCGTGGGGTCAGTGCTCTCCGGGGTGCTGCTACTCGCCTCCGGGGATCCATGGCCCGGGCTTGCGTTCACCGCGGCGCTCGGTATCCTCACGCTGATCACCGCACTTCTCGCTGCGCTTGTGCCAGCCACGATTGCGAGCCGCCGTGAACCAATCCGGGAACTCCGTGTTCCCTGATGCCGAAGAGGGGCCTCGCCCCTCCGCACTCCGTCTCTACCCGTCGAGGTTGGTAAGGAATGAGCGGGTCAGAGCGTTCATGTCAGGCTGGCGGGCTCCGAAGCTCGACTGGTTGCTAGGCGCAAGGCGCAACGGTTCGTCGAAGCCTTCGACGGTGACGGTCAGCGCGAAGACACCGGGCCAGGTGCGTCGTTCGTCACGGTCCACAAGTCCGAATGGCTCCTCTGTGCGAACCTCGCTGACGCCCCGACGGGAGACGGCACGGCACTCGAGGTCCCGGGCTTCTCGACGCCCCGTGGCCTGTGCCTCAACGATCCGATGTGTCGTCACCACCCGCACACTGACCATGTACGTGTCCACGTCCATATCGACGAATGCAGCCTCGACCATGTCGCCACCGCAGAGCAGAGTGAGGTTGGAGAGGAGCTCGGAGTACCACGGCGGCACGTTGCCGCGGAACATGTAGTCGTCCAACAGGCCTTCCACCTGCCGGTTGCCGGTCAGCCACTCGTGAAGGTCGGCGGTCAGTGCCTGGTCGTCTTCGGTCTGTGATGAATGCCCTACGTGCATTGCGCCTCCGTCAAGTGGTTTCTCGAACGGTATCGGGACCCTCGGACATGACGAGTGCTGCGGACAATACCTTTCGACTCAAAGTCGCAACCGTCCTAGGGTGTCGGGGTTGGAGCCGGCGGGACCTCTAGGGGGAATGCGGCGATGGACCCGGCCAGCCCTACGGCGATGCTCGCTGCCAGGCAGATGAACCCGATGCGCGTGATGAGGCCTCGGTTGTCGAGCCATTTCTGATCCGCTTGTCTCAGATCCTGTAGTTCGCTGCATACTTACGAACTTAAGTCCGTATGTTGCAAAGTAGGCGATACGGCAGATGCGTATGTGTGTGCTACGTTGTGGGGGAAGTTCCTGTCCCAGGTGGATAAGAACACTCCTCCCACACGGGCGGAGCCCGAAAGGGAACATGGGCGGATTGAGTCCGCACAGTATGACGCGAACGGCTAGAGGCCGGGAGTGAATTCGCAAAGGCTAGAGACCGGCGCGGAACAATAGTCGATGGGCGATTCGCCCTCCGACACACCACCGTAGGCGATGCGTCACGGCGGTGGCAGGACACTGGAAACGGGCGGGAACCCGGCCGGTGTCGCGGAAAGCGCCAGGTGCGCTGGACGCGAAGTGGCGAGAACGCACGAGACGGATACCTCGAGTCCCCAGGCAGGCTCTCGGAGGCCCGACTTGTCGTCGATCTCATCAGCCACGCACGAACTTTTGTTAGCATTCCCGTCAACCATCAGTGCCTTGTCCTGGGCTCCGCACTAGTTGGGAGACGCGATGTTCGACATCGCCCCATTGCTCACTGAGGCAAGCGGACCGCTGTCGCTGCTCGCTCTCGTCGTCATCATGCCCATCATGTGGGTGGCGGTTCTCGGCACAGGCCCACGGGGGAAGAACGCACGGAAGGTGCTGTCCATCATCTTTCGACGTAGACCACCAGGCTGATTGCACCAGCGCAGTGTGTACCCCTCGGTCGCTTCCGAAACCCGCTACCACTTCGCGGTAAGGGCGCCGGCATCAACTAGGTGAGGTGAGTCGCCACCGACGCACGGCGAGGAGGCTGCCGACGCCGAAGCACGCGGCGGCGATCAACAGCATGCCAGCCGACGCTGCGACCACTCCGAGAAGGTCGACATGGTCGTCCACTCGCATCAGCAGTGTGTTCATCGGGGACATCGGCACGATGATGAGCGCGACCGCTGCCAAGAACACGACGCCCAGAGTGAGGGGAGTGCGCTGAAGGACTGGCCAGGCGCCCACGTAGCCGAGAGCGACACCGACAAGCGCGGACGAAGCTAGAGCCAAGAGGCAGCCGGAGGCTTGAGGCACTATCGCATGAGGAGTCGGCGCAGGCGACGCGCGGACGAACGCGGCCGTCAATCCGAGGACCGACAATCCGGACACAAAAAGGAAGGATGCCAGGGCCTCTCCCGCTCGAGCTCGGACGCGTCCTCCGCTCGCGAGCGCAACCACACTCTTCTGGCTGGGGTCATCGCCGTCAATAGTCGTCACCGACACCCAGGCGCCGACGAGGAGGGATCCGATTCCAAGGATCGGCAACATACTCGGCAGTGGCGCCGAGTACGGCATAAGTGCGACCACCACGATGAGGTACCCCGCTGCGGGCCCGAGCCAGGTCAGCCGCACAACATTCCTGCGCAGAACATAACGAGTAGACCTCACTCCCGCTCCACGCCTTCCACGACCCACCCAGCGCTGAGAATTGCGCGGAGCGTGGCTTCAACTGTGTCAGAAGCTGAGTTGATGACGGCGCGCCCCATCGAGGCGGGCATGACCATCGTCGTGTCAGGAAGCGCCGGCAGGGAATCGTTGGTCAACGCGTGAATGACGTAACGGATAGGTGACCGAGGCGTGAGCTTCCCTTCCTCGAGCCAGAGGGACTGCGAAGCGGCAAAGGGGGCCGCACCATGGTGAACGACGAGCAGAGTGCTCCCCATGGCACGGGCATCTTCTATCGCTCGCGTGACAAGATCGGTACCTGCGGCATCCAGCCCGGTGAAAGGTTCGTCGAGCACGATGAGCCCGGTTGCCCCGATGAGAGCGCTGGCTATCCCGACCCGCTGCAGATTCCCCTTCGACAGCAGTCGCAACGGTCCCCACGGGCCGGTGAAGCCCAACGAGTCCAATGTTGTCGAGACAGCCCGGTAGCGAGCGCGGCGCTGGAGCCCCCGGGTGCCCGCGACCCAGTTCATGTAAGTGGCAACGCTCATGCCGGATGGAGGATTGAACCGCTCTGGGAGGTAGGAGGTGCTGGCGCTTCGATTTTGCACCGTCCCCCAGCTGGGCTCCATCAATCCTGTCGCCACACCCAGAAGGGTCGACTTCCCGGCCCCGTTCGATCCGTGGAGCGACGTGACGGTGCCCTGCTGGCACTCCATGGAGATGTCATGCAAGATGACCCGTCCGCGCCGACGGACGCCCACCCTGTCGAGGCGCAGCGTCGGTGTCATGGTGCTCCTCCTTCGGGCGACTCAGTTTCCGCGGAATCCTGCAGGCTTGGCGGGGCAGGCCCCCATCAATGCCATGTACTTCTCCTCGGAGCCAGGATCCAGAGAGTCGAACGGATTCCACTCCTGGCCGGAGTTGAGTTGTTCTTCGAACGTACCCTCACTCGGCACGTCAGGCACCGTGTATCCCTCGCCGTCGAGGCATGGGACAACGGTGTCCACGAGATAGCGGTAGAGGTACGTGGCTTCTTCTGCGGTGTACGGCTGTTGGTACGCGGGATCGATGGGATAGGCCACGCGGCACTGGTAGACAGCGATTGCTTGCGCTAGCTCCTGCTCTGCGGGAAACGAGGCGGTTTCCACATACCCCGACTTCACGTGACTTTCAAACCCTGCTTCGGTCATGCACGTGGCTGTCGTCTCGGACCATTCGCTCGGGGCTACCGCACGAATCAGGCTCGCCTCCGGCACGGGCTGGTCGGGGAAGCGGTCGTGAAAGAGGCCCTCAGCTTGTTCTTGGGCAGCCTGAAGTTGACTATCTCTCTCTGCGGACTGCATCACAGGTGGCTTCGGCATCTCGTCGATTGACTCCTCAGAGGCGCTGCACCCTGCGAGAGGGAGCAAGACGATGAGTGCCGCGGCGATAGGCCAGAGGTTTCCTTTCACGACCGCCACCTCCGATTACAGGCAGGCGCGGGTGAAGTACTGGAATGTCTTCCCGGCGCCGTACGAGACGTAGCTGTACGACTTCGTCTTGCGGCCTGCCGTGTGATACACGCCCGTATTCGGCGCGTACTGGATGCTCGTGAGGAACGAGCCGTTCTTCGAGGTGAGCCAGGCGGAATCGCCGTAGCTGTTGATCTTGAACTTGTTCGTAGGTGCGGTGGGCCCACCGCAGTCGCCGACGTACGCTTCTGTCGCATCGGCAGATGCTGGCACGACCGATCCGAAGATGAGCGCGGCAGCAACCGCGGCAACCGACAGGAACTTGGTTGTCTTTCGCATATTTACCCCCCTGGGTGAGTGGCGGACAGCCGAGTGCCGACCGCGGGACACAACATGCCAGAGTCCCTTTGCGGGCACCATGCGCGCAGAGCAGATCTCCAGGCGGTGAGCGGAGAAGTTGTCCGTGATCCTGGAGACAGGTGCTGCTGAGCTCGACGCATTCGGTGCGTCGATCCCTCTGTAGCAACAGTGCGTAGGCCCCGGCTCTCACGAGTCGGGGCCTCTTCCATGCGTGGATGTGCTGCCCGCCTTCCTGCCAGAGATATTGGTCCGCTCTCCCAGGCGGTGGCGACGACCGTTCCTCCAACATGAGTGACATCGTTGACCACATCTGCGCAAAGTGATCAGCCCGCCGTATTCCTTTCTCGGCGGCGCGAGTGAAGACGGGAGTCGTCCTCAGGTGCACGGGGGCGGTGGCGTTGGCAACAGTAGGGTTGCTCAGGTGAAGTTGCTGACATGGACAACCGTTGTAACCTCATCATCGGGGCCATCTTCGTCTTCGACGGATACGCGTCTTGGCCGACCGGATCGCTCCTGGAGATCGACCCGGAGAAGTGGCGCACATCGCTTTTCAGCCTCTCAATCGGCTCGACGCTCATCGGGATCGGCATCCTTACCGCGTTGCTCGCATTGCACGCGAGGGCAGTCGGTGTGCAGACACGTGCCGCGCTTGCGACCCAATCAGCCGCAGACGCCGCGCGGCGCGCGGATGAGTATCGCGCACAGAATCAGTACCCCGCAGCGCAAGGCTGATTCGCGACGTCATGGTTGTCGTCGCATGGGCGACCGGAAAACGCAGGGCGTACCTGAGCCCTCGAGGCGTCACTCCTGCTGCAGGATTTGAGACAGCCGTTCGTCATGTGCGCGCTCCTGGCTCGGGCAATCTCTAGGATTGCGCTGACATACCGGCGCGGACGCTGGAGAGCGACGCCATCAGAACCTGGGGTAAGTGATGACACTGGACTCGATTTGGCACTACACGGACGGTCGTGGGCTTGAAGGGATCGTCACCTATGACACCCTGCGTGCAACCTCCTTCCGTCACCTCAACGACTCTCGAGAAGCTGACTACGCCACAAGCCTGCTGCAAGCTGCTGCGAAGACACGACGCACGACCGTCCCGACCGCGCATCAAGCTCGCTTCGACAGCCTCATGAAGCACGCCGAGCGGCGAGGACTCGACCTCTTCCTCCTGTGCGCCGCGCGGAAGCCAGACCTTCTCACGGTGTGGCGGGGGTACGGAGGCAAAGTCTCGTACGCCATCGAACTTGACGCGACCGTCGACCTCCTCCCCATCCAACGGACTGATGCGACGGAGCACCCGAACCCGCCAGCCGGGTGGGAGATCGAGCGCGACGAAGAGGGCAGCATCATCGTGAACCCGGACCAGGTGCACATTGAAGTCGTTCCGTGGCGGAAAGTTCGCTACAACACGGCCGGCGTCGACGCTCGAGTGGACAGGATCGCCAAGCTGGCGGAGAAGAAGAAGAACCCTATCTCTGACTTGTTCTTCCCCTGGCATGAACTCGCCGACATCAAGATGCTCGAGCTGAAGCATCCCGCGTTCAAAGACGAGCGCGAGGCACGGATGATCCTCGAGGTGAACCCACGGTGGAAGTTCGTGCACCACTATGAAGGCCGGTTCGGCGTCACCCCGTTCATCGAGCTCTCTGCCGTAAACGAGGACAACCAGCACAATGCGAACGACAGATACCTCACCGCTGCAGGCAAGTTGCCCATCCGTTCCGTGATGATCGGACCTACCCCGCTCGGAGACGAGGTCATCGACGCGACGAAGGAGTTCCTCGAGCTCAACGGCTACCCGGATGTCGATGTCTCCCGCAGCACCATTCCGTTCCGATCCTGAATCAGCATCTGTCTGACAGCGTGCCAGCCGGCGACTGGCATCGCTGGAGCCGCTTTGGCGTTCGGCCTGGATACCAAACTATGACTTGGTCCGGCACGGGTCAGATCTGGTGGACGAAGTCGTTCAAAGGGGCGTGGGGAGCGGATCAGTTGTCACCGATCCGCTCCCCACGCCCACCTTCCATGCTTGGGTCAAGAATTCGATCTATGTTGACCCGGTCGTTGCCGCCAGAGTCAGAGACACAGCGAGGGTTGCGAGTAGCACGAAGGAGGCCAGGACGATGAGGACAACCAGCAGTGTTCGCGCCTTCGTCTGCCGCCGCAGAGAGAGCAGGGCAAAAACGATGCTGGCGACAAGAACGATAAGCCCCCAGCTCGAAGCGACCGCCAGGACGACTCCAACGAGCAGAGCGACATAGGGGAGGGTCAGGGACAGTCGCGACCGGCTGGCTGCTTCGTTGCTAGATGTTCTTGAGATAGCCACTGATGCTTCCTCCACTCGTTCCGGTCTGCTGCATCTGCTTGTTCATCTGAGCGCTATTCCCCTGCCACAGGACCGAAAGCGTGTAGTTCGTGCTGCAGTATGCCTTGTTGCCACTCACCCAACTCGAGTTGCTGTTGGAGATAGACCAGAAGCCGGCCCAACCCGTAAACGTTCCGCTGCAGAAGTGCGGAGCCTTGGTGGTCGATCCGTTGACACTGTACCGAATCTCTTGCCGATACTGCCCCGTCGTGATCCCGAAGAGCTCGGCATTCACCGTGTAGACCTTGCTGTAAGTCTTCGTGGCCGCCCGAGCCGACAGTGAGTCAGGCGTCATGCTCGTCTCATCCTCTACGACAACGAAGTCATAAGCATCGAGGTCAGTGATCGACTCCACGAAGAGATCCTGATCAGCCTCACTGAGGGCATCGAACTTCAGAAGCTCGCTGGCAGGAAGCGACTCTCGAACCTCGAGAATCGCCGCCTCCACCGCTGGGTCATCGGAGACGCTTGCTGCTGCGGGGGTCACCGAACCGAACGCCATCAGGACGGAAAGCGAGGTGAGGAGAGCGGAAACTGACAATGTACGAACTGAATTCTTCACGCTCGGCATGGTTCCATCTATCGGGCCCCTCGTCTGTCCCCCATTTGGTCCGCCGACCCGGGTGATCCACCTCGCCGCGTGCTGCTCTGTCCGAGAGGTCACGCGTGTGCACCGACCGGCCGCATCTCCACATCGGGCGCACCTTCTGCGCCCGAAACTGCGGCTGACCAGCCTAAACATAGCCACGGATTTCACGTGAGCTCGTCAACGGCAAAGAAAGTAACTGGCGGGCTGAATTGCTGAGCGAAGCCGATCTCCCAATGCTCGATCTGTCCTGAATTCTGGAGTCGAGCGGCGCGGATACGGACTGGATCTCGAGTAGCGCGCTCACGCGGGGCACTGAACCCCCGTCAGTAGACGCCATGTGCCCGCCCGTCCTGTCTAAGACTCTGTAATCCATCACCTCTGGCTGGGACATACTGGTGCTTCCTGCCCGCAGAACGAGAGGCTCACTCACATGACGGAAGCAGACGAGTCGTCGAGCGAACCGGAAGTCAATGACTGGGCTAACCCCACGCCGGAAGAAGCGCGGCGACTGCTCGGGAAGACGAACGACCTCGCGGCCCTTCTCGAGCTGCACCCGCAGCTGGCGAAGGTCGCTCGCCTCGGCGTCGACGCCATCCGCGCGACAGGGGACGCTGAACGTGAGGCCACTGAGAATCTCGCTAGTGAGTACTACAAGTTCACGCATCACAACGTCGACGAACTGTACGCACGGTTGCGCGACCCGAACGTCAGCGCGGAGGAAGTCGACCGCATCTACGATCTGCTCGGCACCATCGAGGCTCGGGTGGCCGTGAAAGACACGGAGCACATCGCCGCCCGGGCCAAGATCGGCGACAAGGACCGAAAGTACATCACGCTCTTCATCGGCCTCGGACTGACGGCTACCGTCCTCCTGCTGTCACGCGGTAAAGGGATCGGCCTTCGCTGACCGACCCTAGGGACATTGTCCTCGGGCTGCTCGCGGATGGCCTACGAGGGGCGTTGGGAAAAGCTCCAAATGAAAGTGAGTCAGATGGAAACGACCCGGGAGTTCGAGAGGGTGTCGCACGGCCGCAGCAGTGGGAGACGGATCCTGATTGTCATCGGCCTGGTCGTTTTCGTGGTGTTCGCTATCGCGGCCTGGGTCTGCTTCGGCATCTCGGCCACGTTGGCTTCGTCGGTTGGCGGAGAGTATCTGTACATGACGGGAGAAGTCCCCTGGGAGAGCCACCCGCTCTACTTCGCCGGCATCTATGGCGGGATCGCATTCGCCCTATCCGGCGGGGCGCTCGCAGGTGCAGTTCTGGCTGCATCGCTTCACACGCCGCTGCAGGTCAGGCACTTCGTGTTGCCGGTTCTCGTGCTGGGAGTTCTCGCCGCGGCGACGTACTACATCTGCTGGATGCTGGTTCCGGCTGCGATCTGACTCGGGAGATCGACAACGAACGGAACGATCACGGCGATACCCACGTCGTTGGAGCCTCCTGTGGGTCTGCTTGCTGCGACCACAGCGTCGGCGCCCTCGGCCGCCAGCACACGCGGACGGATGCGTTTACCCTTTCAGTTTCGGAGAAAGCTCGCGTAACGATGGGGTCGGTGAGAAGTGTCTGACCGGCCCTCTCGTTCATTCGGCGCCGACGATGAGCCCGGCTCTGCCGCTGAAAGCTGCACTCCAGCGCTGGCTTGGGATCGAGGTTTCAGGTCCCATCCGCTGATGTGGGCGACGTGAACTCAAGGTCGATGAGGTCGGAGGTGAATCGCCCGAGCTCGCTGACCATGTTTCCCACGTCGCGCCACGATGGAGCATCGCCGTGTGAGAGCCCGCTCCGCAACTCGTATACGCGGTCGAAGAACTTGGTCGCCCTCATTCCTCCGTACTCGCGTGGCTCCAGCCGACGGACCAACCGCATCGCGCCTGCTCGGATCGACTCGTTCTCGAGTCCCCGCACTCGGTTCGCGAGCGCTGCTCGTCGCTCAGGATCTCGAACGACGTCCGACTACTCCACCTGCTGAGCGAGGAGCGCGATGAGCTCTTGCTCGCTGGCAGAGACCTTGGCGGTGGTCACCAGCGTTTCGACGGCTGACACCAGTGTGAGCAATAGCGAATCTGCTCCCTGTGCACGGCCGGCCTGATTGAACAGGTCGAATGCCAGATGAACACGATTCGTCGGAACGACCTGACGAAGGGCGTTAGCGAACCAGTTCGCGATGTCTACCGGTGGGCTGAGCACGTGGCCTTCGGCGCTCATCGTGAAGGTGAAGAGTTCTTCTTCAGACAGGTGGACCCGAACGCCGGCGCGCTCATTGATGACGCGAACGTTCTGGGGAACGGTGTCGTTCACGGCGGCCAACGCATGCTCACTCAAAGCGGTGAAGGATTGTCGCTCCATGAAGTCGACGGACAGGCCCGCGCGCAGTGCGGCGAGGCGGAGCGTGGAGCACAACTCCTTGCCTCGCGCTTCTGCGGCAGCGTCCGTGGCGTAGCCAGAGCCACGAAACGTGGCTCGCGTCGCGTTCTTGAGAGGGCCGGACGCTTGGATCCAGACACGCTCCTCAGCTGACTCGACGAGCATCAGTGTGTCGTCGTCGGTGTCAGGTCGGGCGCCTCCGAGGGTCACGGGTACGCGGAAGGAGTACATGCGTGGATCGTACTTGCGTGCAGGCCCCTCTCGACTTGCGTTGCCAACGGTCATGCGCGGAGACCTGCTCGGAACGGGGTCGGAGAAACCCTGGCTGACCTGGGGAGAACTCGCGACCGTGGAAGTTTCTTGGGCTTAGCGTGGAATCGCTTCGGAAAGTGCCTGTCTGAATCCCTTGAGGCTCAAGGGATCGGCGGATAAACGAATACGGCCACAGCGGGCCCTGTTCGATTATTCAGGGCTATCTGTTCGTAAATTGAGAAGAGCCGGTCAGGCCTAAAATCTGACCGGCTCTTCTCATTCCAGCAGCCGTTGAACCGCCCGCATCCATGCCGCATCCTCATGCCCCGAGCCGCAGTTATGCGGCGTACCTTCCTGTCCTCATGCCGATCCGGCCGATCCAGGCGCGAATCCTGTAGGCGAGGTCTCCTTGATTTCCTGGCTTCTTGCATCTGTCTTCGCGGCGCTGCTTTCGGTGCCGGTGACTGCGGGTGCTCGTCGGCCGGATGACGTGGGTGGCACCGCCGGAGCGCGGCACCACCCACGCACGGTGTCAGTACGAGGAGTAGACGGTCACCTCATCGATGCTCCACCAGTTGGTGGCGGTTCCGGTCTGCGTGATCCGGATGTAACGGGCGGTCTGCGGTGTGACCGAGATCGGCCGCTTCCAGCCGAAGCCGATTCCCGTGCCCACAGTCGTCCAGGTGGTGCCGTTCGTCGAGAGCTGGAGCACGTACCCGCGCGGGTAGTCGTCTCGCTGACCGTTCGGCGTCTGCACCGTCACCATCGCGACGGTGCGGTTCGCTCCCATGTCGATCTGGTACCACTGTCCGTTCGCCTGGTTGGCGCCCGTGTTCCACTGCGTCGAGCTGTTCCCATCGATACCGCCGGCGAGCGACGAACCCGCGCCCACGGAGGATGCCGTCGCCGTCCAGCCGGACTTGCTGACCGAGACCGGGGTGAACGCGCTCGAACCACCCGAGTACTTCTTCACGGTCGCCGCCATGCGGTCGTTCGCGGTGAAGTTCGCGGTGCCGAAACGCTGCAGCTTCTGGATGAAGGTCGCGGATCCGTCGGTATTGATGACGGGCACGGGGCTCGGGTTGTTCGAGTAGAAGCCCCAGTACCCCTGGCCGTCAGCGTCTCCGCCCTTGACCTTGTAGGTCCAGTTCGACCACGACTGATTCTGCGCGTTGAGGCCGGCCATCCATCGTGCCCACACGTCGTCGTAGTAGTACAGCGAGTACTCGCCGAACAGGACGGGCACGCCCGGGTTGGAGAGCAGTCCTGGCAGCGCGTTCAGCTGGTTCGTGACGAGCTGGTTCTGGGCGTTCCAGTCCTTCTGGTTCGGCATGTCGTACGGGTGCAGCTGATACATCACGTTCGTCCATCCGTACGTGGAAGGGGGGGTGATGTTCTGGTACCCGAAGAAGGCTCCCATCATGATGATGTGGTCGGGATCGATGGCTCGGACCGCGCTGTAGAGCCGGTTGTAGACGGCGCTCTTCTGAGCGACGTCGTCGGCGTCCTCGTTGAAGTCCATGAGGGGCTCGTTGATGAGGTCGTACGCGGCGACGGCGGGGTTGTTCTTGTAGCGCGTGGCGATGGCCTTCCAGATGTTCTCGGTCCAGGTCTGAGCGTCGGCACTGCCCCAGAAACCGTTGGGGTTGGGGCCGATCCGTCCGCAGCTGCCCCACGGGCAGCCACCGCCGGGCACGGTGTGGAGGTCGAGTACCGTGTAGATGCCGCGCTGGCTGAGCTGATCGATCGTCCAGTCGATCTTCTTCCAGGGGTCCGCCTTGAAGGTGCCGTCGACGTTCAGGAACGTCATCCAGCCGAGGGGGAGTCGGACGAAGTTCACTCCGAGGTCGGCGATGTTGTCGAAGTCCGCCGCGGTGATCCAGGTGTCTTCGTGAGCATCGCGAATGGCCTGTGCGCCGGCGGTGCCGAACCGTGCGTTGAGATCGACCTGAAGGCTGTAGTCGTCGGAGTTCAACGCGACGGCCATCTCGCCGATCGACCACCACTGTGCCGCGGTTCCCGTCTGGTTCACGCGCACGTACTGCGCGGACACCGGCGCGAAGGTGATGTTCGTCGCCTTGAACGTGCCGACGCCCGAGGCCACCTGGGTCCAGGTGGAGCCGTTGTTGGATACCTGGACGGTGTAGCCGCGGGGGTAATCCCCCTCTGAGGAGTTGTTCTTCTGGGTGTCGAGCGTGACGTTGTTGACGGTCATGCGCGCGCCGAGGTTCAGCTGAACCCATTGACCGGGTGCCTGTGCGGCGTTGCTGGTCCACCGATTGTCGACGTTGCCGTCGATCAGGGCCGCGGCTGCGGTGCCGCCCGACGCCGTGGCCGTCCACTGCGTGCGGTCGAACGATGTGGCGTCGTTGAAGACGTTGAACTCTCCGACCGACCACCAGTCGCCGGCTGACCCGGTCTGAGTGAGTCGCACATAGCGGGCGACCGTCGGGGCGAAGGCGGCCGTGGTGACCCGGTTCGCCGCGGCGCCGGCGACCGTGGCCACCGTGGTCCACGACGATCCGTTCGCGGAGACCTGGACGGTGAGACTGCGCGGGAAGTCGCCTGCCGCGAAGTTCGTGTGGTTCACGGTGATGCGGTTGAAGCGCGACGCTGCCCCGAGATCGACACCGAGCCACTCGGATCCCGACTGGCCTGCGTTCGTCGTCCACCGGGTGGAGTCGTCTCCGTCGAAGGCGAGGGCTGCGTTGCCCGCGGACGCCGTGGGCGCCCAGCCGGTCCGGTCGAGTGCGAACTCGCCCAGGGGGGACATCCAGTCCTCCTGCGTGAGCCACCCGCCGAGGTTGGTTCCGCGGAGGTTAACGGTCGAGCCGGTGCCTGAATTTGTCTTGATGACGTTGCCGTTCACCTTCAGGAAGTCACCGGCCGCGAGCGGCGCCGCGTTCGCGGCCACGGGTGCCGACACGAGCGCCACCGCAGCCAGGCAGGCGACCACAGCACCTGCGAGCAATCGTTTCTTCATTGAAACTCCGTTGTTCAGGTCGCACCCGGTGTGCGAGTGCGCCAATTCTGGCAACCCGCTCGCACTTTGTCTAGGACTTAGGATAAGGTCTGGACAAAGGAGTTCGGTGGGCGACACCTGTACCAGCCGACCCGTCGTCGCTACAACGCCGTATCCGCTCTCCCCGAGCGTGACGACCACCCGAAAGGAACCTCAATGAAGAGATCACGCATCCTGCCGATCCTGGCAGGCGCCACCGCCGGCACCCTGTTGTTCGCCGGTTGCGCCGCCGGTGCCGGCGACGGCGATGGCGCATCCGCCGACTCGCTCACCGTGTGGGTGATGGGGGACAGCTCCGCGCATTTCGACGAGCTCGTCGCCCCGTTCGCCGAAGACAGCGGCATCACCGTCAAGACCGTGGCGATCCCGTGGGACGCCATCGACCAGAAGTTCACCACCGCGGTCGCATCCGGCGAAGGCCCCGACATCATCCAGATCGGCGTCTCGAAGCTGCGCACGTTCGCCGACTCCGGCGCGCTCCTCACGCTCGACGACAGCACGCTCAAGGGGTATGAGAACCTCGCATCGGACAAGTTCATCGACGGGATCGGCGGCGACGCCACCGCTGTCGGCGGGAACGTCGTCAGCGTCCCCTGGGTCAGCGACACCCGTGTCCTCTACTACCGAACGGACATCCTCGCCGAACAGGGCATCACGGAAGCGCCGAAGACCTGGGACGACCTGCGTGCGGACGCGAAGACGCTCGCCGCCCGGGGTGACGGCCAGTACGGGTACTACATCCCGCAGTGGGACTCCAGCCTCCCCGTGATCATGACCTGGGATCAGGGGGGCGACATCGTCGGCGCTGACGGCGACATCGACTTCGACACGCCTGAGTTCCGCGATGCCGTGGATCTCTACACCGGCCTTTACGCGGACGGCTCCGTTCCGACGAACGCCGACTTCGACCAGACCCAGGGCTTCACCTCGGGGACGACGCCCCTGCTGCTGTCGGGGCCCTACCTGGCCAACGCCATCAAGGACGCGGCTCCGGAACTCGACGGCAAGTGGGCTGTCGCCCCGGTGCCTGCCGCGAAGGACAACACCTCGTTGCTCGCAGGCTCGAACCTGGGTGTGTGGGGCTCGACGAAGAACGAGGAGGGGGCACTCAAGCTCCTCGATTACCTCTCCGACCCCGCCACGCAGCTGGAGTGGTACAAGCTCGACAGCCAGCTCCCGACGGTGAAGGCCGCGCTCGCCGACGGCGCACTCGTCGATGACCCGCTCGCCAGCGTGTATGCCGAGCAGCTGCTGAACGCGAAGCTCCTCCCGCTCGTTCCGAACTGGGACGGGGACACGGGCAAGGCGCTCCTGGATGCGCTGAACTCCATCGTGCTCACCGGCGCGAACACGGACGATGCCATCGACGGGCTCATCAGCGCGACCAGCGGCACCTCCACCAAGTAGGCCGCCTCCGACACGGGGCGGTGGCCCTCGGTCACCGCCCCGCACCACTTCCTGGAGTGCACATGAAAACCCGGTCAGCACCCTACGTTCTCATCGCGCCCGCCATGGCCCTCCTCCTGGCCTTCGGCGTGCTTCCGATCCTCGTCGCGCTGTTGGTGAGCTTCACCGACATGAACCTCGCCGGTCTCGGCAACTGGTCGCGGATCCAGTTCATCGGCATCGAGAACTACACCGCGCTGTTCTCCGATCCGAGCTTCTGGCAAGCGCTGATGAACACGGGCATCTTCGCCATCCTCGGTGTGCCGGCCGTGGTGCTGCTGTCGCTGGTGATCGCACTCTTGCTCAATCGCTCAGGACACTGGTTCTTCCGCGCGCTGCGCTCGTTCTACTTCGTCCCGGCCATCACGGCCATCGTCGCGATCTCCCTGGTGTGGGGCTACCTCTACAACACGCAGTTCGGGCTGTTCAACTACCTGCTGTCGCTCGTCGGGCTTCCCCCGGTGCAATGGCTCAGCGACCCCGTGATGGTCAAGTTCTCGCTCGTGCTGGTCGCCGTCTGGCGCGGGACGGGGCTCAACATCATCATCTTCCTCGCTGCTCTCCAGGGCGTGCCCAAGGAGTACCTCGAAGCGGCGAGCCTCGACGGCGCCGGCGAGTTCCGCAAGGCCGTCTCCATCGTCATACCGCTGCTGCGTTTCGCGATCTTCTTCGTCACCATCACGACGATCATCGCCTGGCTGCAGTTCTTCGACGAACCGTTCGTCCTGACCAAGGGCGGGCCACTCGGGGCATCGACGAGCGTCTCCCTGTTCCTGTATCAGACCGGTTTCTCCTCCAGCCAGTTCGGTTACGCCAGCGCGGGATCCGTGATCCTGTTCCTCATCATCGCGGCGGTCACCCTCATCCAGATCCGCGGAAGGAAAGCCGATGCAGACTACTGATCTGACCGTTGCTGCGGCGGTCGCACGACCTCCGCGACGACCGCGCGCCCAGGGGTCGTCGCGAGCACTCACCGTCATCATCGGCGTCGCCCTCGCCATCGGCGCCCTCATCACCGCATTGCCGTTCCTGTGGATGGTGTTCACGTCTGTGAAGCCGCGCAGCGAATCGGTGGCCTACCCGCCCGTCCCGATACCTCAGAACCCCACGTTCGAGTGGTTCGTGCAGCTCTTCCAGGAGCTCGACTTCGGGCCGTACATCGTGAACACGCTCGCCATCGTCCTCATCAGCATGGTGGGGCTGCTCCTCATGGCGATGGCCGGCTACGGCTTCGCGAAGTTCGACTTCCGCGGGCGGGAGCCGCTGTTCTTCCTGGTCCTCGTCACCATGATGATCCCCGTCCAGGTGACGATGATCCCCACGTACCTCATTCTCAACGGGGCCAAGCTCACCAACACCCTCGTCGGCATCGCCCTGCCGACGCTCGTGTCGGGGTTCAGCATCTTCCTGTTCCGCCAGTTCATGTCCACGATCCCGACGGAGATGCTCGAGGCGGCTCGGATCGACGGCGCCTCGGAGATGCGGATCTTCGCGCAGATCGTGCTTCCACTGTCGAAGCCGATCCTCGCGGTCCAGGTCGTGCTCACCTTCATCGCCGGATGGAACAGCTTCCTCTGGCCGCTCATCCTCGCCAACGACGAACGGCTGTACACCCTGTCCGTCGGTGTCGCCCTCCTCAACCAGCAGATCGCGACCAACCCGTCGCTGCAGATGGCGGCCGCAACCCTGATGGTGGTTCCGATCCTCATCGTCTTCGTGGTCTTCCAACGCTTCGTCGTCCAGGGCTTCGCGCTCTCCGGCCTGAAATGAAAGGCGCATCCATGCCCAGATTCAACGGATTCGTCCATGCAGACGGCCACACGATCGTCGATGGGAGCGGCAACGCCCTCCTGCTCCGAGGGGTTGGGCTCGGCAACTGGCTGCTGCCCGAGGGGTACATGTGGAAGTTCGGCGACGAGATGAGCTCACCGCGACAGATCGAGAAGCGCATCGAGTCGCTCGTCGGCGCCGAGGCCGCTGCCGACTTCTGGACGCGTTTCCGCGACACGTTCATCACCGAGAAGGACATCGCCCGCATCGCCGAGCTGGGCTTCGACCACGTCAGGCTGCCGCTGAACTCCCGCTACCTCGTCACCGACGACGGGGAGTTCCTCGCCGAGGGGTTCGACCGCATCGACGACCTCCTGGCCTGGTGCGAGCGACATGGCCTCTGGGTGCTGCTCGACCTCCACGGCGCACCGGGAGGTCAAACCGGGACCAACATCGATGACTCCCCGAACGGCCGACCCGAGCTCTTCATGGACGACCGCTGGCGCGCGCTGACGATCTCGCTCTGGGTGGAGATCGCTCGGCGGTATCGGGACAACACCGTCGTCCTCGGCTACGACCTCCTCAACGAGCCCCTCCCGAACGAGTGGCAGCACACCTACGCGACCGAGCTCGCGCAGCTCTACCAGGACCTCACCGTCGCGATCCGCGCTGTCGACGCCCGCCACCTCCTGATGTACGAAGGAGCGCACTGGGCGACGAACTGGTCGATCTTCACCGAGGTGTGGGATCGCAACTCCGCCCTGCAGTTCCACCGCTACTGGTGCCCGCCGGACGAGTCGAGCATCGAGGAGTACCTCGAAACCCGGAAGCGCCTCGGCCTTCCCATCTATATGGGCGAGGGAGGTGAGAACACCCCGGAATGGATCTACACCGCCCACCGTCTGTACGAACGCCACGGCATCGGGTGGAACTTCTGGCCCTGGAAGAAGCTGGACACACGCACGTCGCCCGTTTCCGCATCACGCCCGACAGGATGGGACGAGATCGCCGTCCCCGCTGAGACGCCCGCGCCCGCAGAGGCGACTGCGATCCTGAACGAGTTCGTCGAGGCCGTCGCACTCGATCGATGCACACCCAACCCCACCGTCGTGGATGCCATGTTCGCGCGGGCGCCTCTCTCCATCCCCGCGTGGGGGCACGCTCCGGTGACGGGTGATGACACGAGGCACCTGGCCGCTCTGGGAGAGACGACCCGCTGGCATCACACCGCCGGGGAGCCGTACGCGGACGACGAACAGGTTCCGGTGCGAATGGTCGCGGGCGATGAACGTCGCTACCCGCTCGCTGCCGCACCCGCGTCGTTGACCGTGCATGCCGATCCGTCCGAGCTCGTCACCGCGCGGTGGGATGGCGCCGCGATCGTGGTCGAGGCGACAGGGGCGGCCATGATCCACAGGGTCGTCGTGGCCTGATGGCGTTCGCCGATCCCGTCCGCGCATCCGGCGAAGAGTATCGTCGACTTATCGTGAACGGACGAACGCCCCCTCGCACAGGACAGCGACAGAAGGACCCCTCGACGGTCACGTCGCTGAGACAACGGAACCGTTCACTTCTGCTCAAGCGGATCATCATCGATCAGGAGACCACGCGCGCCGAGCTCGTGGATGCGACCGGGCTGTCTGCTGCCTCCGTCGCCAACATCGTGGTCGAGCTCCTCGACGAGGGGCTCATCGAGGAACGCGGAAGCAGGTCGTCCCAGGGCGGCCGCCCGATCGCCGTCATCGCACCGCGGGCCGATCGTGCCATCACCGTCGGCATCGACGTCGGCGAGCGGGGCATCGCGGCGGAGATCTTCAACCTGTCCATGATCAGGATCGACCGGGAGTTCCGTGGCGGGCAGGTCGAGGAGTCACCGGAACGCATCGCCTCGGACATCCAGGATGCGCTGGCTGCGCTTCGAGCACGCAACGAGGAACGCTGGAGCACACTCATCGGAGTGGGACTGGGCCTTCCGGGCATCGTCGAGAACAACGCGGACGGCACCCAGACGCTCTACGCACAGAGCTTGGGCTGGGATGCCGTCGACATCGCGGATCTCTGCTCCCTCGAGGGGATCCCCACCTTCGCCGAGAACGGCGCCAAGCTGCAGACCCGGGCCGAGCTCTGGTTCGGGAATGCGAAGCACACCGATCATGCCGTGGTCGCGATGCTGGGCCGTGGCGTCGGTCTCGGAGTCATCAGCGGTGGCGAACTCGTCACGGGAAGTCGATCTGCAGCCGGAGAGTGGGGGCACACGACGTTGCAGCTGAACGGAGACCTCTGCCGTTGCGGCAACCGCGGATGCGTCGAGGCCTACATCGGCGGCGACGCCATCGTCCGCCGCTGGAAGGCCACGGGTGCAGACGTGACGGGTTCGGGATGGTCCGCGCTCACCCACCTCACCGACGCGGACCGCGCCGGTGACGAGCGGGCGCAGCGTCTCGTCGCATCGGTCGTCGACGAGCTGGGAGCGGCGCTCGGAACGGTGGTCAACCTCACGAACCCCACCCGGGTGCTCCTGGGTGGCTGGGTAGGCGAGAAGCTGATGGCCGAGTACCCGACGGAGATCGACGCGGCGATACGTCGCCACGCGCTTGTGCGTCCCGCGTCGCAGTTCACCCTCGACAGCACCAAGTTCGGCGGAGATGCCGTGGCTGCCGGTGCCGGCCTGCTGCCACTGGAAGCACTCATCCGCACCGGCTGGACCATCAGCCGGTAGCTCTCCAATGGTTCGCGTCGCCGGTAGGCCGCGCGGAATCCGAAGAGGAGGCGGGAGCGCCGATCTCCCGCAACCGTATCCACCACCTCAGCGGGTGACTGCGGCTCACTGTGGGGGCTGCGGCGGCGGAGGCGGCGTCAGCGAGTGAGTCGAACGGGGCCAGGGCCGGTTCGATCGCAATCACCGGGCTCGATGCGTACGCACCGGGGTCCAGCCAGAGCGCGACGCACGGCAGGGCGATGCCGTCCCAGCGCACTTCCAGGCCGGAGCCGTCGGAGCGGCGCAGAACCACACGGTCGATGGGTGCGGTAGACCACCATTTCGCACCGTCCGCCGATTCCAGCAACGACCCGGGATCCAGGTTCGCGCCGAACTTCTGGACCTTTTCCGCCGGGTGGGTGCGCCTCCAGGTACCGGCCCTCCCGACGTCGAGAGTCATCCCCGCTCCCACGAGAACTGGGGGTGAGCGACCCACTGGACGGGCCGGTCCTCTGGTGCGGTGCTGCTGAGCGTGTACGAGAGGTGCAGGGACGCGTCCCGGCTCATGATCCGTCGGCGGAGCCGCATCCATGCCACGTCGACCCAGTGATCGTCGGCGTCACCTTCCCACGGGCGATTCCACGCGTCACCGTGGTCGCTCCAGTCGTCGAAGCCTGCGTCGTGCGGCACGCGGCACGCGGTGATCGTCGGCAGCATCTCATCCCAGCCGCCGACCGAGGAGGAGGTGAAGCTCGAGAGGGTGCGCTCTCCTGTCGCCGGATGAAGCCATTCCCCGCTCGCACCGCGCAGACTCCGCCACCGCGCTCCGTCTGGCAGGTCGGGAGCACCGAACGTCAGCGTCGTCATCACGGCTCGGAGGAGCTGAGGATGAGCTCCTCGGCGATGCGACCTGCCCGGTTCGCATCGCCCGCAGCGACAGCCTCGGCGAGCGCCTGATGCAACTCGACCGCCTGAGCGGAGATGCCGTGGTCTTCGACCGTTGCGATGCGATCGTCGAGCGCCGCGCGGACGAGCGACAGCAATGCAGCGATGAGCGGATTCCCGGTGGCATCGAAGAGGTTCGTGTGGAAGTCGACGTCTGCCGCAGTGAAGGCCCCTACGTCGTCGGCATCCAGCGCGTGACGCATTCCCTCGGCTGCAGCCAGGAGCTTCTCGGCGGACGCGGGGTTCGTTCGGTTCGCGGCGAGTCGAGCGGCTGCCGGCTCGACGGCCGACCGCAGCTCCAGCAGGTCCCTTCGGGCCGACCGCTTGCCGGCGCTCGCGAGGCGCCAGCGGAGGATGTCGACGTCCAGCGCGTGCCACGAAGCCGGACCGAGGACACGGGTACCCACGTTCTGACGCGCAACGATCAGGCCCTTCGCCTCCAGAACGCGGATCGTCTCGCGGATCACGGTGCGCGAGACTCCGTAGTCCTCCCCGAGATCGTCGAGGGACAGTGCGGTTCCGGGGGCGATGGTGCCGTTGACGATCCGTGTTCCGAGATCGTCGACGACGGCGCCGTGGAGTCCTCGGCGGGAAGCCATCACGCGAACCTCGCGCTGTGGGCGCCGTCGACGGCCCAGTCTGCGCCGTTGACGAAGGACGCGCGCGGAGACAGCAGGAAGCTGACGACCTCGGCGATCTCGGCGGGGCGCGCGGGGCGGCCCATCGGCTGCACGGCGAGGGTCGAAGCGAGCTCCTCCGGTCGGTCGGCATAGTGCGCCTCGGCGAGAGGCGTCCAGACCAGTCCCGGAGAGACGGCGTTCACCCGCACGCCGCGTCCCGCGACTTCGAGGGCGAGGGAGCGGGTGAATCCCAGCTGTCCGGCCTTCGCGGCGGCGTACGGGAACATCCCTGCCGTCGTCATCTTCGCGTGGATGCTGGAGATCGAGACGATGGAGCCCCGGCCGGCCGAGAGCATGCCAGGGACGACTGCTCGAGCGCAGAGCCACGATGCCTTCAGATCGAGGTCGAAGAAGTCATCCCACTCGGCGACCGTCATCGTCGTGGGGTCGGCATAGGCGTTTCGTCCTGCGTTGTTGACCAGGCCGCTCGGCGTGCCGAGAGCGGATGATGCAGCCGCTATCCACTCGTCGACGGATTCCTCGTCCGTGACGTCGGCCACCATGCCGTGGACATCGAGGCTTTCCGCGGCGAATGCCTCGACCGCCGCCGTCACGCGCGACGCATCGAGGTCGCAGAAGGACACGGAGGCTCCCTGCTGGCGCGCGGCTCGCACCACGGCGTTGCCGATGCCCTGCGCCCCACCGGAGACCAGGATGACCTCGCCCGCGAGCTCTCCGGGTGTCGTGCGCGGTGCTCCGCGACTCACTGTCGACATGATCGCCTCTCGTTCACCGCCAACATAGCAGCCGCAGCCTAATTCTATGATAATAGTATTTATCGACGGAGGCCCTCGTGCCATCCATGACGAGGAGGCCGCATGCGGATCAGTCGGATCGAGACGTTCAGCGTGGCCCCGCGCTGGCAGTTCCTGCGGATGGAGACGGACGACGGGTTGGTGGGGTGGGGCGAGCCGATCGTGGAGGGAAGCGCGGACGTCGTTGCTGCTGCGGTGGATTCGCTGTCCGAGGTGCTGATCGGTGCCGATCCGACGCGCATCGAAGACCTGTGGCAGACGATGACCAGGGGAGGCTTCTACCGCGGCGGCCCTGAGCGCTCGTCCGCGATCTCCGGCATCGACCAGGCGCTCTGGGACATGCGCGGCAAGGCGCTCGGCGTCCCGGTCTACGACTTGCTCGGCGGTCCCGTTCGCGACCGGATCCGTGCCTACGTCTGGATCGGCGGTGACGACCCCGCCGAAGTCGCGGAGCATGCGGCCATCCGCGCGGCCGAGGGGTACTCCGCGGTGAAGATGAACGCGTCGGGACGGATGCGTCACCTCGAGTCCCGCGTCGCCGTGCAGGGCGTGGTCGAGCGTGTCGAGGCGGCGACCGCGGCGATGGGGGGAGGTGACGTCGCCATCGACGCGCACGGTCGATGGACCCCTGACGTCGCCAGAACGATGGTCCGGGCGCTGGAGCACAACGTGGCGCCGCTGTTCCTCGAGGAACCGCTCGTGCCGGAACTGGCCCATCGCCTTCGCGATCTCTGCGCCGGCACCTCCGTGGCGATCGCGACAGGTGAGCGCCTCTACTCACGGTGGGACTTCCGTGAGGCTCTCGAGGCCGGCATCGCCCTGGCACAACCCGATGTGTCGCACGCGGGAGGTATCTCCGAGATGCGACGGATCGCTGCCCTTGCCGAGCTTCACGGCGTCGGACTGGCCCCGCACTGTCCGCTCGGACCCATCGCGCTCGCGGCCTGCATCCAGGTCGACATCGCCAGTCCGAACGCGGTCCTGCAGGAGTCCAGCCTCGGCGTGCACTACAACGATGGCGCCGACCTCCTGGACTACCTCGTCGACGCAGCCCCGCTCACCGTGCGGGACGGATGGTTCGAGCGGCCGACGCGACCGGGGCTCGGGATCGACATCGACGAGGCGGCCGTCCGCAAGGCCGCAGGTGCTGCCGTGTGGCGTTCGCCGCTGTGGCGTCACGAGGACGGGAGTCACGCCGAATGGTGAGTCGGTTGTCGCCAGGTGCGAGTCTGAGGAGAACCCGGATCGTGGCGATCGTGCGCGATCGTGAAGGGGTTCACCTGCGCGCAGCGTGCGAGACTCTCCTCGATGCCGGGGTGTCCGTTCTCGAGGTGACGAGCAACACACCCGGTGCAGCCGAGGTCATCGCGACGCTCGTCGCCGAGGGCGCGACGGAGGTGGGCATGGGCACCGTGCGGACGGTCGAGCACGTGAGCATGGCCGTGGATGCCGGAGCCTCCTTCATCGTCACGCCTGCGGTGTCGCTCGAGGTGGGCGCGGCTGCCGGTGCGGCGGGACTGCGTTGGTATCCCGGTGCTGCCACCCCCACCGAGATCGAAACCGCGTGGAGAGGTGGGGCATCCGCGGTGAAGGTGTTCCCCGCGGGAGTGCTGGGTGGCGTGCGTTTCATCCGAGAGGTTCGCGCTCCGCTCGACGACGTGCCTCTGATCCCCACGGGGGGAGTGCATGCCGAGGACATCCCCCACTACCTCGCGGCCGGTGCGCTCGCCGTGGGAGTGGGTTCCCCACTTCTCGGGGACGCTGTGGCGACCGGCGACCTCCGCGGACTTCGCGCCCGAGCGGAAGCAGCGCTGTCCGCCGTGCGAGCGAGCGAGCGAGCGCGCAGGCGCGAACAGCGGTACCGCCGAAGACGGCTTCGTGTTCCGCTGGAGAGAGCCCTGTGAGGCTGCTCTCCAGCGCGCCGACGACGGCGTCGTAGTCGGCAGCGAGAAGACAGACGGGCCAGTCGGATCCGAACATCGCTCGCTCCGGTCCGAAGACCTCCAGGACGTGGGAGACATAGGGGTGAAGAGTTGCGGCGCTCCACTGGTCCCACCGCGCCTCCGTCACCATCCCGGAGAGCTTTACGTCGACGTTCTGGTTGCTCCCGAGTTCCGCGACCAGTGTCGACCATGGTTCGTGGCTACCCGAAGCGATGGGCGGTTTGGCGATGTGATCCAGGACGAAGCGCAGTTCCGGCTGCTGTCGGACCGTCTCTATGGCGGCAGGAAGCTCGCGGGTTCGAACGAGCAGGTCGTAGCTCAGGCCGCGGCGGGCCACCTCCTCGAGGCCACGTTGCACGTCCTCCCGCAGCAGCCATCGGGGATCGGGCTCGTCGTGGACCTGGTGACGCACACCCACCAGTGTCCCCGGCGCGGAGTCGATGAGCCGATCCAGAGTGGCGCCCACGGCAGGATCAACGAGGTCTACCCAGCCGACCACGCCGCGCACCCACGAGGTGCTCGCGGCGGTCGCGAGGAACTTCTCCGTCTCGGCGAGCTCGGAGACGGTCTGCACGAGCACGGTGGCGTCGATGCTGTTGCGTTTCAGCGCGGGTGAGAGGTCCTCCGGCGTGAACGGTCGACGCACCGGATCCAGCGAGGCGTCCGCCATCCACGGGTAGTCGAAGGCGGCCGGGTCCCAGAAGTGCTGATGGGCATCGATTCGTGTCGTCACGTCACGCGCCCTCTGGTGTGGGTACGTCCTCGGGGATCAGCCCGCTGGTGCGGAGATCGTGCCAGAACGCACCAGGGATGGGTGTCGTGAGAAGGTCGACGTCCATGCGGAACTCCTCCGCCGACCGGGCGCCGATCAGGAGGCTCCCGACTTGAGGGTGCGCGAGCGGGAACTGGATCGCGGCAGCGCCGAGGGGTATGTCGTACCGGTCGCAGACATCGCGGATCGCCCGCGCCTTCTGCAGCACGTGGGAGTCCGCGGGGACATAGTCGAAGCGGGCTCCCTCGGAAGGGTCCAGAAGGACTCCGCTGTTGAAGACACCGCCCGCGATGACCGAGGTGCCTCGCCGGCGGCACGCGGGAAGCACGTCGGCCATCGAAGACTGATCCAGAAGCGTGTAGCGGCCGGCAAGTAGCACGACGTCGAGGTCGCAGGTCTCCACCAGACGGGTCAGCACGCGAGTCTGGTTCATGCCGGCGCCGATTCCCTTCACCGCTCCCTCGGCTCGCAGGTCACGAAGCGCGTGGTACGCGGATGTGCTCGCAGCATCGAAGTGCTCGTCCGGATCATGCAGATTGAGGATGTCGACATGCTCGACGTCCAAGCGCTCGAGACTCTCCTCCAGCGAGGTGCGCACCCCTTCGTAGCTGAAATCCCAGAGAGGGCCGATGTCAGGTACATCCGTGTAGAAGGGCTCGCCGTCGACATACTGGCTCTCGTCGCGAGGCGCACCGGCACGTAGCAGACGTCCGACTTTCGTGGAGATGACGGCCTCGGCCCTGTGCGCGCCGAGACCTGCGGACAATCGTCTTTCCGCGAGTCCGTGACCGTACAGGGGTGCCGTATCGAAGTAGCGCACACCGGCATCGAAGGCGTCTGCGACCGTGTCGGAAGCCTGTTGATCCGAGATCGACCCGAGGAAGTTGCCCAGGGATGCTGTACCGAGACCGACCCGGGGAAGGGTGAGACCGTGGTGTCCCACGGCCACAGAGTCGGTGATCCACGTCATGAGACAGCTTTCGGTAGGGGAACAGGGCGTCCCTTCGATTCAGTCAGGGGTCGGCCGCACGGACAATGCCGCACTGCGGATGAGCGTCATCCGCAGAACCGATAACGCGCTCGTCGCTCATCCGCCAACCGCATCATCGGCATCCGCGAGACGCGATTGACCGCTGCGGCAGGGGATGGCCGAATGAGTGATGGGTGCCGAGGCCCCAGAAGGAGCTCGTCCATGGTCGTTGAACTGCCGAGCGCTCGAGGAGTGCTCTCCACCGAGATCCCCGATCTCCTCGTCGGCGACGAGGCCAGCGAGATCGTCTCCATCGAGACGTTCGCCCTGGCTGTGCCGCTGCGCACACCGATCGCTGACGCCACTGCCGCGATGACGCACTGGACCGTCCCCGTGGTGCAGATCACCACACGGGACGGACGTGTGGGCACCGGCATCAGCGGAGTGCATGCCGCGCCGGAGCTGCTGTGCGATGTGATCAGCGAGTACTACGCGCCGGCTCTGCTCGGAACGCCATCGGAGGACATCCTCGGCACCTGGAAACGGCTCTACTGGCTTCCGACCCACTGGGTCGGGCGCGCAGGCGCCGTGCACATGGCGTTGGCCATGGTCGACATCGCGCTCTGGGACCTTGCCGCGCAGCGTGCGGGAGCTCCCCTGTGGCGACTGCTGGGCGGAAGAGCAGAGCCCGCGCAGGCGTACAACACCGATGGGGGCTGGCTGAACCTGAGCGAGCGCGAACTCCTCCGCGACCTCACCTCGCTGATCGACAGCGGGTGGCGGCGGGTGAAGATCAAGGTCGGAAAGCCCGATTGGAGAGAAGACGCGCGTCGCTCCCGCGCAGTCCGGAAGGCCATCGGCGACGATGTGACGCTGATGTGCGACGCGAACCAGCGCTGGGACCTCGCGACCGCGAACCGGCTGCTTCCCGTGTTCGAGGAAGTGCAGATGGACTGGGTCGAGGAGCCGTTGCACGCTGACGACCTCGATGGGCACGCCGCGCTGCAGGCGAAGACGACGCTCGACATCGCCGCCGGTGAGAGCATCTACAGCTTCCAGCAGTTCAGCAGCTTCATCGCCCATGACGCGATCCGGGTCGTGCAGACGGACGTCACCCGCGTCGGCGGAGTCACCGAGTGGATGCAGGTGGCAGCGCATGCGTCGGCTCGCGGTCTGCGGGTGGCGCCGCACGCCGGCGACATGATGCAGGTCCACCAGCATCTGGTCGGGACGGTTCTGTCCGACGTGGAACCGCTGATCGAGTTCATCCCGTGGACGCAGCACGCCTTCGCCGAGCGCAGTGTGGTCAGGGAGGGCTACATGGAGCGCCCGCAACAGCCGGGTGCATCGACCGCGCTCGCCCCCGAGGCGCGCCAGAGTTGGCAGGTGCCGGGCGTGGGCGCGCTGCGGCGCCTATGACAGCACGACCACCGCGAACACACAGGAGGGGCGTCCCCGCGATGTGCGGACGCCCCTCCTGTGCGGTTCCGTCAGGACTCGGGGCGCACCCGCAGGTGAGACAGACCGCCGTCGACCTCGAGCACGATGCCGGTCGTCGAGGCATTCCGAGGACTGGCGAGGTACGCGATCGCTTCGGCGACCTCCTCGGGAGTCACCAGGCGACCGATGGCCTGACGACGGTCGAGAGCGGCACGTTCGGCATCGGGGTCGCGTGCCGTGGAGAGAAGCCGGTCGACCCACGGCGTCGCAGCAGTGCCGGGGCTCACCGCATTGACCCGGATGCCCTCTGCCACGTGATCGGTGGCCATCGCTCGAGTGAGAGCCAGCACGGCACCTTTCGTCGCCGAGTAGAGGGCGCGTGCGGGAAGACCGTTCGTGGCCGCAACCGAGCAGGTGTTCACGACCGACGCGGAAGCGGACGCACGCAGGTGAGGCAGCGCGGCCCGGGTCACGCGGACAGCACCGACGACATTGACGTCGTAGACGCGGTGCCACTCATCGTCGGTGTTGTCCTCCACGGTGCCCTGGGCGCCGATGCCTGCATTGTTCACGACGACGTCGATGCCGCCCATCGCCTCTCCGGCAGCGGCGACGGCGGCCTCGACGGCGGCGGCGTCGGCGAGATCGACGGTGAAGGCGTGGACATCGGGCGGCGTCCCGACGTTGACATCGAGGACGGAGACCACCGCGCCTCGCTCGCGCAGCAGCCGAGTCGTCGCGGCCCCGATCCCTGAGGCGCCCCCGGTCACGATCGCGCGGATCCCCGAGAAGTCGCTCATGCTGCTCCCACCGCCTGGCGTCCGGCCCCGAGCCCGCTGATGGCGACATCGACCACGTCACCGGCGCGGAGATACGGGGTGTCAGGTCGCCCCATGGCGACTCCCGCCGGGGTGCCCGAGTTGATCAGGTCCCCCGGGCGCAACACCATGAACTGGCTGAGGTACCAGATGATGTGCGCCACGTCGAAGATCATGTTCGCCGTCGAGCCGTCCTGGCGACGGACGCCGTTGACGTCGAGGGTGAGCCGGAGATCCTGCGGCTCAGGCACCTGGTCGGCGGGCGTCAGCCACGGACCGAGCGGGTTGAACGTCTCGCAGGACTTGCCCTTGTCCCACTGCCCCCCGCGCTCGAGCTGGAACTCCCGCTCCGACACATCGTGGGAGACCACGTAGCCCGCAATGTGTCGGAGTGCCTCTGCGGGGGAGGAGAGATAGCGTGCCGTCGAACCGATCACGATCCCCAGCTCCACCTCCCAGTCCGTCTTCCGCGAAGCGCGAGGGATGAGGATCTCATCGAACGGTCCGATGATCGTGGAGGGGTCCTTCATGAACACGACCGGCTCGAGCGGTGCGTGCGCTCCGGTCTCCTCCGCATGGTCGCGGTAGTTGAGCCCGATGCACACGATCTTGCCGGGGGTCGCGATCGGCGGACCCACCCTCAGCCTCTCCGACGCAGGGATCTCGACCAGTGCGCCGGACTCCCATGCGGCTCGCGTCCCGGTGGCGAAATCGGAGGCGAGGAACTCCCCGTCGATGTCAGTCGTGAGGGGTCGCAGGTCGTATGCGGACCCTTCGATGAGAGCGACGGGGAGCTCCTTCCCCGTCGTGCCGAGTCGCGCGAAGCGGATCTCCGCCGCGCTCATGCACGCACCTCGTCATGCCGCTCTGCCCAGTACGTGCCGTCGGGGAACGCGTACTCGGTGATGGACGACGGGAAGATCTCCGCGCTGTAGCCGGGCTGGCCGGGCATCGTGTAGTGGCCGTTCTCGACGATGCACGGATCGGTGAAGTGCTCGTGCAGGTGGTCGACGAACTCGGTGACCCTGTTCTCCAGGGTGGCCGACACGGCGACATAGTCGAAGATCGACAGGTGCTGCACGAGCTCGCAGAGTCCCACACCTCCGGCGTGCGGGCACACGGGTACTCCGAACTTGGCGGCCATCAGATAGACCGCGATGATCTCGTTGACGCTGCCCAGCCGGGCGGAATCGAGCTGGCAGAAGTCGATGGCTTCGGCCTGGAACATCTGCTTGAACAGCACACGGTTCATGCCGTGCTCGCCGGTGGCGACGCCGATGGGCGACACGGCACGGCGCACGGCAGCGTGCCCCAGGACGTCATCCGGGTTCGTCGGCTCCTCGATCCACAGCGGCTTGAACTCGGCGAGACGTTCCATCGAGGAGATCGCCTGCGGGACATCCCACACCTGGTTGGCGTCGATCATGAGGTTCACGTCCCATCCGATGACCTCGCGCGCGATGGACAGTCGGCGCACGTCATCCTCGATGTCGCCGCCGACCTTGAGCTTCACGTGCGTGTAGCCGTCGTCGAGTGCTTCGGTGAGGAGGCGGCGGAGCTTCTCGTCGCTGTAGCCGAGCCAGCCGGCGCTCGTCGTGTAGCAGGGATAGCCGCCGATGCTCTCGAGATGTGCGATCCGCTCGGCGCGGGTGTCGACGTTCGCGCGAAGGATGTCGAGGGCCTCGTCCTCGGTCAGCGCGTCCGACAGGTAGCTGAGGTCGGCGACCTCGACGAGCTGTTCGGGCGACATGTCGGCGAGCAGGCGCCAGAGCGGCTTCTGCGCGCGACGTGCCGCGAGGTCCCACATGGCGTTCATGACCGCGGCGAGGGCAAGGTGCACGACGCCCTTGTCGGGGCCGAGCCAGCGCAGATGCGTGTCGGACTTCATCTCGCGGTAGACCTCGCCGAGGTGTGCCACCACGTCGTCGACGTCGCGCCCGATGAACGGCAGCGCTCGCTGGCGGGCCGTCTCGGCGACGATATCGGTGCCGCGGCCGATGGTGAAGGTGAAGCCGTGACCGGCGAGGCCGGGCTCGTCGGTTTCGAGGACGACGTACGCCGCCGAGTAGTCGATGTCCTTGTTCATCGCGTCGGATCCGTCCATCGTGATCGATGTCGGGAAGCGGATGTCGTGGACACGCACGCTCGTCAGAATGGGCACAGTGGACTCTCTTCGTTCAGGGGGGAGGGGTCGACGGATCCGGGGACGCCGATGCTCCCATTCCCCCATGAGCGCTCCGGCGCCTCAACGCCGTCCTTCGGATGCGCTCCATCCGTGGTCCGGATAGAGGGGGATCAGGCCTCCATCGGCACGGGATCGGTCCCGGGCGGCAACGGGGCGGCGAGCACCGCATCGATGAAGGCCCGCGAGACACGGCTCAGAGGGCGTCCGGAGTGCCACCAGATTCCGACGTCGCGGAAGCGGTTCAAGTCGCGGATGGCTCGGACCTCGAGCCCCTCGGACCTCACCATGTCTGTGGCGAGACGGTTGACGATACCGACGCCGAGTCCAGCCCGCACCATGGACGCCAGCGTCGTCGGCTGCTCGGAGACCATCCCGGCCGGTGTCTCCACGAATGACGCGTGGAGGGTCGCTTCGGCTTCATAACCGAGATCGGAGTTCAGCAGCGGGTTGCCGATGGTGATGATGCGGGCTCCGGCGAGATCCTCGAGGCCGATGCTCTCGAGCGCGCAGAGCGGGTGGCCTGTCGGAAGGAGAACCGTGAACGGTTCCCGCCACAGCGGCCGGCTGACGAGAGCCGGGTCGGCAGGCTCTGGGCGCATCGGCCGGATGGCGACGGTGACTCGGCGATCTGCCAGGGCCGTCTCGATGGATCGCATATCGCCGTCGAGGACTCCCACCTCCACGTCCGGGTGCTCCCGCCTCAGAGCCGCAAGCACATCGGGCAGGAAACCGGAGCTCGCGCTGGCGAAGCTGGCGACTCTGAGCGAACCGAAGAGTGTTGCGCCGTCGAGGCTTTCATCGATCAGATCCTCGGCCGCCGTGAGTACCGCACGGGCCTTCGGAAGGAGTGCCCTGCCGTGCTCGGTGAGTTCGAGCGGACGCACGCGCCGCTCGATCAGGGTGCGTCCGAGCGCACGTTCGAGATTCGCGATGTGGGCGGACACGCGCGGCTGCGAGAGGTGGATGAGCTCGGCGGCCTTGGAGAAACCGCCGGCGTCGACGACCTCGACCCAGGTGCGCAGCCACACGAGCTCGAACTTCGGTACGTTCGCGGAAGTCGTCATGGTCGGAGTGCGCGTTCAGGCCGTGAGGGTCTGGCGCAGCATGGAGTGCACCACGGATGCGGCGGAGCCTCGAGCCCAGTCTTCGAAGGTGTGCGTGCGTGTGACGATCCGACAGTCACGCACGGCACCGAACGCGTGTTCGTCGAATGCCGATCTCAGGTGCTGCTCGAAGAGGTCGTAGTTCGTCACCGCCTCCCCGGCGACCAGGACGACTCCCGGCCCGACGAGGTTCGCCATCGTCGCGATCGCCAGACCGATCATCGATCCTGCGGCTTCGAAGGCGGCGACCGCGTCTTCGTCGCCGGCCCGCCCGAGTGCGACCGCGTCCTGCATGGTGAGGGACGGCTTCCTCTTCGCCGCGCGGATGCGTCCGAGGATCGCAGCTGAGGAGGCGACGGTCTCCACGCAACCCCGACGCCCGCAGGTGCAGCGTTCGCCGGTCGTCGCGAGGGGGAGGTGCCCCAGCTCTCCTGACACTCCCAGAGCACCGTCGACGACATCGCCGTTGACGTAGAGGCCGCAACCGATGCCTGCTCCGATCGTCACGATGGCGAAGGAGTGGGTGTCCACACCGATGCCGAACCACTCCTCTGCGATGGCGAGCGCGCGGACATCGTTCTCGATGACGACGGGGAAGGGCATGCGCGGGGCGAGCAGCGCGCCGAGGTCGACCTGCGACCAGTTCAGGCGCGGTGAGTCGCGGACCACTCCGTGCTCCTTGTCCACATCGCCGGAGACGCCGACGCCGACGCCGATGACCCGGTCGGCATCTGGGCCGAGGGCATCCACGATCGCCCCCACGACCTCATCGATGGCGTCCACGACGCTGTCGACCGCGATGCTCGCGAGCGGGCGGTGGATGGAGTGGATGACGTTCGCTCGGATCGTCGTGGCGACGGCGATGATCTCGTCCACTCGGAGGGTCACGCCGATGCTGATCTGCGCGTCCTCGATGACGCTGATGGGCTGGACCGGCCGTCCCGGCGCCGACGACGGCGCAGCATCGTGCGTGGAGATGAGCCCGCGGAGGTCGAGCCGGTTGACGGCCTTGGTGACTGCCGCCTGCGAAAGTCCTGTTCGTTGTGCCACGGTGACTCTGGCGACCGGGCCGTGCTTGAGCAGGTCCGCGAACACGGTCGTCACGGCGGGGGCCTCGCGGAAACCACCGGGCAGGCTCACGGTGCCCTGCTCGTCGTCGACAGCCGTCTGCGTCATCCGGACTCCTTCATCGGACCCTTGGTCTGCTCGACCCGACGTAGCGCGTGTCGGCGGGGCGGGTCGAGGTTAACTTTCGAATGTCAATCATATGGCTAACCGGTGGTAGCGCAACCACGAGAATTCTGCGGGAACAGTTACTTGACAACGTGTTCTAATGGCGCTTACAGTCGTCCCAGTCCTGCTCTCGTCGTCAGTTCTCGATGGGGCAGAAAGTCGAAGGAGACCTCAATGGCAACGTCCGCCACGCCGCGCAGAAACACCCCGGGGCGCGCATCGGGAATGGCCGCGAGACGCAACCCTTCGCATCGGAACGACTGGAAGCTCGCTCTGGTTCTGATCGCTCCCGCTGTCCTCGGTTTCACGGTGTTCGCGGTGTACCCGACGATCCGCGGCATCTACCTCAGCTTCACAGATTTCCAGGTGCTGTCACCTCCGGTGTGGAGCGGGCTGGACAACCTCCAGACCCTCATCGGCGACAAGGTGTTCTGGCAGTCGCTCGGCATCACCTTCTACTTCGTCGCCCTGTCTGTGGTCTTCGGCATTCTCGTCTCCCTCGTGACGGCGGTGATCCTGCACCGTCTCACCGGGTCCGCGTTCATCCGCGGGCTCGTCATCCTCCCGTTCCTGATCTCGGGCGTGGTCGCCGCCCTGGTCTGGCAGTGGATGATGGACCCTCAGCTCGGCATCATCAACATCGCCCTCGACGCGCTGACCGGGGAGCGGATCAAGTTCCTCAGTTCGCCGGAGTGGGTGATCCCCTCGGTCGCGGCGATCAGCGTCTGGAAGTCGATGGGATACAACGCGATCCTCATCGTCGCCGGCCTCTCCACGATCCCCAACGAGGTGTATGAGGCGGGGCGCCTCGACGGAGCCTCCGAGATCCAGATGTTCCGTCGGCTGACGATCCCGCTGCTGCGGCCGATCCTCGCGATGGTCATCGTGCTCACCGTCATCAGCGCGTTCCAGGTCTTCGACATCGTCGCGGTGACCACGAAAGGCGGCCCGGCGAACTCCTCGAACGTGCTGCAGATGTACATCTACGACAAGGCGTTCAACCAGTTCGACTTCGGTTACGCCGCGACCATGTCGCTTTCCCTCTTCGTGATGCTGATCGCGATCACCTTCCTCCAGATGCGGCTGCTCCGGGCCGACGAATCCGACACGAACTGAGTGACCATGACCGTCATCCCGACTGCACCGCTCCCGGCCCCCGAAGGCGTCCGATCCTTCCGTAAGAGCCGCGCTCCCCGTAAGCCCGTGCGACCCTTCTCCTGGGGCCGGGTTCTCGCCTGGTCGTACGTGATCCTGTTCCTCCTCGTCACGGTGTTCCCCTTCTACTGGATCCTGCGCACGTCGCTGTCGAACAACTTCGCGCTCAGCACGGACCCTGGCTCGTTCCTGCCCGTCGGTTTCTCCTTCGATGCGTTCGCTCGCGTGCTGGGCTTCGCCAGCCGCGACGAGGCGCTCGCCGCCGGAGGTTCCGGTGCCTCGATCGACATCCTGCTCTCCGTCCGCAACTCGGTGATCTACGCCGGACTCATGACCGTCATCGTCGTCACGGCCTCCGCACTCGCCGCCTACGCGTTCGCCCGCCTGCAGTGGAGAGGGCGCAACTTCGTCTTCTCGCTCCTGCTGACCGCGCTGATGGTGCCGGGCATCCTCACGCTGCTGCCCAACTTCGTGCTCATCAACGATCTCGGCCTCCTCAACACCTTCGCCGGGCTCCTCCTGCCGGGTGCCCTCTTCTCGGCCTTCAACATCTTCTTCCTGCGACAGTTCATGCTGGGGCTGAGCGCCGAGGTGGAGGAGGCCGCTCTCATCGACGGTGCCAGCCCCCTGAAGACTCTCTTCCGGATCACGCTCCCGATGACGTCAGGACCACTCGTCACGCTCTCGATCCTGACGTTCATCGGAACCTGGAACGACTACTTCTGGCCGCTGCTCGTCGCCAACGACGCCGAAGTGCGGCCCTTGACCCTCGCGCTCGGCGTCTTCCAGCAGGCGTCACCGCAGAGCCAGCCCGACTTCTCCGGGCAGATGGCCGCGACGTTGATCGCCGCGCTGCCGATGCTCCTGCTGTTCATGATCTTCGGCAAACGGATCGTCAACTCGATCGGATTCAGCGGCATCAAATGACAGACCACCCGGCCACGCCGGGAAGCGCCGCGAGGAGCGCCCGAATCCTCGAGCACGACAACCACACATCCAGCACCATCACATCCTCCGAGAGGCAAACATGAAGACCGGAAAGATCACCGCCGCAGTCGTCGGTGTCGCTCTCGTGGCAACCATGACCGGTTGCACGGGCGGCCAGAGCGACGAGGGGGGCTCGGCCACCGTCAACTGGTGGACATGGGACCCGAACCAGGCCGCCGCCTACAGCGAATGCATCCCCGCGTTCGAGGAGGCCCACCCCGACATCAAGGTCAAGGTCAGCCAGTTCAACGTCTCCGACTACTTCACCAAGCTGACGACAGGGTTCGTCGCGAAGAACGCCCCCGACGCCTTCCAGAACAGCGTCACCTTCTTCCAGTCGTACGCGGAGCAAGGGCAGATCATGCCCCTCGACGACCTCATCAAGAGCTCCGACTACGACCTCGACACCTTCGCGGTCGGAGTCGACCTCTGGAAGTTCACCGACGGCAAGCAGTACGCCCTCCCGCTCGACTGGGCAGCAGCCGCCTACTACTTCAACCAGGACAAGGTGTCCGAGGCCGGCCTCACCGAAGACGAGGTCAAGAACATGACGTGGAACCCGGAAGATGGCGGAACGTTCCTCAAAGTCGTCAAGCGACTCACCGTCGACGCCAACGGCGTCCGCGGTGACGAGCCCGGATTCGACAAGAACAACGTGGCCGTCTACGGCATCGGCTCGCTCGAGTCCGACGACAATCTCGGCCAGACCACCTGGGGGGCTTTCGCGGGCAGCACCGGATTCGAGGTCACGGACAAGCCCAACTGGCCGACCCAGTTCAACTACGGCGACAAGCGGTTCATCGAGACCATGGACTTCATCCGCCAGCTGAGCGAAGACGGCTACGCGCCCCAGCTCGGGCAGTTCACCACCGGTGGCGCCGACCAGATCGGATCCGGCCAGGTGGCGATCGTTCCCGGCGGTTCGTGGGAGGCGTCGTCCATCACGAAGCTTCCGGGCGTCAAGGTCGGTATCGCGCCGGTCGTGTCGTCGGAGGAGGGCAAGCGCTCGATCATCTCCAACATGAACGGCAACAACGTCTGGGCGGGGACGAAGAACAAGGAAGCGACCTGGGCCTGGGTGTCGTACATGGGATCCGAGGAGTGCCAGACCACCGCGGCCACTTTCAACGGCTCGTTCTTCCCGTCGATCGAAGCATCGATGCAGGCACTGGTCGACAAGTCAGCGGCTGACGGACTCGATCTGTCGATCTTCGGCGACTACCAGAGCTCGGGCGCGCTCTTCTCCGCACCTGCCTACGAGAACGGAGCCACGATGGAGGCCGACATCCGCCCGCAGTTCGAGGCGTACTTCCTCGGGCAGGAAGACGACGACCTCTGGCCGCGCCTGCAGAAGCAGACCGCCGACATCATCGCCGGCTGAACGATCCCGGTCGCGGTGGTGTTCACTGCCGCGACCGGGCTCACCAGACAGAACACACGCTCTACTCCACGAAGGAATCATGCCTCTCTCCGTTGCCCATCCCGGGCTCGTCCACCTCCGCGGCGCCGGTGTCAGCCTCGTCATCCAGTTCTCCGAGCCGATGCCGCGAGTGCTGCATTGGGGTGCCGACCTCGGCGACCTCACCACGCAAGAGACGGAGTCCCTGCTGGTCAGCTCCGCACCGAGCGCGACGCACAACTCCACGGATGAACCGAGGTACTTCAGCGTCCTTCCGACCGAGGCGGATGCATGGTCGGGGACCCCGGGGTTCGAGGGCCGGATCCGACAGACGGGCGCACCATACTTCCGGTTCGAGCTGGACGACGTGACCGTCGGTGAGCACTCGACGTCCTTCGACCTCTCCGACCGCGCAGCAGGCTGCACCGTCAAGCTTCACTATGCGTTGGATCCGGATACGGGCGTTCTCGCCGCGTCCGCCGTCGTCCGCCGTCACGCAGATGCCACCGATGTGCTGGACGTGCACCACCTGACCCTGATGCTTCCGGTGCCCGACCGAGCCGTCGAGGTCGTGGATTTCACCGGGAAGTGGTCGCGTGAACGCAGCCCGCAGCGCACGCCCATCGGCTTCGGCACCCACCTGCGCGAGAGCCGACGCGGTCGCTCATCGCTGGATTCGCCATATCTGATGATGGCGGGAACGCAGCGGTTCGGGTTCCGCTCCGGCGAGGTATGGGCTGCTCATGTGGGCTGGAGTGGCAATCAGCGTTACCTGGTCGAGCAGCTGCCGGAGGGGGCGGGTGCACATCGCTCCACGCTGGGCGGCGGAGAACTGCTTCTCCCCGGCGAGATCTCGCTGTCAGCGGGCGAGACCTACACCGCTCCGACCGTGTACTTCAGTTGGTCCGAGCGGGGGATGGATGGCATCGCAGACCGTTTCCACGAGTGGCTTCGTCGACGCCCGACCCATCCCCGCGCACCCCGACCGCTCGTCCTCAACACGTGGGAGGCGGTGTACTTCGATCATGACCTCGCCACGTTGCTGCGTCTGACCGACGCCGCGGGCGACATCGGCGTCGAGCGTGTCGTACTCGACGATGGATGGTTCCTCGGTCGACGCGACGACGGCACCGGCCTCGGCGATTGGTTCGTCGACGCGGAGGTGTGGCCGGAAGGGCTCACCCCGTTCGTGGAGCGCATCCGCAGTCATGGCATGGACTTCGGGCTGTGGTTCGAGCCGGAGATGGTCAATCTGACCTCCCGCCTCGCGATCGAGCATCCGGACTGGGTTCTCGCACCGCCCGCTCCCGGCCCGTCGATCCGGAACCAGCACGTGCTGAACCTGGCTCATCCGGACGCATGGCAGTTCATCTTCGACAGGATCGACGCGCTCGTCGCCGAGTACCGGATCGACTACATCAAGTGGGATCACAATCGCGAGCTGCATGAGGCCAGCCGGCAGGATGCGGAGGGCCGTGCCGGCGTTCACGCGCAGACGCAGGCGCTCTACCGGATGCTCGATGCGCTGCGTGCGAAACACCCCGCGCTGGAGATCGAATCCTGCGCGAGCGGCGGAGGCCGCATCGATCTCGGGATCCTGGAACGCACCGATCGCGTCTGGGCCTCGGATTGCAACGACCCCGAGGAGCGACAGCAGATTCAGCGCTGGACCGGGCAGCTCCTCCCGCCGGAGCTCGTGGGCACGCACGTCGGCGCAGCCGAGTCGCACACCACCAAGCGAGTGACGTCACTGTCGTTCCGTCTGATCACCGCTCTCTTCGGTCACGCCGGTATCGAGTTGGATCTGAGTGCTCATGATGCGCGCGAGCTCTCCGAGATTCGAGCCTGGGCCCGTCTGTACAAGGAGCAGCGTGCGCTGCTTCATTCCGGGCGGGTCGTTCGCGCGGACCTTGCGGATGAAGAGAGCATGTTCCACGGTGTCGTGGCCGAGGATCGTCGCGAAGCCCTGTTCGCGTGGGTGCGACTGGGGACGTCCGTGCCGATCCAGTCGGGGCGCATCGCCCTGCCCGGCCTCGACCCCGAGACCACGTATCGCATCGAACTGCGTGAGGAGATCGGTGCGCCTGTGCTCCACGAGGTCGCTCCGGCGTGGTTCACCGCCGCCAGAGAGGGCAGCCTCGTGATGCGAGGAGCCCTGCTCGCCCGCCTCGGCCTGCCGATGCCGACATTGCAGCCGCAGCAGGCGATGCTCCTGCGCCTGAGCGCTATCTGATGACGAGGACGGAAGACATGCAGACGATGCGTACCGAGTCCGACATGCTGCGATACGACAGCCCCGCCGAGCGATGGTTCGACGCGCTGCCCATCGGAAACGGACGGCTCGGGGGGATGGTGTTCCACTCTCGTGCGGAGAATCGGATTCAGCTCTCCGAGTCGACCGCCTGGTCGGGCGCTCCTGCCGAGACCGACGTGAACCCCGGCGCGCGGGCGCACCTCGACCGCATCCGAGATCTGCTGTTCCGGGGCGAGCATGACGAGGCGAATCGCCTGGCGGGGGAGCACCTGCTGGGGCGACCCACATCGTTCGGAACCAATCTGCCACTGCCCGATCTTCGGTTGCGGTTCGCTGCAGGTGCCGACGAGGGGGGATTCCGGCGGGCACTCGACATCGGCGACGCGATCGCACACAGCGCGGCTCGCAGGAGCGGCGTCGAGCTGCGCAGCGAAACGTTCGCTTCCCATCCAGACCGTGTCATCGTGCACAGGGTCGAAGCCGACGGCGTGTTCTCGGCGCGTCTGTCCGTGTCGGATGCGGTCTTCCCTTTGCAGACGCGGGTAGAGGGCGACTCGCTGGTCCTCACCGGTCGCGCAGTGGAGACCCTGCACAGCGACGGCGTGGACGGTGTGCCGCTGAGCATCCGTGTGCGCGTGCTGAGCGACGGCGGGGTGATCGCTGCTGAAGGCCAGACCCTCGTCGTCGACGGCACCAGGGCGCTGACCGTCCTCGTCGCCGTCGGTACCGGCTGGGAGGGTGCCGACGCGGATGTCTCCGCGGCGCAGAGCATCGAGCATGCGGCCGGCCGTGAGTATTCCGAGCTTCGCGCTCGCCATGTCGCCGACCACCGGGAGCTGTACGACCGGGTCTCGATCGATCTCGGCGCCACGTCCGAACCCGTGAGATCCGCTCCCATCGACGAACGTCGACAGCGTTACGCAGCGGGCGGGCAGGATCCCGAACTCGAGGCCCTGTACTTCCGATACGGCCGGTATCTCACCATCGCCGGATCTCGGCATGACTCCCCGCTCCCGCTCGCGCTCCAGGGGTTGTGGAACGACGGGCTCGCCAGCAGTGCGCCCTGGACCAACGACTTCCACCTCGACATGAACACGCAGCAGAACTACTGGGCGGCCGAGGTGACCGACCTCGGCGAGACGCAGGAGCCGCTCCTGCGTCTGGTCGAGAAGTTGAGCCGCACGGGGCGGGTGACGGCCCGCGACATGTACGGGGCGGACGGATGGGTCGCGCACACGGTGTCGAACGCATGGGGCTACAGCGCGCCCGGCTGGGGCATGGGCTGGGGCCTGTGCCTCATCGGTGGCGCGTGGATCGCGTTGCAGCACTGGGAGCGGTGGGACTACGGCCGCGACCTCGACTTCCTCCGGGACCGTGCCTATCCCGTGCTCAAGGGCGCTGCGCAGTTCTTCCTCGATCACATGGTCGAAGATCCACGCTCGGGGTGGCTGGTGACCGGGCCTTCCGACTCGCCGGAGAACTGGTATCTGTCGGATTCCGGACAGCAGTGTTCGGTGTCGATGGGCCCCACCGCTGATCGCGTGTTCGTCGAAGCGACACTGCGCATGGCGGCCGAAGCGGCCGAGATCCTCGTCGTCGACCGTGACCTCGTCGAGCGCATCCGCGTGGCGCGTGATCGGCTCGCCCCGTTCCAGATCGGACGACACGGTCAGCTTCAGGAGTGGCTGGAGGACTTCGACGAAGCGGTGCCCAGCCACCGCCACACGAGCCATCTGATGGCATTGTTCCCCGAGCGTCAGATCGACTCCCGCCGCGATCCGGAGCTCGCGCGAGCCGCCGAGGTGGTCATCGAGCGTCGTGAGGCAGCTCCCGGATGGGAGCAGACGGAGTGGGTGGAGGCGAACCTGATCGCCTACTACGCCCGGCTGCTGAAAGGCGAACAGGCGCTTGCGCACGTGCGGAGCCTGATCGCGGATGCCAGTGAGGCCAACCTGATGTCCTACTCGCGCGGAGGTGTCGCGGGGGCGGCGCAGAACATCTACTCCTTCGACGGGAACGCGGGAGGCACCGCGGGTATCGCGGAGATGCTCGTGCAGTCGGACGGCGAGGAGATCGAACTTCTTCCCGCGCTCCCCGCCGCGTGGACGCGAGGTGCGGTCCGGGGGCTCCGTGCCCGGAACGGCATCCATGTGGACATCGAATGGGACGGGGGACGCCTCGCGCGAGGGGTGCTGCGAGCCGAACATGACGTCAGTGTCCGGGTGCGGCGCGGTGACGCGCTCTCCCGAGTAGACCTCGCTGCCGGCGAAGAGGTGGTCATCTCGGACTAGCCGACGACGGAGCACTGTGCCCTCACCGCATCGGCAGATACCGATCCAGGTGCTCGAACGGCGGCTGCGATGAGAGGTGCGACACGGCCGCAGACCCCACGGCGCACGCGGCTTCGAGGGCATCTGCCGGTGCGTGTCCGGCGCGCAACGCGAGCACGAGCGCCGCGCAGAACGCATCTCCCGCGCCGACGGTGTTCACCGCCTCGGCGGGGACGCCGTCGGCCCGGGCGATCTCGTCCCCCCGCCGGTAGAGGGCTGCACCGGCCGCGCCGTAGGTGACGGCGACGAGTTCGGCGTCGGCGAGCTCGGGCATGAGCTCGCGCTCGGTCTCGTTCACGATGAACAGATCCACGCGGCGCAGCAGTGCTTCGGGTAGCGGCTGGGCAGGCGCGGCGTTGACGGCGAGGAAGCCGGGCGCGGTGGCGGCGACCTCTTCGACGATGCTGAGCGCGATCTCCAGTTGCATCAGCACCGCTTCGTCCTCTCGAAAGCGCACGCCGTCGAGGGTCACCCGATCGTTCGCGCCGGGGCAGACCGCGATCTGGTTCTCGGCGTCGGAGCCCACGACGATGAGCGCCGTGCCGGTCGAGGCATCGACGGTGCGGAGGTCGGTCGTGTCCACCCCGGCCCGTTCCATCTCGTCTCGGGTCCATGACCCGTCGGCGTCGTCCCCGACGGCGCCGACCATGCGCACGTTCCCGCCGAGCTTCGCGGCGGCGACAGCCTGGTTCGCGCCCTTCCCTCCCAGGTCTCGGGACAGTCTTCCACCGGCGACCGTCTCGCCCGCGGTGGGGAGGCGGCCGACGAACGCGGTGAGGTCGACGTTCGCGCTGCCGACGACGACGAGGGAGGGGGAGGCAGGGGTGACC
>NZ_JYIV01000025.1 GCF_000956405.1 Microbacterium oxydans
GGGGTGGGGGAGGGCGTGCCGGGCCCCTCCGTGCTGGTCGCGTCCGGGCTGGGTGTCTCACTCGCTGAGGGGCTCGTCGTTGATCCACTAGTGTCCGCCTGCGGCGAGCACGCCGTCAGGGCGAGGAGGAGGGTCATGGCCGCGGCAGCGCTGGTGAGGCGGGGGTTCATGGCCACACCGTACCGCTCCGTGGCATCGAGAGACGAGAGCATCGCGGTATCGCCGTGGTCTCCCGACGTCGCGATAAAGTCGGCGGGTGAGCAACGTGACTTCCTCCGCCGGTTCCGTGGTCGTGATCGGTGATGCCCTGATCGATGAGATCCGCGATGATGCGGGGGTGCGCGAGCTCGTCGGCGGAGCTGCCTTGAACGTGGCCGTCGGTCTGCGTCGCTTGGGGGTGGAGACCACGCTGATCGCGATGCTCGGTGACGACGAGGCGGGCGCCCACATCCGTGAGTACCTCGAGGATCACGGGGTGACTCTGATCGCGAGCGAGGGGCCTCATGGCTCGTCTCGGGCCGTGGTGCAGCGGGCGCGGAACGGCGAGCCGCAGTACGTCTTCAACGAAGCAGCGCAGAAGCGCAGCATCCGATACTCCGACGAGGCACGTGGGGCGATCGCCGATGCTGCGCTCGTCGCGATCAGCTGCTTCCCCTTCGACGTGCCGACAGAGGTCGATGCCCTCGTCGATGCCCTGGGCGATGCGAGGGTCGCGGTCGACCCGAACCCTCGCACCGGGATGCTCAGAGACCGTGAGGAGTTCGTGCGCGGGTTCGAGCGGGTGGCGACGTCGGCCGCCATCGTCAAGGTAGGAGCCGATGATGCATCGATCCTGTACGACGGCGACCTCGATTCTCTGCGGGCGCGACTCCGCAGCCTCGGTGCCGCTGCCGTGCTCGCGACCGCGGGCTCGGACGGCGCCACGATCGATGCGGAGGCCGGTGTCGTGTCTGCGCCCATCGCACAGCTTCCCGGAGCGGTGATCGACACCGTCGGGGCGGGAGACGCGACGCTCGCGGCTGTCTCCGAGGGCCTGGTCGCTTCGTCGCCGTCCGACCTGGGGGAGTGGCGCGCACTGCTGCTCCGCGCCATGGAGGTCGCCGCTGCGACCTGCCGCGCGGAGGGAGGTCTGCTGCGGACACCGGAGTCGCTGGCCGACTCCGGACGTGGCGTGAACGGCAGCTGACGTTTCGATTTCTTGGACCCGCCTCCGACAGGTATGCTTGTCTCTCGTGCCCCCGGTTGGCTGTCGAAGTCGGACGGGTGCGCTCTGGCGAGTTACCCAAGCGGCCAAAGGGATCTGACTGTAAATCAGACTGCACTGCATTCGGGGGTTCGAATCCCTCACTCGCCACCATCATCATCACGAAGAAGGCCGCCAAGAAGCCGGCGGCTTTCTTCGTTCCTGGGCCGAGTGTCACTCAGACCTCACTCCACCCCAGCCTCACCTCTGCGGCCAGCAGCGCTCCGCCCGCCGGCATCGGGAACCACGTGCCTTCCCATCCGCCGTAGCGGTTGTCGTCGACAAAGTCGAGAGCCAGTTCGATGCGAGCCTCGCGGCTGAGGTCGTCAGAGGCGTCCTCGTCGTCCAGGAAGAGCTGTCCCTGAGAGCGGAGGCTTGCGAGGAGGGCGTCTGCGACGTTGTCGGCTACTTCCTCGGTGGCACGGGCGAACTCGATGACAGTCGCTGAGCCGTCCGGTCGCCAGCCATACGTGTCCTCATCGTTGTCCCGCTCGATCACGCGCCCGCTGCCGAGCAGTTCCGTGACGATGCCCTCCGACCCGAGTCTGTGCCCACGGGCTTGACGCCGAGGATCCATGCGACATGTCGGCGCGGCACCAGCAGGCCCGAATGTACGTTTCAATGCGTTTGTGTCAGTATGAGTACGTGAGCGAACTCTTGAGCGTGGATGACGTTGCAGAACGATTGCACCTGCGACCCAGGACGATCCGCGACTACATTCGGACTGGTCGTCTCCGAGCGACACGCATCGGCAAGCAGTATCGAATCCGCATCGAGGACCTCTACCTCATCGAACAGCGAGGTGCTGCGCATCCCCAGAAGATCGGTGGCGGGCCAGTAGCCAGCGCGACGATCGCGGTTCGCATCGAAGCGGCGGATCTGCGTCAGGAGGAACGAGTGTTCTCGCTTCTCAATGTCGTCGGCGGGTTTCCAGGGGTGGCGCTGCAAGTCGTGCGCGCATCGGAGGGCGGGGCGATGCAGGTCGTAGCGACCGGCTCCCTCGACGCGGCTCTCGACGTGCTCACGCGGATCAGTAATGCGATGGAGGTAACCGATGACTGACAACAGGCGATTCCGGACTGCCGTCGGCGAGAACGAGGTCCGGCACTCGTACGAGGCTCTCATCGCGAAACACATCCCGGACGTCGTTCGGCGCACCGTCCCGACTTCGATAGGTCCGGTTGCAACCCTGACGACCGGCCCGGAGAGCGGAACCCCTGTTGTTCTCCTGCATGGCTCTGGGGCGACGGCACTCTCGTGGGCTCCGGTCCTTTTGCGGCTGTCAGACCAGTACCGTCTCCACGCAATTGACCTGCCCGGAGAGGCGGGTGCGAGCACGCCCACTCGGGTGCCGTTCGTTGCGGAAGAGCAGGCACGGTGGCTCGCCGAAGTGCACCGTGAGCTAGTTGACCGGCCGGCGGTGTTCGTTGGCGTCTCCGTCGGCGGCTGGATCGCGACGGCGTTGGCGGTTCATGAGCCGCAACGCGTCTCGCGCCTCGTGCTCCAGTCCGCAAGCGGCTTCGGTCCTCGGAAGACATTTCCGCTCGTCCTCGCGGGGGTGCTCTCGATGCTCGGGGATCGTGGGCGACGTCAGGCGCTGGCGTACCTGACTGGACCGCGCGCCGACGCAGGGCATCGGTCGATGATGCAGCGCGACATCGACGCTTTCGCCCTGCGCACGTTCGCGCACTTCGTGCCCCGCACCGACGCGCTGCCCGAGCACGACGGTGCAGACCTGGCGCGGATTCGCGCACAGATAACTGCCGCCTATGGTGCCGAGGACAGAATGCTGGACGCGAGCGCCGCGGCCCGAAAGTTGCGGACGACATTCCCGACAGCGACGGTCGATCTTCGCGAGCGGGTCGGGCACCTGATTGACGACCAGGCAACCCTCACCCGCCAACAGCTCAGCGCGATCATCCCATAGCCGCTGAGGGGAAGCTTTCGTACCGCGCGAGGCTCTGCGGGCTCGCTGCGGTACCGGACGCGACGGCCGTCGAGGAGATAGTTCCCGACGTTGAAGCGTGGGCGACCGAACTCCTGCAGGCACGCAACAGCCTCGCCCACTCAGGCAACGACGATGCCCAACGTGGCATCTTCGAACTGGCGGACGTCGTCACTTCTCGCCCTGGTGCTCATGGTTGAGATCGCGTTGCCCGCAGAGGTCCAACGACGTGCGGCATCGAGTTTCTCGATGACCTCGGGCCTCGTCGAACATCCCCCTCGGATTCGGGGCTGCAGCCGTCCCCACTCATGCACAGCGAACTAGCGGTGTGGAGCGGAGCTCAGCCAGAGCCGACGATGGCCCAACCGCACGCCGCTTAGTAGCGCGCTCACGCCAGTGGATTCGGCAGTGCACATGGTGCCCATGAACCCTGAAGCCTCACGGCATCGCAGAGATACGCGAACAGCCCATCACCTCCGCGGAGAAGCGCAGAGATCTAAGGCCCACGCGATCACCGCGAGGGCCTTCTCTCGTTGGTGTGACCCCTCGCTGTAAATAGGGTGGTGACATGTCGCCGATGATCCGCACCCAGTCCGACGTTCGGATTCGATCGTGACCGCGCCCGCAGGCTGGTACGTCGATGACCAGGGCTCGACGCGGTGGTGGGACGGTTCCCGGTGGGGTGAGGACGCGCCGGTCGTAGCGACATCACCGGAGTTCCCTTCGGTCCCTGAGGGGAGCGATACGAACACGGCATGGGTCTGGTTGATCGTGCTTCTCCCTGTGCTGAGCGCGATCGCGACCATCGGCTATCTCGTGCAGATGCAGCAGGGGATGTTCGAGGTGCTCGCGGTCGTGCCGATGGATGGCTCGTCGTCACTCGACGTGGACAGGTTCATCGCTGCGGAGTTCAACGCCTTCCTCACGCCGTGGTACCTGGTCCTGACGCTGTCGGGCTGGGTGGTCTACGGGCTCTCCGTGTGGTTCGCCGCCCTGGATGCCCGAGAGCTCGCAGCGCGGGGGTTCGTTCGTCCGTTCCCCTGGGCGTGGACCTTCCTGTCCTCGTTGGTCTATGTGATCGGCCGCCACGTGGTGATCCGTCGGCGGGGCGGAAGGACTCTGGCACCGCTCGTGGTCACGATCGCGATCCAGGTCGTCATGCTCCTCGCGGCATCCGTCTGGGTGTCCGTGTTCGCCGCGCAGCTGTTCGAGACGGTGTTCGAGATGGCCACGACCCGGCGACTGTGACGCGGCCCCGCCCCGCGAACGGTTTCCTAGACTGGAGGGATGCGACCGCTCACCGAAGCCGACGTCCGGGCATCGTTCGTCAATGCGGATGATGACGAGCTGCGTCTGATGGAGATGCCTCATGACTTCCTGCTCGTCGACTGGGACTACCTCGACTTCTTCGCCTGGCAGGATCCGGGCGCGAGTCGGCGTGGCTACGTGCTGATCCCGCACGACGATGACGTGATCGGAGTGGTGCTGCGCGCGACGGACCCGGGGCGGGCGCGCTCGGGCATGTGCAACATCTGCCACACGATGCAGCCGGGCAACCAGGTCGCCCTCCTCTCCGCGCGTCGAGCCGGCGAAGCGGGTAAGCGGGGAGACTCGTTCGGCACCTACATGTGCGCCGACCTCTCCTGTCATGAGAACGTGCGTCTCGCCCACCCGCTGGCACCGAACGAGATCAGATCTCCCGGACAGGTCGACTTCCGCCTCGACGGCACCCGCCGACGGATGGAGAGCTTCGTCTCGCAGGTCTGGGAGCGGGTCTGATCGCGGTTACGCTGGTGCGACACGTTCTGCGCTCGAAGGAGAAGCCATGACTGATGCCATCCTGTTCGCCGTCGAAGAGGGAATGGCCAGGCTCACGCTGAACCGCCCCGCTCGTCTCAACGCCTTCAACGCCGATCTGGCGCACGCGTGGAAGGATGCGACGGCCGAGGCGACATCGCGTGTCGACGTGAAGGCGATCCTCCTCGATGCCGCGGGTCCTGCGTTCTGCGCCGGGGGAGACGTGATCGACATGGCCACGACGATGGGCGCTTCCGGGGCGGAGATCACGGCGCTCGCCGAGGTCATCAACTCGGGCATCCGCTCCCTGACGGAATCGGCGGTGCCTGTCGTCGCGGCAGCCCACGGCACGACCGCAGGCGGAGGGCTGGGGATCCTGCTGTGCAGCGACTACGCCGTGGTGGGCTCTAGGTCGAAACTCGGCAGCCTGTACGCGAACATCGGGCTGACCCCCGATCTGTCCGTCTCCGCGCAGCTCGCCCGTGCCGTCGGACAGCGTCGCGCACTGCAGCTCGTGCTGCAGGACCGACTGCTCACGGCGGGGGAGGCCGTGGAGTGGGGGCTCGTCGCCGAAGCCGTCGAGGGCGCGGACGCCGCCGCCGAGGCGGAGAGTGTGCGAGCGCGCGGCGAGGAGATCGCCCGCTTCTGGCTGGCGGGCGCTGCCGATGCCTACGGTCAAGCGAAACGACTGGTGCGCGCGCAGCCGGAGCGTTCCTTCATCGAGCAGCTGAGCGAGGAAGCGCGCTCGATCGGTGCCGCGCTCGAGACTCCCGGCGCGCAGGCCCGCGTCGCTGCCTTCGCGGCAGCGTCTGCGAAGAAGGCCGGCTGACCTCTCCTCCCCAGGCGGAATGAAAGCGACAGGTTTCACTCGCGGGGCCGAGAGCCCCCGGGGAACCGCTGGCGTGCATGGCAGGATGAAGGCATCGCCGCTCGACGAGAGGATCGCCATGTCCCAGCCGGACATCACCACGCATCAACAGCAGGGTGAGAAGAAGAACATGTCGCTGTTGATCAGAGGCTCTCTATGGATCGCCATCGGCGCCCTCATCGCCGCGGCCCTCGTGTGCGTCATCTGGGTGCTCATCGGTGATCAGGATGGTCTGATCGGTCGCGCGTTCCTCACGATCCTGCTGCTGGCCGCGTTCGCGGGGATCGCGATCCTCGAAGCCGGGCTCGCGCCGAACCGCCCCGACTGGCTGCAGTTGGCGAGCATGGTGAGCTGGATCGTCGCTCTCCTCGTCGGTGCCGTGAAGATCTGGCTTCCGGAAGACGGGTTCTACTTCGGTGCGGAGCGCTTCTTCCAGCTGCTCCTCGTCATCGGCATCCTCCAGCTGGCGCTGCTGCACGTACGTCTGTTCACGCCGGCAGCTCAGCGGTATGTCACGACGTTCACGCGCGTCATCTACATCGTGACGATCACGTTCCTCGCCGGTCTGGTCGGCATGCTCGTGTTCTTCCTCGCGTTCCCGAACACGTTCCACTACGGCGAGCTGTACTGGCGCATCGTGGTCGCCCTCACGATCCTCGTGGCGGTGGGCACGACGCTGATCCCCCTTCTCAACGCGCTCTTCGCGCCGAAGAAGAAGACCTCGGCCGACCGTGCCGTCGCGTCGGCGCCGTCCTGGCCGACCTACGCCGACGGCATCACGCCGCTGCCCGCGCTGCCCGATGCGTCTCCCGACTGGAACGCGTACTACACCGGGTACCCGACCGTCGCCCCGCCGCAGCATGCACTCGCGCCTGCGCCCGCATCGACATTCCCGGTGGTGCCGCAGCCTGTGCCGCCGCAACCTGCGGCACCCCAGTTCTCCCAGCCCGCTGCACCCCAGTTCGCGCCGCCAGCGGAGTCAGCGCCCGCGGTCCCGGGCGAGCACCCGGTGCCCCCTGTCCCGACCGCCCAGCCGGTGGTCTCCCCGCAGGAGGCTTCGCCCGCCTTCCCGCCGCCGCCGCCCGCACCCCGGCAGCCCGAGCAGTGACGCTGGAACTCGATCTCCGCGACCTGGCCACCGAGGTCGCGGAGGAGGCCGGCCAGCTCGCGCGGCGCCGACGACAAGAGGGGGTGCGTCTGGCGGCGACGAAGTCGTCGATGGCGGACATCGTCACGGAAGCCGACCGCGAGGTCGAAGCGCTCATCCGTTCGCGTCTCCTCGCGGCGCGGGCTGACGACGGCTTCCTCGGGGAGGAGACCGGGGCGGAGGTCGGAAGCAGCGGGATCACGTGGATCGTCGACCCGATCGACGGCACCGTGAACTATGCGTACGGCATCCCTGCATACAACGTGAGCATCGCCGCGGTCCGTGGCGAACCGAACCCCGAGACCTGGGAAGCACTCGCGGGTGTCGTCAACGCTCCGGCGCTCGGAGAGACCTTCGCGGCGGCCCGAGGCCATGGCGCGTGGTCGAACGGTGTCCGTCTCGCGGTGACCGACACGACCCCGGCGGGAGCCCTCCTCGCCACGGGCTTCGGTTACGACCCGGCCACCCACGACGGCGACATCGCGACCGTGGCGCGGGTCATGCCGATGGCCCGCGATGTTCGACGCATGGGCGCGGCGGCGCTCGACCTGGCCTTCGTCGCCGCAGGGCGGTTGGACGGGTACTTCGAGCGGGGCCTTCGCCCGTGGGACTTCGCTGCCGGTGCGCTCCTCGTCGAGGAAGCGGGTGGCGCCGTATCCCGAGTCGACATCGACTCCCCGCGCCCGATGCTGATCGCCGGAGGTGCGGATGTACACGCCCGTCTGCTCGCGATCCTCGCGGAGAACCAGTGAACGATTCATGGCATTCTCAGCCTGGTCAGGGTAGGGTTTATCCGATCGTTACTTTCATCACCCGAAGGTGAAAGTCAAAGTTTGCGCCCCCCGAGCATGACGCACGACCGAGAGAAACGCTTTGCCCTTCGAGAACTCCCAGGCTGCCGCTGCGCCCACGCGCCGATCCAGCCGACTCCGCACTGCGGCCTCTGAGGCCCCCGCGGCGGGACCGACGGCACCCATTTCTGCCGCGGAGTCCACCGCCGTCGCCCTCGCTGCTGTCGCCCCGCTTTCCCGCCGAGCCGCCCGTCAACGTCAGGTGCCTGACGAGGTGGCCGTCGATGCGCTGATCGAGCCCTTCGCCGCGACGAACTCGGAGCCCGTCATCGCCGAGGTCCCTGCGGTTCCCGTCGCTCCGGAGATCGTCGATACACCGGCGGCCCCGACCGGCGGAACTGAGGGAGCCCCGCGCGAACCGGCTGACGAAGCCGACGCGTTCGAGCGTGCGTCCCGCGCCTTCCGTGCGACGGGTTCGGTTCCGACGGTTCCCACGGCTGAGCGCTCGCGGCCCGCAGAGGGGCCGGACGCTGAGCCCGTCGTCCCCTCGCATGTGGCACCTCGTCGCCCCCGCAGCCTCCGCAAGGCGGTCACGGTCGGAGCGACAGTGGGCGTGATGAGCCTCGCCGGCCTCCTCGCGGTGTCCATGACGCTCCCCGCGGAGGCGGTCGCCGGTGTTCGGGGCGGCTCGGCCGCATCGATGTCGCTGGTGTCTGCAGCTGCCGCCGACTCGAAGGATGCGGCGGACACCGAGATCCAGGCCTTCGTCGCCCCCTCCGGCGTGGAGAATGTCGCCCTCACCCGCGCCGATGACTTCAGCACGGTCTCGCTCGCCGAGGTCGCGGCAGAGCAGGGAATCAACTACTCGGGCGAGATCTTCACGAACGACCCGGACGCCGCCATCCAGTGGCCGTTCCTCGTCGGTGTGGGCATGAGCTACGGGTACGGCATGCGCAGCGGCCGGCTCCACGAGGGGATCGACTTCGTGCCGGGCAACGGTGCGCCGATCCAGGCGATCGCCGACGGCACGGTCCGCATCGCCACCGAGCAGGGCGCGGCCTTCGGTGTCACGGTGTACATCGACCACGTCATCGACGGCCAGGTCATCACGAGCCACTACTCGCACATGCAGTACGGTTCCCTGCAGGTCAAGGCGGGCGACACCGTCAAGGTCGGCGACATCGTCGGCAAGACGGGCAACACCGGCCGCTCCTACGGCGCGCACCTGCACTTCGAGCTCATCGTCAACGGAACGACCATCGATCCGATGCCGTGGCTCAAGAAGAATGCCGGCCGTACGTCGCTGACCGCAGAGGACTGACCGGCTCGATTTCATGAGGACGCCACAGTAATGGTATTCTCGTACGGTTGCCCCGCGAGGGGCAGCACGCCCCGATAGCTCAGTGGCAGAGCACTTCCATGGTAAGGAAGGGGTCGTCAGTTCAATCCTGACTCGGGGCTCGCAAGCATTCTTCTCACGCGGACGGATGCCTCGCGGCAGGGTAGCTCAGCTGGTTAGAGCGCACGACTCATAATCGTGAGGTCGCGGGTTCAAGCCCCGCTCCTGCTACAGATCAAGACCCCGGTTCGCCGGGGTTTTTCTGTGTCCGCACCAGTGCGCCGACGGTCCGGAGCGACAGGGTGAGCGTGTCAGTGCTGGATGCCAGCGCCGGGTCCGTGGCGGTCCTCGAACTCGCGGATGGCCACAACCGCTCGACGGTATTCCACGATGCCCACACCGATCCCGATAAGGAACAGAGCAACACCGATGAGCCGCAACACGCCGCCATCGAACACGAGCACGACCGTCGACCCGGTCAGCATGAGCGCTGAGAACGCGATCGTGTAGATGGCCCAGCTTCGCCTGCGCTGCAAGACCATCCGCTGCTGGATGAGGGACGGCTCTGCGGTGGGCTCGCTCATGCGGAGAGCCTACCCGCGGTGAAAACCGACCGGTGTTGGCCGCAATCCTGCAACGACCGCACCGGCTGGGCAATATCGTGGCAGGAGTATCGAACTCGACGGAGAAGGAGCGGCATGCGCATCGCACTGCACTCGGTGATCGCAGAAGGTGCGATCGACGACTACCGGACTCATCACGCGCGAGTCCCCGATGGGCTGCGAGACCTGTTCGGTGTCGCGGGGATCGAGGACTGGACCATCTGGCGCTCCGGCCGCGATCTGTTCCATCTCGTCGAGTGCGAGGACTTCGACGCGGCCATGCGCGTGGTCAACGCCTCGCCGACGAACGATGCCTGGCAGGCCGACATCGGACGATTCGTCGAAGGCTTCCACGGGCCCGATGGCGAAGACGCCTTCACGCCTATCGAAGAGGTGTGGGCGCTCTCCACCCAGCGAGCCACAGACGTCTGAGGTCCGCGAGCGCTCCCGGTATCTTTCGGATACCTGGAGCGCTTGCGGGTAACCAGAGGGCCCCGGATAGCGTGATGGGCATGGCAACGACGACCCCCGTCGACGTGAAGGTGCGCGCCGGGGCTCCACGCACGGGAGCGCCACGGGTCCTGGGCTACGACGCCGCAGGGATCGTGGTCGCCGTCGGAGAGGGGTCGACCCGCTTCGCCGTGGGGGATCGCGTGTTCTACGCCGGGCAGATCGATCGTTCAGGCACCAATGCACGGTTCCACCTGGTGAACGAGAACATCGTCGGCCATGCACCTCGCTCGCTGCCCGTCGCCGAGACGGCCGCATTGCCGCTGACGGTCATCACCGCGTGGGAGAGCCTCTTCGACCGTCTGGCGCTCACCCGTGAGAGCCAGGGCGTTCTCCTCGTGATCGGGGCCGCGGGAGGCGTCGGCTCGCTGATCATCCAGCTCGCGAAGGCCCTCACGCGTCTCGAGGTCATCGCCGTGGCCTCACGTCCGGAGACGGCGGAGTGGGTGCGTGAGATGGGGGCTGACCACGTCGTCGGCCGTGACTTCGCCGGTGAGGTGTCGGCACTCGCCCCCGCCGGCGTCGACTACGTTTTCACCTCGTTCACGCCCGGCAACGTCAAGGCGATCGCCGATGTGATCCGTCCGCGTGGACAGGTCGTCTCCATCGACGAGACCGGCGGCAGCATCGACGCCCTCAAGGCGAAGAGCGCGACCTGGCATTGGGAGCTCATGTTCACGAGCCCCGTCACCGACCCCGCCGACCACTACCAGCACGACCTGCTGGAGACCGTCGCGGACATGGTGGACGCAGGAACCCTCCGCACCACGCTGACGACGCACCTCACTCCGCTGAGCGCCGCGACCATGCGTCAGGCGCACGGCATCGTGGAGGCCTCCAGGACGATCGGCAAGGTCGTCGTCACCGATTGGCCCGAGGCGCCCCGCTCCTAGCGCTGCGGAGCGTCGAAGGCGGGTCCGACCTCATCCGCTGCGGTGACTGCGACACCGACACGTCCGCGGATGAAGAACAGCAGCACGAGACCGAGCACGATCACGGCGGGGTTGCCGAGCCCCGCCAGCGTCGAGACCGGACCCTCGACCGGATAGGCCGTGTGCAGGAAGATGCTCGGGTCGGTGCTGGCGTGCAGCAGGATCGGCGCGAGGAGTGTGCCCGTGACCCGCATGGCGAGGTACATGCAGATTCCGAACGCGAACGTGTAGACGAGCTGGAACGCGGTGGCGAAGACGGACTGGCCGCTGAGGACGTTCCCGGCATGGAGCCCGGCGAAGACCGCGGCCGAGATCACCGCCACGACGATCTCGCGGTGGCCGGCCTTGCGGAGCATGTTCACGACGAGACCGCGGGTGAGCACCTCTTCGGCGAATCCGATGAAGACGCCGGCGAGCAACCAGGTCGCGACCACCTGGAACCCGGCCTCGCCGTAGTCGACGCTGAGCAGGTGCAGGACGTTGAACAGCAATACCACCACGATCGCGATCCACATCCAACCGCGGCCCGTGATGGGCTGCCGTCTGAACAGCTCCCCGAGCCAGCCGACCGACGCGGCGAAGCCGATGAGGAGCAGACACCCGACGAGGACCGGAAGTGCGTAGAAGACGAGGATGCCGGCGGGACCGGTCGGGTCCTCGATGATGTTCGCGAGAGGAGCGAACGCGAACGACAGTGCGTTGTAGAGCACGAAGTAGACGGCGGCCAGAAGGAGGGCGCGCCACCAGCCGCCCTTCTCCCAGAATCGCTTCCAGGGGGTGCCGGTCGTGTCGGCCGGGGCGGGTGCGGTCACGAGCGCTCCAGGACTGAGGGGACGGTTCTCTCGATCAGTGTGGCGCAGCCGCAGTCATCGCGTCCATCCACCGCGTCATCGCGGGCGCGTCCCTCGCCCCGCCCTGCCTGTCGGCGGCGGCATGCGGGGGATCGGGATCGGGCGGGTGGCGCGGGATGTGTCGTGGAAGCGCTGAACGGCGGTGAGCACGTCGTCCACAGACGAGTAACGCAGAGCGAGGGGGAGATCGCGCAGCCAGAGCACCTCGACCTCCGTCGGCGCGTCCTCGTAGACCCGGCACACGACCCGCCTGTGGTCGACCTCCGGGTACTGCAGGTCGACGACGGCCCAATCCGTGGTGCTGACCTGCTCGAGGGCGAACCGTGAGCCTGGTACGCGATCCATCATTCTCCTGACTGTCCCCACGATGAAGCATGCGCCCAAGCGAGCCTTGGTGGGAGCCCCTTGACAGACCGCGGCCCCTGCTCCAGAGGGGCAGGGGCCGCGGTGCTCCAGGCTGCGGTGTTCATCGAGAGGGGGGCGCCGAGTCCGACTCCGGGTGTGCACCGGTCGACGCGGCGGTGGTTCCCGACCACTCGACGCCCCGTTGCTCGGCCTCCAGACGCTCCGCTTCCTCCCCGCTGATGGCCTCGCCCCGGGCCACGAGTCCCGCGGTGTCTGACAGGGGGATCTGCTTCAGGAACAGGGAGAGCAGCAGCGCGAGGGCGATGAACGGCACGAGGTACCAGAACACCGGGGCGAGAGCATCCGCATATGCGGTGACGATGCCCTCGCGCACCTCATCCGGCAGAGAGTTGAGAGTCGAGGGGTCGATCGTCGATGCGGCCTGGGAAGCGGCATCGGGCGATGCGCCCGCGCCGGCGAAGACGCCGAGCAGGTTCTCGGTCAGACGCGTGGTGAAGATGGTGCCGAAGACCGCGGTGCCGAGCGACGCACCCACTTCGCGGAAGTAGTTGTTCGTGCTGGTCGCGGTACCGATCTCACCCGCCGGGACCGCGTTCTGCACGACCAGCACGACGACCTGCATGATGAGGCCGAGACCGGCACCGAACACGAACAGGAACACGCAGATCAGCCAGATGGGAGTCGACGCCGAAAGGGTCGTCATCGCGACCATGGCGATACCCGTGATGATCGTGCCGAGGATCGGATAGATCTTGTATCTGCCGGTCTTCGAGATCGCGATTCCGGAGAAGATCGACGTGCCCATGAGGCCGACCATCATCGGGATCATCAGCAGGCCGGATTCCGCCGCAGAGGTGCCGGACGACATCTGCAGGAACGTCGGTACGAACCCGATCGCCGCGAACATGCCGATTCCGAGCACCAGGCCGATCGCCGTGGCGTTGACGAAGATCGGGTTGCGGAACAGGCTCAGCGGGATGATCGGGTCCTGCACCCGCGACTCGGTGATCACGAATGCCGTCGCCGCGACGACGAGCCCGGCGCCCCACGCCCAGGTCGCGAGAGAGTCCCATCCGAACTCCTTGTCACCGCCGAAGTCGGTGAAGAAGATGAGGCAGGTGGTGGCGATCGAGAGGAAGACGACCCCGAAGATGTCGATCGGCTTCTCGGCCTTCTTGCTCGGCAGCTTGAGCGCGACGAGAGCGATGATGAAGGCCGCGATCCCGACCGGGATGTTGATGTAGAACGCCCACTGCCAGGTCAGGTGATCCACGAAGTAGCCGCCCAGGAGAGGGCCGGCTACGGCCGAGAGGCCGAACACCGCGCCGAGCGGACCCATGTACTTGCCGCGCTCGTTGGCGGGCACGATGTCGGCGATGATCGCCTGGGACAGGATCATCAGACCGCCGCCGCCGAGACCCTGCAGGGCGCGGAACACGACGAACATCCAGAAGTCCGTGGCGAACGCGCAGCCGACGGATGCCAGCGTGAACAGCGCGATCGCGACGAGGAACAGGTTGCGCCGGCCCAGCACGTCGCCGAACTTGCCGTAGATGGGCATCACGATCGTGGTGGCGAGCAGGTAGGCGGTGGTGATCCACACCTGGTGGTCGACACCGCCGAGCTGTCCCACGATCGTCGGCATCGCGGTGGACACGATGGTCTGGTCGAGGCTGGAGAGCAGCATGCCCGCGATGAGGGCGCTGAAGATGATCCAGATGCGGCGCTTCGTGAGCAGGAAGGGCGCATCCTTCGTGGCGGTGGCGGACATTCAACGGGCTTTCTGTGACGGTGCGTAGAGCGAACGGGCGAGGTCGAGGCGGCGGGCGATGAGGTCGGCGAACGGTTCGGTGGACTGGTGATGCAGGAGCTGGTCCATGCTCATGCGCACGAGCGCACCGACGGTGTGGACGACCACCTCGGCGCGGAGTTCGGCATCGGGGTCACCCGCGGTACGACGGAGGATCAGGGCCTGGTCGCGTTGCTCGTTCTTGGCGAGCTGTTCGAAGGCGGCCTTGAGCAGCCGCGGCTCCTGCTCGATCACGGCGAACACCGCGGGCGCGTCATCCACAGGGTTGAAGAGCTCGAAACGACGGATCGTCAACTCGATGAAGTCGTCGAGGAGGTCTCCGTGCTGCGTGACGAACTCCTCTTCAAGAGCTTGCTGGCGGGAATCGATCGTGGCGAAGCCGAAGACCGCGTTCTCCTTGCTCTCGAAGTAGTTGAAGAACGTGCGCCGCGAGACTCCGACCTCGGCGCACAGCTCCTCGACCGTGAACCCGGCGAACCCCTTCTCTGCGGTCAATCGGCGTGCGGCGTCGGTGAGGGCTCGCGACGTCTCGCGCTTGCGCTGTTCCCGCAAAGATTCTGCACTGTCGCTCATGGAGTGCAATATTGCACTTCAAAGCTTGGAGTGCACTGTGAGCCGAGGCTCCGCCCTCTGAAGAAAGTTCGGATTGATTTGTGACATCCGCTGCTCGCGATCCGTCCTAGTCATAGCGTCGCCGACCGCGACCGGCGCCCCTCTGCGGGCGGCCCACGGATGAAGGAGCCCATGATGGCGAACACGACTCCGGGCACGCAGCCCGAGATCCACGTCGAAGCACCACTGCAGGGGGCTGCGGTGGGCACGACGACGATCGAGGATGCGGTGGTCGCGAAGATCGCCGGCATCGCCGCGCGGGATGTCGACGGGGTTCATGCACTCGGCGGGGGCGCCGCGCGCATGGTAGGAGCCATCCGGGACGCCTTCAACACGACCGACCTCTCGCAGGGAGTGTCTGTCGCGGTCGGCGAGGCGCAGATCACCGTCGACATCACGATCGTCGCCGAGTATCCGGTCGCCCTGCAGAAGGTCGCCGACGAGGTCAGGGCGGCCATCCACCGCGATCTCGTCGACCTGGCAGGGGCGGATCTCGTGGAGGTCAACGTCACGATCGACGATGTGCACGTCCCCTCGGACGACGTCGAGGGCGACACCACCGTGGCGGCGAGCGAGTAGTCGCCACGTCGAGGACTCGGCTCCGAGATCCGGGGCCGTAACGAGAAAGGGAGAAGCAATGAGCGCTGAAGACAAGATCAAGGCCACAGCCGAGAAGGTCGCCGGAAAGGCCAAGGAGACCGTGGGCAAGGTCATCAACGATGACAAGCTCGTCGCCGAGGGCAAGGCCGAGCAGGCCAAGGGCAACGTGCGCGATGCTGCGGAGGACGTGAAGGACGCGTTCAAGAAGTAGGCGGGACCGGGGGAGAGGCCGCACCGCCTCTCCCCGATCCCTCACAGGCGGGTGAGACATGATCCGATCCGACGGGGCAGCTGTTCCGAATTCCTTCGGGGATCGGATCGAGGGGTGGGGTAGATGGAGAAGGAACGCTTTCGGACAGCGCTCGAGGATGCGGATGACGGCATCGTCGCCGGACGGGCGATGGATGGGGACGTCGAGGCGTTCGCCGTCTTGGTGCGCAGGTATACGCCGATGATGCGCGCCTATACGCAGCGGATGCTGAACGCCTCCGCCGACGTCGACGACATCGTGCAGGAGTCCTTCGTGGTCGCGTGGCAGCGGTTCGGCGAACTCGAGGATCCGGCGAAGGTCAAGAGCTGGTTGATGCGGATCGTCAGTCGCAAGGCGGTCGACCGCATCCGTGCGATCCGACCGGCCGTCGACATCGACTCGATTGACCGCCCGGCACCTCTTCACGCCGCACCGTCCGCTGTGGTCGAGGCTCGTGCCGGTGTCGCTGCCCTCGGTGCTGCTCTGCGGGAACTGCCCGACGCCCAACGCGAGTGCTGGGTGCTTCGCGAGATCGGCGGATACACCTATGAGGAGATCTCGGAGCAGTTGGATATCCCGGTCTCCACGGCGCGCGGCCTGCTGGCCCGCGCCAGAAAATACATGATCGTACGGATGGAGGAGTGGCGATGACCGACGACAGAGACGCGCCTGAAATCCGCAGACTCGGACTGGAACCCACCGACCTCGACGGGCACACCCTGGACGAGCTCACCGACTACCTCGACGCCGGAAGACGACCGGCCGACCGCTCCATCGACGAGTCGCCCGGGTGTCAGCTGGCCTTGGATGCGCTCGAGCGCCTGCGTGGGCTCGGTGCGGAACTCCTCGCCGCGGAGGCCGCGGCCGAACCCGAGGTCGATGACAGCTGGGTCGACCGGATTCTGAGCGGCATCGCGATGGATGCGCGGGCGGGGCGTCGCATCCCCTTCGAGTCACCGGATCCGAAGGCCGATCTCGCCATCACAGAGGGGGCTGTCCGCGGTCTCGTGCGTTCCGCGGAAGATGCCGTTCCCGGACTGCTCATCGGTCGCTGCAGGCTGGAGGGTGACGTGTCCCAGCCTGGTGCTCCGATCCGCGTCGGGATCGATGCGAGCGCGCTGCACGGGCAGCCGATCCCCAGGGTCGCGGAAGAGCTTCGTGTCGAGGTGGATCGGCGCCTTCGCGCGCACACCGAGTTGAACGTGGTCGCGATCGACATCGCGATCCGAGACATCCGGGAGGTGTCGTCGTGAGCGGGGGAGAGCTGATGCAGGCGGAGGAGCGGGACGAGCTCGCCGCGGCGATCGAGGCGACCCTGAGGTCGACTCCTGGCGTGCGCAGCGTATACAGGTCCGGGTCCGTGATCTCCCAGCTGCTGCGGCTGGGGGCTGAGGCCATCGGCGCCCGCAAGGACGATGAGCCCATGGTCTCTGTGGCCGTCGGCGATGACGGGGTTGCCGTCGAGGCGACACTCGGCGTGGAGTTCACGGCGAGATCGGGCGACATCCTCCACGCCGGGCGCGGGGCCATCGACGCGCTGCTCGATGCCCGAGGCCTGCGGCGCGAGAGCATCACGCTCACGGTGGCACACGTGCAGCCTGCGCAGGTGGATCCCGCAGACCGTCCTCAGGCGCCTGCGACGTCCTGAGCCCCGGAACCACCGAGTGCCGCGGTCCGGGGGGACGGCGGCACTCGGTCTTCAGGGAGTCGATCAGGCGGAGGCGGCCCGGAGCCCCTCCACGAGAGGCGTGGTGGGGCGGCCGATGAGTCGAGCGAGCGTGCCGTCGGTGTCGGCGAGCGCACCGTCCTTGATCCCGGCGTCGAGGGCGGCGACGAAGCCTGCCGTCCCTTCGTCGAGGCCCGCTTCACGGAGCGCGGCGATCTGGTCGTCGGAGTCGAGCGGCACGAACGAGACCTCGCGTCCCGTGACCTCGGCGAAGGCGGCGGCGAGGTCGGAGTAGTTCCAGGCGACGTCGCCGCCGAGTTCGTACACCTCGCCGATGTGACCGTCCTCGAGTGCGACGACGGCTGCGGCCTCGGCGTAGTCCTTGCGGCTCGCGGAAGCCACTCGTCCCTCGCCGGTGCCTGCGGCGAGCACGCCCGTCTCCCCGGCGCGGGTGAGGTCAGCGGCGTAGTTCTCGGTGTACCAGTTGTTGCGCAGGATCACGGCCGGCAGCTCGGCCGCGGCGATGAGCTCTTCCGTCGCCTTGTGCTCGGGAGCCAGGATGAGGTCGCTCGTGGTGGCCTTCGGGGCGCTCGTGTAGACGAACTTGGAGACACCCGCTGCCTTCGCGGCATCGATGACCGTCCGGTGCTGCGGCACCCGCTGGCCGACCTCGGAGCCGGACACCAGGATGACGGTGTCGACGCCCTCGAGCGCAGTCGCGATCGATGCGGGGTCCGTGTAGTCGAGATGCGCCACGCGCACGCCGAGGCCTGCGGCCTTCGCGGTGTCGCGAGCCCCTGCCACGATCGACTGGGGGTCGGCCCCGCGCTCGAGCAGGCTGGCGATGATGAGGCGGCCGAGGTTGCCGGTCGCACCCGTGACGAGGATGGTCATGAGGGTCCTTTCGTAAGTGACACCCACGACAACCGTCGACCGACCTTGCTGCATTCCGATCTGATGGTACCCACTTTGAAGTAAGGTACCCACATGACGGTTAGTTTCGCGCAGATAAAGGAATCCACTCCGTTCGTGTTCGACCAGAACTGCGGCACGCGCGTCGTCCTCGATCACATCATGAGCAAGTGGGGAGTGCTCGTGCTCTCCTGCCTCTCCGACGGCACCCACCGCTGGGGCGCCCTGCGCAGGGAGGTCGACGGCATCAGCGAGAAGATGCTCGCCTCGACGCTCCGGACGCTCGCCGATGACGGCCTCGTGCACAGGGAGTCCCTCCCGACCGTGCCCCCGCACGTGGAGTACAGTCTGACGCCGCTGGGGCGCGACCTGATGGAGCGCATGCTGCCGCTGATGGAGTGGGTCGCTGATCATGCCGACGGCATGCTTGAAAGAGGCTGATTCCACGGATTCCGTTGTGAACGGGTCTTCTTTGCTTCGGATTCATGCCGTCGAAGAAAGCCGTTGACGCGAGAACCGTTGTGGCTCTACTGTTCTGACATGGCAGCAACGACGCCGATTCATCTGGAACGACCCGACGGCAAGGGTCTGGCTGCGGGCACACTGGGACTGTGGGGATCGACCGTGATCGGTCTGGCCTCGACGGCGCCGGTGTACTCGCTCGTGGCGACGCTCGGCTTCGTGGTGCTCGCGGTGGGGGCACAGGCGCCCATCGCGTTCATCATCGCCTTCGTGCCGATGCTCCTGATCGCCTTCGCATACCGCGAGCTCAACAACGCCGTCCCCGACTGCGGTACGACCTTCACCTGGGGGACCAAGGCGTTCGGCCCATGGGTCGGATGGATGGGCGGATGGGGAGTCGCGGTCGCGGGGATGGTCGTGCTCGCCAACCTCGCGCAGATCGCCTCCGTCTACTTCTGGTCGCTGATCGGTCAGGACCTGGAGAACAACGACTGGCGCGTCGTGGTCGTCGCCGTGCTCTTCATCGCGGCGATGACCTGGGTCAGCTGGCGCGGTGTCGAGATCGGTGAGCGCATCCAGAACATCCTCCTCGCGATCCAGTACCTGGCACTGGCGATCTTCATCGTCGCGGCCCTGTGGCAGTTCTTCGCCGGCACCGCTCCGAACGCCACGCCCTTCGATTGGGAGTGGATGAACCCGTTCGCCTTCACAGACTGGTCGGGGTTCACCGAGGCGATCCTCCTGGCGCTGTTCATCTACTGGGGCTGGGACACCTGTCTCGCCCTCAACGAGGAGACGAAGGACCCGAAGCGCATCCCGGGTCGCGCCGCCCTCCTGACCACGGTGATCCTGCTGTTCACCTACGTCGCGGTGACCATCGCCGCCATGATGTACGCCGGACTCGGCGAAGACGGCACCGGTCTCGGCAACGAGGCCAACGCCGACGACTTCTTCCTCGCGATCAAGGACGGGCTGCTCGGTCCGTTCGGCTGGGTGCTGGTGGTGTCCGTGATCATCTCCGCCATCTCGTCGACCCAGACCACGATCCTGCCGACCGCCCGTGGAACGCTCGCGATGGGCGTCTACCGCGCGCTGCCCGCCAAGTTCAAGGAGGTGCACCCGACCTACAAGACCCCCTCGTTCTCGACCATCGTCATGGGTGTGGTCGCCTCGGTCTACTACGTCGGGATGACGCTGATCAGTGACAACATCCTGCAGGACTCGATCCTGTCCCTCGGTCTCGCGATCGCGTTCTACTACGCCATCACCGGCTTCGCGTGCGTCTGGTACTTCCGCAAGGACCTCACCTCTTCCACCCGGGATTTCTTCTTCAAGGGACTGTTCCCGCTGCTGGGCGGGCTCATGCTCGCGTGGGCCTTCGTCCAGTCGGCCATCGACATGTGGGATGTCGACTACGGCTACACCGTCCTGTTCGGTATCGGGGGCACTTTCGTCATCGGTGTCGGCTCGCTGGCGTTCGGTCTGGTGCTGATGTTCGTCTGGTACCTCTTCCCTCGCTCGAAGCGCTTCTTCCGTGGCGAGAGCCTGAACCGCGACACCGAGGTGATGGTGCCGGACGAGCCTGCCGTGACGATCCGGTCGATCGACGGAGGCATCTGAGCATGCCGGTCGCGACGGCGGACCTCTACGACGAGCTCGGGGAGGGGATCCAGTCGCTCGCGCTGCAGCTGCGGTCGTTCGGCCGGAGGTCGGCATTCGACGGACCGATCCGCACCGTTCGCTGCTTCGAGGACAACGCTCTCGTGAAGGCGGTGCTGGCGACCCCCGGCGCCGGCTTGGTGCTGGTCGTCGACGGCGCTGGATCGCTGGAGACGGCGCTGATGGGCGACCTGATCGCGGCGTCTGCCGTGGCGAACGAGTGGGCGGGCGTCGTGATCAACGGCGCGATCCGCGACAGCGTCGCGATCGATGCCCTCGACCTGGGCGTCAAGGCGCTCGGGACGAATCCTCGCAAGAGCGCGAAGCTCGGGGCCGGTGAGACGGATGTCGCGCTCGTGATCGAGGGCGTGGTGTTCCGACCAGGGGCGCATCTCTACAGCGATCAGGACGGCATCCTGGTCGAACGCTGAGGAGCGTCGGGTCGGCCGAGGGGTGTTTGTCCTAGGCTTGCCGAGTGCGCATCCGGCTCGACATCGCCTACGACGGCACCCACTTCCGCGGGTGGGCGAAACAACCGACTCTGCGCACCGTGCAGGGCACGTTGGAGGCCGCGCTCGCGCGCATCGTGGGCTCGGACGTGCAGTTCGTGGTCGCTGGTCGCACCGACGCCGGCGTGCACGCGAGCGGTCAGGTCGCGCACGTCGACCTCGACGAGAAGCAGTGGTCGCGCATCGAGGCCAGGCAGGGCAGGGCTCCGCTGGAGCCGGCGGAGACCATCGCCGGCCGCATGCGGGGTGTGCTCGGCGCCTACTCGGATGTGACGGTCACGCGGACGTCGATCGCGCCGGAGGGCTTCGACGCGCGATTCTCCGCCGTCTGGCGACGCTATCGTTATCGCCTCGCGGACGGCCAGGCGGGGTACGACCCGCTGCGGCGCCACGACACGACCGTCGTCCGCGGCCGCCTGGATGAGCGCGCGATGGATGCTGCGGCGCGGACTCTGATCGGACTCCACGACTTCGCGGCGTACTGCAAGCCTCGTGAGGAGGCGACGACGATCCGCACGCTGCTCGACTACCGCTGGGAGCGCGACGCCGACGGCGTGCTCGTCGCGGAGGTCAAGGCCGACGCGTTCTGCCACAGCATGGTGCGCGCACTCGTCGGAGCGTGCGTGGCGGTCGGGGAGGGGCGCCTCGACGTCGACGACCTCGTGGTGCTGCGCGATGCCCTCACCCGCACCAGCGAGTTCAAGGTGCTGGCGGCACGGGGGCTGATCCTCACCGAGGTCGGGTACCCCGCCGACGACCTGCTCTCTTCACGGGCGGCCCAGACACGCGCGCGTCGAGACCGGGACTGACGCGCGACCTGCCGGCGACCCCTGGCACCCTGAGCGCGTGAGCCGCACGGGAGCGGCCACTAGCGCAGACGTTTCACCGCGTGCAACCCGGAGCCGATGCACAGCGTGCCGGAGTAGCGTTGAACGGTCATGAAGGTCATCTCGTACAACCTCCAGAAGCATCGAGCCGCGGGCGAGCTCGCGACTCTGGTGCGCGAGCACGATCCCGACATCCTCTGCTTGCAGGAGTGCGATGTCCCTGCGCTGCCGGCGCAGATCGGCGACCTCGTGCTCGCCGACGCCACCCAGGGCAATCGTCTCGGGCTCGCGCTCTTCTACCGTGCGAGCACGTTCCACCTGCAGGCGATCCGCATGCTCGGCCTCAAGAAGTCCCTGCACGACCGGATCGCGAAACCCGCTCACGAGCGCGTGCTCGGCGCGCGACTGCGTGACATCGACGACGGTCAGGACTTCATCGTCGCCTCCTTCCACGCGGCTCCGCTGACCGCGTTGAACTCCCTGCGTCGTCACCAGATCCGTGCCGCGCTCACCGAGCTCGCCGCGCTCGGCCACGGATTGCCGCAGTTGATGGTCGGCGATTACAACTATCCGATCTTCAAGGAGAATCTCGGCCAGGCCGTGCGCGACCACGGGTACGCACTCTCCCTCAGTGACGACCACACCTACACGCGCTACCGGGTGTTCCGCGGCCACTACGACTTCGCCACGTCGACGGGCTTCGACATCGAACGCATCACGACCCTGCCGCAGGGAGCGAGCGATCACCGCCCGATCCTCGTCACGGTCAAGCCCGACTGAGCGGTGGTTTGGGCATACGGCACCGGTGGCGTATGATTTCCCTTTGGTGCCTTTCCCCGTCCGCGGAGAAGGTGCATCGTCCGAACGTGAGCCCTCCACTGGCGTGTTCCTCCCCGTCGGGAAGAACCACCCCGGAGTGGGATTCACGAACTTCTCCGTTCGACACAAGAAAGCAGCACTATCGTGACGCGCACTTACACTCCCAAGGCTGGCGAAGTCCAGCGCGATTGGGTCGTCATCGACGCCACCGACGTCGTTCTCGGCCGTCTGGCTTCGCACGCCGCTACGCTCCTGCGTGGCAAGCACAAGCCGACCTTCGCCAACCACATCGACTCGGGTGACTTCGTCATCATCGTGAACGCCGACAAGGTCGCGCTCACCGGTCAGAAGCTCCAGAAGAAGCTGGCTTACCGCCACTCCGGCTACCCGGGCGGCCTGAAGTCGGTCACCTACGCCGAGCTCCTCGAGAAGAACCCGGTCCGCGCTGTCGAGAAGGCCATCCGTGGCATGCTCCCCAAGAACAGCATCGGCCGCCAGCAGCTGTCCAAGCTCAAGGTGTACGTCGGTGCCGAGCACCCGCACGCTGCACAGCAGCCGACGCCGTACACCCTCGACCAGGTCGCCCAGTAAGCGCCGTAAAGACTTAAGGACATACTCGTGGCTGACATCCAGGACACCACCGAAACCCCCCAGAACTTCTCGACGTCGACTCCCGAGACCGACGCGGTCGAGGCGGCTCCCCGCCCCGTCCTCAGCGTCCCGGGCGCCGCTGTCGGCCGTCGCAAGCAGGCCATCGCCCGCGTGCGCATCGTCCCCGGCTCGGGCACGATCACGGTCAACGGCCGCACGATCGAGGACTACTTCCCGAACAAGCTGCACCAGCAGCTGATCAACGACCCGTTCACCGTGCTGAACCTCGCCGGTGCATACGACGTCATCGCGCGCATCTCCGGCGGAGGCCCCTCGGGCCAGGCCGGTGCGCTTCGCCTCGGCATCGCCCGTTCGCTGAACGGCATCGACGAGGAGAACAACCGTCCGACCCTGAAGAAGGCCGGCTTCCTCTCGCGCGACGCTCGCGTGAAGGAGCGCAAGAAGGCTGGACTCAAGAAGGCCCGTAAGGCGCCTCAGTACTCGAAGCGTTAAGGTCAACTGCTCCGATGCCGATCTTTGGCACGGACGGTGTGCGAGGGCTCGCCAATGGCATCCTCACCGCCGACCTGGCGCTCACCCTGGCCCAGGCGACTGCTGTCGTCCTGGGCCAGGGCCGTACTGCGGAGGCTCGCAAGGCTGAAGGCAAGCGACTCACCGCAGTGGTCGCCCGCGATCCCAGGGTCTCCGGGCATTTCATCGCCGCATCAGTCGCCGCCGGTCTCGCCTCCTCGGGAGTGGACGTGCTCGAGGCGGGAGTCATTCCGACGCCCGCGCTCGCGTTCCTCGTCGCCGACCGTGACGCCGACTTCGGTGTGATGATCTCGGCATCGCACAACGCCGCCCCCGACAACGGGATCAAGATCTTCGCGCGCGGGGGCCGCAAGCTTCCCGACGAGGTCGAGCGGCGCATCGAAGAGGCCATGTCCGGCGAGAAACTGCGTCCGACGGGCGCCGGTGTGGGACGCATCGATCGGTTCTCCGACGCCGAGGACCGCTACGTCATGCACCTACTCGGGTCGCTCCCGAACCGCCTGGACGGTATCCACGTGGTGCTCGACTGCGCCCACGGAGCCGCCTCAGGTGTCTCCCCGGAGACGTTTCGCGATGCGGGAGCCGAGGTCACCGTCATCGGTGCCGATCCCGACGGCTGGAACATCAACGACGGCGTCGGCTCGACCCATCTCGACAACCTCGCCGAGGCCGTCGTGCGGTTGGGGGCCGACATCGGCATCGCCCACGACGGCGACGCCGATCGCTGCCTCGCCGTGGATGCCGAGGGCAACCACATCGACGGCGACCAGATCATGGCCATCCTCGCGGTCTCCATGAAGGAGCGCGGACACCTGACCGACGACACCCTCGTCGCGACGGTGATGAGCAACCTGGGTCTGCACGTCGCCATGCGCGAGCACGGCATCACCGTGCGCCAGACCGCTGTGGGTGACCGCTACGTGCTCGAGGACATGAACGAGGGCGGATATGCGCTCGGCGGAGAGCAGTCCGGGCACGTGATCATGAGCGAGTACGCCACCACAGGCGACGGAATCCTCACCGGCCTGCACCTGGTCGCCGAGATGGCGCGGCAGCAGAAGTCGATCGCCGAGCTCGCATCGGTCATGACGGTGTACCCGCAGGTGCTGATCAACGTGCGCGACGTCGACAAGGACCGTGTGTCGGAGGACGAGGTCGTGCAGCAGGCCGTGCGCGACATCGAGTCCGAACTCGGCGACTCCGGAAGGGTGCTGCTGCGCAAGTCCGGCACCGAGCCGCTGGTGCGGGTGATGGTCGAGGCCTCCGACGCGGAGTCCGTGCACGCCTACGCCGGCCGCCTCGCCGAGGTCGTGCAGGAACGTCTGTCGCTCTGACCCCGTGATCGAAAACGGCCGACCGCTGATCTCAGCGGTCGGCCGTTTCGCGTTCACCGTTGTGCTGTGCGGTGCCGCGGTGGGTGCGCAACGCCCGGGGCGTGGCACCGTAGTCCTCCTCGATGGCGCGACGCAGGCTGATGGGAGAGGCGAAGCCCGAGCGCTGCGAGATCTGCTCGACGGTCAGATCGTCGAATCTGCTGTCGGTGAGCAGCGAGCGAGCCAGGCGTGCCCGACGGTGTCTGATCTCCCCGGCGACCGTGTTCTCCACCTCGGCGAAGACCACCTGGAGCTGGCGGAGGGAGGTCTGCACCTCGCGGGCGACCCGTGCTGGGTTCAGTCCGGGGTCGCCGCACTGCTGCGCGATGAGAGCGACCGCACGATCGCGGAGAGCGGCGTGAGCGGAGCGCGGTCCGGATGCGGTATCGACGCGGTCGAGCAGCACCGCTCCGCTCATCTCCACGATCAGGTGCTCCATCGCATACCGTTCGATGGGCGTGGGGTCGTCGTCGACGGCCAGCACCTGCTCGATGAAAGCCTGCATCGCCCGATCGAGAGGGCGTCGCTCTTCCAGGACCCAGGCTTCGGAGGGCAGCGCGGCGACGAACGCCCCCAGCGCGGCGCGGGGGACGTACGCGGCGGTGATGTGCCATGAACCCACGCAGCGCACCCGTTCGGTGATGCCGGGCGGCGCGACCACGAGCCCGCTCTCGACGGGTGTCCACGGGCCGTTCTGTTCCTTCGCCGAGAGCGCGGCGGCGTCGACGAAGGCGAGGATCGCGTGGTCGGGGTGCGTCGCCGTGGTGTCGATCGCGAGCTCCGTGGTGCTGCCCTGCATGGACAACAGGGTCACGGGCCCCGGCGCGCGCTTCGTCGCCCGAAGGGATGCGAGGCCCTCCACTGCGTGCACACCGTGCGCGCTCAACTCCGTCGAACCGACCGTCGTCGCATCTCCTGGAACCACTCAGCACCCCCCGACGCCGATGATCACGGGACGGCATCGACCATCTGGTCGGTCCGCCGGGCGTTCACCTCCCGTCCTCCTCCGTGCGGTCGGGCGGGTGCTCGCTTGGGTCAGAGGATACCGGCGCGCAGGCGGCGGCAACAGGAGATGTTCATCTCGGGTCACGTGTCGCTCAGCGGCGAGAGTCGCTCCAGCTCAGCTGCTCGATGTACCGCAGCAGCACGCCCTCGCGCAACGCCCACGGTGAGACCTCGAGCTCGTCCACGTCGAGCGCGGTCATCGCGGCATGCAGAGACACCGCCGCTGCCACGATCTGGAACGTCCGATCAGGCGTGATGCCGGGCAGCTCCTGCCGGGCGGAGGCGGGTAGACGGGCGAGGCGGGGGATCCAGGAACCGAGCGCTGCGCGGGGGAGGAGCATCCGCTCGCTTCCGGACCATCCCTGGGCCGGGTATCCGACCAACCGGGCCAAGGATCGGATGGCCTTCGACGATCCCACGACGTGGTCGGGGCGGGAGAGCGCGGCGAACTTCGGCAGCACGGCGGCCAGAGTCGCGGTCGCGTGGATGCGCAGTCGTTCGACATCGGCCTCGCCGGGAGGGTCGTCCGGCAGGAACTGCACGGTCATACGTCCGGCGCCCAGAGGCACCGAGACGGCTGCATCCGGCAGCTCCTCGGCTCCCGCGGCGATCTCCAGCGAGCCCCCGCCGATGTCGAGGAGCAGGAGTTGGCCCGCTGACCAGCCGAACCAGCGTCGCACCGCGAGGAAGGTCAGCTCGGCCTCCGTCTCGCCGTCGAGGACCTGGAGCGGCTGGCCCAGGGCAGCTTCGATGCGGGCGATGACGTCAGCGCCGTTGCGAGCATCCCGCACCGCGCTGGTCGCGGTGGCGAGCAACGCATCGACGCGTTCGCTCTCCGCCACCCGTCGCGCCTGCGCGACCGCGGCTTCGAGTGCCACGACGCCCTCCTCCGCGATGGCGCCGTCGGGGGTGAGGTAGCGCATGAGGCGCAGCACCGTCCTGTCGCTCGTCGTCGCGAGCGGGCGTCCGCCAGGGCGGACGTCGGCCGCGAGCATGTGGACGGTGTTGGATCCGATGTCGAGGACTCCCAGGCGCACGGGATGAGAATACTCTCCAGCCGGGCGTCGACCCGTGAGCGCGCCGATACGATGGTCTCCGTGACCACCGTCGACCCCACGCTGCCGCTGTCTCCGTATCGGGAGATCGGGCGTGCGGAATGGGCGCGCCTCGCCGCCGGGCTCGACCAGCCGCTCACCGAGACCGAGGTCGTCGAGCTGCGGGGCATCGGGGACCGCCTCTCGCTCACCGAGGTGCGCGAGGTGTATCTGCCGCTGAGCCGACTCCTCAGCCTCTACGCGACGTCGACCAAGCGGCTGGGCGCCGCGACCTCGTCGTTCCTCCAGGAGGACGACACCACCACGCCGTTCGTCGTGGGCGTCGCCGGTTCGGTCGCCGTCGGCAAGTCGACGATCGCGCGCCTGCTGCGTGAACTCATGAGCCGCTGGCCGGGAACGCCGAGGGTGGAACTGGTGACCACGGACGGGTTCCTCTACCCGAACGCGGAGCTCGAGCGCCGCGGCATCATGGATCGCAAGGGCTTCCCCGAGTCCTACGACCGCCGTGCGCTGATCGAGTTCCTCACCGAGGTCAAGAGCGGTGCTGCAGAGGTGCGGGCTCCGTTCTACTCCCACATGCGGTACGACATCGTGCCGGACGCGAACGTCGTGGTGCGGCGTCCCGATGTCGTCATCGTCGAGGGGCTGAACGTGCTGCAGCCGCCACCCGCTCCGAACGACGTGGCCGTGAGCGACCTGTTCGACTTCTCGATCTTCGTCGACGCCGACACCTCGCACATCGAGAAGTGGTATGTCGACCGCTTCCTCGCACTCCGCCAGGCCGCGTTCAGCAACCCCTCGTCGTACTTCAACGTGTTCGCGCACCTCACCGACGAGGAGGCGATCACCACTGCACTGGGATATTGGAACGAGATCAACATGCCGAATCTGGTGGAGAACGTGATGCCCACCCGGCACCGTGCACGGCTCGTCCTGCGCAAGGGCGCGGATCACGACGTGGAGAGCGTGCTGCTGCGCAAGCTCTGAGGCCGCCCGCCGACGCCGGATTGTACGGACGGCTCGCAAAAAACGCGTCTTACTCTTGATCCCATGTGTGGAATCGTCGGATACGTGGGCCCGCGGCCCAGCCAGGACATCCTTCTCGCAGGCCTTGCACGCCTGGAGTATCGCGGATACGACTCTGCCGGAGTAGCGGTCATCGACGGCACCGGTGCGCTCGGGATGCGCAAGAAGGCGGGAAAGCTCGCCGTGCTGCGCGACTCGCTCGCCGATGCGCCGCTCCCCGACGGATCGACCGGCATCGGGCACACCCGCTGGGCGACGCACGGGGGCCCGACGGACGGCAACGCGCACCCGCACCTCGCCGACGACGACAAGCTCGCGGTCATCCACAACGGCATCATCGAGAACTTCGCGGCATTGCGCGACGAACTCCTCGCCGACGGCGTCGTGTTCCGCAGCGAGACCGACACCGAGGTCGCCGCGGCCCTGCTCGGGCGGGAGTACGCGTCCAACGGGGGCGACCTTCAGCTTGCCTTCCGCAGCATCGTGAATCGCCTCGAGGGTGCGTTCACCCTGTTGGCGATGCACCAGGATCACCCGGGTCTCGTCGTCGGCGCCCGCCGCAACTCACCGCTCGTGATCGGACTCGGCGAGGGCGAGAACTACCTCGGCTCCGACGTCGCCGCCTTCATCGAGCACACGCGCAAGGCGCTCGCGATCGGCCAGGACCAGATCGTCTCGATCACCCCGGACTCCGTCACGGTCACCGACTTCGCCGGTACGCCCGTCGAGCCCGAGCCCTTTGACGTGTCATGGGACGCGGCCGCCGCTGAGAAGGGCGGATGGTCGAGCTTCATGGCCAAGGAGGTCGCGGAGCAGCCCGAGGCGGTGGCGAACACCATCCGCGGGCGCATCCACGAAGGCCAGGTCGTGATCCCCGAGCTCGACGGTCTGGATGAGCTCTTCGTCGGCATCAACAGGGTGATCATCACCGCCTGCGGCACGGCCTCGTACGCGGCGCTGGTCGGCAAGTACGCGATCGAGCAGTGGGCGCGTGTGGCGGTCGACGTCGAGCTCGCGCACGAGTTCCGCTACCGCGATCCCGTGATCGGCGCCGACACCCTCGTCGTGTCGATCAGCCAGTCGGGCGAGACGATGGACACGCTGATGGCGGTGAAGTACGCCCGCGAACGCGGCGCACGTACGCTGTCCATCTGCAACACGCAGGGGGCCACCATCCCGCGTGAGTCCGACGCCGTGGTCTACACGCACGCCGGTCCCGAGGTCGCTGTGGCCTCGACCAAGGCGTTCTCGGCGCAGATCACCGCGCTCCTGCTGCTCGGCCTGCACATGGGCCGGGTTCGCGGCACCGTGGTCGACGCCTCGATCGACGCGGCAGAGCTCGCCGCACTCCCCGAGAAGATCGCCAAGGTCCTCGACAGCGAGCAGGAGCACGTGACGCAGCTCGCCGGCTGGATGGCCGACACTCGTTCGGTGCTCTTCCTCGGTCGTCACGTGGGCTTCCCGATCGCCCTCGAGGGTGCGCTCAAGCTCAAGGAGATCTCCTACATCCACGCCGAGGGCTTCGCCGCCGGCGAGCTCAAGCACGGTCCGATCGCGCTGATCGAGCCGGGGCAGCCCGTGTTCGTGCTGGTGCCGTCGCCGCGCCACTCCGCGCTCGTGCACTCCAAGGTCGTCTCGAACATCCAGGAGATCCGCGCCCGCGGTGCCCGCGTGATCGTGGTGGCGGAAGAGGGCGACGCCGCCGTTCTGCCCTTCGCCGACGAGGTCATCCGCATCCCGCTCGCCGGGGCGATGTTCGAGCCGCTGCTCGCTGTCGTGCCGCTGCAGATCTTCGCGATGGCGCTGGCGACCGCGAAGGGTCTCGACGTGGACCAGCCGCGCAACCTCGCGAAGTCGGTCACGGTCGAGTAGACCCGGCCTTCGAATCGCGCAAATGGCTTCGTTTCCAGGGGAAACGGAGCCATTTGGGCGATTTGAACCGGAATCATGCTCGGTAGGCTGAACGGGTGATCATCGGAACCGGCATCGACCTCGTGGACATCCCGCGGTTCGAGCGGACGATGGAACGGACGCCGCGGTTGCGTGAACGTCTTTTCGCGCCGTCGGAGCGCACCCTGCGGCTGCCATCTCTCGCCGCGCGCTACGCCGCCAAGGAGGCGTTGATCAAGACGCTGGGCGGATCGGACGGCGTGCACTGGACCGAGATCGAGATCGCCTCCGAACCCTCCGGCCGCCCGCACTTCGTGCTCACCGGATCGACGGCCGCCGTCGTCGCGGAACGAGGCATCCTCACGCTGCATCTGACCCTCACCCACGACGCCGGCCTCGCTGCGGCGTTCGTCGTCGCCGAAGGAGCACCGCTGTGACCGTCCCCTTCCGAGAAGCGACCGTCGATCTCGATGCCATCGCCGACAACGTCCGGCACTTCCGACGCCTCACCGGCGTCGAGGTGATCGCCATCGTGAAAGCCAATGCCTACGGTCACGGCGCAGCTTCAGCGGCGGTGGCCGCGCTCTCGGCCGGCGCCACGCGGATCGGTGTCGCCGAGATCCCCGAGGCACTCGAGCTGCGCAGGCAGGGCGTGCATGCGCCGATCATGGCGTGGCTGCACGCACCGGGGGAGAGGTTCGAGCACGCCGCAGCCCAGGACATCGAGGTCGGTATCTCGTCGTTCGATCAGCTGGAGGCGGCCGGTGCGGCCGCTGCCGTCGACCGGCCGGTCGGTGTGCACCTGAAGTTCGAGACGGGGCTGTCGCGCAACGGCATCGCCCCGGCGGACTGGGGGCGTGTGCTGGCGGAGGCGGCGCGTCTCGAGCGCATCGGGCGCCTGCGCATCGTCGGGCTCTTCAGCCATCTCTCCAACACCTCCGTGGACGACGACAGAGCCGCGCTCGCGAAGTTCGAGGAGGGGGTCGCGACCGCTGCGTCGTTCGGCATCCACCCCGAGATCCGGCACATCGCAGCCACCGCCGCTGCGATAGACCTGCCCGAGATGCGCCTCGATGCCGTGCGGATCGGCGTGGGCCTCTACGGGCTCTCGCCCTTCGACGACCGCAGCTCCGCTGAACTCGGGCTGCGTCCGGCCATGACCCTCCGTGGCGCGATCGCCGCCGTCCGTCGCGTGCCGGCGGGGACAGGGGTCTCCTACGGATACGACCACCGCACCGACCGGGACACCACGCTCGTGCTGGTGCCGCTCGGATACGCCGACGGCGTGCCGCGCAACGCCTCGGGGAAGCTCCCTGTCTCGATCGGCGGGCGCCGGTTCCTGAACGTCGGACGCATCGCCATGGATCAGTTCGTGGTCGATGTCGGTGACACGCCCGTCTCGATCGGCGACGAAGTGGTGCTGTTCGGCGACCCCACGCTCGGTGTGCCCTCGGCCACGGACTGGGCGGAAGCCGCCGACACCATCAACTACGAGATCGTCACCAGGATCGGCCACCGGGTGCCTCGGAGGACATCGTGAGCGTGGATCCGGCCTTCCTGGGCCGCCGGGAGATCGCGACCGCCGAGGAGATGGAGCAGCTGGGTCTGGGCATCGGCGAGCAGCTCGAGGCGGGCGACCTGCTCGTGCTGACCGGCCCGCTCGGCGCGGGGAAGACCACGTTCACCCGTGGGCTCGCCGAGGGGCTGGGAGTGCGCGGTCCCGTGCAGAGCCCGACCTTCGTGATCGCCCGCACGCATCCCTCACTCGTCGGACGAGCGCCACTGGTGCACGTCGACGCGTACCGACTCGGCTCCGCCGCCGAGCTCGACGACCTCGACCTCGACCTCGAGCGGTCCGTCGTGGTGGTCGAGTGGGGGCGCGGCATGGCCGAGGAGCTCGCCGACTCGTGGTGGGACATCGAGGTGGAGCGGCCCGTCGGCGCGGCGGACGTCGATCCGTCGGAGCTGGACGCCGACGCACCGCGCTTCGTCACGATCACGCGCGAGAGCATCTCGTGAGCGCGGGGGACGTCCGCGCACTGGTCGCCGTGATCATCGAAGACGACCCGGACGTGCGGTCGCTTCTCGACGAGGTCTTCCTCGCTGCGGGCTTCGAGACGATCCTCACGGGGTCAGGCACGGACGGTCTCGCGGCCGTCGAGCGGCACCGCCCGGTCATCACGACCCTCGACATCAACCTTCCCGGCATCGACGGCTTCGAGGTGGCGCGGCGCATCCGACGGGTCAGCGGCACCTTCATCATCATGCTCTCCGCGCTCTCGGATGAGTCAGACGTGGTGCTGGGGCTCACCTCCGGCGCCGATGAGTATCTGGTGAAGCCGTTCCGGCCGCGAGAGCTGCGGGCCCGGATCGAGGCTCTCCTTCGTCGTCCTCACCTCCCGGACGCCCGCAGCGCTGCGGCCCCGCGCGCACCTGTCGAGTCCGATCCGCTGGCTGACGGTGCGACCGTGCTCACCTGGCGTGGGCGTGTGCACCGAGACCTCAGCCTCGACCTCGACACGCGCATGGTCCTGATCGGCCAACGGCGGATCGACCTCACCCCGACCGAGTTCGATCTGCTCGCCGCGCTGCTCGAGGCGAAGCAGCGCGTGTGCAGCAAGGCCGAGCTCGCCCGCGGGCTGCGGGGCCTCCCCGTCGGCTCGAACGATCATGTGAGCGAACCGGACAAGCGTGCGATCGAGACGCATATCGCGAACCTGCGGCGGAAGCTCGGAGACAGCACGAGCGCCCCCCGCTACGTCGAGACCGTGCGCGGGGTCGGCTATCGCCTGACCCCCGCATCGATCGAACCGAACTGAGCCGGGCGGAGCCGCGGCTCCCCAGCCGCGGCCCCGGATGCCTGCGAATCCCCACTCGCCTGGCCCCGGCGTCTGCGTTGTTCCCCAGTCGCAGTTTCGGCCCCACTCAGAATGCTAGGGGTGCGAAGCCGCCCGAAGAGCGGGCTGTACCGATCTTTGAGTAATCTTGCGGGAAAGCTGAGGATCGACCGGAGGGCGGGCGAAGAGCATGATCCGCACCGTGTCGATCTGGCGTTGGCAGCTGGTGTTCATGGGCAGCATCGTGGCCATCGTGGTGATGATCACCGCCTTCAAGCCGCAGACCTTCGCCAATCCGCTGATCGTCACGGGCATCGCGCTCGTCGTCGTGACCACTGTGGCGACGCTGGCCGTGCCCTGGCATCGGCTTCCGCACAGCGCGGTGGCTGCCGTCCCGCTCCTGGACGCCCTCGCCGTCGGCTTCACGACGAACGCGCCCGACATCCGCCTCGGCTTCCTCTGGGTGTTTCCCGTCGTATGGCTGGCGACCTATTTCTCCCTGCCGTGGGTGCTCGGAGGTATCGCCTTCATCAGCGGCACCCTGGTGGTCTTCGCGGATCAGAACGGCACCCCGGCCGACATCCTGCTGCGGCTTCTGACTCTCGTGATCACGCTCGGGTTCCTCGGCGTCACGGTGCGGATCGGGGCGCAACGTTCGCGCGCGGCGCGGCGGCTCCTCCAGCGACGGTCGGAGCAGGTCAATCGTGCGGCGGAGCGCGCAGAGGCGAACCAGCGTCGGGTCACACAGATCGTGGACGCGCTGGGCGCCGCGCTCGTGGTCGTCACCTCGAGCGGCCGCATCCTGCAGATGAACGACGCCTACAGATCGCTGTACGGACGCGACCGCTTCGGAGCCGCGCTGCCCTCCGCGTCGGTCGAATACGATGCGCGCCGCGGCAACGCCGTACCCCCGACCCAGACGACGCTCGCCAGGGCGGCACGGGGAGAGGCGCTGCATTCCGAGAGGGTGTGGCTGTACGACGGGAGCGGACGCTGGAAAGCGCTCGGGGTGAGCACGCAGCCGATGGCGACCGCGGGCGAGGGCGAGGACATCACCCTGGTCGTGATCGACGACGTGACCGCGATGCTCGAGGTCGAGGAGGAGCGCCGAGCGTTCACCGCGGTCGTCTCGCACGAACTGCGCAACCCGCTCACCGCGATCATCGGCCACGTGGAGCTGCTGCGAGAACGCGAGGACCTGCCGGGCAGGGTGCCCGCTCAGCTCGAGATCATCGCGCACGCGGGCGATCGCATGCAGGAGCTCGTCGGGAGCATCCTGGAGCAGACGAGCCACACGGCCCCGGAGCCGTTCGCCCCCGTCGACCTGCGTGAACTCGTCGAAGCGTCCGCCGCATCCTATGCACCGCTCATCGCCGGGAGCAGGCAGAGTCTCACGATCGAGGGGGAGGGTGGTCTCCTCGTCTCAGGTGATGCCTTCCGCCTCCGTCAGGTGCTGGACAACCTGCTCAGCAACGCCGTCAAGTACACCCCCGCCGGAGGCGACATCACCGTGCAGCTCTCGACAGGACCGGACGGGAGCGCGGAACTCGCGGTCGCCGACAACGGAACGGGGATGACCCAGGAAGACCTCGCGCGCGTGTTCGAGCCGTACTTCCGGGCCGAGAGCGCCATGCGCGCCGGCATCGGCGGAACGGGGCTCGGCATGGGGATCGCGAGGGAGATCGTCGCCACCCACGAGGGCACCATCGAGGTGTGCAGCGAACCGGGCACCGGCACCAGGGTGACACTGCGGTTCCCGCATCGCCCGGCGAAGGAGAACCGCGCATGAGTCCTCTCGTTCCCGTGAGCGTCGACATCACCACGAGCATGGTGGCTGTCGTCACGGTCCTGACCGCGCTGGTGGTCGGGCTCGGCACTCTCGCCCGCCCGAGCCGCGCGACCGTGACGTGGGCCGCTGCCTTCGGGTCTGGCGTGCTCGGTTCCTACCTCTGGCTCGCGGGGCAGCAGACCGACGAGCCTATGCTGCGCGCGGCGGCATCTGCGCTGATGCTGTGCTTCGAGCCGCTGGTATGGATCGGACTGCGGCAGCACTTCGGTCGACGCGCATCCTGGTGGGTGGTGATCCCCTTCCTGGTGGCGGCCCCCGTCCTGCTGGTCGCGACGGCGGGGACACCCGGGTATCTGCCCACATTCCATGCCGTCTTCGTCGCCAGCGGCGTATTCGCGGGCATGGTCGCCTACGAGCTTCTGCGCGGACGACCGGTGGCCAGGGACATCGTCCTGCCCCTGGCGCTCGCCTCGTGCGGTTTCGTCGTCGTGGCGGTCGTGAGCGCCGCCTCCGCCCTCGTGTCCGGCAGCGAGGGGACGCAGGAGCAGCTGAGCGCGCTGCGGGGCATGAACGCCGTGGGGACTCTCGTGGTGAGCACCTGCGCGGCCTTCACCCTCGTCCTGCTGGTGCGGGCCGGGGACAAGGCGGCTGCCGGTGCTGGCACCGAGGGAGCGGACCGCGTCCGCCGACGCCTGCGGAAGGCGGAGGCGCAGAACGATCAACCGTGGTCGATCCTCGACATCCGGCTCGACGATCCCGTCGACCTGCGCGAGGCGTCGACCGGCGCGGCGTTCGCCCGCATCGTCGATCGTTTCCACGAGGACATCGAAGAGGCGCTGCCGGCAGCGGCGGACGCCGACCGGATCGAGGACGGGAGGGCGATCGTCATCATCCGCGCCAGCGACGAGGCTGTGCGCTACCACCTGCGCGCCATGCTCACCCGCATCGCGATCGTCGAACAGGATGCGTCCGCGAACGGTATCCGCTCCTCCGCCAGCATCGGCTGGGCGCCCGTAACCGTCGTCGGCTACGACTACGACCTGCTGCGTGCCGCAGCGGACCGCGCGGCCATCAGAGCCAGAGCCGCCGGCGGCGACCAGTGGAAGCGCGCCAACGCGGACGATCTGAGCGACGTCCGACTGCGCGGCTGACCGCTGCGGGCGCTGACTACGGCGTGCGGGTCTCTCGTCCTCTCGCGAGGGCCGCGACGATCGCATCCTCGGCGTCGGCACCCGTCTCGGCGGCAGCCGACACGTTCTCGGCGACGACCGCTTCGATGATCTCGGTGCGCTGGATGCGCGTCTCGCGCGGCGCCTTCACGCCGATGCGCACGCTGTCGCCCTTGATCTCGAGCAGCGTGACCTCGATGCCGCCGTCGATGCACACGCTCTCACCGATCCGCCTCGTCAACACCAGCATTCGTTCAGCCTAGTGCTGCGGGGACGACACCGACTGCCGGTGCGGGGATGTCGCTCACGACGCCGACCGTCTCGATCGTGAGGGCGGCTGCCGTCGCCTCGTTGTACGACAGCACGGGGAGCCCGTCGGTCTGCGCGGAGACGAGACGTCGCACGGCCGGCCGCAGCGAGGGCGCACACACCAGCACCGGTTCGCCGCCCTCGCGCACGGCGGAGACAGCCTGCTTCACGGACTCGATCACGGCCTCCATGCGCTGTGGGTCGAACACGATCTGACTGCCCTCGTCGCTCGAGCGCAGGCTCTCGAGCATCGCCTGCTCGAGCAGAGGGTGGATCATCACGACGCGCAGGGTTCCGGCATCGGCGAACCGGGCCGCGATCGCGGGGCCCAGGGCGGCGCGGGCGGCCTCGATCAGGCCCTCGGGCTCGGTGGAGGCCCTGGCCCGCAGCGCGAGCGCCTCGTAGATGCGGGTGAGGTCGTTGATGGGCACCCGCTCCGCGAGGAGTCCCTGCAGCACGCGCTGGACCTCTGCCAACGACAGCAGCACGGGCGTGAGCTCCTCGACCGCGGCGGGCGACGCCTGCTTGAGAGCGTCGGTGAGCTGGCGCACGTCCTCGCGGCTGAGCAGCCGGGCAGCGTGGGCGTGGATCACGCTGGACAGGTGGGTGATGATCACACTGGCGCGGTCGATCACGGTGGCTCCCGCGAACTCCGCGCTGTGACGCATCTCCATGGGGATCCACTTGCCCTCGAGCCCGAAGACGGGGTCGAGCGTCGCCATGCCGGGAAGGCTGTCCAGCCCTTGCCCGAGTGCGAGCACCGAACCGACGGGTGCCGTTCCGCGACCGGTCTCGACCCCGGCGATCCGGATGACGTACGTCGCCTGCGGCAGCTCGATGCTGTCGCGCGTGCGGACAGGTGGCGTGACGAGGCCCAAATCGAGGGCGACACGGCGCCGGAGGGCCTTCACACGCGCGAGCAGGTCGTCGGGGCCTCCCGTGACCAGGTCGACGATGTCGGGCGCGAGCAGGATCTCCAGAGGGTGCACGCGCATCTTCTCGATGAGCTCCTCCGGCTGGTCGGTGGGGACGGTCGACGGAGTCTGCGCCGCTGCGGCCTCGTCGCGTTTCTGCGTGGCCTTGATCCGCTGCGCGATCAGCAGCAGCGCCGCGCCGATCGCGACGAACGGCAGCATCGGCATGTGGGGGATGAGCGACATGATGATCGCCGCGCACCCGGCGATGATGAGGGCGTTGCGCGACTGCCCGAGCTGGGCGGATGCCGCGGTGCCCATCTCCGCCTCCGCGGTGGAACGGGTCACGATCATGCCGGTGGAGACGGCCATCAGCAGGGCAGGGATCTGCGTGACCAGACCATCGCCGATCGTCAGGAGGCTGTAGGTGCTCACGGCCTCGTCGATCGTCATCCCGTGCTGCACGATGCCGATCGCGATGCCGCCGACGATGTTGATGATGATGATGACGAGTCCGGCGATGGCGTCGCCCTTGACGAACTTGGACGCGCCGTCCATCGCTCCGTAGAAGTCGGCCTCCGCGGCCACCTCGGCGCGGCGCTCGCGGGCCTCCGCGTCGGTGATGAGTCCGGCGTTGAGGTCGGCGTCGATCGCCATCTGCTTGCCGGGCATCGCGTCGAGCGTGAAGCGCGCGCCGACCTCCGCGACACGCTCCGCACCCTTGGTGACCACGACGAACTGGATGACGACGAGGATGAGGAACACGACCGCGCCGATGATGAGGGAACCGCCGACCGCGATCGCGCCGAACGCCTCGATGACCTGTCCCGCATATGCCTCGCCGAGCACCAGACGGGTGGAGGCCACGTTGAGCCCCAGGCGGAACAGCGTCGCCACGAGCAGCAGCGAGGGGAAGACCGAGAAGTCGAGCGGCTTCTTCACGAACATCGACGTGAGCAGGATCACGAGGGCGAACATGATGTTCAGGATGATGAGGATGTCGAGCAGGAACGGCGGCACCGGCACGACGAGGAGCATGATGATGCCCACGACGCCGATCGGCACTCCGAGCTTGGGAAGCAGCTGTCTCATGCGGTCCTCCGGTAGGGAAGGGAGTGGATGCCGCGGGCGGCTCCGCGTCGTCGCAGCGAGTCGACGAACACGAGCACACGGGCCACGGCGTTGTACAGGTCTTCGGGGATCTCATGCCCGAGCTCGCAGGCGGCATGCAGAGCCCTGGCGAGGGTGATCTCGCGCACCAGGGGAACCCCGGCGCGCACGGCTTCGTCGCGGATGCGCTCCGCGATCACGCCGCTGCCCTTGGCCACGACCTTGGGGGCGGCTCTGCCGGGTTCGTACCGCAGTGCGACCGCGATATGCGTGGGGTTGACGACCACCACGTCGGAGCCGGCGACGGCCGCGATCATGCGGTTGCGGCTCACCGCCAGCTGCCGCGAGCGTCGCTGCTGGCGGATCAACGGATCGCCTTCGGAGTTCTTGCTCTCGTCGCGGATCTCACGCTTGGTCATGCGCGTGTGCTTGCGGTTGCGTCGCATCACCACGAACATGTCGATGGCGGCGAGGGCGAGTCCCACCGCGATCGCGGTCTGCAGCAGGGCGGTCGTGCCTTCGCTCGCGATGCCGAGCAGGCGGGAGACGGAGTGCGCTCCGCTCGCGGTCAGCACGGGCATCAGGCTCGCGATCACGAACCAGAGCGCGATGCCGATGGCCGCGGTCTTCATGAGGGCCTTGGCGCCCTCCCAGAGGGCCTGCATGCCGAACACGCGACGCACGCCGTTGACGAGGTTGAACTGCTCGAAGCGACCTGTCAGCGGGCGCAGGTGCACACCGCCCTGGATGACCGCGCCGATCAGGGTGACGATCGCGACGGCCGTCAGCATCACGGTGAGCGTCGGGAGCACGGAGGCGAGGCCGCGGCCCAGCGCCGCGAGTGCGGCTGCGGGGGTGGGGGCGGCGACCAGGGAGTCGAGAGTGAGGAGCTGCTCCGTGCCCGCGGAGGCCCCGAGGGCGATCGCGGCGGGCATCGTGACGGCCGCGGCACCGATGCCGAGCCAGGCCGTGAGGTCCTGGCTGCGCGACAGGCGACCCTTCTTCCTCGCTTCGCTGAGGTGCTTGTCTGTCGCCTTCTCGCTGCGTTCGCCGCTGTCGGTCCCGCTCATTCGTGCACCCCCTGCATCAGCCGCAGCGCGTTGGCGGCGAGGGCGTCGACGATGCCGGGGAGCACGGCGTACACGGCTCCGGCGAGCAGCAGGGTCAGCAGGATCTTCACCGGGAAGCCCATCGCGAACGCGTTGAGGGCGGGGGCGACACGGGTGATGAGTCCGAGTCCGACGTCGGCGAGGAACAGCACGAGCACAAGCGGTCCCGCGATCTGCACGGCCGCCAGCACGAGCTGCGTCACCCCGTCGACGAGCAGTTCGGCGGGGCCGGCCACCTGGAAGATGCCGTTGACGGGCACGGCCTCGAAGCTCCGCGCGAGCCCGGCCAGGATCAACTGGTAGCCGCCCGAGGCGAACAGCAGCGTGAGCGCGGTGATGTGGAACAGCCGCGTGAACTGCGCGCCGTTGACCATCGAGTGGGGATCGAACGCCTGCGCGAGCTGGAACCCGCCGAAGACGTCGATCAGGCTGCCCGCGGCCTGGAGCGCCGAGAAGCACAGCAGTACCAGGAACCCCAGCAGGGCGCCGGTGACGAGCTGAAGCACGAGCGCGCCGAGGAAGGGGCCGGTGTCGAGGTTCTCGTACCCGGGAGCGACGGCGGTGCCGACGGCGAGGGAGAGCCCGATCGCGAGCATCGCCTTCACGCGCACCGGGATCGCCCCGTACGAGAACGGCGGAGCGATCATGATGAAGGCCGTGATGCGCACCGCGGTGAGCATCGTGGCCTCCAGCCAGGCGAAGTCGATGGGGATGTACACGCCGTCATCCGCTCAACAGCGAGGGGATGCGGGCGAACATCTCGTTGGTGAAGGCGATCATCTCGGCGATCATCCAGTTGCCGGCGATGAGCAGTGCGATGCCGACGGCGACGATCTTCGGCACGAACGACAGCGTCACCTCCTGCACCTGGGTGATGGACTGGAGCAGCGAGATCGCGAAGCCGACGACGAGGGCGGTGACCAGGACGGGGGCGGCGAGCTTCGCCGCGATGATCAGTCCCTGCGTCCCGATGTCGATGACCGCTTCCGGGCTCATCCGACTCCTCCGTAACTCTCCAGGAGGGCTCTGATGATGAGCCCCCAGCCGTCCACGAGGATGAAGAGCAGGATCTTGAACGGCAGCGAGATCATGACGGGCGGGAGCATCATCATGCCCATCGACATGAGGGCCGCGGCCACGACCAGGTCGATCACCAGGAACGGGATGAAGATCACGAAGCCGATGATGAACGCGGCCCGCAGCTCGGAGATCATGAACGCGGGGATGAGCGTGTACATCGGGACGCTGGAGGGGTCCTCGGGGTTGGGTTGGCCGGCCATCCGCGTCATGAGGGCGAGGTCTTCCTCGCGGGTGAAGCGCAGCATCCACTCCTGCAGGGGGAGCTGCCCCACGTCGATCGCCTGGGTGAACGAGAGCGAGCCGTCGATGTAGGGCTGCACCGCGACCGTGTTGATTTCGGTGAGCACCGGCCACATGATGAACAGCGACAGGAAGAGCGAGAGGCCGGCCAGCACCTGGTTCGGGGGGATGGTCGGAAGCGAGAGTGCGTTCCTCGTCATCGCCAGCACCACGAAGATCTTCGTGAACGACGACATCATCAGCAGCAGCGCCGGGGCGACCGAGAGCAGCGTGATGCCCAGCAGGGTCAGGATCGATCCGGACGGGCCGCCGTCCACGCCGTTGATGTCGATCGTGATGCCCTCGCCCGGGTCGTCCGGGGTCACCTGCGCGTGGGCGGCCGTGCTCGAGAGGAGGGTGAGGACGACGACCAGCGCGAGCGCCGCGGCGAGGATCAGTGCGATTCGTCGCAGCGTCCGCCCGTCGACGACCCCACGGGCGACGCTCATCGCGTGCGCCGGATGGCCTCGGCGGTCTGCCGCCAGGTTTCGGGGGAGAGGATGGAACCGCGCAGCGGATCGTTGCGGTGCCGCACACGTCGCTGCGGGGCGGGTGCCACCGGAGAGCCGTCCGTCGATTCCGTCAGAGCCGCCGCGGCGAGGATCCGGTCGAACTCCGCGGCATCCGCAGCCGCCTCCGAGGTCGGCGACGACCATGCGGCACGCGGCTCCTCATCCGACGCGTCGGTCCGTCTGACCGGCAGCCGATCGACGACGTTCACACCGTGCTCCGTGACGCCGAGGACGTACCTGGCGTCCTCGGTCTGGATCACGACGATCTGCGCCTTCGGGCCGACCCCCTGGCGCCCGAGCACCGTGATCGCCTCGCTGTCGCGTCGGCGGGCCTGGGTGCGCGCGACACGGCGCTGCAGGAACCACAGCACTCCGAGCACTGCGGCGAGCGAGAGCACGACCCGCAGGCCGAGCAGGAGGTCGTCCAGGGTCAGGCCTCGACGTTCTCGAGGATGCGGGTGATGCGCACCGCGTAGTCCTGGTCGACCACGACGACCTCGCCGTGCGCGATGACGCGTCCGTTGAGCTTGATGTCGGCGGGGGCGCCTGCGGAGCGGTCGAGCTCGACGATGCGTCCGGGCTCCAGGTCCAGCACGTCGCGCACGGCCATCCTGGTGCGGCCGATCTCGACCGTGAGCTCCATCTCGACGCCGGCGATCCGGTGCAGACGGCGTGAGGAGCTCGCGGCTCCTGCCGGTGCGCGGGTGACGACCACGGCCAGGCGGCCGACGGTGTGGTCGGCGTCGTCCTGCAGGTCGAACAGCTGCACTGCAGGGTCTGCGAAGAGAGCGGATGCATCGCCGATGGTGGCCTCCCCCAGAGCGCCGGAACCCAGCGCGCTGGTCGCCGTCTCGAGGGCATCACGCAACCGGTCGGTGAGCGGCGTGCCGCCGAGCCCATCGACCAGGATCTCCGGCTCGAAGAGCTGCACCGCCAACTGAGCGCTGGCCTCGCCGACGAACTGCGCGATCACGGCGTCGCCGGTGTCGCCGGAGACCTGCGAGGCACGAGCGACGACGGGCGAGGGCGTGGGGAGCGACGCGGCGAAGGCGGCGGCGACGGCGGACTCGTAGGTGGTGGTGCTGGTCACACGGGCTCCTCGGCGGATGCGGGATCGGGGACGGTGGTGGTGACGACACAGGCCAGCCGTGCGCCCGCGCTGCCGACGGCAGCGGTCGCGACGGTCTGATCGCCGACGGTGAGGACCATCGGCCGGTCGGCGGAGTGCGGGAAGGCGATGATGTCGCCCACGGAGAGATCGAGCACCTCACGCGGCAGCACGGTCCGGGGTGCGAGCCGGAGTGCCACCTCGACCGGCGCGATCTCGACCTGACGGCGGATCCGGGCGGGGGCGGCCGAGCGCTCCTTGTCAGAGGGGCGCACGGTGAATCCGGCGAGCACAGAGGCGGGCAGCATCACGCTCGTCGGGACCGTGCGGCCGGCCAGGCGCATCGAGAACCGCGCGACGATGACGGGCTCGCCGGAGGCCGCGACCTGGGCGAACTGCGAGCTGTACTGGATGCCGCTGAACGAGACGCCGAGGGGGAGGAGCCCGTCGAGCGCTCCGGTGAGGTGGTCGATCGCGTCGACGATCAACGAGCGGATCAGTGCCTGCTCGATCGGAGTGAAGGTGCGATCCTCCGAGGCGACAGATGCCCGTCCACCGACCATCTGAACGATCCAGGCGGTCGCGGCCGATGTCGGAAGCTGCACGATGAGGCGCTCTTCGGAGTCGGGGAGCGCGCACACGATCATGGTGGTCGTGGTGGGAAGGGACTGGGCGTACTCGCCGTAGGTCATCATGCCGACGTGCTCGACAGCGATCGTGGCCCGCACGTGGATCTTCGCCGACAGCTGCGCCGACCACTGCCGCGAGAACGTCTCGAACGCGAGTTCCAGAGCGCGGGTGTGCTCGCGGGAGAGGGTCGCGGAACGGCCGAAGTCGTACACCTCGACTTCGGGGGCCCTTGCCGCCGTCCCCGCGCGCACTTCGGAGCGCACGCTGTTATCGATCACCACGAATCGGACTATCGGGCGGTGATCGGCGTGCGTTAGGTGCGCAGGAAGCTCAGGAGGCCGGCTTCCCCGCCTGGGCCTGGGGGATGAGGGCTCGCACCTCCTCGTTCGCATCGGAGAGGACGACGATGTCGACCCTGCGGTTCTGCGCCAGTGCCTCCGGTGCGTCTCCGGCGGCGACAGGTCGCGTGTCACCGAAGCCGACCGACTTGAGATGCGCGGGGGGAAGACCCGAGGACTCGACGAGGTGCCGCAGCACCTGGGTCGAGCGGCCGGACGACAACTCCCAGTTCGTCGGATACGGGGCGACCGATCCGCGCACGTCGGCGTGGCCCTCGACCGAGATCTCGTTGGTCGTCGTCACCAGCACGGAGCCGAGGGCATCCAGGACCAGGAGTGCCTTGTCGCTGAGCGTCGTGCTGTTCGTGTCGAAGAACGTCTCCGCGCTCACCAGGCCGATCGTGAGGCCGCGCTCGTCGATCGTGAAGGTGACATCGGCTTCGAGACCGTTGTCGGCGAGCACCTGACGCAGACGCTCGCGGAGCGCGGAGAGCTCGTTGAACTCGGTCTGGGCGGCGGCGAGGTCGATGTCGGCGAAGTCCTCGCCCTTCTCGTCGACGAGCTCCGGGGGCACGACCACGCCCGTCGTCGCGTCGATCTCGTCGGACGGCTCCTGACCGAAGCCCGTCGCGAGGGAGGCGCTGAGAGCCTCGAACTTCTGCTGGTCGACGGTCGACATCGCGAACAGCACGATGAACATGCACATCAGCACGGTCACCATGTCCATGTAGGACGCCATCCACCGCTCGTCCGGACCGCTGTGCTCCTCCTGCGGCACGCGGCGACGGGCACGGACGCTCATGACGCCTGCTCCGTCTCCTCGGGTGCTGAGGTGCGGGCCTTTCGGCCGGATCGGGCAGAGGGACGCTCGGCCACGAGCGCTCGCAGGCGCTCGTTCACGAACTGGGGAGGCGCGCCGGCTTGGACGGCGAGCATGCCCTCCATCAGCACCGTCATGCGCTCGACCTCGAGCTCGCCGAGTCGCTGCAGGCGACCGCCGATGGGCAGCCAGATGAAGTTGGCCGAGAGCAGACCCCACAGCGTCGCCACGAATGCTGTCGCGATCATCGGACCGAGCGTGTCCGGCTTGTCGAGCTTCTCGAGCACGTGCGTGAGGGAGACGACGGTACCGATGATGCCGACCGTGGGAGCGAAGCCGCCGAGGGTCATGTAGAACCGCGAGGCGGTGCGGTTGCGGGCTGCCGTCGAGGTGAGCTCGTCCTCCAGCAGCACGCGCAGGTCTTCCGCGTCCGTGCCGTCGGCGATGCTCTGCAGCGCCTGTCGCAGGAACGGATCCTTCTCGTCCTCCAGGCCCTGCTCCAGGGCGAGCAGACCCTCGGCGCGTGCCTTCTCGGCATAGCCGACGACCGTGTCGATCATGCTGGCGGCCGTGCGGCGCTCGCCGCGGAAGGCACGGGGGAGCGACTTGACCGCATGCAGTGCGTCGCGCACAGTGCCGCTCGCGGTGCCGACGGCGATCGTGGCTCCGAAGACCAGCACCATCGGGGCGGGGATCAGCAGCGATCCGATGGTCGCGCCCTCGAGGTTGATCATGGCGATCAGGGCGCCGAATGCCAGAAGCAGCCCGAGGATGAGAGACGGATCCATCAGAGACCGACCTCGGGGTCAGGGGTCGACGAGTCCGTTCCAGAGGCGATCATCCCGGCGGCGGTGGCGAGCACCCCGGCGCGGAAGCGGGTGATCTGCGCGATGACGTCATCCATCGTCTCGGTGACGACGAAGGTCGCACCGTCGACCATGATGAGCGTCGTGTCCGGCGTGGCCTGGACGCGTTCGATCAGGTCGGGATTCACCGCGAACCGCGAACGGTTCAGGCGCGTGAGGACGATCATGGGCTCCATCCTGGAAAGATCCGTCCGCGTTCCGGGGAGCACGGACCCGACGGCCCGTCCTGGGCTGTCGGGGGTGACTGTCGGCCGGACGGCGCCGGGCGTTAGTCGCACCCGTCGGCGGCGACCTCCACCGGGATGGAGCGGACTCAGCGGTCGGCGAGCAGCTGGTCGCGCACCTGCCGCCGCAGCACCTTGCCGATCAGCGAGCGGGGCAGGTCGTCGACGGCCGTGATCCGGCGGGGCACCTTGTAGGGGGTGAGCCGGGTGCGGCAGAAGTCGCGCAGCGCGTCGACGTCGAGCGTCGCTCCGTCGCGGAGCATCACCGCGGCGACGACCTCTTCCCCGCCATGGGGCTTGGGGAGACCGACGACCGCAGCGGCTTCGACGTCGGGGTGAGCGATGAGTGTGTCCTCCACCTCGCTCGGCGATACGTTGAAGCCCCCCGTGATGATGAGTTCCTTGAGGCGGTCGACGATGGTGACGAAGCCGTCGGGGGCCACCTGGGCGATGTCCCCGGTGCGGAGCCAGCCGTCCGGCAGGAGCGCATCCGCTGTCTCGCCTGGGCGCCGCCAGTATCCCTGGAACACCTGCGGGCCTCGGATGAGCAGTTCACCCGGCTCGCCGACGGGAAGGTCGACATCCGGGTCTGAAGGGTCGACGACGCGGATCTCCGTGCTCGGGAAGGGCACGCCGACGGTGCCGGGGCGACGTGTCGGACCCATCGGGTTGCCGAGCGCCACCGGCGAGCTCTCCGTCATGCCGTAGCCCTCGACGAGCAGGCCGCCTGTCGCCTCCTCCCAGCGTTTCACCGTCGCGACGGGAAGGCTCATCGCTCCCGAGATGGCGAAGCGCACGGTCGAGAGGTCGATGGTCCCTCGGGCGGCCGCGCGGGCGAGAGCATCGTAGATCGGCGGTACGGCCGGGAGGAACGTGGGCGGCGTCGAGCGCGCTGCCGCCGTGACCAGGCCCAGGTCGAAGGCGGGGAACAGCACGAGCCTCGCTCCGATGCTCATCGCGAAAGTCAGGCACAGGGTCATGCCGTACGCGTGGAACAGCGGCAGCACGCCGTAGAAGGTCTCCTCGCCGTCGACGAGTCCCGGCACCCACGCCCGCCCCTGCATCGCATTGGCTCGGAGGTTCGAGTGGGTGAGGATCGCTCCCTTCGGAACGCCCGTCGTGCCGCTGGTGTACTGCAGGAGCGCGGTGTCATCCACGCTCGGGCCCGGCACTCGGCGTGAGATGCGTCGGTGGGCGGCGAGCTGTTTCCAGGCGATCAGATGCCGTGCCTTCGGAGTGCCGCTGAGCTTCGCACGGGCCTCGCGAGCCCGGGGAAGAGGCAGACGGAGAGCGAGGCGCTTGGACAGCGGCATCGCCTCGGTGATGTCGACGCTCACGATGTGCTCGACCCTGACGTCGGCGGGGAAACCCGCGATCGTGTCGGCGGACTTGTCCCACACGACGGCCACCCGAGCGCCGTGGTCCTCGAACTGGTGGCGAAGTTCGCGCGCGGTGTACAGCGGGTTGTGCTCGACCACGATCGCCCCGAGACGGAGGATCGCGTAGAAGGCCACGACGTGCTGCGGGCAGTTGGGCAGCACGAGGGCCACCCTGTCGCCCGCACCGACCCCGAGTCGGCGCAGTCCCTCCGCGACGCGTTCGACCTGCTCGCCGAGGTCGCGGTAGGTCGTGACGGCACCGAAGAAGTCCAGTGCCGGTCGTCGACCGAAGGCCTTCACGCTCGCCGAGAGCATCTCCGGCAGCGTCTGCGACGGCTCATCGATCTCGGCAGGAACGCCTTCCGAGTAGGAATCGAGCCAGGGGCGTGCGGCGAGCGGCGATGCGGACATGTCTTCCATCCTGTCGGGGAACGCTGTGTAGAGACTCCGTGCCTCAGCCGACGAACAGGAGGACGACGGACAGGATGACGGCGCCCGCTCCGACGGCGGTGAGCGTGATCCCGAGCACCTGGAACGCGTGGAGCAGCGGACGGCGGGGTTCGAACCGCATCAGACCGGGGTGGTGTTCGCTGACGAACGCATCGACCTCCTCGCGTCCGTGCCAGTGGATGGACTCCTCGGCGCGGAGCGGGCGTTCCCGGAAGTCACCCGCGGTGAACCACCGGGCTAGTGCCCGGCCGTGCTCGTCCTCGAGGATGAAGACCTCGTGCGGTAGCCAGGAGCCGTCGTGCATCTTCACCAGGAACACGATGACGAGCAACGGGAGGCCGAGGCCGAGACCGATCCAGGACAGGACCTCGGCGATCGTGCCGACGGCGTCGAGGGCGTTCATCTCCGGCTCCGATCTCCCGGATACGACAGTAGCGGGAGATCGCGGGGTGCTCGGCTCAGCTGGGACCGGGCGGGAGCTTGTCCACTCCGTGACGATTCGGCTTGCCTGGTTCGGCCGCGGTCTCCGGAGAGGCGTGGGCGGAACTCGTCGGCGCCTCGGAGGTCGGATAGCTCGGCTCTTCGATCTCGATCGCCTTGTCGCGCTCTTCGAGCGGGGGGAGGTGATCGAGCGGTTGCTTGATGTCGTCTGGATGTGCCATGCCCCCGAGGATCGACCCGTCGGGCGGCGAGCTCCAGGGGGTTGTGCACCCGTGACCTATGTGGAAGGGGCCTCCGTGACTTCGGCTCGCGCCGCCCACGCCGTTCGAGCCCCCTAGGCTGACGACGTGAATGAGAACCCCGACGCCCGCAACGTGCATGCCGCGCTGGCGACCATCACCGAACATTGGCAGCCGCACCGGCTGACGAGTGTCAACGACTACGACGTCAAGGTCGTCAAGCTGCTCGGAGAGTTCGTCTGGCACACGCACCCCGATACGGACGAGCTCTTCATGGTTGTGCAGGGGAAGCTGACGATCCAGCTGCGCGACCGCGATGTCGTGCTCGGACCGAACGACGTGTTCGTCGTGCCGAAGGGCGTGGAGCACTGCCCGCGGGCCGACGAAGAGGTGCACGCCATCCTCTTCGAGCCGAAGGGGACCGTCAACACGGGGGACGCCGGCGGGGAGATGACCTCGGAGCTCCGCGAGCTCTGACGATCGAGGTGCTCAGACCGCGTGGAGGGCAGCGGCCGCCGCATCCATCACGTCGACGTTCAGAGCGAAGTACGCCCACTTGCCGCGCTGTTCTCGCGTGACCAGTCCCGCTTCCGCGAGCAGTTTCATGTGGTGGGACACCGTGCCCTGCGAGAGCCCCACAGGCTCGGTCAGGTCGCAGATGCATGCTTCTCCGCCAGCTCCGGCGGCGATGAGCGACAACAGTCGGACGCGCGTGGGGTCACCAAGCGCTTTGAAGACCCGGGCAACGCGTTCTGCATCCTCGACGGTCATCGAGGGCGCGATGGGCGGAACGCAACAGCTGGTCGCTTCGATGGTCGTTGGCAAGCTCACGGGTCCAGTGTGACACGTATTGACAATCTTCGATAGGTGAGCGACAGTCTTCATATTGAAGGTTGTCAATGTGAGGAGATGTCATGTCCGAGCTTCCTGTCGTCATCGTCGGAGCGGGCCCGCAGGGCCTTGCCGCCGCGGCGCATCTTGTCGAACGCGACGAGAACGTGATGGTGGTCGAGCGCGGTGAGGGGCCTGCTGCCGCGGTTTCCGAGTGGGGACACGTGCGCCTGTTCTCGGCCTGGCCGGAGCTCACTGACGCTGCAGGACGTCGTCTTCTTGAGGCGACCGGTTGGACTGCACCAGTGTCGGGATATCCGACCGGCGCCGAATGGGTCGACGGTTACCTGGCGCCTCTGGCAAACGCCTTGGGTGAGCGGGTCCACTACGCGACGACTGTCACCGGAGTTGCTCGTCACGGCCGTGACAAGGTCGTCGAGGGTGGGCGCAGGGGCCAGCCCTTCGTCGTGCATACGGTCAGCGCGGACGGACAGGAGTCGCGAGTTCTCGCTCGCGCTGTCATCGACGCGAGCGGCACGTGGGCTCTTCCGAATCCGGCGGGAGCGGATGGATATCCCGCCCTCGGGGAGGCCGCGGCATCCGATCTGATCTCGTACCGCATTCCGGCCGATGTGTCAGAGCTCGCGGGGTCGCACGTCGTCGTCGTGGGTGCGGGGCACTCCGCCGCGCACACTGTTCTGCGTCTGAGCGAATTGGCGCGTCGGGCCCCCGGCACCCGCATCACGTGGATGCTCCGCCGAGGGACTGCGACGAACGTCTTCGGAGGTGGCGCCGGAGATGAACTTCCCGAACGGGCCGCGCTCGGCTCTCGCGCGCGCAGGATGGTCGATGAGGGTGTCGTGGAGCTGGTGGCCGGATTCCGTGTCGCCGAGTTCCGGCGAGCCGCTGACGGTCTGACCGTGGTCGCCGAAGACGGGAGCGAGGTGGCGGGTATCGGGCGTGTATTCGCACTCACGGGCTTTCGGCCGGACACGGAGATGCTGCGAGAGCTCCGGATCGATCTCGATCCCGCCCTCGAGGCGGTCGCTGGCATCGCGTCCGAGATCGACCCGAACATCCACTCCTGTGGATCTGTGGGTGCCACGGGGGCGCGAGAGCTCGCGCAGCCGGAGCTGGGGTTCTTCATCGTCGGCGCGAAGTCCTACGGCCGGGCGCCGACTTTCCTCGCGTTGACCGGCTTCGAGCAGGTGCGGAGTGTCGCCGCGCATCTCGTTGGGGATCACGAGGCTGCAGGGCGCAGCGAGCTAGTCCTCCCCGATACCGGCGTGTGCGGGGGAGCCGGCGCCTTCGATGGCAACGCAGGCAGCTGCTGTGCTGCTCCTTCAACCGTGCAGATCGGTGCGCGGCCCATCGCCGTCGGCTGATTCACGGTGAACTTCACGCGCAGCGATTGCGTTAAACATCGATGAATGTCAATATAGACACATGTCGATACAAGAAGTTGAGCTCGTGATCATCGGGTCCGGCGCCGGCACCGGCGCCGGCACCGAGGAGGTCGAAGCGGTCACGGGATGTGCCGCGGCTCAGGACGCCCAGCACTACCTGGCCGCGCTTGACGAACCTGCGCCCATCGTGGTTGACGCCCCCGCAGGGGAGGCCCTCGTATGAGCACGCCCATCACCATCACTGACGCCACCTTCCAGGCAGAGGTCCTCGACTCGGAGATCCCCGTCGTCGTCGACATCTGGGCCACCTGGTGCGGGCCCTGCAAGCAGCTCGCCCCGATTCTGGACGACCTCGCCACCGAGTACGACGGGCGAGTGAAGATCGTCAAACTCGACGCGGACCAGAACGTCGAGACCGTGACCGCGGTCGGCGTCACCTCGATCCCCACCCTTGGCTTCTACACAGGCGGAACCCGCGTCGACACGCTCATCGGCGCCCACCCGAAGCCCGTCATCGTCGAGAAGATGGAGGCGCTCCTCGCATGAGCACCGCAACCGTACCCACTGACGCACCGGCCACTCGGCGTCTGTCCACCCTGGACCGGTGGCTGCCGCTGTGGATCGGCCTGGCCATGGTCGGCGGTATCGTCGTCGGCCGCTTCATCCCCGGAGCCTCCGACCTCGTGGCGGGACTCGAGGTCGGTGGAATCTCCGTTCCCATCGCCCTCGGTCTGCTGGTGATGATGTATCCGGTCCTCGCGAAGGTCCGCTACGACAGGATCGCCGCCGTCACCGCAGACAAGAGACTGCTCATCTCGTCGCTGGTGCTCAACTGGCTCGTCGGGCCCGCGCTGATGTTCGTCCTCGCCTGGGCGTTCCTCCCCGATCTGCCCGAGTACCGCACGGGACTCATCATCGTCGGGCTCGCGCGCTGTATCGCCATGGTCGTCATCTGGAACGACCTCGCCTGCGGCGACCGGGAAGCGGCCGCCGTCCTGGTCGCCATCAACTCGGTCTTCCAGGTCGTCGCGTTCTCGCTCCTCGGATGGTTCTACCTGACCGTCCTCCCCGGCTGGCTGGGACTCGACTCGCAAGGACTGGACATCTCGGTCTGGCAGATCGCACTGAACGTCCTGGTCTTCCTCGGCATCCCCCTGGTCGCCGGCTTCGCCTCTCGCCTCATCGGAGAGCGTGCGAAGGGACGGGACTGGTATGAAGACCGCTTCCTGCCGAAGATCGGTCCCTGGGCCCTCTACGGTCTCCTCTTCACCATCGTGCTGCTGTTCGCTCTCCAGGGGGAACAGGTCACCAGCCGCCCGTGGGACGTCGCCCGGATCGCCCTCCCGCTGCTGGCGTACTTCGTCGTCATGTGGTTCATCGGACTCTTCGCGGGTAGAGCGCTCGGACTCGGCTACGCGCGCTCGTCGACGCTGGCGTTCACGGCTGCCGGCAACAACTTCGAGCTCGCCATCGCCGTCGCCATCGGCACGTTCGGGGCGACGTCAGGGCAGGCCCTGGCCGGCGTCGTCGGTCCATTGATTGAGGTCCCGGTTCTTGTCGGGCTCGTGTACGTCTCGCTCTGGGCGGCCCGCCGCTGGTTCCACACGGACCCGTACACCGCTGAGAGGATGCAGTCATGAACGTCACGCTGACCGCCGCAGGTGAGTCCTGCAGCCCCGTCGCCACTCATGCCATCGGACCCGAGGCGGCGTCCTCGGTGGCGACCACGCTGAAGGCGCTGTCGGATCCGCTGCGCTTGCGGATGCTGTCGGCCATCGCCTCGGATCCGCGGGGAGAATCCTGCGTGTGCGATCTCGCCGCGCTCGCCGACGTGTCCCAGCCCACCGTGTCGCACCACCTGAAGGTGCTCAAGGACGTCGACGTGCTCACCTCCGAGCGGCGTGGCACGTGGGTCTGGTATCGCATCAACCCGAGTCGGCGCAGCGCTGTGACGGCCTTGCTGGACTCCTTCGCGCCGGCTTCCGTCGCACCCGGGAACGTCGATGACGATCCACCACGGCCGGACTTCGATGCGCGGGTGACCCGTCTCGCCGAGGAGCTCGCAGCGGAGGTTCCCGAACTCGACGCGCGCGTCGTTCTCACGACCGTCCGAGAGTCCTACACCGCGCTTGCGCGGACGGCACGCGTCACGTCAGCTCTTGTGCCTCTCACCGAACGCTTCGCCCGCCAACGGCTCGCAGACCTGATCCGAGACCGCGACTCGGCCGTTCCGCAGGTGCTCTTCGTCTGCGTCGCCAATGCCGGCCGGTCCCAACTCGCCGCCGCGCTCGTCAACCAGCTCGCCGCCGGGAAGGTCATCGCACGCTCTGCGGGTTCCGCCCCCGCCGACGTCGTCCATCCCCATGTGCGCTCGCTCCTCGCCGAGATCGAAGGCGACCGAGCTGCCGAGCGATTCCCGAAGCCACTCACCGACGACGCGGTCCGCGCGGCAGACGTCGTCATCACGATGGGCTGCGGCGACGTCTGTCCGATCATCCCCGGCGTCCGCTACGACGACTGGGCTGTCGGCGACCCTGCCCTCGCCTCGCGCGAAGGCGTCGAAGCCATCCGCGACGACATCGCCGAACGCGTTCGTGTACTCGTCGACGAACTCCTCCACTGACCACATCTCACCAGGAGCACCCATGACCGACACGACCCCCAGACCGTCCGTCCTCTTCGTCTGTGTCCACAACGCCGGACGCTCCCAGATGGCGGCCGGATTTCTCCGCGACATCGCCGGCGACCGTATCGAGGTCCGTTCCGCTGGTTCCATGCCCGCCGACCAGATCAACCCGATCGCGGTCGAAGCCATGAGCGAGCTCGGCATCGACATCACTGCCGAGCAGCCCAAAGTGCTCACGACCGAAGCGGTGCAGGCTTCCGACGTCGTCATCACCATGGGATGCGGCGACGCCTGCCCGTTCTTCCCCGGCAAGCGGTACGAGGACTGGAAGCTCGACGACCCCGCCGGGCAGGGGATCGATGCGGTGCGTCCGATCCGCGACGACATCAGAGCCCGCATCGCCCAGCTGGTGAGCGAACTCGTCTGACGTCGGTGGGAGCCGCGGCACGCTCGTGAATCCACAAGCCGCCGCGGCTTCCTGACGACTCAGCGCTTGAGGTTCGTGAGCTCCTGCAGCACCTCGTCGCTCGTGGTGATGATGCGGGCGTTCGCCTGGAAGCCGCGCTGCGCGACGATCAGGTTGGTGAACTCCTGCGACAGGTCGACGTTCGACATCTCGAGAGCACCGCTGATGATGCCGCCAAGACCGTCGGATCCGGCCTGACCGATCGTCGGCTCTCCGGAGTTGCCGCTCGGACGGAACTGGGACGAGCCGGCCTTCTCGAGCCCGCCGGGGTTGACGAATCCGGCCAGGGCGACACGGGCGAGCACCTCGGTGTCGCCGTTGCTGAAGGTGCCGACGAGGCTGCCGTCGTTCATCAGCGCGTACGAGCTCAGGGTGCCGGCCGGCTTGCCGTTCTGCTCCTTGATGGCGACGTCGCTGACGTCGGCGAAACCGGTGACCGCGGAGAGGTCCACCGTGACACCGCCGGAGACGATCGAGGAGGCAGCCGCCTGCTTGCCGTCCGTGAACGCCAGGGCGGTGGTCGTGCCTCCCGGCTCGGTGACGTCCCACCCCGTGGCCGTGCGGGTGAAGGTGAGGCGGAGCGAGGTGGCCGTGCCCTCGGCGTCGTAGGTCTTGATGTCGCGCACCAGCTGCTCGCCGACCGCGGCACCCGAGGGCAGGTTGCCCGTGACCCGCGCGGTGGTGGTCGCCGTCGCAGGGCTGAGGGCCCCGACCGGGAGCCGGATGTCGCCGATGCCCTGGCCGGGGACGATGACGCCGTTCTGTGCCGTCCAGCCCTGCACGAGGGCGCCGTCGGCCGAGACCAGCTTGCCGCTCGCGTCGAAGGAGAACCCACCGTTGCGGGTGTAGAGCGTCTCGCCACCCGAGCGGACGACGAAGAACCCGTCGCCCGCGATCATGAGGTTGGTCGGCACGCCCGTGGGCTGCGGCGCCCCGGAGGCGAAGTTGGTGCTGATCCCGGCGACCTGCACCCCGAGACCGACCTGTGCGGGGTTCTGACCGCCGGCGGCCTGCTGGGGCATCATCGAGTTGCGCACGAGCTGGGAGAGCGAGTCCTGGAACTGCACGGCCGAGGCCTTGAAGCCGGTCGTGTTGACGTTGGCGATGTTGTTGCCCGTGACGTCGAGCATGGTCTGGTGCGAACGCAGACCCGAGATTCCGGAGAACAGAGAGCGGAGCATGGTGATGCCTTTCTGGAGGGACTGGTCAGGACTGCGGACGGGGAGCGAGGGCGACGCCGGAGACGGCGTCGAGGGGGATGGAGGCCTCGCCGATGGTGACGAGGGGCACGGCGCCGGCGTAGGACACCGAGGTGACGATGCCCTTCTGGGTGACGCCCTTCTCATCGACGTACTGCGCCTCGTGGCCGATCAGGGCGGCGGCGGTCTGACGCATGCTGAGCGCGAAGCTCTCGGTCGAGGTCGCCGTCAGCGCGGTCAGCTGCTCCATGGAGGCCAGCTGCGTCGTCTGCGAGATCATCTCGTTGGTGTTCATGGGTGAACTGGGATCCTGATTGGTCAGCTGCGTCACCAGCAGCTTCAGGAAGACCTCGGAGTCGAGCGTCTTCTTCCGCTCGGTCGGGGGCGTGGTGCTGCCGGTCTGCACGCCGGAGGGCGGGATGGTGCCGGAGATCGGGTCGACCATGGGCGGGGGTTCCTCTCGGATCAGGCGAAGACGTCGATGCCGCCGTGCGGCGAGACCAGGGGTGAGTTCGGGTCGACGGGTGTAGACGGTGCCGGCCGAGGGGTGCTGCCCGGCGCTGTTCCGGCCGTCCCGTCCCGACCGTTCGGCGTTCCGGCTCCGGGCCTGCCCTGATCGGCCCCTCCGGCGTGCGAGGAGCCGGCGGCCGTGCCGTGGGAGCCGCCGAAGTTCTGGGCGGTCGAGGACGTGGGTCCGTCTTCCGAGGCGGACAGCAGGAGTGAGGCATGCGGTGCCGCAGCGGCGAGGTCGCGACGGAGATCGGCGAGGATGGCGCGCAGCGCCTCCCTGCCGAGGTCGTTCGGCGCGTGCAGTTCGATGTGGATCGCACCGCCGGCGATGTGGGCACGCACCGTCACGGGACCGAGGTTCTCGGGTGACACGGTCAGGGTGAGGTTGTGCTCGCCGTCAGGGGCCTGTGCGAGTGCGACGACCGGGGTCGCGATCTGAGGCAGCAGCGTCGGACGCACGGTGGCGGCAGCGGCCGGAGCCGCCGCTGCGGCCATGGGCGTCGACGGTGCCGTGCCGGCGATCGCCGGAGTCGCGGTGGATGCGTCGCCCGTCGCGGGCGAGACGGGAGGCGCCGGTGCGGTGCCGGCTGCTGTGATCGGGGCCGCCGACTCGGTGGTCGGATCGGCTGCCACGACCGCCGCGGCGCTCGTGGTCGCATCGGCGGGTGCACCCGTGGCCGGCTTTCCGCCCGCGGGGAGGGACGAGGTCGAGGGCGTCGCCCCCGCAGTGCCCGACGTCGAGGCGTGCACATCCGCCTTCGAAGACACGGTCACGGTCGGCTCCGCCGTCGTGCTCGTCGCCGGTGGTCCACCGAGCGATGACGACAGCAGCGCGCGGCCGGTCTCGAGGGCTGAGGCGGACGCGACCGTGCCGGTGGAGGATGACGATGACCCGACCGCGATCACGCGCCCCGGCCCTTCGCTCGCGGCATCGCCGTCGAAGGCGCCCGTCGACACGGCGCCGCCCGGGGTGCGAGCCGGCGACGATGCACCGGTCGAACCGCCGACGCCGGGCACCGTCTCCTGTGCGGGAGCCGACTCCGCGGTCTCCCCTGCGGGCGCAGCCGGGCTGGCCACGACGGAACCGGCCACGACGGAACCGGACACGACTGCGGGCGGAGCGGGGCTGACCAGGTCGTAGCCGGTCAGGGCGGAGTCGGGCGGCGTCGGACCGGGAGGCGTCTGACCGGGAGGAGTGGACGGAACGGCGGCTCCGGGTGATGCGGACGGACCAGCGGTCGCGGCGTCGGCAGAGGACTCGTCCGTCGGTGCTCCTGCCGCCGTGTCGTCCGCACGGTCATCGGAGGCGCGCGAGGCATCCAGGATGACGTCGGCGAAGGCCGCGGCCCCGGGCGTGGACTGCCGGGCTTCGGCGGGTGTGCCCGCCGCGCGGTGCACCCGTGGAGTGAGCATGTCGACGATGCCGAGAGACGTCATGCGTGGTCCTCCGTGCTCGTGCTCGTGCGTGAACCGATCTCGTCGAGCTCCGTCTGCTCGGCGTGCAGCTCGGCCGCCCGCATCCGCAGCGCGTGCGCTTCGGCGAGCCGGTCGAGTCCGCGCATCGCCTTCCGCGCCTCGGCATGTTCGGTCCTCGCCTCGTCGACCGTCTGGTTCTGCAGCTCCGACAGCGCGGTCAGGTCGACCAGCAGAGTCCGCCCGGCTACCCGAGCGGCCGCGAGCGCGGCGAGGGAGCGGACGTCGACGGCTTCGCTTCCGACTCCGGACAGGTGGGCGCGCAGCGACCGGTCGCGTGCCTCGGTGTGCTGCGCGTCGATCACGGCGCGTGAGAGGCGCTGGGCGGCCGCGCGCTCCTGGATCTCCCTGACCCGCAGCAGACCGGCGAGCGAGAACGACCGCGTCATGAGACTCCTCCGAACGCGGCCACGAGCTCATCCAGGCGGCGCCACGATTCGCCGATCTCGCTGGTCTCGTCGAGAGGCTGGGTGAGGAAGGCGCTGATCTGCTTCTCGTGGGCGATCGCGGCGTCGATGCGGGCATCCGCTCCGGCCTGGTAGGCGCCGATGTCGATGAGGTCGTTGGCGCGACGGCGGGCGGCCAGCACGGCGCGGAGCGTCGCGGCGTGCGCTCTGCGCTCGGGAACGGTGATCTTGCCGGCGACGCGCGACACCGAGCCGAGCACATCGATCGCGGGGTGGTGTCCCGACAGGGCGAGAGCGCGATCGAGCACGACGTGCCCGTCGAGGATCGACCGCACCGTGTCGGCGATGGGTTCGTTGTGGTCGTCGCCGTCGACGAGGACCGTGTAGATGCCGGTGATCGAGCCGCGGGTGTCCGTGCCTGCGCGTTCGAGCAGGCCGGCGAGGAGCGAGAACGTGGACGGCGGATAGCCGCGCGTGGCCGGAGGTTCCCCGGCGGAGAGCCCGATCTCGCGTTGGGCCATGGCCACGCGGGTGAGCGAGTCCATCATGAGGATGGCGTGCGCGCCGTCGTCGCGGAAGGCCTCGGCGATCCTGGTGGCGGTGTACGCGGCGCGGATGCGTGCCATCGCGGGCTGGTCAGAGGTCGAGACGACCACGACGGAGCGGGCGAGACCCTCCGGTCCCAGGTCGTCTTCAATGAACTCGCGCACTTCGCGGCCGCGCTCGCCGACCAGCGCGATCACGGTGACCTCCGCTTCGGTGCCGCGCGCGATCATGGACAGCAGCGACGACTTCCCCACACCGGAGCCGGCGAACAGACCGACGCGCTGACCGCGTCCGACGCTGACGAGCGTGTCGAGCGTCCGCACCCCGAGCGGAAGGGGGGAGTCGATCCGGTCGCGGCCCATGATGGAGGGCGGAGCATGGTCGAGACTCACCGGCACGGCACCGGTGAGCGGGCCCTTTCCATCGATCGGGCGGCCCAGACCGTCGAGGACACGTCCGAGGAGCGCTGTTCCGGTCGGCACGCGCAGGGCTCCGCCGCGGGCGCGCACCGGAGCGCCGACCGTGAGGCCGGTGACGGGGGCGAGCGGCATGCAGCGCAGCCCGCTCTCACCGATCGCGACGACCTCCGCATCGACACCGTCGAGCGTCACGACGTCGCCGACCGCGCCGTCGAGGCCGCGCACCTGCACGCTGAGTCCGCGCACCTGGGAGACCTCTCCGATGCGCTCGGGCCGTGCCGCATCGAGCACCGCGCCCCAGGCGCTCATGCGCTGTGCTCCCCGAGCGCTCGACGGGCACGGTCCAGCGCGCTCCCGATCCGGGCGTCGATGCGCCCGTGAGCCAGTGTCGCGACGGCATCCCCTCGGCGCAGCGTGTCGTCGGCGACGAGGTCGATCCCGGCCGGCTCCGCGGCGGAGGCCCGCAGCGTCGCGAGGTCGTCCGGGTGAAGGCGCACCTCGCGGATCGCCTCGGGATCCACGCCGCTCATCGCGCGCCGGATGGCGGCGATCGCCGACGTCCCGCCCTCGGAGAGCTCTCCGGCGACGATCAGTTCCGCGAGCTCGATCGCGCAGCGCATCACCCGGTCTTCTCCGGCACCCGTCAGCTCGCTTTCCCGGTCGCCCAGGGATCGTGCGGCGGCGTGGAGGGCGGCGACCGCGCTCTCGATGCGCTGCGCCTCGACGGCGTCTCGCTGTGCCCGCGCCTCGGCTGCAGCGCGCTGCTCCGCCTCAGCCTCCGCGCGGCCGGCGCGGAACCCCTCCGCATGCCCGTCGGCGTACCCCCGAGTGCGGGCGAGTGCGTACTGTTCGCCGTTCTCGCGTCCATCGAGACGCGGGAACATCACCGGTGCGAAGGCCTCAGTAGACATACTCGTCCTCGTCGGCACGCTGCACGGTGATGTCGCCGGCGGCCTCGAGCGCGCGGATGGTCCGGACGATCTCCGCCCTGGCCTCCTCGACCTGCGAGACACGCACGGGGCCGAGCGTGCGGGCCTCCTCGTCGAGGTTCTCCCTGTTGCGCTCGGAGACGTTGCGACGGATGAGGTCGGCGATCGGCTGGTGTGCGCCCTTGAGCGCGAGGGCGAGCGAGCGGATGTCCATGCCACGCAGCACGCGCTGGGTGTCGCGATCGTCGAGCTTGACGATGTCGGCGAACGTGAACATGCGCGAGCGGATGTCCTCCGCCAGCGCGCTGTCCCTGTCCTCGATGCTGGCCAGCAGCGCTTTCTCGACCGTGGCACCGGAACGGGCGATGATCTCGACGAGCGGCTCCACGCCTCCGAGCACTTCCGGGGTGTCGCGCGCCGCGAACGTGCCGGTCCGCGCCTTGAGGGCGTCGGCCACGATGGCGATCGCCTCCTGCGATGCGGTTCCCATGGTCGCGATCGCTTGGGCGACGTCCGTGCGCGTCGGGTCCGGGAGTGCGGCCAGCACGGCAGCGGCGCGGTCGGTCGGCAGATGCGCGAGCACGAGGGCGACGGTCTGGGGCAGTTCGCCGTCGAGCAGCGTGGCGAGCTGCGCGGGGTCTGCGGATCCGAGGAACTCGAAGGAGGAGTTCATCGAGGATGAGCCCACTCTGCCGAGCACCGCGGCCGCGCGTTCGGCCCCGAACGTCGCCTCCAGCAGTCCCGCGGCGATGTCGCGTCCTCCTCGGGCGGGCGGCAGGTGGCCCGACGCGATGCGGTGGAACTGGCCGAGCGCCTGGGCGGTGGTCGCCGCGTCCAGGTTCTGCAGGTCGATGATCTCTGCGGCGACCGCCTCCGCCTCCGCTTCGGACAGATGCTTCATCACCTCGATCGCCTGTGCACGATCGAGGTTCATCAGCACGACGGCCGCCGTCTGCCGGTCGGTCAGTCCGGTCATACCTGCTGCCTGTCGTCGATGAGGGTCCGCAGCAGATCGGCCGTGCGCTTCGGGTCTTGCCGCGTGAGGGAGTCGATCTCCGCGCGGCGGCGCTCGAGGCTCACCTGGGCGGGCTCGGGCTCGGGGTCGGGCTCCGGTTCGGGGTCGGGCGTCGTCTCGAGGAAGGCGAGCGGTGTGGTCGGTGCCTGATCGATGGCGGCGGTCGCGCCCGCGTCGAGCGCGGACAGTGCGGGCGGACGAGCGCCGAAGAGCTCGTCGAACTCGGTATCGGCTCCGCGGCGCCGGCGGGCACGCATGATGAGTGCGGCGAGGCCGGCGAGCAGCGGGATGGCGATGGCAGCGGCGATGATGATGGTGTTCAGCAGGGCGGCCTGGCGCTCGGCGCCCTCCGCGTCCTTCGCCGCCTGGAGTGCCGCCTGTGCCGCCTCGGAACTCGTCTGGTTGAACGCGACGAGCTCGACGGCGACCGAGTCGCCGCGGTCGGTGTCGATCCCCGCCGCGGTCTCGACCAGATCGCTCAACTGAGCGGTGCTCAGATTCCCACCGGCACCCGCATCCACGGCCACGGAGACCGATTGGCGCAGCAGCGAGCCGGCCGGTGTCGACGTGCTCTGTGTGCTCTTGTTGACCGCGTTCGTCCTCGACGTCTCGGTCGACTCGGAGGTCCCGTCGCCGCCGGCAGAGGGGACGGCGATGTTGTCGGGGCCGAGCACCCCGGCGTTCGAGCTCGAGCCGTTCTGCGTGTCGGTCCTGGTCTGCTCGGTCAGCGGGGGAGCGCCCTCGGCGGGTGTGTAGGTCTCTTCGACACGCTCGTTGACGGAGTGGTCGATCTCGGCGACCACGGTCACCTTGGCGTTGCCGGGGCCGACGACGGTGTCGAGCATCTGCTGCACGTTCGCGGTCACGCGTGCTTCGTAGTCGCTGGCCTGCTGGTCGATGCCGCCGGTCGTGCCGACACCCGCTGCCGAGAGGGTCAGACCGCTCTGGTCCACCACGGCCACGTTCTCCGGCTTCATGCCGCTGACCGCGGCGGAGGTCAGATGCACGATCGCCTCGACCTGCTTCGGCGAGAGGGTCGAGCTGCCGGAGGTCTCCACGAACACGGATGCCGTGGGGTCGACCTTCTCGGAGACGAACACGCTCTCCTCGGGGATCGCGAGCTGCACCGACGCGGCCGTCACGCCCTTGATGGAGGAGATGGTGGCGGCGAGTTCGCCCTCGATCGCGCGCTTGAACGTCACGGACTGCTGGAACTCGCTGGTCGTGACGCCCATCTTGTCCAGCAGCGAGTAACCGCCCGAGCTCGCGCCGGGGAGGCCGGCGGAAGCCGCCGCCAGGCGCTGGTCGTACACATCCTTCTCCGGGACGAGCACCGTCGCGCCGCCATCGGCCAGTTCGTACGGCACCGACGACGACCGCAGCTGCTCGACCACGGCGTTCGCGTCGGAGGCGCTCATGCCGGAGAACAGCGGGGTGTAGGTCGGACGGCTGAGCCAGCTGGAGAGAGCGACGATCCCGAGGGCAAGCACGGCGACGCCGATGATGGCGATGGTGCGCTGCGCGAGCGTGAACCCTGCGATCACGCGTCCGATCCGCTGGAACACGTTGGTGACGGCCTGGGGCATCAGGCCTGCATCCGCATGATCTCGTTGAACGCGTCGACGCCCTTGTTGCGCACGGCGGCGACGAGTTCGAGGGTGACGGCGGCCCTCGACGACGCGATCATCGCCGAGTGGATGTCATCGAGGTCTCCGGTGACCGCGGCGACCTTGAGCTTGTCCGACTCGGACTGCAGCGACCGCAGCTCGTCGATGGCGCCCGTCACACTGTTCGCGAACGCCGTGTCGTCGGTGGCCTTGGAGGGCGCGGGGGTGGGCGGGGCGAGTGTGAAACCTGAGGAGATGGCTTCGATGCCGGGGAGTGCGGCCATCAGCTGCGTCCGATCTGCAGGGCGGATTCGTAGGAGTTGCGCGCGCGGTCGACGATGGCAGCGCTCGCCTGGTAACCGCGCTGGGCGAGGATCAGCTGGCTCATCTGGTCGCCGAGGTCGATGTCGGGATAGCGCACGTAGCCCTCGGCGTCCGCGAGCGGGTGATCGGGCTGGTGCACCAGACGTCCCTGCGCGCTGCCCTGGGCGGTGCCTGCGACGTACACGCCGGGGGACTGGTCGCTCGTCTGGGCGAGGATGTACCGCGCCCGGAACGCGGCGCCGTTGCTGGGAGTCGCCGTGTTGATGTTGGCGATGTTGTCGCTGATGGCGTCGAGCCATTTGCGGTGCACGGTCAGGCCGGTGCCGGCGATGCCGATCGCGTCGAAGGTCATGAGGTCCTCATCGCGGTGCGCATCGACGTGAACGAGCCGTTCACGGCCTGCGTGGCGAACTGATATCGCAGCATCGTGTCGATGCTGGAAAGGGTCTCGGTGTCGAGGTTGACGTTGTTGCCGTTCAGGCGGGTGGGCTCCAGAGAGGTGCCGACCGTCGACCCGACCCTCCCATCACCCGCGTCGATCGAGCGGGCGAGCGCCTCTTCGAACTGCACGCGCTTGGCGTGGTAGTTCGGGGTGTTGATGTTGGCGATGTTGTCGGAGATCGCGCGCTGCCGTTGCGCGAGGCCGTCGAGCGCGCTCGTCAGCGCGTTCATGGTCACAGAATCGAACACGAAACCGGCTCCCCGTGTGTGGGTGATGTGGCCGATCCATGGCCGAGGATTGCGAGCCATCCGTGCTCTCCCTGCTCTATCGGCAGGGTTCTGCGCTCCGTTAGGGAGCGATCTCACCCATCGACGTCGAGGTAGGCGGGCTCCTCCGGACGACGGGTGCCCGGCACGCGGCTCACCGCGCCGAGATGCCGGCGCGAGCCCTCGAGATCGGAGCGGGCACGGTCCATCGCGGCCCGCTGGAGGTCGATCACCCGTCTGGCGCGGTCCGCGAGCGCAGGGGGAAGCGGCGTGCTCGGCGGCATCCACGGAGCGAGATCGGTGTCGGCGGCGTTCCCCGGCGCGGCGGCGAGGATCTGCTCGGCCTCCTGCTCGAGTCTGTCGAGGAGCGCGGTCCACTCGTCCAGGGTCACGACCGCGCCTCGGCGACCGTGCGCGCGGCCTCGTGCCAGGCGTCACGCAGCGGGGCGACGATCTCATGGCAGGCGTGCGTGCGCTCGGGGTCGCGGCCGATGTTGGCGCCGATGAGCGTCTGCGACAGGAAGACGTACAGCGAGCGCAGACCGGCGCTGCCGTTCCAGTCGTCCGTGAGCGAGGACGACAGCTCGGAGACGATCGCCTGGGCGTGCTGCAGCTGCGCGTTGGCCTCTGTCCAGTCCTGCGCGCGCTGGGCGATCTCTCCGCGCTCGATGTCGAGCAGGAGACGGTCGTAGAGCATGGTCACCAGTCGCTCGGGCGGAGCCGACAGCACGGCATCGTCACGGTAGCGCTGCTGAGCACGGAGCGCGGCGTTCATGCTCACTTCCCCGAGCTCGAGCTCGAGCCCGGAAGGGCGGCGATCTGCGAGGTGAGGTATGACGACTGCGACTGCAGCTGCGAGAGCATCACCTCGAGGCGTGCGTAGGTGCGCTCGAGGGAGGTCTTGCGCTGCGCGAGACGGACGTCCCAGCGCTCCATCTGCTCGCCGAGCCCCTTCACCTCGCTCTCCTGGCCGGTGATGCGCGTGGTGAGCAGGCCGTCGTACTTGTCGGAGTACACCTTCGCGGTGTCCTGTACCCGCGAGGCGATGTCGGAGAAGAGGCCGGCCACGGCGTCCGGATCCTTCGCGAGGGCTTCGGCGAACTTCTCCTCGTCGAAGCTCATCACGCCGTACATGTCGCTCGAGATGCCGATCGACGACGGGGAGACGCCGTTCACAGGGTGTTGCACCGCATCGGCCAGGGCCGTGCGCAGGGTTCGGACCGCGCTGTCGCCGGTGAAGACGCCGAGGGTGGTCTTGTCTCCCTGCTTGGCGGCGATGGTCGCCTTCGAGCCGTTGTCGATGCGGGTCAGGATGTCCTTGACGGCGGCGATGAATTCCGCCGAGGCCTTGGTGCGGGCGGCGGTGTCGACCGCGACGCCGATGGTGACGGGCACGGTCGAGGCCGCAGACACGGTCACGTCCACCCCGTCGAACAGGTCGGTGAAGGTGTTGCTCGACGAGGTCAGCACCTGCTCAGCGCTCGTGCCGGCCCACAGGCGCACCTGGGCATCGGCACCGACGTCGATGACGGCTGCTCCTGCTTCGGTGGAGATGTCGGAGGCAGTGCCGGCCGCGACCGCAGCGGTGTCACCGCGAAAAGCACGGAACTGTCCGGCTTCTCCCGAATCCGCCGCGCGCAGCTGCAGGCGGTGCATCGGGTTGCCGTCGGCGTCGCGTCCGGCGGGGACCGCCGTCGCGACGATGCCGAAGCCCGCTTCGTTGACCGCCCTCGCGACGTCCTGCATCGACGTGGATTCGGCGGTGACCTGCACGCGCTCGCCCTTGGCGTTCTCGAGCGTGATCACGGGGGGATCGACGGGCCATCCGGCGGAGGCGGCCGACACGATGGTGTGGCTCTTGGCGACCTTGTCGACGACGATGTCGGCGGAGAGGGGAGCGGCACCGGTGCGGGTGGCGACGGTGACGGTGGGGGACGACGACGAGGTGGTGAAGCGGGCGAGCCCGTCGCGGGTCGCCGCCTTCTCCGCCGCTGTGGCGAGGTTCTGCACCGCCGTGTTCAGGGTGCGCAGCTGGGCGACGACACCGTTCTTGTCATCCATCTTCGCCTTGAGCAGCGAACGGGGGATGGAGGCGACATCCATCAGCGCCTTGATGACCTCGGTGGTCTTCAGGCCGGAGACGAGGCCGTCGAGCGAGAGGGACATGGTCGCCTTTCCGGTTGGGGAGCGGACAGGGTCCGGACGCCGGTGGGCGTCCGGACCCTATGACGTGGTTCAGCGCAGGAGCTGGAGCACGCCCTGGTTGGCCTGGTTGGCCTGTGCCAGCATCGCCGTACCTGCCTGGGACAGGATGTTCTTCGACGTGAACTTGACCATCTCGGACGCCATGTCGGTGTCGCGGATACGGCTCTCGGCGGCGGAGAGGTTCTCTGCCGACACGTTGAGGCTGTTGATGGTCGACTCGAAGCGGTTCTGCAGCGCACCGTAGCCGGCGCGTGCGGTCGAGACCGCCTGGATCTGCGTGTCGATACCCGCCAGCGCGGCACCGTACGTCGCGGCGTCCGTCATGGTCCCCGCGAGCGTCTTGATGTCGGCACCGAGGGTCGCGAAGTCGGTCAGGGCGACCGAGATCTGGTCCTCGGCGGCGACGGAGCCCGCACCGACCTGGAACGTCAGCGTGTTGCCGCCCGAGAGCAGCTTGATGCCGTTGAAGTTCGTGCTGCCGGCGATCCGGGTGAGCTCATCACCGAGGGTGTTGATCTCCTTCTGGATCGCGTCGCGCGACTTCGTGTTGTTCGAGTCGTTCGCACCCTGAGCGGTCAGGTCGCGAACGCGCTGCAGGATCGAGTGGACCTCGGTCAGGGCGCCTTCCGCGGTCTGGATGACCGAGATGCCGTCCTGGGCGTTGCGTGCCGCGACGTTCAGGCCGTTGACCTGCGAACGCAGGCCCTCGGAGATCGCGAGGCCTGCAGCGTCGTCAGCCGCGCGGTTGATGCGGAAGCCGCTGGACAGCTTCTCGAGCGACTTCGACAGGTCGTTCTGCGTGTTGGACAGGTTGCGGTAGGCGTTGAGTGCCGACACGTTCGTGCTGATCTGCATACCCATAAGGGTTCTCCTCCGTGAATGGTGTTGTGCGGGGGACCATCCGTGGTCTCCCGGTCACACCTATCGGCGGAGGTTCGCCGTGCGTTAGCAGGGCAGGTCGGAGACAGTTCAGGCGGTCGCCGATTCCCGGAAGACGCCGGCGATCCGGGACCCCGCCGCGTCCGCGATCCGGGTGAAGTAGGCATCGCGGGCACCGGGCGAGACCCGTGTCGTCGTCGCCGGTGCCGACCCCTCGGCGTAGTACCGGTCCAGGGCGTCGCGCAGCAGCCGGATCGCCTCCGAGCGCTGCTGGGACACCGCGGAGTGCGTCACGCCCAGCTCTTCGGCGATCTCCTTGACGGGGCGCTCGTCGAAGTAGACCGCCTGCACGATCCGGCGCATGCGCTCCGGCAGGGCCAGGACCGCATGTTCGAGCACCTCGCGCCGTTCGCCCACCAGCGCCGATTCCTCGGGGAGGGGGATGTCGGCGGCGACGTCACGGGCGGCGGGGTCGTCGAGAGTGGTCAGCATCCTGGCGGCATCGCCGAGGGCTTCGATCACGACCTCTTTCGCGACGCCCATCGCGGTGGCGACCTCGGAGACCGTGGCCGTGCGGCCCAGCCCGGCGGTCAGCGCCTCGCGAACGGCGACCGTCTCCTTGATGCGTTTGCGGATGCCGCGGGAGGCCCAGTCCATCGAGCGCATCTCATCGGCGAAGGCACCGAGGATACGTCGGCGGGCGTAGGCCCCGAAAGGCACTCCGAGCTCGGGATCGAACGCTTCCGCAGCGGTCACGAGCGCGAGCGCTCCGACGGCCGCGAGCTCGTCACGGGGGATGTGGGTGGCGCGGGCATGGGTCTCGGCGGCGAGGTATCCGACCAGGGGGAGGTTGCTCTCGATGAGCAGATTGCGCTCAGCGCGCGACGACATGGGGGATGATCCACCTCTCTGGATGCACTCCAAAAGATCCAAGGAGATGAACAGATGCACATATCACACGATTTATGATTTGTACATGGGGAGAACTATCCACCGCCGTTCCACATAGTAACGTTAGGCGGACGCTGGCCGATAGTGACGTTTGGCCGCGTTGTCAGGCGGGGCGATCACTGGGGAAAAGGGGATCATGGGAGCCAACGAACTATCGATACAGCTGTGGCGGGAGCGCGAGCTGCTCGAGATGCTCCTGTTCAAGCTCGACGAGCAGCAGCTGCTGCTCGCCGCCGGGCGATCCCAGTGGATCCAGTTCGCCGCACGGGAGATCGATCAGGTGCTCGACCGCCTGCGCGGCGCGAGCCTCGCCCGCACCGTCGAGGTCGCGACCGTCGCCGAGGAGTGGGGAGCTCCTGAGGCGTCGACGATCCGCGAGCTGATCGAGCACGCGCCGGAAGGCGCATGGCAGGAGGTCTTCGCCGACCATCTGCGCGCGCTCTCGAAGCTCGCCGCCGAGGTCGAGCAGCTGCGCGACGCGAACGCCGAGCAGCTCAGCGGAGTGCTCCGCGCGACCCAGGAGACGATCGCCGCGCTCGGACACGACACGGGCGAGTACACGACCAAGGGTGACCGCGCACGCGACGACGCCGCGCGCATCATCGACACCGAGATGTGACCGAGAGGGGATCATGTCGACCTTCAGTGGATTGAACACGGCGGCCAGCGGACTGGCGGCCGCCCGGCGCGGCATGGACGTGGTCGGGCAGAACATCGCCAACCAGAAGACCGAGGGGTACACGCGGCAGCGCGTGACGACCTCGGCGGTCGCCGCCATCGCGCAGACGGGTCGGTTCAGCGTCGGAGCCCTCCCCGGTCACGGCGTGTCGATCGACGGTGTCGCGCGTCTGGGTGACGCACTGCTCGACGCCAGAGTGCGCGACGCACTCGGCGCTTCGGGATACTGGTCCACCAGGGCGGTGGCCGCGACCACGGTCGAGGCGTCGCTGGCCGAGCCCACGGCGAACGGACTAGCCGCCCGGCTGTCGAAGTTCTGGTCCGGCTGGCAGGACCTCGCCAACACCCCGGACTCCGGGGCAGCGGCCTCGAGCATCCTGGAATCGGCGAAGGAGCTCGCCTCCCATATCGCCGGCGGATACCGGAACGTGGCCACCCAGTGGAGCAACGCGCGCGACTCCGCCGACCGCACGGTCTCGCAGGTGAACGCCACCGCCGACCAGATCGCCGTCCTCAACGGAGAGATCCGCGACGCGCTCGCCTCCGGCCGCTCGGCGAACGAGCTCATGGATCAGCGCAGCGTCCTGGCGCAGAACGTGGCCAGGATGTCCGGCGCGGCGGCGACCATCGAGAGCGACGGCACCATGACCGTGCGACTGGGCGGCAACGCGCTCGTATCGGGCTCCGATTCGCGGCACCTGGTGCTGAGCGGGCCCGCGTCGATCGACTCGGGGCAGCGATTCAGTCTCTCGTGGGCATCGGCGCCGGATCTCCCCGTGTCGATCGACGGCGGCGAGCTCGGTGCCTCCCTGTCGGTGCTGGCCCCGGCCTCCGAAGGCGGCATGCTCGCCGGGCTCGCGGCGACGTACGACAAGGTCGCCACGACGCTGGCCGACGCACTGAACGCTCAGCACAGGGCGGGCGTGACCTCCACCGGCCAGGCCGGGGGAGACTTCTTCACCGTGCCGACGACGGGCTCCGCCGCACTCGGCCTGACCGTCGCGGTCGGGTCGGCCTCCGAACTGGCTCTCGCGGCGCCCGGTGCCGGTGCCCTGGATGCGACCAACGCCGACCTGATCTCTCAGATCGGCAGGAGCGTCGGTTCCCCTGACGCCGTCTGGTCCGATCAGGTCACCCGGTTCGGGGTCGCGACCGCGGCCGACGTGCAACGCGCGAAGCTCTCCGACTCCGCAGCGGTCGCCGCTGTCGGAGCTCAGCAGTCGGTCTCGGCGGTCGACGGCGACGAGGAGACCATCAGCCTGCTCACGTACCAGACCGCCTACCAGGCCGCCGCCCGTGTGATGACGGCGGTGGACGAGGCGCTCGACGTCCTGATCAACCGCACCGGCCTCGTCGGACGCTGAGCGAAGGAGCACCGTGATCTCTCGAGTGACGTCATCCGCCATGACGCAGACGGCCATGCGCCAGCTGCAGTCCAACCTCTCCGAGCTGGCGCGTCTGCAGGAGCAGGCGACATCCCAGCGGGCCTTCGCCGCGCCGTCCGACGACCCGGCAGCCGCGGCCACCGCTCTGGCCCTGCACGCCGAGCAGCGCCGCACCGAGCAGTACGCGCGCAACATCGACGACGGCCTCGCCTGGGTCACCGCTGCCGACACGGCCATCACGGCGAGCACGGCCCTGCTCGCGCGCGTCCGTGATCTGACGGCCCAGGGCGCCAACGACGGGGCGCTCGATGCGACGGCCAAGGAGGCGCTCGCGGTCGAGCTCGAAGGCATCCGCAAGGAGATGCTCTCGCAGGCCAACACCCGGCTGCTCGGTCGCTCCGTCTTCGCCGGAACCTCCGACACTGCTGCCTTCGCCGCCGACTACACCCACAGCGGAGTGCCGGGAGCCGAGGTCACCCGTCGAGTGTCCGACGCCGCCTCCGTGCGTGTCGACACCGACGGTGCCGCGGTCTTCGGCACGGGAGACGACTCGGTCTTCGCGCTCGTGGACAAGATCGTGGCCGACCTCCGCTCCGGCACGAACGTCGGGCCGCGACTCGGCGAGATCGACAGCCGACGCACCGCCATGCTCGGAGTGCAGGGCTCGGTGGGAACCAGGCAGTCCCAGATCGAACGCGCCAAGGAGGCGGCAGTGCAGAATTCCGTGTCCCTCGAGTCCCGCAGGACGGCGGTGGAGGACGTCGACTCGATCGAGGTGCTCGTGCGTCTGCAGGCGCAGGAGCTCGTGTACCGTTCGGCGCTCGCCGTCAACGCGCGGGTGCTGCAGCCGTCGCTCATGGACTTCCTCCGATGACCGCCGCACTGACGTTCATCGCCCCTCCTCCGGGACTCGCCCCGCATGTGGACTTCGCTCTCGCTCCTGTCGAGGGCTCCGACGGGCTGTTCTCGCTGCGGGCGGTCGACGATGCGGAACTGCGCCTGTTCCTGGTGGATCCTCGCACGGTGCTGAGCGACTACGCGCCGACTCTGAGCGACGAGCAGGCGGACGGACTCGCCCTCGGCTCTCCCGAGGACGCGCTGGTGCTGGTGGTCGCGCATCCGTCCTCCGAGGGGGTCAGCGTGAACCTCCTCGCCCCCGTGATCGTGAACCAGACGACGGGGGCCGCCGCGCAGGTGATCCTGGAGGACCAGGACTACCCCCTGCGCGCGCCGCTCGGCTGACCCGCACCGCGCCGGTGCACAGCCCTCCTCAGGAGACGGCGGCTAATCTGGAGTCGTGATCCTTGCCGTCGACACCTCCCTGGGCACGGCTGTCGCCCTCATCGATGCCGAAGGGGAGCGACGGGCCGAAGCCGCGGCTGTCGACCCGCTCGGCCATGCGGAGGTCATCGGAGACCTGCTCGTCCGTGTTCTCCGCGAGGGTGGCGACGACCTCGGTGGGGCGGACGACACCGCGATCACGCATGTGGTCGCCGGCATGGGGCCCGGTCCCTTCACCGGGTTGCGCATCGGGATCGCCGCGGCCCGTGCCTTCGCTCTCGGGCGGGGTCTCCCGGTCGTCCCCGTACCCAGCCACCTCGCCGCAGCCCTCACCGCTCTCGACTCCGACGCCGAGACCGCGCCTTTCGCGATCGTGACCGACGCCCGTCGACGCGAGGTCGCCATCACCGTGTTCGACGGCCTCGACGACGACGGCATCCCCGCTGTGGTCGCCGACACCGTGCTCGTGCGAGCGGCCGACGCGGATGCCCACCTCGACGGCATCCGGCGCATCGATGTGTCGACGCTCTCCGCGACGGACCTGGCGCGTGTCGGGGCCAGGGCGCTGGCAGCCGGTCGCACCCTCGCCGGCGAGGAGCCCCTCTACATGCGGCACCCCGATGTGACGCTCCCCGGTGCGCCGAGGAAGGTGGGCACGTGACCCTCCGCGACGCCACCGCAGACGACCTCGACGCGATCATGGCGATCGAGAACCGGTCCTTCCCGACGGACGCCTGGAGCTCGGAGACCATGGCCGCCGAGCTCTCCAGCCCGCACGGCCGCTATCTGGTGGACGAGCACGACGGCGCGGTCATCGGCTACGGCGGGGTGCGTGCCCTTCGCGGCAGTGCCGACGCGGACATCCAGACCATCGCGCTGCTCGCCGAACATCGGGGACACGGGCGAGGACGCAGCCTGTTGCGCGCGTTGCTCGCGGCGGCGGCGGAACGCGGTGCCCGAGAGATCTTCCTCGAAGTCCGGGCCGACAACCCGTCGGCCGAGGGGCTGTACCGCGCCGAGGGCTTCGAGGAGATAGCCCGCAGGCCGCACTACTATCAGCCCGACGACGTCGACGCGATCGTGATGCGACGGCAGCTGCGGCACCAGGCAGTGCCCGGGACGGCGGACGAGGAGGCGAAGGCGTGAGCGAACCGTTGGTTCTCGGCATCGAGACGAGCTGCGACGAGACGGGCATCGGCATCGTGCGAGGGCGCACCCTGCTCTCCAACACCATCGCCTCGAGCATGGACGAGCACGCCCGATACGGCGGCGTCGTGCCCGAGGTCGCCGCGCGGGCGCACCTCGAGGCGCTGCAGCCCTCGATCGACGCCGCGCTCGCCGAAGCGGGGGTGGGCCTCGCAGACCTCGACGCCGTCGCGGTCACGAGCGGGCCCGGGCTCGCCGGCGCGCTGATGGTCGGCGTCGGCGCCGCGAAGGGCCTCGCTGTCTCGATCGACAAGCCCCTGTACGCGGTGAACCACCTGGTAGGGCACATCGCGGCCGACATCCTCACCGCCGATTCCGCGCCGCTCGAGTACCCCACGATCGCCCTGCTGGTCTCGGGTGGACACACGTCCCTGCTGCATGTGCGTGATCTCACCACCGACGTCGAACTGTTGGGGGAGACGATGGACGACGCTGCGGGCGAGGCCTTCGACAAGGTCGCCCGGCTGCTGTCCCTGCCGTATCCCGGAGGGCCGGAGATCGATCGGGCGGCTGCGACCGGCGACCCGCACGCGATCCGGTTCCCCCGCGGACTGTCGCGGGCTTCCGATCTGGCGAAGCACAGGTACGACTTCTCGTTCTCGGGTCTCAAGACGGCGGTCGCCCGCTGGGTCGAGCGCTGCGAGGCCGAGGGGATCGATGTGCCCGTCGCCGACGTCGCCGACGTCGCCGCGAGCTTCCGCGAGGCTGTCGTCGACGTGCTGGTCACCAAGGCCCTCGCCGCGTGCGCCGATCTCGGCGTCCCGCGCCTGCTGCTCGGTGGCGGAGTGATCGCGAACCGGCGGCTGCGCGATGTCGCGCTCGAGCGCGCCGAAGCCGCAGGCGTCACGGTGCGCATTCCCCCGCTCTCGCTGTGCACGGACAACGGGGCGATGATCGCGGCGCTCGCCGCGGAGCTCATCTCGTCCGGACGCCCTCCGTCGACGCTCGCCTTCGGTGCGGATTCGACTCTTCCGGTGACCGAGATCCAGGTCGCGGAGGCGGTGCCGGCATGAAGGACCTCCCTGGCGCGCCCGACGAGCCGTCTGCACTCCCGACGCCGGCGGCTCGCATCGAACGCCCCAGCGACGAGGTGGAGCACCCGGCGGGGACCGCACGTCTCCCCGGTGCCCGCCGCGATGGCTACACGCGGCTGCCGACGGGACCTGTGGGCATCGAACCGGTCGTGGTGACAGGGCCGGACATCGATACCCCGGGCGAGACCGAGTGGGAGCCGTCCACGGGTGCGGTGTCGATCGATGACACGCGACTGGCGCCGTGGGCCCTCATGGCGGCGATCGTCGCGCTCGGAGCGTCGTTCTTCGTCGGCTGGGGCATCCCGGTCGCGGTGGTGGCGGTCATCGCGGCGATCATGTCGCTTCGTCGACCGGTCGAGAACCGCGCGATCGCACGCTGGGCGCTCGTGCTCGGACTCTGCGCGACCGTCTACAGCCTGGGGTGGCTGGTCTGGGCCGGCATGCAGTTCGAGCGGCTCGGCTGACCTGATGCTGGACGCGTCCGAGCTCTCCGAACTGCGCTCGCTGCAGGCGCGGGCATACGGTCGCGACGCGTCGCTCACCGAGGTCGAGACTCTGCGTCTGCACGAGCTGGAGCGGCGCCGGGTCGAGCCGGCCGCCGTGGCCGCGGATCCACCGGTGGACGGTCCGGTCGAGCCCGAGACGGCGGGGACGGGGCAGCGTTCTCGGACGGTGGAAGCTCCGGTTTCGATGGATGACGATTCCACGACGAGCAGCACGGACGCGGACGACCGGCGCAACTCCGGACGATCACCTGCCACCTCATCGCTGCGCACGCGCTGGCTTCCACTCGGAGCTGCCGTCGCGACGCTGGTGCTCGTCGGCATCGGGCTCGGGTGGGCGCTGTTCGGCAGGTCCGGCGCCACAGCTGTGGCGCTGAGCCCGCAGCAGCAGGAATGGCAGAGCGCTCTGGTCGCCGGCGGCGACTACGACCGGGGTTCCCTGCGTGCTCTCGCCGTCGAGGAAGGCGCGGTCATCTGGGTGGCGACCAAGGACGACGCCGAGATCACCTGCCTGCTCGTGGCTACCTCGCCGTCTGCGCTGCCCAGCTGCGAGCGCACCGAAACGGTCGACAGGATAGGACTGTTCGCAGCGGTGACTCTGGAATCGAAGGCGCAGACGCGTCGGGAGCTCAACGTGCAGATGATGTTCACCGCCTCCGGTGAGCCTGCGGTCGCCGCGCACGTGACGGAGTTCGGACCGGGCACCACCAACGGGATGACCTGGGCGAACGTCGACGAAGCGGAGAGGGCCACGCGTATCGCGGAGCAGGGGTTCCAGATCAACTCTCTGTGGATCGTCGGCTATGACGGCGACGTGCCGGTGTGGACCGGAGCGGAGCTCGATGGCGACCAGACCTGCCTGATCTATGACGGCTCCGATGATGCGTTCCCCCGGGTGTGCGCCGATGCGCTCATGATGCAGGAGCAGAGCGCCACCCTCGTGCTGAACGTGGTGGACGAGGCCAGCGGTGAGGTCGTCCGCCTGGAGCTTCCGACCGCCAGCAACGGACGCTCCTCCCTGATGATCACGCGCGGGGGAGGTGCCGACGGTGCCGGCGGAGACTGAGGCCGCCGAGCTGCGGCGGTTGCAGCGCCGCGCCTACGGTCGAGACGGGGTCGTCACCGCGGCGGAGCTCCGTCGATTGCATGAGCTCGAGGATGCGCAGCGGGCAGCGACCGCTGCGGCGACACCGATGCCGCCGAGTCCCGCGCCGGAGGAGCACTCCGCGCGGGAAGAGTCCCCCGGACAGGGGCAGTCCGGAGCCGCGGGCGAGACCTCCGACGAGGAGGAGCCGGGCATCGATCACGACGCCGAGCCGCCCTCCGACGAGGGCATCCCGCGCGCACCGGAGCCCTTCTTCCGCACCCTGCGCCGGCACCCCGTGGCGGTGCCAGTGCTCTCCGCGCTGATGCTGGCGGTCGGGGTGGCCGTCGGTTGGGCGTTGTTCGCGCCCTCCTCCGGGGAGGTCGCACTGACGGCGGCGCAGCAGGAACGCCGCGACGTACTCGCCGCGTCCGACTACGACCCCGGGTCGGTCCGACCCCTCGCACGGGATGCCGACGCACTGGCCTGGTATGCGACCAAGGATGACGCTCGTCTCCGGTGTCTGATCCTCGATGTCGGCGATCAGTCGCAGTCGGACTGTCGTCCGGTCGACGACGTCAGGCGCGATCTGAGCGTGTGGTTCCCTGTCCCTCGCGGAGAGAAGGGCGACGCCGCGCGCGAGCTGGACGGAGTGAGCGCCGGGCTGCTCCTCTCGACGGACGGAGAGCCGATCGTCACCCTGCAGCGTTGGCCGATGTCGTCGTCGACCTCGCAGTTCGCGGGTGCGGAGCGGGCGCGTGCCGAGGAGCTGGCCGATGAGGGGTTCGCCTCCTCCCTCGACATCGCCGGCTCCTTCCGGACCTCGCCGGTGTGGATCGGGGACCGCGTCTCGGATCTGGGCGCTGTCGAGAAGTGCCTCATCGTCGACGCCGTCGGTGTGATGACCTGTGCCGCTCCCACCGCGGCCGTCGACTCCGGCCTTCAGACGCGGGTCGACCGCGTCGACGGCGCGAACGGTGTGCTCCTCGGCACCTCGACTCTCGAGGTGAGGTTCACGAAGTGGCGGACGCCCTACCTGGTCATCACCGAAGCGCCGCCCGGCGAGGGAGGATCCGGTGAGATCGTCAGGGTCGAGGCTCCGCCCGGTGACCCCATCGTGGTCGAACCGCCGGGCGGCGATCGGGACGAGTGAGCGGGTGTCAGCCCGCCGCGGGCACCCGGTCGGCGAGGATCGCGCGGCGCTGATCGCCGATGCGGGCGAGGATCAGCGTGGCCTCCTGGTCACCGCGCAGAGTGAGCTTCTTGCGGAAGGCGGCGGGGTCGACATCCACTCCACGCTTCTTGATCTCCAGACGTCCGACATCGTTCGCCTTGAGTGCGGCGTTGATCGCCTTGGGGTTCGCCGCAAGCGTCTCCCTGACCCGGAAGGACTGCACGAACGGACTGGTCAGGGCCGCGTCCGAGGTGAGATAGGCGATGTGCTCGTCGAGCATGCCCGCATCGAGGCTGCGCGCGACCTCTCCGATCAGTCGCGCACGGATCACGGCGCCGTCCGGCTCGTGCAGGAACGCACCGAGCTCGCGCACGGGCTCGTCGGCGGTGTCTGCCGGAGCGGTGAGTTCGTGCGAGCGCTCGCCGCGGATCACCAGCGCGGCACGGCGCACCCCTTCTCTGGCGAGGGCTCCGCTCCACACGACGAGTTCGACCACGCTGCCGTCGGCACTCACCCACTGCGCCTCGGCATCGGCGGGCAGCGCGTCGCGGTCGTGTGCCGGTCCGAGCTTGATGCCGGTCGGGCGATGGGCGGACACATCGAAGGCCCAGTCCAACGAGGGCGAGTAGTCGTCGGCGGAGACGCGTCTGGTCTCGGTGTGCCCCGACGTGCGTCTGGCCGGGTCCATCCACACTGCGTCCGTGTCCTGCAGCGAGGAGAACGCCGCCTCTGCGGTGTCGTGGCGCACGGTGGCGCTGTCGCCGAAGGGTGCCAGGTTGTAGGCCGCGATGGCGGAGGTGACCTCGTCCGCGTCGACGGCGTGCACCTCGAGTCCGGCTCCGGCGAAAGCGAGCGCGTCTCCACCGATGCCGCAGCCGAGATCGGCCACACGGGTGAATCCGGACTGCCGGATGCGCTGGGCGTGACGCGCTGCGACGCCGAGCCGCGTCGCCTGTTCGAGGCCGGCTCTGGTGAAGAGCATCCGCGCGGCGAAGGGCCCGAACTTCGTCGCGGCCTTCGACCGCAGGTGCGTCTGCCCGACGACGGCGGATACGAGGTCGGGGGAGTGGCCCGCCGCACGCAGGCGGGACACGGTCCGCGCGACCTCGGCGGTCGAGTCGATGGGTCCGATCGCGTCGAGAAGCTCGAGACCCTCGGAGGTCAGCAGGGCACGCAGCTCGGACATCTCCACCGTCTCAGCCTAATCGGCCGCACATCGAGCCGAACCGCAGAGCCCACTGGCACTCGCATTGCGTGAGTGCCAGCCGAGCGCCTAGACTGGATTAGCACTCTCGGGTTGAGAGTGCGAACAAGTCTTTCGTGTCAGCGTCAAGAAAGAAGAGGTAGACCGTGTCGGTTTCCATCAAGCCGCTCGAGGACCGCATCGTCATCAAGCAGGTCGAGGCCGAGCAGACCACCGCGAGTGGCCTGGTCATCCCCGACACCGCCAAGGAGAAGCCCCAGGAGGGCGAGGTCGTGGCGGTCGGCCCCGGCCGCATCGACGACAACGGCAACCGTGTTCCGCTCGACGTCGCCGTCGGCGACCGCGTGCTCTACAGCAAGTACGGCGGCACCGAGGTGAAGTTCGGCGCAGACGAGTTCCTCGTCCTGTCGGCTCGCGACGTCCTGGCGGTCGTCGTCCGCTGATCTGCTGAACCTGTTCCCGCCTCCCGTGGTGGGCGAGGTCCTCGAAGGGGGCTCGGATGCGTCTCGCATCCGGGCCCCCTTCTGCGTCCGCCAGCGGCCATCCGTTTCCTGCCAAACTCCGCGGGGGACCCAGGTGGCGCCGTCGGCGTCCACACCGCGGGCATAGGGTTGTGCGGTGATCCCAGAGACGACCCGTGCCACGCAGTCCGCCGGAGTCGCCTACGCCGGTGGGGCGTACCTGCTCTGGGGTGTGCTTCCCCTCTACTTCCTCCTCCTCGTTCCGACGGGTCCGTGGGAGGTCGTCGCCTGGCGGGTGCTGCTCTCCTTCGTCTTCTGCGCGCTCCTGCTCACCGTCATGCGCGGCTGGGGCGCTTTCGGCGTCATCGTCCGGCAACCGAAGCTGCTGGGGTGGACGGCGCTGGCGGGTCTGCTGATCTATGCGAACTGGCAGGTGTTCCTGATCGGAACGCTCAGCGGCAATGTCGTGGAGACGAGTCTGGGGTACTTCATCAACCCGATCACGACCGTGCTGCTGGGCGTCTTCGTCTTGAAGGAGCGCATCCGGCGGCTGCAGTGGGCCGCGATCGCCATCGCGGCGGTCGCCGTCGTCGTGATCATCGTCGCCTACCGGCAGTTCCCGTGGATCGCACTGTCGCTGACCGCATCCTTCGGGGTGTACGGGCTCATCAAGAAGAAGATCGGCCCTGCCATCGATGCGATCAGCGGCCTGACGCTCGAGTCGTTCTGGCTGATTCCCATCGCCGTGGTGCAGTTGATCGTCGTGGGGGCGACGTCGGGCATCACGATGGGCGCGCACGGGTGGGTGCACGCGCTGCTGCTGGCCTTCGCCGGTGTCGCCACGGCCGTCCCGCTGCTGCTCTTCGCGGCGGGAACCCGACGTATCAACCTGACGGTGATCGGCATGATCCAGTTCATCACTCCGGTCATGCAGTTCCTCATCGGCGTCCTGGTCCTGCACGAGCCGATGCCGCCTGAGCGCTGGGCCGGCTTCATCATCGTGTGGATCGCGATCGGCGTCTTCATCGTCGATCTCCTGCTCGCCGCGCGACGAGGGCGCAGGATTCCCCGGGTCGAGGCCGCCTGATCCTGAGGCGCACCGGCCGGGAAACCCGGTCCCGGATCGTTAACGCACCGAGATACTTGCACCCCCTGCGCGCGATACTCACGCCCTAGTGTTAGAGCACCCGATTGTGGTCACAGTCCACGTTCAGTTACGCAAGGGAGCATCATGAACGCATTGAAGGGCTCGCGCACAGCGAAGGTCTTCGCCGGGATCGCACTGGTCAGTGCATCCGCCATCGTCATCGCCGGTTGCAGCAGCACCCCGAGCCCGGAGAGCGGCGGCAGCGACAAGCCCGCAGCCGATCTGACGCTCAAGCTCGGTTCGCTGCTTCCGCAGACCGGTTCGCTGGCATTCCTCGGTCCGCCCATGGAGTCCGGTGTCGGACTGGCCGTGCAGGAGGTCAACGACGCCGCCGCCGGTATCACGATCGACCTGACCGCCGAAGACGAGGGCGACACCGACACCAAGGCCTACGAGACCTCGATCACCAAGCTGCAGGGTGCCGGCGTCTCCGCTATCGTCGGAGCCGCCGCATCGGGTGTCTCCAAGCTCATCCTCGACGGCAACGTCAGCGCCGGGATCCTCCAGATCTCCGCATCGAACACGTCGCCCGACTTCACCACGTGGGACGACAACGGGCTCTACTTCCGCACCGCCCCCAGTGACCTGCTGCAGGGCGAGGTGCTCGGCAACCTCATCGCCGAGGACGGCGCGAAGACGCTCGGCATCATCTACCAGAACGACGCGTACGGCACCGGCCTGGACGCGGCGATCAAGGAGACCTTCGAAGGCACCGGCGGCGAGGTCGTCGCCGAGGCATCGTTCAACGTCGGCGACGCGCAGTTCGACGCTCAGGTCGAGACGATCAAGGCGCAGAACCCCGACGCGGTCGCGATCGTGTCCTTCGACCAGTTCAAGACCATCGCGCCGCTGCTGGTGAACGCCGGCATCTCGGCCGACAAGTTCTACATGGTCGACGGCAACCTGTCCGACTACGGCTCGGAGATCCCGGTCTCGCTCGAGGGCGCGCAGGGAACCAAGGCCGGGCCCGCACTCGCCGACGACTTCACCTCCCGCCTGCAGGACTTCTGGACGGGCGAGGGCAATGCCGAGGTCAAGGACTTCACCTACGCAGCTGAGGCGTACGACGCCGTGATCCTCGTGGCGCTGGCGTCCCTGGCTGCTGGTTCCACGGACGGCGCGGACATCGCGGCCAAGATGCAGGAAGTGTCCGGCGGCTCCGGCGACGGCAAGAAGTGCACCAGCTTCGCCGACTGCGCAAAGATCATCAACGACGGCGGCACGGCCGACTACGACGGCTACTCCGGTGACGTCACGTTCGATGAGGCCGGCGACCCGCAGGGTGCGTCGATCGGCATCTACAAGTACGGTGCCGACAACATGATCACCCGCACCAACTGATCAGACGATCACACGACGAAGGCCCCGGATCCGATCCGGGGCCTTTGTCGTGGTGTCGGCGGTTTCTCGCTCGCGGTCTCTCGCCCGCGGCTCAGGCGGCGTCGGTGCCGAGGGTGCCGAGATAGAGACCGATGACCTTGGGGTCGTTCAGCAGGTCCCTGCCCGTTCCCTCGTGTGCATCCCTGCCCTGATCGAGCACATAGCCCCGGTCGCAGATCTGCAGGCAGCGTCGGGCGTTCTGCTCCACCATGATCGTCGTGACGCCGGCCTTGTTGATGTCGGAGACCCGGATGAACGCGTCGTCCTGGCGCACGGGGGAGAGCCCGGCCGACGGCTCGTCGAGCAGCAGCACGGACGGATCCATCATGAGCGCGCGGGACATGGCGACCATCTGCCGCTCACCGCCGGAGAGCGAACCGGCGCGCTGCTTGAGGCGCTTGCCCAGCTCGGCGAAGATGCCGGTGACGAACTCGAGCCGCTCCGCGTAGATCTTGGGGTTCTGGTAGAGCCCCATCTGCAGGTTCTCCTCGATCGACAGCGAGGGGAAGACGTTGTTCGTCTGCGGCACGAAGGCCACGCCACGGCGGACCAGTTTGTCGGCCTTCAGCCCCACGATGCTCTCACCGTTCACGGTGATGTCGCCGCTTCGCACGTTCACGAGACCGAAGATCGCCTTGAGGAGCGTGGACTTCCCCGCCCCGTTGGGGCCGATGATCCCGATCAGCTCTCCCTGCCGGGCCACCAGGTTGGCGCCGTTGAGGATGTTCACACCGGGAAGATAGCCGGCGTGGACATCGGTCAGCTTCACGACGATGTCGTCCTGAGCTGCGCTCTGCGCTGCGTCGATCGGCGTTTCCCCGCTCATGCGGTGCCCTTTCCCTCGTCGTCGGTTTCGGCATCGCTGCCGGGCACGGGGTCGCTCGCTTCGAGCTCCGCCTCCGCCTCGGCCTCGATCTCCTCGCGGAGCCTGCTGGCTGCGGCATCGGGGAGCACCGGGATGCGTCCGGTGACGGCACCGAGATCGACGTCCTGGTGGGCACCGAGGTACGCATCCACGACGGCCGGGTTCTCCATGACCTCGTCGGGCGGCCCCTCTGCCACCACACGTCCCTCCGCCATCACGATCACCCAGTCCGCGATGTGGCGCACCATGTGCATGTCGTGCTCGACGAAGAGCACGGTCATCCCGTCCTCCTTGAGGTCGAGGATGTGGTCGAGGAGCGACTGGGTGAGGGCGGGGTTGACTCCAGCCATGGGCTCATCGAGCATCACCAGCGTCGGGTCGCTCATCAGCGCCCTGGCCATCTCGAGGAGCTTGCGCTGGCCACCCGAGAGCGCCGCGGCGAAGTCCTTCTCCTTCGCGTCGAGCTTGAAGCGCGTCAGCAGTTCGCGCGCCTTGGTCTCGATCTCGGTGTCCTGCGCCCTCCAGAGGAAGGGGAACAGGCTGGCCCAGAATCCCTCGCCGCGCTGATGCGGAGCGCCGAGCTTCATGTTCTCGAGCACGGTGAGCAGCGACAGCGACTTGGTGAGCTGGAACGTGCGGACCTGGCCCATCCTGGCCACCTTGAACGACGGGACCCCCGACAGGCTCGTGCCGTCGAACGACCACGTGCCGCTGTTCGGCTTGTCGAACCCGCAGAGCAGGTTGAAGAGAGTCGTCTTGCCGGCACCGTTCGGGCCGATCAGAGCGGTGATGGCTCCGCGGGGTACTTCGAGGTGGTCGACGTCGACGGCCGTCAGACCACCGAAGCGACGCTGGACGGCATCGACGACGAGGATCGGATCGACCTTGGCGACTCCGGGCTTGACCTCGCCCTTGGTCAGCCCCGTCGTCTTCGGACGCCGGATACTTCCCGTGGCGGGGGCGGCGGTCGTGGCACCCTCGGCCGAGCCGGGGGCCTGATCGGGGGTCAGTTCATTTGACAAAGGTCATCTCCCTCTTGTCTCCGAGGATGCCCTGCGGGCGGAAGATCACGAGCAGCATCAGGGCGATGCCGACGAAGACGAAGACGAGAGTCGACGCCTGGCTGTCGGTCATCGGCAGCAACCCGGACTTCGCCATCGACGGGAGCAGGTTGGCCATGAAGGCGAACACCACCCAGAAGAGCACCGCACCGAGCGTGGGTCCGAACACCGTGGCCGCGCCTCCCAGCAGGAGGATGGTCCACAGGAAGAACGTCAGCGACGTCGAGTAGCTGCCGGGGACGACCGCGGAGGGGAGGACGAAGACGATCCCACCCGCGGCGCCCACGACACCGCCCACGACGAGCGCCTGCATCTTGTAGGCGAAGACGTTCTTGCCGAGCGAGCGCACGGCGTCCTCGTCCTCGCGTATGCCCTTGAGCACCCGGCCCCACGGGCTGCGCATCAGCGCCCACACCAGCAGGATGGCCACGGCCAGGACGATCACACCGAAGACGCGGTTCCAGAGGTCGTTCGCGCTGTATGTCCAGGGGCCGAACCCGTAGGTGCCTGGCGGGATGGGGTTCGCGTCGCGGAATCCGCCGTTGTACTGGGCGAGGCCGTCGGCGCTGTTGGTCCATTCGTCGAACACCTGGGTGGTGAACAGGAGGCGCACGATCTCACCGGCGGCGATCGTGGCGATCGCGAGATAGTCGGCGCGGAGCCGCAGCGTCGGGATGCCCAGCAGCACGGCGAACAGCGCGCCGCCCAGCAGGCCGATCAGCATGCCGATCCACCAGGGCAGTCCGAAGCTGAGCACCGAGATGGCGTAGCCGTAGCCGCCGATCGCCATGAACGCCGCCATGCCGAAGTTGAGCAGTCCCGCGTATCCGAAGTGGACGGCGAGGCCGGTCGCCGCGAGCGCGTAGGCGATCGTGACGGGGCTGAACAGGTAGACGGCCGTGTTCGAGAAGATGCTTCCGAAGTCCATGGCGATCAGCCCAACCTTTCCCTGCGTCCGAGCAGCCCTTGAGGTCTCACGAGGAGGATGAGGATGAGGATGACGAGAGCACTCGCGTACTTGAGGTCGGACGGGATCCACAGCGTCGAGACCTCGACCGCCATGCCGACGATGAGCGATCCGACCAGAGCACCGAACGCCGTGCCGAGACCACCGAGGGTGATCGCGGCGAAGATCAGCAGGAGCATCTGCATGCCCATGTCCCACTTCACACCGGGGCGGAAGTACGCCCACAGGATTCCCGAGATCGCGGCCAGCGTGCCGGAGAGGATCCACACGTAGCGGATCACCCGGTCGACGTCGATGCCGGATGCTGCGGCGAGCTGCGGGTTGTCGGAGATCGCGCGGGTCGCCTTGCCGATGCGGGTGCGCGTCAGGAAGAAGGCCACAGCCAGGATCACGACGATGCTCACGCCCATGGCGATCATGTCGATGTAGGACAGCGAGATCGGTCCGAGCTGGATGGGGGTGGGGCTGGCGCCGGGGAGCTGATACGTCCCTCCGCCGATGATGAACTGGAACGCGTACCGCAACGCCAGCGAGAGGCCGATGCTGACGATCATCAGCTGGACGACACCGAGACCCCGTCGACGGAGCGGACGCCAGATGCCGGCATCCAAGGCCCAGCCGAACAGACCACCGCCGATGACGGCCGCGGCGATGCCGACCCAGAGCGGGAGATGCCAGAACGTGGTCGTGACGAGGGCGACGAGGCCGCCCCACGTGACCATCTCCGCGTGCGCGAAGTTGGACAGGCGCGTGGTGCCGTAGATGAGGGCAGCGCCCATCGAGGCGAGAGCCAGCAGGAGCCCGAAGTTCAATCCGCCGACGAGGCGTGAGAGCAGCTGGTCGACGAAGGAGACGGTGACCCGCTGTCCCTCGCCGAGGAAGAGGTTCATGATCTTGGTGCCGGTGAGGCCGAACTCGACTTCGAAGGAGGCGGTGGTCCCGGCGATCGGCTGGGTGCCCTCCGGGAGCTGGGTCGCATCGACGATCACCCCGTCCGGCAGCGTCGACTCGTCGACCGTGAGGGTGTACTTCTCCTTCTCCGGCACGTACAGGCGCCACTTGCCGTCGGCGTCCGTCTCGGTCTCGCCGTCGAAGCCCTTGCCCTCGATGGACATGACCACGCCTTCGACCGGCTGATCGTCGAAGGTCACGACACCGGCGAAGTAGAAGTCCGTGACCTCCTGCCCGTCGTCCGTCGTCTCAGCGGAGGCCGCTGAAGGGGGCAGGAACAGGAACGCTGTGAGCGCCATGAGGATACTGAGCACGGCGACCACCCAGGGTCGCTTTCGCTGCACGGCGAGTGTTGTGGGTCCCACGCAACCTCCACTTTGAGTGCTGTGTCTCTGCGATCTCGGGTTGGTCCGCAGAGATGGACGACGCACTTGAGCGTAATGCGCGATCGCCGATTCACCTACGGTCGGGGTCAACGGTCCGGTAACGACGCCGCTCTGGGAATGTTCTCGGGCGTGTCTCGCTTAGAATCTTCATACGGGCCGCGGCCCCGCACCGGCCGACGTCGACCACCCCCTCGCACTCGGACTTGCGCGACTCGCGCAGAAGGAGAATCCATGGAACAGCACGATCCCTTCGGCTTCGTCGGACTGACGTACGATGACGTGCTGCTGCTCCCCGGGCACACCGATGTCATCCCCAGCGAGGCCGACACCTCGTCGCGGATCACCCGGCGCATCTCGGTCGCCACCCCGCTCCTCTCCAGCGCCATGGACACGGTCACCGAGTCCCGCATGGCGATCGCGATGGCCCGCGAGGGCGGCATCGGCATCCTGCACCGCAACCTCTCGATCGCCGACCAGGCCGCGCACGTCGATCGCGTCAAGCGCAGCGAGTCCGGCATGATCACCGACCCGATCACGACCACGCAGGACGCGACGGTCGAAGAGGTCGACAACCTCTGCGCGAAGTACCGTATCTCCGGGCTCCCCGTCGTCGACGACGAGGGGCGACTGGTGGGCATCATCACCAACCGCGACATGCGCTTCGTCTCCGGCTTCGAACGGCAGACCACCTTCGTCAAGGACGTCATGACGCGGGAGAACCTCGTCACCGCACCGGTGGGCGTGGCAGCAGGCGAGGTCATCGCCCTGTTCGCGAAGCACCGTGTCGAGAAGCTTCCGCTCATCGACGATGACGGCAAGCTCGCGGGTCTCATCACCATCAAGGACTTCGACAAGAGCGAGAAGTATCCGCTCGCCACCAAGGACGACCAGGGGCGCCTGCGCGTCGGCGCGGCCATCGGCTTCTTCGGCGACGCCTGGGAGCGTGCGGAGGCGCTGCGCGATGCCGGTGTCGACGTCCTCGTGGTCGACACGGCCAACGGGCAGTCGCAGGGCGTCATCGATCTCGTCCGCCGGCTCAAGGCCGACGAGTCGTTCGCGCACATCGACGTCATCGGCGGCAACGTCGCGACCCGTGAAGGGGCTCAGGCCCTGATCGATGCCGGAGTCGACGCGGTCAAGGTCGGCGTCGGTCCCGGGTCCATCTGCACCACGCGCGTCGTCGCAGGCGTGGGCGTGCCGCAGGTGACCGCGGTCTACGAGGCCTCGCTGGCCGCGCGCCCCGCAGACGTCCCCGTGATCGCGGACGGCGGCCTGCAGTACTCGGGCGACATCGCCAAGGCGCTCGTTGCCGGTGCCGACGCCGTGATGCTCGGCTCGCTCCTGGCCGGAACCGACGAGTCGCCGGGCGAGATCGTCTTCCAGTCGGGCAAGCAGTTCAAGCAGTACCGCGGCATGGGATCGCTCGGCGCCATGCAGACGCGCGGCAAGCAGACCTCGTACTCGAAGGACCGCTACTTCCAGGCCGACGTCCCCAGCGACGACAAGCTGATCCCCGAGGGCATCGAAGGACAGGTGCCGTACCGCGGTCCGCTCTCGGCCGTCGCGTACCAGCTCGTCGGCGGGCTGCGTCAGTCGATGTTCTATGTCGGGGCACGCACGATCGAGGAGCTCAAGACGCGCGGCAAGTTCGTGCGCATCACCTCGGCGGGGCTCAAGGAGTCGCACCCGCACGACGTGCAGATCGTGGTCGAGGCGCCGAACTACAAGAAGTAGTCACGACGCGAAGAGGGACCGGATGCGCATCGCATCCGGTCCCTCTTCGCGTCAGCGCCCGCTGCGGTCACCCGCAGGTGTAGGTGACGCCGTTGACTTCCCAGACGCCGGTGCCCAGCTCGGCGCACGTGCCGAAGATCGCGGCGAAGACGGTGACGGACAGGATGATCCCGATGATGCCGAGGATCGTCAGGATCGCGCCGACGATGATGCCCGCGATCGCCAGCCCCTTCGACTGCCCGGTCTTGCCGAGTTTCACCGCGGCGACGATGCTCAGGACGAGTCCGATCGGTGCCGCCAGGAAGGCGAGGACCAGACCGACGATCGACAGGACGCGACCGGGAGGCGTGGGCTCGGGCTGGGGGTACGCCGGTGCCGTGGGCGCCGGATAGGCCGGGGCCGCTGTCGGTGCGGATTCCCAGGCCGGGGCTGCGGTCGGCGGAGCGGGAGGGGCAGCGGGCGGTGTCGTCGGGTTCGAGGAGTCGGGAGAGGGCGGTTCGGGGAACGGCGGGTTCGTCATGGTCTGTCCTGTCGACGGGGGTGGGGATCGCACTGGCGGCCCGGATAGCCCCGAGCGTAGCGAGCGGCCCTCGGCGGCACCATCCCCTGTCGTCGGTCCGACCCCGGCGGAGGGGAGACGCCGCAACTCTTCCTTCGACCCGCCGTGCGGCGTAGCGTGCGGGTATGTGCCGCAACATCATCCCGCTGAACAACCTCGAGCCCGCTGCAACCGCGCAGGAATGCCACGATGCGGCGCTGCAGTTCGTGCGCAAGATCGCCGGGACCACGGCCCCGTCGCGGGCGAACCAGGCCGTCTTCGAGAGCGCGGTCGAGGAGATCGCGGCCGTCGTCGACCGTCTGCTGGGTGAACTCGTCACCACCGCACCTCCGAAGAATCGCGAGGACGAGGCGGCAAAGCGACGGGCGCGCTCGGCCGAGCGGTACGAGGCGATCCGGGTCTTCCAGGAGGAGAAGCGCGCCGCCCGCGCCGGAGCGTAGGAGCGTACCGTCGCGATGGCGGCGCCGTATGCCAGAATCGACATGCCCCGCTCGACTTTCCCTGCGGTCCCGGTGTTGAAGGCGCCGAGATCGCGCCGCCTATCCCCATCGGTCAGGGAACCTCCCCAAGGAGAGCCGTACACATGCCTGAGGATTCTCCTCGCGTTCTCGTCGTCGATGACGATCCGGACGTCGCCCTGCTCGTCAAGACCGTGCTCGAGCGACGTGCCGGGTGCATCGTGGACGTCGCCGAGGACGGGGAGGTCGCGATCGAGCGGGTCGCGGACGTGCGACCGGACGTCGTGGTGACCGACATCGAGATGCCTGGGCTGAGCGGCCTCGAGCTGCTCTCCGAGCTGCGGCGCATCGTTCCGTCGGTTCCTGTCGTGGTGATGACCGCCCACGTCTCGGTGGAGTACGCGGTCTCGGCCTTGCGGGCGCAGGCGGACGAGTTCCTGACCAAGCCGCTCGACAACGGCAAACTCGTGGAGGCCGTCACCCGTCTGGTCGAGGAGGGGCGCCGCCGCCGAGCGGAAGCGCGCACACCGGAGCGGGTGCTCGCGGTCGGCGCGCATCCGGACGATGTCGAGATCGGCGTCGGCGGACTGCTCGCCGCGCACGCCAGCGCTCAGGACGAGATCACGATCCTCACGCTCTCCCGCGGAGCCAGGGGCGGGGACGCCGACAGCAGGCAGGACGAATCCCTCGCTGCGGCGGAGATGCTGGGCGCTCGCCTCTTCGTGAAGGATCTCATCGACACCGAGATCTCGGGCGGCGGCTCCACGGTCCGGATCATCGAGGAGGTCGTGCAGGAGATCCAGCCGACGATCGTCTACACGCACTCGCCGCACGACCGGCACCAGGATCACCGTGCCGTGAGCGAGGCGACTGTCGCAGCCACGCGGCGGGTCGGTACCGTCGCCTGCTATCAGAGCCCGTCGGCGACGATCGACTTCCGGCCCACGAGGTTCGCGCGCATCGACCAGTACCTCGACGCCAAGCTGCGACTCCTGGAGCGTTTCGGCTCGCAGACGGCGAGTCGCGACTACCTCGCGCCCGAGTTCGTCACGGCGACGGCGCGGTATTGGTCGAGATTCGGTGGTGGCACTGCCGTCGAACCGCTCGAGGTCGTGCGGGAGACCGCCGAGTTCATCGGCGCCCACGAGCTCACACGACGGGAAAGCTGATGACGAAGCGCGTGCTGGTGACCGGTGCCGGCGGTCCGGCGGGAGTGGCCGTGATCCGGTCGCTGCTCCGCCGCTCGGACCTGACCGTGTTCGCCGCGGACATGGACGGCTGGGCGAGCGGCATCTACCTCGTGCCCCCGCAGCAGCGGCGCCTCGTGCCACCGGGGAGGGGCGACGACTTCGTGCCGGCGATCGCGCGCCTGGTGGCGGACGACGACCTCGATCTGGTGATCTCGACCGTCGACGTCGAGCTCATCGCACTTGCGGGAAGACGCGCCGAGCTGGCACCTGCCGTGCTGGCCGCGCCGTCCGAGGACACGCTGAACACCGCGCTCGACAAGCTCGCCCTCGCAGAACGCTGCGCGTCGACCGGTCGCACCCCGCGCACGGTCCTCGCCGGACGCGATGCCGAGGCCATCGAGTGGGAGTTCCCTGTCTTCGCGAAGCCGCGTCAGGGCGCAGGCAGCCGCGGAGTGCGGCTCGTGCCCGACCGCGCCGCGCTCGAAGCGCTTCCGACGGATGAGGGACTCATCGTGCAGGACTTCCTTCCGGGGGAGGAGTACTCCGTCGACGTCATCGCCGACGCCGACGGCACAGTCGTCGCCGCGGTGCCCCGCACGAGAGCCAGGGTCGATTCCGGTGTCGCGATCGCCGGACGCACCGTCCGCGACCCGGAGCTCGAGGAGACGGCGGCATCGATCGCCCGCGCGATCGGGCTGGTCGGTGTCGCGAACGTGCAGCTGCGCCGCGACCGCGCCGGCCGTGCGGTGCTGCTCGAGGTCAACCCGCGCTTCCCCGGAGCGCTCCCCCTGACGATCGCGGCAGGCGTCGACATCCCTTCGCTCGTGGCGGATCTGTTCCTCGGCCGTGAGCTTCCCGTGCACATCCCGTTCCGCGAGATCGCCTCCGTGCGCTTCCTGGAGGACGTGATCGTGGAGATCGACGATGTGCTGGTCTCCGACCACGCGGGGCACCAGGAGGAACTGTGAGCCACGCGCTGCTCCGCGGCGACCACCACGTCCACTCCACGTTCTCGGACGACGCGGTCTCGACGCTCGCACAGAACGTCGAGGCGGCGGTGGCGGTGGGATTGACCACGCTGCGCCTCGTCGATCATGTGCGTCAGAGCACGACATGGGTGCCGGATTACCTCGCCGCCGTGCGACAGCTCCGGGTGCCGGACGGGCTCACGGTGCTCACCGGTGTGGAGGCGAAGATCCTCGATGTCGAGGGGACCCTCGACATCCCGACGCTTCCAGAAGGCATCGATCGGATCCTCATCGCCGACCACCAGTTCCCCGGGGCGGACGGTCCGCTCGGACCCACCGCGGTGCGGGAGCGGATGGCGGCAGACTGGGCCGCCGACGATGTGCTCGATCAGTTCGTCGAGGCGCTCATCGCCACCATGCGCCGGTATCCCGGCAACCAGCTCGCACACTGCTTCTCGATACTGCCGAAGATCGGGCTGTCCGAGGCCGACCTGGGTGCACAGCGCGTGGACGCCTGGGCACGGGCCGCCGCCGACACCGACACTCTCGTCGAGGTGAACGAGAAGTGGGGCTGCCCCGGGAGCGATGCCCTGGCCTCGCTGCGTCGGGCAGGTGGGACGCTCGTCGCCTCGACCGACAGCCACGACGCCTCCGAGGTGGGCCGGTACTCGCGGATCCTCCCGCTGCTCGATGCGGTGGAGGTCTCCTGATGGCCGACCTCAGCTGGCTGGAGACCGTGCTCGTCATCCTTCTCCTGCTCTGCGTCCTGGTCGGGACCCTGCCGGTGATCAACACCGGCCTGCAGTTCCTCATGCTGCCGCTGCACGCGTTCCGCAACCACTACGGCAAGGCGGCGCCCTACCACCCGAACGTCGCCGTCGTGATCCCCGCCTGGAATGAGGGCGCGGTGATCGGCCCGGCGATCGAACGTCTGCTGCAGCTGGAGTATCCGGCCGAGCGCCTTCGGGTCTTCGTCGTCGACGACGCATCGACCGACGACACCCCTGAGGTCGTCGCCGCCAGGTCCGCGGTGCACCCCGGCCGCGTCGTGCACCTCCGGCGCGAGAAGGGCGGAGAGGGCAAGGCGCACACGCTCAACCACGGTCTCGACGTGATCCTCGCCGACTCGTGGGCCGAGGCCGTGCTCATCATGGATGCAGATGTGATCTTCGCCCGTGATTCGCTGCGCAAGCTCACCCGTCACCTCGCCGACGAGAAGGTCGGTGCGGTGACGGCGTACATCGCGGAGGGCAGTCGCGACCGCAACTACCTCACCCGGTTCATCGCGATCGAGTACGTCATCGGCCAGCTCTCCGCCCGACGGGTGCAGAACGTCGGCGGTGCCATCGCCTGTCTCGCGGGCGGCGCGCAGCTGCATTCCCGCGCGAACCTCGAGGCCATCGGCGGGCGCATCCCCACAGGGACCCTGGCCGAAGACACCATGACGACGTTCGAAGGGCAGCTCAAAGGACGCCGGATGGTGTTCGAGCCGCACGCCGTGGTGCTGGCGGAGGAGCCCCGGACGATCGACAGCCTGTGGAAGCAGCGCCTGCGCTGGGCGCGCGGCAACGTGCAGCTCACCTCGATCTACCGCAAGCTCTGGTTCCGCCCGAGCCCGGATCACAACCTGGGCGGCTTCGGGTTCGGACTCGCCTGGTTCACGATCCTGCTGCTCCCGGCGTTCATGCTGCTCGCGGCGGTCGGCCTGCTCGCACTCCTCGTGCTGCACAGCGACATCGCGGAGTTCGTGTTCCGCTTCATGTGGATCGCGGCGGCGTGCATCTACATCTACTCGATGCTCTACTCGGTGCAGTTGGATCCCCGCATCGGCAGGCAGTCGTGGCGCGAGGCGATCATGTTCCCGGGGCTCGGCGCTCTGATCCTGATGGCGATCGCGATCTTCCCGCAGCTGTTCGAGTCCACGCTGCTCGCGCTCGGACTGCCCGTCACGCACGAGGCCCGCATCATGTGGGCGGTGATCTTCTACCTGTGGGGACCGATCTCGATGCTGGGGATCTGGCTCGCCCGTGCGGTGGAGCCGCTCCCCGGAGGGCGGTTCTTCGCAGGTCTCCTGCTCTACGTCTGCGGGTACGGCTCGCTGCTGTGCGCCATCACCGTGGACTCCTACATCAAGGAGTGGCGTCGCGCGGACGCCTCCTGGATCAAGACCGAGAAGATCGGACGTGTCGACTCATGAGCACAACCCCGTCGCAGGATGCCGAGGTGGAGGAGATCGCCGCGGACGCCCGACGCGAGCGGCGTCTGATCCCGCAGGCTCTGCTCGCCCTCGCCGTGGTGGTCGTCATCGTCGTGGTGCGAGAGCTGCTGCTCCGATGAGCGGGAGGCCGTTGGCCCTCGTGGTCGAGGACGCTCCCGATCAGGCCGCACTGCTGCGGCGCTACCTCGATCGTGAGGGCTTCGATGTGTTCGTGGCCCGCGATGCCGAGTCGGCGATCGCTGCGTTCCCCGAGATCGATCCCGTTCTTGCGGTGCTCGATCTGCTGCTGCCCGGCATCTCGGGTCAGGAGTGCGCGCGGCTGGTCCAGGAGCGCTTCCCCGATTGCTTCCTGGTGATCAGCTCGGTGCTCGATACCAGCGACTACCCGCCGGCCGACGCCGCCCTCCCGAAGCCCATCACGGGTGCGCACCTGCACGCGATCGTCGAAGGCGTGCGACGATGAGGGCGACGCCGCTCGGGCGTGCGGAGAACCGCTGGTATCGGGTCTTCGACAACCCCAGCCCGCTGCTCAAGCAGGCGCCCACGGTCATCGCGACGGTGATCGCGGCGATCCTGACCTGGTGGGTGCCCGACCTTCCGTTGACGCACATTGCCCCTGCGGTGGCGGGGATCGTCGTGGTGCTGGTCGCCACCGTGTTCGCCGCCGTGCTCACGGCGCGCGGGGTCCTCGAGGGGTGGGGGCTCCTGCTCATCCCCATCGTCGACATCGTGGGCCTCGGACTCTTCCGCACGGGTACCGGGGGAGCGACATCGCTGTTCTCGTCGCTCGTGCTCCTCCCCGTGGTCTGGCTGGCCGCGGCTCCCGGTATCCGCTGGGTGTTCGTGGTGGGTGGACTCACCTCGATCGCGTTGCTGATGCCGTACCTCACCGAGCCGCCCGACACCTCGGTCGAATGGCTCAGGGGTGTGGTGGGACCGCTCGTGTTCTCGGCGGTCGCCGCCGTGATCAACCAGCTCGCACGGCAGCAGCGGATGCGTGTGGAACAGGCGGAGGAGCTCGTCACGGAACGCACGAGAGCGCTGTCCGAGAACGTGTCCATGATCGTGCAGCTGCGGGAGAAGGAGCACCAGTACCGCGAGCTGCTCGACTCCTTCGAGAGCCTGTGGTCGTCGATCACAGCGCAGGCGGTGGTGGCGACGGACGGTTGCGGCACCGTGACGGCCTGGAACCCGGGAGCGGTCCGCCTCCTCGGACTTCCGGTCGACGAAGCGCTCGACGGCGTGCGCATCGATCGGTTCTTCTCGACCGCCGTGCTCTCGATGCTGGCGGCCGACACCGCGGAGCACCCTGCGCCGACCGGTGATCTGCCCTCCGACTACGCCGACCTCGACCCTGGCATCAAGGCCCTGTTCGGACAGGCGGACGCCGGCGTCCCCGTCGATGGGGATATCGAGATCGTGACCGCCGGTGGGACGACGGTTCCCGCACGCGTGACCGTCAGCCCGCGCCAGGACGGCACGGGCGCGCACCAGGGATACCTGTTCGTCGTCACCGACGAGACCAGGGCCGTCGAGGTCGCGCGGATGAAGGACGAGTTCGTCGGGATGATCTCGCATGAGCTCCGCACGCCGCTCAGCGCGATCATCGGCTTCCTGGATCTGCTGCAGAACGATCCAGGGCAGCCGCTCACGGAGGATCAGCAGGAGTTCGTCGGCATCATCGAGCGCAACGCGCAGCGCCTGCTCAATCTCGTCGGCGACCTGCTGTTCACCGCCCAGGTCGAGTCCGGGCGATTCCCCCTCGAGCGCGATGAGGCCGATGCGGCCGCGCTGGTGCGATCCGCGGTGGCGTCGGCCGGTCCGCATGCGCAGCGCGAAGGGATCGAACTCGTCGCGGAGGTCGGTCCTGCGGCGATGCCCGTCTTCGTCGACGCCGGAAGAGTGGGGCAGGCCATCGACAACCTGCTCTCCAACGCCATCAAGTTCACCTCTCGGGGCGGGAAGGTCACCGCGCGGGTGCGCGCGGTCGACGGCGGTGTGGAGTTCTCGATCGCCGATACCGGGGTCGGGATCCCGGAGGACGAACAGGGGATGCTCTTCACCCGCTTCTTCCGCGCGTCGACCGCGACGCGCAACGCGGTGCCCGGCGTGGGTCTCGGTCTCACGATCACCCGTGCCATCGTCCTCGCGCACGGGGGGACGATGGACGTGACGAGCAAGGAGGGCGTCGGCACGGAGTTCCGCTTCTTCCTGCCTGTCGCTCCGCGCACCGAGGTGCTGACGAGCCTGAGTCGCGCCGAGTGAAGCCCTCGCCGTGACGGGCGATGGTATCGTCGAAAGATGGATACCACATTCGTTGCACCGATGGGTGATCGCGGTCGTCTCGTGGTCCCTGCCGAACTCCGCGCCCGCCAGCATTGGGACCAGGGCGTGCCGCTGCTCATGATCGAGACATCAGGAGGCGTGATCCTCGTCACCAGGGAGCAGGCCAAGGCGCTCGTCAGGTCGCAGCTGGAGGGAAAGCGCGCTCTCGAGTCGCTGCTGGCAGAGCGTCGGAGGTCCGCGGACTCCGAGGACGCAGCGGCGTGATGGTGGTCGACGCGTCAGCTCTCCTCGCGTTCCTGCAGGGCGGGCCTGGCGCGGATCGGGTCGAGGAGATCCTCGATGACTCCGTGATCGGAGCCGCGAACTGGTCGGAGGTCGCGCAGAAGGTGCGCGCGTCCGGCGCGGACTGGGGTATCGCCTCCGGCCTGTTGCTCAGTTACCGGTTGAAGGTGGAACCGGTGTCCCAGCGCGACGCTGAAGCCGCCGCGGAATCGTGGAAGCGCGGAAGCGGGCTGTCGCTGGGGGACCGCCTGTGTCTCGCACTTGCGCGACGGCTCGATCTTCCTGTTCTCACGGCGGACCGGGTGTGGGGAGAGTCCGAGCGCATCGAGCAGCTGCGGCGCTGACGCGACATGTCGGCGACATGCCGGCGCCGTGACGCCGCGTTTCGCGGTATGAAGCCCGATGACGGGTGGCGGGCGCTGGGAACGGGACGATCGCTACCGTCGGGTCATGACTCTTCTCCAGGACCAGCTCGCCGGTGTCGCGGACGTCACCCCGGCTGAGCGCGCGCAGCGACTCGCCGACGCAGGATCGGCGTGGAACGAGCGGATCGCCGTGGATGACGCGAACGCCCGGTTGACGTACCGCGTGAGCGGACGCGGGATCGGGTCGGTCGCCACCGAGATCCGTGCGGGCAAGCACCGCTTCCTCGTCGATGAGCCTGGCGCGCTCGCCGGCGACGACGTCGCCGCCAGCCCGGTCGAGTACGCCCTGGGTGCGCTCGTCTCGTGCCAGGTGGTCGTCTACCGGCTCTACGCCCAGGCCCTCGGCCTCACGATCGACGCGATCGAGATCACGGCCGAGGGTGACCTGGACGTGCGCAAGCTCTTCGGCATCGACGAGTCGGGGCGCGCGGGATTCCACGATGTGCGCGTGGCTGTCGACATCACCGGTCCGAACAGCGTCGAGGAGTATGAGAACCTGCGCGCCGTCGTCGATGCGCATTGCCCCGTGCTCGACCTCTTCGCGGCTCCCGTGCCGACGTCGAGCGCTCTCGTCTGAGCGGGTCCCGCGCTCGCGTCTGCCTCGGTGCGGTCCGCGACCGCTGCTGCTGATATCCTGGTCGGCTCGGCATGTGCGGGGCGGAAGGACGGCCACGCACCGTGGGCTTCATCGATGTATCCAGCGTCTCCCTGACGCTTCCAGACGGCAGACCGCTTCTCGACGAGGCGAGCTTCCGGGTCGGCGCCGGCTCGACGAGCGCTCTGATCGGCCCGAACGGCGCGGGCAAGACGACGATGCTGCGCATCATCCGCGGCGATCAGACGGCTGATGACGGTGTCGTGACGATCGACGGCGGGCTCGGAGTCATGGACCAGTTCGTCGGTCACGGCGAAGCGGGTGAGACCGTGCACCAGCTGCTCGTCCGTGTCGCTCCCGCCCGTATCAGGGTCGCCGCGGAGGCGCTCGAGACCGCGGAGAACGCACTGATCGAGCATGACGAGCACGACACGCAGATGGCCTATGCATCGGCGATCGCCGAGTACGCGGATGCCGGCGGATACGAGCACGAGACGATCTGGGATCAGTGCACGGTCGCCGCGCTCGGAGTCCCCTTCGAGCGCGCCAAATACCGGGAGCTCACCACGCTCTCCGGCGGTGAGCAGAAGCGGCTCGCGCTCGAGGCTCTGTTGCGCGGTCCCGATGAGGTGCTGCTCCTCGACGAGCCGGACAACTACCTCGACGTGCCGACGAAGCGCTGGCTGGAGGAGCAGCTGCGCCAGACGCCCAAGACCGTGCTGCTGGTCTCGCACGACCGTGAGCTGCTCGCGCGGGCTGCTGACCGGCTCATCACGCTCGAACCGGGTGGTGCCGGGGCCACGGCCTGGGTGCACGGCGGAGGCTTCGGCACCTACCATCAGGCTCGCGCCGACCGGATGGACCGGCTCGACGAACTGCGCAGGCGCTGGGACGAGCAGCATGAGAAGCTGCGCATCCTGGTGGCCAACCTCAAGGTCAAGGCGTCGGCCAACGACGGCTTCGCCTCGCGATACCAGGCGGCGCAGACCCGCCTGCGCAAGTTCGAGGAGGCGGGTCCTCCGGAAGAGCGTCCGCCTGCTCAGGACTTCGACATGCGACTGCGCGGCGCGCGCACGGGCAAGCGGGCGGTGGTCGCGCAGCGCCTGGAGCTGACGGGGCTCATGCGGCCCTTCGACGCGGAGGTCTGGTACGGCGACCGCGTGGCCGTGCTCGGGTCGAACGGGTCGGGCAAGTCGCACTTCCTGCGTCTGCTCGCTCGCGGCGGGTCCGACCCCGACGCCACGCTCGGCCACGTCACGTCGACGGGCGAGCAGCTCAGCGCTGTCGAGCACACCGGCACGGCCGCACTCGGCGCGCGGGTGGTGCCCGGTCTGTTCGCGCAGACGCACGCGCACCCGGAGTTCGTCGGCCGCACGCTGCTGGAGATCCTGCACCGCGGTGATGATCGCCGAGCGGGTATGCCGCGCGATGCCGCGAGTTCGGCACTCGACCGCTACGGTCTCGTGCGCCAGGCGCAGCAGACGTTCGACTCGCTGTCGGGAGGACAGCAGGCGCGGTTCCAGGTGCTGCTTCTCGAGCTTTCCGGGGCGACGCTGCTGCTGCTCGACGAGCCGACCGACAACCTCGACCTGGAATCCGCGGAGGCGCTGGAGCAGGCACTCGCCCGCTTCGAGGGGACGGTCCTCGCGGTCACGCACGATCGCTGGTTCGCCCGTTCGTTCGATCGGTTCCTGGTGTTCGGGTCGGACGGCGAGGTCTACGAGTCGGCGGAGCCGGTGTGGGACGAGAAGCGGGTGGCACGTTCGCGCTGACGTTCGTTCGGGGGCAGGGCGGCCGCGGTCCCGTGCCGCTCAGGGCAGCCGGAAGGGTGTGGCAGCGCGCGCGGAGGGGTCGATCGCGAGGTCGGCGAGGACCCCGCCGACGCCGGGTGCGAACTTGAAACCGTGTCCGGAGAACCCGGCGCCCACCACGATGCGGCCGCGGCGATCGAGCACGAAGGCGCCGTCGTCGGTCGAGGTGTACGTGCAGCTGATCGCCTCGGCCGACGCCGGGTCGAGGCCGGGCATCCACTCCCGCACGTAGTCCGAGAGAGCGCGCTGACGCGTCGGCAGGTGTGGGCGGCCATCCGGGTCGACCTCGTCGCCGACGCGGTGGAACCCGACCTTCACGCCCTCCCCGGGGGTGGGCATGCCGTACACGGTCGCGGGGTAGGTCCCCGGCTGCACGTAGTGGTTGAACGATGGCCACGGTGCGTCCGCGAGCGGCCGGAAGTGCGCCGGCGTCTCCTCGGTCACGGTGAGGCGCGGCAGGTCGACCTGCGGGAGGAGGGTGCGCGTCCAGGCGCCCACCGTGACCACGACGGTCTCGGCACGGAGGCGACCGCCGTCGGCGATGTCGACCGTGACCCCGGCCGAGTCCTCGTCGATGCGGACGGCCGGGGTGCTCCAGCGCACTTCTCCGCCGCCGCCGACGATCCGCCGCTCCAGCTCCCGCAGCGTCTCGGCGGCGCGCACGACCCCGGCGTCGGACGACCACAGCACGTCGCCGCCGAAGTGCATCCCCGGCCACCGGGCACCCGCCTCGGCCTGCGAGAGGACGGCACTCGGGATGCCACGGGTGTCGAGACCCGACTGCACCGCGGCGATGTCGAGGTCACCGTGGGTGACGAGCCCGTGCAGACGGAGGAGAGGCTCGCCGCCGACTGACCCGAGGGCATCCCACCCTTGCCGGGCGCGCACGAGCAGGTCGAGGTAGTGCTCCTCGTCATAGGCATTGTTGAAGTTGCGGGTCGCGCCGTGCGACGCACCCTCGCGATGGCCGCGGGCGAATCTCTCCAGGACCACGGGTGCGAGCCCTCGCCGCACGAGCGCCCAGGCCGTGGCCAGTCCCATGACGCCACCGCCCACCACGATGACGTCGGTGTGCTCGATGCTCATGCTGCCCTCCGGTCCTCGGCTCCAGTCTCCCAGCACGGGCGGCTCCGGCTGCCGGGTAGGCTGGAGGGGTGACCATGGAGATCGAGCTCGGCCGAGGAAAGCGCGCACGTCGCGCGTACACGTTCGATGACATCGCGGTGGTGCCTTCGCGGCGCACGCGCAACCCGGAGGACGTGTCGACCGCCTGGACGATCGACGCCTTCGGGTTCGAGATCCCGGTGCTGGGTGCGCCGATGGACTCGGTGGTGAGTCCGCAGACGGCGATCATGCTCGGTCAGCTCGGCGGTCTGGGAGTGCTCGATCTCGAGGGCCTCTGGACCCGCTACGAGAACCCCGAGCCGCTGCTGGCGGAGATCGCGGACCTCGACGAGACCAAGGCCACGGTCCGCATGCAGGAGCTCTACTCGGAGCCGATCAAGCCCGAGCTCATCACCCGCCGTCTGGCCGAGGTCCGTGAGGCAGGCGTCACCGTCGCCGGCTCCCTCACGCCGCAGCGCACGCAGGAGTTCTACGACACCGTCGCCGCCGCCGGCGTCGACCTGTTCGTCATCCGCGGGACCACTGTCTCGGCCGAGCACGTGTCGAGCGTCGCCGAGCCGCTGAACCTCAAGAAGTTCATCTACGACCTCGATGTGCCGGTCATCGTCGGCGGGGCCGCGACCTACACCGCAGCGCTCCACCTGATGCGCACCGGCGCGGCGGGCGTGCTCGTCGGCTTCGGCGGGGGAGCAGCATCGACGACGCGGGCCACCCTCGGCATCCACGCCCCGATGGCGACAGCGGTCTCCGACGTCGCCGCCGCGCGCCGCGACTACCTCGACGAGTCCGGTGGGCGCTACGTGCACGTGATCGCCGACGGCGGTGTCGGCACGTCCGGTGACATCGTCAAGGCGCTCGCGATGGGCGCTGACGCCGTCATGCTCGGCGTCGCGCTCGCTCGTGCGACCGACGCGCCAGGACGCGGGTTCCACTGGGGTCCGGAAGCGCACCACCCGAAGCTCCCTCGCGGGCACCGCGTCGAGGTGGGCGGCATCGGCACGCTCGAGGAGATCCTGTACGGTCCGGCGCCCGTCGCCGATGGCACCGCGAACCTCATCGGCGCGCTGCGCAAGTCCATGGCCACCACCGGATACTCCGACCTCAAGGAGTTCCAGCGGGTCGAGGTCGTGCTCGCGCCCTACGAGGCCTGAGGGTCCTGCTCGACACCGTGACCACTCCTGCGCTCTTCCCCCCGACTCTCCGCGAGGTCATGCTCCGGGGACGCTGGATCGGGATGCTCCTGCTCTGCCTCCTGGTGGCCGGTGTCTTCGCATGGCTCGGGCAGTGGCAGCTCGAGCGCGCGATCGACACCGATCCGCCGGCGCCGGGGGCGACCGAGCAGGTGCAGCAGCTCAGCGACGTCCTCCAGCCGGGGGAGTACCTGCCGGAGCCGCTCGTGGGCCAGCGCGTCGAGACCACAGGCGCCTGGGTTCCCGGGGACTTCATCGTGGTGGCGAGCCGCTTCAACGATGACGTCGAGGGGTACTGGGTCACGGGTCAGCTGCGGGTCGCCGATCGGACCTCGATCGCCGTCGCGGTCGGCTGGGCACCGGACCTCGCGTCCGCGGATGCGGCTGTCGAAGAGCTCGAGGCTGCGGCGGACGGATCCGAGGTCGAGATCGCGGGACGCATCATCTCGGACGAGGGCCCCCGCGTACCGCCGCATGCGGAGCCGGAGCGGCTGGACCGCATGTCGCCTGCTGCTCTCCTCAGCCGCTGGCACGACGTGGACGAGCTCGACGTCTACCGCCCCTACCTCGCGGCGACGACGGCGAGTGCCGGATTGGTCGACATCTCGTCGCCCGCGCCCGATGAGATCTCGCCCGTCAACTGGCTGAACGTGTTCTACGCCGTCGAGTGGGCGATCTTCGCCGGTTTCGCCTTCTACCTCTGGTACCGGCTGGCGAAGGACGCCTGGGAGCGCGAGGTCGAGGAGTTCGAGGACGAATCCGGAGCCGGCTCGGTCGTCTGATCGGCCGCGCATCCGCGCGCTCGCAGATGCGCAGATGTGTGTCCGAGTGCCTCGGTAGCGACCTTCGTCAGGGGTCCCTCCGGCCATCCGGTGAGCGCTCGATGACGAAACGGAAAACTCCGTTGAGGATGTCAGGACCGCTCCGTATGCTCGCACCATGTGAGCACGCTGGGAGTTTCCCCTGTGTGCCGTGACAGCCCTGAGAAGTGTCGAAACCCGACCGAGGAGACAGCACCGATGATGTCCGCCCCAGACGACGAGAACCGTATGGTTCCCGTCTCGCACCGTAGAAGTCGGGGGCGCATCGGCGCTCTCGCCGTGACCTGCGTCGCCGCGTTGAGCCTCGGCTCGCTGGCCGCGGTTCCCGCCACCGCCGACACGACGGGCACGGGGGTGGTGATCAACGAGGCGTACCTCTCCGGCGGCAGCGCCGGTGCGGCTTTCAAGAACAAGTTCGTCGAGCTGTACAACCCCACCTCGGCTCCGATCACCCTCGACGGCATGTCGCTGCAGTACCGATCCGCCACCGGTTCGGCCGCCTTCAACGGCGTCGCCCCCCTCACAGGGGTGATCCCCGCCGGTGGCTACTACCTGGTGCAGGGCAACAGCAACGGTGCGAACGGTGCCGAGCTACCGGCCCCCGATGCCGTCAGCAACCTGACCCCGAGCGGCACCAACGGCACGCTCGCGCTCGTCGAGGGCACGGCGGCGGTGAGCCTCGCGCCCGGATCGGTCGTCGGCGTCGACGGTGTCGTCGATCTGCTGGGCTACGGCACCTCCAACACGTTCGAGGGCACCGCGGCCACGGCACCCGCCGGCAACACCGACGTCAAGTCGCTCAACCGCACCGGCGGTGTCGACACCGACGTCAACAGCGCCGACTTCACGCTCTCCGCCACGATCACCCCGCAGAACTCGGGCGGCACCGATCCCGGCACCGAACCGGGCACCGGTCCGAAGAAGGTGTCGATCGCCGAGGTCCAGGGCACCACCGACATCTCACCGTTGAACGGCCAGACGGTGCAGGTCGAGGGTGTCGTCACCGCCGACTACCGCACCGGCGGCTACAAGGGCATCGTCATCCAGACCCAGGGGTCCGGCGGCACGACCGATGCGACTCCCGGTGCGTCCGACGGCGTGTTCGTCTTCCTGAACGCATTGACCCCGGCCCTCGCAATCGGCGACCTCGTCTCGGTGACGGGCTCGGTGAGCGAGTACTTCGGTCAGACGCAGATCAACCCGGCGGCAGCCGCCGACGTCTCGGTCGTCACCGCTGGCGTCGGAGTTCCCGCCGTCACGCCGCTGCCCGCCTCGGTGCAGGGCGCCGACCGTGAGCAGTACGAGAACATGTACGTGGCTCCGGAAGGCACCTATCGCCTGGCATCGAGCCACCAGCTGTTCAACTTCGGAACGCTCTGGCTCAACGCCGGCGACGACCTCGCGGTGAAGAGCACCGAGACCACGCGTCCCGGCGACCAGGCCGCCGCGATCGCCGCGGCCAACCGTGCCAATCGCATCCTGCTCGATGACGGCTGGTCGATCCAGGTGACGAACAGCGGTCACCCCGGCCAGCAGCCGTACTTCACCAAGGACACGGTGGTCCGCAACGGCGACACCGTCGACTTCGGCGACAACGGCTATGTGCTGCAGTGGGGCTTCAACGACTGGCGCCTGCAGCCGGTCGTCCCGATCGACGACTCCTCGTCCGCCGACCTCAAGGTCGGATTCAGCGCGACCAACCCGCGTCCGGCCAAGGCTCCGGAGGTCGGCGGCGACGTGCAGGTCGCGTCGTTCAACGTCTACAACTACTTCACGACGCTGAAGAGCGAGAACTCCAGTGCACGAGGTGCGGCGAACGCGGCGCAGTTCGCGATCCAGAAGTCCAAGATCGTCGCGGCGATCAACGGACTGGACGCCGACATCGTCTCGCTCATGGAGATCGAGAACTCGGTGAAGCTGGGCAAGCCGATCGACACGGCGCTCAAGGACCTGGTCGCCGGGCTCAACGCCGACGCCGGCAGCGACGTGTGGGGCTACGTTCCCACCCCCGCCGCTCTGAACAACGCGGCGACGACCGACTTCATCACCAACGCGATCATCTACAAGAAGGATGCCGTCAAGCGGGTCGGCGACAGCGCGACCGTCACCGACGAGTCCGTGTGGGGCAACGCCCGTGAACCGATCGCCCAGGCGTTCGACATCGACGGACGCGTGGTCACGGTGGTCGCGAACCACCTGAAGTCGAAGTCGCCGCCCGAGGGTGCCGGTGCCGAGCCGGCCGACGGCCAGGGTTTCTTCAACGCCGACCGAGTGAAGCAGGCGAACGCCATCCTCGCCTTCACCACCGAGCTCGAGAAGACGACCGGCAGCGCCGACATGCTGCTGATCGGCGACTTCAACGCCTATGGCAAGGAAGACCCGATCGACGTGTTCACCTCGAACGGCTGGAGCGACCTGGTCGCCGACAAGGCATCGGGCCAGTACACGTACTCGTTCGACGGCGAGCTCGGATCGCTCGACCACGTGATCGCGTCCCCGTCGCTCGTCTCGTCGATCACCGGCGCCGGTGTGTGGGGCATCAACTCGCCCGAGTGGAGCGACCGTGGCTACGCCTTCGGCGCAACTGAGCAGGGTACGCCCTACCGTTCCAGCGACCACGACCCGATCATCGTCGGCGTCTCCTCGGAGATCCCGCCGGTGAGCATCGATGTCGTCACGGTGAACGACTTCCACGGTCGGATCGAGGCAGACGGCGCTGCTGCGGGTGCGGCCGTCCTGGCCGGTGCCGTGAAGCAGTTCCGTGAGGCGAACCCGAACACGATCTTCGCCGGTGCCGGCGACCTGATCGGCGCGTCGACGTTCACCTCGTTCATCAACGACGACAACCCCACGATCGACGCTCTCAACGCGGCCGGTCTCGATGTGAGCGCGGCGGGCAACCACGAGTTCGATCAGGGCTGGGCGGATCTCCGCGACCGCGTGCAGGACCGCGCGGACTGGGAGTACATCTCGTCGAACGTGTTCGTCACCGAGACCGGTGAGCCCGCGCTCGCCCCGGCCTGGGTGAAGGAGCTCGACGGCGTCCGCGTCGGATTCGTCGGTGCCGTCACCGAAGACCTGGACTCGCTGGTCTCGCCCGAGGGCATCAAGGACCTCGAGGTCCGCAGCATCGTCGACTCCGTGAATGCGGTGGCGGATGACCTGCGCGACGGCGACGAGTCCAACGGCGAGGCGGATGTCGTGATCCTGCTCGTGCACGAGGGCGCATCCAGCACCGCCGTGTCCAGCATCACTCCGGACTCCCCGCTCGGCGAGATCGTCTACGGCGTCGACGGCGACGTGGACGCGATCGTCTCGGCGCACACCCACCTCGCCTACAACCACGTGATCGACGGTCGTCCGGTCGTCTCCGCGGGGCAGTACGGCGAGAACCTGGGCCTGATGAACATCAAGGTCGACCCGAAGACGAAGGACCTGATCTCGATCACCAACGAGATCAAGCCCCTCACCGCCGCGGGGAAGCCGCTGTACCCGGCTGTACCCGAGGTGCAGGCCATCGTCGACAAGGCGAAGGCCGAGGCTGACGTGCTGGGCGCTGTCAAGGTCGGAGACATCACCGCCGACTTCAACCGTGCGCGTCAGACCAACGGCTCGGAGAACCGCGGTGGCGAATCCACCATCGGGAACTTCGTCGCTGACGTGCAGAAGTGGTCCACGGGCGCCGATGTGGCGATCATGAACCCGGGTGGTATCCGCGCGAATCTGACGTACGCCTCGGCCGGAGCCTCCGACCCCGACGGCAACGTCACCTACCGCGAGGCGGCCACGGTCCAGCCGTTCGCGAACACCCTGGTGACGCTGACGCTCACGGGCGCTCAGCTGAAGGGCGTGCTCGAGGAGCAGTGGCAGCCGGCGGGCTCGGCTCGTCCGTTCCTGAAGCTCGGCGTCTCGAAGGGTCTGGTCTACACCTACGACCCCGCTGCGGCGCAGGGTTCACGGGTCACGTCGATCACGCTCGACGGTGCCCCTCTCGATCCGGCGAAGAACTACACGGTGGCGGCGAACTCGTTCCTCGCGGCGGGTGGAGACAACTTCTTCACCTTCAAGGAGGGCACGGGCAAGCGCGACACGGGCAAGATCGACCTGCAGTCCATGGTCGACTGGTTCGACGCGAACAAGACTGCGAGCCCCGACTACGCCCAGCGCGCCGTCGGAGTCTCGGTCAGCGCGGCGGACGCCGACGGTTACAGCGCCGGCGACCAGGTGACCGTGTCGCTCTCCTCGCTGGCGTTCAGCGCCGGTGAGCCGGCTCCGGGCGAGGTGACGCTGTCGCTCGGCGGCACGCAGCTCGCGGCGGGTGCCGTCGACCCGGCGGTCGTCGACACCACGGACGAGGGTGGGCGCGCCACCCTCACCTTCACGGTTCCGTCCGGCGTCTTCGGCGAGCAGGCGCTCACCGTGAACGTCGCCGGTACCGGAACCACCGTGCAGGTGCCGTTCACGATCGCCGGCGAGCAAGAGTTCGCCGGGACGATCGCGCTCGGTTCGTCAAAGGTCACCGCGGGCAAGAACCTCAAGGTCACCGGTGCCGGCTATGTGCCCGGCGAGACCGTGAGCATCGAGCTGCGGCCGAAGAAGGGCAAGCCGGTCCAGGTCGGCACCGTCCAGGTCGGCGCAGACGGTACCTTCAGCACCTCGGTCACCGTGCCGAAGAGCGCTCCGTCCGGCAAGTACACCGTCGCCGCATCGCAGGCGGACGGGGACGCGGCGACCGCGACGGTCACCGTGAACCGGGCCGGCGGCGTCATCGGCGCGATCCTCGACTGGCTCTGGGAGCTGCTGACCCGGTGGTTCTGATCCGGAAGAGTGGTTCTGATCCGTTGATCGGATGACACAGGCGGAGGCCGTCGGGAGCGATCCCGGCGGCCTCCGTCGTGCAGGCGAGGTGTCGCGCGCCCGAATTCAGCACGATTCTCCGGCGGCTAGACTGGACGCATGCCCGAACCGAAAGTCGCCAGCTTTCCGGCGATCCGCGGTGCGCTGAAGTTCTACCAGATCGCGTCGATCATCACAGGAGTCATGCTGCTCCTGCTGCTGGCCGAGATGGTGCTGAAGTACACGCCGATCCACCTCGAGCTCTTCCTGGGCGGTTCCGGAGGTCCGCTCTGGTTCGCCGGGGTGCTCGCGGGGGCTGACTGCCAGTGGTGGTCGCTGTTCGCCCCGATGACCAACTCCTGCGAGATGACCTCGCTGGGCGACGGCTTCAACCTGTCGCTGTTCATCCTCGTCGCGCACGGCTGGTTCTACGTCGTGTACCTCTTCGCCTGCTTCCGCATGTGGAGCCTGATGCGCTGGCGCTTCCCGCGGTTCCTCCTGCTCGCGCTCGGCGGCGTCGTGCCGCTGCTGTCGTTCTTCATGGAGGCGGTCGTCGCCCGTGAAGTCAAGACCTATCTCGCCACCAGAGAGGCCGCCGAGGCCTCCGCCCCCGCCCCGGAAGGTGTCCGTTGACCGAACAGTCCGAGACCCAGCAGCGTCCTGCGCTCGTCGTCGACTTCGGCGCGCAGTACGCGCAGCTGATCGCCCGCCGCGTCCGTGAGGCGGGTGTCTACAGCGAGATCGTGCCGCACACCGCCACGGCCGAGGAGATCGCCGCGAAGAACCCCGTCGCGATCATCCTCTCCGGCGGACCGTCGTCGGTGTACGAGGAGGGTGCCCCCAAGCTCGACCCCGCGGTCTTCGACCTCGGCGTCCCGACCCTCGGCATCTGCTACGGCTTCCAGTACATGGCTCAGACGCTGGGCGGCGAGGTCGCGAACACCGGCCTGCGCGAGTACGGCGCGACGGACGCCGTCATCAGCGGTGGCGGCGGAACGCTGCTGGGCGGCCAGCCCGCGGAGCAGAACGTCTGGATGAGCCACGGCGACCAGGTGGCCAAGGCGCCCGAGGGCTTCGACGTGCTGGCGACCACCGACGCCACCAAGGTCGCGGCGTTCGCGAACGAGGAGCGCGGCTTCTACGGTGTGCAGTGGCACCCCGAGGTCAAGCACTCCGACCACGGTCAGCGCGTGCTCGAGAACTTCCTCCACAAGGGTGCGGGACTCGCGTCCGACTGGAACAGCGGCAACGTGATCGCCGAGCAGATCGAGCGCATCCGCGAGCAAGTGGGTGACGCCCGCGTCATCTCCGCGCTCTCCGGTGGCGTCGATTCCGCGGTCTCCACCGCTCTCGTGCACAAGGCCATCGGCGACCAGCTCACCGCCGTCTTCGTCGACCACGGACTCCTCCGCAAGGGCGAGCGCGAACAGGTCGAGAAGGACTACGTGGAGTCCACGGGCGTGCGACTGATCACGGTCGACGCGGCTGACACGTTCCTCGGCCACCTCCAGGGTGTGACCGACCCCGAGGAGAAGCGCAAGATCATCGGCCGCGAGTTCATCCGCGCGTTCGAGAAGGTGCAGCTCGATCTCGTCGCCGAGGCCAAGGCTTCGGGCGGCGCTCCGGTCAAGTTCCTCGTGCAGGGCACGCTCTACCCCGACGTCGTCGAGTCCGGCGGTGGCGCCGGCACCGCGAACATCAAGTCGCACCACAACGTGGGCGGTCTCCCGGACGACCTCGACTTCGAGCTCATCGAACCGCTGCGCGCCCTGTTCAAGGACGAGGTCCGTGCGATCGGCCGCGAGCTCGGCATCCCCGAGGCGATCGTCGGACGCCAGCCGTTTCCGGGGCCCGGCCTCGGCATCAGGATCATCGGTGAGGTCACCGCTGACCGTCTCGAGATTCTGCGTGAGGCCGACGCCATCGCCCGCGAGGAGCTGACGAAGGCCGGCCTCGACCAGGAGATCTGGCAGTGCCCGGTCGTGCTGCTCGCCGATGTGCGCTCGGTGGGCGTGCAGGGTGACGGCCGCACCTACGGCCACCCGATCGTGCTGCGCCCGGTGTCGAGCGAAGACGCCATGACCGCCGACTGGACGCGCCTGCCCTACGACGTGCTGTCGAAGATCTCGAACCGCATCACGAACGGCGTCCGCGACGTCAACCGCGTCGTGCTCGACGTCACGTCGAAGCCGCCGGGGACGATCGAGTGGGAGTAGGGAGCACGATGCTCCCCGACGCGGCGCCGGCACTTCCCGACGCCGAGTACCTGGTGCTGTCCAGCCGGCTCATCCCCGGCATGGACGGCGGGTACACGATCGCGACGCTCGCCCGTGCCCGCCAGCTGGCGAGCGCCGGGGTGGCCGATGGGTCAGGCCCGCAGCTGCTCACGTTCGATCCAGGAACCACGGCCGACCATGCCGCGCACCGACGGACGTTCGCGGAACAGGGTGCGCTCGTCGACTCCTCGCGGATGCGGAACCTGTTCGACGAGGCCGCAGCAGAGGGCGGGGGAGCGGCCGACTGGCTGCGTGCCGCCGCCGACCCCGCGGTGAGCGCCGATCCCGATGTGGAGTACCGGGTGCTCGCGGATGCCGAGGGGCGACCGTTCGCGGCGCTGCCGGTGATCCCGGGCAATCCGGACTGGCATCTGAGCGAGGAGCCGGTGCTCGTCTACGACGCCGCGGGTCGGGTGACGGGGGCGCTGCACGGCTTCCGTGGCCTCTACCGCGCCTGGCTCGACCACGTGACGGCGGCGTTCGGCGACCGTCGGATCATCGTGATCTGCGAGTCCAGGCAGCTCGGCGAGCTCATCGCGGACTGGTCGGACCCGCGTGTGCGCATCCTGCACACGATCCACACCATGCACGTGGAGGCGCCGTACACGCCTGATGCCCCGATGAACACGCTCTGGACGCGCTGGTTCCGCCTCGCCGACCGCTTCGACGCCGTGATCTGGCCGACCGCCACGCAGCGCGATGACGTCGTCTCCCGCTTCGGCGCATCGGCTTCGCACGTGCTGGTGCCGAACCCCATCGCTCCGGTCGACCGCCGCGACGACCTGCGCGAAGACGGCCTGGTCGTGGTGCTGGGGCGCCTCGCACCCGGAAAGCGCGTCGATCAGGCCATCCGCGCGTTCCTCGCGGCCGACGTGCCTGGCGCCCGCATGGAGATCTGGGGTGGCGGCCCGGAGGAGGAGCGGCTGCGCGCCCTGATCGCAGAGCTCGATGCGGGGGAGCGCGTGCTCCTCGCCGGTTACACCGATTCACCGGGTACCGTGCTCGATCGGGCGTCCATGATCGTCACAGCGACCGCTTTCGAGGGTCAGCCGCTGTCCATCGTCGAGGCTCTTCTGCACAGCGCCCCTGTCGTGTCGTACGACGCCCGATACGGCATCCGCGACGTCCTGGAACAGGGCGGAGGTGTCCTGGTGCCGAGCGGCGATGTCGAGGCGCTGGGAGAGGCGATCCGCGCACTGCTGACAGACCCCGATCGTCTCGCGTCGCTGAGCGCCGAAGCCCCGTCGGTCGCGGCCGCATGGAGCCCGCAACGCTCGCTCGACGCCCTCACCGCTGTGATCGCCGAGGCTGCCGCGCGCCCGTCTCGTCGCGCCTGACCGCGCCACCACCTTCCGGTCGCAGTTCCTGTCGCTTGTGCGCCTCCGGAGCGACGGAAAACGCGACCGGACCCCGGTGTTCAGAACTTCTCCGAAGAATCTCAGGGATGATGTCGATCTGCGGCGTTCCCGTTCGACGTCTTAGATGAGAGGGTCGAGAGACGGCCCCTTGAACAAGGAGAACATCATGAAGTTCATGCTCATCATGCGCGCGACCGACGAGGCAGTGGAGGCGTACAAGGAGATGCCCTTCGACCAGGTCATCGAGGCCATGGGCAAGTACAACGAATCCATGATCAAGGCGGGCGTGCTCGTGGCCGGTGAGGGTCTGACCGACGCGGCCGAGGGCTTCGTCGTCGACTTCAGCACCGAGAAGCCGCTCATCACGGACGGCCCCTACGGCGAGACCAAGGAGCTCTTCAACGGCTTCTGGATCATCGAGGTCCCCACGCGCGAAGAGGCGGCGGAGTGGGCGAGCCGTGCTCCTCTCGGACGTGGTTCGTACCTCGAGGTGCGTCGTGTGACCGGTGTCGAGGACTTCCCTGCCGACAACGAGTGGATCCAGAAGGAAGCGGGCTGGCGCGAGGAAGCGGAACAGCGCGCGCAGCAGTGACGGACGAGCAGCGATGACTCCTCCTGTGCACGGCCAGACGGCGCGCTCGGCACCCGATCCCGGATCTGCTGAGCGCGCCGTCACGGCTGTGTGGCGCATCGAGTCGGCGCGCATCGTCGGCTCGCTCACCCGGATGGTGGGTGACTTCGGGCTCGCCGAAGACCTGGCCCAGGAAGCACTGGTCGATGCGTTGCAGCAGTGGCCGGTCGAGGGCGTTCCCCGCAACGCCGGGGCCTGGCTCACGGCGGTCGCGAAGCGCAAGGCCATCGACCGTTGGCGTCGCCAGGAACGGCTCGACGACAGGGTGGCCCTGCTCGCGCATGACCTCGAGCGGGAACAGGCGGAGGGCGGTGACCTGCTGTGGGATCCGGACGCCGTGGATGACGACGTGCTGCGCCTGATCTTCATCTCCTGCCATCCGGTTCTCGCCAAGGAGGCTCAGGTCGCTCTGACGCTGCGTGTCGTCGGTGGGCTGTCGAGTGAGGAGATCGCCCGCGCGTTCCTGGTGCCGACCGCGACCGTGCAGCAGCGCATCGTCCGCGCGAAGAAGACGCTCGCCGCCGCGAACGCTCCGTTCGAGGTTCCGCCCCGAGACGAGCGCACTCAGCGCATCGGTGCGATCCTCGGGGTGCTGTATCTGATCTTCAACGAGGCGCACGCCGCGAGCAGCGGACCCGAATGGATGCGCCCTGAGCTGAGCGACGAGGCCATCCGCCTCACTCGGGTGCTCGCCACGCTCATGCCCCAGGAACCCGAGGTGCACGGTCTGCTGGCGCTCATGGAGCTCACGGCGGCGCGGTTCGCCGCCCGGGTGGACGGAAACGGGGACCCCGTGCTGCTGGCCGATCAGGACCGCAGACGCTGGGATCGGAGTCGTATCGCGCGGGGACGGGCCTCTCTCGCCAGCGCCGACGCGCTCGGCCGCGGCCGGGGGACGTATTGTCTGCAGGCGGCGATCGCGGAGTCCCATGCCGTGGCCGCGTCGGTCGATGAGACGGACTGGGATCGGATCGTCCTGCTGTACGAGGCGCTGGGGCGCATCTCCCCGTCGCCGGTGGTGGAACTCAATCGAGCGGCGGCTGTCGCGATGGCCACAGGCCCCGCCTCGGCGCTGCGCATCATCGACGAGCTGTCGGACTCCGGGGTGCTGCGGGGCTACCATCTGCTGCCGGCCACGCGAGGGGAGCTGCTGCGTCGACTCGGTCGTGAGGAAGAGGCCCGCAGCGAATTCGCGACTGCGGCCATGCTCGCCGGCAATGATCGCGAGCGCACGCTGCTGGAGCGCAAGGCGCAGGGCGCACAGAAATGACCCGCCCCCTTCGGTAGCGCGAAGCTGCCGAAGAGGGCGGGCGTCTGGATCCGGAGGATCGTCAGTCGTTGACCTTCTGGCCACGGCCGGCGATCAGGCCGTAGATCAGCAGCACGATGATCGAACCGCCGATGGCGAGGAGCCAGGTGCCGAGGTCCCAGAACTCCGTCAGCGGACGGTTCAGGATCAAGCTGCCGAGCCAGCCGCCGAGCAGTGCACCGACGACGCCGAGAAGCAGCGTGATGAACCATCCGCCGCCCTGCTTGCCGGGCAGGATCAGCTTCGCGATGGCTCCGGCGATGAGGCCGAGAAGAAGAAAGCCGAGAAAACTCATGGTCAGCTCCTTGGGTCAGGAGCCCCGGGGTGCCGGGGCCTCGTGACGTCTACTGTGCCCGGCCCCGGAATCATGTGCCAACCCCTTGCGCGCGGCCTCCCGGATATGGCAAGAGGCCCGCCTCCCTTGCAGGAGACGGGCCTCTCGGCGACACGGGTCGCGTCAGTTGTTGCCGCGGGCGATCGCGATGATCCGCAGGATCTCGACGTAGAGCCAGACGACCGTGACCATGATGCCGAAGGCGCCGAGCCAGCCGTACTTGCGAGGAGCGCCGTTGCGGACGCCCTGCTGGATCTGGTCGAAGTCGAGCACCAGCGAGTACGCGGCCATGATCACGACGAGGACGCCGATGATGAGTCCGAGCGGGATGCCGAAGATCTTGGTGCTAAACAGGCCGAACGCGTTGTCGTTGATGCCGGTCCACATGAGGACGAGGTTCAGCAGGGAGAAGACCAGGTAGCCGATCATCGCGATCATGAAGATCTTGGTCGCCTTCTTCGACGCGCGGATCTTGCCGCTCGCGAAGAGAGCGAGAGTGACGCCGACGACCGAGACGGTCGCGAGCGTCGCCTGGAAGACGATGCCGGGCCAGCGCACCTCGAAGAACGCCGAGATGCCACCGATGAACAGACCCTCGAACGCCGCGTAGGCGAAGATCAGTGCGGGGCGCACCTTCTTGCGCGAGGTGAAGGTGATGACCATGGCGAGCACGAAACCGCCGAGCGCCCCGAGCGCCCACGGCAGCACGCTGACGGCGGCGGGGTTGTACGGGTCGTAGCGGGGCACGTCGAGTCCACCGAGCGTCAGCACCCAGCCGATGGCGGCGGTGACGAGGAGGATGCCGAACAGGCCGGCGGTCTTCCAGACGGTGTCCTCGACCGACATGCGGTCGGTCTCGATGGCACCGGCGGGCGGCGCCGCGTACATGCCCTCGAGCTGCGCGTTGGCGGCAGCGTCCATCGCCCCGTGCTGGAGCGAGGCACTCTGCGCGCCCTGGGCAGCCTGAGGTCCGCCCGGGTACGTCGCGACGTTGCGCGGGTCCTGCTGCTGGAAAGCAGGGTTGTTGAAAGCGAAGTTGCTCATTGGTGGGCCTCACTCCAAAGGGGGGTAGTAGGTCTCTCCCCTCCACGATACTCGGCAGGGGGCGCCGCCGGGGTGTTCTACGCTGAGAGCGTGCCCAGGAATTCCCCCCTCGTCATCGGGCACCGCGGTGCGCCCGGCTACCGTCCGGAGCACAGCCGCTCCTCCTACGAACTCGCCCTCGCCATGGGGGTGGATGCGGTCGAGCCCGACGTGGTGGCGACCAAGGACGGCGTGCTCATCGTGCGTCACGAGAACGAGATCTCGGGCACGACCGATGTGGCGGACCATCCCGAGTTCGCCGACCGCAAGACGACCAAGCGCGTCGACGGAGACGCGCTGACCGGCTGGTTCACCGAGGACTTCACCTGGGCGGAGCTGTCCACCCTGCGTATCAGGGAGCGTCTGCCGGAGGTGCGGGCCTCGAGTGCGAGTTTCGACGGCGCTCAGCAGATCCTGCGCCTGCGCGACGTGCTCGACATCGTGCGTGAGGGGTCGACCGAGCACGGGCGTGAGATCGGCGTGGTGCTCGAGGTCAAGCACGCCACCTACTTCGCGAGTCTCGGCCTGGACCTGGCCCCGCTCATCGACCAGGAGCTGCGTGAGGCGGGATGGGCCGCGGGCGAGCTGCCACTGGTCATCGAGAGCTTCGAGTCGACGGTGCTCGGACAGCTGCGCGAGCGCGGCATCTCGGCCTCGTACATCTACCTGATCGAAGCCTCGGGGCGTCCCTACGACCTCCTGGTGGCCGAGGGCAAGCGGGCTCTCACGTACAAGGAGACGGTCGCGCCGAAGGGGCTCGATGCTCTCGTCGGCCGGTTCGACGGCATCAGCGTGAGCAAGAAGATGCTGCTCGATCGCGGCAACACGATCGTCGCGGATGCCCATGCGCGAGGTCTGCAGGTCTTCACGTGGACGTGTCGACCGGAGAACGCCTTCCTCGCCGCCGAGTTCCGCGGGGCGGGCGGTCGCGGAGAGTTCGGCGACTACGAGGCGGAGTGGAGCGTCATCGCACGCCAGGGCATCGATGGGGTGTTCGTGGATCACCCGGATCTGGGCGTCGCCTTCTTCCGCGGCTGAGGCATTCCCCGACCCGGTCAGAGCGGGCCGAGCACGCTCTTCACGTCGCGGTCGAGCGTCAGCGTGCGCAAAGGTCCGAGGATCTCCCGTTCCTCGAATCGGAAGTGCGACTCCATGATCGCCGCGATCCCGTCGAGATGTCCGCCGATCGTCGCCGAGTCATCCCCTCGCTCCGCCGCACTGCGCAGCGAGGCGAGCAGGTGGGCGAGCATCGAGTGATCCTGCATGAGCTTGTCGATGACTCCGCCGAGCTCGGGATGTTCGGCGCGGAGGGAGGGGAAGAGCTGTCGGTCTTCTGCACCGTGGTGACCGTCGAGAGCGGCGCAGAAGCCGATGCAGTAGAGCACGAGCTCCGACGTGGCGTCCGGGACTTCCTGCCCCTGATCGAGAGCCTCGCGGGTCGCGGCGAGGGCGGCACGCAGGCGGGAATGCGCCGAGCGCAGCTCCTGATCCCACGCGATCAGACGGGCGGAATCCATCGGGCCAGTGTAGATCGGCGCAGTGTAGATCCGCGCAGTGGAGATCGGCGCAGTGTCGGCAGCGTCTCGCTCAGAGGGTGCGGTCGAAGGCGCCGCGGCGTGTGGAGACGATCTCCTTGCCCAATGGCATGAGGGAGACGGGGACCATCTTGAAGTCCGCGATGCCCATCGGGATGCCGATGATCGTGATGCACAGCAGGATGCCCGAGACGATGTGGCCGATCGCGAGCCACCAGCCGGCGAGGATCACCCAGAGCACGTTGCCGAGGAACGAGCCGACTCCGGCGGTCGGCTTGCTGATGACCTCTCGTCCGAAGGGCCAGATCGCATAGGCGGCGATGCGGAACGAGGCGATCGCCCAGGGGATCGTCACGATCGGGATGCACAGCAGGATTCCGGCCAGGACGTACCCGAGGAACAGGGCCCAGCCGGCCAGGATGACCCAGATGATGTTGAGGATCGTGCGCATGAGCCGATTGTGTCACCACCGTCGCCGGGACTGAGCATCCGCCCGGAGGTCCCGGATGGGACGGTGTCCGGATGCCAGACTGACCGCATGACCGGAATCGTTGTGCAAGACGTCAGCAGAGCGTTCGGGGCGGTGCAGGCGGTGAGGGGTGCCACGCTCCGTGCGCAGCCGGGGCGCGTGACCGGCCTCGTGGGGCCGAACGGTGCGGGCAAGACGACGCTGCTCCTGATGCTCGCCTCCCTGCTCGCTCCCGACTCGGGGACGATCAGCATCGGGGGAGTCGATCCGTCGGTCGATCCGCTCGCCGCGCGCCGTCTGCTCGGCTGGATGCCGGACACGCTCGGTGCCTGGCCGTCGCTCACGGCTCGGGAGACCATCGTCACGACCTCCCGCCTGTACGGGATCGAGAAGCCCGCGGCGGACGTCCGCGCCCAGCAGCTGCTCGCCCTCGTCGGTCTCGCCGACCTCGCGGACTCCCCGGCCAAGGTGCTCTCCCGCGGGCAGAAGCAGAAGCTCGGACTCGCGCGGGCCCTCGTGCACGACCCGCAGATCCTTCTCCTCGATGAGCCCGCCTCCGGTCTCGATCCCGAGGCGCGGGTGCAGCTGCGCGTGCTGTTGCGCGGCCTCGCCGCCGAGGGCCGCACGGTGCTGATCTCCAGCCACATCCTGTCCGAGCTCGACGAGGTCGTCGACGACGCGGTGTTCCTCGTCGCAGGTTCCGTCGTCGATGCCGCCCCGGCGCAGCGCGTGATGCGAGCCTGGCGGGTGCGTCTGGCCGGAGCCACGGAGGAGCGGACGAAGGCCGACGCGTGGCAGGTGGCATCGACCCTCGGCATCGCTCCCGAGTCGCTCGGACAGGATCGGGGTGCCGTGCTCGTCGGCCTGGAAGGGGAGGAGGCCGCAGCGCAGGCACTGCGGCACCTCGTCGAGGCCGGGCTCCCGGTCGTGGAGTTCGCTCCAGCGCAGAGTCAGCTCGAGCACACCTTCCTCCACCTGCGACAGGCGTCACCGACCCCAGCACCCACCGGAACGGAGGCGGGCGCATGAGCCTCGCGAACATCGGCATCATCGCCCGGCTCGAGCTGACCCAACGGCTGCGCAGCGTGGGGTGGTACGTGATGCTCGGCATCTTCGCCCTGGTGCTGCTCGGCGTCACTGCCCTGTCTTTCGCGGTGTACTCCTGGGGTGACGCGATCGGCGCCGGCGTCTACTCGATCGTCGTCAACATCGTCCTGCTGCTGGTGGTGCTGGTCTCGCCGACGCTCAGCGGCAACGCGATCAACGGCGACCGGGATGCTGCGACCCTCGCCGCGGTGCAGGTGACTGCCGCGTCGACCGGCGACATCATGCTGGGCAAGCTCGTCGCAGCGGTCGCCACCGGCGGTGCCTTCCTGGCCGTGGCGCTTCCGTTCCTCGGTCTCTCCCTGCTCGGCGGAGGCACGAATCCCGTCGTGCTGCTCGTCTCTCTGCTCGTGCTCGCCGCCGAGATCGTGATCGTCGCGGCGATCGGCGTGGGTCTGAGCGGCCTCATCGCCCGCCCGCTGTTCTCCGTGGCGACGACGTACCTCGTGGTCGCCGCTCTCGTGTTCGGCACGCTGATCACTTTCGGCCTGGGCGGCATGGCGGTGCGCGGCGAGGCCACCGTCTACTCGCGCCCCTACGATTCGAACGGCGTCCCCGACTGCGACCGCTGGGACGTCAACAGCACGCAGGAGGTGCCGCGGTTCGATCTGGTCTGGTGGACCCTGGCGGCGAACCCCTTCGTGGTGCTCGCGGATGCCACTCCGACCGAGTACGCGACAGGCGGCTACCCCGTCGACCTGTTCGGTCAGATCAAGTACGGCGTGCGCAGCGCCCAGCAGTCGCCGCTCGAACAGCGCTGGGACGCATGCGATACCGATGGCGGATACCCCACACCGCGCGATGTCATCGATTCCACGGTGCCGAGCTGGTTCGTCGGCCTCGGGGTGCAGGTTGTCATCGCCGGATCGCTGTTCGCGGGGGCATGGGTGCGCACCCGCACTCCGGCCCGACGCCTGCCTCCCGGCACGCGTATCGCCTGACGGGAATCGCCACCTCCTGTTCACCTGGTGTGCATCCGAGGGATCCTCGGCGGCCATCCGGAGTCGGTGGTCTGGGCTGGTACCCGACTGAGTCCCGTCCGGACCGGCCCCGTGTCTCGCGGAGCTGCCCGCCCAGCCACCCAGGAGTCCTCCATGCCCCGCATGCATCGTGCTGCGGCGGTCACGGCGGTGTGCGCATTGAGCGCTGCCGCCCTGCTCGCCGCTCCCGCCGTCGCGATCGGCGCCGATCCCGGCATCCGCCCCACCGAAGCGATCTCCGCAGCTCCGAGCCTCGTGCTGAACGAGATCGTCTACGACGACGCGGCGACCGGCCTCGCCGATCAGGTCGAGATCTACAACGTCGGTACCGAGACGATCGACCTCACCGGCTGGACGATCGCCGACGAGAAGCGCGACAGCTTCGGCACAGCGCCGGATGGCACGTCGCTCGCACCGGGGGAGTTCCTGGTGCTCGTGAAGGATGTCGACTTCGCCTTCGGACTCGGCAAGGGCGATGAGGTCGTCCTGTTCGATCCGAGCGGCGCCGAAGCGGACTCCTACGCATATGCGAAGACCGCTCCGCTGTCGGTGTGGGCACGGTGCCCTGATGGCACCGGGGCCTGGGCTCCTGCGACGAAGGCGACGCCCGGAGCCGCGAACGACTGCGCGGTCGCGCCCGTCGACGGCTCCATCGTCATCAACGAGGTGGACTCGCAGCCCGCCGACTGGGTGGAGTTCTACAACCCCGGCACCGAGGCGCTCGACATCTCGGGCTACGAGATCCGCGACAACTCCGACGACCACCGCTGGCAGTTCCGTCCAGGCACGTCGATCTCCGCCGGCGGATTCCTCGTCGTCGAGGAGGGGACCATCGGACTTTCCGGCGGCGTCGAGGCCGCGTTCCGCGAGCCGATCGGCATCGGCAGCGCCGACCGCATCCGGCTCTTCGACGTCGCGGGGACGATGATCGACGACACCCTGCCCTGGCAGGGCCACGCGGCGATCGACGGCGACTTCGCCGCAGCCACGCTGGCCCGCTGCCCCGACGGCATCGGGGCGTTCGTCCTCGCCCACCCGACTCCCGGCGCGACGAACTCGTGCGTCATGCCTGACGTCGTGATCAACGAGATCGAGTCGAACGGCGACACCACCGACTGGGTCGAGATCGTCAACACCGGCGGCGCGGCGGTCGACCTCTCCGGCTGGACCGTGATGGACAGCGACCCGACGGGGCACGCCGCCGAGACCACGCCGCTCCCGTCCGGGACGATCCTGCAGCCGGGCGGCTACTTCGTCTTCGACCAGCCGGCGAACTTCGTCTTCGGTCTCGGCAACGGCGACACCGTGACGATCCGCGACGCGAACGGCAACACGGTCGATGAGCACGTCTACACCGCGCACGCGGCCGGCGTCCTCGCCCGCTGTGCCGACGGCGTCGGGGACTTCGTCGACATCGCGGTCTCGACCAAGGGGCTGCGCAACGCCTGCGGCAACCCGGTGCGGATCAACGAGGTCGAGTCCGACGGCGGCTCACCCGACGATTGGGTGGAGCTCGTGAACCCGACGGACGCCGCACTCGATGTGTCGGGCCTCGTGGTGAAGGATGACGATGACGCGCACGCCTACGCGATTCCGGACGGCACCATCATCGGGGCGGGCGAGTACCTCGTGATCGAGCGGGCTCAGCTCGGCTTCGGACTCGGCGCGGGCGATGCAGTGCGGGTGTTCGACGGAGATCTGCTCGTGGATTCGACCTCGTGGGGCGATGGCCACGCCGCGACGACCTGGGGCCGTTGCCCCGACATGACCGGCTCCTTCGCCGTCACCGCTGCTTCCACGAAGGGCGTCGCGAACGTCTGTGCCGGCGAGGTCGCCGTGGGGACGTGGCCCGGCTCGCCCGAGGTGCGCGTGGTGGACAGCATCCCGACGTTCCTCGAAGACAGTTCGGGACTCGACGTGCAGGAGACCGCCGACGGGGCGTTCCTCTGGGCGGTCGACAACGGCGAGGGGCGCATCTGGAAGCTCGAAGCGCACGCCGACGGCTCGATCACGAAGGTCGACGGCTGGGATGCGGGCAAGCGGGTGCGCTTCCAGAAGGATGCAGCGAACCCGGGAGCCGCAGGTCCGGACACCGAGGGCATCACGGTCGACGGCGACGGCTTCGTCTACGTCGCATCCGAGCGCGACAACAGCGCCAAGGGTGTGAACCAGAACATGGTGCTGAAGGTCGATCCCGACGCCTCGGCCGGCGACCTCGTCGCTCAACAGGAGTGGGACCTGACCTCGCTGCTGCCCGCGGTGGGAGCGAACCTCGGCATGGAGGCCGTGCAGTGGGTTCCGGACTCCGCGCTCGACGGAAAGCTCTTCGACGACCGGAAGGGCGCAGCGTACGACCCGAAGGACTATGCGGGACACGGGGGCGGGCTGTTCCTCGTCGCGGTCGAGGACAACGGTCATGTGTACGCCTTCGCCCTCGGCTCCGACGGCTCGGCGACGCTGGTCTCGGAGATCGCTCCCGGCCTGGCCGGTGTGATGGCGCTCGACTACGACAGCGTGCGCAACAGTCTCTGGGCGGTGTGCGACGACGGGTGTCAGGGGCGCTCGGCCGAGATCACGCTGAACGGAACCGCGCAGCCGGGCATCGCGCACTACGCCCGCCCGGCGGGTATGCCGGACATCAACAACGAGGGCTTCGCCACGGCGCCGGCCTCGCTGTCGATCGACGGGCAGCGCCCGGTCTGGTGGTTCGCCGACGGTTTCGCCTCGGAGGCGCTGCGCACCGGGACCCTCCCCAGCGGCGGCGGCACCCCCGGAGGCGAGAGCCCGCCCCTTCCCGGTACAGAGCTCGTCGACGGCAACCGCGGCGGTCTCACCGTGGATCCCGCGGTCGCGACGCGAGGGCAGACGGTCACGATCACCGTCGATGCGAAGGCCGCGGGCACGGACGTCGCGGTGTGGATGTACTCCGACCCGATCCGCATCGCGACGGGCGCGCTCACGGAGGGCGGCACCATCGCGGCGAGGATCCCCACGGATGCGCCGCTCGGCGCACATCGGATCGCGGTGTTCGATGCGAGCGGCGCTCTCCTCGGCTGGGCCGACATCCGGATCTCTGCGGAAGCGGGAGCAGAGGCCGGTGCAGGAGCCGGCGCAGGTGGGCTCGCGGCCACCGGCTCCGAGCTTCCCCTCGCGGCTGCAGTCCTGGCGCTGCTGCTGCTCGCCGCCGGCGCGGCGACGGTGCGGCGCCGACGGCGCGGGGCCTGAGTTGTGAGCGGGGGTGCGAACTGCTCGTGCCCCCGCGCACCCGCCTCATCTTCCTCCAGGGGGTGCGCGCACGACGCCCGACCGACTAGACAGGGTGTGAGCGCGGGGAACCGCAGGAGAGGACGTCGATGAGCATTGCATTCCTGCTGACCACGCTGGTGATCGTCGCCACACCGGGTACCGGCGCCGTCTACTCCATCGCCGAGGGCATCTCGCGTGGGCGCAGAGCCGGCATCATCGCCGCATTCGGCTGCACGCTCGGCGTCATCCCCCACATGATCGCGGCGATCACGGGTTTGGCCGCGATCCTGAACGCCTCCGCCGTGGCATTCGAGACGATCAAGTGGGTCGGCATCGCGTACCTGCTGTTCCTCGCGTGGCAGACCCTGCGGGACAAGTCGCTGATCCAGGCGGATGAGGACCCTGCCCCGCGGTCGTCGTGGCGCGTGATCGGCACGGCGGTGCTCATCAACGTGCTGAACCCCAAGCTCACGATCTTCTTCTTCGCGTTCCTCCCGCAGTTCGTGCCGTCGCAGGCGCCGGACGCCGCGTGGCAGATGGCAGGACTCAGCCTCGTGTTCATGGTCCTGACCTTCGTCGTCTTCGCGATCTACGGCATCTTCGCCGCCACCATGCGCACTCAGGTGCTGGGTCGTCCGAGGGTCGTGACCTGGCTGCGCCGCTCCTTCGCCGCGACCTACGTGCTCCTGGCTGGACGCCTTGCAATGGAGAGCCGGTAGCGTCACCCGGCGCCCAGCCGCGGTACGCCTCCGGGGCGCCGCTATCCCGTGCCGCGGTGTCGGTGCCGACGCCTAGACTCGAAGGGCCATGACCGAAGCTCCTCTCATCGTCCCCTCCACCGCCGGTCCTCGCTCGTCGGGAGCCCCGGGGCAGGACGAACTCCTCGCCGGCCTCAACCCGCAGCAGCTCGAGGCCGTCACCTATCGCGGCCCGGCGCTGCTCATCGTCGCGGGCGCCGGATCGGGCAAGACCAGCGTGCTCACCCGGCGCATCGCCTCGCTGCTGCGCAGTCGCGAGGCGTGGCCGAGCCAGATCCTCGCCATCACCTTCACGAACAAGGCCGCCGGTGAGATGCGCGAGCGCGTCGAGGGACTCATCGGCGACGCCGCGCGCGGCATGTGGATCTCGACCTTCCACTCCGCGTGCGTGCGCATCCTGCGCCGTGAGGCCCAGCAGTTCGGGTTCACCAAGAACTTCACCATCTACGACTCCGGCGACTCGCGCGCGCTCATCAAGCGACTCGTGAAAGAGCACGAGGCTGACGCGTACGGTCTCACCCCCGCCGCCGTGCAGGGGCGCATCTCCAAGCTGAAGAACGAGTTGTCCGATGCCGAGGCTTATGCGCGTCAGGCCAACATGTCGGATCCCGCCGAGCGCGTGTTCGTCGAGGTGTTCGCCGACTATCAGCGGCAACTGCAGAAGGCCAACGCCTTCGACTTCGATGATCTGATCGGCCAGACCGTCTACCTGTTCCGTGCCTTCCCCCAGGTGGCCGACACGTACCGCCGTCGGTTCCGGCACATCCTGGTCGACGAGTACCAGGACACCAACCACGCCCAGTACGCGCTCATCCATGAGCTCACGCGGCCGGTGTCGGGCGCGGGCGCGGCATCCGAGCCATATGCCTCGAACGGCATGATGATCTTCGAGCCCGACCCCGAGCCGGCGCCGGGGGCAGGCGAGGCCGGCGCGTCGCTCACGGTCGTCGGTGACTCGGACCAGTCGATCTACGCCTTCCGTGGTGCCGACATCCGCAACATCAGCGAGTTCGAGCGCGACTTCCCCGGGGCGAAGGTCGTGCTGCTGGAGCAGAACTACCGCTCCACCCAGAACATCCTGTCCGCCGCGAACGCCGTGATCGGCAACAACTTCGACCGCAAGGACAAGAAGCTCTGGAGCGACAAGGGCGATGGCGACGCCATCATCGGCTTCACCGGGTACTCCCAACACGACGAGGCGCAGTTCGTGGCCGACGAGGTCGAGGCGCTCCACCGCAAGGGGATGCCGTACTCGGAGATGGCCGTCTTCTATCGCACGAACTCGCAGTCCCGCGCGCTGGAGGAGATCTTCATCCGCTCCGCTGTGCCGTACAAGATCATGGGCGGCACGAAGTTCTACGAGCGCGCCGAGATCAAGGACGCGCTCGCCTATCTCGTCGCTGTCGCCAACCCCGCCGATGAGATGGCCGTCCGCCGCATCCTCAACAAGCCTCGACGCGGCATCGGCGACGTCACGGAGACGGCGATCGCGCGCTTCGCGGAAGAGCACGGGATCTCGTTCCGCGACGCTCTGTCGCTTCCGGGCCAGCTCGGGGTCGGCCCGAAGATCCAGGCCGCGATCGCGCAGCTCGACGCGGTGCTCGCCGAGGCGACGGCGATCATGCTGCCGGCGACGGGCGAAGTGCCGCCTCCCACCTCGGTGGCCGACGGGCTGAGCCTGCTGCTGTCGAAGAGCGGTTACCTCGACGCGCTGCGAGCCAGCCGCGACCCGCAGGACGAGGCTCGTGTCGAGAACCTCGACGAATTCGTCGCCGTCACGCGCGACTTCGCCAGGAACAACCCTGAGGGCACCATCACCGACTTCCTCACCGAGGTCGCGCTGGTGTCGGACGCCGACGATCTCGACGACGAATCCGGTTCCGTGTCGCTCATGACGATGCACACGGCCAAGGGCCTGGAGTACGACGCGGTGTTCGTCACCGGCGTGGAGGAAGACCTCATCCCGCACCGCATCTCGGCGGGAGAGCCGGGTGGGCCGCAGGAGGAGCGTCGACTGTTCTACGTGGGGATCACCCGCGCCCGCAAGCGCCTGCACCTGTCCTTGGCGATGACCCGCGCACAGTTCGGTGAGGTCACGGTCGCGATGCCCAGCCGCTTCCTGCAGGAGATCCCCGCCAACCTGATCGACTGGCGGCAGTCCCCGGGCGATGTCAATTCGCGTGGCGGGATGCAGTCGCGTGCGCTGAACTCGCGCCGTCAGGGCGGTTTCGGCAGCTCGGGCTCCGGGGACCGCTTCGCGGTGAAGTCTTTGCCGGGGCGAGACTCCTTGAAGCCGCTGTCGACGGCCATGGACAAGTTCCCCAACCGGGTCACGGCCAAGATGCGCGACAACGGCGATCTCGAGCTCGCCGCCGGCGACCGCATCCGTCACGTCGACTTCGGCGAGGGGCGAGTGGACGCGGTGACCGGCGAGGGTGCGAAGCGCATCGCGCACGTGCGCTTCGACTCGGCGGGACAGAAGAAGCTCCTCATCAAGGTCGCGCCGATCGAGAAGATCTGACCCACTTCGGTTCCCGGCGTCGGCGGAGCGTCGGGAGGTTTGACGGTTAGGCTGGCTCATATGGCCCTCTTCTCCCGCCGCAAGAAGTCCGGTGACGATGTCGTCACCCCCACCACGCAGCCAGACACCGCCGATGCTGTCGAGACCGGCGCCGCGCTGTCCGACAGCACGGCATCCGAGAGCACGGCGTCCGAAGGCACCGTCGAGGAGCAGCCAGCGGCGCCGTCGATCGGGATCTCGGTGCAGGCGTTCCGCGGCGTCGGCGCGGAAGCCGGTCCTGAGGTCGAACTGCCGTCCTCCGACGCGCCGTCGAGCACGCCGACGCCGCCCGCACCCTCTGCCGCGCCGCAGAACCCGCCGCGTCCCGCTGCGCGGGCCGAGGCGTCCCCGGAGCGGCGTCTGCCCCTCGCCTCCGCGCTGCCTCCGGAGCAGACGGAGACGGTCGCCGGCATGAAGGACAACGTCCTGCTGCGTGAAGCCCTCACCGAGATCGAGGCGGGCGCGACCAACGACCAGTTGCTCGGCGTCATGCGTCAGGCGCTCCAGGGCCACCTGTACATCCGCGTGAACGGCGATGCGCGTGCGCAGATCAGCGAGGGCAAGGCGCTCTCGGTCGCAGTCGTCCGCGACAGCGAGGACCGCCAGTACATGCTGGCCTTCAGCTCGGCCGCCGCCGTGCGCGATTCCGTGCAGCTCGAAGCCGACCCCTCGTCGACGTCGGCGGTCGCTCAGCCCGTCACCTCGGTGCTGCAGCAGGTGGTATCCGGTGACTTCGCCGGTCTGATCGTCGACAACGCCTCGGCTCCGCACCGGGTGGTCTTCCCGACCGAGCTCCTGCAGAAGACGCTCGAGCAAGCCGACGTCGACATGACCGTGAAGAGCATCCTCGCTGCCCCCCGCCAGCAGGATTCCGCTGTCAAGGTCGGCGAGGCACTCGCGACCACGCGTATGTGGGTCGCGGTCAACGACGGCTCCGGCGGGGGGCCTGTGGGCATCGCCGAGGCGCAGACGACGGATGGACGTCGCTTCCTGCAGCTGTTCTCGCACCCGCTCGAGGTCATCGCGCTCGGCCGAGGTGACCGTCCGCTCCCGTTCGCACCCGAGCAGCTCGCGAAGGTGCTCACCGGTCATGCCGACATCGCCGGTGTGATCGTCGACTCGGCGGGCCCGTCGATCGTCGTCGAGCGGGATGCGCTCACGCCGGTCCTGGTGCTGGCCGTCGACCTGGGCGACTGACGGGCGCATCGAACCCGGCTTCTCGAAGCCGGCTGAGTCGAGCCCGGTGCGCTGCCGCGTGGGCGGGGTTCCGTCTGTGCTGACCGCGCTCTAGGGTCGGAGCATGGCCTCAGAACGCGTGACCCTGATCGTCGCCGACCTCGACGGAGAACGCGAGGTCGCGCTCTCCAGCCCGAACCGCGTGGTGTGGCCCGACCTGGGCATCACCAAGGCGGAACTCGCGGAGTATGCGCAGCTGGTCGCCGGTCCCTTCCTGGCGGCCAACGGCAACCGCCCGGTGTCGCTGGAGCGGTTCCGTGACGGCGTCGGCCCGTCCGGAGGGGCCAGGGCGGACGGCTTCTTCTCCAAGAACCCGCCCAAGGGAACGCCGGATTTCGTCGACGCCGTCACGGTGACCTACAACAGCGGACGCCGGCACCCGCAGATCGTCCTGAACCGTGCCAGCGCGATCGTCTGGGCAGTGCAGATGAACACGATCGTGTTCCATCCGTGGGCATCGCTCGCCACCGACCCCGACAACCCCGTCGAACTGCGCATCGACCTCGATCCGCAGCCGGGCACCGACTTCGCCGACGCCGTGACGGCCGCCCACACCCTGCGCGACGTGCTGCGCGAGGCGGGTCTGGAAGCCTTCGCCAAGACCAGCGGCAACCGCGGCCTGCACGTGTTCGCGCCGATCGAGCCGACCCACGAGTTCCTGGATGTACGTCACGCCGTCATCGCCGCCGGACGCGAGCTCGAGCGGCGGATGCCCGAGCAGGTCACGACGAACTGGTGGAAGGAGGAGCGGGGAGAGCGCATCTTCGTCGACTTCAACCAGGCCAACCGGGACCGGACGATGGCGGGCGCCTACAGCCCGCGTGCGCTGCCGGGAGCGACGGTCTCGACGCCGGTCGCGTGGGAGGAGCTCGATGGCCTCGACCCGACGGTGTTCACTGTCCGCAGCGTTCCGACGCGTCTGGACGAGGTCGGCGATCCGTGGGCGTCGATGCAGGAGACTCCCGGACGGATCGACACGTTGCTGGAGTGGTGGGAGCGCGACAAGGAGAACGGGCTCGGTGAGCTGCCCTTCCCGCCGGAGTTCCCGAAGATGCCCGGCGAGCCGCCGCGGGTGCAGCCGAGCAAGAAGGTCGCGGCCAACTGGGAAGACGACGGTACTCCAGCCGAGAAGGGCTGACCCCCGCCGTCAGCTCAGTGCATCTCAGCTCAGTACATCTCAGCTCAGCACGTCGGCGAGGTCGTAGCCCGCGACGGTGTCCAGCTGATCGTAGGTGCACGAGCGGGCGTCGCGATCGGGCCGCCAGCGCTCGAACTGCACCGTGTGACGGAAGCGAGCGCCTTCGAGCTGGTCATATCGCACCTCGAGCACGCGCTCCGGACGCAGCCGTACGAACGAGACATCCTTCGATCCGCTGAAGCGCGATCGCTCGCCCTCCGCTGTCACGGCTTCGCCCGACTCGTCGCGCTCGACCAACGGGGCGAGCTCCTCGACGAGTTCCTGCCGACGGGCATCGCTCCACGCCGCCACACCTCCGACCTGGCGAAGAGTGCCGTCGTCGTCGTACAGCCCGACCAGAAGGGAGCCCACCCCCGAGCCGGACTTGTGGATGCGGTAGCCGAGCGCGACCACGTCGGCTGTGCGGGCGTGCTTGATCTTGAAGAGGGTGCGCTTGCCGGGCGCGTAAGGCTGGTCGAGCGGCTTCGCCACGACGCCGTCGAGCCCGGCACCCTCGAACTCGGCCAGCCAACGCACCGCGGCCCCGCGATCGCGGGTCGTGCGGGTGAGATGCAGCGGGTGCTCCACCGTCTCCATGAGGGTCTCGAGGCGCGCCCTTCTCGTCTCGAACGACTGGGCGAGCAGGTCGTCCTCCCCGGCGGCGAGCAGGTCGAAGGCGATGAACATCGCGGGTGTCTCCGCGGCGAGCTTCGCGACGCGCGAGGCAGCGGGGTGGATGCGCTGGCTGAGCGCCTCCCAGTCCAGTCGCTGCGATCCGTGCGGACCCGTGGCCACGACGATCTCGCCGTCGAGCAGGCACGGTTCCGGCAGCAGCTGGGGGATCGCATCGACCAGTTCCGGGAAGTAGCGGGTCAGGGGCTTCGCGCCTCGTGACCCGATCTCCACCGTGTCGCCGTCCCACGCGATGAGCCCGCGGAAGCCGTCCCACTTCGGTTCGTACAGGAGTCCGCCGGAGGACTTCGCCGGGTCGGGGACGGCCGGCACCGCTTTGGCGAGCATCGGCGCGGGGATCTCGTAGCGCATGGTCCCATCCTGGCCGCGAGCGATCTGCGACGGAAGAGGAGTTCGCTCAGCCGAACAGGTCGGACAGCTCCGCAGGTTCTCCTGCATCCCGCAGCGCCGTGCGTGCAGCGTGCCAGCCGGCCATCCCGTTCACGGACGGACCGGGGGGCGTCGAGGCGGAGGCCAGATACACGCCGCGCATCGGCGTGCGCCACGGCGCGGGGGAGAGCACCGGGCGCCGTAGCGCCTGGCGGATGTCGAACACGCCGCCGGAGATGTCGCCGCCGATCTCGGTCGGGTTGATCGCCTCGCGCGATGATGCCGGTACCGCGTGGTGTGCCAGGATCAGGTCGCGGAACCCGGGGGCATAGCGCTCGACCTGCGCGGTGATGAGCTCTGTGGGGTCGAGGTCGGAGCCCGGGGGGACGTGGATGTACGCCCAGAAGACGGCTTTGCCGACGGGCGCGCGGGAGTCGTCGAGGACCGAGGGCTGCACGGCGAGCACGTAGGGACGCTCGCTCACGCGCCCTGCGGCGACGGCGTTCTCGCTCGCCCAGACCTCGGCGCGCGTGCCCCCCAGGTGCACGGTCGGGGCGCTGGCGACGTCGGGGTTCGTCCACGGGATCGGTCCGTCGAGGGCGAAGTCGACCTTCGCGGCACCCGGACCGTAGCGGTAGGAGCGGATGGCCCGTGCGTAGCCTGCCGGCACGTCGGGATGCGTGAGCGCGAGTCGCGGCGACGTGTTCAGAAGCAGCAGGTCTCCGCGACTCGGATCGCCCCAGTCCAGCGTCCCGAGGTCCGAGATCTGTGTGCTCGCCTCGACGGTGCCCCCGTGCTGCTCGAGGTCGGCGACCATGGCGTCGGCGATGCGCTGCGCACCGCCGCGTGGATACGGCCAGCCCCCGGCGTGCCCGAGCGCGGCCAGCAGCAGCCCCGCGGCAGCGCCCGCCAGTGTGGGTTGCGGGGAGTTCGCATGCGCCACCACTCCGGACATCAGAGCGGCGGCTTCCTCGGTGCGGAACGCCCTTGCAGCCAGGGGTGTGCCCTGATCCAGCATCCGCAGGGCGTAGCGCACGGCGGTCACCGGATCGCGCGGAATACGCAGCAGCTGATTGCCGGTGAAGTCGACGACCCCCTCGATGTGCCTGCTCAAGGGGCGCAGTCGGGACAGCCAGGCCTCGCCGTCGGTGCCGAGCTCCGCCGCCGTGCGATCGATGTCGCGCCATGCCACCGCCGCACGCCCGTCGTCGAGGGGGTGGGCGTAGGAGGCCTCCGGCCGGATCCACTCGATCCGGCGATCGAGGCCGAACGCCTGGAAGAACGGGGAGGAGGCGGCCGCGGGGTGCACCGCGGAGCACACGTCGTGCTGGAAGCCGGGAAGCGTGGCTTCGCGGGTGCGGACCCCGCCACCGATCGTGTCCGCGCCTTCGAGGACGCGCACCGTGTAGCCGGCACGAGCGAGCGTCACCGCCGCTGCGAGGCCGTTCGGACCGGATCCGATGATCGTCGCCTGAGCCATGTCGTCAGTTTGGCACGTATACGAGTAAAAAACGGTCGGCCGCACCCGGCGGAGCGTGCGATCCTGGAAAGAATGAAAGAAGTACAGGGGCCGACCCCCGCAGGCACCTCCCGTCCATACCGTTCGCTTCCGGAAGCGCTCCGTGCGCACCGCATCGATCCGTCGAACCACGCGTTCATCACGGCGATCGTCGAGGCCATCGGGATCAGTTCGTTCATCGACCGCGGTCGATACATCGAGGCGATCCGTCGTGGCGAGGGAGCATCTCTCCACATCGGGCGCACCTACACGAACGGCTTCACAGAGGACGAGCGACTTGTCGTCGGGTCCGCCCCGTTGCGCCTGCAGCCCAGCGAGGGTCGCGCGCCGTACTTCTACGTCAGCCATCCGAGCGAGTTCATCCCGCTGACTCCCCAGCGCGCCGCGAAGCGCGCGACGACTCCTCGCGTCGCCGCTCCCCGCGCGGAGAAGGCGCCGAAGCCGGTCGAGGAGCGCGACTACGGCGTCTGCGACGTGTGCTTCATGGTGAAGACCCCGTCGGGTGGCTGCGGCTGCGACTGACGGTGGCCGTCAGCGCTGGGTCGGGAGCGGGCCGACCGCTGATCCGGCTCGCCGACCTGACGGGGCCCGATGCCCCCGAGGTCGGTGCAGCTGTGCGTGCGTATCTGCTGCAGACGGAGCGCGAGAAGAGTCAGCAGGAAGGCGGCAGCGAGCCCGATCCTTCCGGAGCACTTCCCGAGCGCTACCGCTGCGAGGTCGATGACCCCTCAGCGGCGTACGCGGGTCACCGCGTGCGCGTGGCCCAGCTCGGCGAGAGCGTCGTCGGGGTCGTGGTGCTCTCCGTGAGCGACGACGTGGCCGAGATCAAGCGACTGTGGGCCGTGCCGGAGGTGCGTGGCCGCGGTGTCGGGTCGGCGCTGCTCGACGCCGCGCTCCACGATGCGCGCGACCTCGGCACCGCTCGGGTGCGACTGTCGGTGTGGGACTGGCGGACCGGGCCGGTGCGCCTCTATGAATCGCGGGGTTTTCAGCGCGTGCCGTCGTGGGATGACCGCGAGCGGCTCGTGTGCATGGAGCTGTCTCACACTGCGGGCTGAGACTGTCGGTATCGGCCGGGGGTCATCCCGACGAGCGGTGTGAACTGCTGGATGAACTGACTGGTCGTCGCCCACCCGCACGCGGCGGCCGTGTCGGTCACCGAGGTGCCGTCGGCGAGGAGGACGAGCGCGCGGTGCACCCGCAGCTGGAGGCGCCACTGCCGGTATCCCATACCCGTCTCCTGGGGGAACAGGCGACTCAGCGTCCGCTCGGCGGTGCCGGTGCGCTTGCTGAGCTCACCGAGCGACACGGGCTGGGCGAGATCGTCCTCGACGATGCGGGCCGCCCGGCGCAGACGGGGATCGTGGGGCTCGGGCAGGTGCAGGGGCTGCTCCGGCGCGGTGACCGCTTCGTCGACGATCACTCGGCGCAGGTGGTCCAGCGCACGGGTGCTGCGCGTGCGGCCGGACGTCATCGCCAGCAGGGCCTCGCGGGCGAGCGGCGTCGCGACGAGCACGACAGGGGCGGGCGGAAGCAACGCGGCGAGCTCGTCCGTCAGATGGACGATGCGCATGTCCGTGCGCCCGTGCGCGCGATGACGATGCTCGGCCCCGGCGGGCACCCAGGCCACGCGCGTCGACGGCGCGATCCAGGCGCCGTCGTCGGTGAGCAGCGACAGCACACCTGATGCGGCATGCACCAGGTGTCCCAGCGGGTGGGCGTGGCGCGGCGATGTCTCGGCGTGTGCGAACCGATAGGCGCCCTCCATCGGCAGTGCGTCGAGGGAGTCGAAGTCGACCAGGTTCAGATCGACCATTGGAGATGATTGGCGAGTATTCGACATCGAGATGCAGTCTACGTGTTTCCTGACGGGTGGTGCGGGTGCTGGACTCGGAGCATGACCACGATGCAGGAACCGTTCGACACCGCCCCGACCCCGCTGACGCCGTCTCTGCGTCGCGGTGGCATCCTCACCGGGATCTACGTGGCTGCCGGCCTGCTCCTGATCGCGCTGAACCTCCGCATGGGCGTCGCCTCGGTCGGACCCGTGCTCCCCGCGATGGAGCGGAGCCTCGGCCTCCCGGCGGCTGCGGCAGGACTGCTGACCACGATCCCGGTGTTCGCCTTCGGCGCCTTCGCCTTCCTGACCCCGACGCTGACCCGCTGGATCGGCCTGCATCGGCTGCTCGCCCTGACGATGGTCGTCGTGGCAGTCGGCATCGGCGTGCGTCTGCTTCCCTCGCCCGTGGCACTGTTCGGTGGCACTGTGCTGGTCGGTGCGGGCATCGCCGTCGCGAACGTGTGCATGCCCGCCGTGATCAAGCAGGACTTCGCACACCGTGTCGGCCTCATGATGGGGCTGTACTCCACCGCGCTGTTCCTCGGCGCTGCGGCGGCTGCAGCGCTCACCGTGCCCTTCATGACCGCGCTCGACGGTTCATGGCGGGGCGCCCTGGCGGTCTGGGCGATTCCCGCAGTCCTCGCGTTCCTGGTGTGGCTGCCGTGGGCGTTGCGCGGGGGCGCCGGTGCGGCGGCCCGCCCTGGCGCGTCCGGAGGTCCCGTCGATGCGATCCTCGAGCCTCGGGATGAGCCGCGGATGTCGGCGCTGCTTCGCGACCCGGTCGCCTGGGCGGTCACGGGGTTCATGGGGTTGCAGAGCCTGAGCTACTACGCAGCGCTGACCTGGATACCGACCATCCTGCAGGACGCCGGGGTGCCGGTGTCCGATGCCGGGCTGCTGCTGTCGTACTCGAGCCTCCCGGGGATCGCCGCTGCGCTGCTCGTACCGACGATGCTGCGTCGCCTCCGACCGAACTGGCTGCCCGTCCTGCTCTCCGCGCTCCTGTGCGCGACAGGTCTCATCGGGCTCCTCGTCGCGCCGGGCGGCGCCGCTCCCTGGGTGTGGATGACGCTCCTCGGGCTCGGACAGGGCGCGGCCATCGCGCTGTCGCTGACCTACATCGTGCTGCGTGCGCCCGACGCACAGCACACCGCGCACCTGTCGACCATGGCGCAGGGCATCGGCTACCTGCTCGCCGGCCTCGGCCCGATCGGTATCGGTCTGCTGCATGCGGCCATCGGGGGATGGGTCGTCCCGGTCGTGGCGCTGGTCCTCCTGTTGGGCGTGCAGGCGGTCGCGGGATCGGCAGCGAGTCGTGAACGCCACGTGAACGCCCGGCGGGGGTGAGCCGGACGTCGAGGGCGGCGGCTCAGGCGAACGCGCTCATCCCGGTGATGTCGCGCCCGAGCAGCAGGGCCTGCACGCTCTCGGTGCCCTCGTACGTGTGGATCGCCTCGATGTCGGCCAGGTGCTGCATCACACCGTTCTCGAGCAGGATGCCGTTGCCGCCGAGCAGGTCACGGGCGGTCGAGGCGACCCGGCGTGCGGCACGCGTGTTGTGGAACTTCGCCAGCGACGCTTGGGTCGGGCGCAGCTCGCCCTTCGTCTCGAGGTCTGCCATGCGCCGGCAGTACAGCTGCATGGCGGTGAGGTCTTCGAGCATGTGGGTCAGGCGCTCCTGGACCATCTGGAACTTCGCCAGCGGTTTTCCGAACTGCACGCGCTGGGTCGCATAGGCCAGCGCCGCTTCGTAGCAAGCGGTCGCGTGTCCGAGCGCCGACCAGGCGACACCGGAGCGGGTGGCATACAGCACGATCGAGGCGTCCTTGAAACTCTTGGTCCCCGGCAGCACGGCGTCCAGCGGCACCCGCACGTCGTCGAGCTCGATGTGCGCCTGGTGGATCGCTCGCAGCGAGGCCTTTCCGCGGATCACGCTGCCGGTGTAGCCCGGTGTCTCCTGCTCGACGAGGAAGCACCGCACGGCACCGTGCTCGTCGGCGGACTCGTCGTCGACACGCGCCCAGACGAAGGTGATGCCACCGGACGCGCCGTTGCCGATCCACTTCTTCGTGCCGCGGAGGATCCAGCTGTCGCCGTCGCGGCGGGCCACGGTCTCCAGCGATACCGAGTCGGATCCGTGGTCGGGCTCCGTGAGCGCGAACGAGCCGAGCACCGTGCCGTCGGCGAGTCCGGTGAGCCATCGCTCCTGCTGCGCGGGGGAGCCGAACAGTGCAAGAGTGCGCAGGGCGAGCCCTCCCTGCACCGCGAGGATCGTACCAAGCGAGCCGTCGCCCCGTGAGATCTCCATGTTCACCAGGCCGGCGGCCAGCGGCGACAGGCTCGTGAGCGAGGGGTGCTGGACGCCGTCGACGACGAGGTCCATCTCGCCCATCCGGCGCGCGGCATCGAGCGGATACTCGGCGCGGTCCCAGGCGTCCGCCATCTGCGGAGCGACCTCGTCCACGTACGCCTTCGCTCGGTCCCACGCCTCCCGGTCCGCGGCGGGGATGTCGGCGAAGACGGCGTAGTAGTCGCTGTCCTGACGCCCGGTGACGTCGTACGACGAGACGCGCTCGCCGGGGAAGGGGGAGGCTGCAGTGCTCATGGGGCTCCTTCGTGGCACCAGGTATCGTACTCCTCGATACTGGGTTCCACGACTCGGATGTGTCAGTCGAGCTGAGACTGCAACCGGCGGCTCACCTCGGCGATCGGCATGGAGCGGGGGAAGACCGCGACCACCATGTCGTCCGGAGCCGAGGCGGTCTCGTCCGCCGCGACACCGTAGCGTCGGCGCACGTCGACCAGTGCCGTCTGCAGCGTCGACAGCGGCACCTTCTTGCGTCCTCGCAGCAGCTGACGCAGCACGTGGTTGTGCACCGCCGTGACCAGAGCGGCGAAGCCGACCGCGTCCAAGGGATCGACCCCGGGGAGGGCGCTGCGCAGGTAGTCGTCGAACAGTCGTTCGTAGCGGAAGACCGTGATGATCTCGCGCTCGCGCAGCACGGGTACCTGGCGCACGATCTGGTAGCGGCGCCTCGCGAGCTCCGGGTCGTGCGCGAAGTGCGCGAAGACGGACTCGGAGGCAGCGCACACGGCGCCCCATGGATCGTCATGACCTTCGTCGAGGAACTCCCTGAGCTGTTCCAGGAGCACCTCGTGATCCGCGAAGACCACATCCTCCTTGCCGCCGAACTGTCGGAAGAACGTCGACCGGGAGACCCCGGCTGCCTTGGCGATCTGCTCCACCGAGGTCTGGTCGAACCCCTGGGCGCTGAAGAGTTCGAGTGCGGCGGCGACGACGCCGGTACGCAGTTCTGCGGATTCGTGCATGGCGAAAGCCTAGACCGCAGCGTGCGGAGGCGCCCAGGTGTCGCCGTCATACTGAGGAGCGTGAGAGACGACGGGATCCCGGCCGGCTGGTTCGACACGCGGCGTCGTGGCACCCGGCGGTGGTGGGACGGTACGCGGTGGACCGAGCACATCCAGGTGCGCGGCAGAGAGACCACCCTGGCGGACGACGGAGCCTCGGTGCGCCGCCAGCTCCTGACGGTCGAGGTCGTGCTGGCCGTCGTCCTCGTGGTCGCGATCCTGGTCGCCTTCCTGGGCGGTCTGCCCGTGGTCGTGGTGCGCCCGGTGATCGTCGCGGTCGGCGCTGCGCTCGTGTTCACTCCGTTCGCGATCAGACGTCAGCTGCGGTTCGTCGGTGTGCCGGTGCGACGTGCGGGCGTTCCTCCGCTGCGTTGAGGGCGGGTGGGTCCGGCCCGCAGGAGCGCCCAGGCCGAGGTAGTAGGCTGGGGGACTGGTCGATGTCTCGACATCGAGAGAATTACCAGACAGCAGCCCAGTGAAGGAACCACAGTGGATCTGTACGAGTACCAGGCACGAGACGTTTTCGAAAAGTACGGAGTGCCGGTCCTCGCCGGCATCGTCGCGGACACCCCTGAAGAGGTGAGGGCGGCCGCCGAGAAGATCGGTGGAGTGGTCGTCGTCAAGGCTCAGGTGAAGACCGGCGGCCGTGGAAAGGCAGGCGGCGTCAAGGTCGCCAAGACGCCCGACGAGGCGTACGAGGCAGCGAAGGCCATCCTCGGCCTCGACATCAAGGGCCACGTCGTCAAGCGCGTCATGGTCGCGCAGGGTGCGCGCATCGCCGAGGAGTTCTACTTCTCCGTGCTGCTCGACCGCGCCAACCGCTCCTACCTGAGCCTGTGCTCGGTCGAGGGCGGCATGGAGATCGAAGAGCTCGCCGTCGAGCGTCCCGAGGCGCTCGCGCGCGTCGAGGTCAACCCGCTGACGGGCATCGACAAGGAGAAGGCCGTCGAGATCGCTCGTGCAGCCAACTTCCCGGAAGACCTCGTCGACAAGGTGTCCGACGTCTTCGTGAAGCTCTTCGACGTGTACAAGGGTGAGGACGCGACGCTCGTCGAGGTCAACCCGCTCGTGCGTACCGAAGAGGGCGACATCATCGCGCTCGACGGCAAGGTCACGCTCGACGACAACGCCTCCGAGATCCGCCACCCCGAGCATGAGGCGCTCGAGGACAAGGACGCCGCCGACCCGCTCGAGGCCAAGGCCAAGGAGTCGGGCCTGAACTACGTGAAGCTCGACGGCGAGGTCGGCATCATCGGCAACGGTGCAGGACTCGTCATGTCGACGCTCGACGTGGTCGCCTACGCCGGTGAGAACCACAACGGCGTGAAGCCCGCCAACTTCCTCGACATCGGTGGTGGAGCCTCGGCCGAGGTCATGGCCGCCGGTCTCGACGTCATCCTCGGCGACCCGCAGGTCAAGAGCGTGTTCGTCAACGTGTTCGGTGGCATCACGGCGTGCGACGCCGTCGCCAACGGCATCAAGGGCGCGCTCGAGACGCTCGGCGCCACGGCCTCCAAGCCGCTCGTCGTGCGTCTGGACGGCAACCGCGTCGACGAGGGTCGCGCGATCCTCGCCGAGTACGCGCATCCGCTTGTCACCCTGGCCGCAACCATGGACGAGGGCGCCGACAAGGCCGCCGAGCTCGCCAACGCCTGATCGCCTGAGACACAAGGAACCAGAGCTATGTCTATCTACCTCAACAAGGACTCCAAGGTCATCGTCCAGGGCATCACCGGCGGCGAGGGCACCAAGCACACCGCGCTGATGCTCAAGGCCGGAACCCAGGTCGTCGGCGGCGTCAACGCCCGCAAGGCCGGCACCACGGTCTCGCACACGGACAAGGACGGCAACGCCGTCGAGCTCCCGGTCTTCGGCTCGGTCGCCGAGGCCATGAAGGAGACCGGCGCCGACGTGTCGATCGCCTTCGTCCCCGGCGCCTTCACGAAGGACGCGATGATCGAGGCCATCGACGCCGAGATCCCGCTGCTCGTGGTCATCACCGAGGGCGTCCCCGTGGGCGACTCGGCCGAGGCCTGGGCGTACGCGCAGAGCAAGGGCAACAAGACCCGCATCATCGGACCGAACTGCCCCGGCATCATCACCCCCGGCGAGGCGCTCGTCGGCATCACGCCCGCGAACATCACCGGCAAGGGTCCGATCGGCCTCGTGTCGAAGTCGGGAACCCTGACGTACCAGATGATGTTCGAGCTGCGCGACCTGGGCTTCTCGACCGCCATCGGCATCGGCGGCGACCCGGTCATCGGCACCACGCACATCGACGCGCTCGCCGCGTTCGAGGCCGACCCCGAGACCAAGGCCATCGTCATGATCGGCGAGATCGGCGGCGACGCCGAGGAGCGTGCGGCCGAGTACATCAAGGCGAACGTCACCAAGCCCGTCGTCGGCTACGTCGCGGGCTTCACGGCTCCCGAGGGCAAGACCATGGGTCACGCCGGTGCGATCGTCTCCGGCTCGGCCGGTACCGCTCAGGCGAAGAAGGAGGCCCTCGAGGCCGCTGGTGTCAAGGTCGGCAAGACGCCGTCCGAGACGGCAGATCTCATGCGCGCGATCATCGAGTCGCTCTGATCTGAGCTACGCTTGATCTGAAGGCCCCGGGCTCCACCCCGGGGCCTTCTTTCATGCCCGGATGCATGACCGACCGACACCTGCATGATCGGCCGCTTGACCGGCTGCATGACCCGATGACACCTGCATGACCGAGGACCCCGCGTGGGTCATGCATTCGTGCGATGCTCATGCATCCGTGCCAGGGTGACGAGGCGACGGGACGAACACGCAAAGGGGCGGATGCCGCAGCATCCGCCCCTTTGCGTCTCGCGTCAGATCCCGACGCCGAACAGGGCCTCGATGGGTCCGCGGGCGAAGAAGATCAGGAAGCCGGCGCCGACGACCCACAGCAGCGGGCTGATGGTCTTGACCTTGCCCGAGAAGGCGTGGATGAGCACCCAGCTGACGAAGCCCGCCCCGATGCCGTTCGCGATCGAGTAGGTCAGCGGCATGACGGACACGGTGAGGAACACCGGAAGCAGCACGCGGAAGTCGCTGAAGTCGATGTAGCGGATCTGCGCCATCATCATCGCACCCACGATGATCAGGGCCGCGGCCGCGATCTCGGTCGGCACGATGGATGTCAGCGGCGTCAGGAACATCGCGATCAGGAACACGACGCCCGTGACCACGTTCGCCAGACCCGTGCGCGCGCCCTCGCCGATGCCGGCACCCGACTCGATGAAGACCGTGCTGGAAGAGGACGAGGTCGCACCACCGGCGATCGCTCCCACACCCTCGACGACCAGTGCCGACTTGATGCGGGGGAAGTCCCCGTTGTCGTCGGCGAGGTTCGCCTCCTTCGCCAGGCCCGTCATGGTGCCCATGGCGTCGAAGAAGTTCGTGAAGAGCAACGTGAAGACGATCATGACGATCGCGACCAGGCTGACCTTGCTCAGGTCGAAGCTGAAGTCGACGGCGCCGATCAGACTGAGGTCGGGCACGCCGATGGGGGAGCCGTCGAGCGCGGGGACCGTGAGACCCCAGCCGCCGGGGTTCACGACGTTGCCCTCGTCGTCGAAGCCGCGGGCGCCGATGTGCCAGATCGCCTCGACGATGACCGCGAGCACGGTGCCGCCGATGAGGCCGATGAGCATGCCGCCCTTGATCCTGAGCGCCACCAGGATGCCGGTCAGGAGCAGGGTGATCACGAAGAGCAGGGTCGGCACGGTCGCGACGGAGCCGTTGACTCCGAGGCCGACTGGAGGGGACGAGGCGCCCGTCGCGGTGACGAAGCCGGAGTTGACGAAGCCGATGAAGGCGATGAACAGGCCGATACCGACCGTGATGGCGATCTTCAGCTGGAAGGGCACCGCGTCGAAGATCGCCTTCCGCAGGCCGGTGGCCGCGAGCAGGACGATCACGACACCGTTGATCATCACGAGTGCCATCGCCTCGGGCCAGGTCACCTGCCCGACGACCGAGAACGCGACGAAGGCGTTGATGCCGAGTCCGGCGGCGAAACCGAACGGCAGGCGCGTCACGAGACCGAACAGGATCGTCATCACACCGGCGGTCAACGCGGTGGCGGCGCCGACGGCGTTGAAGCTGAGCACGTCTCCGGCCACGTCGGGCTTGCCGGAGAGGATGATCGGGTTGAGGATCACGATGTAGGCCATCGTGACGAACGTCACCAGACCTCCTCGGATCTCGGTGCCGATCGTAGATCCGCGCTTGCTGATCTCGAAGAAGCGGTCCAGGGAGTTCTTGGGTTCGGCGGGTGCCGGGGCGGGCGGGGCAGTTGTCATCGGGAAACCTCCGGAGAAACGCTATCGTGTCGCCGACCCCACGCGCGCCCCCGGGGCTTCGTCGACAACTCGTCGTAGTCTCGAAACGCTATGCAACGCCTCCTCGTCGCGCTCCTCGCCGCCTTCGACGCCGCCATCGCCGCGGCGGTCGGTCTCGTCGTGCTGCTCGCGCCGTTGACGCTCCTGTGGACTCTCGCTTTCGGGATCACCGCCGACTGGGGTGCGCTCTGGCCGCTCACCGGCACGCTCTGGGAGTTCGGGCATGGGGTGCCGCTGGCGGTGACGATCCCGGATGAACTACTCGTCGCGCTCGCGATCCCCGCTCAGGCCGCGTCGTTCGCGGTGTCGATCACCCCGCTGGCGTTCCTGCTCTTCACGCTGCTGTTCGCCGCGCGTTCCGGAGCCAGAGCGGCCGCTGCGGGAACCTGGCTGCTCGGCGTGCTGTCCGGCACCGTGGTGTTCACCGCGATCTCCACCGCTGTCGCGCTGACCGCGCGCCTGGACGCGGCGCAGACACCCCTTCTGCTCGCGATCGTCCTGCCCGCAGCGGTGTACTTCGTCGGCGCGCTCTGCGGCGCCGTCCGTGTCGCGTGGGAAGAGGGCGACGGCGGCATCCTCGACCGTCTGCACGATCGCCTCGACGTCCACGAGGACTGGGCACCGGTCCCCGCCGCCGTCGTCCGAGGCGCGGCCTTCGCCCTGGTGGGTGTGGTCGGTACGGCGGCCTTGGCTCTTGCGGTGATGACCCTGTTCCGCGGGGGAGAGGTCGTCGCTCTCTTCCAGGCCTCCCGAGTGGATGCGCTGGGTGCGACGGTGATGACCCTGGCACAGCTGGTGTACCTGCCGACCCTGATCGTCTGGGCCGCGTCCTGGCTCGCCGGGCCCGGCTTCGCGGTCGGCGTCGGCACCGCGGTGTCGCCGGCGGGCACGCAGCTCGGGGTCGTGCCCGGCGTCCCCGTATTCGGTCTGCTGCCCGAGAACAGCTCGATGTGGATGCTGATCGTGGTGCTCGTCCCGATCGCCGCCGGAGCGTTCGCGGGGTGGGCGGTGCGCTCCCGTCTCGTCTGGGAGGGCACACCGCTGGGAACGGCGCAGCGCGCCGTCATCGCGGTGGGGATCGCGGTCGTCACTGCAGGCGTCGGTGGGATCGCCGCCGTTCTGGCGAACGGATCGATGGGGCCGGGACGGCTGTCCGAGGTCGGGCCGGCAGCGCTTCCCTTCATGCTCGCCCTCGGCCTCGAGGTGCTCGTCGGTGCGGCTATTCTGCTCCTGTCCCCACGGCACCGTGATGAGCTGGCGGAGGAGCGGACGGATCGCTGGATCGCAGAGATGTCCGAGCTCGAACCGAGCCAGGCCCCGGTGGTGCCGGTGCCGGGGATCCCCCTCCCACGAGCACACGACCAGGCGTTCGACGATACGGCGCCCCTCGACGATGTCCGGGGCTTCAGACCGCCCACGGGCAACCGCGACTGACGGCCCCTGGAGCGCCAGCCGAGCCGGGCGGAACGGGTGTCGGCGCCCCGGTAGACTGGGCGCGTGCTCACGGTCGCCGTTCTCATCTCGGGCACCGGCTCGAACCTTCGCGCCCTCCTCGAGGCCGCTCGTCATCCCGATTTTCCCGCCAGGGTGGTCGTCGTGGGTGCCGACCGCGAAGCCGAGGGCCTCGCCCACGCCGAGGAGTTCGGCGTCCCCAGTTTCACCGTGCCGTGGCATGAGCACGAGAGCCGCGAGGCATGGGGTGCGGAGCTCGCCGGCCAGCTCACGGTCTGGAACCCTGACCTCGTGGTGCTGAGCGGTCTCATGCGCCTGCTTCCCCCCTCGCTGGTCGCGCAGTACTCGCCGCGCCTCATCAACACGCACCCCGCCTTCCTGCCCGAGTTCCCCGGCGCCCACGGCGTCCGCGACGCGCTCGCGGCGGGCGTCGCACAGACCGGGGCCAGCGTGATCGTCGTCGACGACGGCGTCGACACCGGCCCGATCCTGGCGCAGGAGCGGGTTCCGATCCTCGACGGTGACACCGAGCACAGCCTGCACGAGCGCATCAAGCCCGTCGAGCGCCGTCTGCTCATCGACGTGGTCCGTGGGATCGCGACCGGCGACCTCGTCCTCAGCTCTTCCTCCTGACCCCCTCACCCGCACCCCCGCACGAAGGAGCCCTTCATGGCCGGCCCCCGCCACGACCCCACGCTCTACCGCGATCGCGACACCGTGCCGATCAGGCGCGCGCTCGTCTCGGTGAGCGACAAGACCGACCTGCTCGTGCTGGCTGCGGCGCTCGCTGACGCGGGTGTCGAGATCGTCTCGACCGGCTCGACGGCCTCGAGCATCCGGGAGGCGGGATTCGAGGTCACCGACGTCGCCGCGGTGACGGGTGTCGCTGAGATGCTCGACGGCCGCGTCAAGACGCTGCACCCGAAGATCCACGGCGGTCTGCTCGCCGACCTGCGTCTCGAGGACCACGAGCGCCAGCTCGCCGACCTCGACATCACCCCCTTCGAGCTCGTGGTCGTCAACCTCTACCCGTTCGTCGAGACCGTCGCCTCCGGGGCGGCGGGCGACGACGTGGTCGAGCAGATCGACATCGGCGGCCCCGCGATGGTTCGCGCTGCAGCGAAGAACCACGCGAACGTGGCGATCGTGGTTTCTCCGCAGTCGTATCCCGGCATCATCGCGGCGATCGGCGATGGCGGCACCTCGCTGACGCAGCGTCGTGAGCTGGCAGCCCGGGCGTTCGCGCACACGGCGGCATACGACACCGCGGTCGCCTCCTGGTTCGCCGAGGGCACGCTGCAGGACGACGGCGACCTGCCGACCCATCTCACGATCCAGGCGGAACGGCTCGCGACGCTCCGCTACGGCGAGAACTCGCACCAGCGCGGCGCCATCTACACCCGTGCCGGCGGTCACGGCATCGCGCAGGCCACCCAGCTGCAGGGCAAGGAGATGTCGTACAACAACTACGTCGACGCCGACGCCGCCCTGCGTGCGGCCTACGACATGGTCAAGCCGGCCGTCGCCATCATCAAGCACGCCAACCCGTGCGGTATCGCCACGACTGCGCCGAACGCACTCGACCCGATCGCCAGCGCCCACCTGCGCGCGCACGAGTGCGACCCCGTCTCGGCGTACGGCGGCGTGATCGCGGCCAACGGCACGGTGACCCTGAAGATGGCCGAGAACCTCAAGGACATCTTCACCGAGGTCATCGTCGCGCCGTCGTTCGAGCCCGCGGCACTGGAGGTCTTCAAGGCGAAGAAGAACCTGCGTCTGCTGCAGCTGCCCGAGGACTGGCAGCAGGAGCGCATGGACGTGCGTCTCGTCTCCGGCGGTCTGCTGCTGCAGGATGCCGACCGCTTCCCCGACGACATCGTCTCCGTCGCGAAGAACTGGGAGCTGGTCTCGGGCGAGCGCCCCAGCGACGAGGAGATGGAGAACCTCATCTTCGCGTGGAAGGCGTGCCGAGCCGTCAAGTCGAACGCGATCGTGCTCGCAAAGGACAACGCCACGGTCGGTGTCGGCATGGGCCAGGTCAACCGCGTCGACTCCTGCCGCCTCGCGGTGGAGCGGGCAGGGGACCGTGCGGCCGGATCGGTCGCGTCCTCCGATGCGTTCTTCCCCTTCGCCGATGGTGCCCAGGTGCTGATCGACGCCGGAGTCACGGCGATCGTGCAGCCGGGCGGCTCCGTGCGCGACGAGGAGGTCGTGGACGCGGCCCGCAAGGCGGGCGTCACGATGTTCTTCACGGGGGAGCGTCACTTCTTCCACTGAGCGCACGCCTGCGCCCTGGGCGCTCCGTTCCGGGAAATCAGTATGGCTCGCGCCGACGGGCCGCCTATATACTGGGCGCTCACTGGGGCGATGGGGCGACGGTATGGAAACACAGGCGTGTGCAGGCTCGACCGACGACAGAGCGGCGGCCCCGTGGCTGAGACCATCCTCGTATTGGACGCCGGCCCATCTCGTGGATTCGGCCTGGATCACCCATGGAGCGTTCGCCGCATGGCTGATCGACGTGCTGCGCCCGCGTGATGTCGTGGAGCTGGGTACGCACAACGGTTTCTCGTGCTTTGCGTTCGCCGAAGCGGCGAAGCGGTTGGGTCACCCGATCACGATCAACGCCTTGGACAGCTGGGAAGGCGATGATCACGCGGGGTTCTACGACGACTCCACGTACCGGGGTGTGCGCGCGATCGCTCGACGGGACTACCCCTCGTCGGTGATACTGCACCGCGGATACTTCTCGGACTCGCGACCGCGTTTCGGGGTGTCGTCCGTCGACCTCCTCCACATCGACGGGCGCCATAGCTATGAGGACGCGCTCGAGGACTACGAGCTGTGGCGGGACACCGTCCGCGAGGGAGGAGTGATCCTCTTCCACGACATCGTCGAACGACGAGACGACTTCGGCGTCTGGCGCCTGTGGGATGAGATCGCCGAACCCGGGCGCTCGTTCGCCTTCCACCACGGGCACGGTCTTGGAGTGGTCGCGGTGGGGACGATCACCCAGGAGCCGTTGCGCGCGCTCTTCGATGCCGACGCCTCGGTCGCCGAAGCCATCCGTGCTGACTTCGAGCGTCTCGGAGCATCGATAGCGCGAACAGCCCGCATCCCTCACCTGGAGGCAGAGGTCTCTTCCCTGCACCGGGTCGTCGAGATGCTCCAGGCGGAGAGAGTGCGCCTCTCCGAGGCCATCGTCGCCCGTGATGATGCCCTGGCATCGTTGCGAGCGAGCGCGAGCTGGAAGGTCACGGAGCCCCTGCGCGCGGTCAGCCGCGCATTCCGCTGGGGTCGCTGACGAGGGACGGTCACTCCGCGACAGTCGTGTCCGATTTCCGCCAGTCGTTGTCGGTGGGGCATGACACAGTGGAGGCATGAGCTTCCCCGTGACGGACTTCGACGAGCGCTACCGTGCGATCAGCGCGCGCGACACCCGCTTCGACGGGCAGTTCGTGACGGCCGTCCGCTCGACCGGCATCTACTGCCGTCCGAGCTGCCCCGCGCGCACGCCCAAACCGCAGAACGTGACGTTCTATCCGACCAGCGCCGCCGCGCACGAGGCAGGCTATCGGGCGTGCAAACGCTGCCTGCCCGAAGCTGCTCCTGGCTCGCCGGCATGGGATCTCCGTGGAGACACCGCCGCGCGAGCGATGAGGCTGATCTCCGACGGTGTCGTGGAGCGCGAAGGCGTGCCGGGGTTGGCTGCGCGCCTGGGCTATTCCGGTCGACACCTCACGCGGCTGCTGACCACCGAACTCGGTGCCGGGCCGCTCGCGTTGGCCAGAGCGCACAGGGCGCACACCGCGCGGATGCTGCTCGTCGGCACCGATATGCCCGTCTCCGATGTCGCGTTCTCCGCCGGGTTCGCCAGCATCCGGCAGTGCAACGACACGATCCGCGAGGTCTTCGGACTCACACCGGGAGAGCTCAGGGCCCGTCGGCGGCTCCCGGCATCCGCCGCTCCCGGCTCGATCGACCTGGTGCTGCCTTACCGCGGTCCGCTCGACGCGAGCGGCATCTTCGCCTGGATGGCGGCGCGTGCGATCCCCGGCGTCGAGGAGAGCACAGAGACCTCGTTCTCGCGTCACCTCCGCATGTCCGGCGGTCCCGCTTGGTTCGAGGTGAGGCAGGACGAGGGGGAGCGCCTGCACCTGCGGGCGAGGGTCGCGCGGCTGGGCGATCTGGCACCGTTGGTCTCGACCGCGCGCCGCATCTTCGACCTCGATGCGGACCCTCTGGCGATCGACGAGGCGCTCTCAAAACACGACGAGATCGCGCCGCTCGTCGCGCGCACCCCCGGCATCCGCGTGCCGGGGTCGGCTGATCCGCATGAGATGCTCATCCGCGCGATGGTGGGGCAGCAGATCACCGTGGTCGCCGCCCGCACGGCACTCACCGCGCTCACCGAGGCACTGGGGGAGCGCACCGAGAACGGACTGCTCTTCCCGACGATGGCGGCCATCGCCGCTCACGGAGCCGAGGTGCTGCGTGGTCCGGCCGCCCGTATCCGCGCCATCACCGGTGCAGCGGCCGCCCTCGCCGACGGATCGCTGACGCTCACTGTCGGAGACGACGGCATCGAACAGCGCGCTGCTCTGCTCGCGATGCCCGGCATCGGACCGTGGACCGCAGACTACGTGCGCATGCGTGTGCTCGGCGATCCCGACGTGCTGCTGCCGGGAGACGTCGCGCTGCGGGCGGGTGCTGCAGCTGCCGGGCTGCCCAGCGAACCTCGACCGCTCACCACCTGGGCCATGCGCGCCGCGCCATGGCGCAGCTATCTGAGCGCCCACCTCTGGCGTGCCGCTCCGGTGCGACCTGCCAGTCCACGGCGAGTCGCTGGGGCAGGCCGCCTCATCGAGACGACGACGAAGGAGAACTCATGACCGCCCTGATCCAGACCATCCAGACGCCGGACGGCGCCTTCACGGTCCTCGCCGACGACCGTCAGCGTGTGCTGTCCTCGGGGTGGACGTCCGATGTCGAGGCGATCCTCGGACGGCTGTCCGTGGCGAACCGACCCGAGTCGCTGCGCGACGCGGAGACGGATGCCGCGGACGCGGTGGTCGCCTACTACGCGGGCGACCTCTCGGCGATCGACTCCGTCTCCGTGAAGCAGACCGGCACCGCACTCCAGCTCGCCGGCTGGTCGGCGCTCCGGGAGATCGAGCCCGGTGGGCCGCTGACCTACACCGAGTTCGCCGCACGCCTCGACAACCCGCGGGCCGTTCGCGCTGCCGCGTCGATCTGCGCCCGCAACGCCCCCGCGCTCTTCGTGCCCTGCCACCGGGTGCTGCGCACCGACGGGAGTCTTGGAGGGTTCGCGTGGGGCGTCGACGTCAAGGAGAGCTTGCTCGCGAGGGAGAGCGCCGCGGGCTGAATCGACAGCGTCACGGAGGCAGGGGGGTGCGGCGTTCGGACTGATCGGGAATGTCTCTTGCTTTCAGCTGGTTCACAGCAATAGGCTGGTGGGCTGTCGCGCCAACCGGACGACATCGCCGAGCCCCTGAGGAGGACACCATGTTCACGATCGCCACCGCGCGGATCGCAGCTCTCGGCTCGACCCCGGCGCGTCCGCTCTCCTAGAGCCACCCCGCCCCTTCTCCGTCGGATGCCGGACCCTGTGGGTCCGCTCTCGCATCCGTCCCCTTCCGCAACCGCTGTCCATACGAAACTCGTCTGAGAGACATGTCCTCCTCGCCTTCCGCGCAGAATCCCTCGCCTTCATCGACCCTTTCCACTCCGGCTGCACTGTGGCGCCTGAAGCCCTTCGTGAAGCCGGTCATCTGGCGGCTCGCCGGCGGTGCCGCCAGCGCGCTCATCGCCGCCGTCATCGCCCTGATGATTCCGATCGTCCTCGAGCAGATCATCAGCGGACCCGTCCGTTCGGGTGAGATCAGCGCCATCATCTGGGGTGCTGTCGCCGTGTTCGCGCTCGCCCTGGGCGAGGCCCTCATGGTATGGCTGCGACGTCAGTTCGTGCTCAACCCGGCCACGCAGGTCGAGTACAAGATGCGCACGGAGCTCTATTCGCGCCTGCAGACCCTCCCGGTGTCCTTCCACGACCGGTGGGGCTCAGGACAGCTGCTCAGCCGCATGATGCAGGACATCGGCCTCATCCGCCGCTGGCTCGCGTTCGGCCTCGTGCTCCTGGTCGTCAACATCCTCACGATCATCATCGGCTCCGTGCTGCTGTTCCGGTGGCACTGGCTGCTGGGCACGATCTTCCTGGTCACGGCGATCCCGCTGTGGATCCGCGGCTACCTGTTCGAGAAGCGCTACGGCGCCCTCACCCGCCGCAGCCAGGATCAGGCCGGCGACCTCGCGACCAGCGTCGAGGAGAGCGTGCACGGGATCCGCGTGCTGAAGGCGTTCGGGCGCGGCAAGCACGCCCTGAGCCGCTTCAGCAGGCAGGCCGAGACGCTGCGCGAGACCGAGATGAGCAAGGCCGGTGCGATCGCGTCGATCTGGTTCTGGCTCGACCTCATGCCGCAGATCGCGTTCGGCCTCAGCCTGATGTCCGGCATCTGGCTGATCTCCGTCGGGCAGATCGGCGAGGCGCAACTGTTCGCCTTCTTCGCGATGGCCGTCGTGCTGCGCTGGCCCATCGAGTCGATCGGCTTCCTGTTCTCGTTCATGCTCGATGCGCGCACGGCGACCGACCGCGTGTTCGACATCTTCTCGGAGACAAACACCATCACCGACCCCGAGCACCCGGTGCACATCGAGAACCCGCGCGGAGAGCTCACGTTCGAGAACGCGCACTTCCGCTATCAAGACGCCGGCGCGCACGAACGCGACCTGCTCGACGGCATCGACCTGGTGCTGCGACCAGGGGAGACCATGGCGCTGGTCGGTCTCACCGGCAGCGGCAAGACCACCCTCACCACGCTGCCCACGCGTCTGTACGACGTGACGGGAGGCAGGGTCACCCTCGACGGGGTCGACGTGCGCGATCTGCCGCTCGCGGAACTCCGTCAGCACATCGCCATGGCATTCGAAGACGCGACGCTGTTCTCGGCCACCGTGCGCGAGAACGTGCTGCTCGGTCGCGCCGAGCTCGACGTGCATGGTGAAGAGGGCGAGCGCGTGTTGCGCGAGGCTCTCGATGTCGCTCAGGCGTCGTTCGTCGACTCGCTGCCGGACGGTGTGGAGACGGTGATCGGCGAGGAGGGGCTCAGCCTCTCCGGCGGGCAGCGTCAGCGACTCGCGCTCGCTCGCGCGGTGGCGGCGAAGCCGAAGGTGCTCGTGCTCGACGACCCGCTGTCGGCGCTCGACGTCGACACCGAGGCGCTCGTGGAGGAGGCTCTGCGGCACGTGCTCGCAGACACGACCGCGTTGATCGTCGCGCATCGTCCCTCGACCGTCGCGCTCGCCGATCGCGTCGCCCTGCTCGAGGCCGGTCGTGTGACGGCGGTGGGGACGCACTCCGAACTGCTGAAGACGAGTCGGCATTACCGTCACGTCATCTCCAGCCTCGAAGCGGAGGAGGCCGCGCGTACCGGCGCCATCCCGGTGATCCGCGATGAACAGGCGGAGATCGAGGAAGAGGTCCGTGCGGGCCTCGGGATGCAGGACGCCGACGAAGACCCGATCACCGAGAAGGAGGTGCAGCGATGAGCTCCGCCATCACCGGAACCCAGAACGAGGACCGTTCCGAGTACACCCGCGAGGAGAGCAGAGAGATCCGTCGTCGGTCCCTCCGTCTGCTCGGATCCCTGGTCAGCCCGCTGAAGCCGCGGATCGTGCTCGCGGCCGCGGTTCTGATCGTGTCGACCGCGCTCCAGGTCGCCGGCCCGATCCTCATCAGCATCGGTCTCGATCGTGCGCTGCCGGCGGCGATCGAGAAGGCCGACTGGATGCCGACGTTCATGATCGGAGGGATCTACCTGCTGGCGGGCGCCCTCGCCGCCGTTCTGATCGCCTGGTACGTGATCATCGCGGCGAAGCTCACCCAGGCGGTGCTGCTGGATCTGCGCAAGCGCATCTTCCTGCACACCCAGCGCCTGAGCCTGGAGTTCCACGAGTCCTACACGTCGGGGCGCATCATCTCCCGTCAGACCAGTGACCTCGACTCGATCAAGGAGCTGCTCGACGGCGGTCTGAACGAACTCGTCTCCGGCGTGCTCTTCGGGCTGTTCACCTTCATCGCCCTGTGCGTCTGGGACTGGCAGTCGGGGTTGATCCTCGCGATCGGCGGAGTGCCGCTGTTCTACCTGATGCGCTGGTTCTACTCCCGCTCGCAGCTCGTGTACCGCGAGTCGCGCGTGATCAGCGCGAAGGTGATCGTGCAGTTCGTCGAGACGATGACCGGCATACGCGCCGTCAAGGCGTTCCGCAAGGAGCCGCGCAACGACAAGGCGTTCCAGGAGATCGCCGGCGACTACCGCGACGTCAACCGTCGCTCGATGCTGCTGTTCGGTACGTTCGAGCCGGGCCTGATGGGCGTCGCGGCTCTCGTGCTCGGCATCGTCGTGCTGTGGGGCGGCATCCGGGTGTCGGAGGGGGCGCTGACGGTGGGTGTGCTGCTGTCCGCAGTGCTCTACGTGCGCAACTTCTTCGCGCCGATGCAGGAGATCGCGATGTTCCTGAACTCGTACCAGTCGGCCACGGCCGCGCTGGAGAAGGTGTCCGGGGTGCTCGAGGAGGTTCCGACCGTTCCGGACCCCGAGAACCCCGTCGACCTCTGGGAGGCCCGTGGGCACGTCGAGTTCGACGAGGTGACCTTCGGCTACAACGGTGAGAAGACGATCCTCCCGAACTTCTCGCTCGACATCCCGGCGGGGCAGACGATCGCCCTCGTCGGTACGACCGGCGCCGGGAAGTCCACGCTCGCCAAGCTCATCTCGCGGTTCTACGACCCCTCCCAGGGGCTGGTGACGCTGGACGGCGTCGATCTGCGCTCGTTGCACCCGAAGGATCTCCGCCGCGCGATCGTCATGGTCACGCAGGAGGCCTACCTGTTCAGCGGCACGGTCGCCGACAACATCGCGCTCGGAAAGCCGGATGCGACCCTCGACGAGATCAAGGCGGCCGCGAGAGCGGTCGGTGCCGACGGCTTCATCTCATCGCTGCCTGACGGGTACGGCACCGATGTGAACAAGCGCGGCGGCAGGGTGTCGGCCGGTCAACGTCAGCTGATCTCGTTCGCCAGGGCCTTCCTCGCGGATCCTGCGGTGCTGATCCTCGATGAGGCCACGGCATCTCTCGACATCCCGTCCGAGCGCTTGATCCAGGATGCCCTGCAGACCCTGCTGAAGGACCGCACGGCGATCATCATCGCGCACCGCCTGTCGACGGTCGCGATCGCCGATCGAGTGCTCGTGATGGAGCATGGGCGCATCATCGAGGACGACACCCCTGCTGCGCTCATCGGAGGCACCGGCAAGTTCGCGCAGCTGCATGCGGCCTGGCAGGAGACGCTCGTCTGACCTCACCTCCTCCGGTCGCGATACGACAGCCGTCCGCACAGGTCGGCCGGCGTATCGCGACCGGAGTCGTTTGCATATCCTGCACCGGGGCCGGGCGTCGATCGCGTCACGTGGGTAGCATCGAGGTATGGACCCCCTGCTGCTCGTCGCCGAGTGGTGGTGGATCGCGCCGGCGACAGTCGCCGCGGGGACGGTGGGTGTGATGGGAATGCGACGTCGCAACAGCACGGTGAGCGGACGCCGGCTCGCGGTCGATGCCGCCCGCCACGACCTCAGGGAGGCGCAGCTGGTCGCCGCTGAGCGGCGTACCGCGTGGAAGATCGCCCGCGCCGACCTCGCCCGTATCACGGCGGAGCGGGCCGCCCAGCGAGCGACGCCCGAACAGGTGGCCGGGGCTCGACGGATGCTGAAGGAGCGGGAACGCGATGCGAAGGCCGCGTCGGCCGATGTGCGCGCGCGCCAGGTACGGCTGAACGCGGCTCGCGGTGCGGTGCCTTCCGCGTCGGAGCCGCGTCCCCTCGAACGACTCCACGCCGCGCATGAGGCGGTGACGTCGCGCTGGATGCATTACGAGACCGATCCCGCGTTGCAGATCTCCTATCCGGCGATGACCGATGTGAAGTCCGCGCAGACTGCCGCGTACCTCCGTGCCGCCGGACACGCGGCGGAGATGCGCCGCGCGGCCTCCGGACGCATCACCCCGGCCGAGTTCGCCGCCTATCGTGACGCGGTCGCCGAGCTCGAGCGGGCGTTCGAGGCTGCCGAGCACGCCGCGAAGGTTCACGCGGGGGAGGCGCCGGCGACGCCGGCGTGGCAGGACGCCGCTCAGGACATGCTGAATCATTCCGCCGAGGCCATCGACCGTGCAGCCGGAGCAGCCGCGGCCGCGCTCTCGTCGTGGACGAGCCGGCGCAGACCAGGCGGCACTCCCGACGACCGTTCCTGACGACGAGAGGGACGTCGGTCTGTGAGAGCGCTCCCCTGAAGGGGAGTGAAGGGCGACGAGGTCTCGATGGGGGAGGGGATTCGAGACCCCGCCGCCCGGTCTAGGTGGTGACGCGGATCTCGGCGATGACCTCGCCGTAGGCCGTCTCCCCGACAGGGGTGAAACCGACGCGGCGGAAGAAGGCCTCGGGGCCGTCCTCGCCGGCTTCGTAGATCACGTTGACGTGGTCGACTCCGCGTTCGCGCGCCTCGTCGATGAGCGCCTCGACGGCGAAGCGGCCGACGCCGCGGCCCTGGTCGTCTGCATCGACGTTGATGCGCCACAGCACGGAGCGGAAGTGCTCCTCCGGGGCCTCGTCGTCGAAGTTGGCGCTGACGAAGCCGACGACCTCGTTGCGGTCCAGGATCACCCGCTGCCAGGAGGTCTGCGGGTTGATGACGGTCGCTGCGATCCCGTAGGAGACCGGAGCGAGGAACTGCTCCTGTCCGGGCTTGAGCGACAGGTTGTTCACGGCGACGATCGTCGCAGCGGAGAGTTCGACCATGCGCAGTTCGGACATGGACCCAGGCTAACCCCTCCGGAGAGGTGCGACACGTCTCCGGCGAAGTTTTCGCCGCTCTGTGGCCGTTCGTCGACATGGAGCGGCCGCGGGTCATCGGCCTGGACCACAGGGTCAGACCGGCTCAGGTATCTTGGTATCGAGACAAATTTCCCCGCGAACGGAGTACCTCCCGGTGACCGACGACGCCATCATCTACACGTACACAGACGAGGCACCGGCGCTCGCCACCGCCTCGTTCCTCCCGATCATCCAGGCATACACCGGCCAGGCCGGCATCGAGGTCGAGACGCGCGACATCTCGCTGGCAGGCCGCATCCTCGCCGCCTTCCCCCAGAAGCTCACTCCTGAGCAGCAGGTGGGCGACGCTCTCGCCGAGCTCGGTGGTCTCGCCACCCTTCCCGAGGCCAACATCATCAAGCTGCCGAACATCTCGGCATCGATCCCTCAGCTGAAGGGTGCGATCGCCGAGCTGCAGAAGCAGGGCTTCGACATCCCCGACTTCCCGGACGACCCGAGCTCCCTCGAGGAGAAGGACGTCCGCGCCCGGTACGACCGCATCAAGGGCTCCGCCGTCAACCCGGTGCTGCGCGAGGGCAACAGCGACCGTCGCGCGCCCCTGGCCGTGAAGAACTACGCCAAGAAGCACCCGCACCGCAACAAACCGTTCGCTGAGGGCTCGAAGACCCGTGTCGCGACCCTGGGTCACGACGACTTCAAGCACAACGAGCGCTCCTGGGTCGCCGCTCACGACGACGTCCTCTCGTTCCGCCACACGGCCGACGACGGCACGGTCACGGTCCTCAAGGAAGGCCTCAAGGTCCTCCCGCGCGAGATCATCGACGCCACGTTCCTGTCCGCGAAGGAGCTGGACGCGTTCCTCGCCGAGACGCTCGAGGCGGCCAAGGCCGACGACGTGCTCTACTCCGTGCACCTCAAGGCCACCATGATGAAGGTCAGCGACCCGATCATCTTCGGTCACGTGGTGAAGGCGTTCTTCAAGGACGTCTTCGACCAGTACGGCACGCAGCTCGCCGAGGCGGGCCTGAGCGCGAACGACGGCCTCGGTTCGATCCTCGCGGGTCTGGCCGACGTCACCGGCGGCGAGCAGATCGCTGCGGCGTTCGACAAGGCCATCGCCGAAGGACCGCGCCTGTCCTACGTGAACTCCGACAAGGGGATCACCAACCTGCACGTGCCGAGCGATGTCATCGTCGATGCGTCGATGCCTGCCCTCGTCCGCAACGGCGGGAAGCTCTGGGGCAAGGACGGCGAAGAGGCCGACACGATCGCGGTCATCCCCGACTCGTCCTACGCGAGCGTCTACCAGGCGGTCATCGACGACGTGATCGCGAACGGCCCGCTCGACCCCGCCACCATCGGCACCGTCCCGAACGTCGGGCTCATGGCGCAGGCGGCAGAGGAGTACGGCAGCCACGACAAGACCTTCGAGATCGCGGCAGACGGCATCGTCCAGGTGCTCGACAGCGAGGGCACGGTGCTCATCGAGCACACCGTGGGCAAGGGCGACATCTGGCGTGCGACGCAGACCAAGCACATCCCGGTGATGGACTGGGTCAAGCTCGCCGTGACCCGTGCACGTGCGACCGGCGACCCCGCCGTGTTCTGGCTGGACGCCAACCGTTCGCACGACGCGCAGATCATCGCCAAGGTGCACCAGGGGCTCGCCACGCTCGACACCAAGGGCCTGACGATCACGATCCTCGCTCCGGAGGAGGCCACGCGCTACACGCTCGCCCGCATGCGGCACGGGCTCGACACCATCTCGGTGACCGGCAACGTGCTGCGTGACTACCTCACCGACCTGTTCCCGATCCTTGAGGTCGGCACGAGCGCCAAGATGCTCTCGATCGTGCCGCTGCTCGCCGGCGGTGGACTGTTCGAGACGGGTGCCGGTGGCTCCGCTCCGAAGCACGTGCAGCAGCTGGTCGAGCAGAACTACCTGCGCTGGGACTCGCTGGGTGAGTTCTTCGCGCTGGCGGCATCGCTCGAGCATTTCGCCGACCGCACGGGCAACGAGAAGGCCCGCGTGCTGGCGGAGACGCTCGACGCCGCGACCGGAACCTTCCTCGAGGAGGACCGCTCGCCCGGCCGTGCGCTCGGCACGATCGACAACCGTGGCAGCCACTTCTACCTCGGCCTGTACTGGGCGAAGGAGCTGGCCGCGCAGACGAAGGATGCCGAGCTCGCTGCGGCCTTCGCGCCGATCGCCGAGAACCTCGCCGCGAACGAGGAGGCCATCGTCTCCGAGCTCAACGCCGTGCAGGGACAGCCCGCGGAGATCGGTGGGTACTACCGTCCGGACGAGAAGCTCGTCGAAGCCGTCATGCGCCCGTCCACGACGCTCAACACGATCGTCGACGCCCTGCGTTGAGACGACGGAAGGGGGCGGATGCTGCGGCATCCGCCCCCTTCTTCGTACCCGGCTCGTCGAGTGGAGCGCTGGACGCCCTCGACAGGAGTGGGCGTCCTTGTCAGGAGTGGACGTCCTCGTCAGGAGTGGACGTCCTCGTCAGGAGTGGGCGTCCTCGTCAGGAGTGGACGTCCTCGTCAGGAGTGGGCGTCCTCGTCAGTAGTGGACGGAGATCTCGAGGCCCTTGGGGGACCAGTCGTACACGTACTTCGCGAGGTCGATCGGCAGGTTGACGCAGCCGTGGCTCATGCGCTGGCCGAAGTTGTTGTGCCAATACGTGCCGTGGAAGCCGATGTTCGGAGCGAACCAGGTGATCCAGGGCACGTCCTTCGTGCAGTACGGTGCGCCTTCGTAGCAGCCCATGTCCTGGATGCGGGTGTGCGCGAACACCTTGAAGTTGCCGGTGGGGGTCAGCGTTCCGGGGAGTCCGGTGGATACGGCCCAGGAGTTCACGACCGCGCCGTTCTCGTAGAGGACGGCGCGCTGCGAGCTGAGGTTGATGTCGATGCGGCGGAACAGGCTCACCGTCTCGAACGGGGTCTCGGTGACCGAGAGTGCGAACGCTCCATTGCCGGCTTCCAGCTGCGTGGCAAACTGGGCGGCGATCCCCGTCGTGTCTCCGAGCGCTCGGCCGACCGCGCCCTCCTGCTCCGCTCGGAGCACGGTTCCGGCGGAGTCGACGATGTTGGTCGCGTTGACCGGCGCGCGGTCGACGGCGGCGGGAAGCCCGTCCACCGTGGCCTGGATCGCCTGCGGGTCGGCCTTGATGGCCAGCTGACCGTCGTCATCGACGACCGTCAGCCACGAGGCGGCGACGGCGGGGTCGACCGGGACGGTGCGCTCCTCGCCGATGTAGAAGCCGACCGTGGGGAGCATCGTGTTCAGGGCGGTCGCAGTGGCGGTGGCGTCGTCATCCGAGATCGCGGGCTTGGCCTCCGCGGCGTCTCCCGAATACTCGAGCGCGGTGCGACCCTCTCCGATCGCTTCCGCGAAGGCGGTGTTGAGGCCCGCGAGGTCGATCCCGGTTCCGGCCTCGGCCGGTGTGATCACGAAGGCGCCGCTGGCAGCGTCGAAGACGACCCCGGCATCTACGGGGTCGTCGAAGCTGGTCGGCACGGCGCCACGCAGTGCCGCGTCCGCCTTCGCCGTGTCGAAGGCGATGTCGGCGGGGACCGGGTCACCCATCCAGGCGCCGAGGTTCCACAGCGGGTGTTCGGCGAACGCCTTGTCGGCGAGAGCGGTGGCATCGACGTTCGCGCCGAGGTCGGCACCGGTCAGGACCGTTCCGTCCCCCGCGCCGGTGAGAGTGATCTCGGTCTGGGCGAGGCGTGCGTCGATGGTGTCGGCGGCCGCGCCCGGAGTCATCCACCCGACGGGGATTCCGGCGACCGTGGTGCCTGGAGCGATGAGGATCATCGACGCGGCACCCGCGCCGATGGCGACCACTCCCAGCCCGAGGCCGATCCAGAGGCCGAGGCGGCGCTTCTTGGGAGACGGTTCGATCGGAGCCCAGGCGAGCGGCTGGTCACCGGTGGTCGGCGGGACGGTCTCGGTGGGAGCCTCCGTCGGTGCGAGCACTGCAGTGGGCGCGGAGTCATCTCCACGCGCCTCGGCTGCTGCGCCCGGCGCAGAAATCAGATCGGTCACGAACTTCACCCCCCGGATCTCAAACGTGTCCTGACGTCCAATGGTACGGGATGGGAGGTAACGGGGAGGCAACGGTCCGTGATAACGTGCCTCCCCGCAACTCGGGTGTCAGTCGATGATCGCGATGCCGTCGATCTCGACGAGCATCTCCTCGCGCGGCAGGCCCGTGAAGACGGTGGTGCGCGACGGCAGGACGCCGTTGGTCGTGTGCGCGGTCACGAACGCGCCGTACGCGTCGTTCATGATCGGGAAGTCCTCGCGCTTGGTCAGGTAGACGCGCAGCATCACGACGTCGTCGAACGTCGCGCCGGACGCCTCGACGATCGCCTTCACGTTCTCGAGCGTGCGCGTGGTCTGAGCCGCGACGTCTCCGGGATACAGGTACTCGTTCGTCTTGGGGTCGACGGGCCCCTGGCCGGAGACCTGGACGAACGGGCCCTTGCGGATTCCCTGCGAGAACGTGTGGGCGGGGGCGGGGGCGGCGTCGGTGGAAACTCGGATCTTCGCGGTCATGTCGCCAGCCTAGTAGCATTGTTAGATGCCTCTACAAATTCCGGATCCCGTTCTCGGCACCTGGACCAAGGGCTTCCCGGCGCACGCCGCGGGACTCCGCCTGTCGCAGGTGGGGGATGCGGATCTGCATCTCTCCGACCTCGTGACGCCGGTGCTGACGGTTCACGAGAGTGCCCTCGCACACAACGAGGAGACGGTCTTCGCTTGGGCGAGGGAGCAGCGAGTGCTCCTCGCACCGCACGGGAAGACGACGATGGCTCCGGCCCTCTGGCAGCGACTGCTCGACGCGGGAGCGTGGGGCATCTCCGTCGCGACGCCCTGGCAGGCCGAGGTCGCCATCGACGCCGGTGTCTCGACCGTGCTGATCGCGAACGCGGTCACCGACCTCGCCGCGGTGCGACGCCTGGGGGTGCTGCTCGCTGCCGATCCGGAGCTGCGCGTGCTGTGCTGGGCGGATTCCCTCGAGGGGGCGGCGATCCTCGCTCAGGGCATGCGTGATGCCCCGCGACCGCTGGAGGTGATGGTCGAGCTCGGAGGTGCGCACGGTCGCACAGGGGCACGGACGATGCAGGAGGGCGAGCGGATCGGGAAGGCCGTCTCGGAGGCATCCGGCCTGCGCCTCGCCGGCGTCGCGGGATATGAGGGTCCGTTCGGTCCGGACCGTTCCGAGGCCTCCGTCGTCGCCGTCGACGCGTACCTGCGTACCCTCGTCGACCTGCACGCACGCCTCGAGTACCCCGAGGGAATCCGCCCGGTGCTCAGCGCCGGCGGCAGCGCCTTCCCTGACCGGGCGGCGGCGGTGCTCGCATCCGCGGGGGGCGACGTCGACGTCGTCCTGCGTTCGGGCGCGTTCCAGATCCACGACGACGGCTTCTACTCGCGGATGTCCCCGTTCGGGCCGCTCGTCGGGACCGCACCTCTCCGTTCGGCGATGCATGCCTGGTCGCGGGTGGTGTCGCAGCCCGAGGACGGTTTGGCTCTCCTCGACGCCGGACGGCGCGATGTGCCTTTCGACCTCGACCTGCCGATCCCGCAGAACGTGCACGGGGAGATCACGGCGCTGAACGACCAGCATGCGTTCCTCGGTCTCTCGGGCGACGATGCGGTCGCCGTGGGCGATGTCGTCCGTCTGGGTCTCTCTCACCCGTGCACGGCCTTCGACAAGTGGCGGGTGGTCGCCGTGATCGACGACCCCGACTCCGCCGACCCGCGCGTGATCGGGGCGGTGGCGACATGCTTCTGAGTGCCGAGAAGGCCGCGGCCGGACGCGTGCGGGTGTACCGCGGAGCCACCGTCGTCGACGGGACGGGTGCGCCCCGGTACGTTGCCGACGTCGCGGTCGAGGGTGCGCGGGTCGTCGCGGTCGTCCCCGCCGGTGCGGGGGGTCCCGAACTCGAGCTCCCCGATGGCGCGGTGGAGGTTGCGGCGAGCGGCCTCTTCCTCGCGCCCGGATTCATCGACATGCACGCGCACAGCGAGCTCGCGGTGCTGAGGGGGGTCGCGCACGAGGCCAAGGTCCGCCAGGGCGTGACGACCGAAGTGCTCGGCCAGGACGGCCTGGGTTACGCGCCCCTCGACGACGCGGCTGCCGCGATCATCCCCGCGCAGATCGCCGGATGGAACGGGACCCCCGCCGACGTGCCATGGCGGACGATGGACGACCTGCTCGCGGCCATCGACGACGCAGCGGTCGCGAACGCCGCCGTCCTCGTTCCCCAGGGCAATCTGCGGATGATGGTCGTCGGTCACGAGAACCGTCGGGCGACCTCTGCCGAGCTCACAGCGATGGGCGAGATCCTGGGGCGCGCGCTGGATGCGGGAGCCTTCGGGATGTCGAGCGGCCTCACGTACACGCCGGGGATGTACGCCGACACGGCCGAGCTCGAAGCCCTGTGCCGCGTCGTCGCCGAGCGCGGAGGTTACTGGGCACCGCATACCCGGAGCTACGGGGGAGCGGCGCTCGAGGCGTACCGGGAGGCCCTCGACATCGGTCGACGCACCGGATGCCCCGTGCACCTCACGCACGCGACGATGAACTTCGCCCCGAACCGAGGGCGCGCCGATGAGCTCCTGGCCCTGATCGACGAGGCGATCGCGGACGGTGTCGATGTGACACTCGACACATATCCGTATCTGCCGGGCGCCACCACTCTGTCCGCCCTGCTGCCGAGCAGGCTGGCGGAGTCCGGCGACCTGCTCGCCGCCCTCTCCGCGCTCGACGAGGCGGGCAGAGAAGCCGTCCGCGTGGAGCTGGAGGACGTCGGCTGCGACGGCTTCCACGGCGAGAAGGCCGATTGGACGCAGATCCAGATCTCCGGCACCGTGAACCCCGCCCTCGCCGGTCTGGTCGGTCGGACGATCGCCGAGATCGCGAGCACGACCGGTCGCCGCGCCGTCGACGTGGTGCTGGACACGATCGTGCAGGACGCCGCCGCCACCGGAATCCTCATGCACATCGGAGACGAGGACAACGTCAGGGCGATCATGCGTCACCCGCGGCACACGGGCGGCAGCGACGGAATCCTGATCGGAGCGCGCCCGCACCCGCGTGGGCGCGGCACGTTCCCGCGGTACCTCGGACACTACGTGCGCGAACTCGGCATCCTCACCTGGGAGGAGGCCGTCCGTCACCTGGCCGGCACTCCGGCGCATCGGCTGGGGCTCGACCGAGGCGATGCGCCTCGGGGCGTCCTCCGGCAGGGTGCGACCGCCGACCTCGTGCTCTTCGACCCGGACACGATCGAGGCCGGGGCCACGTTCGATTCCCCGTTCGACGCCCCGCGCGGCATCGTCGAGGTGCTCGTCGGGGGAGTGCCGGTGGTGTCGCACGGCGAGATGACCGGACTCACCCCCGGCCGCGCGCTGCGGATGCCTCCGCCGGCGCATCGAGCGACGGTGCCCCACGTCGATGCCCGCATCGATCCGACCGCCCCGGGATTCGAATGGACCGACCGGACGCCCGTCGTCTGCACGCCCGGTCTCGCCCCTTCCGCCGCCCGGCTGAGCGGCATCTCGGGGACAGCCGATGCGACCCTGGCGCCGATCCGTCTGGTGGTCGATGAGACCCTCGGCGCGGAAGCCGCGAACGAAGGCCGCGTCGGCGACGAGGCTTTCCGGGTGAGCGTGAGCGCCGCCGGCATCGAGGTCAGAGGGGCGACACCTGCCGGCGTATTCCGTGGCGCCACCACCCTGCGCCAGCTGCGGGATCCGGACGCCGTGACGTCCCGCATCCCTGCCGGGGTGTGGACGGGATCGCCCGCCTACAGCTGGCGCGGCACGATGCTCGACGTCGCCCGGCACTTCCGGCCGGTGGAAGAGGTCCGCCGCCTGGTCGATCTCCTCGCCGATCACCACCTGAACGTGCTGCACCTGCATCTCACCGACGATCAGGGGTGGCGTTTCGAGGTGCCCGGCTTCCCGCGACTCACGGAGGTGGGGGCACGTCGGGAGGCCACCCAGCTCGGACACGGTCCGCTGGCGACCGTCGAACCCGGAGTGCACGAGGGCTTCTACACGACGGCGGAACTGCGGGAACTCGTCGCCTATGCGCGCGAACGCTTCGTGACGCTCGTGCCGGAGGTGGAGCTGCCCGGACACATCCAGGCGGGTCTCGCCGCATACCCGGAGCTGGGCAACGTCGATGTCGGAGAGCCGGTGGTGTCGGCATGGGAGCGCTTCGGGGTCAACCCGCGCACCCTCGCCCCGACGGACGCGGCCCTGGCCTTCGGATACGCCGCGATCGATGTCCTCTGCGACGTGTTCGACTCGGAGTGGATCGGTATCGGCGGCGACGAGGTGCCGGTCACCGAGTGGGAGCAGAGCGCCGCCGCGGCCGAGCGGATGCGACAGCTCGGACTCGACTCCGCTCACGACGTGCAGCCGTGGTTCACGGAGCACTTCGTCGCGCATGTCCGTGAGCGCGGTCGCACGGCGCTGGCCTGGGATGAGGTGCTCGAGGGGGACGTTCCCGAGGGAGTGCGCATCCTTGCATGGCGGGGCCCTGCGGCGATGCGCGAGGCACTGCGACTCGGCATCGAGGTCGTGGCGTGCCCCGACCTCGAGGTCTACCTCGACTATCCGCAGTCGGAGTCGGAGGAGGAGCCGATCAGAGTGGGCCCTCCGCTCACGATCGAGCGGGCCTACTCCCTGCGCGTCGAGGACGGCGCGGTGGGGGGACAGGCGAACGTGTGGAGTGAGCACCTGCCCACCAGGGATCGCGTCGACTTCGCGATGTTCCCGCGCCTCTCCGCGATCGCCGAGAGGCTGTGGGACGGAGGGGAGCCTGCGCCGTACGCGGACTTCGAGCGGCGTCTGCCGACGCATCTGCGACGGCTCGCCGCATCGGGGGTGCGGTATCGTCCCCTTGACGGGCCGGAGCCCGCGCAGCGCCGACCGGGCGTGCCGGGCAAGCCGCTCACGATCGAGGCGCGGGAGCAGATCGTCGCCCGCCTGGTCGAGCGCCTCCTCGGGCGCTCACGCACGGTCGTCGCCGACGATCGAAAGTAATGTAACGTTTCGGTAACCCTGCCCGCACGTCCGCGGGCAGAGGTTGCGCAAATTTTGTTCGTAAGGTCTACTAACAAACATGTCCGTTTCGGATGAACAGCGTTTCGCATCGCCGTCAGAGTACGCCGGTGCGAATGCGCACGCCTTCGGCCCAGGGCGCCATCTGCGCTCGCGATCAAAGGTGCTGCCTGAGCACGCGCGCGGACACAACCGTGCGCTGGTGCTGCAGACGCTCTATCACGCGGGTGCGATGAGTCGCGCCGACCTGTCCAGGGAGACGGGCCTCACCCGTGTCACCATCTCCGACCTGGTCGCCGAGTTCATCGCCGACGGCATCGTCATCGAAATGGGCGTGCGAGAGGCCGTGGGGCCCGGGAAACCGCCCATCCTCATCGACATCGACCGTTTCGGACATCAGATCGTCGGTCTCGATCTCTCCGGTCCGGACGCCTTCACCGGAGCGGTGCTGAGCCTCGACGGCGACGTGCTCGAGCGTCGCGAGGTGGCCCGCCCGAAGTCGCCTGACGGCGAAGCCGCGTACGCAGCGCTGAGAGAGCTCGCGCAGACCCTGGTCGATGTGTCGACTCAGCCGCTGCTCGGCGTCGGCATCGGCACCCCGGGTGTCGTGCGCCCCGACGGCCTCGTGCTGAGCTCTCCCAACCTCGGTTGGACGAACTTCCCGCTGGAGGCGAAGCTCGGGGTCGATCTCGACCTTCCCGTCCTCGCTCGCAACGACGCCAACGCCGCGGTGCTCGCGGAGTACACGTTCGGGGAGGCGAAGGCCGACTTCATGCTGATCAAGATCGGCAAGGGTGTGGGAGCCGGTCTCATCACCGGAAGCCAGCCGCTGCTGGGCAGCCGATTCGCCGCCGGGGAGATCGGCCACGTGGTCGTCGGAACCGACGGCGGACCCCGCTGCGCGTGTGGCAAGGACGGCTGTCTCGAGGCGTGGCTCAGCGTCAGCCGGCTCGAGGCGGCGATCGCCGCTGATCCCGACGCTCGTGACGAGATCCTGCGCGACGCCGGCACGCGGATGGCGATCGCCACCGCACCGATCGTCGCCGCACTCGACCTCTCGGAGGTGGTGATCTCGGGGCCGGCGGAACTGCTCGACGGCATCCTGATCGAGGCCGCCATCGCCACTCTGCACGCGCGCACGCTCGAGGGCGTGTTCGAAGACGTCGTCGTCCGATTGACGCACCAGGAGGACATCGTCCTGCGTGGAGCTGCCGTCATGGTGCTCTCGGGACAGCTGGGAGTGTCGTGAACGTCACCTGCATCACGACCGTCACGGTGCGGAGCAGCATCCGATGACGGGTGCGAGCGATGCCGACCCCGCCGGTCGGCGGATTCGAGTGGGCCTGGACGTCGGCGGCACCAAGATCGACGCCGTCGCCGTCGACTCCTCTGGGGTCATCCGCGGACGGCTGCGCCGACCCACGGGGTGGGGTGACGAGGCGGTCGTCGACAGCATCGTGGCGGCCGTGACCGCACTCGCGGAGGAGAGCGGATTCCCCCTCTCGGACGTCGGCTCCGTCGGAATCGGGATCCCCGGGCTCGTCGACGCCGAGACCGGGCGCGTCGACCACGCGGTCAACCTCGGTGTGGAGTCCCTGGACCTCGCCGTCAGAGCCGAGCTCGCACTCGGGGTCCCGTTCCGCGTCGAGAACGACGTGAAGGCCGCAGCCCTCGGCGCGGCCGTGCTGAGCGGAGTGGCCGGTTCCATGGCCTACCTGAATCTCGGGACCGGCGTCGCCGCCGGGATCGTGATCGACGGGCGCATCTGGCGCGGAGCGCGGGGAACCGCAGGCGAGGTCGGCCATCTCTCCGTCGATCCGCGAGGACGCCTGTGCGGCTGTGGGCAGCACGGGTGCGTCGAGACGTTCTGCGGCGGAGGCGCCCTGGCCAAGGCCTGGGGCCGTCCAGGGGCATTGCCCATCAGGGACATCTTCGACGCGGCGGAGGCCGGCGACCCGCAGGCCGTCTCGCTGCGTGATGACCTCTTCCACGGAGCAGCCGCCGCCGTCCGTGTTCTCGTGCTCTCCGCGGACGTGGAGAAGGTGGTCATCGGGGGAGGGCTCACGGCTCTCGGCGACCGACTCGAGAGCGGACTCCGCGCCGCCCTCCATGCCGGCGCTGAGGCCTCGCCGTTCATGCGGTCGCTCCGCCTGGATGAGAGAATCGAACTGCTTCCCGCGGGCTCTCCCGCCGCCGCATTCGGCGCCGCACTCGTCGGCGCCTCCACCACCGAGAAGGAGATCGTCCCGCATGGCTGAGGTCGTCATCGTCGAGAACGCCGAGGCCGCAGGTGCCCTGGTCGCCACCGAGATCGTGGAGCTGATCGCGCGTCGTCCGGACGCCGTGCTCGGCCTCGCGACGGGGTCGACCCCGTTGCCGGTGTACCAGGCGCTGCGCGCTCAGCTCGCAGGTCGAGACGTCTCGCAGGTGCGAGGTTTCGCCCTCGACGAGTACGTCGGCATCGACCCGGCGCACCCGGAGAGCTACCGCTCCGTCATCACCCGCGAGGTCGTCGAGCCCCTCGGCCTCGACCCTGAGCGCATCCACGTGCCGAACGGGGCTGCGGCGACCATCCAGCATGCGGGTGAAGACTACGACGCTGCCATCGCGGCGGCCGGTGGAGTCGACCTGCAGATCCTCGGAATCGGCACCGACGGGCACATCGGGTTCAACGAGCCCGGCTCGTCCTTCGCCTCCCGCACGCGTGTGAAGACCCTGACGGAGCAGACGCGCGAGGACAACGCCCGCTTCTTCGACTCGATCGACGAGGTCCCGATGCACTGCATCACGCAGGGACTCGGGACCATCCTGGAAGCCCGCCACCTCGTGCTGCTCGCCTTCGGTGAGGGCAAGGCCGAAGCCGTGGCCGCTGCCGTCGAGGGACCGCTCACCGCGCTCCTGCCCGGTTCCGCGATCCAGCTGCACCCGCATGCGACGATCGTCGTCGACGAGGCTGCGGCGTCGCGTCTGGCGCTCGCCGACTACTACCGGTACACCTTCGCCAACAAGCCGGCCTGGCAAGGCATCTGACGCCCGCGTGAAGCCTGCCCCGGCTGAATTCAGACCGCCGGGGCGGGCCAGGCGATCGGGAGCAGATGCTCGACGCTCAACGGCGCCAGCGGGAGCGTCCCGAGGTCTGCGGGGGTGATCCAGCGCAGCTCGGCGAGTTCGGCCTGAACGGTGACGGACGCAGGATCGATGGAGGTCGCGAAGGCGTCCGCGATCACCCGGTGTCCCGGTTCGTTCGCCGCGGCCGAGACGAACGTGCCGAGGGGGCGGAGCGCGGCTTCATCGAGCACCAGCCCGAGCTCCTCGTCGAGCTCGCGGATCAACGTCTGCGCGGGGGTCTCACCGGGTTCGGGCTTACCGCCGGGCTGCATGAACATGCTCGTGCCCTGTTTGCGGACCACCAGCACCCTGCCCGCCTCATCGACGATCACGGCAGCACTCACATGGATGTCAGGCATCGACGCTGAACACCTTTCCGGGGTTGAGGATGCCGAGCGGATCGAAGACCGCGGCGATCTGGCGCTGAAGGTGCCACTGGTCATCGCCGAGTTCGTCTGCGAGCCAGCGGCGCTTGAGCACGCCGATGCCGTGCTCTCCCGTGAGCGTGCCTCCGAGGCGGATCGCGGCGCGGAACAGCTCATCGGCGGCCGCCCACACATGTGGCGGCGTCTGCGTCCCCTCGAAGATGAAGTTCGGGTGCAGGTTGCCGTCACCCGCGTGCGCGACCGTCGGGATGACCATGCCGTACTCGCGCTCGATGCGCGCGATCTCGTCAAACATCGCGGGCATCGCGCTCCGCGGGACCGAGACGTCTTCGATCAGCGTGGTTCCGAGCGAGGCCATCGCCGCGTGCATCGAACGGCGTACCGCGAGGAGGCGCTCGCCCTCTTCGCGATCGTGCGAGACGACCGTGAGACCGTCGTGGGCCCGCAGGATCGCGGCGATGGCGTCCGCCTCGGCAGCGGCGGCCGGGCCGTCGGTCTGGATGGTCAGCTGGGCTGCTCCCGGACTCGGCTGGGGAAGGGAGAGAAGCGCGTGCACGGCCGTGAGGCTCGCGGAGTCCATCAGCTCCATGATGGCGGGCTGGAGGCCGGCGGCTGTCACGGCGGCCGATGCGGCGGCGGCGCCTCGCACCCCCGGGAAGGTTGCAGCGACCGTGCAGGCCTCGCCAGGGACCAGCCTGCGGAGCTTGAGGGTGGCCCCGACCACGACGCCGAGCGTGCCTTCCGAGCCGACCACCAAGGCGGTGAGGTCGAGCCCTGTCACGCCCTTGACGCTGCGGTGTCCGAGGTGCAGCAGGCGTCCGTCGGCGAGGACCAGGTCGACGCCGAGCACCGCATCCCGCACCACTCCGTACTTGGCGCAGAGCAGACCCCCGGCGCCTGTCGCGATGTTCCCGCCGACCGTGGAGATGTCTCGGCTGGCGGGGTCGGGCGCCCACCACAGCCCGTGAGCCGCGAGCACGGCATTGAGGTCGGCGTTGAGGATTCCGGGTTCGACGACGGCGAGCAGATCGTCGGCACGGATCTCCCTGATCGCGGTCATCCGGCGGAGGGAGAGCACGATCTCGCCCGTACCGGCGTTCGCGCCTCCGGCGAGTCCGGTGCCGGCACCGCGCACCACGACCGGCGTGCGGGTGGCCGTCGCGATGCGCATGGTCTGCTGCACGTGCTCCACGCTCTCCGCATGGATCACGGCGAGCGGACGGCCCGCGGCCGCGTGCCCTGAGCGGTCGGATCTGGCGTGCTCGAGCGACGTCTCATCGGTGTCGACGAGGGATCCGAGAGACTCCTTCAGGAGTGCCAGCACACTCACGAGGCCGACCTCACGCCAATGCGCGCCGGCCGCTGAGCACGCCTGCGACCACGGCGACGAGAGCGAACGCGGTGCCGATCAGTGCCTGACCCATCGACCACCAGGCGATCGTGACACCGACGTAGATCAGCAGCTCGACCGCGGCGCGAAGGAACGGGTGCACGCGCAGGACCGGCCGCGGTGACAGGAAGAGCGCCCACACGAGGAGCACCAGCACCGGCGCTCCGACGCCGATCACGATGTTCCACGGAAGATCCCAGCTCGCGAACCCCCACAGCGCCAGCGAGGCGACGGCGACGATCAGGACGACGGCGCGCACGATGTCGAGGGCGGTGATCACCGGACGGTCGACGCCGGGAACGGGAGCGGGATCCGAGGGCATGGATCCAGTCTATTCGGCGGCGAGGGCTTCCTCGGCCGACGCGACGGGCACCTCGGTGGGCGCTGCCGCGGGTGTCGTCTCGGCCGGCGGAGTCTGGACGGGGGCCGTCTCGACCGGAGCTGATGCAGCGTCGACCGTGGCCGGTGCATCGTCGGCCGGTGCCGGTGCCGGTGCCGGTGCCGGTGCCGGCACCGGGGCGGGCGCGGGTGCTTCCGGCTCGGGAGCGACCGGAGCAGACTCGGACGGCACCGACGACGCGGAGACGTCGCTCGTCGTGGTGGGCGTCGCGGTGGCCGATTCGACCGGTGCCACTTCCTCCGGGATCTCGGGGCGGTTGGGCTCGAGCTCGAGAAGGGTGGTGACAGCGGAAGGGCCCGTGCCGGATGCGAGGACGTAGCGGAACGTGACGGTCGTGAGGTCGGCGTCGATGAACTGCCAGAAGGTGGGACGGAGATCGATGACACCGAAGCCGGACTCGTCGAGCAGGATGCTGTCACCCCCGCCGGAGCGGTCGTCCAGGAGCGCCTCGACTCGCTGACCGGCCACGCCTGAGACCGGGATGCTGTAGTGGACCTGGAGTCCGTTGAACCAGATGGTGGCGGTCTGCCACGTCGGTGCCTCCGTGGGCGTGACCGGTCCCACCGGGTCGACGGGGTCGACGGGCTTCTCGGGCTCGACAGGGTCCACGGGATCGACCGGAGGAACGGTGACCGGTGGGACCGTGACGGGCGGCACGGTGACGGCCGGGCCCACCTGATCCGCGCCCGGCTGCGGTTCCGCCACCGGAGGTGCAGGACTCTCGTCCGGGACGGTGGCCGGCGGCTCGACGAGGACGGGCTCGTCGAGGCTCATCTTCTCGTCGGGTCCGACGTCTGCGGAGATCGAGGACGGCTCTCCGTCTGCGGCGTTCGGGAGCGAGGTCGCGGGATCGGCGCCGGCCAGACCAGGCACGATCGCGGCGGCGGCGACGACGCCGGCCACGACCAGGGCGGCGGATCCCACCCCGACGAGCGCACCGATCCCGGTGAACATGCCACCGGCCGACCCTGCGCCTGACGACGCTCCCGCCGTTCCACCCGCCGAGCCGCCGGCGCCGGAACCGGAGCTTCCGTGCGCGGCGAGACCGGTCGCGGCGTGTGCGGCGCCGGGGTCGCCGGCGAAGACAGCGCCGGGGATGGTCGAGGGCATCCCCGCCAGAGCGACGATCGGCGTGCCGGCGCCCTGGAGCGTCGCGAGGTAGCCCGCGGCTCCGGTGACGCCGAGGACGAGGGGGAGCAGCACGAGGGCGAGACGCTTGGAGACGTCCTTCGCCTCAGCCGCGACGATCATGCACCGGGCGCATTCATCGAGGTGCCGTTCGAGACGCTTGTGGTCGCGGGTGCTGAGGTTGCCACGCGAGTAGGCGCCCAGGTGCTCGATGGTCCACTGGCATTCGGAGCCGTCTTCGGCGCTGCGCAGATGGGCCTGGATCCAGGCTTCACGCAGACCTTCGCGGGCGCGGAAGGCCAGCTGCGACACGGCACCGGCCTTCATCCCGAGAAGAGGCCCGACCTCCTGGGGCTTCATCTGCTCGATCTCGGTGTACCAGAGCACCTCCTGCCAACGGGAGGGGAGGCTGCGGAACGCCTGAGCGGTGAGGCTGCGGTCGAGTGCCTCGCTTGCGGCCTGGTCGGTGCTGTCGGGGTCGGCGACGGTGTCGAGTTCGTCGATCGCTGTCTCGCGGCGCGCGCGCCCCCAGCCTGCCGCCGTGTTGCGGATGCTCGTGAACAGGTAGGCGCGGAACGAGCCGTTGGGGCCGCCGCCCTTGAGGATCGCCTGGTAGATGCGCGTGTACGACTCCTGAACCAGATCGTCCGGGTCGATCGAGGAGGTCACGGAACGAGCGACGGAGAGTCCGGACGGGTAGTGCCGTCGCCAGAGTTCACCGAACGCCCCCGTGTCTCCCGAGCGGGTGCGGAGGATCAGGTCGGCGTCGCCGATCGTTTCGTCGTGAGTCGTGTTCTCTTCGTGCACAATCATCCATCTGTCGCGGGGCGCAGCTGCGCCTCCACCGGAAGAGACGCATGAGAGCGCCTCTCATCACGCGACTCCACCATTCTCTCGCGAATCTCCCAGGGAAGCCACCCTCGGCCCGAACTCCAAGCGGATGCCCGGCTGGGAGCAGCGGTGCCGTCCAGGCGGTGGACGCGGCGTTCGCAGCTCATCGAAGTTTTTTCGGGAAGTCGCGTAATGAATCGGGATGTGCCACGTCTCATCCCATGTAGACAGCCGTAGCGATCCCACCGGGGGGCGGGATCCAGGCGCTGGTGCGGGGGGTAATCGCGCCGGTCGGGCGGGTCGGGATCCTCGGGGGAGGAGAACCCGGCCGCCCGTCTCACGAGGGGGAACAGAGGCCGCCGATCTGGGGAACGGCGGCCTCCCACACTCTGATCAGACGATCGAGAGCGCTTCTCGAAGTTTTTTCGGGAAGTCGCGTAATGAATCGGGATGTGCCACGTCTCATCCCATGTAGACAGCCGTAGCGATCCCACCGGGGGGCGGGATCCAGGCACTGGTGCGGGGGG
>NZ_JYIV01000026.1 GCF_000956405.1 Microbacterium oxydans
TCCGCCCTCAGCGGCTCTGCCCTGAGCGGATGTCTCCCACCGGCATCCGCTCAGGGCAGAGCCGCTGAGGGCGGATTCGCGCCACTCGCGATGCGCTGCGGCCGATGCTGGGGGCATGAGCGAAGACAACCCCATCCTGCATTTCGGTCCTGAAGCCAGACGCGCACTGTTCCACGAGCGGGTGCTCGTGCTCGACGGCGCCCTCGACGACGACAACGGCACGCTGCTGATGACGCAGCTGCTCGCGCTGTCGGCTGAAGACCCCGCAGTCGACATCGCCCTGTGGATCCATTCGCCAGGAGGGTCGGTACCCTCGATGCTCGCGATCCGCGACATCATGCGGCTGATTCCCAACGACGTCGCGACCCTGGCTCTCGGGCTCGCGTGCAGCGCGGGGCAGTTCCTGCTCTCTGCCGGCACCCCGGGCAAGCGTCGGGCGCTTCCGCACGCGCGGATCCTCATGCATCAGGGCTCTGCGGGCATCGGCGGCTCCGCGGGTGAGCTCGAGACGCAGGCCGACGACCTGCGTCACATGCGCGACACCGTGCTCGGACTCATCTCGGACGACACCGGTCAGCCCGTCGCGCGCATCTTCGAGGACTCGCTGCACGACCGGTGGTACACGGCCGCCCAGGCGCAGGACTACGGCTTCATCGACGGGATCGTGGCCTCGATCGGTGACGTGATGCCGCGACGACGCGCGCGCGTCGGACTGGGGGTGGACGCATGAGCACGTACTCGATCCCCAACGTCATCGCGCAGCACCCCCGGGGCGAGCGCATCATGGACGTCTACTCGCATCTGCTCGCTGAGCGCGTGATCTACCTCGGCACCGGGATCGACGCCGGGGTCGCGAACGCCCTCATCGCCCAGTTGCTGCACCTCGACGCGGACAGCCCGGAATCCGGCATCCAGTTCTACATCAACAGCGAGGGCGGCGATCCAGGAGCCGCGCTGGCGATCTACGACACCATGCAGCACATCCGACCGCGCATCGCGACGACCTGCGTCGGACAGGCCATCGGCCCCGCGGCGCTCCTGGTCGCTGCAGGAGGCGCGGGGGAACGGGCGGCCCTCGCGCACGCCCGGATCGTGCTGCATCAGCCTGCGGGACAGTCTCGCGGCGCGATCCCCGACCTGATCCTCGCCGCCGACGAAGTGGTGCGGGTGCGTTCGGACATGGAGGAGATCCTCGCCAGGCACAGCGGCCGCACGGTCGCCGAACTCCGTGCCGACACCGACCGTGATCGGGTGTTCACCGCCGCGGCCGCGCTCGACTACGGACTGATCGACACCGTGTTGGGCGCGCGGAGCTGACGCGCGTGTGGGCCGGCGTGCGGATGCATGAGCGGCGGACGGATGCATGACCGATGCGGCCCCTGTGCTCATGCATCCGTCAGCCGCGCATGCAGATGACGTGCCCGGGATCAGGCGGCGAGGGCGAAAGCGCCGCGCGAAGAGACACCGGCTGACGTTGATGCCGGGATCGCGGTCGTGCGGAGCTCGTCGGCCACCGCGCTCGTGAGCTCGATCAGGCTCGTGTCGAGCGCTCCCGCGATCGCGGCGATCATCTCGCTCGACGGCTCCTTCAACCCACGCTCGACCTCCGAGAGGTACTGCGGCGAGACGCCCGCCTTCTCGGCGGTCTCGGTGAGTGTCTCCTCCCGGTCGTGGCGTCGACGCCGCAGCTGGTCTCCCAGCAGGTGTCGCCACAGCGGCTCGGGATCGACCGGCCGCGGACGGGGCGAACGGGGCGAACGGAGAGTGCGCGGGAACGGGAGGAGGTCGGCCATGCCTCACGATAGACCGGCGCGTCCCGGCGATTCGAGCGGTTCTGCTCAGAGCAGAAAGGCCAGAGCAGAGAGGTCAGAGCAGAACGGTCGAGGTCACGCCGTCGCGCTGTCCGCCAGGGCTGCGGTCACGCCCGGCAGCAGTTTGCCCAGGATCGTGCGCAGCTGCTCGCGCTCCTCGCTCGTGAGGGGGGCGAGGACCAGCTCGCGCACCTGCTCGACGTGCACGGGAGCGGCGGCGCGGAGCATCTCCCGTCCGGCCGGTGTCAGCGTGGCCGAGAGGGTGCGCTTGTCGGAGCTGCAGGAGGTGCGCTCGACCCAGCCGCGCTCCTCGAGCGAGTCCAGGGCATGACTCAGGCGCGAGCGGCTGAGCCCGGCGATGCGGGCGAGCTCGGTCATGGTCACGGCGCTGTCGCCGCGTCCGGCCAGGGTGATGAGGATGGCGTAGCGGGCGTGGTTGAGGCCGACCTCGTCCTTCAGGGTGCGATCGAGCACCTGGGGGAGCAGCTGGACGAAGCGGATGATCGGCAGCCAGGTGTCCATCTCGGCGTCGTCGAGTCGACGCGGATGCTGCTCCGCTGCCGCCATCATGACCTCCTGCGCTGCCACACCTGCCGTCATGCCGCGGACAGGTCGAGGGTGTGCGCCGTGTGGTCGCGCTTGGCCTGCAGGTAGCGGGAGTTCGACTCGGACAGGTGCACCTGGGTGGGTACGCGCTCGGTCACGCGGACGCCGAGTGCCTCGAGCTGCACAGCCTTGTCGGGATTGTTGCTCAACAGGCGGATGCCGTCGACGCCGACTGCGTGCAGCATCTGGGCTGCCACGGTGTAGTCGCGCTCGTCTTCGCCCCTGCCCAACGCGACGTTCGCCTCGTACGTGTCGAGGCCCGCATCCTGCAGCGCGTAGGCATCGAGCTTGGCGTAGAGACCGATGCCGCGCCCCTCCTGGCGCAGGTAGAGCAGGAAGCCGCCCTCCTGCGCGATGCGCTCGACGGCCTCGCGCAGCTGGGGTCCGCAGTCGCAACGCTCCGACCCGAACACGTCTCCCGTGAGGCACTCGCTGTGCGGGCGCACGAGCGGGGCCTCACCGCCGTCGATCGCGCGATCGATCGCCGCCTGCCAGTCGCCGAGCCCGAGCAGCAGGTGCTCGCGTCCGTCTGCCAGACCATCGAAGGTGACCACGTCGGCGGTCGTGGAGTAGCCGTCGCCGAAGCGCAGCGGCACGCGGACACGGGTGCGTTCCGTGGCGACCGGGACGACGGTTGAACTTTCAATCATGCCGGGTGCAACGCGGGCTCCTGCGGAGTATTCCCCATCCGACGGATTTCGACCACTGCGGCGCCACGGGCGAGCGGAACACCGCGACGGTGACCCTCAGGAGTCGACGTGCGGGGGTGCGGCTTCGGGCGGGCACCGCCGTCGCACGAGTCTCAGCTCGCTCGCCAGGATCCCGAGCACGACGAGTGCGCCGCCGATGAGCGCCGTCGCAGGCAGGCGCTCGCCGGCGATCCGACCGATGACTCCTGCCCAGACCGGCTCTCCCGCGTAGATGACCGTCGCGCGCGTGGGAGAGACCGACTTCTGCGCCCAGTTCATCGTCAGCTGGATCAGGCAGCTCGCCGCCCCCAGCCCCACCGCGCAGCCGACCCAGATCCAGGAGAACTCGGGCACCCCCTCGCCGACCACCGGCATGGTGAGCAGCCCCAGCGCGCCGGCCGTGAGCAGCTGCACGATCGTGATGCGCCCGAGGTCGATCTTCCCGGCGAAGAGGCTGATCAGGATGATCTCGGCCGCGATCGGCAGGGTGCTGACCATGGTCGCGATCTCCCCGGCGCCGAGCGTCAGGGCGAAGGCATCCGGCCCCGCGATGAACAGCAGTCCGACGAAGGCCAGCCCTGCGCCCACGAACGCCATGGCCGGCGGGCGCTTGCGGAACACGGCCCACTGGGCGAGCGGCACCATCGGCACGTACATCGCGGTGATGAAGGCCGATGTGCTGCTGTCGATGGTCTGCAGCCCCAGCGTCTGCAGGCCGTAGCCGAGATAGATCATGATGCCGATGGCCACGCCGGCGCCGATGTCGCGCCAGCGGATGCCGCGGAGCACGCGTCGGAAGATCACCACGCTGATGAGCCCCGCGATCAGGAACCGGATGCCGACGAAGAACCACGGACCGGAGTGCTCCATGGCCCAGTGCACGAGCAGGAAGGTGCCGCCCCAGACCGCGGTGATCGCGATGAGCGCGGCTTCCTGGGGGCGCAGACGCATCCACCGAAAGGGCATCGTTGCCCCTTTCTCGACGTTGCCGGATAGAGCCTAACGGGCCGCAGTCGTCGTTCGAATCGCGTGAATGGTGCCGAACAGCCGCCGGATGGAACCAGTTGCGCGATTCGAAAGTGACGGGAGAAGACGACCGGGGGCAGCGCATCCCGGCGGACTCGGTAGCCTCGCAGCATGAGCGACTTCGTGAGTGCCGTCGAACTGAACGACCTGCTGACCCGGTGCGCGCCGGTGCGTGTGATCGATGTGCGCTGGCGACTCGACCGTCCTGAAGCCGGACACGACGACTATCTCTCCGGGCACATCCCCGGAGCCGTGTTCGCCGCGCTCGACACCGAGCTCTCCACGCATGGCGAGGCTGCGGAGGGACGCCACCCGCTTCCGTCGACGGCCACACTCCAGGACGCGGCGCGTCGCTGGGGTGTGCGCTCCGGTGACACGGTCGTCGCCTACGACGACGTCAAGGGCATCGCGGCCGCCCGCGCCTGGTGGCTGCTGCGGCAGGCCGGCGTCGACGTGCGCGTGCTCGACGGCGGCCTCCGAGGCTGGCTGGCCGAGGGGTTCGACGTCGCGACCGACGACGTGAGCCCTGAGCCGGGCGACGTGGTGCTCGAGCCCGTCGGCGACGATGCCCTGTCGATCGACGAGGCCGCGGCCTTCCCGGCATCCGGGGTGCTGATCGACGCGCGAGCCGCGGACCGGTATCGCGGCGACTCCGAGCCCTTCGATCCCGTGGGCGGACACATCCCCGGTGCGCGCAATCTTCCCGAACCCGTGCACTTCGACGCAGACGGGAAGATCCTCGACAAGGAGACGATCCTGGCGAGCTTCGCCGAGGTCGGCGTGACCCCGGGCACACCCGTCGCCGCCTACTGCGGTTCGGGCGTCACCGCCGCCCACACCGCGCTGGTCCTGCACGAGGTCGGCATCGAGGCCAAGGTCTTCCCCGGTTCGTGGAGCCAGTGGTCGAACACGCCGGGGCGTCCGGTCGCCGTCGGCGATCAGCCCGGGTGATCCTCGCGGGGGCCATACCCCCACTGCAGGCCCAGCGCGCCGGGACCGAACGCTCGACGCACCAGGTGGACCGAGTTCCCCCGCGGCGGCGGGAGCGGGGTGATCGTGACGCCGTCCGGCGTCTCGATGTGCTCCTCGCACCAGTCGGGGATCGCGTCGGGGTGGAAGCGGGTCCACACCAGCAGTTCCCTGGCCTTCTGCGCGAGCGCGTGACCGGTGTCGCGGGTCGCCGGATAGTCGGGCGGGTACTCGACCGCCCACTCGACCATCGCAGTCTCCGGCGCGGTCAGCGGAACGTCGAGCTCAAACAGCGCGCCGTGCACCTCGCCGTCGGGGTGGGAGTAGCGCGCCGCGATCCTGCCCCCCGACACGGCCTTCAGCAGTGGGGGAGGGGTGCGGACTCCGGGGCTGATCTCCAGGAACGGTATCGCCGTGATCGTGCCCACCGTCGACTGCACGATGCTCCGCGTGATGCTGTACGCCACGTTGCCGTCGGCTCCGACGTCGGTCACCGAATGGGTCGTGAGTTCCCGCGAGGTGTCCGGGTATGTGGCCCCCAGCGCACGGAAGGCCTCGATCACCGCCAGCTCGAGCTCCTCCTCGTCGATCGGGAACTGATTCGGTCCGAGCGGGCCGGTGCGGTTCGTCGAGCGGAGCATCCTGCTCAGGGCACCGACGCGGAGTCCGAGGAGCTCCTCGATGTCGGCGAGGGCAGCCAACGACTGCGCGCCCTCCGGTCGTCTGGCCCCCGACCGCCAATAGCTCAGAGTGGCCATCGACACGCGGTTGCCCCGCGCTTTGAGCTGTCGCTGCAGCCAGGACAGGGTCACCGGTTTCGCGTTTATCGCGTCGCGCAGGGCGGTCGCGAAGTCATCGTGTTCGGCTCTGCGCGCGTCATCTTCGAGATTCATCACAGATCCCCTCCGGTATGTGAAGATCAGCGCTTTAGAGTGAGCATACGACCGCACGCGCGTACCTCAGGGGACCGGGTGGGCATGTGGGGTCACTTGGCCGTCTTCGCGGGCAGGGTGCCCGTGCCTGCGAACGACCGGCCTGACGCAGTGATGCCCCCCTTGCTGCGTATGTCGTGAAGCCCGGCAATCGATCTGGGGAGATCCGCCGGGCTTCACGAATCCTCCCTCCGCGCGGCTCCCGGCGTCGCGGCCACGCAGCCTTGCGTAGACTGGGAGCAACACCCCGGAGGACTCTGGACCGTCATGTCTGCCCCTGCTCGCGCATTCACCATGCGCCACGTGCAATTGCTGCGCGCTCTGTTCGCCGCAATCGCCGCGCTCATGATCACGTTCTCGTCTGATCACTCCGCTCCCGTCGGCTTGTCCGTCTTCAGCGGTTTCGTCTCCCTCACGGCGCTCGTGCACGTGCTCGCCGCCTGGTTGGTGCTGCCGGCCGGGTCGCGCTGGCCCTCGGTGCTGCTCGCCGCCGTCGGGACGATCGCCGGCTTCGTGAGCGGCATCCCCGCCTGGCGCTCCGATGACCTCTTCTTCGTCGTGGTCTCCTCCTGGGCGATCGTCAGCGGCGGCATCGAACTGCTCGCCGGCATCCGCTCCCGTCGCGTCGGCGGCATGCTGTCGCGCGACGCGATCTCGGTCGGCGCACTGGGTGTGCTGCTCGGTATCGCGCTGCTGCTGATCCCCGCGGGGTTCCTCCAGGAGTACACGATCGACAAGGCAGGCACGTTCGTGCTCTCCGGCATCATCCTGGGTGTCGGCATGTTCGGTGGCTACGCGGCGATCGTCGCGGTCTTCCTCGGTATCGCCGGGCTCACGCCGAAGCAGGCCGACGCGGTCACGGCGGCATCCGATTCGAACGACAGCTCCGCTCCGGCGGAGCATGGAGGAGAGCGATGAGCGACGAGAAGCCCACCCGCCGGGACATTCTGCGACCCCTGCACCTGCTCCTCATCGCACTCGGCTGCGGCGTGTTCGCCATGGTGGTCACGCTGGTCTCCACCGGGGCCTTCACCGCGCGCGTGAACGCCTCCATCGCGAACGGCACCTACGAGGGCCTGACCCCGATCGCCCTCGGCCTCGTCGTCGGCGGTGGTGCTTTCATCGTGACGCTGCTGATCCTGGCGATGCTGATCCTCGCGGTCGATCCCTCCGACGTGACGAAGACGATCGATCGTCCGGTGCTGTACGACCCGGAGCCCGAGGGCGAGAACCCCGACTCCGAAGCGCCTGGTCGTCCCGCCTCCTCCTGATCCGGATAGCTCTTCCCCCGGGTCGACTCGCGCGTCTCCCGCCTGAACATCGGATCAAAGATGGTGGCGGTCAGGGGTTTCATCCCGACTTTCGGCGAGCCTTCTGGACGATCGTCTCTAGACATCCGATGTATCGTGCGCGCACACTGGCTCCGACGCCTCGCATCCACGACCGGCTGCGAGGCCGCACGGCCCCAGTAGATCGATGATGCTCCGGAGGATTGCTGTGATGAAGGACCCCATTTCCCGTCGACAGGTGCTGCAGGTGGGCGGTCTCGCCCTTCTCGCCCCGCTCGTCCCCCAGTTCCTCGCTGCCCGCCCTGCCGCGGCGAGCACGTTCTCGGCTCAGGCTCCACTGCGTGCCGTTGCGGCCGGCGCCATCCCGCGCCCTCAGCTGTCCCCGCATGCGCTCTGGTACGCGAAACCGGCGACGGACTGGGAGACCCAGGCTCTCCCGATCGGCAACGCCCGTCTCGGCGCGAAGCTGTTCGGCAACCCGGACGCCGAGGTGATCCACTTCAGCGAGCAGAGCCTGTGGGGCGGGGTCAACGACTACGACAACGCTCTCGCCGGCCAGCCCGACGGCGCCTACGACACCAGCGTGACCGGCTTCGGATCCTTCCGTGACTTCGGCGAGGTGACGGTGGCCTTCGGCGCGCGCACCACCGTCAGCTCGCCCGGCGGCCCGTACCAGGTGTCCGGCGGTGAGAGCGTCGAGAAGACGTTCGACGGCAACCCTGCGACGAAATGGTGCCTGATCGCGCCGCCCGCTGAGGTGATCTGGCAGGCCGATCTCGCCGCCCCCGCCGTCGTCTCGTCGTATGTGCGCACGAGTGCCAACGACGTCCCTGCGCGGGACCCGCAGGACTGGCGTCTGGAAGGCTCGTCCGACGGAGCGGCGTGGGTCGTGCTCGATGACCGCTCCGAGGCGCCGTTCCCCCAGCGGCTCCAGTCCAAGAGCTTCACGTTCGCCAACACCACCGCGTACGCGCACTATCGCTTCGTGTTCGCGCCGAAGGCGGGAGTCAGTCACTTCCAGGTGGGGGAGATCGCGCTCGGCGGGGTCGATCTGGCGCAGGGGAGCGCCGTCTACGTGTCGTCGCCCAGCGGTCACGCCGACTCGCTCGTCGGCAGCATCGACGCCGATCCCGCGACCGTCTGGGCCGTTCCCGCGACGGGTGGCGATGCGGTGTGGCAGGTCGAGCCGTCCTCGAAGATCACGCTGAACGGCTACGTGCTCACCAGCGCTCCCGACGCACCGGAGCAGGATCCGCGTGACTGGATCGTCGCCGGCTCGGACGACGGGCTGACCTGGAAGACCCTCGACACCCGAGCAGGGGAGACGTTCCCCGACCGCGGCGCGGGGCGGACCTTCACGTACGCGAACACCACCGCGTACGCGATGTACCGCATCTCGTTCTCCGCCCCGGGCGCGATCCGTCTCGGCGGCATCGCCTTCACCGGCGACGGATTCAGCACGGCCGGTGCCAAGGCCGTCGTCGACTACCGGCGTGCGCTCGACATCGTCGACGGCACCCACAGCACCCACTTTGCGACCGCGCAGGGGACGGTGCTGCGCGAAGCGTTCGCGAGTCGGGAAGCCGACGTCATCGCGGTGCGGTTCACCACCGATCGGCCCGGCGCTCTGACCGCGCTGCTCACCCTCGCCTCCAAGCAGGACGGTGTCGCGACCGCGATCGACGCGAGCGGACGCCGACTGAGCTTCGCCGGGACGATGGCCAACGACCTCACTCACGCGGCCGTCGTCCGCATCGTCGAGACCGACGGTCAGGTCACCGCGGCCGACGGCGGGCTGCGCGTCTCGGAGGCGTCGAGCATCACGCTGCTGCTCGACGCGCGCACCGACTATCGTCTGAGCGCGGCGCACGGCTGGCGCGGCGCAGCGCCGCAGCCGGAGATCGAGAAGGCGCTGAACGCCGCGGCCTCCCGGTCGTGGAAGGACCTGCGCTCCGCGCACACCGCGCAGGTTCTCGAACTCATGCAGCGCGCGAAGGTCGAATGGGGATCGACAGGCGAGGCCGTGATGGCCATGCCCACCGATCGCCGGCTGCTCCGCTACGGGAAGGGGGAGGCCGACCCGACGCTCGAGCAGACGCTCTACGCCTACGGCCGCTATCTGCTCCTCAGCTCGTCGAAGCCCGGGGGACTCCCGGCCAACCTGCAGGGGCTGTGGAACAACAGCAACCAGCCGGCGTGGGCCAGTGACTATCACACCAACATCAACGTGCAGATGAACTACTGGGGCGCGGAGACCGCCGACCTCCCGGAGTCCCATGAGGCTCTCGCGACGTTCATCCGAGAGGTGGCCGTGCCCAGCCGGGTCGCGACGCGCAACGCGTTCGGCGCTGACGTGCGCGGGTGGACGGCGCGCACCTCGCAGAGCATCTTCGGCGGCAACTCGTGGGAGTGGAACACGATCGCCAGCGCCTGGTACGCCCAGCACCTCTACGAGCACTGGGCGTTCACGCAGGATCAGAAGTACCTGCGCGACCTCGCCTACCCGCTGATCAAGGAGATCTGCCAGTTCTGGGAGGACCAGCTCAAGGAGCTCCCCGACGGCACACTCGTCGCGCCGATGGGCTGGTCCCCGGAGCACGGTCCGCGCGAGGACGGTGTCATGCACGACCAGCAGATCATCTGGGATCTGTTCCAGAACTACCTCGAGTGCGCGAAGGCACTCGGCGCCGACAAGAAGTATCAGAAGACGGTCGCCGACATGCAGGCGCGTCTGGCGCCGAACAAGATCGGTCGATGGGGCCAGTTGCAGGAGTGGCAGACCGACCGCGACGACCCGGACGACATCCACCGGCACACGTCGCACCTCTTCGCCGTGTACCCGGGCCGGCAGATCACCCCCGACACGCCGGAGCTCTCCGCGGCGGCGCTGGTCTCGCTGAAGGCCCGGTGCGGGGAGAAGGAGGGCGTGCCGTTCACGGCGGCCACGGTCTCGGGAGACAGCCGTCGTTCGTGGACCTGGCCGTGGCGGGCCGGCCTGTTCGCGCGCCTCGGCGATGCGGAGCGGGCGGGCATCATGGTGCGCGGGCTGCTCACCTACAACATCCTGCAGAACCTGTGGGCCAACCATCCGCCGTTCCAGCTCGACGGCAACTACGGCATCGTCGGAGCGATCGCGGAGATGCTCGTGCAGAGCCATGGTGGGGTCATCCGCCTGCTCCCCGCCGTGCCGGCGGACTGGGCCGCGAGCGGATCGTTCGCCGGCCTCCGCGCCCGAGGCGGGTACCGCGTCGACTGCACCTGGCGAGACGGCAAGGTCGTCTCCTACGACGTCGTCGCCGACCGGGCGCCGAACATGAGCAACGTGGTCGTGCTCGTCAACGGGGAGCGCCGCAAGGTGAAGCCGGGCAACCCGAAGAACGGCAAGCCCATGCGCGACCTCGGCCCGGCGCACTGAGCGGGGGCGAGCAGTGCAGCGAGCTGGGTAGCGAGAGGGTCCGCGACGATCCGGAATACCGGTGGGGTGGATCGGCTTGTCCCTGAGGTGACTGCCTCCGTCGACCGCGCCTCCATCGGACTCCGGTCGGAGCGGGGACCCATCCTCGGCGCGCTCATGCTCGCCACGGGCCTCATCGCCATCGACGCGACGATCCTCGCCACCGCTGTGCCGAGCATCGTGCGCGACCTCGGCAGCTACCAGCAGTTCCCGTGGCTGTTCTCGGTGTACCTCCTGGCGCAGGCCGTGAGTGTGCCCATCTACTCGCGGTTCGCGGACACGGTGGGCCGCAAGCCGATCATCTTGCTCGGCATCGCGCTGTTCCTGCTCGGATCCATCCTCTGCGGGTTCGCCTGGAGCATGCCGGCGCTGATCGTGTTCCGCATCATCCAGGGCATCGGTGCGGGTGCCGTCGCACCGATGTCGATGACCATCGTCGGAGACATCTACACGGTCGCCGAACGCGCCAAGGTGCAGGGATACGTCGCGAGCGTCTGGGCCATCTCCTCCGTCGTCGGTCCTGCGCTCGGCGGCATCTTCGCCCAGCTCGACGCCTGGCGGTGGATCTTCTGGATCAACGTGCCCCTGTGTCTGATCGCCGGATGGATGCTGCTGCGCACCTACAAGGAGCAGAAGCAGACCCAGCGGCACAGCATCGACTACGGGGGAGCGGTGCTGCTCGCCGTCGGGCTCACGGCGCTCATCCTCGGCATGCTGGAGGGTGGGAACGCCTGGGCCTGGCTGTCTGTGCAGAGTGCCCTCTGCTTCGGGATCGGGGTGGTCGCGCTGCTGGCCTTCGGGGTCGTGGAGCGCCGGGTCGCCGAGCCGATCGTGGATCTGCGCCTCGTCACGCGTCGGCTCATCCTCACGACCACGTTGGTCTCGCTCGGCATCGGCGCGCTGATGCTCGGAGTGACCAGCTTCGCCCCGGCCTACCTCGAGGGGTCCATCGGCATCGCTCCGCTGCTGTCGGGTCTCGCGGTCGCGGCACTGACCCTCGGTTGGCCGCTCGCCGCTGCGAATGCCGGACGCCTGTACCTGCGCATCGGCTTCCGCCGCACCACGCTCATCGGCATGAGCATCACCACCGTCGCGGCCATCGCACTCGCCGCCGTCGCCTCCTGGCCCAATCCGTTCGTCATCGCGGGCATCGCCTTCCTCCTCGGCTTCGGCCTCGGGTGGAGTGCGGCCCCGACCCTTATCGCCGCGCAGGCCTCGGTCGGGTGGGGCGAGCGGGGAGCGGTGACCGGGATGAACGCGTTCGCGCGCTCAGCGGGAAGCGCCGTGGGAGTGGCGGTATTCGGGGCGATCTCGAACGCGGTCATCGCGCAGGGCGCGGGACCCGATGACCCCGACACGATCATCCACGCGTCGGTGTGGGTGTTCGTCGCGGTCGCCGTGACCGCGGTGCTCACCCTCCTGGCGGCGTCGTTCATGCCGAAGGACAGCGTCGAGGAGCACTCCGGAGAGTCGGGCTCCTAGCCCGTCGCGGGTTCAGCGGGCGAGGCGCTCCGCGATGCCGGTGTATGTCGCGGGGGTCAGCGCGAGCAGCCGCTGCTTCGCCGCGTCGCCGATCTCGAGGCCCTGCACGAACTCGGCGAGGTCGGCGGCACCGACCCGGTGACCGCGGGTGAGCTCCTTGAGGAGCGCGTACGGGTCGGTGATCGTGGAACGGCCGGCGACGACCTCGGCGCGGATGACCGTCTGGATCGCTTCGGCCAGCACTTCCCAGTTCACGTCGAGGTCGGCGAGCAGCACGTCGCGCGACAGCGAGATCGCGTTCAGGCCGCGGCGCAGGTTGTCCAGCGCAAGCAGCGAGTGCCCGAACGCGACGCCGATGTTGCGCTGCGTGGTGGAGTCGGTGAGGTCGCGCTGCAGGCGGCTGGTGACGAGCGTCTGGCCGAGCGACGCGAGAAGGGCGCCCGAGATCTCGAGGTTGGCCTCGGCGTTCTCGAAGCGGATCGGGTTGATCTTGTGCGGCATGGTCGACGAACCGGTGGCCCCGGCGACCGGGATCTGCGCGAAGTAGCCGAGCGAGATGTAGGTCCAGATGTCGGTGGCGAGGTTGTGCAGGATGCCGCCGGCGTGACGCACGCGGTCGTACAGCTCGACCTGCCAGTCGTGCGACTCGATCTGCGTGGTGAGGATGTTGAAGCCGAGACCCAGCCCCTCGATGTACTCGCGGGCGATGGTCGGCCAGTCGGCGTCCGGCTCGGCCGCGAGGTGGGCGGACCAGGTGCCGGTCGCCCCGGAGAACTTCGCGAGGTACTCGGAGCCGGCGATCTGCGCACGCACGCGCTCCAGGCGCCAGGCGAAGACCGCGAGCTCCTTGCCCATGGTCGAGGGCGTCGCGGGCTGGCCGTGCGTGCGAGAGAGCATCGCGGCGTCGGCGTGCTCGACCGCGAGCTCGCGCAGCTTCGCGATCACGGTGTCCAGAGCCGGGAGCCAGACCTCCTCGACCGCGCGCTTGACGGTGAGGGCGTAGGACGCGGAGTTGATGTCCTCGCTCGTCGCCGCGAAGTGCGTGAGCTCGGCGATGTGGTCGAGGCCGAGCGTCGAGAGCCGGTCGCGCACGAGGTACTCGATCGCCTTCACGTCGTGCTGCGTGACCGCTTCCTTCTCGGAGAGCCAGTCGATCTCGGCCTGCCCGAAGTCGCGGTACAGCGCGCGCAGGCGCTCCTTGTCACCGTCCGAAAGTGGACTCGTCTCGAACAGCGAGCGGTCGGTGAGGGCGATCAGCCACTCGACCTCGACCTCGACGCGCGCCCGGTTCAGGCCCGCCTCGGACAGGAAGTCGGCGAGGCCGGTGACGGCGCCACGGTAGCGGCCGTCGAGGGGGCTCAGGGGCTGGGGCGGGAGCGAAGGCTGGAAAGTCAGGGGAGTCCTCCTGATGAGGCCCCGAAGGTTCGGGGCGTGCGGGGCTGGCGCAGGGCGGGTTCGAGCTGGCGGAACAGGCCGCGAGTCGCCGTCTCGATCATACCGAGCACCGAATCGAACATGTCGGCGCCGGCGTAGTAGGGGTCAGGCACATCATGGGTCGAGGCGTTCGGGTCGAAAGCGAGCAGCAGTGTGACCTTCCCGTCCTCGTCTTCGTCATGGGCCCATTCCCGAAGGATGCGCTCGTGGGTGCGGTCGAGGGCGACGACGAGGTCGTTGTCGGCGAAGGCCGCGGCGGTGAACTGGCGGGCGCGGTGCTGGGTGCCGTCGTAGCCGCGACGGGCCAGCGAGTCGATCGTGCGATGGTCGGCGCGCTCGCCGAGATGCCAATCGCCTGTTCCGGCGCTGCGCGAGACGATGCGCGGGCCGAGTCCCTGCCGCTCGGCGAGGTCGCGGAAGACGACCTCGGCCATGGGAGAGCGGCAGATGTTCCCCGTGCAGACGAAGATCACGCGGAAGGGATCCGGGGATGTCACAGATACATTCTGCCCGCCCTCGGCCGTCCTGCACAGCGCGAGCCGGCTCGTGATGCGCTCTGCACACCGGCCGCGGGCGCCCACCTGTCCACGGGTTGCGGTTTCCCGGTGATCTGCGCGGGACGTGATCCCGAATGCTGGAGCCATGTACTCGTTCGCACTCGACCAATACGGTGGCTCCGCGCAGGCGTGGGGTCGGGCCCTCGCGCATCGAGAAGTCGCAGACGCGATCGCGACCCTGGAACAGGCGGGGGCGACCCTCGTCTCGCTCGTCGATGCGACCGATTGGCGCTCGGAGGGTTTCCGGGCGCTCCACGAGATGCTCGCGCGGGTACGCGACGATACGGGCGCGCAGGTCGGGAGCCTCCGGATTCGGCAATGGGAGCTGGAGGGCTCGGAATGACGGGAATCGCTCGCGCACCCGGTGCGGTGACTGCCGGAGACCTGGAGATCGAACACGGCGGAGCGATCGCGATCGACACCGAGCAGCTGCGCGAGGTCGGTGCGCGCCTGCGGGCGGTGGCGGCGCAGTACGAAGAGGCCGGGGCGGCGGTGGTGCGAGCGGGGGAGGCGATCTCGTCAGCCGACGACGTCGTGCTGCGTGTGGACGTCGGCGCTCTACGGCTCAGCGGCGACCGCATCGACGGACTGGCTGCCGAGATCGACAATGCCTGCGTCGGAACGCTGCTGATGGCCGACGCGTTCGAGGTGGTGGAACTGCGGGCCCAGGCCGAGGCGCTCTCCCTCACCGATGCCGCGGCGTCGAGCGACATACGCGCACGTGCCGAGGGCATGGTCGCCGACGATGAGCGGGTGGGGAGGATGGCCGACTGGCTGCTCGCCGGCTGGGAGCGACGGAGGTTCGAAGGGCTCGGAGAGCAGTACGACCTGGGTGGGATGCTGCCCCCGGTGTTCCTGGTCGGGGCTCTGGTGGGGCTCGCCTCGGGACATGGAAAGGTGCGGCCGGGAGCGGCGGGGCCTGTGGCGCCGGGAGCGAAGGCACCGAACTCCGCGCCGGTGGCTCCGCTGCAGGTGACGCCCGTGAAGACGTCGACTCCACGGGCACCGAACGATCTCGCCGGGGCATTCAGGAGGATCCCGGGAGCAGGTGCGCAGGTCGCCGTGGAGAAGTACACGATGGCAGGAGGGACGACGCGTTATGTGGCGTACGTCGCCGGTACCCAGAGCTCACTGCTGTCGTTGAAGAAGGGTGCGGAGCCGTGGGACATGACCTCGAACATCGAGCTCTATCAGGGCGCCGCCTCGGCGTCGTATCAGGCGACACTCGACGCTCTGGCTGCTGCGGGTGTCGAACCGGGCGACCGTGTCGATGTGGTCGCGCACTCGCAGGGAGGGATGATCGCCACGCGACTGGCCGTGGAGAGCGACTACGAGGTGTCGATGCAGATCACGGCAGGCAGTCCCACCGAACCGACTCTCGGCGACGAGCAGACGCTGATCCAGCTCCGTCATACCGATGACGTCGTGTCGGCGCTCGCCGCTGGCGGGTCGGCGGAGGGGACAGGGTCGCCCGACAGCTTCACGGCTTCCCGGGTGGGGGATCCAGCAGACGGCATCCACGACCTGCAGTTGAAGACCCACGGTCTCGAGACCTACATCGAGACGGCCGAGATGGTCGACGCGTCGACCGACCCTCGCGCCGTGGCTCTCGATGAGTACTGGGACGAGCTCGGCCGAGCGGTCGAGGTCGAGCGCACCGAGTACCGCGCGGAGCGGACTGAGTGATCGGGGTGTCTGGTGTATACGAGGTGTATGGTCTGTGCATGGCGCGTACGAACATCGACCTCGACGACGATCTCGTCCGCGAGGTCATGCGCAGGTACGACCTCTCCACCAAGAAGGAAGCCGTCGATCTCGCACTCCGACGGCTGGTGGGTGTGCCACTCACGTCGGAGTTCCTCCTCGGTCTCAAGGGCACCGGGTGGAGTGGGGACCTCGACGATATGCGCACCGACCCTCCCTCGGCGTGGAGTCCCGGGTGATCCTGGTCGACTCCTCTGCGTGGATCGGCTTTCTCCGCGGGCTCGATTCCCCGGTCGTCGAAAGGCTGGAGGGACTGATCGGTTCCGGTGCTGAGCTCGCCATCACGGAGCCGATCATCATGGAGCTGCTCGCGGGTGCGAAGAGGCCGCGGGAGCTCGCTCGAGTCGACGCCCTCACGAACGGTCTGCTTCTCGCCCCGCTGGTGCCGATGACCGACTTCCGGGATGCGGCGGAGCTGTATCGGGCTTCGAGCGCCAACGGGCACCCGATCCGGAGCATGACCGACTGTCTCATCGCCGCTGTCGCCATCCGTCGCGGCCTGCCGATCGTGCACGACGATCGCGACTTCACGTTCCTGGCGGAGATCAGCCCGCTGCGCCTCGACGGCGCGGAGTGAGGCCCGGTCTCAGTCGCGACGGCTCTTGCTCTGCGGGCGCAGGATGAAGCCGAAGATGCCGTTGATCACCGAGATGATCAGTGCCGCGAGCACGCCCCACCAGAAGTCGCCGACCGTGAGGCCCCAACCGAACCCGCTCGTGATCCACGCGGTCAGCCACAGCAGGAAGCCGTTGATCAGGAAGCCGATCAGCCCGAACGTGATGATGTAGAGCGGGAACGCGACGATCTTCACGACTGTGCCGATGATCGTGTTCACGAGCGCGAAGATCGCGGCCACCGCGAGCAGGGTCAGCACCAGCTGCATCGTCTCACCGGGCGGGAAGGCTCGGATGGTCACCTGCAGGGCAGGGATCAGCGTGACGACCCAGAGGGCGAAGGCGTTGACGACGACGCGGATGATGAAGCGCATAGTCCGACCAGTGTCCCACGGACTCCCGCACGTGTCAGCGGGCGGTGTCTTCCACGGGAATGCGGTGGGCCGTCGGGGTTCAGCGGGAGTGAGCGCGCAGGAGCGCAGCGACCTCGTCCAGGGAGGACGTGCTCTGCGCAGTCCGAAGGATGAGGTCGAAGGCAAGTTCGGTCTCCATGTCGATGATGACGTTGTTCATCTCGAGGAACGTCAGGGTGAGGACCCAGGAGAAGCGCTTGTTGCCATCGAACAGAGGGTGATTCTGGCTCAGGGATGACAGCAGAGCTGCCGCCTTGACTTCGAGATCCGGGTAGGCCTCGACTCCGAACATCGAACTCGACGGTCGGGCGAGCGCGGAGGACAGAAGCCCGATGTCTCGGATGTGGAGGCCGAGTTCCTCGGTGACGCCTACCGCGTGCGGAAGCTCGACGTATCGAGTCACGCGTCTTCGAGCTTCTTGAGGAGATCTGCGTATCGGTCAGCCACCCCGCGGGCGATCGACACGGCCTGCTCGGTCGTGACCTCCTCGCGCAGAAAACGGTCCGCGGCCTCGATGAGGAGTGCGTGCTTGGACGTGTGTCGCCGCGATGCCAGCTCGCCGAGCTGCGCATCGAGTTCTTCCGGGAGTCGCACCGTCATAGCCATACCAAAATGGTACCATCGTGCTTCGGGCCGCGACAGGGGCAACCGGCGGCGTTCCACCACCTCGGGTGCGCTCACCCCGCCCTCGTAGACTCGACCTCGTGACCGAGCCGATCCTGCCCCGCATCCGTCCCGCCATCGCCGCTCTCGCGCCGTATCGCCAGGGAAAGCAGGCCGGCCCCGACGCCTTCAAGCTGTCGAGCAACGAGAACCCGTTCGACCCGCTGCCGTCGGTGCTCGACGCGCTGCAGAGCACCACGCCCATCAACCGCTACCCGGATGCCACCGCCGGCCGTCTGCGTGCGCGTCTGGGCGCCCGCTACGGGGTCGAGCCCGACCAGGTGCATGTCGCCTCCGGCAGCGTGTCGATCCTGCATCAGCTGATCCTCGCGACCGCGTCGGTCGGCGACGAGGTCATCTACGCCTGGCGCTCCTTCGAGGCGTACCCGAGCCTTCCGCTCGTCGCCGGCGCCACCGGGGTGCAGGTGCCGCTCACCGCCGACTCCCGCCACGACCTCGATGCGATGGCGGATGCCGTGACCGAGCGCACACGCGCGATCATCCTGTGCACGCCCAACAACCCGACCGGCCCGATCATCACCTCGGCCGAGTTCGCCGCGTTCGTGGCGCGCGTGCCGAGCGACATCCTGATCATCCTGGACGAGGCCTACGCCGAGTTCGTCACGGCACCCGACGCAGTGGACGGGTTGGCGGAGCGCGTGTTCGAGCAGCACCCGAACGTGGTGGTGCTGCGCACCTTCTCGAAGGCCTACGGACTCGCCGGGCTGCGGGTCGGCTACGCGATCGGGCACGAGAAGGTGCTCGACGCCGCCCGCACGACCGGCATCCCGCTCTCGGTCACCTCTGCCGCCGAGAACGCCGCGATCGCCAGCCTCGACGCCGAGCCGGAGCTACTGGAGCGCGTCGCCGTGATCGTCGAACGCCGCGGCCGCCTCGTGGAGGGGCTTCGTGCGCAGGGATGGGAGGTGCCGGACTCCCAGTCCAACTTCGTCTGGCTGCCGGCGGGTGAGCGCACCGACGAGGTGGCTGCCGCCTTCGTCGAGAACGACCTCATCGTGCGTCCGTTCTCCGGCGACGGCATCCGCATCTCGGTGGGTGAGGAGGGCTCCATCGCCCGCGTGCTCGAGGTCGCCGGCTGCGCCCGCTGAGCGGTCGCCTCCCGCGGGTTCTCGCGGATTTCTCCGGTTTCCGGGCAGTTACAAGGGCGTCCTAGGTATGCGTGACCCGGCATGCGCGCGCGGGTAGCGTGAGAGCGTGACCACCTCCGAGACACCCCTTGTGAGCGTTCTGGACGAGACCGGGCGGTACGCGCCGTCCGCCGCCGCAGAACGGTACCTTCCCCTGATCGACGCGATCGGCGACGCGGAACTGGAGCAGTTCTACCGGGACATGGTCGTCATCCGCGCGATCGACACCCAGGCGACGAACCTGCAGCGTCAGGGCCAGCTCGCGCTGTGGCCGCCGAGCCGCGGACAGGAGGCGGCACAGGTCGGTTCCGGCCGCGCCCTCCGCACACAGGACACCGTCTTCCCCTCGTACCGCGAGCACGCGGTCACGCGCATCCGCGGCGTCGACCCGGTCGACATCATCAAGCTCATGCGCGGCGTCTCGCACGGGGGATGGGACCCGACCGACCCCAAGAACGGCAACACCCGGCTGTACACGCTGGTGCTCGGATCGCAGGTGCTGCACGCCGCGGGCTACGGCATGGGTCTCACCTTCGACGGGCGCACGGGCTCCGGCGATCTCGACCGCGACGAAGCGGTCATCGTCTACTACGGCGACGGCGCGTCCAGCCAGGGCGACGTGCACGAGGCGATGGTCTTCGCCGCGAGCTACCAGGCTCCGACGGTCTTCTTCCTGCAGAACAACCACTGGGCCATCTCGGTGCCCGTCTCCACCCAGTCGCGCGTGCCGCTCGTGCAGCGCAGCGCCGGCTACGGCATCCCGAGCGTCCGCGTGGACGGCAACGACGTGCTCGCCAGCTACGCGGTCTCCCGTGTCGCGCTGGACGAGGCTCGTGAGGGCAAGGGACCGCAGGCGATCGAGGCCGTGACCTACCGACTCGGCGCCCACACGACGAGCGACGACCCGACCAAGTACCGGGGCAGCGACGAGGAGCAGTACTGGGCCGGTCGCGACCCCATCGTGCGGATGCGTGCATTCCTGGAAGCACGTGGAGCGTCGGCCCAGCTGTTCGCCGACGTCGACGCCGAAGCGGCCGATGCTGCGGAAGACCTCCGCGCCCGCACGGTCGAGCTCGGACCGCCCAGCGCCGACAAGATGTTCGACCACGTGTACAGCGAGCCGCATCCGCTGATCGACCAGCAGAAGGCCTGGCATGCGCAGTACGAGGCGTCGTTCGAAGGAGGAGCCCAGTGACCCTGGAGACGATGCCGCTCAGCAAGGCGCTGAACGCGGGTATGCGCAAGGCGATGGAGAACGACCCGAAGGTCCTGCTCATGGGCGAGGACATCGGCAAGCTCGGCGGGGTCTTCCGCGTGACGGAGCACCTGCAGCGCGACTTCGGCGACCGCCGGGTGCTCGACACCCCCTTGGCCGAGTCGGGGATCGTCGGCACGGCGATCGGCATGGCGATGGCCGGGTACCGCCCGGTGATCGAGATCCAGTTCGACGGATTCGTGTTCCCCGCCTTCGATCAGATCACCACGCAGCTCGCGAAGCTCACCAACCGGCACGAGGGCGCGATCAGCATGCCGATCGTGATCCGCATCCCCTACGGCGGACACATCGGCGCGGTCGAGCACCACCAGGAGAGCCCGGAGGCGTACTTCGCGCACACCCCCGGTCTGCGCGTGGTGTCGCCGTCGACCCCGAACGACGCGTACTGGATGATCCAGGAGGCGATCGCATCCAACGACCCGGTCATCTTCATGGAGCCGAAGAGCCGCTACTGGCAGAAGGGCGAGGTCGAGCTCGATGCCTCGGCCGTGCCGCTGCACTCCTCGCGCGTCGTGCGCACGGGCAGTGACGTGACGCTGGTCGGACACGGCGCGATGGTCACCACGCTCCTGCAGGCCGCCGCGCTCGCCGAGGCCGAGGGCACGAGCTGCGAGGTCGTCGACGTGCGCTCGATCTCCCCGGTCGACTACGAGCCCATCCTCGACTCGGTGCGCAAGACCGGCCGCATGGTGTACGCGCAGGAGGCGCAGGGCTTCGGCAGCATCGGCGGTGAGATCGCCGCGACCGTCATGGAGCGGGCGTTCTACGCGCTCGAGGCTCCGGTGCTGCGCGTCTCCGGTTACGACACCCCGTTCCCGCCCGCGAAGCTCGAAGGCGCGTACCTCCCGGATGCCGACCGCATCCTCGAGGCCGTCGACCGCTCGCTGGCATACTGACACCCCCGCTCGGCCGAAAGGACTCGTCATGAGCACGCAGAACTTCACTCTCCCGGATGTCGGAGAAGGCCTGACCGAGGCCGAGATCGTGGCCTGGAAGGTCGCGCCGGGCGACACCGTCGCGATCAACGACGTGGTGTGCGAGATCGAGACGGCCAAGTCGCTCGTCGAGCTGCCGTCGCCGTATGCGGGCGTGGTGGGCGAACTCCTCGCCGCGGAGGGCACGACCGTCGAGGTCGGCACCCCCATCATCACGTTCCTGACCGAGCCGGCGGCTGGCGCTCCTGCTGCCCCGGTCGCTGCAGCTCCCGCGGCGGAGGAGGGCGGCGGTTCCGTGCTGGTGGGCTACGGCACGGGCGGCGGCGCCACCTCGCGGCGCAAGCGTCCGGCCGAGCGTCCCGTCCGCTCCTCGGTGGGGGTGATCGCGAAGCCACCGATCCGCAAGCTGGCGCGCGACCTCGGCGTCGACCTCACCGCGGTGGCGCCATCCGGTGCCGACGGAGAGGTCACGCGCGACGACGTGATGAAGCATGCCTCGCAGGCGAGCGTCTTCCGAAACATCGAGACCCCGGAGTGGGGGACGGTGCGCGAGGAGACGGTGCCCGCACCGCAGGCTGCTCCGGCCGGACTCGCTCGCGGCCTCACCGCAACCCGGCCATCGGCTGCCGATGACGACCGCACCGAGTCGATCCCGGTCAAGGGTGTGCGCAAGGCCACGTCGTCGGCGATGGTGCAGAGCGCGTACTCGGCCCCGCACGTGACGGTGTGGAAGGAGATCGACGCGACCCGCACGATGGAGCTCGTCAAGCGGCTCAAGGCCTCTCCCGACTACGCCGACATCAAGGTCTCGCCGCTGCTCATCATGGCCCGTGCCGTGATCTGGGCCGCCCGCCGCACCCCGATGGTGAACGCCGCCTGGATCGAGACCGAGTCCGGAGCCGAGATCGCCGTGCGCCACTACGTGAACCTCGGTATCGCCGCCGCCACCCCGCGCGGTCTGCTCGTGCCCAACATCAAGGACGCGCAGGACCTGAGCATGAAGGAGCTGGCGCGGGCGCTGAACCGTCTCACGCTCACGGCACGCGAGGGCAAGACCCCGCCGGCCGACCAGCAGGGCGGCACGATCACGATCACGAACATCGGTGTGTTCGGGATGGACGCAGGGACTCCGATCATCAACCCCGGCGAGGCCGGCATCGTGGCGATGGGCACCATCAGCCAGAAGCCGTGGGTCGTCGACGGCGAGGTGCGTCCGCGTTGGGTGACCACGGTGGCCGGATCCTTCGACCACCGCGTGATCGACGGAGACGGGATGAGCCGTTTCATCGCCGACGTCGCCTCGATCCTCGAGGAGCCCGCCCTGCTGGTCGACTGAGAATCGACGCCGAGCCGTCAATCCATCCGGCTGGCGAGCTTCAGGCGTTCGTGACCGGTCATCGGCTCCACGGCGGGGAAGTCGAAGGTGACGGAGTGGATCTTGCCGGTGAAGGGGAAGAGCCCACGGTCGGCGTAGTCGTCGCAGACGGGGGAGACGCAGTCCATTCCGACGTCCATGGTCTCCGTGCCGCATCGTTGAGGGATCTGCTCGGGTAGGTGGAGCTCTCCTGCGGGCTGGCCGTCCACAGTCATGGTGACGTCCGCCGGACCTCCCGGTTGCGGCGTCCCCGGCGTGATCTCAACGATGACCGTGTGCGTTCCCGGCGCGAGCGGTTCCGGTGAGGTGAGGTCGTAGCGCCGAATTCCGAAGAAGTTGTAGTGGAAGCGCGCCCTGCCCTCCCACCCGAACAGGGACCATCCGGCTGCGTCGCCGCCGACGGCGAAGATGACTCCGTCGGCGCCCGTCTCGGGGATGTCCACATCGGCGGTGATCGTGAGCGGTGTGCTGACGAGTTTCGGTCCGCTGCCTTCGGGAAGGCGCACCATTCCTTCGCGGAAGGTGATGTGGTCGCGCCCTGCGAAGAAGCTCGGGCGCAGCGTCACGTCGAGGCGCTCGGCGAATCGGTCATCGAGAGGGAGCACGTTGTAGCGGGCGGCTTCGGCCATGAACATGTCCTGCAGCGCACGCAGCCGCTCGGGTTCTTGAGCGGCGAGATCTTCGGCCTGACTGAAGTCGTCTTCGATGTTGTAGAGCTCCCAGACGTCATCGTCCCAGCTGTAGGTGCCGGAGGTCTCCCAGGGCAGCCGCCCGTGGCGACAGGAGGCGATCCAGCCGTCGGAGTACATCGCACGGTTGCCGAGCATCTCGAAGTACTGCTTCGTGTGGCGGCTCGGGGCCTCGGCGTTCGCCTCGGAGAAGGTGTAGGCGAAGCTGGTGCCTTCGATCGGCTTCTGGATGACGCCGTTCACCTCGGTCGGGTGAGTCATGCCGACGATCTCGAGAAGCGTCGGTGCGACGTCGATGACGTGATGGAACTGCGAGCGGGTGCCCGTCTCGGTGATCCGCTCCGGCCAGGACACGATCATGCTGTTGCGCGTGCCGCCGAAGTGGGAGGCGACCTGCTTGGTCCACTGGAAGGGTGTGTCACCGGCATGGGCCCATCCGACGGCGTAGTGCGGCGACGTGCCCGGCAGGCCCCACTTGTCGATGAAGCCGATGGCTTCGTCGATGGACGGCTGGCGGCCGTTGAGGCTCATGATCTCGTTCGGGGTCCCGACCAGCGAGCCCTCGCCGCTGGAGCCGTTGTCGCCGAGGATGTAGATCACGATGGTGTTGTCGAGTTCGCCGAGCTCCTCGAGAGCGTCGACGACACGACCCACCTCGTGGTCGGTGTGCTCCAGGAAGTCGGCGAAGTTCTCAGCTTGCCGTGCGAACAGCGCCTGGTGCTCCGGGGGCTGGCTGTCCCACGAGGGAATCTGTTCCGGCCGGGCCGTCAGCTTGGTGCCCTCTGGGATGATGCCGGCGTCGAGCTGGTTCTGGTGCACGACTCTGCGGTATTCGTCCCACCCCGCGTCGAACCGTCCTTTGTTCCGTCCGCGCCAGTCCAGCGGCGGCTGGTGCGGCGCATGAGCTGCCCCGGTTGAGAAGTACGCGAGCACAGGCCGCTCGGGGGCGATGGCCTTCTGGCTGCCGATCCACGAGATGCATTTGTCTGCCAGGTCGGTGGTGAGGTGGTAACCGTCTTCAGGGCGCGCGGGCGGTTCGACCGCTTTTGTGCCCTCGTAGAGCGAAGGGTAGAACTGGTCGGTCTCGCCGGAGATGAATCCGTAGAAATAGTCGAAGCCCTGATTGGTCGGCCAGTTCTCGAACGGTCCCGCCGGACTCGTCTGATTGTCGGGCACGTTGTGGTTCTTCCCGAACCACGCGGACGTGTATCCCGCGTGCTTGAGGAGCTCAGCGAACGTCGCCGTGCCCTTGGGGATGATGCCGCTGTAGCCCGGATACCCGGTCGCCATCTCCTGGATGACCCCCGTGGCGACGGTGTGATGGTTCCGACCGGTGAGCATGGCCGCTCGTGTCGGGGAGCACAACGCGGTGGTGTGGAACTGGTTGTAGAAGAGTCCCCGACCTGCCAAACGCTCAGCGGTGGGCATGCGTACCAGCCCGCCGTTGACACTCGGCCAACCGAAGCCGACATCATCCAGCAGCACCAGCAGTACGTTCGGAGCGCCCGGTCTCGCAGCCCTCGGCGGGGGGAAGTCCGGCACGGACTCCGTCGCGTGCAGGCTGATCTCGGCTTCCGGGTACGACCACTCCGGCTCTGGGAGATGGGTGCGATCCAGGCTCACCGGAAACTCTTCATTCTCGTCCAGACTCGACACACCGATCTCCTTCGCTACTCGTGTGTTCGAGTATCCGTCGACCGCCGGATCAGTGCAGTGGAACCATCGCCCGGAGCGGGTGATCGCGTGTCAGGACGAGGAACAGGACTGCTCTTCAGCGTGTTGTCGTGACCATGAGCGACCATTACGCGGCCGTGCCCCCTCGGCGTGTCGTCGCCGTCTTCGACGTTCTGGTCACTCTGGTGGACCAGACGGCGAGCCTCTGAAGCGCCGTGGAGGCGACGACCGATCTCGGTCGCGCGGCAGCGGCTGCCCTCGTCGACGACTGGATGCAGGGCGTCGCCGAGCGGGAGCAGGCGGTTGTCCGGGACGAACGAGAGTTCGTCCCGAGCGAGCGACTCGATGTGGAGGTGCTGGAGGGCCTCGTCGGTCGCTGGGCCGTCTCGACGGAGGTCATCGCCTACTGGCCGGCGCCTCCGCGACCAGCGCGCCGTGGAAGGGGGCAGCCGCCGCGCTGCGGTCGCCACTGTCGTCGGGCTGTCGAACGCCAGTCGTCGAGTCCTCGGCGGCTTGAGCGATGGCGCGGGCTTCCACTGGGATCTGTTGCTCTCCGATGAGCCACCGTTCATGGTGGCGGCCGGTGCGTGGGACCTGCGGGAGGCGAAGGCTGTCGGCATGCGCACCGCGTATGTTCCTCGCCCGAACGGTGACCTGCCCTCGCCCGGCGAACGATTCGATGTCGTGGCAACCGATCTCGAAAGAGCTCGAGCGGCAGCTGAGGGCGAGATCGGAGTGAGGGCTCGCGCCTGAGAGGTCTACGCGCTCGTGCGCAGGCGCTCCTCCGCCAAGCGAGGCACGGCGTGCTCCCTGGCCGCCCGGCGCGCTGTCACGACGGCCCCGCGTGACACGACCTCGGCGCCGAGCGTCGATGCGAGGATCTCGGGCGCGGGCAGGTGCAGCTCCTGGGGCAGGATGCGGCGAGCGGCGGTCAGCACGGGCTCGATGCTCTCGGCGACCGCTCCGCACACGATGACGCGGGCCGGGTCGTACATGCTGCCGAGCACGCCGACGATGCGGGCGACGGTGGCGCCGACGCGCGAGGTGATCAGCACGGCATCGTGGTCGCCCGACGCGGCGAGGGTCAGCACGAGTCGAGGATCGATGCGCCGTGTGCCGACGAGGCGTCCGACGGCGCTGTCGTGGGCGATCTCCCCGGAGTCGACCGCGGCTCGTACCTGATCCTGGACGGCGTAGCGCAGGCCGAACGCCGACCCGACGCCCACGATGTGGTCGAACACGACGCCCTCGCCGACGCCGCCGTGCGCGCCGTGCAGCACGTGACCGTCGACCACCACCCCGCCGCCGAAGCGCTCGCTCGCGAGCAGGGCCACGTAGTCGCGGCATCCGATCGCGGCTCCCTCGGCCCCTTCGGCGATCGCGGCGAGCTGGGCGTCGTTCTTGATCTGCACGACAGGGGCCCAGTCCTGCAGCGCCTCGGCGAGCCCGGGGTTAGTGCGCTCCCAGAAGCCTTCCGGGTGCGGTGGCGAGATGCCGTCGCGGTTCACCGGTGCCGCGACCCCGACGCACACCGCGAGCACCCGGTCGCGGTCGACCTCGGCCTCCTCGAGCGCATCGCCGAGGCGCTCGAGGATCGTCGCGCGCCGCTCGGAGACGGTCTGCGTCGGATCGAACTCCACCCGGTGGTGCACGAGCGTCTCGTCGAGCAGGTCGGCCACGGTGACGGCGAGGTGGGTGTCGCCCGCGTCGACGCCGATGACGACGCCGAGGTCGGCGGGCAGCACGAAGCGGCGGGAGGGGCGACCCGCGCGGTAGGTGCCGGCGGCACGGGCGTTCGGCAGTTCGCGCAGCACCTCTGCGCCGACCAGGGTGTCGATCGCGTCGATCGCCGTGGAGCGTGTCAGCGAGGTGGCGGCCATGGCCTCCGACGCGGTGAACTCGCCGGCCGTCCAGGCGAAGTCGAGGACGGCGCTGACGCTTGCTCGCCCGGTGCCCAGGCCTGCGGAGACTTCTGCCACGGCGCTTGACCTTCCTCTCGTCCAATGAGAGAGTACCGTTCGACAGAGTAAATTCGCTCACTAGATTTAGTGCACGGATCTATGGGATGGAAGGACGACGGTGTCTCTCACACGAACACGCACGGCGCGGGCGGTGGCCGCGGCCCTGGGGGTCACCCTGGTCGGAACCGCGCTCGCGGGATGTGCCCCCGGTTCGGGAGCGGAGACCATCCGCTTCACCTTCAGCAAGCGCGAGGCGATCGAGTTCATGACCGCCCTCGTCGCCGAGTACAACTCCTCGCAGGGCGACGTGAAGGTCGAGATCGACACCTCGGGCGTCGACGTGGTCTCGGCGAGCTTCGTGCGAGGCAACCCGCCCGACATCATGCTCGGCAACTACAACTACGAGATCGCCCGGTTCGTGCAGCGGTGCGCGCTCACCGATCTCGCCGGCACCGACGCCGCTGCGGAAATCCGCGACGATCTGCAGCCGCTCATGGACCAGTACGGCTCCTGCGAGGGCCGCACCAGCGCGCTGCCGTACTCGGTCATGGCCGCCTCTGTCATCTACAACAAGGAGATCTTCGACGCGCAGGGCCTCGAGGTCCCGAAGACGTGGGACGAGCTGCTCGCGGTGTGCGAGCAGCTGAAGGCGGCGGGCATCGACCCGTTCTACGGCACGTTCAAGGACGACTGGACCGTGGGCCAGGGCTGGTACGACTACACCGCCGGCGGCTCGGTCGACGTGATCGACTTCTTCGACGCGCTCGCCGACGAGGGGGCCGATGTCGGTCCGGACTCCGAGGTCTCGTTCTCGAAGGACTTCGCCGAGCCGATGAAGAAGATGATGCAGCTCGCGAACGATTACACGAACGCGGATGCGCCGAGCCGTGGTTACGGGGACGGCAACCTGGCCTTCGCCAAGGGGGAGGCCGCGATGTACCTGCAGGGGCCGTGGGCCTTCAGCGAGATCGCGAAGACCTCACCCGACCTGCAGCTCGGCACCTTCCCGCTGCCGATGACGAACGACCCCGCCGACCTCGGCGTGCGCGTGAACATGGACCTCGCCGCGATGATCCCCGAGGGTTCGCGCCATCAGGAGGCAGCCCGCGACTTCCTCGAGTTCCTCTACGAGCCGGAGAACATCGAGGAGTACAACGCCTCGCAGCTCGGCTTCACGCCCACGAAGGGGGCTCCGGCCCCGGACGATCCGCGCGTGGAGGGGATGATCGAGTACTACGACAACGGGCAGATCTATCAGGGCCCCTCCGTGCTCGTGCCCAAGACGCTCCCGATCTTCAACTACGCGCAGGCGATGGTGCTCGGGGCCTCTCCGACCACGATCCTGCGCACCATGGACGCGGACTGGGCCCGGATCGCCTTCCGCGCGCCGATCCCCTCGACGCAGGACAACGCCGCCGGTGAGGAGGGCGCGTCATGAGCACCACGAAGACCCCTTCGGCCTCCGACAGCACGACACTCATCGTCACCGGCGGTGACCGGAAGCTTCGGCCGCGCACCCGTCGCGTCGAGCCGATCTACTACCTGCTCCTGCTGCCGACGCTCGTGATCTTCACGCTCGCGATCACGGTGCCGGGTGTCATCGGAATCTTCTTCAGCTTCACCGACTCGATCGGCATCGGGGAATGGAGCTTCAACGGACTGACGAACTACATCGCGCTGTTCAGCGATCCGTCGATCCTGCAGAGCTACCTGTTCACGTTCGGCTTCTCGATCGCCACCGTGATCGTCGTGAACGTGGTGGCCTTCCTGCTGGCGGTCGGGCTCACCTCGCGCATCCGTTTCAAGACGGGCCTGCGCACCATCTTCGTGATCCCGATGGTGATCTCGGGCATCATCATCGCCTACGTCTTCAACTTCCTGTTCTCGAACTCGATCCCGGCGGCGGGAGCAGCGGCCGGCATCCCGTGGCTCGAGACCAGCCTGCTCGCCAACCCCGACCTCGCCTGGATCGCGATCGTCATCGTCACCGCCTGGCAGGCCGTCCCCGGCACGCTGCTCATCTACATCGCCGGCCTGCTCTCGGTCCCCGGCGAGGTGTACGAGGCGGCGAGCATCGACGGCGCCAGCAAGGCGCAGCAGCTCACCCGCATCACGCTGCCTCTCGTCGCCGGATACGTGGTGATCAACGTGATCCTCGGGTTCAAGGGCTTCCTGAACGCCTACGACATCATCGTCGGTCTCACCAACGGCGGGCCGGGCACCTCGACCCGCAGCGTCGCGATGACGATCATCGCGGGCTTCAACGGCGGCGACTACGCCTATCAGATGGCCAACGCGACCATCTTCTTCATCGTCGCCGTGCTCATCTCCCTCCTCCAGCTGTCGCTGACGCGCGGAAGGAACGCACTCTGATGTCGACGCAGACACTCACCACGATCCCCACCTCGGGCAAGAAGCCGCGCGTCCGCATGGAGCGCGTGAACTGGTCGGGCACGATCATCCTGATCCTGTGCGCGGTCACGGTCCTCCTGCCCCTGTACGTGACCATCTCGATGGCGCTGAAGACCACGGCGCAGGCGGTCGACGGCAACGCGTTCTCCCTTCCGGCCCCGTTCAGCTTCGACGGCTTCGTCGAAGCCTGGACGCTCACGAAGTTCCCGGTCGGTGCGGGCATCTCCCTGCTCGTCACGGCGGGCACCGTGATCGCGACGATCGTGCTGGCGGCCTTCGCCTCCTACGCCATCGTGCGCAACTGGGATCGGCGTCTGTTCCGCTACTCGTTCTTCTATCTGCTCGCGGCGATGTTCATCCCGTTCCCCGTCGTGGCCCTGCCGCAGATCCAGCTCACCGGACGCGTCGGACTCGACAACCCGTTCGGTGTGATCATCCTCGCCACCATGTTCCAGCTCAGCTTCAGCGTGCTGCTGTTCACGGCGTTCCTGCGGTCGATCCCGATCGAGCTGGAGGAGAGTGCGCGCATCGACGGCGCGACGACCTGGCAGACCTTCTGGAAGCTGATCTTCCCCCTGCTCGCCCCGATGAGCGCGACCGTCGGCATCTTCGCGTTCCTCTACGCCTGGAACGACTTCATGATGCCTTCGCTCATCATCGCCGACCCCGCCCTGCAGACACTGCCCGTGCGGCAGAACCTGTTCCAGAACCAGTTCAGCAACAACTACAACGTCGCGTTCGCCTCGTACCTGATGGCCATGGCCCCCGCGATCGTCGCCTACCTGTTCACGCAGCGCTGGGTGATGGAGGGCGTCACGCAGGGCGCCGTCAAGGGCTGAGACCGCACGACCACCGAAAGAAAGAAGGAGTCCTTCCCTCATGACCGACGCGCTTCTCGTCGAGACCCGCACCGCCGAAGACGCCGCCTGGTGGCGTCAGGCCGCCGTCTACCAGATCTACCCCCGCAGCTTCGCCGACGCGAACGGCGACGGCATCGGAGACATCCCCGGCATCGTCTCCCGGGCCGACTACCTCCAGGGCCTCGGCATCGATGCGGTGTGGCTCAGCCCGTTCTACCCGTCCGCGCTCGCCGACGGCGGCTACGACGTCGCCGACTACCGCAACGTCGACCCGCGGCTCGGCACCCTCGACGACTTCGACGACATGGTCGAGGCGCTGCACTCCCGCGGCATCCGCGTGATCGTCGACATCGTGCCGAACCACTCCTCCGACCAGCACGAGTGGTTCCAGGAGGCGCTCGCCGCGGGGCGCGGGTCGGCCGCGCGCGACCGCTACATCTTCCGCGAGGGCACCGGTCCCGACGGCTCGGAGCCGCCGACCGACTGGGAGTCCGTGTTCGGCGGCAGTGCGTGGGAGCGCGTGGCGGATGGGCAGTGGTACCTGCACAACTTCGCCGTGGAGCAGCCCGACCTGAACTGGGATCACGCCGAGGTGCGCGCCGACTTCCTGAAGACCCTGCGCTTCTGGTCGGACCGCGGCGTGGACGGTTTCCGCATCGACGTCGCCCACATGCTCACGAAGGATCTCAGCGAGCCGCTGCCCTCGCGTGCCGAGCTCGACGCGATGGACCGCACCTCGGGCACGCACCCGATGGTCGACCGCGACGACGTGCACGAGATCTACGCCGAGTGGCGTGCGGTGTTCGACGAGTACGACCCGCCGCGCACGGCTGTGGCCGAGGCCTGGGTGGACACCCCCGAGCGCCGGGCGAAGTATGCCTCCGCGGAAGGGCTCGGCCAGGCGTTCAACTTCGACCTGCTCGTGGCCGACTTCGACGCCGCGCAGTTCCGGAGCATCATCGCCGACAACCTGGAGCAGGCCGAGGAGACCGGGTCCTCGACCACCTGGGTGCTGTCGAACCACGACGTCACACGGCACGCGACGCGTTACGGGCTCCCCGCGCTGAACGGTCGCCCGGTCAAGCAGGGCACCGAGTGGGTCAAGGCCGGTGGTCCGGCGGAGGGCCTCGATCGTGAGGGCGGACTCCGCAGAGCACACGCCGCGACCCTGTTGCTGCTCGGCCTCCCCGGCAGCACCTACCTGTACCAGGGGGAAGAGCTGGGCCTGCACGAGGTCGCGCAGATCGCCCCGGAGCAGCGTCAGGACCCCGGGTTCTTCCGCGGTGCCGAGTTCGACGGGCTCGGCCGTGACGGGTGCCGTGTGCCCCTGCCGTGGACGGCCTCCGGTTCGTCGTACGGCTTCGGCGCGGAGGGTGCGCACCTGCCGCAGCCCGAGTGGTTCGCGGAGTACGCGGTCGACGTCGAGGCCGCGGATCCCACGTCGACGCTGTCCCTGTACCGCGAGGCGCTGCGCCTCCGGCACCTGCTGCAGACCGGGGAGACCCTGGAGTGGATCGACACCGGACGCACCGACGTGCTGCGCTTCACCCGGCCGAACGGATGGCAGGTGGTGTCGAACTTCGGCACCGAGCCGTTCGACCTCGGGGGTGCGGCCGCGGATGCGGTGCTCACGAGTGCCCCGCTCGACGGCTCTGCGCTGCCCGGGGAGGCCACGGCCTGGATCGCACCAGCCGCCCTGCGCGGCTGAGCTGCTGTCCACCCTTGCCAAAACGGAGACGATCCGCATCGCGCTCGGGGTGTCGAGTCCCGACACTCCGCGCGGACGTCGGATCGTCTCCGTTTCGGCAGATCACGAACCTCCGAGTGTGATTTGATAATGGTTCTCATTAGCGTTTAGAGTGAGAGCATGAAGAAGCCCGTCGTCGCCCTCGCCCTCGCATCCGTCGCCGCACTCACGCTGGCCGGATGCTCCACCCCCTCGGCGGGAGAGGGCGACGACGGCACCATCACGGTCGTGGCGAGCACGAACGTCTACGGCGACATCGCCTCGACCATCGGCGGGGACCGCGTCGACGTGCAGTCGATCATCACGTCGGCGTCGCAGGACCCGCACTCCTACGAGGCGAGCGCCCGCGACCGGCTGACGGTGCAGAAGGCCGACCTCGTGATCGAGAACGGCGGCGGGTACGACGCCTTCATCGACACTCTGCTGCAGGATGCGAAGGATCCGCACGTCGTGACGGCCGTCGAGTACTCGCACGACTTCCCCGGGAACGAGGGACACGACGAGGCCGACCACGCAGGCGAGACCGCCACTCCCGAAGAGAGCGCCACCCCTGAGGAAGACGCCCACGATCACGACCACGCGGAAGGTGAAGACAGCCACGAGGGCCATGACCACATCGAGGGCTTCAACGAGCACGTCTGGTTCGATCCGCACACGATGATCCATGTCGTCGAGGCCATCGCCGATGAGCTGACCGAGCTCGACCCCGACGGGGCGAAGGAGTTCGCGGCGAACGCGGCCACCCTCACGGCCGACCTCGAGGGCTTCGAGACTCAGCTCGCCACCCTCAAGGCGGATGCCCCGAATGTCGACGTCTTCATCACGGAGCCGCTGCCGGGTTACCTCGCCGCCGCAGCGGGCTTCACCGACGTCACTCCCGCAGGTTTCGCCGAGTCGGTCGAAGAGGGCACCGACGTCGCGCCCGCCGTGCTGCTCGAGGCGCTGAACGTGATCGGCAGCGGACAGGTCACCGCGCTGCTCACGAACGCGCAGACCGGTGGGTCCGAGACCCAGCGCGTCGAGACCGCGGCGAAGGATGCCGGGGTTCCCGTGGTCGCCTTCACGGAGCTGCTCGAGGACGGATCGTCGTACTCTGAGTGGATGAGTGACGCGATCCAGAGCCTCGCCGCCGCCGTCCAGAAGTGAGCGACGCCGTTCGGCACGCGCAGGGGCCGGTCGACCCGGTCCTCGAGATCTCCGGCGCCTCCCTGCACCGTGGGGAGCGCGAGCTGTGGTCCGGCCTCGATCTCACGGTCGAGCCGGGGGAGTTCATCGCCGTCCTCGGCCCCTCGGGCTCGGGCAAGACCACGCTCCTGCGCAGCATCCTGGGCCTGCAGCCGCTGTCGTCCGGCACGATCCGCGTCGCGGGTGAGCCCGTGCACCGAGGGAACTCCCGCATCGGCTACATCCCCCAGCAGCGCAATCTCGCCCCCGACACGAGTATGCGGGCTCGCGACCTGGTCGCCCTCGGGGTGCAGGGCAGTCGCTTCGGCTTCCCCATCCCGCACCGCGGCGACCGGGCCAAGGTCGACAAGCTGCTCGACGCGGTCGGGGCCTCCCACTTCGCGGATCGCCGGGTCGGGCTGCTCTCGGGCGGCGAGCAACAGCGCCTCCGGGTCGGCCAGGCCCTCGCCGACGAGCCCGCACTGCTGCTGTGCGACGAGCCGCTGTCGAACCTCGACCTCGCCAATCAGGTCGCCGTGACCGACATCATCGACCGTCAGCGACGTGAGCGCGAGGCGGCGGTGCTGTTCGTCACCCACGACATCAACCCGATCCTCGGCCGCGTCGACCGCATCCTCTACATCGCCGGCGGGCGGTTCCTGCTGGGGACCCCCGACGAGGTGCTGCAGACCCGCGTGCTCACCGACCTGTACGGCACGCCTGTGTTCGTGCTCCGGGCGGGCGACCGTCTGGTCGTCGTCGGCGTTCCGGACGCCGAACCCCACCACGATCACGGCGACCACGCGCATGGAGGAGCGGCATGAACGCGGTCGCGGCCATCGTGCCCATGGTCGGCTGGGACGACATCTTCTCTTTCCAGGACTACGGCGAGCTCGTGGCCCTGCTGGCGAACTCGATCATCGCGGGAGCCGTGCTCGGGATCGTGGGCGGGCTGATCGGCGTCTTCGTGATGCAGCGCGACCTGGCCTTCGCGGTGCACGGCGTGAGCGAGCTCTCCTTCGCGGGGGCGGCGGCAGCCCTGCTCTTCGGCGGCAGCGTGGTGGCCGGATCGCTCGGCGGAGCTCTCGTCGCCGCGATCCTGATCGGCGTCCTCGGGGCCAAGGCCAGGGACCGCAACTCGATCGTCGGCGTGCTCATGCCGTTCGGTCTCGGTCTCGGCATCCTGTTCCTGTCGCTCTACGACGGCCGCAGCGCCAACCGTTTCAGCCTGTTGACGGGGCAGATCGTCTCGGTCTCGAGCCCCGACCTCGGGTGGCTCATCGGCATCAGCATGGTCGTGCTCATCGGACTGCTGGTGATGTGGAACCCGCTGCGCTTCGATTCGCTCGACCCGGAGTCGGCGGCAGCCCGCGGGGTGCCGACCCGTGCGGTCAGTCTGCTGTTCATGGTGCTGCTCGGCCTGATCGTCGCGGTGAGCGTGCACATCATCGGCGCGCTGCTGGTGATGGCGCTGCTGGTCACGCCCGCCGCCGCCGCGATGCGCGTCACGGCAGGGCCCATCGCGGTGCCGCTGCTGGCTGCGCTGTTCGGGTTCGTCTCGGCGGTCGGCGGCATCCTGCTCGCCCTCGCCGGGACTCTGCCCGTGAGCCCGTACATCACCACGCTGTCGTTCACGATCTACGTCATCTGCTGGGTCGTGCAGCGCGCGCGTGCCCGGGTCCGTCGGGTCCAGGCCTGACCCGCCCTTCGAATCGCGCAAATGGTGGCAACTCCGTGCGGGATGCAACCATTTGCGCGATTCGAAGGCCCCCGGACCCACTCCCAGCCCTCGCCAACCCCTGCGGCCTAGACTCTTCGTATGGCTCAGCGGAACACCTGGCAGCGCGAACGCGTGCGCGAAGCACTCGCCGACGCGCGCGGATTCGTGAGCGCGCAGAGCCTGCACGCCTCGCTGCGCGACGACAACACCGGCATCGGCCTGGCCACGGTCTACCGTGCCCTCGCCGGGCTCGCCGCCTCGGGAGATGCCGACTCGCTGCAGAGCCCTGAGGGTGAGGCGCTCTACCGCGCATGCACGACCCAGGGGCACCACCACCACCTGATCTGCCGGTCGTGCGGCCTGACCGTCGAGATCGAGGCCAAGGACGTCGAGCAGTGGGCGCACCGCACGGCCGCCCTGCACGGATTCACCGAAGCCGCCCACGTCGTCGACATCTTCGGACTGTGCACTCCGTGCGCGAACAAGCGCGACGCCGAGAGGGCCGCGTCCGCGTGAGCTCCTCCGCAGCAACGGCGACCCGTCACGGCCACTCCCATCGCCCGTCACCCTCGCCGCGATCGGCATGGATCGGCCTCGGCCTCGGTGCGGCCATCATCACCGCGCTGTTCCTGATCGACGCCTTCCTGCCGAAGCTGTTCCCCGCCTCGCTGCCCACCCGCGCGCAGGACGGCCTCACGCTCGCGCTGAGCGTGCTCATCGAAGCCCTGCCGTTCGTGATCCTCGGTGTGCTGCTGTCGATCGTGGTGCAGGTGTGGCTTCCGGCCGACGTCATCCACCGCTGGCTGCCGAAACGCGCGTGGGCCCGTCGCGCGGTGCTGTCGCTCCTCGGCATGCTGATCCCGGTGTGCGAGTGCGGCAATGTTCCCTTCGCTCGCGGACTCATGATGCGCGGCCTCGCTCCGGCGGAGGCGATGACGTTCCTCATCGCGGCGCCCATCGTGAACCCGATCGTGATCCTCACCACGCACGCCGCGTTCGGCTGGGACGGCGGCATCCTGGTGGCGCGGTTGGTCGGCGGATACCTGATCGCCAACCTGATCGGCTGGATCTACAGCAGGCACCCCGACCCCGACGGCATGCTCACGCAGCGTTTCGTCGACACGTGCGACCGCGTGACCCACGAGCCCGGCACCCCTGTACGACGCAGCCTCACGCAGTTCCTCATCGAGCTTCGCGCCGTGATGCCCGCGCTGGTGATCGGCTCGGCGCTCGCCGGAGCCGTGCAGGTGCTCATCCCGCGGGAGTGGCTGCTGGCGATCGGCTCGAACCCGGTGCTGTCGATCGTCGCGATGATGGCCCTCGCGATGACGGTGGCCATCTGCTCGAACGTCGACGCCTTCTTCGCGCTGTCGTTCGCCTCGACATTCTCGTCCGGCGCGATCGTGGCCTTCCTGCTCGTCGGTCCGCTGGTCGACATCAAGATGCTCGCTCTCATGCGCACGACCTTCACCGGGCGCACGCTCGTCGGGATCGTCGGCATCGTGCTCGCGGCAGCCTTCGCGATCGGGATCGGGGTGAACGTCCTTGTCTGAGCGTCTGGCGCCGTCCGAGCAGACCGCAGCGCGCCTTCGCGCCCTCGGCACCCGCTGGCTGGGTGTCGGGCTCGCCGCCGTGATCTCGGTGGTCACGCTCGGTCTGGGTCTCACCGGGCGCCTCAACCTCTACATCAGCCCCGAGTCGGTGTGGTTCGCGTGCGCCGCAGCCGTCGTGACCCTGGCCGGTGCGATCTGGTCGTGCACCCTCCCACTCGGCGAGGAGAACGATCACGGTCACGATCACGGTCGTGCCCCCGCTCCCACGCGCCGTACGGCACCCGCGGACGACGCTGACCTCGGGCACGACGACGCAGGGCGGGCCGCGCAGGCCTCATCGCGCCGCTCGCTCGCCGGGGTCGCTGCCGTCACCGGTGGAGTCATCGCCTCGGGGGTGGTGGTGGCCGGCCTCGTGCTGCCGCCCGCCTCGCTGTCGGTCGAGCTCGCGATGTCGCGCGCGGGGGAGCAGAGCGCGCTGTTCGCGGGTGCCGACACGGTGGCCCTGGGCGTCGCCGACACCTCGACGTTCGGCGTCGGCGACTGGGCCAGTGTGTTCGCCGCGTCGACCAACACGGCCGCGTACGACGGTGCGCCGGTGAAGCTCACCGGTTTCGTGACTCCGGATGATGCCGACGACGGCGTGAATCTCACCCGCCTGGTCATCACGCACTGCGTGATCGACGCGCAGACCGCCGTCCTCCCGGTCGACGTGAAGCCCGACGACTACGCGACCGGCCAATGGGTGGAGATCACCGGAACCGTGCGGGCGGATGCCGACGGAAAGCTCCGCATCGAGCCGACCGACGTCGTCGCGATCGACGAACCGGGAGACCCCTATGAGTACTGACGACGAGCGCCCCGAGGTGCCCGCCGTCCCCCGCACCCGTGCGGAGATGCGTGCGGCGCGTGAAGCCGCGGAAGCGGCGGAGGCGGAGCGGATCGAGCGCGTGATCGCGTCAGCCGAGCACGTCGCACCGTCCGCGGAAGAGGCCGCTCAGCCCGCAGATCCGTCGTCTGCGGATGCGTGGTCTCCGGCAGATGCCGTCGCAGAGGAGGCAGCCCTCCGGGAGGCAGCCGCTCGCGAAGCCGCGGCTCGGGACGCCGCGGTGCGCGAGGCGGGCGACCGAGAGGTCGCCGAGCAGGAGGCAGCGGCCCGGAAGATGGCCGCCTTCGAAGCCGCAGCCCGAGAGGATGTGGAGGCGACCGCGCACCCGCCGGTCCCGATCGCATCCGAGCCGATCTTCGTCGGAGCGGCCCCGGTCGCGGAGGAGGGTGCAGAGGCCACGGAGCCGTACGCGCCCCCCGCGCCGCGCGTCGCCGCGGAGCCGGAGCCCGGACAGCTGCCGGGGAGTCGCCGCCGCTTCGTCGTCACGCTCGCTGCGGTGCTCGGTGTCCTCGTCGTCGTCGGGACGGGTCTGGGCATCGCGAGCCTTCTTCAGGGCCCGCGCATCAGCGATGTGCAGGTGAACGCCTCCCAGGCGATCGAGTCCTCCGGCAGTCGAGTGATCGTGACCGCGAACCAGGCGCTGGCCGACATCGACCCCGCGCAGGTCACCGTCGAGCCGGAGGTGCCCTTCACGGTCGACGCCTCCGGTCGCGGCGTCGGGGTGCGATTCACGGTCCCGCTCGACGACTCCACCGAGTACACGATCCGCGTCAAGGATGTGGTGGGCGCCGGCGGCGGTCCGACGACCACGCTCACGACGAGCTTCACGACGCCGCCGTCGAACATCTTCCTGCTGCGCCGCGACGTCGGGGGCAAGGACAAGATCTTCCTCACCGACCTCAGCGGAGAGAAGGCCGTGCCGGTCTTCGAGCACGACAAGATCAACGACTTCCGTGCGACGTCGACGCAGCTCGTGGTCTCGGTGGAAGAGGACGACGGGTCCCGCCTGCTCGTGATGGACCGCGACGGCAAGAACCAGCGTGAGCTGAAGCTCCCGGGCGACGGCTACGTGGGCGCGATCCAGGTCTCCGAGCGGGGCGGCCTGGTCGGCTACAGCTACTCCGACAAGGAGCTGAGCGACACCCAGGGCCGTGCGAGCGTGCTCGTCACCCAGTCGCTGAGCGGCGACGACGACCCGCAGATCATCGAGGTCGCCGGTGCCGAGGCGAGCGTCTTCGTGTGGCAGTTCGTGCCCGACAGTGCGGCCGTGCTGTTCATCGACTTCGACGGAGCGCTCTCGCTCGTCGACCGTTCGACCGACGCCGGCGTGCAGTCCCTCGGCCTCGCGGCCACGATCCAGGGGATCTCCCGAGGCACGTACACGGCGATCGTGGAACGGCTCGACGGCGCCGTGGTCGAACTCGATCTCGCGGACGGGACCGAGCAGCCCCTCGCGGCCTCCGACCCCGACTACGGGACGGCGAGTTCCATCACGCCGTTCCCCGGTGGCACGCTGCGCCACGTCGTGGCCCGTGACGACGAGGGCCTCCCGATCGGGCAGGTCGTCGTGCGGGTGGGCGACGACGGTGCGGCCACTCCGCTGGTCGAGGTCGGTTCGAAGGATTCGATCCTCCAGGCGTGTGCGTCGCCGAGCGGTCAGTATGCCGCCGTGGTCGTGGCGCCCGATCTGGCGAACAACGCCTACGACGGGATGCTGCTGCCGCTTCCGGAGAACGTCGAGACGCACCTGATCGACATGGCCTCCGGCAAGGAGCTCGTGGCCCTCACCGGCTTCGATGCCTCGTGGTGCCAGACGGCCCCGCGGTTCTGAGATGATCGGCGGTTCTGGCTCCGACTCCGTGCGCGGTTCCGAGCCGCAGGAGGCTCTGCGCCGTGCGGTTCGCACCGACCTGAGCGGCTCCGCAGTCGACGTCGCGCCGCGTCTGCTGGGCGGTGAGCTGCGCACGGTCGTCTCCACCGCGGCGGGGGCAAGCCCGGTCGAGGTGCGGCTGCGCATCACCGAGGTCGAGGCCTACCACGGGCAGGGCACGGGCGAGATCCCCGACCCCGGCTCGCACGCCCGCATGGGACGCACGGCGCGCAACTCCACCATGTGGGGCGAGCCAGGGCATCTCTACGTGTATCTGAGTCACGGCATCCACTCCTGCGTCAACGTCGTGTGCGGACCGGACGGACAGGGCGACGGTGTGCTGCTCCGCGCCGGCGAGGTCGTGAGCGGCACGGAGATCGCGGCCGTGCGCCGTGGGGTGGCCCTTCCGCTCCGGCGCCTCGCGCTGCGGGATCTCGCCCGCGGACCCGGTCGCCTCGGGCAGGCTGTGGGTCTGCGGCATCCGATGCACGACGGGATCGACGCGGTCACGGGAGACGAACAGCACGGCGCGCGGGCGGAGCTCTGGCTGGGGCCGCAACGTGACGACGTGGTGAGCGGCCCCCGGGTCGGAGTGGCCGGCATCGCAGGGACCGCGGCATTCCCCTGGCGCTTCTGGATCGACGCGGAGCCCACGGTGTCGCCGTTCCGGTGGGGGCGGGGTGCCGCGGAGGCGTCGAATCGCGCGAATGGTCCGATGCCGGGTTGACATGGCGCCAGGTGCGCGATTCGAACCGGGCTCTCGCCGTGCTAAACTGACTCTTTGTCTGCGCACACTCCTGTGCGCAGTTCGCATGCTTCCCCTTCTGCGGCCGAGAGATCGGCGGGTCGTGGTCGCGTGCAGACAAGGGATCTTGGGTGGGGCCGTCCGGCCTCACGGTATAGAAGGAGTCACATCATGGCAGCAGTGTGCCAGGTGACCGGAGCTGTTCCCGGCTTCGGACACAATGTCTCGCACTCGCACCGCCGGACGAAGCGCCGCTTCGACCCGAACGTGCAGAAGAAGACGTATTTCGTTCCCTCGCTCGGTCGTAAGATCACGCTCAACGTGTCCGCCAAGGGCATCAAGGTGATCGACGTCCGCGGCATCGAGAACGTGGTCAAGGACCTCCAGGCGAAGGGTGTGAAGCTCTAATGGCCAAGAAGGCTCAGGACGTCCGTCCGATCATCAAGCTGCGTTCGACGGCAGGTACGGGTTACACGTACGTGACGAAGAAGAACCGCCGCAACACCCCCGACCGCCTCGTGCTGAAGAAGTACGACCCGGTCATCCGTCAGCACGTCGAATTCCGAGAGGAGCGTTGATCAATGGCTAAGAAGAGCAAGATCGCTCGCAACGAGCAGCGCAAGGTCATCGTCGAGCGTTACGCCGAGCGTCGCGCCGAGCTGAAGAAGACCCTGATCGACCCGAACGCCACCGACGAGGCCCGCGAGGCCGCACGCGTCGGCCTGCAGAAGCTGCCGCGCAACGCGTCGCCGGCTCGCGTGCGTTCGCGTGACGTCATCGACGGCCGCCCCCGCGGTGTCCTCACGAAGTTCGGCATCTCGCGTGTCCGCTTCCGTGACATGGCACACCGTGGCGAGCTGCCCGGTGTCACCAAGTCGAGCTGGTAAGTCTCAGCAGACAGCCGAAAGGGGCGGGGATCTTCGGATCCTCGCCCCTTTCGCGTACCCCGGGTTCCGCGATCCCGCGCCGGCTCAGGCGGGCACGCGGCATCAGGCGAGTCGGCCACGAGGATGCCTGTTCTCGCGTGTTCGCCTGTTCTCGCGCGTCACGTACGCCGGCATTTGAGCGCACTTCCAGCGCCATGCCTGAGGCGCACCGACCCCTCTGAGTGCCCCCGAACCTGTGACTGGAGTGACAAAAGTGACGCGACACGCCCAGTAATTGCCCAAAACCCGCGAAATGACGCGGAAATGAGGGTGGTGGTTGGTACATTCAAGGCGGTCGACAGACCAGGAGCATCCGCTCCGACACCCCACAACGATGCGACGGTCTTCGTCGCTGGAGGATGACATGGCTGACAAGTCCATCACCAAGACCGAGCTCGTCGCGAGCATCGCTTCCGCCACCGGCCAGAGCCAGGCCACCGTCTCCGGTGTCCTCGACTCGCTGTTCGCCACGGTCTCCGACGCTGTCGCCAAGGGCAGCAAGGTCTCCATCCCGGGCTGGATCTCCTTCGAGCAGGTCGACACCGCTGCTCGCACGGGCCGCAACCCGCAGACCGGTGCCGAGATCAAGATCCCGGCCGGCAAGCGCGTCAAGGTGACCGCTGGTTCCAAGCTCAAGGCTGCCGTCAAGTAATTCGACCGCACCTCTTCGAAGGCCGTTCCCGTTTCGACGGGAGCGGCCTTCGTGCTTTCTCATCGCCGGGCGCGCCTAGGCTGGAGGGGTGAGTTCCCGCAGCGAGTCGACGAGTCGGATTTCGGCGTATCGCGTCTTCGGCGTCGCCATCCTCCTCGTCGCCGCCCTCGTCGCCCTGGTGCTGGCTCTCCTCGTGGGCGGTGGGGCCAAGCCGCCCCTGCTGCAGGACCCCGGCCCCTTCGTCCTCTGGGGCACGCCCGTGGCCAAGCTCGTCATGAACGTCTCCGGGGCGGTCATGCTCGGCTCGCTCGTGCTCGCACTCTTCGGTCTGCGAGCGGGGGAGCGGTCCTTCGATGCGGCGCTGAACATCGCCTCGGTCGGTGCCGCCGTGTTCACGGTCTCCGCGGGCCTCGCCGGGTTCCTGGCCTTCATGGCAGCCTTCAACCCGAAGCTCAGCATCGAGCGCGAATTCGGATCGCAGCTGGGCCGCTTCCTGCTGGAGCTCCCACTGGGCCAGTCCTGGCTCATCACCACCATCTTCGGTGCCATCATCACGGTGCTGGCTTTCGCCTGGCGATCGTGGACGCCCACGCTCATCACTGCGCTGCTCGCCGCCACATCGTTCCTGCCGCTCGCGACGCAGGGTCACGCCGGCGACCTCGCCGGGCACAACATGGCGGTCAACTCGATCCTGCTGCACACGATCGGCGCCGCCGTCTGGCTCGGCGGCCTCCTGCTGCTCGTGCTGCTGCGCGGGCGTGCGGATGTCGACACCGCGCGTCTCGTCGGGCGCTACTCCTCGCTGGCGATCGCCGCCTTCGCCGTGGTGGCGTTCTCGGGTGTCACTCGGTCGATCGTGGCGGTCGGGAGCTGGGAGGCCCTGTGGGCGACTCCCTACGGCTGGATCGTGCTCGCCAAGATCGCTCTCCTCGGGGGCATGGGTCTGCTGGGCGCCTGGTATCGCGCTCGCCTCATCCCCAAGCTGGCCGGAGCGCGCGCGGCGGGCTGGTTCTGGCTCCTGGTGCTGTGCGAGGTCGCGCTGATGGGTCTCGCATCGGGTGCGGCAGCCGCCCTCGCGCGCACGCCTCCGCCCACCGGTGAGGTCGCGGCGTTCGCCCAGACCCCTGCTCAGATCCTCACCGGATCGACGCTGCCCCCGGAGCTGACGCTGGAGCGCTGGTTCACCGCCTGGGACTTCGATGTGCTCTGGCTCGTCGCTGCGGGCTTCGGCCTGTTCCTGTACCTCGCCGGAGTCCGCCGCCTGCGTCTGCGCGGCGACCGCTGGCCGATCCACCGCACCGTGTTCTGGGTGCTCGGCATGCTGATGCTCATCTGGGTGACCAGCGGGCCGCTCAACGCGTACCAGGAGTACCTGTTCAGCATCCACATGATGGGCCACATGATGCTGTCGATGGCCATCCCGCTGCTGATGGTCTCCGGCGCTCCGATCACCCTCGCGCTCCGCGCGATCCACAAGCGCGACGACGGCACGCGCGGCGGCCGCGAATGGATCATGTGGGCCGTGCACTCTCCGTTCGCCCGCGTCGTGACGCATCCGTTCGTCGCCGCCGCGATCTTCATCGTGTCGCTGTGGGCCTTCTACTTCACCGACCTGGTGCGCTGGTCGATGTACGAGCACCTCGGTCACGAGTGGATGGTCATCCACTTCCTGATCTCGGGCTACCTGTTCGTGATGAGCCTGATCGGCGCCGATCCCGTGCCGTACCGTCTGCCCTACCCCGGCCGTCTGATCACCCTGATCGCCGTGATGGCGATGCACGCGTTCTTCGGCATCGCGATCATGATGCAGGAGGGGCTCATGGTCGCCGACTGGTTCGGCTCGATGGGACGCGACTGGGGCGCCGACCCGCTGACGGACCAGTACGTGGGGGGCGGCATCGCATGGTCGATCGGCGAGATCCCCACGCTGATCCTCGCGATCACGGTCGCGATCCAATGGAGCCGCAGCGACACGAAGCTGCAGAAGCGCCGCGACCGGCATGCCGACCGCACCGGCGATGCGGAGCTCGAGGAGTACAACGCCAAGCTGGCGGCCCTCGCCGAGCGCGACAGCCGCGAGGCGCGCTGAGACTGAAGCGAGGTCGAGTCAGTCGACCGGGGGCTCGCTGGGGGATCCGACCCGGATCGACGCCGTGCCGTCCTGCAGGATCGTGATCGTCCCGTTGAGCTGGAAGGGCACGTCTTCGGACAGCGGCTGGGTCCTGCCGTCGAACAGCGATTTGATGTCGACATCGACATGGGCGACCGCGTCGGTCGTCGGAATCTGCCACTGGCCGCCGTCGGGGGCGACCGTGACGCGGGGCTGGGTCGCGATCGACCACTTCGGGGCGGATGCGAGGCGATTCGTGACCCGCAGGCCGAACGGGCAGGCCGTCGGCTGGAGCACCTCCTGCGTCGTGCACTCGGCGAGGAAGGACTCGACGCGCTCCTGGACCACGTCGATGAACGCCTCGGTGGGCTCGGTCTGCACATCGAGCGGCGTGATGGCGAGCGGGGTGTCGGCGAGCACCCCGTGGCCGGAGGCGGTCGCGATCGGGGTGTCCACCGTCACCGCGTACAGTCCGGGCGTGAACACGAGCAGCGGCAGCGGGTCGAGCGGCGCCGCCTCCACGCCGTCGATCGAGACCTGACGCCTGTCGACCGCGAAGCCGTTCACGGCGAACTGGTCGGCGCCACGCAGCGTCAGATCGACCACGGCCAGCGGGCTGGTGGTGAAGCGCCAGTTCGGGGTGACGCCCGCCCACCCGTCCTGCTCGACGAGGAACGTGCTGGTTCCCGGATGGCCGCTCGCCTGATAGCTGACGGTGACGGCCGTGCCGGTTTCCGCCGGCTCCTCGGAGGTGACCTTCACATCGGTCAGCGGGGCGAGCGCGGCGTGGCGGAGCATCGCCTCGGACGCGGCGGGATCGATGCCTGCCGCGTCGAGGGTCTCACGGTCGACCGCGACTCCCGGCACACGCAGCGCATCGGCGGCTCGGCCGGAGGAGAGCAGGTCGAGGTAGCGGACCACGAACGCCGACGGTCCGTAGAACTGCTGGTAGAGGGTGACGCCACCCGCCCCGAGTGCGGCGACGAGCACCAGGCCGACGACGGCGAGCATCGCCAGATCGACCCCCAGGCGCGCGCGCCGGGGCGCGCTCGCACGTGCCCGGTCCATGGCGTCAGTCTAGGAGGGCGTCCTGGGGGGACGCCGAGCGTCGGGGGCCGTGTGCGGACGCCGGGACGTAGCATGGACGAGCGCCCTGTCCGTCCGCTGCCCCTGTGAGAACCGTGTCCCTTCCCGCCCTGTCCGAGGAGCAGCAAGAGCTGTTCCGGCTCATCGAGGACACCGGCGAACACGTCTTCATCACCGGGCGCGCCGGGACGGGCAAGTCGACCCTCCTGCAGCACTTCGCCTGGAACACGGAGAAGCAGATCGCCATCTGCGCGCCGACGGGCGTCGCAGCGCTCAACGTGGAGGGACAGACGATCCATTCGCTGTTCCGGCTGCCGATCGGCCTGATCGGCGACGCGGACATCGACCAGAACGATGCGACGCGCCGCATCCTGAACGCGATCGAGACGCTCGTGATCGACGAGATCTCCATGGTCAACGCGGATCTCATGGACGCGATCGACCGCTCGTTGCGTCAGGCACGGGGCCGCAGGGGTGAGCCCTTCGGTGGCGTTCAGGTGGTCATGTTCGGCGACCCGTACCAGCTCGCCCCCGTGCCGCCCCGCGGCGATGAGGCCCGCTACGTGCAGGACCACTACCGCTCGTTCTGGTTCTTCGACGCGAAGGTATGGGCGGGTGGCGGCGGTGGCACCGGAGAGTCCGATCAAGACGGACTGTTCGCGGTCGACTCACGCGCCGAGCTGCACGTGCGCGAGCTCGTGCAGATCCATCGCCAGTCCGACGACGGCTTCAAGGCGATGCTGAATGCCGTCCGCTACGGGCGGGTCACCGCCGAGATCGCCGGGGTGCTCAACACCCAGGGTGCGCGGACGCCGCCCGACCCGGAGCCGGGCGAGGTGCCGATGATCACCCTTGCCACGCGCAACGACATCGTGAACAGCATCAACAGCCGCCACCTCGCCGCGCTCCCGGGCAAGGAGCAGACGGCTCGTGCCGAGGTGAGCGGCGACTTCGGCAGGGGCGAGGCCGCGCTCCCCGCCGAGTCGGAGCTGAAGCTCAAGGTCGGGGCGCAGGTCATGTTCCTGCGCAACGACACCGCGATGTCGGGAGAGCCGCCGCGCTGGGTCAACGGCACGATCGGAACGGTGGTGCGCATCCTCGGCAGCGCCGTGCGGGTCGACATCGACGGCGAGGAGGTCGATGTGGAGCCCGCCGTGTGGGAACGGTTCCGCTACGCGTACGACCAGAACACCAAGAAGCTCACCCGCGACGTGGTGGCCGAGTTCACGCAGTTCCCCCTGCGGCTGGCGTGGGCGGTCACGATCCACAAGTCGCAGGGCAAGACCTATGAGCGCGCGATCATCGACCTCGGCTCCGGAGCGTTCGCGCCGGGACAGACCTACGTGGCCCTCAGCCGGCTGACGTCGCTCGACGGGCTCTACCTGTCGCGGCCGCTTCGTCCACGCGACATCCGCGTGGACGAAGACGTGCGTCGGTTCATGCGCGATGCCTGGCTCGCGGCGTCGACCCCCGAGCTGCCGAAGAGCTGAGCTCGAGTCAGGCCGCGGCGCGTGCGCGGTCGAGGTCTTCGAACAGCTCGGTGTTGAAACGGTAGGCGAGCAGCACCTCGTCGATCACGCGCTCGCGCTCGGCGTCGTCCCAGGGAGCGGCGTCGAGCTGCTCGCGGTACACGTCCTTGAACGCGCCGGGGTCGGCGATGTCGTCGAACAGGTAGAAGCCGATGCCGTTGGTCTCGAAGCCGAAGCGGCGAGCCATCACGCGTCCGATGAAGATCCCGCCGGACAGGTCGCCGAGGTAGCGGGTGTAGTGATGCGCGACGAAGCCGCCCGCCCAGGTGGCACCGACCTGATTGATGCGGTCGACGTAGCGCTGCGTCGTCGGCAGGGCCACGATCCGCTCTCGCCACTCGGCGCCGAGCAGGAACTCGAGGTCGGCCTCGAGGGCAGGGAGGCGGGTGAGCTTGTCGGTGATGAAGACGGACGCCACGGGGTCCTGGCGCATGCGGTCGCCTGCACCTTCCAGCGCTTCGTAGATGAAGTAGTGCTGTGCGACGAGCGAGATGTAGTCCTCGCGAGACCCTTCGCCCTTCAGGAGGTCGGACATGAAGCCGGCGGTCTCGCTGCGGGAGTGCGATCCGGACGAACGCTCGCGCAGGGCGGCGGAGAAGGAGAGGATCTCGGGCATGAGGCAAGTGTAAGGCTTGCCTTACCTCAATGGGAAGTCGGAGTCGTCAGGTGCGCGGAGTCGTCAGGCGTGCGGACGCGGCTCGACGCCGAGGCGTGCGCACGCGGCGTCGTAGAGCGCCACGACTTCACGGCGCACGGACGGGCGGTCGGCGATCGGACCGCCGGGCCACGCCACGCGCAACTCGGTCACAGCACCATCGCGGGTGATGTCCCAGGTCCCGGCCTCGCCGTCGAATCCGGTCATGACGGAGTCGGTGATGTCCGCATCCGAGGTGTCGGCGAAAGCACGCGCGATGAGCATGTTGTCGTCGGTGTGGTCGCTGTTCATGTGGTGGAGGACCGCGGCGATCACGTCGGGCTCGAAGGTGTGGGGCACGATCACCACCCTATGTCGACCTCCGACCCCGTCGCGGGGCCGACTTTCAGCATCGGCGTTCTAGACTCGGGAGACACGTCTTCGGGGGTCCTATCCATGCAGCTTCTCTCGTCGCGCCGGTGGCGCGCCGCAACGGCGACGGCGGCCGTGCTCGCCCTCGTCCTCACCGGATGCTCTTCCGAGGAATCGTTCTCCTACACGCCACCCGCTCAGGTGGACGGCTCGCTTCCCGACGACACCGTCGCCGCGATGCAGGCGGCGGTCGACAACGCGCTCGTCTCGTCCGGTGCGACCGCCGCCATCGTCGGCGTCTGGGCGCCGTGGAGCGGCAGCTGGGTGGCGGCGAGCGGCGCGCAAACCCGCGAGGGCGGTGCGAAGGTGTCGACCGACATGTCCTTCCGGATCGCGGACGTGACGCGTCTGATGACCTGCGACGTGCTCTACGCCCTCGCCGACCGCAACGTGGTCGAACTCGACGCGAACGTGGCTGACTATGTGTCTGGCGTCGCCGACATGAAGGACGAGGGCATCACCCTCCTCGATCTGTGCAACGGCACGAGCGGGGCCGGATCGTCCGAGGGAACCGTCAAGTCGGCCTGGCTGAACACCCCGGATCGGGTGTGGTCGCCGCTCGAGTTGGCCGGTTTCGGTCTGGCGCGTGAGCGCGTCGCACCGCACACCACCTACCGCGATTCGGACGCCGGCTACCTGCTGCTCGGTCTGGCCCTCGAACGCGCCTCGGGCATGAGCGCCTCCGAGCTGATCGCCGAGTACGTCACCGAGCCGCTCGGGCTCTCGGAGACCTCGCTGCCGAGCCCGGCACCTGCGAAGCCGGGAACCGACGCGGCACTGAACGGCCACTACCTCAATCCGGTCGAGGGTGGGTACGACTGCGCCGCGCCCGTCGACATCACCACGCTGTCGTCCAGCACGGGCTTCACGGATTCGGGCGTCGTGTCGACGATCACCGATCTCGGCCGCTACGCGCAGGCCGAAGCGGCGCAGGTGCTGCGCGGGGACAAGAAGGACAAGCCGAACCGCTTCGGCGCCCCGCTCCCGGGTGCCGACGGCGCAGCGTCCTGGTACCAGGCCACCGGTGGTGCCTATCTCGTCGGATCGATGATCGGTCAGCACGGGTGGACCCCCGGATACGCCACCGCCGCATACTCCGACCCGACGACCGGTTTCACCGTTGCCGTCGTGCTCAACGATTCGACGGCAGGGGCCCAGTTCGCCCAGCATCTCTCGTGGGAGCTCGCCGCCATCGCCTCGAAGGCGCCGGCCGCCGCGGGTCAGACGGCACCGGAGTTCGGTCTTCCCTTCACGGCGGAGCAGTATCACCAGGCCATCACGGACGCCGCGATCCCCTGTGTGGCTCCTCCCGCCGCGGAGTGATCCGGGTCTGAGCAGCAGGCACAGGAGGGCGCGACCATGGCGATCATCGACAACGCGATCTACGTGGATGGCGTCCGCACCGAGAATCCGGTGACGCTCAGCGAGACCTTCGAGCGCATGCGCGAGCGGGGCGGAATGGGCTGGATCGGCCTCTACCGACCGAGCGAAGAGGAGATCCGCGAGGTCGCCGACGAGTTCGGCATCCACGCGCTCGTGGTGGAGGACGCGCTATCCGGGCATCAGCGCGCCAAGCTCGAGCGATATGGCGACGTGCTGTTCATGGTGCTGAGACCTGCCCGCTATCTCGACGACGTCGAGGAAGTCGAGTTCGGCGAAGTCCACGTGCTCGTCGGCCCGGACTTCGTCGTGACGATCCGGCACGCGGAAGCGCCCGACCTCGGGCGCGTCCGGCGACGCCTCGAAGCCGACCCCGCCCTGCTCACCCACGGTCCGGAGGCCGTGCTGTACGCGATCCTCGACGAGGTCGTCGACGAGTACACGCCCGTCCTCGCCGGACTCGAGAACGACATCGACGAGATCGAGAGTCAGCTCTTCGAGGAGGACACCGACGCCACGCAGCGCATCTACGACCTGGGCCGGGAGGTCATCGACTTCCAGCGCGCCACACAGCCGCTGGCGGGGATGCTGGAGGCACTGCTGAGAGGGTCCGACAAGTACGAGGTGGGCGAGGAGCTGCGCCGCTACCTTCGCGACGTGCTGGATCACACCCTGCGTGTGAGTGACCGTGCGACCACGTTCCGCACCGTGCTCGACAACGCGCTCACCGTCGAGTCGACCATCGTCGCTCGTCGCCAGAACGAGGAGATGCGGCGGATGACGGAGCTGAGCATCCGTCAGAACGACGAGGTCAAGAAGATCTCGGGATGGGCGGCGATCCTGTTCGCCCCGACGCTCGTCGGCACGATCTACGGCATGAACTTCGATCACATGCCCGAGTTGCACTGGCTGCTCGGGTACCCCATGGCGATCGCGATGATGATCGCGCTGGGCTTCGGCTTGTACGCCGCTTTCAAACGCAAGGGCTGGCTCTAGGCGCCGTCGCTGGCCGGAGCTGTCCGGATTCGTGTGCTCGGCGGCTGTTCCGCATCTTGCTGCGGGACGCACCACCGGCGACGATGAGCGGATGAACGCTCACTCCGACACCGCCCTGCTCGTGATCGATGCGCAGGAGTCTTTCCGGCAGCGTGCAGACGACTGGGCGAGCACCGCCAATCCCGCCGTGCTCGAGAACATCGCGCTCCTCGTGGCGCATGCGCGTCAGGTCGGCGACGAGGTCGTCTGGATCACCCACGCCGAGCCGGGCTCCGGTGGCGTGTTCGACCCGGCCAACGGATTCGTGCGGGTGATCGACGTCCTTGCGCCTCTCGAGTCGGAACAGGCCGTCACGAAGACCACCGTCAACGCCTTCGGCTCGACCGACCTCGAGGAGAGGCTGCGCCGCGGCGGCATCCGTCGTCTCGTGGTGTGCGGCATCCGCACAGAGCAGTGCTGCGAGACGACGACTCGGGTGGCCGCCGACCTCGGGTTCGAGATCGAGTTCGTCACGGACGCCACCACGACGTCGTCGATTCCGGCGGCGGGTGCTCTGGCGGCGGTGTCAGGGGAGGACATCATGCGGCGGACGGAGAGCATCCTCGCCGCCCGCGGGTTCGCGACGATCAGGAGCGCTCGGGAACGGGCGGGCGCACCCACGGAGGGCGCTCCCACGCTGCGGTGACCCCGCTCAGCGGAATCAGTCCTCGGGGTCGGCTTCCGGGTCGGCCTCGGGCATGCCGGGTCCCGGACCAGGACGCACCGCCGCCTCGGGGGCGATGTCGATGCGGGTGTTGCCGTCGTGCTCGGTGACCTCGATACGCGGGGCGGCGTCGGCCTCGGTGGCGTCGGGCGCGGTGGTCAGCTGATCGTGGCGCTTCTCCGCGCTTGTCATCTCGTCGTGCGACGTGTGCTCAGGCGTGCTCATGGTTCTCCTTCTGGTCGCCGGCGGGCTCTCCGCCGGAGGGGGTGTTCTTCCTGTCCGCATGCTTTCTGCCCCAGCGCGCCAGGGCGTAGAGCACGCCGCCGACCGCGAGCAGGATCGCTCCGAAGAGCCAGACGGCTGGTCGCTGCTGGGTGAGCAGCAGGATGCAGGAGCCGATGCCGAGCACGGGGACGAAGGTCCAGACGCGGAAGTGATCGTTCTCGACGCGGTCGCGACGCAGCACCAGCACGGACACGTTGACGCTGAGGAAGACGACGAGGAGCAGCAGCACCACGGTCTCGGCGAGCGTGGCCAGATCGCCGACGAGTGTCAGACCCATCGCGACGAGGGTGGTGGTGAGGATCGCGACCCATGGGGTCTTGCGTTTCGGCAGCACGCGTCCGAGGGTGGCGGGCAGCAGCCCCTGCTCCGCCATCCCGTAGGTGAGGCGGCTGACCATGATCATCGTGAGCAGCGCGCCGTTGGCCACGGCGACGAGCGCGATCAGGCTGAACAGCCACGATGGGATGCCCGCTCCCGTCGCCTCGACCACGGCCAGCAGCGGGCCGCTCGACTCCTGCAGCTCGGTGGGCGGCAGGGCGATCGAACTCGCGAGACCCACCAGGATGTAGACGGCTCCGGCCGTGATGAGGGCTCCGAACAGGGCGCGGGGATACGTGCGGCGCGGGTTCTTCACCTCTTCGATCATGTTGGCGGAGGTCTCGAACCCCACGAAGGAGTAGTAGGCGATGACCGCTCCGGAGAGCACGGCGATCGCGACGCCGGTCCCCTCAGGGCCCTCGGCGACGCGGGAGGCATCGCCGCCGCCGCCGAAGAAGAAGACCGCCACAACGGCGATCACGATCACCAGGCCGCTGAGCTCGATCGCGGTCATCACGAGGTTGGCGCCCAGCGACTCGCGGATTCCGCGGGCGTTGAGGAGGCCGACGAGTGCGAGGAAGGCGATCGCGACCGGGATGGTGGGCAGATCCAGGAAGGTGTCGAGGTAGTCGCCGGCGAACGCGATGGCGAGTCCGGCTGCGCTGGTCACGCCCGCCGCGAGCATGCTGAACCCGACGAGGAATGACACGAGCGGACTGTGGAACGCGCGCTCCGCGAAGACCGCCGCTCCTCCCGCCCGAGGGTACTTGGTCACGAGCTCGGCGTACGATCCCGCCGTGAGCATCGCCAGCAGCAGCGCGAGCAGCAGCGGAGCCCACAGCATCCCGCCGACCTTCTCGGAGAGCACGCCCATCAGCGCGTAGATGCCCGCCCCCAGCACGTCGCCGAGGATGAACGCGAACAGGAGGGGACCCGTGATCGCTCTCCGCAGGCGGGTCGGGGTCTCGGCGTGCGGCGCCGTCTCGGTGGTCATGTCAGCACGCTAGGGGGCCGCGCGCCGGTGGGCGACGGGGTTGACACAGCTGCGCCGAAGCCGGACATGGGCGAGCGATCTCGGGGCTCCATCCCACGTTCAGCGGATTCACAGAAAGTCCGCGCGGCTCCCGTGTTCCCGGGCGATGCGGCGATATCCTCGGTGCCGCACGAGGGGCGGGCCGGCCGGATGCGCGGTCGCGCCGGGTCTCCTCGCTCTCCATCCCCCACGACTCTCTCGAAACTCCCAAGACAAAGGGTTCTCTCATGACCGGTACCGCACGCAAGGCGCTCGCAGAAGCGATCGCGACCTTCCTCTTCGTCCTCGCGATCATCGCGGCAGTGAACAGCGACAGTCCGCTGACCCCGCTCGCGATCGGCTTCACCCTGATGGTGCTCGTGTTCTCGACCGGCCACATCTCGGGTGCTCACCTCAACCCGGCCGTCTCGGTCGGTGTGTTCCTGCGCGGCGGACTCAGCGTGGTCGACTTCGTCAGCTACCTCATCGCCCAGTTCGTCGGTGGCGCGGTCGCCGCGCTCGTCAGCATGTCGGTGTGGCCGGCAGGCGAGAAGGCCATGGTCATCGAGGTCGGCCCGGCGTTCCTGGTCGAGGCCCTCTTCACGCTGATCCTGGTGTGGGTCGTGCTCAACACCGCCACGTCGAAGGACACCGCCGGCAACTCGTTCTACGGCCTCGCGATCGGTGCGACCGTGTTCGTGGGTGCGGCGACCGTCGGATCGATCTCGGGCGGTGGCTTCAACCCGGCCGTCGCGCTCGGCCTCTCGGTGAGCGGTCACTTCGCGTGGAGCTCGCTGTGGCTCTACATCGTCGCCCCGGTCGTCGGCGCCGTGATCGCCGCCCTCCTGTTCCGCGTGCTCAACACCGACGACGCCAAGAAGATCGCCGCCGCGGAGTAACCCACCGCTGCTCGCACGAAGCGCCGCACCCTCTCCGGGGTGCGGCGCTTCTGCGTGTGGACGGCACCCGGCGCGGGTCAGCCGACGGGCACGGACGCCGTCGAGCCGAGGGTCGCCTCGCGCGCCTCGACTCCCCGCGCACGCGCGGCGGCGACGACCATCACGATCAGTGCGACGGCGGTGAGGATCGCGCCCAGCCAGATCGGCGAGGTGTAGCCGAGGCCTGCGGAGATGCCGATGCCGCCCGCCCACGCGCCGAGCGCATTGCCGACGTTGAACGCTCCGATGTTGGCTCCGGAGGCGAGTGTCGGGGCGCCTCCGGCGTACTTCATGACTCGGCTCTGCAGCCCGGGGACGGTGCCGAATCCGAAGCCTCCCATCAGGAATAGCGAGATGACCGTCGCGACGCTCGACTGCGCCGTCACGGAGAACACGGCGAGCACGACGACGAGAGCGGCGATGAAGATCAGGAGCGTGCGGTCGATCGCGCGGTCGGCGAGGCGTCCGCCCAGCCAGTTGCCGAGCACGAGCCCCGCGCCGAACAGCACGAGCAGCCATGGCACCGCGGAGGCCGCGAATCCGCTCACCTCGGTCAGCGTGTAGGCGATGTAGGTGAAGGCACCGAACATCCCGCCGAACGCGAGGATCGTGACGACGAGCGAGAACCAGACCTGCCCGGAGCGGAATGCGGCGAGTTCGCTGCGGAGACTGACCTGTTCCGTCGGGCGGGGGAGGCGCGGCACGAGCAGGGCGATGCCGACGAAGGCCAGCACGCCGATGCCTGAGATCGCCCAGAAGGTCGAGCGCCAGCCCAGCTCCTGGCCGAGGAAGGTGCCGAACGGCACGCCGAAGACGTTCGCGGCGGTGAGGCCGGTGAACATGATCGCGATCGCACCGGCCTTCTTCTCCGGGGCGACGAGGCCCGCGGCGACGACCGAGCCGATGCCGAAGAAGGCGCCGTGGCAGAGGGCGGCGACGATCCGGCCGACCATCGCCGTGCTGTAGTCGTCCGCGAGGGCGGTGAGCACGTTGCCGATGATGAAGAGCACGATCAGGCCGAGGAGCACCGGCTTTCTGGGCAGCCGGGTCGCGGCGGCGGTGAGCACGAGCGCGCCCACGACCACGGCGAGCGCGTAGCCGGAGATGAGCCAGCCGGCGGCGGACTCGGTGACCCCGAAGTCTCGGGCGACGTCGGGGAGCAGGCCCATGATGACGAACTCGGTGAGTCCGATGCCGAACGCCCCGATGGCGAGGGCGATCAGTCCTAGAGGCATGACGGTTCTCCTGGTAGATTGGAGGGAATGTTTGCAGACGCGGCATATTGCGTGTCGAAGGACAATGATTGCACACGCAAGTATCCAGCGCAAGCAACTATCACGGAGGGTGGCCATGGGAATCGGTGACGACGCCGTCGAGGTGCGCGCGCAGGGGTGGCGGACGCTCGCCGCGCTGCACGGACTGATCGAGACCGCTCTGGAGCGCCGCCTGGGCGAGACCGTCGAGCTCTCCGTGGTCGAGTACACCGTGCTCGATGCCCTCGATCGCCAGGACGGGTGGCACATGCGCATGCAGCAGCTCGCCCGTGCGGCAGCGCTGAGTCCCAGTGCCACCACGCGGCTGGTGAACCGCTTGGAGGATCGAGGCCTCCTCACGCGCATCCTCTGTGCCGACGACCGGCGCGGCATCTACACCGAGCTCACCCCGGCCGGCCGTGAGCTCTACGAACGCGCGCATCCCATCCACGACGCGGCGCTCGAGCAGGTGCTGGAAGAAGCCGCGTCGCAGCCTGAGCTCGCTCCCGTGGTCGATGCGCTGCACGGCGTCGCGCTGCCCGTGCTGACAGCCGGCTGAGCGGATCTCCGTGAGCACTCCCGATCCGTCCTCCGGCCGCACCCTCCTGGTCGGTTACGGCAAGCTCGCCACCCGACTCGCACCGCTGCTCCTCGCCCGCGGTGAGGAGGTGATCGCGCTCCGACGTACCGAGGGGGCGCTTCCCGACGGGGTCGAGGGCATCACCGCCGACCTGGCGCACCCGTTGCCGACCTCCCTCGAGCGGGTGGACGCCGTGCTCGTCACGCTGCCGCCCGGCGAGACCGAGACCTTCTACCGCACTGCGCTGGGGCACCTCGCGCGTGCCTTGCCGGAACCTCCCGCTCGCACTGTCTTCGTGTCCTCGACGGGCGTGTTCGAAGGGGCCGATCCCGAGCATCGCCTCACGGAGCAGGACGAGCCGGCCCCGACGACACCGCGATCGCGCGGACTCGTCGACGGCGAGAGGGCCGCGGTGGAGCTCTTCGACGCCGTCGTCGTGCGCCCGGCCGGCATCTACGGGCCGGGGCGGGAATTCCTGCTGCGGAAGGTGCGTGAGGGCGCGGCCGTGGATCATTCCCGTCGCACGAACCGCATCCACGAGAGCGACCTCGTGCGCGCTCTCGACCTGCTGCTGCGGATGGACGACCCGCCTCGCGTGCTGCATGCCGTCGACCAGGGCCCCGCTCCACTCGGAGACGTCGTGCGGTTCCTCGCCGCACGGCTGAACACCGAAGTGCCGCCGGATTCCGGACCGGCCGGACCGCGTGGAGTCGTCTACGACGGTGCCCTGCTGTGCTCTCTCCTCGGTGGCCTCGAACACCCGACGTACGAGTCGGGCTATGCGCAGATGGTCGAAACCGCTTGACGGGGCGCCGCACCCACCGGATCTCGTCGACGGCGTCTAGCCTGAGGGCATGACCAGCGCCCCTGCACGCACCGCGCTCGAGGTCGCCGACTGGCGACGTCGGGTGTTCGCCCTGTACGACGCCGTGCGCCGTGCCGACTCCGCGGAGGAAGCACACGAGCTCTGGCGGATCGAGCGTGACGACCTGATGCTCCGCCACCCGGCGACGCCCCTTCTGCCCGAGGACCGAGCGCTGTTCGAGGGGCTGCCGATCGCCTCGTACGATCCGCAGTGGCGATTCGAGCTGCCGATCCTCCCCGCCGACCCCGGTGGGTTCGACTTCGCGACCGGCACCGACGGCATCGTGCCCTTCGAGCGCATTGGGCGTGTGGAGGTGCCTGCTGCGGGAACACTGGATGTCTGGCGGCTGACCACGTACGGCGGCGGGATCTTCATCCCCGTGCGGGATGCGCTGGCCGGCCGACCCGGGGGAACCTACGGCGGCGGGCGGTATCTCCTCGACACGATCAAGGGCGCCGATCTCGGATCCGACGCGGAGCGCGGCACGATCGTGCTCGACTTCAACTTCGCCTACAACCCCTCCTGCGCCTACGACCCGGCCTGGGCGTGCCCGCTCGCGCAGCCGGGCAACGTGCTCTCCGTTCCGGTCCCCGTCGGCGAGATGCACGGCGGCACCGGCGACTGAGAGCCCCCTCCTGCGGGTGGCCCGGGCGGCGCGGAAACGACTTTGTGACGAATCCGGCAGCACGTCCGTCCTATCTCCGAGCGAGCGTTTCGCTCCCGGCGGGAGTTCCACACGGGACCCGCGACCGGTCTTCAGATCGAGATGGGACACCTCATGGCAAACCAGGACCAGACCACCCCCGCTCCGGCCGAGAAGGAGCTCGCACAGGCCGCTCCGAAGGCCGCCGGCGCTTCCGCGTCGCGCGTCGACCGGTCGAGCGGATTCTCCGCATCGCGCGTGCCCGCCGACGAGAACGCCGCGGGCAAGACCACCATCGCCGACGGTGTCGTGGCCAAGGTCGCCGGCATCGCCGCGCGTGAGGTCGCCGGCGTCTACGCCCTCGGTGGCGGCGGCGCACGCGCCTTCGGCGCCATCCGCGACGTGATCAACGCGACCGACCTCGCGCAGGGCGTGAAGGTCGAGGTCGGCGACACGCAGGCGGCGGCCGACCTGACCATCGTCGTCGAGTACCCGGCGCCGATCCAGGACGTCGCGAACAACGTCCGTGCTGCTGTCGCAGGTGCGATCAGCCGTCTGGTCGGCCTCGAGGTCGTCGAGGTCAACGTCGAGGTCAACGACGTGCACGTGCCCGGCGACGACAGCGACGACAACGAGGAGTCGCGCGTCTCATGAGCGCCACAACGGTCGGCGCCCTGATCGGCGCACTGCTGGCCCTCGCCGCCCTCCTGTTCGGTTTCTGGGGATTCCTCCTCATGGCCGTTTTCGCGGGCATCGGGGCGCTCGTCGGCCGGATCGCCTCCGGCAAGCTCGACGTCCGCGGACTCGCCGACGTCTTCACCGGGCGGCGTACCTCCTGATGGGTGCCGACCAGCACATCGCCGGCGGCGCGCTCTCCGGAGCCGCCGCCGGCGGGGCCGCCGTCCGCGGTCGCGTCGAGGTGAAGGACCGTGTCTACCGCACCGTCACCGAGAAGGCGTCCGCGACGTTGATCGGGGTGCCTCGCAGCGACGTGAAGGTCGATGTCGCGGAGCACCCGCGCGGGATGACCGTGCGGATCGCCACTCCGCTTCCCGTCCCGAGCCTGGACGATACGGCAGCGATCGCTCGGGCCGTCCCCGTCCTCGAGCGGGCACGCGAACTGCAGGAACAGCTGCAGCAGAACCTGAGCACGATCCTCGGTCGCAACGTCATCCGCATCAACCTCACCATCACCGGTGCCGTCATCCCGGAAAGGAGACGAGTGCAATGAGCACCCCGGTCCTGCGCCGCGTCATCCGACGCGAGACGCACTCGCCGCGAACCGTCGCGATGTTCGTCGCAGTCGTCCTGCTCATCCTCGCCCTCGCGTATATCGGCCTCGAGATCGTGCTGAGTCTCGCCGCGCAGCCCGCCCTCCTGGTCGGTCCTGCTGCGGCGGCGGGCTGGCTGATCGGCCTGCCCACGGCACAGCCCGCCGGGCTCGTGATCGCCGGCAGCGTCGTACTCGCCCTCATCGGGCTGGTGTTCATCGTGCTGGCCGTCACACCGGGACGCCTGTCGAGGCATGTCCTCGATGCGGGTGAACGCGCGGTCGTCGTCGACAACGGCGTGATCGCCAGCGCCCTGGCCCAGCACCTCGCCGAGGAGACGGGTCTCACCCGCGACAGCATCACCGTCGGTGTCGGACACCGCACCGTCGACGTGACCGTGCGCCCCGGCATCGGAGTGCCGCTGGACACGGCCGACGTGCAGGCGGCGGCCGAAGCGGAGCTGCAGACGTACCGGCTGACGCGGAAGGTGCGCACCAGGGTGCGCATCGAGCGTCCCACCGAGAAGGAAGACGAGCTGTGAACAACACGAATCGCGCGCTGAACCGCATCCTGCTGCTGATCATCGGACTGCTGTTCCTCGCCCTCGGTGCGGTGGGCATCGCCATCATGAGCTGGCCCACCCTGTCGGACATCTGGACTGCGGCTGGCAAGGACGCCCGGTCCTGGCTCGACCAGGTGATCGCCGCGACGGCGATCGCCGCTGGCGGCCTGTCGTGGATCGGCATCGGCGCGGTCGCAGCGATCGTGATCGTGATCGTGCTGCTGATCCTCGCGCTCACGAGCATCGCCGGGCGCCGGTCCAAGACGGTGCTGCGTTCCAGCGGAGCGCAGAACCCGCTGGGTCGCGTGACCGTGAACGAGTCGTTCGTCTCCGACGCCGTGAAGAACTCCCTCACCACCCGCGATGAGGTTCTCTCCGCACAGGTCACCGCCAACGACATCCGCCGCCGTCCTGTGCTGCACGTGGCTGTGACGCCGCGACAGAACACCGATCCGAGGGAGCTCGTCGACCACGTCGATCGCCTGCTCGCCAACCTCGCGGTACTGACGGGGCGCGACACCGACACATTCGTCTCGGTGCACACGAGCCTGCGGGCCCGACTCGCCCACGACCAGCGTCGACTCTCCTGACCGGACGCTCCTTCGCAGCCCCACAGAAAGCAGGCATCATGCGCAACAAGATCCTCCTCATCGTCGGCGTCGCCTTCGTGGCGTACGTGTTCGGGAGCAGGGCGGCGACGGTGCAGATCAATAAGGGTGAATCGGTGAGGCATCAGCTTGTGCGGATGTGGAACGACCCGAAGGCCAGGAAGCAGCGCCGGAAGACGGCGGAGCGAGCGGCGAAGAAGGCGAAGAGAGCCCTCGGGCGCTGAATGCCCTCAGGTGCTGAAAGCCCCGCCGCGGCGACCGGCTCGCGCTCAGGCCAGTCGCGCGGTCGACTCCCGCACGACGAGCTCGGGCTGGAACACCACGCGTTCCCGCCCGGCGTGACCGCCGGCTTCTCGCAGCATCAGATCGACGGCCGTGTATCCGATGAGTTCGGCGGGCTGGCGGATCGATGAGAGCGGGACCACGGCGGCGGCCGCGAAGTCGATGTCGTCGTAGCCGATGAGCGCGATCTCGTCCGGGACCCGGATGCTGCTTCGCATCATGAGTGCTTGCAGCACCCCCATCGCGAGGAGGTCGTTCGCGGCGAAGACGGCATCAGGGCGATCATCGGGTGCGCGTGCGCTGAGGGTCTCGCCGGCGGCACGGCCCGAGAGCACGCTCAGCGAATCGGTCAGGATGACCTCGAGGGAGACCCCGGCCTCGTTCGCGGCCCTGCTGGCACCCTCCAGGCGGTCGACCACCTGTCGGATGCCCATCGGACCCCCGACGAAGGCGATGCGTCGTCGTCCCTGCGCCGCGAGATGCTGCACGGCGAGGTAACCACCTCCGACGTCGTCGACCGACACCGAGGAGAAGCTCTCGTCCGCGACTTCCCGGTCGACGAGCACCACGGTGGTGCCGCGATCGCGCAGGCGCCGCAATCGCGGGAGGTCGTCGGCGAGCGGTGAGATGAGCAGGCCGGCGATGCGCTGCTCCTCGAACAGGTCGATGTAGGCGCGCTCGCGTTCGACCTTCTCGTCGCTGTTGCCGAGCGTGACCGTCATCCGCGCCTCGGCTGCCCGTTCCTCGGCGCCGCGGGCGATGTCGGTGAAGAACGGGTTGCGCACGTCGAGCACGACCAGGCCTATCGAGCGGCTGTGCCCTGCGCGCAGCTGCCGGGCGGCGTCGTTGCGCACGAAGCCGAGCTTCTCGATCGCCGCCGTGACGCGTTCGACGGTGGCGGGAGACACCTTGTCCGGGTGGTTCAGGACGTTCGAGACGGTCCCGACCGAGACGGAAGCGGCGAGTGCGACATCTCGAACACTGACGACCACGGCGTGATTCCTTTCCGCGCCATCCGCGAACCTGTCCCTGAAACGTACCACTGGCCAAACCGTGACTTGACAGCAAGCCAGCGAGAGTCGTAAATTTCAGGTGCTCCGCTCTTTAAAACGATTCAATCCGCAGGGACGATCCTGCAGCTTAGGTCCGATCGATGACGATTACCTCTGACACCTCCGGTGCTCCACCGGCGCTCGAACTCCGCGACATCCGCAAGTCGTTCGGCGCGGTGGTCGCCCTCCGTTCCGGGACGCTGTCGGTCGACGGCGGGTCCATCCACGCCCTGGTCGGCGAGAACGGCGCCGGCAAATCCACCCTGGTGAAGATCGTCGCCGGTCTCTACCAGCGCGACGACGGGGTGTTCCGGTTCCATGGAGAGGATGTGGACTTCTCCTCCACCGCACAGTCCAAGAGCGCGGGCGTCGCGGTGATCTATCAGGAGCCGACGCTGTTCCCCGATCTGTCCGTCACCGAGAACATCTTCATGGGCCGACAGCCGACCGGGCGCTTCGGCCGTATCGACCGCAGGGGGATGCGCCACGAGGTCGAGCGCCTGTTCACCCGGCTCGGGGTCACCATCGATCCCGACCGTCCGGCGGAGGGGCTGTCGATCGCCGATCAGCAGGTCATCGAGATCGCGAAGGCCGTCTCGCTCGATGCGAGCCTGCTGGTCATGGACGAGCCGACGGCCGCGCTCTCCGGCGTCGAGGTCGAGCGGCTCTTCACGATTGCGCGGAGTCTGCGCGACGAGGGCCGTGCGCTCATCTTCATCTCGCATCGCTTCGACGAGGTGTTCGCACTCTGCGACACCGTCACCGTCATGCGGGACGGGGCCTACATCGCCACCAGTGCGATCGCCGACACCTCGGTCGAGGAGATCGTGCACCAGATGGTCGGTCGCGAGGTGACCGAGCTGTTCCCCAAGCAGGAGACGACGGTCGGCGCACCGCTGCTCGTCGTCGAGAACCTCACCAGCCCTGGCGTCTTCCACGACATCTCCTTCACCGTGCACGCGGGCGAGATCGTCGGTCTCGCCGGCCTCGTCGGGGCCGGACGCAGCGAAGTGGTGCGTGCCGTCTTCGGCGTCGACCCGTACCGCGAGGGCTCCGTCACCATGCAGGGCGCACGCATCCCCCGCAGTCGACCCACGGAGGCCATGCGTGCGGGCCTCGCCCTCGTGCCCGAGGACCGCCGCAAGCAGGGGCTCGTGATCGAATCGGGCGTCGGCGGCAACATCACCCTCTCCATCCGCCGCCAGCTCGCGAAGCTGGGCTTCCTCACCACCGGCATCGAGAACCGCGCCGCCAGGGAATGGGCGACCAGGCTCGAGGTCAAGACGCACGCCCTCGACACGGTCGCAGCGACGCTCTCCGGCGGCAACCAGCAGAAGGTCGTCCTCGCCAAGTGGCTCGCCACACAGCCGAAGGTGCTCATCATCGACGAACCGACCAGAGGGATCGACGTCGGCACCAAGTCGGAGGTGCACCGACTGCTCTCCGAGCTCGCGGGGCAGGGAATGGGGATCCTCATGATCTCGTCCGAGCTGCCGGAGGTGCTCGGGATGGCCGACCGCGTCCTCGTCATGCGCGAAGGGCGCATCACCGCGGAGATCGCCCGCGCGGAGGCGACTTCCGAGAACGTCATGTACGCCGCCACGCACGCATCGGAGCTCTCCTCGTGACCACCGCCATCCCCGTCTCGTCGATGACGAAGAAGCTCTCCGCGCTCGGTCGGGCGCGCGAATTCGGCATCCTCCTCGCCCTCGCGCTCGTGATCGTCGCCGCCACGACGAACAACTCCCACTTCCTGTTCAGCCCAGACGGCTGGCGCGACCTGCTGCTCACGCCCTCGATCCTCGTGCTGGTCGCCGTCGGGCAGGCCATCGTGCTCATCACCCGCAACGTCGACCTCTCGGTCGGCTCGGTCATGGGGCTCACCGCGTACCTCACCGGCCGCCTGTTCATCGACGTGCCCGGCATCCCCATCGTGATCGTGGTCGTGGCAGCCGTCGTCTTCGGCGCCCTCCTCGGACTCGTCAACGGTGCACTGGTCGCCTTCGCCAAGGTGCCGGCCATGGTGATCACGCTCGGTACGCTCTATGCCTACCGCGGCATCAACGTGCTGTGGACCGGCAGCGACCGGGTGAACGCGTCCGACATGCCGAAGGACTTCCTGGCCCTCGGCACCGGGCAGCTCGTGGGCATCCCGATCCTCACGATCGTGGCCCTCATCGTGCTCGCCGCGGCCGCCTGGTACATGAAGAACACGCGCGGTGGTCGGGAGTACTACGCCATCGGATCCGACCCGGCGGCTGCGGAGCTCTACGGCCTGCGCGTCACCCGTCGCGTGCTGACCGCCTTCGTCGTCTCCGGGGCGCTCGCCGGTCTCGCCGGAGTGTTCTACGCGGCCCGCTACGGCACCATCAACTCGCAGGCCGGAGCCGGGTGGGAGCTCGATGCGGTGGGTGCCGCCGTGATCGGCGGCGTCGCCATCACCGGCGGAATCGGCTCCGTGTGGGGCGCGGCGATCGGTGCGGTGCTGCTGCTCACGATCAACCGGGCGCTCCCCATCCTCGGCATCCCCGACTTCTGGCAGCGTGCCGTCGTCGGCCTGCTGATCATCGGTGCGATCGTGCTCGACCGCGTGCTCGCCGTCCGCCAGAGACGACGGCTCATCGAAGCGAGGGACAAGTCATGACCGCCGCGACCGCGACTGCGACCACCCGGGTCATCCGCGACTTCGACAAGCCGCTCTGGCGCCGCGTCCTCCTCACCAGGGAGATGGCGATCGTCGCCCTGCTGATCGTCGTCATCATCGTCTCCGCGAGCACCGTACGCGGGTTCGGGCAGCCGATCACGCTGACGTACCTGCTCCTCGACATCGCGCCGATCCTCCTGATCGCCCTGCCCATGACGCTGGTGATGATCACGGGCGAGATCGACCTGTCGGTCGGCAGCATGGTGGGCCTCTCCAGCGTCGTCACCGGGGCGCTCGTGCAGGGCGGGATCCCGTTCGAGGTCGCCGCTCTCGCGGCACTGCTCGTCGGTCTGATCGGCGGCGCCTTCAACGGATTCCTCGTGACCGTCGTCGGTCTGCCGTCGCTCGCCGTGACCATCGGAACGCTCGCGCTGTTCCGTGGCCTCGCGGTCGGCCTGCTCGGAACGACGGCGGTCACCGAGTTCCCGGAGTTCTGGACCGATCTCGCCAAGGCGAAGCTCGCCGGCACCACGATCCCCGTGATCATGATCCCGTTCCTGCTCCTCCTCGTCGCGTTCATCCTGCTGCTGCACTACACCCCGTTCGGTCGCGGTGTGTACGCGATCGGCCTCTCGAAGGACGCCGCACGGTTCTCGGGCGTGCACGTGGAGCGTACGAAGTTCATCCTCTTCGTGCTCTCCGGGGTGGTCGCCGCGTTCGCCGGGATCTTTTACACCCTCCGCTACGGCAGCGCGCGGGGCGACAACGCCACCGGCCTCGAACTGCAGGTGATCGCGGCGGTCGTGCTCGGCGGCGTCTCGGTCTTCGGCGGTCGGGGCAGGATCTACGGGGTCGTCGCGGCGGCGTTGCTCATCGGCTCGCTCGCCAGCGCACTGCGCCTGATGAACGTGACCTCCGACGTGATCAACATCATCACCGGCGCCCTCCTGGTCATCTCCGTGGTGGCCGCGAGCTTCCTCGCCTGGCTGCAGAAGGCTCGTCGCAGACCGGGACGATCGACCACCGGCGCCGCACCCACAGCTTCATGACGCCGACGCCGCGGTTGCGGCACACCCTCACGAAAGGAACAGAACAATGATGTCTGCACGTAGACGCGCGACGGCTTTCGCCGCGCTCGCGGTCGCCGCCGCGGTCGCCCTGTCCGGATGCGCGAGCACCGGTGGCGACAGTGGTGGAGGCGACGGCGGTGACGGCAACCTCGCCGTCACCTTCCTGCCCAAGAACCTCGGCAACCCCTACTTCGACACCTCCAGCAAGGGCGGCAAGGCCGCCGTCGAGGAGTTCGGCGGCACGTTCGCAGAGGTCGGGCCGGCCGAGGCGACTCCCGACGCCCAGGTCAGCTACATCAACACCGCGACGCAGCAGGGCGTCGGGGCACTCGTCGTCTCGGCGAACGACCCGAAGGCCATCTGCGACGCGTTGAACGAGGCCCGCGACGCGGGAGTGAAGGTCGTCACCTTCGACTCCGACACCAACCCGGAGTGCCGCGACGTCTTCGTCAACCAAGCTGACTCGGAGGGCATCGCGAAGGCGCAGGTCGACCAGGTCGCCGAGCAGATCGGCGGTGCAGGAGAGATCGCCGTGCTCTCGGCCTCGGCGAACGCGACCAACCAGAACGCCTGGATCGAGCTGATGAAGGACTACCTCGCCAGTGACTACCCCGACATCACCCTGGTCGAGACGGTCTACGGCGATGACGACGACCAGACGTCGTTCGACAAGGCCGCGGCCCTGCTGCAGACGCACCCGAACCTGAAGGGCATCATCTCGCCCACGACGGTCGGTATCGCCGCAGCCGCCCGCTACCTGTCCACCTCGGACTACAAGGGCAAGGTCGCGCTCACCGGTCTCGGCACTCCGAACCAGATGCGCGAGTACGTCGAGGACGGCACGGTCACGTCGTTCGCGCTGTGGAACCCGGAAGACCTCGGCTACCTGGCGGCCTTCGCGGCGCAGGCGCTGATCGAGGGCGACATCACCGGCAAGAAGGGCGACACCTTCACTGCCGGCGACCTCGGTGAGTACACGGTCGGGGAGGACGGCGTCGTGGTGCTCGGCGATCCGTTCGTGTTCAACGCCGACAACATCGGCGAGTTCGACTTCTGATCAACCTCGGGCGTCCGGCCGGCACGAGTGTCGGCCGGACGCTCCCGGAAAGGTCCTCATGATCCGCGTATGCGTGAAGCTCCAGGTGCGTCCGGAGCTTCTGGACGAGTACCGCGAGCGTCACGCGTCGGTGTGGCCGGAGATGCTCGCCGAGATCGCCGCGGCCGGTCGCCGCAACTACTCGCTCTTCCTCGCTCCCGATGGTGAGCTCATCGGCTACTACGAGACCGACGACGATGTCGCGGCGCAGGCATACCTGGCCGCGTCGCCGGTCGCCGCCCGCTGGGAAGCCGAGATGGCCCGCTTCTTTATCGGCCTCGACGGCCGTCCTGACCAGGCGGCACCCACACTTCCCGAGGTGTTCCACCTCGAAGACCAGCTCTCCACCTCCGGTCTCCCCAACGAAAGCAGTGCATCGTGAGCATCCTCAGTCCCTCGAACCTCGCCATCCTCGCCCAGCAGGGCATCGAGCTTCCCAGCTGGGCCTTCGGCAACTCCGGCACGCGCTTCAAGGTGTTCGGCACTCCCGGCACCCCGCGGGACCCGTGGGAGAAGATCGCCGACGCCGCTCAGGTCAACCACTACACGGCACTCGCGCCCGCGGTGGCGCTGCACATCCCGTGGGACGTGGTGGATTCGTACTCCGACCTTCGCAAACACGCCGAGGACCACGGGGTGACTCTCGGCACCGTCAACTCCAACACGTTCCAGGACGACGACTACAAGTTCGGCGCCCTCACGCACGAGGACGCGGCCATCCGGCAGAAGGCGGTCGACCACCACCTCGCCTGCATCGACGTGATGGATGCGACCGGCAGCCGCGACCTCAAGATCTGGCTGGCCGAGGGGTCGAACTATCCCGGCCAGGCCGACATGCGGGGGCGTCAGGATCGACTGCAGGACTCGCTGCAGAAGATCTACGGCCGCCTCGGCGACGACCAGCGCCTGGTGCTCGAGTACAAGTTCTTCGAGCCGGCGTTCTATCACACCGACGTTCCCGACTGGGGAACCTCCTACGCGCAGGTCAGCTCCCTCGGCGACAAGGCGATGGTCTGCCTCGACACGGGCCACCACGCGCCCGGCACGAACATCGAGTTCATCGTGATGCAGCTGCTGCGCCTCGGCAAGCTCGGTTCGTTCGACTTCAACTCGCGCTTCTACGCCGACGACGACCTGATCGTCGGAGCCGCCGACCCGTTCCAGCTGTTCCGCATCCTGTTCGAGGTCATCCGCGGTGGCGGCTTGAACAACCCCGACGTGGCGTTCATGCTCGACCAGTGCCACAACGTCGAGGACAAGATCCCCGGCCAGATCCGCTCGGTGCTGAACGTGCAGGAGATGACCGCCCGTGCGTTGCTCGTCGACCGCGACGCCCTCACCGCCGCGCAGAAGTCGGGGGACGTGCTCGCAGCGAACGCCGTCTTCATGGATGCGTTCTACACCGACGTGCGTCCGGCCCTCGCCGAGTGGCGCGAGACGCGCGGTCTTCCCGCAGATCCGATGGCCGCGTACCTCGCATCCGGATACCAGGAGAAGATCGCCGCCGAGCGTGTGGGCGGCGTGCAGGCCGGCTGGGGCGCCTGAGCTCAGCTCCGCGCGGCGTACTGCTCGCGGATGATCGGCCGATGGTCGACCGCGAAGGCACGTGCCTCGCCGTCGTGCCACGACGGACGCTCGCCGGTGAGCGCCCACGCCGCCTGTACCGCAGCACCGCGGGCGACCGCCTCGTCGATTCCCGGCACCACGATCGGCACGTCGAAGACCTGCGCCGCGATCCGCGAGACCGCCGGGTTGCGGGCTGCTCCGCCGATGAGCAGGATGCGCGAGGCCGGTACTCCGCACCGACGGATCGCATCGAGGCCGTCGGCGAGACCACACAGCAGTCCTTCCACCGCCGCCCGCGCCAGGGTCTCGCGACGGGTGGAGGCGAGAGACATGCCGAACAGGGTGGCCGTGGCATCCGGACGGTTCGGGGTGCGCTCTCCCTCGAAGTAGGGCTGCAGCACCAGTCCGCCCGCACCCGGCTCTGACTCCAGCGCCAGGCGCGCGAGTTCGCCGTGATCGACGCCGAGAAGCCCCGCGACGGCATCGAGCACCCGCGCCGCGTTGAGCGTGGCGACGAGGGGAAGATGGTTCCCGCTCCCGTCCGCGAAGCCGGCGACCGCTCCGGTGGCGTCGGCGATCGGGTGTTCGGACACGGCGAAGACCGTGCCGCTGGTGCCGATCGAGATCACGGCGTCGCCCGGTCGGGCATCGAGTCCGAGCGCACCCCCGGCGTTGTCCCCCAGACCCGCGCCGACCACCGTGCCCGTGGGGGTGACGCCCATCCTCTCGGCAGGTCCGAGCACGCGGGGGAGGCGCGGGACGCGACCGAACGCCTGCGCGAGCAGATCCAGATCGTAGGCACCGGTCGAGGCACTCCAGTACGCAGTGCCGCTGGCATCGGAGCGGTCGGTCGCGAGGGCATCGAGGTCGGGGCCGAGTTCGCCGGTGCCGACCGGCCCGAAACCGCGGAGCCGCCACGAGAGCCAGTCGTGGGGGAGTGCCACCGCAGCGACCGTTGCCGCATTGGCCGGCTCCTCATCGCGCAGCCACCGCAGCTTGGCTCCGGTGAAGGACGCCACGGGCACGACTCCGACCCGGCGTGCGTACTCCTGCGCCCCGACCTCCGCCACGAGCGCCGCCGCGGCATCGGCGCTGCGGACGTCGTTCCAGAGCAGGGCGTCGCGCACCACGTGCCCCTGTGCGTCGAGCGCCACGAGCCCGTGCTGCTGGGCGGCGACCGAGATCGCGGCGACGTCGTGCAGCCCGCCGGCGTCGACGATCGCGCTCTGGAGCGCCGACCACCAGGCCTCGGGGTCGACCTCCGTGCCGGACGGATGCGTCGCCCGGCCGGTGCGCACGACCTCGCCCGTCTCCAGGTCGTGCACACTCACCTTGCAGCTCTGCGTGGACGAATCCACCCCGGCGACGTACGTCGGCATCTGCTTCTCCCTCATCCGTGAACGACAAGTCCGTGAAAGACCAGAGCCGCGAAGACACCGAAGCATCTCCGCGGCCCTGGCGCGGCGGTCACTCGGACTGGCCGGTAAGACCCTCGTAGGCGATGTTGCCGCTCTTGAGGTTCTTGTTCGTCATCTCGCTCAGGTTCTTGAGGAACGCGTCCCGCTCCGTGACCACGTGGCCGATCGCCTCTTCGACGTTGTCCTTCGTGATCGCGGGCATCAGGTAGACGGGGTTCTCCTTGACGTCCTCGCCGCGCACGATGGCGGCGGCGTAGGCGACACCGGCCGACAGCTCGACCGTGCCGTTCTGCAGCGAGGTTCCGATGAAGTCACCGTTCTTGACGGCTTCGAGGCCGTCGGCGATGCCGTCGATCCCGACGATCGGCACGTCGGTCATGCCGGCTTCCTTGAGCGCCTGCAGGGCACCGAGGCCCATGTCGTCGTTCTGGGCGATCACGCCGTCGATGTCGTCGCCGAAGGCCGAGATCCAGTTGCTGACCTTGTTGACGGCCTCGTCGCGCTTCCAGTTCGCGGTGTCCTTGGCGAGCACCTTCACGTCGGGGTTCTCGGCGAGCACGTTGTCGATGCCCTTTCCGCGGTTGATCTCGCCCGAGCCTCCGAGCGGTCCCTGCAGGATGATGACGTTGCCCTTCCCGTCGAGGGCGTCCATCATCATCTGGGCCTCCTGCTCACCTGCTGCCACGTCGTCCGGCTGCACGGAGCCGGTGAGGTCTTCGCTGTTGAGCGAGGCGTTGACATCGAAGAACGGGATGTCGGCGGCCTTCGCTGCGGCGATCTGCGGCTGCAGCGAGTCGGCCTGCACGGGGATGACGACGATCGCGTCGACGCCGGCCGTCACATACTGGTCGACCTGGCTGGCCTGGGTGTTGACGTCGAGGCCCGCGGAGTTCCACAGGATCTCGATGTTGTTCTCCTCGGCGTAGCGCTCGATGCCCTCTTTGCCCTCCGTGACGAAGGACGACATGTCGTACACGCTCACGCCGATCGTGATGCGCTCCTGACCGCTGTCGTCGGCGCCGCCGGCGTTCGCGTTCGGGTCGCCGGCGCCGCACCCGGCGAGCATCAGCGCTGCGACGGACGTGACGGCGAAAGCCGCGGCGATGCGGCTCTTCTTGGTGAACATGGGTTTCCTCTCGTTGGGTGGTGCGATGAAGCAGGGTCTTCTTCGTCGGGTGGTCGTCGGGAGCTAGCGGCTTCGTCGTCGGGTCGCCCACACGTCGACGGCGACCGCGGCGACGATGAGCACACCCTTGATGACCTTCTGCCAGTAGGCGGGCACGGTCAGGATGTCGAGACCGTTGTTGAGCGTCTGGATGAGGAGCAGACCGAGGGCCGTTCCCCAGATGGAGCCGCGTCCGCCGAGCAGGCTCGCCCCGCCGATCACGACCGCTGCGATCGCGTCGAGTTCGTACCCGACGCCGAGGTTCGGTGCACCGAGGGTGACGCGGCTGGCGAGCATGACGCCGGAGATCCCCGCGAGCATGCCGGAGATGGCGTACACGCTGAAGATGGTGCGGCCCACGTTGATGCCGGCGATGCCCGCGGCGATCGGGTTGCCGCCGATCGCGTACACGCGCATGCCCCACGTGGTGCGGCGCATGATGATCGCGAGTCCCAGGATGCCGACGATCATCAGGATGACCGGGAGCGTGAGCCCGCCGAACTGCGCGTTGGCGATGCGGGAGAAGTCGGCGGGCAGCCCGGTGATGGGGGCGCCGTTGCCCGCGACATAGGCGACGCCGGATGCGAGCGTGAGCATCCCGAGCGTCGCGATGAAGGGTGGCACCTTGATCACCGACACCACGAACCCGTTGATCGCGCCGGCGATGAAGCCGACGACGACGCCGGCGACGATCGCGAGCCAGATCTGGTCGGGGAAGGCCTTCGCGGTCAGGCTGCCGAAGACGGCGGATGCGGCGATGACGCTGCCGACCGACAGGTCGATGCCGCCGGTGAGGATCACGAGCGTCTGTCCGAGGGCGATCAGGGCGAAAGGTGCCGCGGCGACGAGGATCGTCTGCAGGTTGTCGACCGTCCCGAAGCGCGCGCTGCGGTAGAGGAAGAAGGCGATGATGAGCACCATCACGATCACCATCGCGTAGCGGATGGCGAGGTCGCCGAACCAGGTGGGGCTGAAGCGCTTCACTTCCGACTCGGGCACGAAGGTCTGCGCGGCGGTGCGGGTGTCGGTCATCGGTCGTCCTTTGCGGAGGGGGCGGTGCTGCTGGCGGGGGCCTCGGAGATGTCGAGTCCACTCGCGAGGCGGAAGATGCGGTCCTGCACGTCAGGCTGCTGGAGGGCGGCCCGGTCGAGCTCGGCGACCACGCCCCCGTCCTTGAGCACGAGAGCGCGATGCGACAGCGCGAGGATCTCCGGCATGTCGCTCGAGGCCATGACCACGGCCATGCCGGAGGCGGCGAGGTCGGTGATGATGCGGTAGATCTCGCTGCGGGCGCCGATGTCGACGCCGCGGGTCGGCTCGTCGAGCAGGAGGACCTTGACCTCGCCGGTGAGCCAGCGCGCGAGCACGACCTTCTGCTGGTTGCCGCCGGACAGTGTCTCCATGAGCTGCCCGAGGCCGCGGCTGCGCAGTCTCACCGAACTCATGACCTCGGAGACCGCGTCGACGCGGGTGCGGCCCTTGAGCCATCCGGCGACGGAGAACTGGTCCATGCGCGGCAGGGTGGCGTTCGCCAGGATGTCCATGCTGAGCACGGCGCCAGCGCCCTTCCGGTCCTCCGGGACCAGCGCCATGCCTGCGGTGATCGCGTCGGCAGGGCGTCCGCGGCGGACGCGACGGCCCCCGACGGCGATCTCGCCCGCGGTCGAGGAGCGCACTCCGAACAGCGCCTCGATGAGCTCGGTGCGTCCCGCGCCGACGAGCCCTGCGAGTCCGACGATCTCGCCGCGGCGCACCTGCAGGTCGACCGGCTGCGGGGCCGGCGTGTAGTCGAGGCCGCGCACCGAGAGGGCGATGTCGTCGGACGCGGGCGGCAGGTCGGGGAAGAGGTCTTCGAGCTCGCGGCCGATCATCGCGGTCACGATATCGTCGTCGCTGAGTTCCGAGAGCGGCGCGTCCGCCACGAGGCCGCCGTCGCGGAGGACCACGACCCGGTCGGCGATCGCGCGAATCTCCTCCATCTTGTGCGTGGTGAAGAGGATCGCGACGCCGCGGTCGCGCAGCATCCGCATGTTCTCGATCAGACGGGCCACCTCGCGTTCGGCGATCGCGCTGGTCGGCTCGTCCAGCAGCAGCACGCGAGCGCCGGTGCTGGTCGCCTTGACGATCTCGACGATCTGGCGCAGGCCCACCGGCAGGGACCCCATCCGCGTGGCGGGGTCGATGTCGACGCCGAACTCCGCGAGCATCTCCTTGGCCTCTCTCGCCATGCGGCGGCGATCCACGAGTCCGAGACGACCCCGCAGCTCCCGGCCGACGAAGATGTTCTCGTACACCGTGGTGTCGAGGATCGAGGCGAGCTCCTGCGGCACGATGGCGATCCCGCGCTGATGGGCGTCACGTGCCGATCCCGCGGCCAGCTCCTCGCCGCGGACCAGCACCTGACCGGCGTCCGCCTTCATCTGGCCGGAGGCGATCTTCATGAGCGTCGACTTACCGGCGCCGTTCTCGCCTGCGAGGGCGGTCACGGTGCCCGGCTCGAGATGCAGCCCGACGCCCTTGAGCACGGGCACCCCGCCGAACGCCTTGCGGATGTCGACGCACGCGAGCATGTCGGGCTGCTCGTCGAGGGTGATGCCCCCCGTGCGCTCGAGGTCGGTCACGATTCCCTCGCGTGCTCGCGGTCCGGACGCACGATGCTCTTCAGCGTGGACGGGTGGGATGCGGAGTCGAGCGCCGCACGCACCTCGTCGAGGCCGAAGGATCCGGTCACCAGGGCATCGAGGTCGACGGCGCCGGAGGCGACCAGCTCGATAGCAGTCGGCCAGGTGTTCGCGTAGCGGAAGATGCCGGTGACGACCAGCTCGCGGTTCTGGATGGTCGAGACGGGAAGGGCGATCTCGTCGGCGCCCATGCCGACCAGTACGGCCACGCCACCGGGCTTGAGCGCCGAGATGCCCTGCTTCACGGCGACGGGGGAGCCCGAGGCGTCGACGAAGGAGTCGTATCCCGAGCCGAGGGGACCTGCGGCGGGGTCGACGGCCTGGGTCGCACCGAAACGCAGGGCGACGTCCCGGCGTTCCGCCATCGGGTCGCTGATCACGATCTCGGTGGCGCCGAAGGCCCGTGCGGTCTGCGCGGTCACGATGCCGATCGGACCGGCACCGGTGATGAGCACGCGGCTGCCCGGGCGCACACCCGCCTTCTGCACGGCGGCGATGGCGACGGACAGCGGCTCCATGAGGGCCGCGGCGTCGTCGCTGACGGAGTCGGGGACGGCATAGGCGAAGTCGCCCTGGATCGCGACGTACTCGGCGAAGGCGCCGTCGACGGGCGGGGTGGCGTAGAACTCGATGTGCGGGCAGAGGTTGTAACGGCCGCTCCGGCAGAACTCGCACACGCGGCACGGGCGCTGCGGCTCGATGGACACGCGCTCGCCGAGGCGGGAGTCGTCGATGTCGGTGCCGACCGCGACGATGGTGCCGCCGGCCTCGTGGCCGAGGACGAGGGGTTCTTCCACGACGAAGTCGCCGATGCGTCCCTCGTGGAAGTAATGGACGTCGGAGCCGCAGATGCCGACCGCGTTCACCCGGACGATCACCTGATCGGGGGCGGGCGTCGGCACGCGGCGGGTCTCGACCGTCAGCTCGCCGGCTCGGACCAGCACGCTCGCACGCATGGTCGTCGGCAGTTCAGTGCGCTTCATCGGGCTCCTCGTGGTGCGTGTGCAGTCGCGCGGTCGTGATTGCTCGACCGACATTAGCCATGCGTGACGGATGAGACAACTGGGCGCTCAGATGAGCGGAAACGGTGGAATCCGGATATGCTGATCGGACGTGACGGCGTGAGAGGAAGAGGCGACATGGGACCCGATGAGCTGGTGCGGATCTCGCACGTCGCACGCCGGCATTACCTCGACGGACGGACGAAGATCGAGATCGCGGAAGAACTCGGCCTCTCGCGCTTCAAGATCGCCCGGATGCTGGAGGATGCGCTCGAGCAGGGGCTGGTGAAGATCACGATCGAGGCGCCGGACTCGCTCGATCTCGACCTGTCGATGCAGCTGCGCGCCCGGTTCGGCCTCACGCGCGCTCTCGCGGTGATCACTCCGGGGACGACGCCCGAGCTGATCCAGGATCGACTGGGTCGTGCCGCCGCCGACCTGCTCAGCGAGATCGTCACCGACGGCGACGTGCTCGGGCTCACGGCGGGTCGCACCCTGACCGCGATGGCCGGGCACCTGCGCACCCTGGCGACGTGCGAGGTCGTCCAGCTCGCCGGTGTCGCCGCGCCGACGCCCGAGAACGGCGTCGAGGTGATCCGCCAGGTGAGTCGCATCTCGGGGGGTCGCTCCCGTGCCATCTTCGCGCCCCTGCTCGTGGAGACCGCAGCGACCGCCTCCGCGCTGCGGCGCGAACCCGGCATCATGGAGACCTTCCGCCGGTTCGACTCGGTGACCAAGGCCGTCGTCGCGGTCGGGTCGTGGAGTCCGCCCGACTCCCAGCTCTACGACAACGCGGGGCGGGCGGGTGCGCTCGACGAGTTGCTCGCCGCCGGCGTCAAGGCGGAGATCTGCGCGACGCTCATCGACGAGAGCGGAGCCGTGGTGGGGTCGGTGGCCGAGCGCTCGCTCGCGGTGTCCACCGAGCAGCTGCGGCACATCCCCGAGGTGATCGCGGTGGCGGGCGGCCCGTCGAAGACGGGTGCCGTCATCGCTGCGCTGCGTTCCGGGATCGTCGACTCCCTGGTGACGGACGCGGCTCTCGCCCGACGGCTTCTCGAGTCGCCGGTCTGAGCGCGACCTGCGCACCGCATCAGCGCGGGGCGGGTTCGTAGTTCCGCAGCTCGGTGGAGGCGCGCACCATGCGGCGCAGGTCGGCGAGGCCTCCATGCACTGCGCCGTGCGCACGGGCCTGCACCAGGAGGTTCCCCATCGATGTGGCCTCCGAGGGCCCGGCCGTCACCGTCCGGCCGGAGCGATCCGCGATCGCCTGGGCGAGGATCGACGACTCGGAGCCGCCCCCGACCAGATGGATCACCCGTACGTCCACGCCCGAGAGCGTCGCCGCTTCCTCGACCTGCCGGGCGACGAAGGCCCCGAGGCTCTCCAGCACCAGCCGCACGACGGCGGCGCGATCGGTCGGCATACGTCCACCGGACTCGGCCACAAGCTCGGCGATGCGCGCGGTCATCTGTCCGGGGCGCAGCAGGCGGGGGTCGCCGGTGTCGACGAGCACTCCGGAGCTCGGCGCGGCGTCCGCGCGGGCCAGCAGATCGCGGCGGGCTGCTGTGCTGCGCGTGCCCCAGCCGTCCAGTCCCCACTCCCGCATGCACTCGTTGACGATCCAGAGTCCCGCGGCGATGCGCAGGAATCGCACGGTGCCATCGAGACCGAGCTCGTTCGTGAAGCCGGCGTCACGGGCGCGGTCGCTGGTGATCAGGTCATCGACCTCGACACCGGTGAGGATCCAGGTGCCGCACGACACAAACGCGAAGTCCTGATCCCGGGCGGGCACGGCGATCACCGCGCTCGCGGTGTCGTGCGAGGCCACGGCGGTGATGGCGGTCGCGTCGCCGGGGGCGAGGACGCCCTCGGTGACACGGCCGGTCACCATGCCGGGCGAGACGACCTCGGGGAAGATCCTCGACGGCAAGCCGAGCGCCTCGATCCGGCTGGCATCCCAGCCACCGCCGCGGGGGAGTGCGAGACCGGTGCTGGAGACGTTCGTGGCCTCGGCGACGCCCTCGGCGCCGAGCCAGCGTCCGAGCAGGTCGGGCATCAACAGCATCTGCTGCACGGTGTCGAGTCGTCCGGCCTTGCGGTCGGCGGCCAGCTGATAGATCGTCATGATGGGGAGGGCGGTGACCCCGGTCACGCGGAAGGCCTCGGCGGCGGGCAGGATCTCCTCGACGATCGGGAAGCTGCGCTCGGTGCGGGCGTCGCGCTGATGGAAGGGGGCGTCGAGCAGGCCGTCATAGCCGAGGAGGCCGTAATCCCCCGACCACGCGTCCACGCCGACGCTGGTGAAGGCCGGCCCTTCCCTGCGCAGACGGGTGAGGCCGACGAGCGCATCTCGATACAGCCGTTGCGCGTCCCACCGCAGGCCGAGCTCATCCGTGAACGCACGGTTGCGGAACCGGTGCACCCCGTCTATCCGCAACCGGTCGCCGTCGACGGTCGCGCTCACGACACGACCGCTGGACCCGCCGAGATCGACGGCGGCAGCTCGGAAGGTCGCCGAGCCGAGGGGCAGTTCGGGCATGCCTCTCAGCCTATGGTTCGGGCCGATGGTCCGGTGAGCCCTCAGACGCTGGTGTATCCCCCGTCGATGAGGATGCTCTGCCCCACGACATAGCTCGACCGCTCGCTCGCGAGATAGACCAGCAGGTCGCCGAGCTCTTCGGGCTGTCCCATGCGCCCCGCCGGGATGCGCCGCACCCACTCGTCGGCCATCTCGGGGTTCTCCGCCACGAAGTCCCTGGTCATGTCGCTGGCGAAGTATCCAGGGGCGATCGCGTTGACGCGGATGCCGAGGGGCCACCATTCGATCGCCGCGCTCTTCGTGAACATCGACACTGCGGCCTTGGAGGTGTTGTAGACGGCCTGGGTCTGCGGGATGTTCACGGCGAACGCCGACATCGATGACACGTTGACGATGCTGGCCGGATTGCCGCGGGCCGACTCGACGTGCCGTCGCGCGAACTCGCGGCTGGTGACGAAGGTGCCGGTGACGTTGACGTCGAGCACGCGCCGCCAGTCTTCGGGGGTGGTCTCGAGAAGAGGTGTGCCGAGCGTGATGCCCGCACTGTTGACGAGCACATCCGCCGCGCCCAGGCGTGTGGCGACCGTATCGAAGGCAGCGACGATGGAGGCCTCCGACGTGACGTCGACGCTGACGCCGAGGCAGCGACGCCCCGACGTGGATGCCAACGTCTCGGCGGCTTCGGCGACGGTGTCGAGGCGGTCGAGGAGCGCGATCGCGGCACCCGCGGAGGCGAGGGCTTCGGCCATGGCGTAGCCGAGGCCCCGCGCTCCGCCGGTGACGACGGCCACGCGGTCGAGAAGGGGTTCCGTGGTGTTTCCGAGCATGAGCAGAGCTTAGTGGTGGCGCTCATCTCGCGACAGGACCCGCTCATCTGAGCGGATCGTGCGAAGTGTGCGATTCGTCTCACGGTGTGCACCGGATAGATTCCTCCCATGGCTCTTTCCGGCAATCTCGAGGCGCAACGTCGCCGAGACGAACTCGTCGAACTCGCCAACGGCCCGCAGGGCGTGATGATCGAGGCCGCGGCCGAGCTCTTCGCTGTGTCGTCGATGACGATCCGTCGGGACCTGCTCGAACTCGAGGCCGAGGGTCGGGTGCGCCGGGTGCGTGGTGGTGCGACGGCGGCGCCGCGCGCCCGGCCCTTCGATGCGCGTCGTGCGATCAGGGCCAGCGCGAAGCGAGCCATCGCTGAGAAGGCGCTGCGTCTCGTCCCCGCCCAGGGGAGCGTCGCCTTCGACGCCTCGTCGACGGTCAACATGCTCGCGTCGACGATCGGGCCGCGCGCGGGGCTCACCGTCTACACGAACTCGTTCGAGTCGTTCCAGGTGCTGCAGCCGCTCGACGGCGTCACTGCGGTGATCTCCGGAGGGACGGCCGAGCCCACGACGGGCAGCCTCGTCGGGCCGATCGCCCACCGGAGCGTGAGATCGGTCTACTTCGACGCCTTCTTCTCCTCCGCGGATGCGCTCGACGGCGTCGACGGCACGTCCGAGGTGTCGGTCGAGGAGGCCGAGCTGAAGCAGGCGATGGCCGCGAACGCCGGGACGACGGTCGTATGCGTCGACTCCAGCAAGCTCGGGCGCCGCTCCGTGGCTCGCGCGCTCGACAAGGACGAGATCTCCGTGCTGATCACCGAGCTCGATCCCGCGGACGAGCGGCTCGATGCCTTCCGGGAGGTCGCGGACATCCTCTGACCATCGGCGCTCTTCTCTTCGACGTCGCTTCATGTTATCTTTCACATGAAGTAACAGCACTAGTGTGCACGGTCGTGTGCACCGCCCCTGTCTTGGAGAGTCATGACCAACGCCACCGCTGCCGCTCTGATCGCCCGGTCGAACCGCCTCGGCGCCGACCCGAAGACCACCAACTACGCCGGCGGGAACACCTCCGCAAAGGGCACCGAGACCGATCCGGTGACGGGGCAGCCGGTCGAGCTGATGTGGGTCAAGGGGTCGGGCGGCGACCTCGGCACCCTCACGGAGAGCGGTCTCGCGGTGCTGCGCCTCGACCGCATGCGTGCTCTCGTCGACGTGTACCCCGGGCTCGACCGCGAAGACGAGATGGTCGCCGCGTTCGACTACTGCCTGCACGGCAAGGGTGGGGCTGCGCCGTCGATCGACACCGCCATGCACGGCCTGGTCGACGCCGCCCACGTCGACCACCTGCACCCCGACTCGGGCATCGCGATCGCCGCCGCCGCGGACGGCGAGGCGCTGACCGCGAAGATCTTCGGCGACAAGGTCGTCTGGGTGCCGTGGCGGCGGCCCGGCTTCCAGCTCGGACTCGACATCGCCGAGATCAAACGCCAGAACCCGCAGGCGATCGGCTGCATCCTCGGCGGACACGGCATCACCGCCTGGGCCGACACCTCGGAGGAGGCGGAGGCGAACTCCCTCTGGATCATCGACACCGCAGCCGCTTACATCGCGGAACACGGCAAAGCCGACCCGTTCGGCGGCGTCCGCCCGGGCTTCGAGGCCCTCCCGGCTGGGGATCGGCGTGAGCGCGCGGCGGCCCTCGCCGGCACGATCCGCGGCATCGCCTCGACCGACAAGCCGATGGTCGGCCACTTCACCGACGCCGACGTGGTGCTCGACTTCCTGGCCTCCGAGAAGGCCCCGACGCTCGCGGCCCTCGGTACCAGCTGCCCCGACCACTTCCTGCGTACCAAGGTCAAGCCGCTGATCCTCGACCTTCCGGCCAGCGCATCCGTCGAGGAGCAGACTGCACGCCTGCACGAGCTGCACGAGCAGTACCGCACCGACTACCAGGCCTACTACGACGCGCATGCCACGGCCGAGTCGCCCGCCATCCGCGGCGCCGACCCCCTCATCGTGCTGATCCCCGGGGTGGGCATGTTCTCGTACGGGGCCAACAAGCAGACCGCGCGCGTGGCCGGCGAGTTCTACGTCAACGCGATCAACGTGATGCGCGGCGCCGAGGCTCTGTCGACGTACTCGCCGATCTCCGACGCGGAGAAGTTCCGCATCGAGTACTGGGCGCTCGAGGAGGCGAAGCTGCAGCGGATGCCGAAGCCGAAGTCGCATCAGGGACGCATCGCCTTCGTCACCGGTGCCGCCTCGGGGATCGGCAAAGCCATCGCCACCCGTCTCGCCGCGGAGGGCGCGTGCGTCGTGATCGCCGACCTCGACCTCGAGAAGGCCCGGGCAGCGGCTGCCGAGCTGGGAAGCACCGATGTCGCTATCGGCATCGCCGCGAACGTGGCAGACGCCGAGGCCGTCCAGGCTGCGTTGAACGAGGCCGTGCTCGCCTTCGGTGGCGTCGATCTCGTGGTCAACAACGCCGGCCTCTCGCTCTCGAAGTCTCTGCTGGAGACCACGGAGAAGGACTGGGATCTGCAGCACGACGTGATGGCGAAGGGGTCGTTCCTGGTCTCGAAAGCCGCGGCGCGGGTGCTCATCGACCAGAAGCTCGGTGGCGACATCATCTACATCTCGTCGAAGAACTCGGTCTTCGCCGGGCCCAACAACATCGCCTACTCCGCCACCAAGGCCGACCAGGCGCACCAGGTGCGGCTGCTCGCGGTCGAGCTCGGCGAGTACGGTATCCGTGTGAACGGCATCAACCCCGACGGCGTGGTCCGCGGCTCCGGCATCTTCGCCTCCGGGTGGGGTGCGAACCGTGCCGCCACCTACGGGGTCAAGGAGGAAGACCTCGGTCAGTACTACGCCAACCGCACGATCCTCAAGCGCGAGGTCGTGCCCGAGAACGTCGCGGACGCGGTGTACGTGCTGACCGGTCCCGAGCTCAGCCGCACCACGGGCCTGCACATCCCGGTCGACTCCGGCGTCGCCGCGGCGTTCCTGCGATGACCGTTCGCGCGGTCGCGGCCGTCGATCTCGGGGCGACCAGCGGCCGCGTGATGATCGGGCGGATCGGAGAGGGGCGACTCGAGCTCGAGCTCGTGTCGCGCTTCCCGAACGGTCCCGTGGAGCGGGAGGACGGACTGCACTGGGACTTCGACGCCCTGTATGCGCACGTCGTGGACGGGCTGGCGGAGGCGGTGCGGCGCGAGCCGGGGATCGAGAGCATCGGGATCGACTCCTGGGCCGTCGACTACGGTCTGCTCGCGGACGGCGTGCTCCTCGCCGAGCCGTTCCACTACCGCGACGCCCGCACGCAGCGGGGGGTCGCGGAGGTGCACGCCATCGTGCCGTTCGCTGAGCTCCACGCCCGCAACGGGCTCCAGTTCCTGCCGTTCAACACCCTGTACCAGTACCGGGCGGACGACCGGACGGCCGACGCGGACACGGCGCTGCTGATCCCCGATCTGATCGCGTTCCTCCTCACTGGCGTCCGTGTCGCCGAACGCACGAACGCCTCCACGACGGGGTTGCTCGGCGTCGACGACGGGGAGTGGGACACAGACCTCGCGACGCGCATCGGCATCCCGCCGCGTCTCCTACCACCGTTGATCGACCCCGGCGCGGTGATCGGGTTGTTGCGCCCCGAGCTCGTCGCTCGGGTCGGCAAGGATCTCCCCGTGATCGCCGTCGGATCGCACGACACTGCCTCCGCCGTCGTCGCCGTCCCCATGACGTCGTCGTCCGCCGCCTACATCTCGTGCGGCACGTGGGGCCTGGTGGGTCTGGAACTGACGGAGCCCGTGCTGACGGATGCGGCGCGTGAGGCGAACTTCACCCATGAGCTCGGCGTCGACGGTCGATACCGCTTCCTGCGAAACGTCACAGGTCTGTGGCTGCTGAGCGAGAGTGTGCGGTCGTGGGAGGCGGAGGATGGTGCACACATCGACCTTCCCGAGCTGCTCGCGGAGGCGGCCGCCGTGTCCGATCCCGTGCCGCTCTTCGATGCGAACCATCCTTCGCTCAGTGCACCCGGCGGCATGCCCAGCCGCATCGCGACGCTGATCGAGACGTCAGGAGCCTCTGCTCCGACGGAGCGAGCCGCGTTCACGCGCAGCATCGTGGAGAGCATCGCTGCTGCGTTCGCCGAGACCGTGCGCGCGGCGTCCGACCTCTCCGGGCGTGACGTCGACGTGATCCACCTCGTCGGCGGCGGGTCTCTGAACGCGCTCCTCTGCCAGGCCACCGCCGATCGCTCGGGCCTCCCAGTGCTGGCCGGGCCCGTCGAGGCGACCGCGCTCGGCAACGTGCTCGTCCAGGCTCGTGCGCTGGGCGCAGCGGTCACCGCCGTGGAGGGGCTGCGAGAGCTGGTCGCCGCGACCCACCAGGTCCGTCGGTTCGAGCCGCGCGGCTGACCGCACCGTTGACTCGATGGTCACCCGGGCGGGCACGACGTCAGATGACGTGCGTACTCGGCAGCAAGCTCGGGGTCAGGCGTGCGTAGGCGCGGCGCCGGGTGGAGATTCGGGCGGGCGGCGGACGGAACGCTCCGATCGACCGCCACGACCGTGAACTCCTGGATCTGGGCGGGCGCATCGGGGTGAGGTGGATCATGCAGATCAGCTCGCCGCGCTCGCCGGGATGGACCACGCGATGTGTACCCAAAGGCCGTCGGGTCCGACGAGACCGTATACCGGGCCCGGCGACGGGCGCGTGGCTCCGGGGCGAAGCCACGCCAGTGGGCACTGAGTGTCGGCAGCGGATGTGTGCGGGGAAACGAGATCGTGACGCGCGTCACGCAAGCGATGATTCTGACTGGTAGCCAGCCGCCGGTGTCGTCGGGCGCGGCTTGGTCGTATTCCGCGACAACGTATCAGGGTCGGCCTCGTCGTGTCTGTAGACCGAAGAGGGGACAGCGGGAGGGCTCGGTTCGTCCATACGGTACGAGTATGAATTCACCACGCACGTCTCGCCTCGTTGAAGGGGCCGTCCTGTTTCTGAGCGTCGCCGCGTTCGCTGGTTGCGCCATGCATCCGGAGTCGTCCGGAACTGCCCCGGTGTCAACCGCGACGGGGTATGGCGATTTCTCTCAAGAGGATCTCGCGAGTATCTGTATCGATGCGACCTCGTCGGCGTTCGAGGAGGGAGTGGCGTTCGATGCGGATCGCGTCCGTGTTGAAGAGCGCGCCGTAGATCCGCAGTGGTTGGTACTGGTTCCGGCGCACGCTACCGGGTTCGCCGGTGAGGCGCAGTGCACTATCGGAGGAACACCCGCGTCACCTGAGGTCGAGATATCGAACGCGTCTATCCAGCCCCTTCCCGAGGCGCAGATCCAGAACCTCATCGACGGCAAGAATGAGGGAGGGGATCGATGATGTGCGATGAGCTGAACGAGGAAGCCGCCTTCGTCCCCACCGCTCCCGCGATGACGCGGCGTTCGCTCCTCGTCGCTTCCGGCCTCACGATGGGACTGGCGGCGTTCGGACTCGGCGCCTTCGCCCGGCCTGGAGTCGCAGTCGCAGCGGGTACCTATCTGCGTCCGTGTGGAAACGTGCCGATCTCCGATTCGTGGCAAGGGCACAAGAACCGGATTCCGCCATCGGGTGAGCCGGGAACCGACTACTCGGTCGGCAGGGGAACACCAGTCCTCGCCGCTACCGACGGAGTGATCGTCGACCGGAAGGACACGACCTCCACAGCGACCGGTAGGTACCTCGCCCTGCGAGCCAGTGACGGAAACTACATCCGTTACCTGCACCTGGACTCCAGCGCCGTGAGTGTTGGCACATCAGTGACCAGAGGCCAGGTGATCGCGTACTCCGGCGCGTCCGGATTCGGCAGCGACAACGGCTACGGCGCGCACGTGCACGTCTCTCTCTGGATCGGCGGCACACCGAACCAGCTCGGCTACCCCAACACGGTGGACTTTGAGAACTACGTCGGCGCCGGCGGTCCTGGCATCCCCGCCACCGGGTCTGCGTTCGGCCCGACAGCGATCATCGATCCGTCTGATCGGGTTTCGCTCTACTCGATCCGCACCGACGGAAATCTGTGGGGTGCGAGTCAAGCGGCAGCTGGTGCCGGGCTTTCGCCGTGGCAGAAGCTGGGCGGCGACATAGGCACGCTGAGAGGTCGCCCATCGGTCCTGCGACTGTCGAACCAGACCCTTGCCGTTTACGCTCGGACCACGGCCGGAACTATCGTCGGATCGAACCAGGCGGCGCCTGGCGGGGCCTTCACATCGTGGACCACCATCGGATCGGGTGGCAATGGAATCATCGGAGACCCGGCCACTGTTCAGTTCCAAAACGGCGCGATCGGCATTTATGCCGTGACTGATGCGGGAAGCGTCGCCGGAGTCGCCCAGACATCCGTGGGATCCGCCTTCGGTGGGTGGACGACCATCGGCAATTCGAGCATGCCGTTGCTCGGCACTCCCGCTCTCGTCCACTTCGCGGATAACCGCATCGCCCTGTTCGCTCGCTCGTCGACCTCTGAAGTTTTTGCCAGCGCACAGACCAGCTCCGGGTCGACGTTCTCGGCGTGGAGCGCTCTTGGCACTGGCGGGGCCGGGGTCAGCACGGACCCTGCAGTCATCAATGATGGAGACAGGCTCACCGTCTTCGCCGGGGCGGGGACGACGGTCTCGAGTGTGAGCCAGGCAGCACCCGGGACACCATTCGGCTCGTGGGTGAACCTCGGTTCGGGCCCGGTTTCCATCGGCGCGGCGACGCCGACGGTGCTCAAGACGGGCGCGACCTATTCGGTGTATTGCCTCGGCAGCGACGGCACCGTCTGGGGAAGCACCGTTCCGTCGATACCGGCACCCGCTGGCTGGGGGCAGATCGGAAGCGGTGCCGCTCTCATGACCGCTCTCGCCAGTGTGCGAACGTCGGCGGGCCTCAACGCGGTTTATGGAACGACCACCGCTGGCGCGGTGGTCGGCAGCGGCCAGTCAGTGCCTGGTGGCGCGTTCAGCCCGTGGGCGACTATGTGACGCGAAGCCACGCGGCGAGAAGTCCCGTCCATCCACAGGATGGGCGGGACTTCTCCGGGAACACCGGGCCCCGTCTACCCGGCCGTCTCCTGCACCGTCGGCCGGGTGAGCTTCGGGATCAGCACCGGTGTCTGCTCGCGGTAGGCGACGTAGTCGGCACGGTCGCCCCATTTCTTCTCGGCGCGGGCTTCCAGCAGCGGGATGCCGCTGACGCGGGTGAGCAGCAGGATCACGAACAGGGGTGAGAGTACCGCGACCCACTGCCATCCGACGAGCACAGGGGCGGCGGTGACGAAGACTCCCACCCAGATGACGATCTCGCCGAAGTAGTTCGGGTGTCGGGATCGGGACCACAGGCCGCTGCGGATGAACTCGTCCCGGTTGCGCGGGTCGGCGCGGAACGCGGACTTCTGGGCGTCGGCGACGACCTCGATCACCATGCCGAGAGCCCAGACGACGATGCCGACGACGGTCAGCCATCCGATCGGCGCGCGGGACGAGGCATCCGCACCGATCGCGATCCAGGCGGCTGCTGCGGTCAGCGACACCCATGCGCCCTGGATGACCCATACCTGTAGGAACCGCAGCGGCGACCCCTTGATCTGGTCGAAGCGCCCGTCGGATCCGGCCTTGTGCACGCGCAGGGCCAGGAACGAACCCAGGCGCGCGGCCCACAGCATGACCATCGCCGCCAGGATCCAGCTCCGTGCGTCCGGCATCGGCGTCAGCAGGACGAGCGCCGCGGAGATCACAAGGAACGTGAGGCTGCCCGTCAGGTCGAAGAACCGCTCGGTCTTCAGCAGCATCGCCGGGATGAAAGCGATGATCTGGATCGCCAAGGCGGCCGCGACGGCGATCGCGAACAGCGGGACGCCACCGACGGTCGCGCCGCCCTGGCTGCCGACGATCGCGACGAGGGTGCCGATCACGAGGGCGACGACGATCGCGATGAGCGAGGAGCGCGAGGAACTCGCACGGGTGGGTGTGGGGGAGGACATGTGTGCTTTCCGATGCTCAGAGGTACAGGTCTTCGACGGCGTGTGCTGCACGATCCAGCACGACGCTCCGCTTCAGCTTCAAGGTCGGGGTGACGAGTCCACGGTCGTCGAGGTCGGCGAAGACCACGCTGAACCGGCGGACCTGCTCGCTGCGCGCGACGAGTGCGTTGGCCTCGTCCACGGAGCGTTGCAGGTGGGCGTGCAGCGCCGGGTCGTCCACCGCGCGGATGTCGGTCGTGCTGGTCGGGGGGATGCGGGTGCCCTGCGCTTCGGCCCAGGTGCCGGCCTGTTCCGGGTCGAGCACCAGCAGAGCCGACAGGTACGGCTTCCCCTCGCCGACCATGACCGCATGTGAGACGAGCGGATTCGCCTCGACCGCGCTCTCCCAGCGGGTCGGCACGATGGTCTTTCCGTTCGAGGTGACGATCACGTCCTTGATCCGGCCCTCGAGGATCAGTCGGCCGTCGTCGTCGAGCCGACCGAGATCACCGGTGCGGAAGAACCCGTCGATGAACGCGCCGTCGTCGTGCGCGGCATCCCGGTAGCCGTCGAAGACGCCGATGCCCCGGGCGAGCACTTCGCCCTCATCGCTGATGCGGACCGTGAGTCCTGGTAGCGGTGCGCCGACGGTACCCGAGGCGATGCGCCCCGGCAGGTTGCCGGTGAGCGGTGCGGTCGTCTCGGTCAGCCCGTAGCCCTCGATGACGGGAACCCCGATGCCGCGGAAGAACAGCGAGAGGTCGGCGTCGAGGGCCGCGCCGCCGGACAGGACGTATCCGACCCGCCCGCCCATCACCGTGCGAAGGCGCTTGTAGAAGAGGGCATCGAAGAGACGGTGGCGCAGGCGCAGGCCAAGGGAGCGCGCAGCGCCACGACCGGCATCGACCCGCTCGGCGCTGCGACCCCACGCGATGGCCGTCGCCTCGGCATGCGCCCAGATCTTCGCGAGACCTTTGTCGGCCGCCTTGCCCGCGGCAGCTGCCTGGATCTTCTGCAGCACTCGCGGAACGACCACCAGGAACGTCGGTCGGAGCGTGTCGAGCGTCGCGACGACGGTCGAGGGGTCGGACAGGTGCGCGATGCGCATGCCGCTGGCAAGGCAGATCAGCTGCAGGCCGCGCGCGAGCACGTGGGCCAGCGGCAGGAAGATGACGGTGTTGCCGGACTCGTTCACGATCTCGCTGTAGGCCGCGGCGATGTTCAGCACCTGGCCGAGGAAGTTCCGATGCGTGAGCACGGCACCCTTGGGCTCGCCCGTCGTGCCCGAGGTGTAGACGATCGTTGCGGGGTCATCCTGCGTGGCCGCCGTTCGGCGAACCTCGAGTTCCTCATCGGGCACGTCGATGCCGCGTGCGACCAGGTCGAGGAGCGTCCACGGCGAGGTCTCGGCGCTCATCACCCACGCCCCGAGGGTGACTCCGCCGGCGTGCGAGAGCGCCGACTCGAGCAGCGCCGCATGTTCGGTCGTGCCGCCGATGGCCAGGCGCACCCCGGCATCCGCGACGATCGCGTCCACCTGTGACGGCGACGAGGTCTCGTAGATCGGCACGACGACAGCACCGGCGTACCAGGCAGCGAGGTCGGCGACAGCCCATTCGTAGCGGGTGGGCGCCATGATCGCGATCGGGTCGCCGACCTGGATGCCCTGGGCGATGAACCCCTTCGCCAGAGCGCGCACCTCGTCCTCGAACGCGCGAGTGGTGACCGGCCGCCAGGAGCCCGTCGAGGCCTCCTCGACCTCGAACGCCACGTGATCCGGCGCGGCGGCGGCCCGCGCAGCCAGTAGATCGGTGACGTTGCGGTGGCCGTCGAGGGCGGCGAGCGGTGGGGTCGACGATTCGATCATCGGAGCTTCTCTCGGTCGTGCGGACGGCGCGGAGGGCGCACGAAACCGCCCTTCCTGTCTCTGTTCGGAACCGGAGCCGATTCGGATGGGATGCTTCGACGCGGCCTCAGCGGGTACGCTCGGGATTCACTCCGCGGCCAGCGCGCCGTGCGGGGTGAGCATGCGGAGCGGAGGGGGAAGCGACGTGGCGGACGATTCGATGGCAACGCTCATGGCCGCCATTGGCTGCATGGCTGACTGGCGTCTCGTGCGGACCTTCACCTGTGAGGTGGTCGTCCGCGAAGAATGCGGTCGTGTGGAGACGTTCGAGATGCACGCCGAGCCGATGCACTCCTCGTATTCGCTGGTGAACACGACATCGGGCATCGAGGAGTCCTATGTCGATGCCAGCCGCACTATCGTGACCGACGGGATGCAGGTCGAACGGATGCCGAATGCGCTGCTCACTGAACCACTGCCTGCGCGGCTCGCATTCCCGATGGCGCTGCCCATCTGGAGCCGACGCCATGACTTGTACCGCATGACCGGGGCAGAGCGAGAAGGAGATCTGGTCACGGTGGCGCTGGAACACCGGACCAACCCTGCGCGATCCGGCACCCTGACCGTCGACCTCGACCGGAGCCTGGCCGTCAAGATCAGTGCTCCGACACTCGGGATCGAGTATCGGAGCATTGTGCCTGCGCGTAGTCGCTTCGGAACGGCGCGAGCTTAGAGCCTCGTTTCCTCCCCGTCGCTGACCTGGCAGTCGAAGTCGGTGGCTCACACGTGGAGGGGCTGACGGGAATCGAACCCGCGCTGTCTGCTTGGGAAGCAGAAGTTCTACCATTGAACTACAGCCCCGTACCCGCATCCGAGGAGCGGGCGAACGCCAGCCTACCCGTCCGGTGCTCTTTGGCCAAAGCAGGCACGGCGTCGGAAGCCCGTGGCAACTAGGCTGGTGCCGTGCTTCTCAGCGACCGCGACATCAAGGCAGAACTCGCATCCGGCCGCATCGGCCTCGACCCGCGTGAAGACGGGATGATCCAGCCGTCGAGCATCGACGTGCGTCTGGACCGGTACTTCCGCCTGTTCGACAACCACAAGTATCCGTTCATCGATCCGTCGGTTGACCAGCCGGAGCTCACGCGCCTGATCGAGGTCGACCCGGACGAGCCGTTCATCCTGCACCCTGGTGAGTTCGCGCTCGGGGCGACGTTCGAGCAGGTCACGCTGCCCGACGACATCGCGGCGCGTCTCGAGGGCAAGTCGTCGCTGGGACGCCTCGGACTCATCACGCACTCGACGGCGGGCTTCATCGATCCCGGCTTCACGGGGCACGTCACGCTCGAACTCGCGAACGTCGCGACCCTGCCCATCAAGCTGTGGCCGGGCATGAAGATCGGTCAGCTGTGCTTCTTCCGGCTCACCTCTCCCGCCGAGAACCCCTATGGATCCGGCCCCTACGGCAACCGGTACCAGGGACAGCGCGGACCGACGGCCTCCCGGTCGTTCCAGAACTTCCATCGGACGGATGTCGGTACCACCGATGTCGGAGCAGTCGGAGGCTGAGATGACGGACGTCAGCGGCACGCAGCCGGAAGAGCCCGTCTCCCCGGAGGAGACACCCTCGGCGGATGGGCTCGACCTTCCGGACGAGTCGCTGGTCCCGCCCGCTGACGTGGTGATCCCGCCGCCTCCGCCCGAGATCCCCATCCCGGACGGGCTGCTGACTCCGCCGCCGTCTGATCTGCCGCCCGACGCCGCGACGTCGGACGCCTCCGCGCTCGACGCGGTGATCCCCCCGCCGGCGACGCGTCGCGCCGACCGTGCTCGCCCCACGCCTGCCATCCTCGAGGGCGAGCCGCCCGCTGCGGTGGCCGATGGCTGGGCGCTGCCGTCCGTCGCGCCGGAGGAGCCGACGTCGGGCGGCTACCGCGTGCTCACCGTCGTGATCTTCGCGTTCCTGTTCCTGCTGCTCGTCGCCGCGATCATCGTCGGCGTGTACCTGCTGAACACGACGAGTTTCCCGTTCGCAGACGCGGATGCCGCCGCGACGCCTTTCCTCAGCGGCGTGCTCTAGTCGGGACGTCCCGCCCGGCTCTCCGATGCCGCTCCGGTCGCGCTGACGGCGAGGAGGAACCAGGCCGAGTGGGGGATCCACTGCTCCGCCCACCGCCACGAATCGGGCCTCTCGGCGGTGTCCGGTGTCAGGAAGGCGATGCCGTGCTCGTCGTCGGGGTGACTCGTGATGCCGTTCACGATCCCGCCGGGGAGGTTGGGGAAGTCGGGCGTGTACTCGACGTTGTGGCGTCCGCGGCCCTGCAGCATGCACGCGTCGAACGGGTTGCGTCCGAGGACCCAGTCCACCTGATCGGAGGCGAACCTGCGCAGGCGCGACGCGAGTTCCCGGTCGCATTCGGGCAGGCCGGCGACCAGGAGAGCAGCGAAGGCGAGAGAGCCGAGGTTGGCGTTCTCGCCCTGCCACCAGTACCCGGTGTCGTTGTCGTGCGGGAAGAAGAAGGCGTCGCGCGTCTCACCGGAAAGCGGCTGGATGCGCTGGCGCGGGTAGCCGAACGGGTTGGGCACGGCGGCGGTGCGCTGCAGCAGATCTCCCATCACGGTGACCGCGAGCTCCCGGGCGGCCCCGGCGTGTCGGGCGTCCGGAACGAGGTCGACGTACCGCAGCAGAGCCACCACCGGCAGCCCGCCCTCGACGGCGGAGAAGAACGGGCGCCCATCCTCCCAGGCCTCGAACCAGCCCGGTTCCCCCGGAGAGGTGCGGTAACGGTCGATGAGGGCAGCCGCGCGCCGATCGGCTGCGGCGGCGAACCGCTCCCGGTCGTCATCGGCGGTGGCCACGAGCTCGGAGGCGGCGAGCAGCGCGCAGTAGTCGTCGACGATCGACTCGGAGCTGCCCGTCAGTGCGCCCGTCTCCAGGTCGAGCCCGAACAGGTAGTCGGCATTGCGCCGCTCGAGGTCGTCGAAGGCCCCGACGGCCGCCGCGAGGTACTCGGCATTCGTGAAGTCGCCGTGCTCCCGTTCGCGTGAGGCGCGCGCCAGGGCGGCGATCGCGAGACCGCCCCCGCCGCGGTACGAGGCGCGATACCGATCGGTGCGCACGCACTCCGGCAGGGGCGCGTTGATGACCCTCTCGTCGAGTCGCTTGGTGAGCGCGTCGAAGATGCCGCTGTAGAACGCCCCATCCGGTGCGCGGAAGCGCACCAGGAAGTCTGCGCCGAACAGGGCCTCGTCGCGCAGCCTGGCGCCCAGAGCGCGATGGAACCGAGGGTGCAGCGTCGCCAGCTGATCCCGCGCCTCCAGGAACGCCCATGCGCACAGCGGGATCTGCTGCGGGCTCATGGTCGGCGAGTAGGTCAGGTGGCTGAGGAACTTGCTGGTGTCACCCGACGCATCCAGCCAGCCCCCTCGTGCGTCCACGGTGACGCCGGAGTCGTCGCCGTAGAGACGAGCGGCGGCGTCCTTCCGCTCGATCTCGCCGCTGGATCGACCGGCCTTGAACGCGAACAGGATGTCCGACAGGGTGCCGGCGGCGACGCGCTCCTCGCCGATCGTGAACGGCTCGGACGAGACCACCTGGTCGTCGACGGCGGCGACGATCCGATATCGGCCCTGGGCCTCGACGTGGTCGAAGTCGACGCGTGCGAAGGCGCCGGTCTTCCACGCATCGACCTGTGCCGCCGGTCGGGCCTCGAGGTGCACGCGGGAGTCGTCGTCCAGGGACAGCAGCTCGACGCGGGGAGTCGCCCCCGGCAGCGACATCTCGATGAGCGCGGACTTGGGTGCCCCGGCGTCGTAGCCGAGGTGCGAGGTGAGGATGCGCATGTCAGCCCTTGAGGGCTCCGGCGAGAACGGCATTCTCCATCTTCTCCGCGAAGACCGCGTACACGAGATAGGCGGGGATCAGCGTGATGAGGATTCCGGCCGCGAGCACGCCGTACTGGGCGGCGTTCGCGATCGAGAGCGTCGGCAGCGCCACCTGGGCCGTGCGCAGCGACGCCTCCGGTCCGATGATCACGAGCGAGAAGAAGTACTCGTTCCAGAACGACAGGAAGTTCAGGATCGCGACGACCGTGAGGGTGGGGATGGCGAGCGGCACGTAGACCGACCACAGCACCCTCAGCGGGCCCGCCCCGTCGAGCAGAGCGGACTCCTCGAGCTCGGCCGGCACCGCACGCATGGCCTGGGTCAACAGGATGACCGTGAGCGGCATGGCCGATGCGGGCAGGAAAAGGATCAGGAACTCGCGGGTGTGGAACAGGCCCATCATGATCGACAGCAGGACGGTCGGCACCAGGGCCGCGAATCCGGGGATCAGGAACCCGAGCGCGAACACCCTCTCCACCATCTGGCCGACGGCGCCCTTCGCCCGAGCCAGCGCGAACGCCGCCGGGACGGCGAGAGCGAGCGTCAGGATCTCCGCGCCGACCGTGATGTACGCGGAGTTCAACAGCGCCGTGCCGAGTGAGGCCTGCGAGAAGGCGAGGCCGAAGTTGTCGAACGTGAGCGGCGTGAACGGGGAGAAGGGCTGCGTGAAGATGTCGGTGTTGTGCTTGAACGCCGAGATCACGAGGTAGTACAGCGGTGCGGCGAGCAGCACCACGTACAGCCAGACGCCGGCGTGGGCGAGGTACTTCATCGGCCCCGTGCGGGCGAGCGCGCCGCCTCGTGACCGACGACGAGCGGCGGGACGTGCCTGACGAGAAGACGGGAGCGGGGTGGCGGGTGCGGTGACGGTGGTCATGCGGGCGGGTCCGATCAGTACTTCTGCCGGAACGCCCGGCGGATCACGAGGATGCCGGCGACGCCGACGATGAACAGCACCACGGCGACGGCCTGGCTGTAGCCGACCTTCGACTGGTTGAAGGCGAAGTCGTAGACGAGGAAGGACAGCGTCGCGGTGGCATTGCCGGGGCCGCCCTTCGTGAGCAGCAGCACGACGGCTGCGGAAGAGAACAGCGTCCACAGGAACTGCAGCATCGTGACGACGCCCACGAACTCGCGGCACATCGGCCAGGCGATGCTCCACATGCGACGGAAGTGTCCGCAGCCGTCGATCTCGGCGGCCTCGAAGACCGAGGCATCGATCGAGTTGAGCCGGGCCGCGAGCATGATGGCGGAGACGGACATGCTGCACCAGATGGTCACGATGATGATCGCCCACATCGCGCTGTCGCCGTTCGCGAGCCACGGCCGGGCGAGCTGGTCGAGGCCGATCGCATCGAGGAAGCCGTTGATCATGCCCTGCGGGGCGAAGACGCCGACGAAGACCATCGCGAGCGCCGACGCGGACAGGAGCACCGGGGTGAACATCAGCGCGCGCACGAATCGGTGTCCGCGCGGCTTGAGGTTCAGGTAGTAGGCGATCATGAACGCCCCGACCACGACGATCGGGAGGGTGACCACAAGCTGGAGGACGGTGTTCCAGGTCGCGAGCCACACCACGGGGTCGTTGAACAACCGGGCGAAGTTGTCGAGTCCTGCCGGCGTGCGCGGGGCGATGAGACCCCGCCAGTTGACCGTAGAGAAGTAGAAGAGGCTGACCAACGGTCCCAGGGTGAAGACGAGGAACCAGAGCAGCGCCGGAAGGGTGGCCGACAGCTGCACGAGCTCGCCACGTCGTCGGGCCTTCGCGCGTCGGAGGGCGACGACGTCGGGGGAGTATGCGGTCATGGGGGGCTCCAGCGGTGAGGAGGGCGGTCCGGCACGAGGCCGGACCGCCCTGGCGGCTTACTTCGCGGCGGCGTAGATGTCGTCGACGGTCTTGCAGATCGTCGCGGCGTCGGTGCCGGGCGTGAACGCGATCGAGGTCGCGCGGTACATCGGGTTGGAGACGTCGGCCGGCACGTAGATGTCGGGCATCACCGGGAAGTCCACAGCCTCGGGGAGCTCGGTGAGCGACTGCGCGAGGAGGGGTGACGTGACGCCGGAGGTGTCTCCGCCGAAGTCGGCGACGGGGATGACGCCGCCCTCGTCGAGGATGCCCTTCAGCACGTCGTCGCCGTACATGTAGGTGATGAGCTTCTCGACGGCGTCGATCTTCTTCTCGCCGTTCGGGCTGATCCACCATCCGGCCGAGGTCGAGCCGCGGTAGGCGAGAGGCTTGTCGAACGGTGCTCCGTCCGCGACGGGGAGACCGCCGAGCACGGTGGCCGCGGCGAGCTCTTCCGATGCCGCCGGGTATGCCCACGAGCCGAGCGGGGCGATCGCGGCCTGGCCGTCCATGTAGGCGGCCTGCGCCTGGTCGGCGGTGTAGCCCTCGACGCCGTCGACGAAGACGCCGGCGTCGCGCAGCTCGACCAGCAGCTCGATGCCCTTCATCGCACCGGGGTTCTCGCAGGTGTCGCCCTCGGCGTAGACCTGCTTGGCCTCCTCGGTGGAGAGGAACATCTCCAGGAACTGGAGGAAGATCTTCTGCCCGGACCAGTCGATGCCGCCGAGCACCACCGGGGCGATGCCGGCCGCGCGCAGCTTCTTCGCGGCGTCGACGAGCTCGTCCGTGGTGGTGGGAACAGTGTCGACCCCTGCCTTCGCCAGCAGGTCGGTGTTGTACCACCAGGGCCACGTGAAGCCGGAGTAGGGGAACGCGCGCACGTTGTCCTCGGCGTCGGTCCAGTCCACCAGCGCGTCGTCGGGCAGACGGTCGGCAATGCCCCACTCCTCGATGTAGTCGTTGACGGGGACGACGGCGCCGTTGATAGCCCAGTCGAGCTGCTTCTCGAGGAGTCCGACCAGCAGCACGTCGGCTTCTTCGCCGGCGAGGAGGGACGTCTCGTACACCTGGTTGAGGTTGTCGCCCGATTCGAGCACCTTGACCTCGATGCCCGTCTCATCGGTGAACGCCTTGAACGCGTCGAAGAGGGGCTTGTTCTGGGCCTGACTGGCCGTCCAGTTCGTCTGCACGACGATCTGGTCGGGCGATGACGATTCGCCGCTCGCGCAGGCGCCGAGAGTCGCGGCGAGCACGAACGCGGTGGCACCTGCCAGGGGGATGGACACGCGCTTCTGCACGGAGGACCTCCTTCTCGGCCGGCGGGGCGCCGGCGGTTCCTCGAATGGTACTGTCCCGGACTCAAAGTGGTCAATACTGGTATTTCTTCTCGTGATCAAACGGTGATGCTTCCGATCAGGCGGCGAGAGGCGCCAGCGTCTGCCTCAGATGCTCGGCGGGTGATCCAGAGGACTTGCCATGGTCATTACTGGTATGGTTCCGCGGTGCCGTGTACGGTGCAGAGTGGAAAGCCACTTCCAAGGGGGCAGGAATGACGAGCAGTATCAGTGAGTCGCCGATTCGCGCGGACTACCCGGAGCCGTTGTGGATCCAGGCCGTGAATCTCATCAAGGTCGAGATCTCGTCAGGGCGCCTCGCCGAAGGCATGCGGCTTCCCCCGGAGCGAGAGCTGTGCACGCAGCTCGGCATCAGCCGCGTGACCCTGCGCAAGGCGCTGCTGCAGCTGGTGGAAGAGGGTGTGCTCAGCTCGTCGCACGGCCGCGGCTGGTACGTCGCCTCCGCCCCGGTCGCGAAGGAGTGGCCGAACAGCCTGGAGTCCTTCAGCGAGACCGCGCGCCGCATGGGGCTGGAGGCGACCTCGATCGTCCTGCGCGCCGAGACCGGCCACGCGAGCCTCGACGAAGCGGAGGCCATCGGCGTCGCGCCAGGCACCCCGATCTTCCGCCTCGACCGCATCCGACTGCTCGACGGTGTGCCGATCGCTCTGGATGCCTCGGTCGTCCCCGCCGCGCTGCTGCCGGACGTGTCGAAGACGGACTTCGCCGTCGATTCGCTCTACGAGCTGCTCGATGCCGCAGGATCCGGCCCCGAGCGCGCCGACAGCACCATCGAAGCGCGCGAAGCCGATGCCCAGGCGGCCGAGTCGCTGAACGTCGCCGTGGGCAGCCCTCTGCTGGTGATGCGACAAGCCGCGCACGGCTCGGACGGGCGCGTGGTCTCGCTCTCGACCATCCGCTACGTGGGCGAGCGCTACCGCCTGCGGACGGTGTTCACCCGCGGTTCGGGTCCTACGCGCTGACGGGCGCGCCGCCGCCGAGCCGGTCGGCGAGGAACCAGGCTCCGGCGACCGGCTGCTCTATGAGGAGCACGAAGCGCAGATCGGGGTGCCGCTCGGCGAGCAGCACGCGAACCCCGTCGGCGAGACGCGGCTGAGCGGTGATCACACCACCGGCTGCCACCACATGAGTTCCTGAGGCGCCGCGACGACGCAGCTGGTCCACGAGGCGCACGAGATGCGCGGCCCCGTGCGCGACCACCTGAGCGGCCAGCGCCGAGCCGGCGTCTGCGGCGCGGAAGACCGCCGGTGCATGCGGTGCCCAGTTCGACATGGTGGGGTCGTCGTTCACCGCGCGGGCGAGTCTCTCGGCGTCGGCGACACCGAAGTCGGAGAGCAGAGCCCCCAGCAATCCATCGTCCGGATCGCCGTCGTCGTGAGCCAGCAACGCACTGCGCGCGGCTTCGCGCACCAGTCCTGCCGCCCCGGCTTCGTCACCGATCACCCAGCCCCAGCCGCCCGTCACGAGCGGTGTGCCGGACTCATCGGTTCCGACGCCGATCGCTCCGGTGCCTGCGATCAGCCCGATCCCGGCGTCGAGGCCGGCCGCCGGAACGAGAAGCGCCGCATCGTTGACGCAGCGCACGAGCGCATGCCCGTGCGCGCGCAGCGCCTCCTCCAGCCCGAGGGCAACCTCGGCGCGGTCGAGTCCCTGGGCGCCGATCGCCAGGGAGCGGATCGTCTCACCGGTGGGCAGGGCGCGGGCGAGGACATCGACCAGCCACTGGGCCGCAGCGTCGGCGGGTTCGGCATCCCACTCCGCCGAGCTCAGGACGACGTCCGCGACGACGCGACCACGAGCGTCCGTGGCGCGGACGGCGGCCTTGGTGCCGCCCACGTCCATGCCCACCGTCAGGCCCGACCCCGTCGGGATGCTGTCCGGCGTCGTCACTGCGACGCCCCGGCATCCACCTTCGTGTCGTCGTTGTGGAACACGAACTCCTCGATCTCCACCCCGCGCGCCTGCGCGACCTCGGCGACGATCCCCTGCAGGAAGAGCGCCTCGAGCACGGCCCTGGCGTTCGACGAGGTGTGCGGCAACCGCACCACCTCCAGGTCCGCCGCGCTCTCCACGTCGTCGGTGGTCACGAGCACGACTCGGTGCCCCGCCTCGCTGAGGGTCCGTGCGACCTCGTGCTCGCGCTCGCCGCCGAACAGCAGATGAGCGCCTTCACCGGCGGATTCCATCGAGCCGTGCAGGTACTGACGGGTGCCCATCGCGCTCGCGGGGATACGGGCGACCTCGCGGAAGAGCAGCGCCCCGGCCTCGGCCGATCCGGTGGAGGCGCCTCCACCGACGAAGTCCAGGCTCGGCGCCGAGGCGATCAGAGCGGCGGCACGGGAGGTCTGGGATGCGAGCACGCCCTCAGTCTTGCGGAACAGCGCCGCGAAGTCGTGCCAGGCGGGATCGATGCGGCCTCCGCCCCACGACTCGGCCAGCATGCTGACGGCGACGACCGTCGCGGTGTACCCGATGGTCGAGGCGTAGCTGTCGGGGATGGAGCCCAGGCCCACCAAACGGGTCGCCAGCGCGGACAGCGGTGACGGCACGGTGTTGACGACGCCGTAGCGGAGGTGCGCGGGGATCGTGTTCAGCGCGGCGATCGTCTCGCTGCTCCGGCCGCTTTGCGAGACGCCGATCACGGGGTGATCTCCGGTGGCGAGGGGCAGCGGGGTGTCTCCGGCATCCAGCCGCCACGCCGTGATCCCGCGCTTGCGCAGGTGCCAGACGGCGGGAGCCGTCGCCGCGAGGCTCGCGCCGATGCCGAGGAACAGGGGCCCGACGTCGCCGAGAGCGCCTTGTGCGGCGAGCTCGTTCACCTGCCGCTCGATGTGCGGGATCGCGGTCGCGAGGGCGTCCGCCTGCGCAGCGGTGGCTGCGGTGTAGCTGATGTATCCGTCCATGTCGTTCCTTGTGCTCGTGCGCGCCCGGTCAGTGCCCGGCGTGGTGGTCGTGGTGGTCCGGAGCGGACGCGCAGTGGCCGACGGCTCCGGGGATGTCGAGGGAGGGGTTGCGGCCGAAGAACCCGTGCGGCTTGAGCACGAACCCGGCGGTGTCGACCGGCATGATCGGCCAATCCTCGATGCGCGGGAAGTGCGTGAGACCGAACGTGTGCCACAGCACGATGTCCGTGCCGTCGATGGAACGGTCCGCCTTGACCCACTCGGGGATGCCCGCGCCACCCGGGTGCAGGTTGACGAAGTCGCCCGCCGGGTACTGCTCGCTCGGCTCGTATGCCGTGACCCACAAGTGCTTGGTCGTGAACGTGGCCCGCTTGTGGATGTCGGAGTCGGCGTCCGCGAGCAGCAGCGGCTTGCCCTCGGGGTAGAGCGTCCAGCCGACGGGCTCGCCGAGGCGGTTCTGCACCTCGGTGTTGCCGACGAACCAGACGCGCCCGGTCAGGTTGTCGGCGACGCGCTGCGCCTCCGACTCGCTGCGAAGGCGCGTGACCTGCTGCGTGAAGCCGGTGCCGTGCGGGTTCTGCGGGCCGCGCGGCACGGCGACCGCCTCGATCTCGTCGACCGCGTTGGCGAGACCGTCGATCGCGACGTCCAAACGTGCGCTGAACAGGTGCTGGTGGTTCGGGGCGCCGAGGCCCGGCGCGACCTCGGTCGCGAAGGGGTAGCCCTTGCCGGGGTAGGCCGAGGTGAACACGATGCCGGTGGCCTTGACCTCGAACTCGATCGTGCCGTCCAGGCCGAAGTACCAGTAGAACCCGTAGTCGTAGTTGCCCACGGTCATGAAGAAGCTGACGACGAGGCGGCGGTTGCGTCGCGTCTCGGACGAGCCGTTCCAGTTGTCGGAGTGCTTCCACAGCACCCCTGCGTCCTCCTCGTGGATGCAGATGGCCTGGCGGATGACGCGAGCATCGCCATCGTTCCCGGCGACGACAGCGTCGAGGTAGGTGATGTCGCCCACGCAGTCGCAACCCAGCTCGAGGGAGTTGGCGAAGCCGCCGAAGAGGTACTCCCCGCCGTCGAAGAAGTTCTGGAACCAGCGCTGCGGACTCGGGTCGCCGTAGGGCACGACCATCTCGGCGATCGACGCGCGGTACAGCACCGAACGCTGCACATCGCCGTCGGCGATCGAGACGTCGTGGAGCACGAGGCCCTCGCGCTGGTCGAACGAGACCTGCAGGCGCCACCCCGCCCAGTCGAGCACGCCGTTGTCGTCGATCGTGAAGCTCGGCCCCTCCGGCTGGGTGATCTCGATGGGTTTCAGGCCCTCGCGGTCGGGACCGCGCCAGGACTCCAGGTGGTAGTTGCCGTCCTCCTGCGGGACGGGCAGGTCCACGTAGTCGATCACGTCGAGCACCTCACCGCTGACGACGTCAACCATGACGGTCACGCCGTCGACGGGATGCGCCCAGCCGAGGTCGTCGGGAGCGCGCTGCACGAACGTGAAGCAGCGCTGGATGCGACGACCGCTCTCGTGGTCGGCGAGCACACCGGCCGAGAGCGGGTTCACCCGCAGCTGCGAGAGGTCGGTGAGGCCGCGCTTCGCCATCGCCGCGATCCAGCGCTCATCCTTGTGGACGACCTCCTCGACGTAGCCGAACTCCCGGAGCACCACCGGCACGGCGCCGTCGACCGTGGGATCGAGCGCGCGGGACGACACGACGACGCCCGACGACGGCTCGACCACCACGTCGTGCGAGAGTCCCGTCACCATGTCGATGAGGAAGCTCCGCACGAGCCGCGGAGGCACCTGGCCGGCGAACAGGCGGCGCTTGTCCGGTGCCGCCACGCCCACATAGGCGTAGTGCGTGTCCGGGGTCGCGATGCCGGCGGCCTCGAGGGCGGCGCGGTTCGCGGCGATCTCCTCGATGGTGAGGGTGGCCAGCAGCGCATTCGCCGCGGAAGGCAGGGTGTTCGTCATTCGTCCATCTCCTTGGGTGGGTGGCGAGGGGTGCTCAGCGCTCGAGGAGCACCGGCTCCCAGGTGCCGGAGCGCATGGCTCGGTAGCAGGCGTCGAGGATGCAGTTCACGACCCAGCCGTCCTCGAACGTCTCCATCGGTGTGGTCCCAGCGGCGTAGTGGTCGATGAAGTGCCGCATCTGCTGCGAGAAGCCGTAGGCGCGGGTCTCCTCCGGAACGGGGTGCACCCACCCCGTCTCGGAATCCGCCTTCTCCACCAGGTAGCCGGTGGGGGTGCCGAGGAAACCCCAGACCGGCGTCACCGACGTATCGGTCACGATCCGGCCCTCGGTTCCGCTGAACTCGTGACGGAGCTGCATCCCGCCCTTCTCCGCCCAGGAGGATTCGATGATCGCGAGCTGTCCGCCCGCGAACTTCAGGAGCGCGACGGCAGTGTCCTCGCCGGTGGTCTTGTCGGTGTGCAGCAGGGTCGATCCCCAGGCGAACGCTTCGATGACGGGATTGTCTTTGCCGAAGAAGTGCCGCGCCGATTCCACGGTGTGGCATCCCATGTCGAGCAGGGCGCCTCCGCCGGCGGTCTCGGTGTCCCAGAAGTGCGCGGCGTGCGGGCCGGAGTGCGCTTCGCGCGCTCGCATCGTCAGCAGATCGCCGATGCCGCCTGCCTGCGCCATCTCGTGCGCCTTCTGCACGATGGGGGAGAACACCGAGCTCTCGGCATAGCCGTGCCAGACGCCGGCATCCTGCACGATGCGCAGGATCTCGGCGGCCTCTGCGCCGGTGCGAGCGAGTGGCTTGGTGCAGATGATCCCCTTGCCTGCCGCTGCGGCGATCCGCACCGCGTCGACGTGCGCCTCGTTGGGCAGCGCGATGACGACGACGTCGATGTCGGGGTTCGCGCACAGCTCCGCGATGTCCGTGTAACTCTTCGGGCTGCGCCAGCGCGCGGCGAAGTCGGCGGCGCGGTCGGCGTCGCGGGAGAAGTTCGCCGCCAGCACGCCGTCGCGGACGTCGAGCAGAGAATCGGCGTACGAGTCTGCGATGAATCCGGAACCGAGGATGCCGACACGAATCACGGGAGTCTCCTTCGAGGGTGTTGTCCACAAGATACCACTTGTCTTATGAATGTCTAGCAGAGGCGGTGCGAGTACGACAATCCTGCAATTCTGCAAATACCTCTTGCTACCTCTTTGAGACCTATATATGCTGACCAGCACCGCGCGCCGCCGCAAAGGTGTGGCAGGTCGTCCCGAGACCGCGCGTCCTCTCAGAGAGAAGGTCATGATGCGTTCTGCCAGAGCACCACTCGCCGCCCTCGCCGTCACCACCCTCGCCCTCGGCCTCGCCGGATGCGCCACAAGCACGGGTGACGACCCCGATTCCGTCACTCTCACCCTGGGCACCTGGCGCACGGAAGACGCCACGATGTGGGAGAACGACATCATCCCCGCATTCGAGGCAGCCCACCCCGGGATCAAGGTCTCCTACGCGCCGATCGACACCAACGACTACAACGCCGCCATCCAGTCGCAGATCGACGGCGGCACGGGTCCCGACGTGATCATGTGTCGACCGTTCGACGTCAACCGCTCCTGGATCGACAAGGGATACTTCGAGCCGCTCGACGGACTCGACGCGATCGGCTCGTTCCCCGAGTCGGCGCTCGCCGCGTGGGAGGGCGACGACGGCACGCCCTACTGCGTTCCCGTGGCATCGGTGCTCGCCGGGTTCTACTACAACACCGCGATCTTCGACGAGCTCGGGTTGGAGGTACCGCAGACGCAGGACGAGTTCCTCCAGGTGCTCGACGCGATCAAGGCCGACGGTCAGTACGCCCCGCTCGCGCTCGGCAGTGCCGACGGCTGGCAGCTCGCCTACAACATGCTCTACCAGGTCGGCCCCAACGCGTGGAAGGGCGAGGAGGGGCGGCTCGGTCTCATCGACGGCACGAAGAAGCTGACCGACCCCGACTTCGTCGAAGGCTTCCGGGTCTTCGACTCGTTCAAGGACTATCTGCCCAAGGGATACGAGTCGATCTCCTACGAGGACATGACCCAGCTCTTCACGCTCGGCAAGGCCGCGATCCTTCCCGACGGATCGTGGCAGATCTCGCAGGTGACTTCCACTGGCCTCGATGTGGGCGTCTTCGGAGCACCGCCGGCCGCCGCGGGTGACCAGCGCTACCAGCAGGAGATGGCCGACATGGCCTTCGGTCTGAACGCCGCGAGCAAGGAGAAGGAGGCGGCGACCACGTTCCTGGAGTGGCTGGGCACGAGCGAGTTCCAGCAGCTGTACGTGAACAAGCTGCCCGGATTCTTCTCGATGGGGACCGAGCCCGTGAAGTACGAGAACGCGCTCGCGCAGCAGTTCGCCGATCTCAAGGTCGACGCCGAGCTCACCTCGCGCCTCGCCCTGGACCGGCTCAGCGCAGGTCAGCCGCCGCTGGACGACGAGATCTGGCGCGTCGCGCAGCTCATGTACAACAGCGGACTCTCGCCGGAGGACGCGACGGCCGAGCTGCAGGCGGGCCTCGACTCCTGGTACACGCCCGCGCCGTGACGCCCGGTCGGGGGCGGAGCACTCCGCCCCCGACCGCACCATCCGTTCTCCGCCGATCGAAAGACGACGCATGATCCGCACACCCGCCCGATACCGCCTGCTGGCGATCTTCGTGCTTCCCGCCCTCGTGGTCTACGTGGCCTTCTCGGTCTACCCGCTGATCAGTTCGGTGGTGCTCAGCTTCTTCGAATCCAGCGGCCAGGCGAGCGCCTTCGTCGGCATCGCGAACTACGTCGACCTGTTCACCAACCCCACCACCAGCGCCCGCTTCTGGAACGCTCTGGGCAACAACGTCGAGTTCTTCCTCATCCACCTGCTGGTCGAGCTGCCGATCGGTCTGTTGATGGCCGCCCTGCTCACGTCCGGTCGACTGCGTCGATCCGTCGGCGTCTACCGCACGCTGCTCTTCATCCCCGCCACCCTCTCGGTCGTGATCGTCGGCTTCATCTGGCGCCTCATCATCAACCCGCTGTGGGGCCTCGTCGAGTTCCCGCTGCTGGGCAACGAGATCACGGCACTCCCGACCATCTCCCTGATGTCGGTCTGGCAGTACATCGGAATCCCGATGATCTTCCTCTACACCGCGCTGCTGGCGATCCCCGACGACGTCATCGAGGCCTCCCGCATCGACGGCGCCGGCTCCTGGACCGCCTTTTGGCGCATCAAGTTCCCGCTCATCGCTCCGCAGTTCGGCTTGATCGTGATCCTCACCTACATCTGGACGTTCAACGGGTTCGACATCGTCTACGCCCTGAACGGCTCCGCCCCAGGACCCAACTACTCGACCGACATCCTCGGCACCTTCTTCTACCGGTCCTTCTTCGGTTCGAGCGGGCAGGTCGCCGATCTCGATCTCGGCGCCACGGTCGCCTCGGTGATCTTCCTCCTCATCCTCGCGACCACGGCTGCCTACTTCTGGCTCGTCCAGCGCCGACTGAAGACCTACGAGCTCTAGGAGCACACGATGGCCATCGACACCCGCCCCGCTCCGGACGCCCGGACCCGTCGCCCCGACCTCCCCTCCACCTCGCCGACGCGGCGACCTCGCCGCCGTGCCGGTGACGTGTTCGCCGGGGTTGGCGTGCACGTGCTGTTGATCGTGATGGGAGTCTTCTCGGTCGTCCCGATCCTCATCGTCCTCATGAACTCGTTCAAGACGACGCAGGGCATCTTCGGGTCGCCGTTCTCGCTCCCCGATGCCGAGACGTTCAACCTGCAGGGGTACGTCAACGTCTTCACCCGGGGCAACTTCCTGCTCAACTACCAGAACAGCCTGATCGTCACGCTCGCCACGATCGTGCTGACGATCGTGCTGGGCACGCTGGCGGCCTGGGCGCTCGTCGAATACAAGGTTCCGATCACGCCGGTGCTCGCGGGGTTCTTCGTCGTCGGCATCATGCTACCGATCCGTCTCGGCACCGTGCCGTTGATCAAGATCATGACGTCGTGGGGCCTCATGGACACGCTCGCGGCGCTGATCCTCGTCTACACCGCGATGCAGCTGCCGCTCGCGATCGCGCTCATGACCACGTACTTCCGGGCGGTGCCGAACGAGCTCAAGGAGGCTGCCCGCATCGATGGCGCGGGCGAGTGGCGCACCCTCGGGATCACGCTGCCGATCGTACGCGTCGGCATCGCTGCCGTGGCCTCGATCACGATGCTGCCGGTGTGGAACGACCTCTGGTTCCCGCTCATCCTCGCGCCGAGCAAGCAGAACCAGACGGTGACCTTGGGCGTGCAGCAGTTCGTCGGGCAGTTCCAGAGCGACTATCCGGCCCTGCTCGCCTCGCTCACGATCGGCGCCGTGCCGCTGGTCATCCTGTTCGCGGTCTTCTCCCGGCAGTACATCGCCGGTCTCACCAAGGGCTACGGCAAGTGACCGTGCCCGTTCCGTCTCCGTCCACCGACCCCAGGGAGTGCTCATGACCATCGCCACGATCGATCCGACGACGGGAGAGCTGGTGCGGGAATTCGCACCCCACACCGCAGCGGAGGTGGAGCGGATCCTGTCGACAGCGGAGGCCGCGAACGCGCTGATGGCGCGGACGACGTTCGCTCAGCGCGCGGAATGGATGCGTCGGGCCGCCGATCTGCTCGATGCCGAACTCGAGCATGCTGCCGGCCTCGCCGTGCGGGAGATGGGCAAGACGATCGCCACCGCCACCTACGAGGTGACGAAGTCGGCCAACGGGATGCGCTGGTACGCCGACCACGCGGAAGCCTACCTGGCCGCGGAGGAACCGGTCCCTGCGGCGTCGGTCGGTGCGTCGTCCGCACGGGTGGTGTTCCAGCCGCTGGGTACCGTGCTTGCGGTCATGCCCTGGAACTACCCCTTCTGGCAGGTCATCCGCTTCGCCGCGCCCGCGCTCATGGCGGGCAACACGGGGCTGCTCAAGCACGCGTCGAGCGTTCCGCAGACCGCTCTGTATCTGGGAGAGCTGTTCCTGCGGGCCGGCTTCCCTGAGGGTGCTTTCCAGACGCTGCTGCTCGAGGGAGCAGCCGCGTCCGCCCTGCTCGAGGATCGTCGCATCCGTGCTGTGACGCTGACCGGCTCGGTGGGAGCGGGTTCCGCGGTCGCGGCTGCGGCCGGCCGCAACATCAAGAAGAGCGTGCTGGAGCTCGGGGGCACGGACGCGTTCGTGGTGATGCCCTCGGCAGACGTCGCCCGCTCCGCACGGTTCGCTGCGCTCTCGCGCACGCAGAACAGCGGGCAGTCCTGCATCTGTGCCAAGCGCTTCTTCGTGCACGCCGATGTCTACGATCAGTGGCTCGACGCGTTCATCGCCGAGATGGGGGAGATCTCCACCGGAGACCCGATGGTCGACGGCACCGGATTCGGCCCCATGGCGACGGCGCAGGTGCGTGCGGATGCGCATGAACTGGTCGAGGATGCCATGGCGAAGGGCGTGACGGTCCGGCTCGGCGGTGTGCTCCCCGAAGGGCCTGGGTGGTTCTACCCGGCGACCGTGCTGACGGAGGTCACACCGGAGATGCGCATCTTCCGTGAGGAGTGCTTCGGGCCCGTGGCGTGCGTGTACCGCGTGGCGTCCATCGACGAGGCGATCGAGCGGGCGAACGACTCGGACTTCGGACTCGCCGCGGGGGTGTGGTCGGCGGATCCGGACGAGATCGACCGGCTGCAGACGGAGCTCGACTTCGGGAGCGTCTTCGCCAACGGCAACTCCGCGTCGTTCTTCGGGTTGCCGTTCGGCGGTGTCAAGGACTCCGGGTACGGGCGCGAGCTGGGCTCCTTCGGCATCCGCGAGTTCGTGAACGCGAAGACGGTGTGGACGGCCTGACCCTCGGCGTCACTCCACGGCAGCCCCGACGGCGCGGACGGTCGTCCGGCGTCGTCGGGCATGTCGCCGCGGCCGCGGCGATGGGCGCTCTCATGGTGCCCGCCATCGCAGAGGGGCACGCCTCGCTGGCCGGCATCGGCGTGACTCTCGCCTTCTTCGGCTGGGCCGCGGTCGCCGGCGCGAGGGGCCGTGTGCGAGCCGCGGCTCCCGGTGCGGTCGGCGACCCGTTCGCGATGGGACTGCTCATGGCGGTGCCCTATCTCGCGCTGGTCTTCGCCGGGCACGGGCATGGATCGCAGACGGCAGCGACCGGCGGCGGCGCGATGCTGCTCGGCGTTGCAGTGGTGGGGGGATGGGTGCTGCTGCGTCGGCGCAGCGCCCGCGTACCCGGGGCGGAGCGGTTCGGCTTCGTGTGGTGCTTCCTGATGCTGCTCGCGATGCTGCTGGTGATGAACCTGCACAGCTGAGTGTCAGGCGCGCTTCGGCGTCTGCCTGCGGCGGAGGGCCGCCGACGCGACCGCGACGACTGTGCCGACAGCGACCCCGATCACGGTCTCGATCGCCCGGTCCTGCAGCAGCATGTCGACGGGGGTGGGTGCGGCCAGGTGCACCATGAGCAAGGCCAGCGGGGTGATGAAGACCATGGCGATGCCGTAGTTGCGGCCGACGAACAGCTCCGCGGCGGCCTGCAGCGCGACCACGAGGGCGATGACAGCGAGCGGCGGGAGGTCGATCGCGAGGATCCCCGCCGCGACGAGCACTCCGAGCAGCGTGCCGACGAGGCGCTGGATGCCGCGGATCACGCGGGCGTTGAGTTGAGGACCGCTCACCGCGGCCACGGCGCCGACGGCCGCCCAGTACCAGTGCGAGTCCATGATCAGCAGTCCGGCGAAGCCCGCGCCCAGGATGGCGACTCCCACCGATGCGGCCATCTCACCCGCGATCGGGCCGACGGGCTGCAGGGTCTTCGGCGGCACGTCGTCGGTGCTGCGGGTGAGGACGCCGATGAGGGCGGTGACCGCGAGGCCGAACAGCACGCTCGGGCCGCCGACCAGCAGCACGTCGCCGAACGACGCGGCGGTGGCGGGGATGGTCGCGCAGGCGCCGACCGCGAACACCGGGAACAGTGGCCCAGGAGGGTGCCATCGCATCGTGTAGGCGAGCAGGGTGACGGCCGACGCGATGACCGCGACCACCACGATGCTGACCGGGGCCGGTGCGGCGAGGACCGACAGCGCCGTGCCGACGAGCATCGAGGCGAGGATCACGCCACCGGCGCTCGCCTGCATGCGGATGCGATCGCGGAACACGTCGTGGCGCCCGTACAGGGCGGCGAAGGCTCCGAAGCTCGCATAGATGCTCAGGTCGAGACGGCCCAGCGCCCACAGCACGAGAAGCGGCACGGCCACGCTGACCGCGGCGCGCAACGCCACTCGGTGGTCGCCGCGGTGCGGCTCGACGCGCAGAACGCCGGTCCACACCCTTCCCCGCGAATCCGCCACCGATCCAGCCTACGTCCGACTCCGGATCCGACCCCGCGGTGTCTCACGCGGCGAGCTCGCCTGTGGCCAGCGCGATGACGGCAGCGAGCGTCGCATCCGCCGCCAGCACCCTCGTGTGCCCCTGGCCCTCGGTGCGCACCAGGCGCGACCGTGCGCCGTGGGCGTCGTGCAGGCGGAGCGAATCGTGGTCGGGCATCCTCCGGTCGCCGCGGTCGTGCACCACGAGCAGGGCGGTCTCGGCGGGGAGAGGATGCTTCACGGCGTCGTATCGTGCGGTGACGGCGGACTGATCCATGTGCAACCTCCTGCGGAATCGCTTCGACAGACGGGCCGTCGTCGCGGCGTCGAGGTGCAGGTCCGCGGCGAACTGTGTGAGGAAGGCCTCCGGGGCGGCGGCTCCCGCGATCGCGGCGACTGCGGGAGAGGGCACGGTTGAACGAGCTGCGGTCAGTGCCGCCAGGGCTCCGAACGAGTGGCCGACGATCATGGTGAACGGCCCGTGCTCGGCGTGCAGCTGCTCGGCGGCGTCGATCCAGTCGCGGATGTCGGTGCTACTCCCGGACGACGAGCCGTGCGCGGGGGCGTCGAACGCGATCACGCGGAACCCTTCGGAGCGCAGTTCCCGCACCAGCGGCGCGAACTGCGAGGCACGCCCTCGCCACCCGTGCAGGAGCAGCGCGGTGCGCGGTCCTCTGCCCCATTCGTAGGTGACGACGTCATGGCCGCGCACCGTGAGCCGGCCGCGTCGGGCGTCGGCGTGTGTGGGGGCATCCGCCTCGCTCACCGGCATCCGCGGCGACGTCGTGAAGAACAGTCGATAGGCGATGTTGCCGGCGAGCGTCGGGGAGACGGCGGCGGCGAGATGGATGCTGCGGACGAGCAACGCGGGCACGGACGGCATGAGGCTCCTTCGCCAGAACAATACGAACGATCATACGTATATTAGGCGAACGATCGTTCGTATACTAGGCGCATGACCGAGAGCGGCGTCCTGGACGGACGGAGGGCACGTGGCGATGCATCGCGCCGCATCGTGCTGCAGAGCGCGACCGACCTCGCATCGGTCGAAGGGCTCGACGGACTGAGCATCGGGCGACTCGCCGAGGCCTCCGGGTCGAGCAAGAGCAGCATCGCCACGCTGTTCCAGAGCAAGGAGGGGCTGCAGCTCGCAACCGTCGCCGCCGCCCGCGAGATCTTCACGGCGCGGATCGTCGAGCCGGCGCGAGTTCATCCGCGCGGTGTGCACCGCCTCGCCGCGCTCCTGCGCAACTCGCTGACATATTCGCGGGATCGGGTGTTCACCGGCGGGTGCTTCTTCGCGGCGACCGCGGCCGACGTCGACTCGAAGTCCGGACCCGTGAGCGATGCAGTGCGGTCGGCGCTGGTCGACTGGTACGGCTACGTCGAAGCCCAGCTGCGTCGCGCCGTGGATGCCGGGGAGGTCGAGGCCGACCCCGAGGTTCTCGCGTTCGAGCTCGTCGCCCTGAACGAGGAGGCCAACTCGCGCTCGCTGCTGCTGGACGACGACCGCCCCTACGCGATCGCTGCCGCCGCGATGCGGGCGCGGCTGCGTGCTGTCGGCGCGGACGAATCGGCCGTGGCGTTGCTGGATCTCTGACTCTCGAGCCCGGAGAGCACGGAACGCCCCACCCGAGTGTCGGGTGAGGCGTCTCGCAGTGTTGCGGGGGTCAGGCGTCGCGACCGCGGGCGAAGCCCGCATCGAAACCGCGCTCGAACGAGTGCTGGGCGATCCGCTCCGCACGTTCTGGACCATGACCGCGGTGGCCGTGGGTGCTGCGTCCGGCGTGTCCAGGGTGTCCGTGTCCGCGGTCGTGACCGCGGTGGCCTGCGCCGGGCTCGCCATGGCGGCATCCGTGCTCGGCGTCTGCAGCAGGGCCGAAGCCGAAGCCACGACCGAAGCCGCGTCCGAACGGGTGCCCGAATCCGCGGCCATGGCGGGACCCGTCGAAGCCGCGCCGGCGCCCGCGGGGAAGAGGGGTCTCCTCGTCCCAGCCGAACGCACGGGCGATCTTCTCGAGCGAGGCGAGCGTGGTGGCCATGTCCTTAGGGGAGACGGCTTCCTCCACCTTCGTGCGGATGTCGTCGACGATGGCGCCGAGGCGTTCCTTCGCCGCACGGCCGTCGTCCGTGAGCGTCCAACCCTCGGTCTTGCGAGAGACCCAGCCGCGCTCGACGAGTCGGTGCAGCTTGTGGCCGTTCAGCGGGCGGTCGAACGAGGCGGTGCCGTCGACGATGTTGAGAGCGCGCCAGTCGCGACGACTCGCGTGCTCGCCCTCGAAGGCGGTGGCGAACTCGGCCGCCATCAGACGGTCGACTGCCTTCAGCCAGTAGCCGAAGGGGCGGGAGGTGTTCTGTGTGTCAGGGGTGTTCTGTGATTCGGAGGTGTTCATGTGAAGTCCTTTGGTTGAGATGATCTGATTGTCACTGTGCATGTATATGTCACTGTGCATGTACATGTAGTGTGACATGAGGTTCTGATGCATGTCAAATCGCATGTAAAATCGACCCATGGCCACCGAACAGAACGATCCCGCCGAAGCCATCGCGCAGGCGCTGTCCCGTCTGCGCGGACGACGTCCCGGCGAGCGCGGCCCGGGGGGAAGAGGCGGTCGCGGTCACGGCGGCCCCCACGCGTGGCAGGGCGGCACGCACGGCGGCCCCGATGAGGGACACGGTGGCGACGATCCGCACGATCACTTCGCCCATCACCGCGGTCACCCGGGGATGCCCCCGTGGATGGCCGATCCCTCGGGACGCCTCGGCGGCCCCGCCCGCATGCGGATGCTCGAGGCGCTCGCCGCCTCCTCCGCCCCGCTCAGCGTCAGTGACCTCGGCGCGGCGATCGGTGTCGACCAGCCCCGCGCATCACGGCTCGTTCAGCAGGGCGTCGAACGCGGATTCGTGCGCCGCGAGGCCGACCCCGACGACGCGCGGCGCACTCGCATCGCGCTGACCGACGAAGGACGCCGCCTCGCCCGCGGTATGCGTGGCGAACGTCGCGAGATGCTCACGGCAGCACTCGCCTCCTTCAGCGAGGAGGAGCGCGTCGAGCTCGCCCGACTGCTCAACAAGCTCGCCGACAACTGGCAGCGCTGAGCACGCGGAGCTGAGGAGGCAGCGCTGAAGGGGCGCTAGCGGCGGAGGGCTCCGACGCCGGCGGCGACGTCGATCACGGAATCGACCGGGATCGCGGTGTCCGCCGATGGCGAGAGCAGCATGCCGGTGGCCACGATGGTCACCGTGCCGCGGGGTGAGAGCAGCTGGACCGACCCCACCTCGCCGAGAGTGTCACCCTCGCCCAGCAGCAGCACTCGTCCGTCGAGAGTCGCAGCGCGTGGATCGTCGATCGCCCCCGGGAGCGTGCTCAGCTCGTCCGCGCTCCAGGTGGTCTCATCGATGCCCACCGCGAGGGATGCGTAGTCCTCGAGGGCGGTCGACGCCGACGCCACCGCGTCGTTGACCCAGACACAGGTGGTGCCCGAGGCGTCTTCCGAGGAGTCGTCGGGAGAGAACGCGAACCCTGCAGTGATCGGCGCGGCGAGCGGCTCGATGTCCGCGCAGGTGATGACGGTGTCCGTCGAGTCCGCTGGTGCCGCTGTCGGTGCGCCGGCGTCGTCGGACGGTGCGGAGGTCTGGTCGGCGGGAGCGGAGGAGCAGCCGGTGAGCAGCAGAGCAGTGGTCACGGCGAGAAGGCTCAGGAGCGGGGGAGTCGTCGGGCGCACAGCCCCGATCCTGCCACACCTCGCTTGTCCGGTTCTCGCGGTCGCACGGCCGGCGCAGCCTCAGCTCGAGGCGAACCCGACGGATGGCTCGTCGTCGACCGACAGCGACAGCACGGCGGTCTCGACGGCGTCGTGCTGCTCGATCCGCTGCTCCAGCTCGCGCAGTCGGAGTGCCACGTCGTGCTCGCGGGCGTCGCCGGCGAGATCGACCTCCGCCACGATGAAGAGGCGATTCGGTCCCACGTACTCGATGTGCAGGTAGGTCACGCGCTCGATCTGCGGCAGCCCGAGCAGGGCGTTCCCCACCCGCGCTCGAAGCTCCGGTGCGGCGGTCGCGCCCACGAGGAAGGCGATGTTCCGCCGGATCAGGATGATCGCCACCACCCCGAGCAGGATGCCGACGAGGATCGATCCGATGGCATCCCAGGCGGCGACGCCCGTGATCTGGTGGAGGAGGATCGCGCCGCCGGCGAGCACGAGTCCGATGAGCGCGGCGGAGTCCTCGAAGAACACGGCGCGCAGTGTGGTGTCGCTCGTCTCCAGCACGAAGTCCCAGGTCGACGAGCCGCGCTCCTTCGCGAGGCGGCGCGACTTCACCATCGCCTGCGTGAACGACGCCCCCTCGAGCACGAACGAGATGTCCAACACGATGTAGGCGACCAGCGGGCTCTCGACCGGACCGGTGTCCGACAGCTCCTGGATCCCGTGCATGATCGACACGATGGACCCCGCCGTGAAGATCCCAAAGGCGGCGATCAGCGACCACACGAAAGCGTTGCGCCCGTAGCCGAGCGGATGCCGCGCGTCCTTCGCCTTCGATCCGCGACGGTCGGCGATGAGGAGGAACACCTCGTTGCCGGCGTCCGCCCACGAGTGCGCTGCCTCGGCCACCATCGACGCCGACGAGGTGATGATCGCCGCGACGGTCTTCGCGATCGCGACGAGGATGTTGGCGAGGAAGGCGAGGATCACGGTCACGCGGTCAGGCTACTCCCGCGCCGCGGCTCACGGCTTCCGCAGCGCTTCTCAGCGAGGCGCCTTCACCGGGAGCAGCAGCAGGAAGCCCGCGAGGAGCACCAGCACGATGCCGAGGATGCCGAACGCCGTCTGGCTCGTCATCACGATCAGCAGCGTCCAGGCGCCGGAGGCCATCCAGCTCGCGGCTCGACCCGTCGTGGCATAGAGGCCGAAGATCTCGCCCTCGCGTCCGGCCGGGGTCACCCTGGCGAGGAAGGATCGTGCGGCCGCCTGTGCGGGGCCGACGAAGGCGCAGAGGATCAGGCCGCCGACCCAGAACACGATCGCGCCGGCGTCGCGGAGGAAGAACACCGCGAGACCTGCGACGATCATCGACCCGATCGAGGCGAGGATGATCCGCTTCGGTCCGAGCCGGTCGTCCAGCCGGCCGGCGGCGATGGTCGAGACGCCGGCGATGAGGTTCGCGACGATCCCGAAGACGATGATGTCCTGCGCGCCGAACTTGAACACCGCGGTGCCGATGATCGCCCCGAAGGCGAACACGCCGCCCAGCCCGTCGCGGAAGACCGCGCTCGCCAGCAGGTACCAGAAGGTGGGCCGCGTCTCCTCGTTGCGGTAGAGGTCTGCGACGTCCTTCACCAGCAGCGGGTACGAGGCGAAGAAGCCGACCTTGCGATCGGGGCGGCCGAGCGACGGCTCCGGCACGTTCAGGAAGATCGGGATGCTGAAGACGATGGCCCAGACGGCGCACCCGACGGCGATCAGCCGGTAGGCGAGCCCGTTGTCGGTCGACATGCCGAACCAGTCGAAGGTGTCGAGCACCACCACGATCACGAGCGCGATGATGCCACCGAGGTAGCCGAACCCCCAGCCCATGCCCGAGATGCGACCGACGTTCTTCGGGTTCGCGATGCCGATGAGCATCGCGTTGGAGTTCACCGCCGCGATCTCCTGGAACACCGTCGCGGCCGAGATCAGGGCGACGCCCAGCCAGAACAGGCTCGGCATCGGCTCGACGAACCAGAGGCCGAGCATGCACAGGATCAGCGCTCCGGTGCCGATCCCGAGCCAGAGCTTCTGACGGCCCGCCGCATCCGCACGCTGACCGAGAACCGGCGCGAGCAGCAGGATGCCGAACGCCGCGATCGTCGAGCCGAGACCGAGTCCGGACGCGAGGTCCGCCTCCGCGGCGAGTCGGACCGGATCGTCCACACCGAGGGACGCGACCTCGGGCGGGAGGAATCCCTCGCCGACGAGATAGAGCGCCGTGAACACGAACGTGAGGATGACGGTGTTGAAGGGCTGCGTCGCCCAGTCCCACAGTGCCCAGGAGTAGACCTGCTTCTTCGGGGCGGGCGCCTCTCCACGCAGGTCCAGTCCGACGACGGCCACGGCGCCGCTGTTCGCTGTCGCCACGGGCTCGGGCACGGCGCCGTGCCCCTCGGTTTCGCTCATTCTCGAAGTCTGGCGGTGCCGGGTGAACGCCCGGTGACGGCGCGCCGCGCGGTGCGTGGCGGAGACGCGGTGGCGCGGGGTCGGTCAGAGGGCTGGTCCGCGGCGGATGCGGACGGGGCCACGGGCCTCGTCGATGCGGACGACCTCTCCCTTCTGCGTCACGACGATCTCGCCGCCGTCGGCCAGGGCCGCGGCCACACGTCGGACGTCGGACATCCGAGAACGCCACGACTCCCCGCCGACAGCGCGCGCGACATCGCTCGGACAGATCGACGACTCCGAGCGTTTGCGGGTGAGTGCCCGGATCGTGGCGGCGATCCGGTCGTCGGCCGCCTCAGCGGACGGGTCCTCCCACCAGGGCGCGCCGCGTTCGCCGAGTGCGGTCTTGGCGTCATGCACCCGGCGTCGCGCATCGTCAGCCGAGGTCTTCACCGCTCGCCGCGCGGCCATGAGCTCGTCCACCAGCTCCTGGCGCAGGGTGTCCGGGATCGAGGGGTCGGTCGCACGCCAGCGCCGCCCGTCCACGACGATGTGGTGCCCATCCGCCGTGCGCTCCGGCCCGGCATCCGCCGCCGACGACTCCTTGCTGCTCATGCGGGCAGTCTGCCGGTGTCGGGCCGTACTCTCGACCCCCTTGACGCCCGCCCCGGCGCCTCAGTCCGTCCGCAGCGGGCGCAACGTGCGGGCGTAGTCCTCCTTCAGCACGGCGAGGTGCAGCCAGGCCTCGATGCGCGTCACTCCGGGCAGTGCGCGCAGACGTTCCAGGCTGGCGTAGAGCGCGCCCGCCGAGGGCTCGACCAGAGTGGCGACCGCGTCGAACCGGCCGAGGGTGCGCGCGGCGAAGTCGACCCCTCGCCCGCGGCGCAGCTCGTCGATCACGGCGTCGTCGTCATCGCCGAGGGTCATGCCCACCCCCATCGAGAGCTGCCGGTGAGCGAGGCCTCGGGCCTCGACCGCACTGATCTTGATCACGCCGGCGTCGATCAGTCGCTGCACCCTGGTCGCGACGGCCGAGGGGGAGAGCCGCACCTCCTCGCCGAGGGCGCGGAAGCTCTTGCGCCCATCGGCCTGCAGCTGCTCGATCAGCGCCTCGTCGATCGCGTCGAGGGTGACGCCGCCGTGATACTCCGAGACGAAGAAGCCCTTGATCACGGTCGAATAGATGATCGTGCTGATGTCGAGCACTCCGTCGATCGCTCGGATCAGGGCCAGCAGGTCGTGCAGCTCCGACATCGACCCCACGCGCACCTCGGTGACCACGTCGTGCGCCCCGCCCACCGCCGACACCAGCACGGTCTCGCTCATGTCGCGCAGGTGCTCCGCCACGAGCTCCACCGAGCCGTCGGTGCGGATCGACACGTGGGCGAGCACATGCTGGCCGAGGAACACCGGGTCGACGGCGGCGACGACTCGCACGGTGCGGTCGGCGAGCATCGTGCGCAGTCGCGCGGCCACCGCAGCCCTGGACTGCCCGAGCCGCTCGGCGAGGGAGACGATGCTTGCCCGGCCGTCTTCCTGCAGTGCGCGGATGAGTTCGGCGTCGAAATCCATGGTCCCGCCCATTTCGTCAGTTTCCTGCGATCGCACGCTTCGCCGTGCGCAACTTCAGTGTAAGAGGGGAATGATCCAGAGAGAAGGCGCGGATTGTGCGGATGGGCGATCATATGTTCAGTGAATCTCCGTTATCGCTGGAGTTATGCCCTTGCTGGCGAGGCTGCGCGACCGTAGCATCCTTCGCTATCCGACATCTTCCGCAAAGGAGCGGGCACCCCCATGACCACTACCCCCACCAGCGGCACCCACACCCGGGCGCGCCGCGCCGGCATCGCCGCCTTCGTCGGTACCACCATCGAGTGGTACGACTTCTACGTGTATGCGACCGCCGCTGCACTCGTCTTCGGTCCGCTGTTCTTCCCGAGCGGGGACCGGCTGGCCGAGACCGCAGCGGCCTTCGCGACCTTCGCGGTCGCCTTCCTCGTCCGCCCTCTCGGCGGCATCATCTTCGGTCACATCGGAGACAAGCTCGGTCGACGCACGTCGCTCGTGATCACGCTGCTCATGATGGGCGCGGCCACGGTGCTCGTGGGTTGCCTCCCCACGTACGAGAACATCGGCATCCTCGCCCCGATCCTGCTGATCCTGCTCCGTGCGGTGCAGGGTCTCGCGGTCGGCGGCGAGTGGGGTGGCGCGGTGCTCATGAGCGTCGAGCACGCCCCCGAGAAGTCGAAGACCTTCTATGGCGGCTTCACGCAGCTCGGCAACCCGGCCGGTGCGCTGCTGGCGTCGGGCATCTTCGCGATCATGACCCGCATGGGCGACGACTTCATCATCAACGGCGGCTGGCGCATCCCCTTCCTGCTGTCGATCGTGCTGGTCGGCGTCGGCTTCTGGGTCCGTTACCGCGTCGAGGAGACCCCGGTGTTCGAAGCGAAGGTCGAGGGCCGCAAGCAGTCGATGCCGCTGGCCTTCGCGCTGCGCACCAACTGGCGCCCGATCCTGCTCGGCATCGGCATCCTGCCCATCTCGACCGGTGGCTACTACCTGGCCACCACCTTCGCCACGGCCTACGCCACCGGCGACACGGTCGCGATCAGCGAACAGGTCATCCTCGACGCCATGACGATCGCCTCCTTCGTGGAGTTCGTCGTGACCCTCCCGGTCGCCTGGTTGGGTGACAAGTGGGGGCGGAAGAACGTCATGTACATCGGTCTGATCACCTCGGTGCTGACCTTCGTGCCGTTCCTGCTGATCCTGCCGGGACGCATCGAACCGCTCATCTTCCTGTTCGCCTCGCTGGTGCGCATCGCGATGAGCGCCACCTACGCGCCGATCGCCGCGCTGCTCTCGCAGATGTTCCGCCCGCAGGCCCGCTACACCTCGATCGCCCTCTCCTACGGCGTCGGCGCAGCGGTCTGGGCCGGCTTCTCGCCCTGGTTCGCGACGCAGCTGATCGCCTGGACGGGCAGCATCTGGTCGGTGATCGCGATGTTCATCGGCATGGCCCTCATCGCTGGCATCTGCACGCGCCTCGCGCCGCAGCACTCCGACGAGGCTCCCGTGACGGCATCCTTCACCGCGCGTACCGACACGACGGCGAAACCGGCTGCCCTGACGCCAGAACGTCCCCGACAGCCCGCCTTCCTCCCGCACGCCACGACCGCGAACAGGTTCCCCATGAGAAAGCTCACCCCCTTCGACCGCTCGGCTCAGACGGCTCCCCTCCTCCTGACCGCGCATGCCATCCACACCGCGGATGCCGACGCCACCACGGCGACGGCGATGTTGATCGATCGCGGGCGCATCCTCGCGATCGGCACACCCGCCGCGTGCGAGGCCGCGGCGGAGGGGGTGGGCCTCTCGCCCGAACGCATCGATCTCGGTGACGCCGTGATCGTCCCCGGCTTCGTCGACGCGCACGCCCACCCGCTGATGTTCGGGCAGATGATGACGTGGGTGGACTGCGGCCCGGAGAAGGCGGCCAGCATCCCCGAGATCGTGGCGCTGCTGAAGGCCGCGGCCGCCGACCTCCCCGCCGGACGCCCGGTGCGCGGCTACGGGTACGAGCAGCGCAACCTCGCCGAGAAGCGCCACCCGACCCGGTTCGAGCTCGACGAGGTCGCCGCCGACCGCGAGGTGTACCTCATGAACGCCTCGGGTCACGGCGGCGTGGTGAACTCGTACACGCTCGAACTCAACGGGGTCGACCGGGACACCCCGAACCCCGACGGCGGGGAGTTCTTCCGCGACGCGGAGGGCGAGCTCACCGGCGAGCTCTCGGATGCGGCGTGCAACATCCTGACCGGCGTCCACGGGGTGAAGATCGGCCACCACGGTCCGAACTTCCACCTGGCGGACGAGCCGGAGGAGCACCTGCGCCAGCTCGACGCGGCGACGCAGCGCTTCCTCGCCGGCGGCGTGACCTCGATCGGCGACGCCCAGGTCACCCGACGCGAGTTCGACATGTACCTGCGGCTTGCCGAGGCAGGGCGCCTCGAGCTGCGCGTGTCGATGTACCTGCTGTCGCACCTGCTCGACGAAGCGCTGGAGATGGGGCTGGTCGGACAGTTCGGCAACGCGCACCTCAGCTTCGCCGGCATCAAGTTCTACGCCGATGGCACGTTGGGTGGCTGGACCGCGTACTTCCCTGACGGCTACGTGGGGGATCCCTGCCGCACCGGTCAGCTGTATCACGAGCCCGCCGAGTACGAGGGGCTCATCCGCAAGGCGCACGCCGCCGGACTGCAGACCGCCACTCATGCCCAGTCGCCCACCGCGATCGAGATGGTGGTGTCGGCGATCGAGGCCGCGCTCGCCGAACATCCCGACGCCGACGCGAGGCACCGCATCGAGCACTGCGGCCTGCCGACGCCCGAGCAGATCGAGCGTATGGCGGCGGCCGGCATCCGCCCGGTCAACCAGACCCAGCACTACTTCAACTGGGGCGAGGGCGTCGAAGAGGCCATCGGCACTCCGGGCGAGCGCTTCAACCCGTTGGGCGAGTTCGAGCGCGCGGGCGTGCCGTTCACGATCTCCTCCGATGCCCCGGTCGCCGAGCCGATCCCGCTCGAGGCCATCCAGACGGCTGTGACCCGCGTCACGCGCCGCGGTCACAAGCTCGGCCCCGACGACCTTCGCATCTCGGCGCTCGCTGCCCTGCGCGCCCACACGATCGAAGGCGCCGTGTCGATCGGCCGCGAAGACGACCTGGGTTCGCTCGAGGTCGGCAAGTACGCCGACTTCGCGGTGCTCTCCGGCGACCCGCTGGCCGTTCCCGCCGAGGAGATCTCGGCGATCACCGTCCGCGAGACCTGGGTCGACGGCGTCCGTCGTCACCGGGTGTGAGGATGATCCGATGAGCCACGACACCACACCGGCAGCCCCGTACGCCGACACGGCGGGACGGGCGGTGCTGGAGACGATCCGCGCCTATGGCGTCACCGCGGTCTTCGGCATCCCCGGCACCCACAACCTCGAGCTCTACCGTCCGCTCGCCGACCTCGGCATCCGCGCGGTGACGAACCGCCACGAGCAGGGGTCCGGCTATGGCGCCGACGGCTGGGCGCAGCAGACGGGCCTCCCCGGTGTCGTCATCACCACCTCGGGTCCCGGACTGCAGAACGCCATGAGCGCGATCGGCACGGCGTTCTGCGAGTCCCGCCCGCTCATCGTGCTCTCGCCGGGAGTGCCGCTGGGCGCGGAGTTCGCCGACGTGGGCACGCTGCACGAGACGAAGGATGCTTCGGCGATGGTCGCCGCCATCGCCGAGTGGTCGCGTCGTGTGGCCAGCGCCGCCGAGGCCGTCGAAGCCGTGCACGATGCGTTCCACCTGTTCCGCACCGGCCGTCCACGTCCCGTGCACATCGAGATCCCGCTCGATGTGCTGGAAGCGCCCGCCGACGTTCCCGCCGAGGCGCGGCAGCCGCGTCCGGTCCCTGCGCGGGTCTCGGGCGATCCGGCTGCGCTCGCCGAGGCGGCCAAGCTGCTGGCGGAGGCGAAGAGCCCGGTGATCGTCGCCGGTGGGGGAGCGGTGGATGCCGCCCACGAGGTCACTCTCCTCGCCGAGCGCCTCGGTGCCCCGGTGCTCACGACCCTCAACGGCAAGGGCGTCGTCGACGAGCGGCATCCGCTCTCGCTCGGCTCGAACCTGCGTCTGGCCGCTGCTCGCGCGGTCGCGGAGAGCGCCGACGTGGTGCTCGTGATCGGATCCAAGCTCGGCGAGGCCGAGCTGTGGGCGCCGCGGCTCGAGGCCACAGGCGCGGTCATCCGCGTCGACATCTCGCCCTCGCAACGCGACAAGAACCTGGCCGCGACCATCGGACTCACGGGTGACGCGGCGGCTGTCCTGGAGGGGCTGCTCTCCACCCTCCCCGCCGAGGCGCGCCCGCCGCGCGACCTCGCCGTCGAGCGCGCCGCGATCGACGCCGAGATGCGCGAGACCGCCCCCGACACCGTGGCCCTGGCCGAGGTCATCGTCGGAGCACTGCCCGCGGATGCGATCGTCGCGGGTGACTCGTCCCAGATCGTCTACATGGCGCTCGGCAGCGTGCTACGGTCCGCGCATCCGCACTCCCTGCTCTACACACCGACCTATGCCACCCTCGGCTACGGCCTTCCGGCAGCGATCGGCGCCAGGGTCGCGCAGGACGAGCACCCGGTCGTCACGGTGATCGGCGACGGCGCCCTGATGTTCTGCGTGAACGAGCTGGTGACGGCGGTCGAGCAGCGTCTCGACCTCACGATCGTGTGCGTCGACAACGGCGGCTATGCCGAGATCCGTCAGAACGAGGTCGACCGCGGCATGACGCCCATCGGCGTCGACCTGGTGCAACCCGACTGGGCGGCGCTCGCCACGGCCTTCGGCGCGACCGGGCGCCGGGTGGAAAGCCGCGACCACATCGCATCCAGCATCCGCGCGGCGATCTCCGACGGGGGAGTGCAGCTGGTGCACATCCCGCAGCACGCCCTCTGAATCCCTCGACACCTCGACCTCGACACCTCGACACCTCCAACGAACAGGAACGAGCAATGCCCGACACGATCGGCCCCATCGACGCCTCCGTGAACCCGCGATACTCCGGCATCGCGACCTTCGCCCGGCTGCCCCGCATCGAAGACGTCCCGCAGGCGGACATCGCCATCGTCGGCATCCCCTTCGACTCCGGCGTGAGCTACCGACCGGGCACGCGCTTCGGGCCGTCGCACGTTCGGGAGTCCTCGCGACTGCTGCGCCCCTACAACCCGGCCCAGGACGTGTCGCCGTTCGCGGTCGCGCAGGTGGTCGATGCCGGTGACATCCCGGTCAATCCGTTCGACCTCACCGAAGCGGTGAACGAGGTCGAGCGCGCGGCGCTGGCGCTCGGCGAGCAGGTACAGCGCATCGTCACGATCGGCGGCGACCACACCGTGGCCCTGCCGCTGCTGCGTGCGGTCGCCGCGAAGCACGGTCCCGTCGCGGTCCTCCACTTCGATGCGCACCTCGACACCTGGGACACCTACTTCGGGGCTCCCATCACGCACGGCACCCCCTTCCGACGCGCGAGCGAGGAAGGGCTGATCGACCTCACGGCGAGCTGTCACGTCGGAACCCGCGGACCCCTGTACTCGAAGCAGGACCTCGAGGACGATGAGCGTCTGGGCTTCTCGATCGTGTCGAGCGAGTTCATCGAGGAGCACGGGGTCGAGGCCGGCATCGCCCGCATCCTGCAGCGCATCGGCGACAAGCCGCTGTACGTGTCGATCGACATCGACGTGCTCGACCCTGCCCATGCGCCCGGCACCGGCACACCCGAGGCGGGCGGGCTCACGAGCCGCGAGCTGTTGCGGATTCTGCGTGCCCTGACCTCGCAGAACATCGTCGGGGCGGATGTGGTCGAGGTGTCGCCCGCCTACGATCACGCGCAGATGACCGGCATCGCCGCGAGCCACGTGGTGTACGAGCTCGTGACGCTGCTGGCTGCGCGCGTGGGATCCGGCGCTCAGTAGAGCACGGCGAGCAGCTCGGCGAACAGCTCCTCGGGGTCGCGGTCGACGCGACGCCGGGTGAACCACTCGCAGATGTTCACGCAGTCGCGGTGCAACAGGTCGAGCCCCTGCGGGTTGGCGATGACGTCGACGATCTGCGGCAGGTCGATCACCCGCACCCGGCCTTCGTGCACCAGCAGGTTGTAGGGCGACAGGTCGCCGTGGGCGAAGCCGGCTGCGGCGAAGGTCCGCATCAGATCGACGGTCTGCGCGTAGAGGTCCCGCAGTTCGGCGCGGTCGTTGCGCACCTGGGCGAGTCGGGGCGCGGCCGTGCCGTCGGGCGTGCCGAGGAACTCCATCAGCACCTCGGTGCCGTTCACCTGCACCGGGTACGGCACGGGGGCGCCGAGCTCCCACATCCGGCAGAGCGCCTCGAACTCGGCGAACGACCACTGCGCTGCGGCCACCTCACGACCGTGCACCGACTTCCGCGCGAGCGCGCGTGTGTCTCGGGTGTTCCGGGTGCTGCGGCCCTCGGTGTAGATCGACGAGCGATGGAAGCTGCTGTGCTCGGCGCTGCGATACCGTTTCGCGGCGAGCAGGCTGTGCTGCGTCGCATCGCCCGGCACCGCGCGTTCGAGCAGGAACACGTCGGCTTCCTTCCCTGTCTTGAGGATGCCGCGCTCGGTGTCGAGCGCCCCTGCGGAGGTCACCACCCATGCGGGGCGGGGTTCAGGACCTCGCTCGGAAGGGGTGACCGCCGGCCACGTGGTCCAGCGCTGCCCCTCGCCGGGATCGACGTCGGCGAAGGTTAGCTCGGTCTCGAGGGCGTCGAAGGACGAGGCGTCGAAGGAAGAGGGGTCGAAAGGCGAGGATGGTGCGTCGAGGGACGCGGCTTCCGAGGAAGCGAAGAGATCAGACACGATGTGGCTCCGGGAGCAGGAGGCCACACCAGGATCAGGAGCGGGTGGCCTCGAGGGGAAGGTGGTCGGCGGAGAGCGCGACAAAGACGGTGTTCATGTCCTCGGCTCCTTCCGCTCAGGCTTCCCGGGCGCATCCCGGTGCGTCGTCGAGCCTAGGGTGTCGACGACACCGTGTCTAGACCGGACGAATGGTCGGATGCCGCGGACGCCTGATCGGGCGTCGGGCCACGCGGACTGCGAGTGTGGAGGACATGACGACCACTGCCCCCGTTCCCACCGTGCCGCCCTCCGTGGCCACCCGCATCCGCTACGGCGGACTGATCGTGCTCATGCTGATGGGGTTCCTGCTGGTCACTGCGGAGTTCCTGCCGAACGGCGTCCTCACCGAGATGGCCGACGGGCTCGGGGTCACCCCGGGGCAGGCAGGACAGACCGTCACGGTCACCGCGCTGGTGGGACTCGTGGTCGCTCCGACCGTCGGACTCATGTTCCCGCGGCTCGATCGACGGTCGCTCCTGGTGTGGATGGCACTCGCCGCCGCTGCGTCGAACCTCATCGTCGCGATCGCCCCGAACCTGATCATCGTGCTGCTGGCGCGCTTCCTGCTGGGCGCGGCGATCAGCGCGTTCTGGGCGATGTCGATCACGGTCGCGGCACGTCTCGCGGGGCCGGAGAACCTCGGTCGTGGTGTCATGTTCACCTCGGCCGGAGTGTCACTGGCGACGGTGGCCGGCGTGCCGCTGGGCGTCATGCTGAGCGAGCTCGTCGACTGGAGGATGGTCTTCGCCATCGCGGGTGTGCTGATGGTCGTGCTCGCCGTCGTCCTGCGGTTCGCCCTCCCGTCGGTCCCGGCCGAGCGCGCGTCGAGCCTGCGTCTGCTCGTCGACACGCTGCGCCGTCCCGGGATCGGCCTCGGCATGGTCGGGCACGTCCTGGTCGTGCTCGGACACTTCCTCGCTTACACCTATGTACGTCTCGCGCTGGAGCGCATCCCCGAGGTCGACGCCTCGACCATCGTCGTGCTGCTCGCCCTGTTCGGTGTCGGCGGGCTCCTCGGCAACATCACCATCGGACTCGTGATCGACCGCACCTTCGCGTTCTTCGCGGTGTTCGCGCCGCTGGTGATCGCCGTGTCGGTGCTGTCGATGATCCTGTTCTCCGGGTCGATCATCGGGGTCGGCATCGTCGTGCTGGTGTGGGGCTTCTTCTTCTCGTCCTGGCTGATCGTCGCCAACACCTGGGTCGGTCACCGCATGCCGGATCGCCTCGAGGCGGGAGGCAGCCTGGTCGTCGTCGGGTTCCAGGGAGCGATCACGCTGGCCGCAGGCATCGGCGGACTCCTCGTCGACACCCTGAACGTCGAGCTCGTCTATGTGATCGGCGCGATCGCACTGCTCGCCGGGGCCGTGCTCTTCGGCATCTCCAACCGCGTCAGCACCAGAGCCTGAGGCGCCGCGGTCTCAGGCCGAGACGGGCATGCGGTGCGCGAGACGCCACGACGAGGGGGTCATGCCGGTGCGGCGTCGGAACGCACGGCTGAACCCCTCGTCGGAGGCGTATCCCAGCTCGCGCGAGATGTCCGAGACGCTGCGTCCGGCCTCGAGCATGCGCTTGGCTGCATCGACCCGTACCTCGGTCACGTAGTCTGCCGGTGAGCGGCCGACGGCGCTGCGGAACCTCTCGGCGAAGGTCGAGCGTGACATGGCGCCGATCCCGGCGAGGCGCTCGACCGTCCAGTCGCGGCCCGGCTCCTCGCGGATGGCATCGACGACGCGGTCGAGGAACGGATCGTTCGACAACGAGGGCCAGCCCGTCGGCGCGCAGCCGTTCGCTGCCCATGCGCGGATGACCGAGAGCAGCACGGTGGTGGCCATCATGCGGCAGATGATGGGGTCTCCCTGACGTGCGGGCGTCACGGTGTGATCGATGACGCCCATGTTCAGGGCGAGCGCTGCGGCAGCGGGCTCCACGGAGTCGAAACCGGTGACCGTGAGGAACGGGGGGAGCAGGGCGGGGAGCGGGGACGCCGCATCCGCGAGCTCGATGTCGGCGATCATCAGACTCGTGTCGTCCTGCGCTTCGAGGACGAACGGCGAATGACCGAGCGTCAGGAACGCGTCACCAGCCACGAGCACGTCTCGGCGGGTCATCGGGTCCAGAGCACCGGGGGAGAGGCGCCTCGCGTCGGTGTCGGTATCGGCGTCCGTGTGGGTGTCGACGTCGAGCCGGCAGCCTTCACCGAGCGGCGGGTGTCCGTTCACGCCTCCCGCGGCGACGTAGACCAGGGTGATGGCGTCGGCCGGGATGGGCAGGAGTGATCCTGCGGGCAGCGAGGCGCGTCGACCGATGCCGACTCGGAGGTCGACGGAGCCGAGCACGTTCGATAGCGCATCCGCGTCCACTGTCACCATGCATTCGGCAACGTCGTCGCGTGGTGCGCTATTCCGTCGCAGTCACTCGCGATCCGGCGCGGTGCGCGCAGCGCTGCCACCCGACCTCAACCATTCGGTTGATTCGACGCGGCGAACGGGCGGATACGGTGGAGGGACACCACCCGAGGAGTACCGTGTTCCGCACCCCCGACCGCCTGTTCCGAGTTCTCGCGATCGCCGAGGCGATCACCTGGACGATCCTGATCTCCGCGATCATCGCGCGCGCCGTCGGCGCCCCCGGGGTCGTGGTGACCGTGGGCGGTGGCATCCACGGGTTCGTGTTCCTGTCCTACGCGGCGACGGCGATCCTGGTCGCCCTCAACCAGCGCTGGCACGCCGGAGTCGGCGTGCTCGCAGTGGCCAGTGCGATCGTCCCCTACGCGACGATCCCGATGGAGATCTGGTTGCATCGCACCGGTCGACTCACCGGAGACTGGCGCCTCGAGGCGACGGACGATCCGCGCGATCGGCGCTGGTACGACCGGCTGATGCGGTGGTTCCTGCAGCGGCCGTGGGTGCTCGCGCTGCTGCTGGTCGTGGGCATCGTCGCGCTGTACGTCATCCTGCTGCTGATCGGCCCTCCCGGCGGGAAGTGAGACGATGCGGGCCGTCCTCCGCCGTTCACGGCGTGACGACGACCGCGTTCTCCTCGTTGATCTTCGCCATGGTCGCCTCGGCGTCCCCGGCGGTGCAGTCCACGATCACGGAGAGTCCCACCCCGGTCTGGGTGAAGGCGCGCGCAGCCATGAGCCAGGTCCGGCTGCCGTCCACTCCGACGACCTGACGCGTCTCGACGCCCCCGTTCCCTCCCGCCATGTAGCTGAACTCCCCGGTGGTGGCGAGCGGCGTGACGTCTGCCGTCGGCATCTGCAGCAGCACGCCGAGGATCGCATCGGACGACACGCTGTCGTCACCGGGGACCACGGGCACGTCGGTCGTGTGGCCCTGCCAGAACCGGGCAGTGCAGGTGCCGTCGACCGTGCCGTAGGTCCACCCGCCGTTGCCGTCGTCCGGCGCGACGACCTTCCACCCGTCGTCGACGACGAGGCCGTCGCCCCACTCGATGTAGGTGTCGCTCGCAAGATCGAGCCCCTCGGCGAAGGTCAGGGTCGACCCGGAGGGGCCGTCGGCCGGTGCGTCGGTGTCCGTGCTCGCGGAGGGGGCGTCGGAGGGCGACCCCGTCGGGATCTGCGCATACAGACATCCGCTGAGGGACAGCGAGGCGACCGCGAACACGACGGCGGACACGATGCGGGCCGTCGGGCGGGCTGTGCGGGTGCGACTCATGCGGGTCAGCCTAGCCGCGGGGCGAGCGTGTCCTCGGCCGCCGAAGAAGATCCATGTCACGTTCTGTGACGGAGAGCGTCCTTCTCCTTGGAGCCGCACCGGCCCCGCAGGATCTCACGCTCCTGCCAACGAGAGGAAGTATGACGATGAACGAACGAGTGATGACCCTCGACACCCTGCACGCGGCCTTCGCGGCGCGATTCAATGCCGGAGACATCGAGGGCCTGTTGGCCCTGAACGCACCGGGTGCGGTGCTCGTGCCCGCGCCGGGGCAGCCGCTGTCCGAGCCGGATGCCGTGCGCGGTGGGCTCGAGCAGTTCATGGCACTGGGAGGACCGATCCAGATGGCGCTGCGTCACGTGTTCGTGAGCGGCTCCATCGGTCTCGCGATCGCCGACTGGACGCTGAAGGGCACCGCACCTGACGGATCGCCGGTGGAGCTGGCGGGAAGCACCTCCGACGTCGCGGTCTTCGATGAGGAGCACGGCTGGCGCATCGTGATCGACAACCCTTTCGGCACCGCCTGAGAGGGTCGCGGCGCCGCCCGAGGAGCGAAGACCCGTCTTCCTCCTCGGGTCGGCTGTCCTCACCCGCCCAGCAGGCGACGAGCTCGTGCCAGACGCTGTCGCACCGCGAGGACGGAGATGTCGAGTCGGCCCGCGATCTCGACTGCGCTCAGATCCTCGTCGACGCGGAGCACGAGCGGATCGCGCAGAGACGGGGGAAGCGCCGCGATCGCCTCGCGTGCGGCACGGAGGCGCTCCTTGGCCTCGACCTCCTCCTCCACCCGGCGGGGGGCCTCGACCTCCCAGGCGTCGATGTGGTCCTGGAAGGGACGTCGCTGGCACCGCCGTGCGCTGTCGACCACGACGCTGCGGGCTACCATGTCCAGCCACGCGCACAGGGATCCGGGCGCAGCCGAGCGCACGGAGGTGACCGCCTGCCAGGCGCGGGCGGCGATGTCCTGGGCCACGTCGTCGGCCTCATCGACCGGGACACCGAGCGATATGCCGCGGCGACGCAGCCGCTGCGGCTCCGAGGCGAGGAGCGCGGTCAGGCCGGCCTTCGCGGACGCGTCGTCGACGGTGGTGAGTGTGATGCTCATCGAATCCTCCGAGTTCCCTCCGTGTAACGCCGACTCGCGTGCTCGTAATCCCGCGGCGGTCCCGTTGCGCTCTCACGCCGATGATCGTTCAGTGCGCGGTGGCCACGCCGATCGAGTCGTGCACCATGACCGCCGCGACCCGCGCGCCCGCACCCGCCGCGACGATGAGCTGCTGCGGCCCGGGAGCAGCCGCGTCGCCTGCGGCGTACAGTCCCGGCACGCCTGTGCGGCCCGAGCGGTCGGTGCGCAGGTGCCCGTCGCCGTCCGTCGCCGGAGCGATCCCCTCCAGGAACGACAGCGTGCTGTGCCATTCGGGACGCACGAACCCCCCGTCGATGGCGACCGTCGTCTCGTCGGCCAGACGGATGCTCTCGATCTGACCTCGGTCGCCGACGAGCTCGACGATGGGTTCCCGGCGCAACGCGATCCCGACCGCGGCCAGTTGCGCCTCTTCCTCCGCTGTCACCACGTCTGCGCCATGGGTGAACACGGTGAGGTTCTCGGTCAGGCGTCCGATGAGGCGGGCGCGATCGGCGATGTCCGGTGTCTCGCCGATGAGGGCGAGGCGGCGACCCTGCAGCTCCCAGGCATCGCAGGCCGCGCAGCTGAACAGGCTCATACCGTAGTAGCCGCGGAGGTTCGGCACCTCGGGGAGCGTCTCGCGCAGCCCGGTGGCGAGCAGCACGGTGCGGGCGGTCACCGTCGTCTCGACCTCACGCCGCCCGATGTCGGCCGCGAACCCGTCGTCACCCGGTCGGAGCGCGATGACCCGTGTGCGCCGTCGCACCTCGACGTCGGGATAGGCGGAGAGCTCCTCGCGGGCGAGACGTCGCAGCTCCTGCGGCGGGATGCCGTCGCGGGTGAGGAAGCCGTGTGATCGCAGGGTCGCCGCGTTGCGCGGACGATCGGCGTCGATCACCAGCACCCGCATGAGTGCGCGCCCGAGGTTGAGCGCGGCGGAGAGGCCGGCCGGTCCGCCGCCCACGATGAGCACGTCGTAGTCGGTGCGCTCGCTCCCGCGCATCGCCGGAGATGTCATCCGCATGGTCCTTCCGAGAAAGGGACGGATCCATGCCGCGGCGTCTGCCGGGCGACACCGCCGGGGCGGCCGGTAAGGCTCGCCTTACTCTCATCCTGCCATCGTTCGATGCTCGCGGCGCCGCGTCGCTCAGCCTCTTCGCACGGGCTGCTGCAGTTCGGTGACCCAGTCGGACTGGTCGTCGGAGACGGCGCGCACGTAGAGCTCACGGCAGGGTCCGTCGTGCACCAGACCGCGGGCGACGATCTCGGTGTGGATCGCGTGCCAGCTCTCGGCGATGTGGTCCATCGAGCCGAGGTGGATGCCGCAGACGGCCTCTTCCGCCGCCGGCAGCTCGATGATCTCGACGCCGTCCCGCGCCGGCCCCGTATAGGTGTACCCGGCGATGACCTGCAGACCGTCGTCGAGCGTCTCGTACTGGGCGATCGGAGTCGACAGGGAGTGGTCGTCGCCGATGATCTCCGCCACAGCGTCGAACGACGGGCCGACGACGCCGGCGACGGCGGGCTGGTCGGGGACGACCGTGCGGATCGCGGCCAGACGAACGGCGGGGAGGGGCTTGTCGATGATCTCGATCTGGGACATCTGATTCTCTCTCTCGATGAGGTGGAGACGCCGTTCCACGTCGACGAGTCGCTCCGCGGCCACGCGGTGCTCCTGCTCGACCTCGGCGCGACGGATCCGCAGCAGGGAGGCGATGCGCTCGGCGCCGACGCCCTGGTCGAGGATGGCGGAGATGTCGTCGAGCCCGAACCCCAGCTGGCGCAGGGCGACGATCCGGTGCAGCCGTTCCAGCTGAGACGGATCGTAGGAGCGGTAGCCGCTGAACTCGTCCACGTGGGCGGGCACGAGCAGGCCGGCGGCGTCCCAATGCCGAAGCATCCGGTGGGTCACCTGGCCGATCTGCGCGAACGCTCCGATGGACAACATGTCTCCGTTCTCCCGTCTGCCACTGTGTGAGGGTCAAGTGAGTCTCAGGGTCAAGTATCGCGGCGGGGCGGCGGGGAGCCTCGGCGCGCTAACGTCGACGAGTGGACGAAGAGGTGCTGGCCGGAGGGAACGCGAGCGGAGTCGTGGTGCGCATCGGTGACACCGTGCGCAAGTCGTGGACGGCGGCGACCCCCAGCGTCAATCGCTTCGTCGCGGTGCTGCGGGCGGCAGGGGTGGATGCGCCTCAACCGCGTGGTCGCGACGAGCAGGGACGCCAGGTCGTCGAGTTCGTGCCTGGGACCTTGGCGATGGACGGTGAGCGGCTGACGGAGGTCGATCTGCGGCGCGTCGGGTCGATGATCCGCGAGATCCACGACGCCGGTGCCGGCTACCGGCCGGAGGAGGGCGCGGTCTGGGAGAGCCCGATCGCCGCACCCGGTTCCGAGCTCATCTGTCACAACGACCTGGCGCCCTGGAACCTCGTCATCGGCGAACGCTGGGTGTTCATCGACTGGGATGCGGCCGCTCCGAGCACCCGACTCTGGGACCTCGCCTACGCGGCGCAGGCATTCACCCTGTCTGATGTCGGACGGGCCCCGCAAGAGGCGTCCCGGGATCTCGCTGCGCTGATCGACGGATACCGCGCGGACGACGCCGTGCGCCGTGATCTGCCTCGAGCGATGGAGGACCGGACGGCGGCGATGCTCGCACTGCTCGAGCGATCGCATGTGGTCGGCGACGAGCCGTGGGCGTCGATGTACGTGGACGGGCATGGCGACCACTGGGCGAACGCGCTGCGCTACGTACGGGAGCATCGAGCGTTGTGGGCCGACGCGCTGGGCGGGAACTGACTCGGCTTCCGGGGGAGCTTTCGAGTGCTGCGACGACCACATTCCGATATATCGTTTTTGCGCCGTGATCTGGTGCTTCGAATGTCGGAGGCTCCTGGTTCACTGCGGGTATGACGGCACTGGCTGACGCGACGATCGAGCAGGTGGGCGCGCTCGCCGCGCTCACCGACATGCTCGTCGAGGTCGAGCGCACGATCAGCAGTCTGCAGGCCGCGCGCGACGGCATCCTGGCGGTGGGGTCACAGATCGCCCTCGAAGTCGCCGACCAGGCGGAGCATCCCGATCACGGTGACATGTCGGCGCGCACGGTGGCCGCCGAGTTCGCCGCCGCCCTGCGGGTGAGCGATCGGACGGTGCAGCGCCGGATGGCAGACGCGGCGTGGGTCGTGGAGCGCTTCCCGCTGGTCTGGGAGGCGCAGGGTGCCGGTCGCATCAGCGCGGCGCACGCCCGGGTCATCTGCGAAGCGGGCGAGCACCTCTACGACGGGGCAAGCCGCGATGCCTACGCGACGCAGATGATCGCCTTCGCTGAGACGGAATCTCCGGGGCGAGTGGGCCGCATGGCTCGTAGGGTGGCTGAGCGGTTCCAGGCGCGGTCGATCGAGGAGCGCCACCTCGACGCACGGGAAGAGCGATCCGTGTGGGTGAAAGACGTCGGCGACGGGATGTCTCAGCTCGGCCTGCTCGGCCCGTCGACGCTCGTCCACGGTGTCTTCGATCGGCTCACACAGATGGCCGAAACAGTGCGAGGGACGGATGGGCCTTCTGGTCGGGAATCGGACGCTTCGGCTGATCCGCGCACCGCTGATCCGCGCACCATCGCTCAGCTCCGCGCCGACCTCGCTCTCGACCTGCTCCTCTCCGGCGCTCCGATCGGCCACGACGCTCCCGATGGCCTCCTCGCGGGGATCCGCGGGGCCGTGTCGATCAGCGTTCCGGTCACCACGCTCATCGGGCAGGACACCGCCCCGGCCGAGTTGAACGGCCGCACTCCGATCGACCTCGAGACCGCCCGCGCGCTCGCCGGCGCGGCCTCCGGGTGGGATCGAGTGCTGACCCACCCCATCACCGGCGCGCTCCTCGCGGTTGACCGGTATCGTCCGGGCCCTGATCTGAAGCGACATCTGCGGGCGAGGGATCAGCGCTGCCGGTTCCCCGCCTGCGGATACGCCTCCACTGAGTGCGACATCGATCATCATCACGATGCCGCGCTCGGGGGCGCCACCCGCGAATCGAATCTCGGTCATCTGTGCCGACGCCATCACATGCTCAAACACCACTCGCCGTGGGCGGTCGAGCCTCTGGGTGGCGGCGTCTACGCCTGGACGAGTCCGACCGGCAAGAGCTACATCGACCGACCGCCACCTCAGAACACCGTCGCCTTCACGGAAGACCTCGCGGTGGTCCCGTTCTGAGCGCTGCCTTGTCGTGAGTCGGGTGCTCGCCCCGCGTGAGGGGAGCCCTTGATCTCAAAGTTGAGCCAGTTCATATCAAGTTCATTTGACTCCTCGTCGACCTCTGAGTACACTTGAGTCATCGCGACTCAGGTTTTCCTGATCGCCGCAGATTTCCGAATCACGCAGAACTTCCCACGAAGAGAACTTCCAACAAAGGAGAGAACACATGGCACGTGCTGTCGGTATCGACCTCGGAACCACCAACTCCGTCGTCAGCGTCCTCGAGGGTGGCGAGCCCAAGGTCATCGCCAACGCAGAGGGCTTCCGCACGACCCCCTCGGTCGTGGCCTTCACCAAGGACGGGGAGGTGCTCGTCGGTGAGACCGCGAAGCGCCAGGCCGTCACCAACGTCGACCGGACGATCGCTTCCGTCAAGCGCCACATGGGCACCGACTGGACCTTCGACGTCGACGGCAAGAAGTGGACGCCGCAGGAGATCTCCGCGCGCATCCTCATGAAGCTCAAGCGCGACGCCGAGGCGTACCTGGGCGACACCGTGACCGACGCGGTCATCACCGTCCCCGCGTACTTCAACGACGCCGAGCGTCAGGCCACCAAGGAGGCCGGTGAGATCGCGGGCCTCAACGTCCTGCGCATCATCAACGAGCCGACCGCCGCCGCTCTGGCCTACGGCCTGGACAAGGGCAAGGAAGACGAGCTCATCCTGGTCTTCGACCTGGGTGGTGGAACGTTCGACGTCTCGCTGCTCGAGGTGGGCAAGGACGACGACTTCTCCACGATCCAGGTGCGCGCCACCGCCGGTGACAACCGTCTCGGTGGAGACGACTGGGACCAGCGTCTCGTCGACTACCTGATCAAGCAGTTCAAGGAGACCACGGGCGTCGACGTCTCGGGTGACAAGATCGCCCTGCAGCGTCTGAAGGAGGCCGCCGAGCAGGCGAAGAAGGAGCTCTCCTCCTCGACTTCGACGAGCATCAACCTGCCGTACCTGTCGCTGACCGACTCCGGCCCCGTGTCGCTGTCCGAGACCATCACCCGCGCGAAGTTCGAGGACCTCACGAAGGACCTGCTCGACCGCACCAAGAAGCCGTTCGAGGACGTCATCCGCGAAGCCGGCATCAAGGTGTCCGAGATCGACCACATCGTGCTCGTCGGTGGATCGACGCGTATGCCCGCGGTCGCCGAGCTCGTCAAGCGCGAGACCGGCAAGGACGCCAACAAGGGCGTCAACCCGGACGAGGTCGTCGCCGTCGGTGCCGCCCTGCAGGCCGGTGTCCTGAAGGGCGAGCGCAAGGACGTCCTCCTGATCGACGTCACCCCCCTGAGCCTCGGCATCGAGACCAAGGGCGGCATGATGACCAAGCTCATCGAGCGCAACACGGCCATCCCGACCAAGCGCAGCGAGACCTTCACCACGGCAGACGACAACCAGCCGTCCGTCGCGATCCAGGTGTTCCAGGGCGAGCGCGACTTCACGCGCGACAACAAGCCGCTCGGAACGTTCGAGCTGACGGGGATCGCTCCGGCTCCCCGTGGCATCCCGCAGATCGAGGTCACGTTCGACATCGACGCGAACGGCATCGTGCACGTGTCCGCCAAGGACAAGGGCACCGGCACCGAGAAGTCGATCGTCATCTCCGGCGGCTCCTCGCTGTCGAAGGAAGACATCGAGCGCATGGTGCGCGAGGCCGAGGAGCACGCGGCTGAGGACAAGGCGCGTCGCGAAGCCGCCGAGGTCCGCAACCAGGCCGAGACGCTCGCGTACTCGATCGACAAGCTGATCACCGAGAACGACGACAAGCTGCCCGAAGACGTGAAGACCGAGGTCAAGGCCGACGTCGACGCGCTCAAGACGGCGCTGGCCGGTGAGGACGACGACGCGGTCAAGACCGCGTTCGACAAGCTCAACCAGTCGCAGTCCAAGCTCGGCGAGGCGATCTACGCCTCCTCGCAGGCGGATGCCGCCGCCGGTGCTTCGGCTGACGGCGAGGCCCCTGCGGGTGACGCTCCCTCCTCCGACGAGGACGTCATCGATGCAGAGGTCGTCGACGACGAGGACGAGAAGAAGTAACCATGACCGACAAGAACTTCGACGAGAACCAGAATCCTGAGTCCGCCGAAGGTCGCAGCGAGGGGTCGGATGCTCAGGCATCCGGCCCCGCGCCGCACCACCAGGACTCCCGCGATGCGCAGGCCGCCGAGGGCTCGGATGAGACCCCGGCAGACGGCGCTCCCGATGACCTGACGGTCGACGACATCCTCGGAGCGACCCAGACCGGCGAAGCCGCGGCGGAAGACGCCGTGCTCGCCGACCTCGAGTCCACTCTGCTGAACGACCTCAAGCGTCTGCAGGCCGAGTACGCCAACTACCGTCGCCGCACGGAAGAGCAGCGCCAGGTCGAGATCGAGCGGGCGAAGGGCGAGGCCGCCAAGGGCCTGGTCCCCGTGCTCGACGACCTCGATCGCGCGGCCCAGCACGGCGACCTGGTGGAGGGTACGCCCTTCGCCGTGATCGCCGAGAAGGTGCGCGCGGTCGTGGAGCGTCTCGGAGTGGTCGCATACGGCGAGAAGGGCGAGGAGTTCGACCCGCAGCGTCACGAGGCGATCTTCCAGCAGCCGACCCCGGGAGCTGCGAAGACCACGATCCTCGAGGTCGTCGAGGTGGGCTACCGTCTCGGCGATGTCGAACTGCGCCCCGCGAAGGTCGTCGTCGCTGTCCCGGAAGGGTAGGTGATCGATGGCCAGCCAGGATTGGTTCGACAAGGACTTCTACAAGACCCTCGGGGTCTCCAAGGACGTCAGCGATGCGGATCTGAAGAAGACGTACCGCAAGCTCGCGCGCAAGTATCATCCGGACTCCAACCAGGGTGATGCCAAGGCCGAGGCGAAGTTCAAGGAGATCAGCGAGGCGTACTCGGTGCTCTCCGATGCGGAACAGCGCAAGGAGTACGACGAGATCCGCGCCATGGGCTCCGGTGCCCGCTTCACGGCGGGCGGCCAGGGCGCAGGCGGCTTCGAAGACGTGTTCAGCCGGTTCGGCCAGCAGGGCCGAGGGCAGACCGCGGACTTCGAGGACATCTTCGCGATGTTCAACCAGGGTCAGGGTGGGAGCTTCGGCGGCGGACGCTTCGGGCAGCCGAGCGGCGGCTACCGCGGCTTCGGCGGACCGCAGCGCGGCGCCGACGTGACCGCGCGCACCACGCTCGACTTCGCCACCGCCGTGCAGGGCGAGACCATCTCGCTGCAGGGTGAGGACGGCAAGCCGTTCAAGGTGAAGATCCCGGCGGGCGTGGCCGACGGTCAGAAGATCCGTCTGCGTGGGCGCGGACGGCCCTCGCCCGATGGTGGCGAGAGCGGTGACATCGTGGTGCAGATCACGGTGCGGCCGCATCCGGTCTTCACCCGCGACGGTCTCAACCTGCGCGTCGTGGTGCCCGTCACCTTCACCGAGGCGACGCTGGGCGCGACCATCGAGGTCCCGACCCTCGGGGGCGACGTGGTCAAGCTCCGCGTCGCGCCGGGCACCCCCTCCGGGCGGGTGCTGCGCGTCAAGGGACGAGGAGTCGCGACGTCGAAGGGCACCGGTGATCTGCTCGCCGAGCTCCAGGTCGCGGTGCCGACGCACCTCGACGAGGCCGCACGCGCGGCGCTGGAGAAGTTCCAGGAGCTCGAGCCCGACGAGAACCCGCGAGCCGAGTTGATGGCGAAGGCCCGGCGATGAGCACTCACCAGCTCCACGCCGCGCACACAGGCATTCGCGCCGGATCAGGCCGTTCTGCGAAGAACGCGCCTGTTCCGGCGCCTCTGCCTGAATCCGCGCGCACGACAAGAGACACGGGTAGGAGAGGAGAGGGGAGTCGATGATGAACGCCGACACCCCGGTGTTCGCGATCGCGGCCGCCGCCGAGCTCTCCGGCCTCCACCCCCAGACGCTGCGGCAGTACGACCGCATCGGTCTCGTCGTCCCCGGCCGCACCTCGGGAGGCTCGCGCCGCTACTCTTCTCGCAACATCGAGCAGCTGCGCGAGGTCGCACAGCTCTCCTCCGAAGGAGTGAGCCTTCCCGCGATCGCCCGGCTCCTCGACCTGGAAGACGAGAACAGGGCCTTGCGCAACCGGATCGCCGTGCTGGAAAGCGCACTGCGCACCGAACGGGAGAATCGTCCGGGCGTGCGCGTGTTCGCCGCGGGTTCCGCCGGCGTCGTCCCCATGCCCACCGGACGACGCCTGCGGCGCTCCACCGAAGTGGTGCTTTGGGACCCGCGAGGCAGCGCCTGAGGGGGCGCCTGAGCAGCGCCTGAGGGTGCGCCGGAATCAGACCTCCCGCCTCAGTCGCCTGCGTCGCGCCGAGGATCCACCCTCCGCACGAGCACCCACGTGTTGCCGTGGTCGCCGACCGTGTGGGTGAACTCATCCAGTGCTGCCTGAGACAGCGCCAGGCCGCGACCGCTTTCCGCTGCCTCTTCCGGCATGGAGACGGCGTCCCAGTCGATCGGGGCAGGCGGAGCAGTGTCGCGAACCGAGGCCCGCAGCTCGTCGGCGGTCACCCGTACGTCGACGCTGAACACGACCTCCGTGCGGTCGTTGTGCTGCGCGATGTTGGTGGTGACCTCGCTCAGCGCGAGGGTGAACAGGGTGCGATCCTGCGGCGACACCTCTGGGGCGCGCTCCCAGAGTCGGTCGAGCTCATCGAGCGCACGGTCGACGAGGTCGAGCCCGGCGGGCCCTGAGACGTGGAAGGCCCGCGTCTCAGCGTCCATCGAACGCCGATTCCGGCGTGGGGTAGTCGCGCAGCACGCGATCCAGGTTGGTCAGGTGGAGCACGGTGCGCACCGCCTCGGGGACGGCGGCGATGCGCAGATCGCCGCCGGCGACGCGAGCGCTCTTGAGACCGCCGATGAGGGCGCCGAGGCCGGAGGAGTCGACGAACTCGGTGCCGCTCAGATCGATCGCGACGTTCGGCTCGCCGCCCGCGATCAGGTCGCTCACCGCGTTGCGCAGCATCGGCGCTCCCGACGCGGTCAGGCGCCCGGTGATCGTGACGACGGCATAGCCGTCCCTGGTGTCAGTGGTGACGTTCATTCGACTCCTTCTCGAGGACCTGTGCGGCGGGACCGCGGTAGCGCGCCGCCTGGATGATGACGCTGAGGACGACCAGGTCGTACAGCACCCAGGCGGTGTTGACGAGGGTTCCGGTGCCGTCTCCGGTGCCGACGATGACCCGGCCCACGCCGATCACGAGGGCGATCACGAGCACGATCATGGCGGTCAGCTGCGGCCAGATCTGCCCCCACGGTATGCCGCGCGGGTCGCGACCGTCCTTCCGGGTCACGGCGAAGGACAGTGGACGCCCGAGGACGACGTTGGCGAATGCCGTCCAGCACGCACGGATCCACACGGGGAACAGGGCGAGGGAGTACTGCTGGCCGCGCCAGGTCTTCACTCCCTTGGCGACCACGAGGAACAGCGCCTGATTGACCAGGAAGTACGGCAGGAACCGCACGAAGAAGTCGACCGACCAGGCGGTGACGGGAAGCACCCCGAAGACGAGATAGATGACCGGCGCGGCGAGGTACACGATGGCGGCGAACCCGGAGAGGTAGCTCCACATCGTCGCGAAGTACATCAGTCGCTGTCCCACCGAGAGCCCGCGCTTGGCCAGCGGGTTGTCCCGCAGCATCACCTGCAGCGTTCCCTGGGCCCATCGGAGTCGCTGCGTGAGCATCGTCCGCAGGTCTTCCGGTGCGAGTCCATGGGCCAGGATCTCGTGGTGGTAGACGCTCCGCCATCCCAGGGCGTGCAGTTGCATCGCCGTCGCCATGTCCTCGGTGACCGAGATCGTGGCGAGGGGGAGGATCGGCTGCGCTTCCTCGGCGCGGTCGAGGCGCAGGGCGTCCAGCAGACCCCGCACCGCCTCCACCGCAGTGAGGGGGGAGAGGTCGGAGGCTGCCAGCGCATCGAGCCCTGCCTCGTCCACGACGACTCTTCCGAGTTCCGCGTCCTGTTGCACGGGAAGCGACTCGATCACCGCGAGATCGGCCCGGATGCCGTCGAGGTCGTGCGCGACGAGGATGCGTGAGGCGTTGTCGACCGCCTCACGCACGCGTGCCGCGACCTCGGCCACGGATTCCCCGGCAGCCAGCTGCTTGCGGCCACGGGTGATCGCGATCCGCAGTGCGCCGAGCTCGGTGGCGAGTGCCGGATCGGTGGAGGCCTCGGCCTCGCGTGCGATCAGCGTCTCGGAGGTCTTCAGCGCCTTGGCGGCCGAGTCGGTCACGTTCCGCACGTAGCCCACGATGCCGAGCTGCATGAGGGCCTCACGGCGGAGCACGGCGTTGGAGCCGCAGAAGAAGGCGGCGTTCCAGCCATCCTTCCCCTGCTGGATCGGTCCGTAGAAGAGGGGAGCCTGGCTGCCGAGAGGGTCGGCTTCGTCGACGTTCACGAACCACTGCGGCGTCTGCACGAGCGCGACTTCGGGATCATCGGCGAAGTAGCCCAGAGTCCGGTGCAGGATCAGCGGATCCGGCACCTGATCCGCGTCGAGGATGAGGAGGAATTCGCCGTCCGTCTGGAAGAGAGCGCTGTTGAGGTTGCCCGCCTTGGCATGGCGAGGTTTGTCGGTCCAGTCCTCGGAACGCGTGAGGTAGCCGACACCCGCCGCGCGGGCCTCCGCTTCGAGATCGGGTCGGGAGCCGTCGTCGAGGATCCACGTCGAATGCGGATAGGCGATCCGCTTGGCCGCCCTGGCCGTCGCCATGACGAGCTCGATCGGTTCGTCGTAGGTGGTGATGAAGACGTCGACCGTGCCCTGCGGCGGCGACACAGGTGCCGGACGCTCCTTCGCCCGCCACATCGTGAGGCAGAACAGGAACGTGTCGATGAGGCTGTAGGTCTCGGCGATCACCAGCGGCACCGCGATCCACCAGGCCGACCAGTTCACCGACTCCAGCCACCGCCACGCGACGTAGTTCACGCCGAGCAGCACCGACAGCAGCGCCAGCACGCGGATGGTCGCGAACCGCGCGGTCATGCGTCCCTCCGCACGACGACGACCGTGATGTCGTCCGTCGCGCGGTCGTCGCGGGCGAGGCGCAGGGCTTCGCGCACGGCGCCGTCCGGGCCCTCCGAAGCGAGCACCCGTTGCACGTGCCCGAACGGGTCGTCCGCGTCGAGCACGTCGAGGAGGCCGTCGCTGCAGCAGATGAAGGAGTCGCCCACCTCGAGCGTGGTGGTCGCCGGCACTCGCGGGTCTGCGATGCCCATGCCCATGCCGAGGGGCAGATTCGTCGAGCGGAGAGACGTCCACGAGCCGTCCGCGCGCACGACGAACGCGAGGCTGTGGCCGGCGTCGATGACGTCGAGCTGACCCGTCTCCGGGTGCAGCTCGGCGACGACCGCCGTCACGAACATCGAGGTGTCGGCGAGGTCGTCCTCGAGCAGGCGGTCCACCTCGGCCACCGCATCCGCGAGGGATCGTTCCGGCGCGGTGCGCAGGGAGGCGCGCACGGACGCGGCGACCAACGCCGGTCCTGTGCCCTTGCCCATCGCATCGGCCACGGTCACACGCAGAGCGTCGCCATGGTGGGAGAAGTCGTAGTAGTCCCCGGCGAGGGAACCGCGCGGTGCGGCGCCCGCCGCGATCGTGTACCCCGCGATCTCCGGATGCACGCGCGGACGCAGTGCGCGCTGCAGGATGGCGGCGTGGTCGAGGTCCTCGTCCTGCGCCAGCTCCGTCTGCACCCAGAACGCGAGGTCTCGCAGCAGGTCCTGCTGCGCATCCGTGAAGGTGTGCGGCTCGGTGTCCAGCACGCACAGTGTGCCGACCGGTTCGCCTCCCGGCGCGTGCAGCGGATGCCCGGCATAGAAGCGCAGGTGCGGGTCGCCGGTCACGAACGGATTCTCGGCGAAGAGGTCGGTCGTGCTCGCGTCCTCCACCACCACCGTCCGGTCCTGCGACACGGTGTAGTCGCAGAACGAGTCCTGTCGTGGTGCCTCGTTCCCCCCGAGGCCGATCTGCGATTTGCGCCACTGCCGATCACGGTCGATCAGCGAGACGCTGACCATCGGCACGCCGAACATCTCCTTCGCCAGTCGTGCCACCCGATCCACCCGATCATCGGCTGGTGTGTCAAGGATCCCCAGTTCCTCGAGCGCTGCCTGTCGCCGCCGCTCGTCGAACATGCCCTCGCCCCTCCCTCTGTCTCCGACATCCTATTGACGAATCGAAGAGCGGAACCAGCGCCCCGGTGCTGACCCGGCGATCCGCGCCTTCGACACCCCGCGACAGCGGTGAAACGTCACACGTGAAAGGTCACAGGAGATGGAAATGTCCTGTTCTTAGCGTGGACGCAGGGAAAGACCCTGCTCCGCGCATGGCGCGCGGGTGTCCTGCCACGAAGGAAGAACTCCTCATGACGAACACCACAGCCCCTTCCGCCGCACCCTCGCTGGGACTCCTGGTCCTGCGTGTGGTCGTCGGTGCGATCTTCGCCGCGCACGGTGCGCAGAAGATCTTCGAGTTCACGCTCCCCGGAACCATCGGCAGCTTCGCCGGCATGGGGATTCCCCTCCCCGAGATCGCCGGCCCGGTGGTCGCGTTCGTCGAGCTCATCGGCGGCATCCTCCTGATCCTCGGACTCTTCACCCGTCCGGTGGGGATCCTGCTGGCGATCGACATGATCGTCGCCCTCATCGCCGTGCACCTGCCGGCCGGTCTCTGGGTGGGAGAGGGCGGATACGAGTTCGTCGCGGTGCTCGGTGCCGCCGCTCTGGCTCTCGCCCTCACGGGAGCGGGTCGCTTCTCCCTCGACGGTGCATTCCTGCGAGGGCGTGCACCGGCCTGGCTGAGCTGAACGCGGATCACAGCGCGCATAACGCGATGGATGCCGCGGCCCGGAGGGGTCGCGGCATCCGTCGTTCCGGCGTGGTGTTGCGGAAGGGAAACCGGCCGTCCGCGTCGTTGCGGCATCTGCACGCACCACAACTTTCGTTTTCGATGAGAAAGGCGTGTGAAAACACAGAAATAGAAAGACTTTCCCCGGACTTCCCTGTCTTCATGGTGCTCAATACGCAAATAAACCTAAACTGAGCGCATCCGGCATTCCGCCGAGGACTTTTACAGCGAAGTAAGGGGATTGCAGATGAAGCTCAAGAGGAGCCTGGCGGGTGTGGCGACGATCATCACCGCTCTCGGCGTCACCGCATGCGCAGGAGGCGCAGCGCCCAACGCATCCGAGAACGCCTCCAGCGACACCATCACGTTCCGCTCATGGAGCCCCATCGAGCAGACGACCCGTCAGATGATCGACGCCTTCCAGGCCGAGAACGAGGGCGCGAAGATCGATGCGACGATCTTCAACTACCCGGAGTACCTCGTCGACCTGCAGAGCCGCGCCAGCTCGAACACGATGCCCGACGTGCTCGGCCTGCAGCCCGGGGCTCTCACCCAGCAGTACCGCGAGAACCTGCTGCCGCTTCAGGACTGCGCCGCCGAGACCTGGGGCGACGACTGGCAGAGCAAGTTCTACCCGATCGGCATCGAGCAGGCACGGATGGGGAATCCGGAAGGGGATGACAACTTCTACTCCCTCCCGATCCTCACGCAGACCGTCAACCTGTGGGCCAACTCGAAGATCTTCGATGCGGCGGGCCTGAGCGTGCCGAAGACCTGGGACGAGCTGGTGCAGGCCACGAAGGACCTCAGCGGCGGCGACGCTGCCCCGTTCCTTCTTCCGGCCAAGGACTCCTGGCTGCGCAACGTCGTGTTCCTGCAGATCGCCAACAACGTCTCGCCGGGAACGGTCTACGAGGCCGAGGACGGCAGCGTTCCGTGGACGGATCCGGCCATCGTGAAGGCGTTCGACTACTGGAGCAAGCTGTTCTCCGACGGGATCGCGCAGGACGGGGCGATCGGTCTGGACGCCTACCCGTCGGCGGTGAACCAGTTCGAAGCCGGTAACGCGGCCATGATCCCGCTCGGCGCCTGGTGGATCCAGCAGTCCGACCCGACGAAGTCCGACATCCCGCCGCTCTCCGAGGGCATGTCCGGCTACGAGCCGTTCCTGTTCCCGACCATCCCCGGTGGAGCGGCCGAACCGCAGTTCGTCGGCGGCATCGATGTGAGCCTCGGCATCTCGAAGAACACGGCGAACCCCGACCTCGCCTGCAAGGTGCTCACCGACTTCATCGCCGGCTCAGCTGCCCAGAAGCTCGTCAACACGATGAACGATGTGCCGGCCGTCACCGGCCTCTCCCCGGAGAAGTTCACGAGCGACAAGCAGAAGAAGATCTGGAACCTGTTCGTCGACGAGTGGCTCCCCCAGGTGAAGTACTCGCGCTACTTCGAATCGCCCAAGCTCGACCAGGCCGTGGCGGATGCGCTCGCCGCGATCGCCACCGGGGACTCCACTCCGCAGGAAGCGGCGGAATCCGTCCAGGCCGTCCAGGACACCCTGTAGCAGGAGAATCTCGGAACAACGGAGTTCGTGCAGGGTCCGGGGCCTCATCCCCGGACCCTGCCTGAGAGGAGCGTGCATGAAGATCCTGACGAGAGAGCGACTGGTCGGCCTGGCCTTCCTGGCGCCGACCCTGATCCTGTTCGCCGTGTTCGTGGTCTACCCGATCGTCTACAACGTGCAGGCGAGCACGCTCGACTGGGACGGCGTCAACGTGGGTACGGCAGTCGGGGTCGGCAACTACCTCGAGCTGTTCCAGGACCCGACGTTCCTCATCACCCTGCGCAACTCGGCCTTCTGGATCGTCCTGACGATCGTCCCGCAGGGCGTGATCGGCTTCCTCCTCGCCGTCGCTCTCAATCAGGGGCTGCGGGGCAGCACTGTCTACCGCGCGATCTTCTTCATCCCCGCGATCCTCTCGCCGGTCGTGGTCGGGATCGTCTGGCAGCGGATCCTCGACCCGTTCAACGGCGTGCTCACCGCGGTCGGCAAAGCGACCGGACTCACCTTCCTCGGCGGCAACTACCTCGCCGACCCGCAGACGGCGATCTTCGCGGTGATCTTCGTGAACGTCTGGATGTGGACCGGGTTCTCGATGCTGTTCTACCTCGCAGGGCTCCAGCTGATCGATCCCAGTCTCGTGGAGGCGGCGCGCATCGACGGTGCCAGCGGCTTCCAGACCATGGTGCGCATCACCTTCCCGCTGCTGAAGACCACGACGCTGTCGCTCGTGCTCCTCGGGATCATCGGCTCGCTCAAGACCTTCGAGCTCGTCTACGTGCTCACGCAGGGCGGCCCCAACCACGCCTCGGAGATGTTGCCGACGTTCGCCTTCCTGGAGGCCTTCCAGCTGCAGAACGTGGGCTACGCCTCGGCCATCAGCGTCGTGCTGCTCGTGGTCGCCGTCGTGAGCTCGCTCTCGATGGTGCGGGTGTTCGGTGCCGGATTCATCACAGGAGACGAGAAATGACCGCGACGAGCGAGACCCGCACCCTGATCGTCCCCAAGGACACGGCCGGTCGTCACCGCCACGGAGCGCCGGGAAGGCGCGTCGGCTGGTTGCACCTCGTGCTCGCGCCGCTCGCCCTGCTCTGGCTCGTGCCGATCATCATGGTGGTCGGGCTCTCGATGATGCCGCCGAACAACCCCGGCACGCAGTTCTTCGGACTCTTCCCTGCAGAGTTCAGCGTCAAGAACTACCTCACGATCTGGGACCAGAACCCGATCCTGCTGCACCTGCTCAACAGTCTCCTCATCACGGTGCCCTCGGTGCTGCTGGTCTGCCTGCTGGGATCGATGACCGCCTTCGCCCTCGCTCGCCTGCGCGTACCGCTCAAGGCCCTGATCTTCGGGGTGCTGATCCTCGCGCTCATCCTTCCGATGTCGAGCATCGTGGTCGCCACGTTCCGCATCCTGCAGTCGATGCAGCTCTACAACAACCTGCTCGGGCTCGTGCTCGTGTACACCGCACTGGGGCTTCCCTTCGCGGTCATCATCATCCGCACCTCGTACCTGGCGATCCCGCTCGAGACGTACGAGGCGGCACGTCTGGACGGCGCCAACTCCTGGCAGATCTTCTGGCGCATCTACCTGCCGCTGGGCAAGCCCGCACTCGCCGTCGTCGCGGTGTGGCAGACGATGATGAGCTGGAACGACTTCCTGCTGCCGCTCGTGACCCTCGGCGACAACGAGCTCAAGCCCCTGACGCTCGTGCCGCTCGCCTATCGCGGCATGTACCTGTCGCAGCCCGGCGCGCTGTTCGCGATCCTGGTGCTGATCTCCATCCCCGTCGTGCTGTTGTTCATCTTCATCCAGAAGTACCTGGTGAACGGCCTCTCGGGAGCGATCAAATGAGTGTCATCGGACTCGACCTCGGCACGAGTGGAGTGCGCGCGGTCGCCTTCGCCGCAGACGGGCGGACGCTCGGTGAGGCGTCGGCACCCCTGACTCTCCGACGCGATGGACGCGGCAGGGTCGAGCTCGACGCCGAGGAGATCATCTCCGCTGCCGAGGCGGTGGTGTGGGCTGCCGCCGCGGAAGCCGCACAGCGAGGGGATGCGGTGCAGGCCATCGGGTTCAGCGTGCTCGGTGAGGCCGTCGTACCCATCGACAGCTCCGGAAACCCGCTCGCCCCGGTCGCTGTGAGCATGGACACGCGAGGCATCGAGCCGGCCGAGACACTGGGTGAGCGGCTCGGCGACGGTCGCTTCACCGCGATCACCGGACAGCCGCTGCACGGCATGTTCTCGATCTTCAAGATCATGGCCGGTGATACGGCGTGGGCCGCGGCCGCGGCGTATCGCTGCATCGGGGACCTCGTCGCGGAACGGTGGAGCGGCGTCGCGGCGATCGATCTCGGTCAGGCCGCTCGAACCGGCATCCTGGGCGTCGAGCGCGGCGAATGGAGCGAGGAGATCCTCGGCGCGGCCGCAGCTTCCGCTCCCTGGCTGCGGGCGGAGCGGCTCCCGGTGCCCGTCCCCTCCGGCACCGTGATCGGCGGCGTCCATGCCCGCGCGGCGACCCTGCTCGGTGTCGAAACAGGCACGCCCTTGGTCGCGGGCACGCACGACCAGGCTGCCGCATTCCTCGGAGCCGGAGGGGAGGTCGGAGTGCGCTCCGTGATCACGCTCGGCTCCAGCGACTGCCTCACCGTCGCCACACGCGAACGCCCGCACGGCCTCGAGGAGACGGGCTTCGCCAGCTACCGACTGGACCAGGCGACCTGGGTCACACTCGCCGGAACCGCGGCCGGAGGCTGGGCGCTCGAGTGGCTGGCCGGACTCCTCGGCGCCGAGGTCGGAGATGTCTTCGGCGCGCTCTCCGCACACCCGCCCGCCCTCATCGTGCTGCCCTACCTCGCCGGCTCCGGCACCTTGGACAACGACCCCTCGGCGCGCGGCACGATCCACGGGCTCACGCTCGACACCACGGTGTCGGAGCTGGCGCGTGCCGTCGTCGAGGCCGCGGGTTTCGAGTTCCACAAGATCATCGCGGCGCTCGACGCCCACGGCGTCCGCGTCGAGGACCTCCATGTCACCGGCGCGGGAGTCGCGAACTCGGCGGCGCTCGCCGCTCGGGCCTCCGCCGCCGGCGCACGCCTGACGCCGGTCGCCCGTGACGCCTCCGCTCGCGGAGCGGCGATGCTCGCCGTCCGAGGCATCGGCGGCGATCCGCGGCGGCTCCTCGTCGCCGCCGATCCTGGAGCCGTCGCCGAGCCCGACTCGTCGTCGAGCGATTGGTACGCCGCTCAGCGTGCCGCCTACGTCGCCCTGTACGAGGCGACGCAGGGCATCGCCCCGCACCTGAACGCGCGCCCCGACTGAGCGTTCAGAGCCGACCAGCCCCGAACCGCACACCCCTGAACCACACACCCCTGAACCACACACCCCAGAAGGAGAACACGACATGACCGAGACGACGCTCCAGCTCGACTTCGACCTCGACGCGGCACGCGAGGAGATCCTGGACTACTGCCTGCGCTCGATGCAGTACGGACTCAACTTCAACACGCAGGGCAACATCAGCATCCGCGTGCCCGGCGTCGAGGACCGGTTCCTGATCACGCCGACCGACCTCGAGTACGACAAGATGAGCGCTGACGACATCGTGCTCGTCAACGGCGACAGCGAGGTGATCGACGGACGCCTCGGGCCGTCGAGCGAGGTCACGGTGCACATGGCCGTCTACCGTCGCCGACCCGACGTGAACGCGATCGTGCACTCCGAGCCGGTGTTCTCCAACGTGTGGGGTGTCGTCGGATCCCCGATCCTGGGGACACTGGTGAACATGGTGATCTACACCAAGGGCGACGTGCCGATCATGCCGTTCGAGCTCAGCAACAACACCGAGTTCGGCGAGCACATGTGCGACGCGATGGGCGATCTCAACGCGGTCGTATGGGCGAACCACGGGCTGCTCACGGTCGGGCCCAACCTTCGCGATGCGTTCAAGACCAGCGTGGCTGTGGAGTCGGCGGCCAAGGTGCAGGCATACGCCAGCGCGCTCACCGACACCCCGATCGTGCTCGACTACGACACGCTCGGCATCACCGAGTCGCTCTGAGGGGGAGAGGATGGCACTGCTCACGCTGCGCAGCGCACTCGCCGACGCCGAGAAAGGCGGCTATGCCGTCGGAGCATTCAACGTGTCGAGCCTCGATCAGGCGATCGCGGTGCTCGAGGCCGCCGAGGCGGAGAGCTCGCCCGTGATCGTGCAGGCGATCGCGGGGATGTCGGCGTACGACGACGAGTCGCGTTGGTGGAGTCGTCTGCGCGCCCTCGTCTCGGAGTTCGACGGCGTCCCGGCCGTGCTGCACCTTGACCACGGCCGCACCTATGACGATTGTCTGCGAGCGATCGACCATGGTTTCACCAGCGTCATGATCGACGCAAGCAGGGCAGCCGACACGGATGAGCCTGCCTCTTTCGAGGACAACGTGGCTCTCACCCGTCGAGTCGTCGAGGCCGCGACGCGCTCCGGCGTGAGCGTCGAGGGCGAACTGGGCACGATCGGCGGAGCGGAGGCCGGGATCGCCGGGGAGCTCGAGGAGATCGTGTTCGCAGACCCGGACCAGGCCGTCGAGTTCGTCGAGCAGACCCGTGTCGATGCGCTCGCCGTGGCGGTGGGCACCAGCCATGGCTCGGTGAAGTTCACGGACGCCGCCGGAGGGGGACGGCTGCGGCTCGGCCTCATCTCCGAGATCAAGGAGCGGTTGCCGGACACCTTCCTGGTGCTGCACGGCTCGTCCTCGGTGCCGGCCGAAGCGGTCGCCGTGATCAACGCCAACGGCGGAGCGGTGCGCCCCTCATACGGGATCTCACCCGAGCAGAAGTCCGAGGGCATCGCGGCAGGCATCCGCAAGATCAATCAGGGGACCGACTCGCATCTCGCCTGGAGCGCCGCGCTGCGCGCGTTCCTGCACGACAACCCGGCAGTGGTCGAACCCGGGGAGCAGTTGCGGCCGGCGATGGGCGGGTTCCGCGCGATGGTGACGCAGCGCATGCGCGAGTTCGGTTCGTCGGGCCGCGCCTGAGCATCAGGCTCGAGCGTCAGACCAGCTCGATCGCCAGCCCTGCCTCTCGAAGCGCCTCCAACTCGGTCGGGGGCGCTTCGACGCCTGTGATCAGCATGTCGACGCGCGCGAGCGGAGCCACCTGGATCACCTGGCTCTTGCCGATCTTCGAGCTGTCGGCGACGACGATCGCCCGCGCCGCCGAGTCGAGGTAGCGCCGTTTCATGGTCACCTCGGGGAGGCTCGAGTTCGTGAAACCGTGCTCGGAGACCCCGTTGCATCCGATGAAGCTGAGGTCGCTGTGCACCGATCCGATGAACATGTCGCCCATCGGGTCGATGAGTGAGCGCTGCTTGTAGTTGACTGTGCCGCCGGTGACCACCACGGTGATGTGGTGCGGTTCCGCGACGCCGAGTTCCAGGGCGATCGTGAGCGAGTTGGTGAAGACCACGACACCCCGCAGATCTTCTCTCGCCCGCAATGCCCTGGCGATCGCGAGCGTCGTCGTGCCGGCGTCGAGCAGGATGGCCATCTCGCTCTCCACCAGAGCGGCCGCGGCGTTGCCGATGCGTCGCTTCTCGGTGACAGCGCGGGTGAGGGCGCGCTCGTAGTCGGGGGAGTGCGCGGTGGATTTGATGCCCGAGATCGCCCCGCCGTGCACGCGTTGGATCACGTTCTCCTCGGCGAGGAGGTCGAGATCGCTCCGTACCGTGACCTCGGAGACGCTGAGGGTGCGGCTCAGCTCCTGCACGCGGGCGAAGCCCTGACGCTCGATGATCGACACGATCTGCTCGCGCCGCACCGTCGCGGGGACCGTCTGCGACCACTCTGGCATCCCCTCAGCGTACTCGGAGCACCGATCCCGGCATCGATTTCAGATCGCCCCGCCGCGCGATACTGTTGCAGCATTCCGCCGTCGACGACGGCTTCAGGAGTACGGGGAGCAGGGAGCAGGGAGCGCATGGCAACGATCTACGACGTCGCCGAGCTCGCGGGCGTCTCTCCCGCGACGGTCTCCCGCGTGTTCAACGGCACGAGCGTCTCGGAGGAGAAGGCGGCAGCCGTCCGCGCGGCCGCGGTGACCCTCGACTTCACCCCGAACCGTGCGGCGCGGTCGTTGCGGCGGCAGAGCTCCGAGGTCATCGCCCTCGTGATCCCCGACATCGAGAACCCGTACTTCACCGAGATGGCGCGTGGAGTCGAGGACGTCGCCTCCGAAGCGGGTTACTCCGTCGTGCTCTGCAACTCCGACGCGCAGGTGCAGAAGGAGGCGACCTACCTCCGGATCGCGATCGCGGAGAACATGTCCGGCGTGATCATCGCGACCGCGGACGAGCACTCCGACCTCGACGGTATCCTGGCCACCGGGCGACCCGTCGTCGCCGTCGACCGCAGCACGACCTACGACATCGACGGCGTCGTGATGGCCAACCGAGCTGCAGGCACCTCGGCGACCCGCAGCCTGATCGAGGCCGGCCATCGTCGCATCGCGTACATCGGCGGACCAGAGCACATCGACACCGCCGCAGAACGCGCCGCCGGCTGGCGATCCGCGCTCGCCGCGGCGCACCCCGACCTCGCTCTCGACGGACTCGAGCGCTTCGCGTCCTTCCGCGTCGAGGGTGGGCGGGCTGCGATGGAGGAGCTGCTCGCGCTGCCGGAGCCGCCGGATGCCGTCGTGGCGGGCAACAACCTGATCGGAGTGGGAGCCATCCAGGTGCTCACCGAACGCGGTCTCACCCCACCGGATGTCGGTGTCGCGGTGATCGGTTCGCTGCCGTTCACGACGCTCTCGCCGAGCGCCGTGACCGTGGTGCGTCTGCCGGCGCGGCACATGGGAGTGACGGCGGCGCGGATGCTGCTCGAGCGGATCAAGGGCGACACGCAGCCCTCACGCACGGTCGTCCTCCGCAACGAACTCCAGCCGGCGCGCGTCGTGCGACCCTGATCGAGCGCGTGGTGATCGGGCGTCCGGCCCTCGGGTGCACGGCGTCGGGCGGCTTCACTGCGAGCGCCAGAACCGTGTAGCGAGGTTCGCCACCTCTTTGTCGAGACTGTCGACCTTGTGCTCGAGGGCATCGATGCGGCCGGTCAGTCGCCCCTCGAGGCTCTCCAGCTGTCCGCTCAGCTCTCCGCGCAGCCCACCGATCTCGGCACGGATCACCCGGCTGAACTGCATCGTCATGAGCGTCATGCCGCCGAGCATCATGGTCGTGAACACGCCGATCAGCGTCCATACCTGCGGGTCGTCCAAGCGCATGCCTCCAGCCTGTTTCGGGGTGCCCAGATTGTCACGGTATTCCGGTGCGGAACCTCGCCATGGCCGCATCATGTGGGGAGATCTCGATGATGCATGCCTTGTGCAGAAGTGTTTGCACCTTGCGACGTGAAATCGATTTCGCGTACAGTGTGGATCAGTTCGGGACTCCGTCGTCCCGGGTATGAGGAGGACTCCATGCGCTGCACCCTCGGCGTGGACATCGGCACGTCCAGCAGCAAGGGCGTCCTGGTCGGCGCGGACGGCGAGATCCTGGCATCGGCGACCAGAGCACACGAGGTGCAACGGCCCCGCACCGGTTGGGTCGAGATGGATGCGGCGATCTGGTGGGACGAGTTCGTCGCGATCGCGCGGGAACTGCTCGACGTCGTCCCCGACGCCGAGATCGTCGGTGTGGGAGTCAGCGGGATGGGGCCGTGCATCCTGCTCGCCGACGAAGACGACCGACCGGTGCGTTCCGCGATCCTGTACGGCGTCGACACCCGCGCGACCGCGCAGATCGAGCAGCTCACCCAGGATCTCGGCGTGGAGGAGATCACCCGCGTCGGCGGATCGACGCTGACCTCGCAGGCGGGCGGCCCCAAGATCGTCTGGATCGGAGACGAGGAGCCGGAGGCACGCGCGCGGGCCCGACGTCTGTACATGCCCGCCTCCTGGCTCGTGCGCAAGCTCACCGGCGTCTACGTGCTCGATCACCAGTCCGCCAGTCAGGTCTCGCCCCTCTACGACATCGAGGGCGAGCGCTGGCATGACCCGTGGTGGGCGCGGTACGCGAGCGGCATCCAGCAGCCGCCGCTTCGGTGGGCGGGCGAGATCGCTGGAGAGATCACGGGCGACGCGGCGGCTGTCACCGGGATCCCCGCCGGCACGCCGGTGATCGCGGGCACGATCGACGCCTGGACCGAGGCCGTCAGCGTCGGCGCACACGAGGTCGGCGACCTGATGCTGATGTACGGCACCACGATGTTCATGGTCTTCACGAACGGTGCGGAGACGCTGCGGACGCCGTCGATGTGGACCACGGCCGGAGCCTTCGCCGGCACCCGCAACCTCGCCGGAGGGCTGTCCACCTCCGGAGCGCTGACGGCGTGGCTCACGGGACTCACCGGCGCCGACTACCCCGAACTGCTCGCCGAGGCCGCGGCCTCCGGCGCAGGAGCCCGCGGCCTGCTCATGCTGCCCTACTTCGCGGGCGAGCGGACTCCGATCCAGGATCCGGACGCGCGAGGGGTGATCGCCGGGCTCACGCTCGAGCACACTCGCGGAGATCTCTACCGTGCCGCGCTCGAAGCCACGGCACTCGGTGTGCGACACAACATCGAGACCATGCGCGCCGCCGGAGCCGACATCCGCCGCATCGTCGCGGTCGGCGGTGGCACGCAGGGACGGCTGTGGCTGCAGATCGTCTCCGATGCCACCGGCCTCACTCAGGAGGTGCCGGCGACGACGATCGGGGCGAGCTACGGTGCCGCGTTCCTCGCCGCCACCGCGACCGCCGAGACGGGCGATACTCCGTCCATCAGTGACTGGAACCCGACCTCGGAGCTCATCAGCGCCGACGGCGAGCTGCGATCGCTCTACGACACCCTGTTCGACCGCTATGTGCGGCTGTACGAGGGATCGAGATCCGTCGTCCACGAACTCGCCGCCGCGCAGCGTGGCACCCCCTCGACCCGCGCGACCCCGACGATCCCGAACCCGACTCCGAACCCGACTCCCCCGAACCCGACCACCACGAACCCGACTCCCACTGCCACGGAGGCACCATGACCACCTACACCCTGCCGACGACGGCACCTCTCCCGACGACCGCGCCGAAGACCGCGTACCTCATCACGTCCGGAGATCTGCGCGAGTCGGCGAACGTGGCCGGGTGGCCGACCCAGGTCGAGCTGGAGACGGGCGTCACCGGAGTGCTGAACGCCCTCGGGTGGAACGTCATCCGCCCCTTCGGCGTCGACCCCGAGACCGGGCACGGCTTCATCTCGAGCCAGCGCATGGGCCTCGAGGTCTTCACGCGCATCCCCGTCGACGCGCCGCTGATCGTCGCGATCGCCAACTGGCAGTACTCGCATCATGTGCTCGCCGGACTGCGAACGCACGAGGGGCCGATCCTCACCGTTGCGAACTTCGCCGGCGACTGGCCAGGCCTCGTCGGCCTCCTCGGGCTGAACGCGGGCCTGACCAAGATGGACAAGCCGTACGCGACCACGTGGTCGGTCGACTTCACCGACGACTGGTTCCGCGACGGCATCAGGGAGTGGACGGAGACCGGCGCCATCACCCACGACGCCTCCCACGTGCGACCGCTGCCCGCGCTGCCGGACAGCCCGGAGAAGCAGCTCGGAGAGGCGCTCGCCGCACAGCTGCGCTCCGAGAAAGCGATCATCGGGGTGTTCGATGAGGGCTGCATGGGCATGTACAACGCGATCTTCGACGACGAGCTGCTCAACCAGACCGGCATCTACAAGGAGCGCCTGTCGCAGTCGGCGCTGTACGCCGAGATGCTCGAGGTCACAGAGGAGGAGGCCGACGCTGCCTACGACTGGCTGATCGACGCGGGGATGACCTTCCGCTACGGCGAGGACGGCGCCACCGAGCTCACGCGTGAGCAGGTGCAGTGGCAGTTGAAGATGTACATCGCCGCGCTCCGCATCGCCGACGACTTCGGGCTCGACGCGGTCGGCATCCAGTACCAGCAGGGTCTGAAGGACCTGGTGCCGGCGTCGGACCTGGCCGAGGGCATCCTGAACTCCACCGAGCGCCCGCCGGTGACCTCGCGCGACGGCTCCCGCGTGCTGCATGAGGGACGGGCCTTCCCGCACTTCAACGAGGCCGACGAGGGTGTCGCCGTCGACGCGCTCGTGACCGACCGGGTGTGGCGCGCGATGGGGCTCGTGCCCGACAACACGCTGCACGACGTGCGCTGGGGAGAGGACCACGACGGACGGTTCGTCTGGGTGTACGAGATCTCCGGTTCGGTGCCGGCATCGCACCTCGGTGGCTGGCAGCACGCGGAGGGATGGCGGCAGGGCCACGTGTTCTTCCCCGCCGGCGGCGCCACGATCAACGGCGTCTCGAAGCCCGGTGAGGTCGTGCTCTCCCGGGTGTTCATCGCCGAGGGCATCCTTCAGGCCGACATCTTCCGGGCGTCGGTGGTCGAGCTGCCGGCGGAGGAGACCCAGCGGCGCAAGGATGCAACGAACCCGGAGTGGCCGATCGCCCACGTGGTGCTGCACGGTGTCTCGCGCGACCAGTTCATGGCGCGGCACAAGGCGAACCACGCGCAGCTCGTCTACGCGCCCGACGCCGAGACCGCCGACAAGGCCCTGATCGCGAAGGCCGCGATGTTCGACGGCATGGGGATCGCCGTCAACCTCGTGGGGGACGTGACGATCTGATCGGTCGCTGAACGCTACTGCGAGCGCCAGAAGCGGGTCGTGAGGTTCGTGAGTTCCTTGTCGAGGTCGTCGACCTTGGTCTCGATGCGGCCGAGTCGGGCGTCCAGCCCGTCGATGCGGGCCGAGAGCGTGCCTTCGACGCGGTCGACTCTCGCCGAGAGCGTGCCTTCGACGCGATCGACCTCGGCGCGGATCACCCGGCTGAGCTGCGTCGTCATCAGCGTCATGCCGCCTAGCATCACCGCTGCGAACACGCCGATCAGAGTCCATACCTGCGGGTCGTTCAAGCGCATGCCTCCAGTCTGATTCCGGAGGGCCAGGTTGTCACGGTATTCCGGTGGTGACGTGCTGTTTTCCCGCTGGCTGTGGAACGTGTGACGGTCCGAAGCATCGTGCAGAACAGGTCAGGAATCCGCTGCAGCCGAGCCTCCGCGACCAATGGCGTCGTCCGATGGACGAGAGTCGTGAACATGCACGCGAAGCGTCAGGCCATGGGCCGCGGCGACGCCGGCTTCGAACATGGAAGGCATGACACTTCACGAAGAGGAAGGGGCTCCGGTCGTCGTACTCGGAGCCACCGGCACGACGGGCTCGCAGGTGGCGGATCTGCTGGAGGCCGCGGACGTAGGGGTGCGACGCGCCTCCCGCCGTTCGCTGTGGCGGTTCGACTGGGGCGATCCGAGCACCTGGCCGTCGCTGTTCGACGGTGTCGGGGCGGTGTACGTGGTCCTCCCTGAGGATCCGATGGACCTCACCCCGTTCACACGGGTGCTCACCGACTCCGGAGTCGAGCGCGCCGTGGTGCTCACCGCACGGAACCCGGGGGTCAGCGGCGACGGCATCGCGTCCGGGGCGGAGGAGGTCTTCGGCGCCGCCGCGCTCGCTTCGACCTTCCTGCGCCCGTCATGGTTCGCGCAGGGCTTCACCACCGGTCTCTTCGCCGCGCAACTGGATGCGACGGGCGAGCTGCGACTGCCGGTGGGCGAGGGGAGGGAACCGTTCATCGATGCACGGGACATCTCCAGAGTCGCAGCGACGCTCCTGCGTTCGCAGACGCCGGGCCCGTCCCACGTCGAGCTCTCCGGCCCGCAGTCGCTCTCGTTCGCCGAAGCCGTCGAGACCGTCGGGCGGTGCACCGGGCGTGCCCTGACCTTCACCGACATCGGGGTCGACGAGTGGCGGGGCTCCGTCGCGCCCTACCTGAAGCCGCGGATCGTGGATGCCCTCGCCAACCTGTTCGACGCGATCCGTGCCGGGCGCGATGACTATCTCTCCGACGGCGTCCGCGGTGTGCTCGGCGAACAGCCGCGCTCCCTGGAGGCCGTGGTCGCCAAGGATCGTGCGGTGGCGCGGTGACCGGCGACGTGGCCAGCGGGCCCACCCCCCGAGGGGTCAACAGGCGGATGGTGCTGGGCGCGGCACTGGGGGTGACGGCCGCGGTCGCCGCCGGGGCGGGTGCGGCGGTCGTCCCGTCCGGCAGTGCTTCCGCCTCCCGTTCCCGCGCCGATCTCGTGCTCATCCACGGCGGATCGCACGGAGGCTGGGCCTGGCGGCGCGTCGTCGAGGAACTCGATCCTCGCCGGGGGCGGATACTCACGCCAACGCTGCCGGGAGTCGGCGACCGTGCACACCGTCTCTCGCCCGACATCCGCTTCCAGGACGGCGTGGACGACATCGTGGCGACGATCGACGCCGAGGAGCTGCGTGACGTGGTGCTCGTGGGGCACAGCATCGGTGGCGCCTACGTCTCCGCCGTCGCCGAGCGGATCTCCGATCGCCTCCGCGGCGCGGTGTACCTCGACGCCGTCGTCGTCGATCCCGGGGAACGGATCCTCGACGTGCTCACCCCCACCAGCCGGGCCGCGCTTCCGACCGTTGTCGCGCAGGCGGGTGAGGGGTACTACGTCCCCAAGCCGCAGGATCCGACGATGTTCGGGGTGACGCGTCGGAACGACGTCGAGTGGCTCGACCGCAGGCTCACCGCGCACCCGTGGAGCAGTTGGAGCGACGTCGTACCGCTCACCGGCACGATGCCCGATGTCCCCCTGCTGTACATCGACTGCACGGCCCTGCCGTTCGCCGATGTCGGCCCGTCGAAGGACCGGGTGCGTGCACGGCCGGAGCGATGGTCTGTCACGAAGCTCGCGGCGGGACACGACGCGCTCGTCACGGCCCCAGCCCACGTCGCGCGTCTGGTCCGGCGCTTCAGCGCGGGGGTCTAGCTTCGGATGCGGCTCGGCGCGGGATCCACGTAGTTGCGGGGACTCGCGCCGAAGCGGCGTTTGAACGCGGTGCTGAGCGCGAACTCGTCCGAATAGCCGAGCCGTTCCGCGACGTCTTTCAACGGCAGCTCGGGAGCGGCGTCGAGGAGTTCGAGCGCGTGCGCCATGCGCCATCGGGCGAGGTGCGACGACGGCGTCGAGCCGACGACCTCTCGGAAGAGTCTGGCGAACGCCGAGCGGGACATGTGGGCGTGCGCAGCCATGTCTGAGACCGTCCAGGCCGCCCCGAGTTCGCTGTGCACCGCCTCGAGTGTGGCCCCGATCGTCGGATGCGCGACGCCGCCGATCCAGCCCGGTGGTGTCGGTGCCGTGTCGATCCAGGCTGCGATCGCCGCGCACACTGCGACCTCGGTGAGCTTGCAGAGCAGGCTGTTGACGACAGGATCGCGCCTGCCCTCGGCCTGCAGCAGTGCGACCACGGATACCAGCAGCGGTGTGCGGTCGACCACGATCGTCCGGGGGAGCTCCTGCTCGAGGAGCGTGTAGACGTGTCCACGACTCTCGAACGCGATCGCCTCGACGCCGACGACAGTGTGCATCTCGGCACGGATCTCGCGGGTCAGGGTGATGGTGTCGCCCTCGGCCGGGCACACCACGGCGAGCTGGTCCGAGCGGACGAGGTGGTGTCGTCCGCCGGTGTCGATGCGAAGGTCGTCGCGCTCCGGGATGACGAGGAGCTGCGGGGGTGCGCCCTCACTGGCGACCGGCGATCGAGGGGCTTTCCAGCGCCGCGACGAGACCACTCTGATGCTCGAGAGGGCACGATCCACCGAACTCACTCGACCCCCTCGCTGCGCGGCGGACGCCCCGTCAGTCCATTCTCTCCCCGTGCCGGGGCGATGGCTCCTGGCTCGAGGCCGGGCGCAGCCCGCTGGGCGGTCCGCTGAGCGCCCGCAGTGCGTAGAGGATCGTCGCCAGGTCGACGAGCTCCTGCACGAGCGCGCCGACGACCGCCGGGATCACACCGGTCATCGCGACGATCATGAGTCCGACGCTCAACCCGATGCCGATCCAGATCGCGGTGAGCGCGACTCGGAGCGTGTGGCGGCCGATCGCGACGGCGTCGACGACCTTCGCGAGCGAGTCGACGAGGATCACGACGTCTGCGGCATCCCCGGCCGCAGTGGCGCCCTTCGCCCCCATCGCGATGCCGATGTCGGCGGCTGCCAGCACGGGCGCGTCGTTGACGCCGTCGCCCACCATGAGCACGGGGCGCGGCTGCATCTCGGCCGCGAGCCGCACCTTCTCTGGCGGCAGCAGCTCCGCATGGATCTCGTCGATGCCGAGCTGGCGTCCCACCGATTCCGCCGTCGAATCCACGTCGCCCGTGAGCATCGCCACGCGATCGACCTCGTGCAGCCGCAGCCAGGAGATCACGGCGGACGCCTCAGGCCGGGCGGCGTCCGCGAGCACGAGAACGCCGGCGAACCGCCCGTCCACCGCCACGTAGGCCGCGGCTTCTCCCGGTTCGAGCTGCGCCCGGACGGTGTCGGGTGCGAGCGAGGCGACGTAGGCGGGCTTCCCGACCACCACGGTGCGTCCGGAGATCGTCGCCGCGACCCCGTTGGTGGCGGTCTCGCTGGCTTCTCGAGCCGCGTGCAGGACGAGCCCGCGCGCATCGGCCGCGCGACGGATGCCATCGGCGAGCACGTGCGAGGAGTACTGCTCCGCGGATGCGGCCAGCTGCAGGATCTCGTCGGCGCCGAAGCCCGCGGCAGGACGGACCTCCACCAGTTCGGGGCGCCCCTGCGTGAGCGTCCCGGTCTTGTCGAACGCGGCCGAGCGCACCCGGGCGATCTGCTCGATCACGGCCCCGCTCTTCATGATCACCCCGGACTTCGCCGCCCGCGAGAGCCCGCCGAGGAATGCCACGGGTGCCGCGATGAGGAGGGGGCACGGCGTCGCCAGCACGAGCACCTCGGCGAAGCGCGTCGAGTCGCCGGAGATCGCCCAGGCCGTGCCGGCGAGCACGAGCGACACGGCGGTGAACGGGATGGCGAAGCGATCGGCGAGCCGGACGATCGGCGCGTGCGACGTCTCGGCGGAGTGCACCAGCGCGACGATCTGCTGGTATTGGCTGTCGGCGCCTGTGCGCAGCGCTCTGATGCGGACCGCGCGGCTTCCGTTGATCGCCCCGGACAGCACCTCCCCGCCCGCCTCGCGCGTGACCGGCATGCTCTCGCCCGTCAGCGAGGACTCGTCGAACGTCCCCGTGTCGGTCAGGAGCGTCGCATCCACCGGCACGATCTCGGAGGGGCGCACCAGCAGCACGTCGCCGACCGCGACATCGTCGATCGGCACGTCGCGGGCCTCGTCGGAATCGGGCGAGTCCGGGTGCACCAGCACATGGGCGATGCGCGGCGAGCGGTCCAGCAGGGCGGACAGATCCCGCTTGGCCCTGCGTCCGGCGAAGTCCTCGAGCGCCTCGCCGCCGGAGAGCATCAGCACGATGATCAGCGCGGCGATGTACTCGCCGACCGCCAGCGTGGCGACCATCGCGACGACCGCCAGAATGTCGAGCCCGACGTGTCCGTGCAGCACGTCGCGCACCATGCCGATCAGCGTCCACACCACGACGGCGGACACGTACACGGTGGCGATCCAGCGGCCGATCCCCGCTTCGTCCACCGCGTGCAACACCCCGACCGCGGCGAAGACGAGCACGGTGAGCGTGATCACGGGGTACCGCCACAGCGGTCGAAGTGCGCGCATGCGTCCAGCATCGCGGGAAAGCGATGTCGGCGCCAGTGCCCGTGCGACCCGGTGCTCGTGACCGTGATCCGGGCTCTTTCGGCCCGATCGCTTAAGCGATATAGTCGGCCGCGAGTCGCACCGACGCGGCTCGATCTGGACACGACGACGAAGGAGACGAACTGTCATGAGTCAGCCGAAAGCCAGGACCCACCGGTTCCGCAGAGCGATTGCAGCCACAGCGGCACTTGCGCTCGCGGGGATGGGGGCGGTCGCCGGATCGGCGGCGGCCGCTGCGGACGACACGACTGCCGAGCCGAAGCTCGCTGTCTACGTGGAAGTCAACTCGAACGATTTAGCCAATGTCGCGGACTACACGCTCGCCGACTCCGGTCGGCCGGCCGTCGATCTGGCGATGATCTTCGCCGCCAACATCAACTACGACGGCGAGAAGGCCTACCTGCACTTCAACGAGCGCGTCACCGAGACGCTCCAGGACGCGCAGAACCAGATCCGACCGCTGCAGGCCCGCGGCACCAAGGTGCTGCTGTCCGTGCTGGGGAATCATCAGGGCGCCGGGTTCGCGAACTTCACGTCGTTCGCGGCCGCAGACGCCTTCGCCGCCCAGCTCGCCGACGCGGTCACGACCTACGGCCTCGACGGCATCGACTTCGACGACGAGTGGACGAACTACGGCGCGAACGGCACGCCGCAGCCCAACGCGCAGTCCTTCGGGTGGCTCGCCTCGGCGCTGCGTGACCGCCTCGGCCCTGACAAGCTCATCACCCTGTACGCGATCGGGGAGACCTACACCGTGACCGACTTCACCCGGTTCGACGCCGCAGCGGTGATCGACCACGCCTGGAACCCCTACTACCCGTCCTACAACGCCCCCACGGTGCCGGGGCTCGAGGACAGGGCCCGGCTCGGCGCGGCCGCGATCGACCTGTCGAACGTGAGCTCCGCGACAGCCGCGGACTACGCCCGGCGCACGGTCTCCGACGGCTACGGCGTCTACGTGGCGTACAACCTCACCGCGACCGACCAGTCGGCTCTGCTCTCCGGGATCACGCAGGCGCTCAAGGGCGAGGCGACCGAGTACCGAGCGGCTCCGTGAGCGGCACGAGACCCGATCAGTCGAGATCGAAGAGCTCGATCTGACGGAGCGTGACCTCGGCCTCCGCCCGGACGCGGATCGCCGAGGTCACGACCCGTTCCGTGAACGTGAAGGGCGTCGTGCGGTCGGCCGGGAGATCGGAGACATGGGTCGTCGCGACGGTCTCCCACTCACCCGCGGCGTTCAGGTACTCCCACAGCAGCGCCGAGGGGGAGGCCTCTGAAGTCGCGGTCACCGTGATGTCGCTGACACCCTGCGGCGAGGGGAACCGCCATCCGACCCAGTCCCCGGCGTGCAGCGTGCTGCCCTGCCGGCTCCCGAGGTCGAGACCTGCGCCGTCGTCGAAGAGGTGCTCGGGGTGCGTGACCCTCGACGAGGCGAGCGGGCATCCGTCGAGCGAGGTCAGATCCTGATGCCAGGGGGCCGAGTGCCGTTGCGGACCAGCGAACTCCAGTGCCAGACGGGGATCGGTGCCGAACCGCAGCTCGAGGACGACGTCTCCGACGAGCGCGTCGATCGGCAGGTCGGCGGACGTCAGGCCCACGCCGTCGAGGCGCGCCTCCTCCAGCACGTGGGCCGAGGGTCCGGAGCGTCGCGACCGAATCCGCAGCGTCGAGCCGTCACCGCGATCCACACGGATGTCGTCGAACAGCGGCGACCCGATCCGGAGTCGTCCCGACGCGAGCTCCAGTGGATAGAGCCCGAGCGCGGCCCACAGCCACCATGCGCTCATCTCGCCGTTGTCCTCGTCGCCCGGGAACCCCTGACCGATGTGGGCGCCGGCGAACAGGCGCCCGGCGAGGTCATGCACGAGCGGTGCCGTCTGCCACGGGCGGTCGGAGAATGCGTACATGAAAGGGATGTGGTGGGCGGGTTGATTCGAGATCGCACACATCCCCGACCGCAGCGCGCGTGCCTCCCGCTGCTCGTGGATCACGGTGTCGTACGCACCGCCGAATCGCTCGTCCGCGGTCTCGGGTTCGGCGAAGAGCGCGTCGAGATGGCGGCCGAGGCGCGCGGGGCCGCCGTGGAGGTCGGCGAGTCCTGCGCCGTCGTGCACGGCTCCGACCGACATGCCCCAGGCGTTCGTCTCGACGTTGTCTCCGCCCCAGGAGCGCGGATCGAAGCTTCCCGCGAACTCGCCGAGAGCATCCCGCCCGCGGAAGAATCCCGTGGCCGGGTCGAACAGGGTGCGATACGACCGCGCTCGGTTCGCGAAGTACCGGGCGAAGGATCGATAGCGGGCGGCATCCGATGCGGACTCGCACTCGGCGGCGAGCTGCGCGGCGAAGTGGCCGAGCGCGGCATCGCTCACCGCGTTCTCGATGCTCCAGCTCATGCCCTCCGGTACGTCCGAGGAGATGTACCCGGTGAACCGACCCGTCGCGATCCCCTTGCGACCACGGCGTGCGTCGGGCCCCGGCTCGCAGGCGTTCCGCCACCCGCTCTCGAAAGCGGCCGCGCGGTCGAACCCGACGCCCCAGCGGGCGGCATCCGCGAAGATCTGGTCGCTGGAGGTGCCGACCATGCTGTCGACGTAGCCGGGAGCGCTCCATCTCGCCATCCAGCCGCCCCGACGGTACTGCTCGATCTGCCCGTCGAGCAGCTCTCCGGCGCGGGCGGGGTCGAGCAGGGCGAGTGCCGGCCACTCGGTGCGATAGGTGTCCCAGTAACCGTTGTTGACGACGAGCTCACCGTCGACGATCGGTGGTGTCTCGCCCGAGGGCCCCCGCGCGGCGAACACGTCGGCGAACCTCCAGACGGGCGCCTCCGCCGTCCCGACGTTCTCCGCCGCGCTGTTGGGATACAGATGCATACGGTGGAGGGCGGCAGCGATCCGGGAGCGGTGCTCCTCGTCGGCGAGCGAGCGATAGGGGAGCTCGCCCTCCGGCAGCCGGGGGATCGTCACGCGCGACAGCAGACGATTCCAGCGAGCTGCGGTCGCGTCGCGCAGCTGCTCGTAGGCGATCGACCATGGTGCTTCGATCTCCAGAGCATGTCTGGCCTGCTCGATGGAGAGGAAGGAGATGCCGATCCGTACCTCGAGAGAGCCCCGTCCGGAGACGTAGCCTGCGACGGCACCGCGTCCGTCACCGTGTCCGTCGCCGTGTCCGCCGTCGTCGAGTCGACCGTGCGCCGATGTCGGCCCTGCGCCACCGGCGTCAGGGGCGGGGTGCGACACGGTCCCCGCGAAGAAGCAGCGGGGAGCGTTGCCCCACTCCTCGGAGCCTTCGGGGATCCAGCCTTCGAACGCGCCGGCTTCCGTCCAGGCGAGGCACCCGTCATCGCTGAGCTGGTCGATGACGAAGCCGATGCGACCGCCGGCATCGGAGCTGCTGCACACGCGGAACGCGGCGGTGTGGTCGGTCGCCGTCGTCTCGACGTGCAGACCGTCGCCGAGCTCGGCCGCGTACTCGTGCGGTCGTGCGCGTTCGGTGCCCGGTGTGACCCACCGTCGTCGCCCGACACGACTCGATGTCGGGTCGCCGAGGAAAGGCATCAGCTGCAGCACGGAACGATCACCGATCCACGGACTCGGCTGATGCGAGAACTGCAGGGCTTCGAGTCGTCGCCCCTGCGGATCGTCGTGCACGAACGGGCGATACGGCCAGCGGGAGTCGGTGGCATCGGTGGCCGGAGTGACGAACGTGAATCCGTGCGGCACGGCCACCGCCGGGATGGTGTTGCCGCGCGAGAACCGGGGACCCGAGTGCGAGCCGCGCCGGGTGTCGACGCGCTCCACGGGTGCGAGGTCGGCCGGTGCCGGGACCCTCTCCTCGACCAGGAGCTGCACGAAGCCCGTGCAGCTCGCGGGGAGGTCCGCGGTATCCGCAGGCCGCGACGCAGACAGCGACGCGGTGCCGAGCACGACCTCGACCGCCCCGGTGCGACCTGCGAAGGGGGCGAGGGCGACGGTGTCGGCGTTCCACTGCTCCGGCAGACTCCACCGGGCATCGAACTGCGCCTGGGCGGTGACCGGGAAGTCGTAGCGGTCCCGTACGGCCGTTTCATCGCTCAACCGCGAGCCGTCGGCGAAGCGCACATCGACCGTCACAGCGAGTGCGGCGTGCGGTGCCAGGGTCGCCGTCGGCCCGTCCGCGTAGAACGCCCAGTGCAGCACGGTGTCCTGGGTGACCTCGAGCGCGGCGAGATCCGGTACGTCGAGCCGCTGCTCGCCGACGGACGGATCGAACGAGAAGGCGAAGACCGGAGCCCGGAGCACACCGCTGCGGGCGCGGGACGACGGGGGATCGGCTGGGCCGTCCGCCGGGATGAGGTGCACGGTGCTCACCCCTTGATCGCGCCTTCCTGCACTCCCTTGAAGAAGAACCGCTGCGTGAACGAGAACATGATCACGATGGGGACGAGCGCGATCATGGTGCCGGCGGCGATCAGGCGCGGATCGACCGAGAAGCTGCTGTTGAGGTACGCCATGCCGACCGTCAGCGTGTACTTCGCGGGATCGGAGAGCACGATCAGGGGCCAGAGGTAGTCGTCCCAGGCGCCGATGAAGGCGAAGATCGCGACCACGGAGACCATGCCGCGGATGTTCGGCCACACGATGTGGCGGATGCGCTGCCATGTGGTCGCGCCGTCGACGGTCGCCGCATCCAGCACATCCTTCGGGATCATGCGGCACGCGGTGGCGACCAGCAGCACGTTCATGGCGCTGATCGCTCCGGGCAGGAACACGCCCCACAGGGTGTCGGCGAGACCGAGCGCACGGATCGTGAGGAAGTTGCTCGTCACCGTCACCTCGCCCGGGAAGAGCAGCGTGGACAGCAGGATGCCCATCACGATCCACTTGCCGCGGAAGGTCATGCAGGCGAGTGCATAGCCGGCGAATGTGGCCAGGATCACGTTGCTGATCACGGTGCCGACCGAGACGAGCAGCGAGTGCCACGCATACAGGTACACGGGCACGACGTCGGCGACCCTGGTGTAGTTCTGCAGGGTCGGCTCGCGCGGGATCAGCTCCGGCGGGAAGGAGTAGATGTTCTCGGTCGCGCCCTTGAACGAGGTCGACAGCTGCCACACGAACGGTCCGATGACCAGGAAGAGCACGAGCACCAGCAGCGCGTATCGGCCGATCAGCCCGCCGAGAGTCGGCTTGCTGAAGTCGCCGGAGCCGCGGTGCCGGAAGATCCGCTCGCGCGCGGGAGCCGGAGCGTCCTGCGGCTTCTCGTCGCGTTCGGGCGCGGTGATCGTCTGAGCGGTCATGCGGGAGCCTTCGCCTTCTTCTCGCGGTTCATGAACGCGATCGCCGCGAGCGGTATGAGCGTCAGGAGGAACAGGGCGACGCTGATCGCGGAGGCGTAGCCGATGTTGCCGTTCAGACCGGAGCCGACCTGGCGGATGAGCATCACGAGCGACATGTCATAGCCGCCGGGGCCGCCGGTGCTCTTGGAGAGCACGTCGAGCTCGGCGAACACGCGCATGGCGGAGACGGCGATCAGCACCGCGATGAGGAGCATCGCGCCGCGGACCGAGGGGATCGTGACCGAGAGGAATCGGCGGAACGACCCGGCGCCGTCGAGCATCGCGGCCTCGTGCAGCTCCTTGCCGACGTTTCCGAGGGCGGCGAGGTACACGACCATGTAGTAGCCGAGTCCCTTCCATACCGTCAGCAGGATGGCGCACCCGAGCAGCAGCCACCGGTCGACGAGGAAGGGCATCGGCTTGTCGATCAGGCCGAGGAAGTCGAGGGTCTGGTTGATGATGCCGCGGCTGTCGAACAGCCAGGTCCAGATGAGGGCGACCACCACGACCGAGGCGATCACGGGGAAGTAGAACGTGGTGCGGAAGAACGAGATGCCCGGCAGCTTCTTCTGCACGAGCAGGGCGAGCAGCAGAGGCAGGATCGTGAGCAGCGGAACGCACACCACCACGTAGATGAGACATGTGGTGAGGGCGTTCCAGAACATCTCGTCGCCGAGCATGCGCTCGTAGTTCGCGCCGCCGACGAAGCCGGGGGTGCGCAACGGTCGGGCGTCGGTGAAGCTGAGGAAGACCGTGTTCAGGAAGGGCCAGAGCGCGAACACCAGCACCCAGATCACGGCGGGGGCGATGAGCAGCCACGGTGTGTACCACTTGTGGGATCTCATCGTCTTCCTCCGGCTCCTGGTGCCGGTGTCCGCGCGCATGCTCACTGGTCCACGCGGTTGGCGTTGGCGTACTCGACGATCTTGTCGAGCTGGGCCTTCGGGTCCGCCTCGCCATTGACGGCGAGGGCGATCTGCTGGGTCATGTACGTGGCCATGTCCGAGGTCCACTGGAACGGCAGCGCCTTGGCATCCTTCATCGCACCGAACACGGTGTCGATCGCGGCGAGCTGCTTCGGATCCGTCACGGTCGAGGCGATGCTGTCGACGACCTGGTCTCCACCTTCGGCCGTGCCCGGCGCGGTGCCGACGGCCAGCGACGAGAACGCGACCTGGTTCTCCTGGTTCGTCGCGAACTCCGCGAACGCGAGCGCGGCTTCCTTGTTGTCGGAGTCGGCCGAGACGTTGAGTCCCTGCACGTACAGGGGTGCCACCCCGAGGCGCGGCGTGGCGACCGTGTTCTCGAGCAGTGCCGGGGCGTCCTTCTGCAGGTCGGTCGTGAACCCGGTGCCGCCGGTCGTGAAGGCGACCTTCTCCTGGATGTAGGCCTCGGCGTTCCCGCCGTAGTCCCCGGTCAGTGCCTCGGCCGGCATCGCACCTGCCGCGTAGGCGTCCGCGTACTTCTGGATGATCGCCGCGGCCTCGTCGGTGTTGAAGTCGAACTCGCCCTTGTCGTCGATGACCTCCATACCGGCGGCCGTGAACGTGTCGAGGGCCGGGATGGACGAGAGCAGCTGCACCTTGCCGCCCGACTCGGTCGCCACGTCCTCGGCCAGGGTGAGGAGCTCGTCGACCGTGGTCGGCAGGTTCTGCTCGGTGACCCCGAACGGCGCGAGCTGCGCGAGGTTCCACCAGGAGGCGTCGCTGGAGAGGTACCACGGGAGGCCGTAGGTGCCCTCCACGCCGGGGTAGGCGCTGTAGGCCTCCCAGGCGCCGGTGTTGTAGGAGGACTTCAGCTCGGGATCCGCGGTCTCCAGGTCGACGAGCTTGCCCGCGGCGACGAGCGGGTAGGCGATGTCCGGCGGCAGGTTCAGCACGTCGGGCAGGGTGTCGGCGTTCGCCTGGCTCAGGATCTTCTCCTGGTAGCCGTCGCCCGGCTGGTCGAGCCACTCCACCGTGACGTCGGGGTGCTCCTTCTCGAACGCGGCGATGAGGTCTTCGAAGTACGGGGTGAACTTCTCGTTCTTGAGCGACCAGGTCTGGAACTGGATCTTCCCGCTCAGTTCGCCCGACGTGTCGATGGGCCCGGAAGCCCCGGAGGATCCGCCGCCTCCCGTGCAACTCGTCAGCGCCAGAACGCCGATGCTGAATGCTGCCAGAGCGACTATGCGTGTGGGAACTTTCATCGTGCTTCTTCCTCGAGGCGGGCGAATCCGCGTAGCAGCCCGATCGGGACTACAACGCTTTAGCAGATGAAACCATCCGATTCCGTCCCTGTCAAGGCACCCGGCCGCGAAGGCACTGTCCGTGTATAGAGAGAGGTGCAGGGTCTGTTGCTCAAGCGTTATAGTGGTGCGAAATCCGCCCTCCTCGGAGGACCTGTCCGAAAGGCCTGACACATGACGCAGCGCGGCGCCCTCGATGCTCCTCTGAGGTTCGGGGCCAACTACACGCCGTCGAAGAACTGGATGCACTCCTGGCTCGACTTCACCCCCGACGACGTGCGCCGCGACTTCGCCGCCCTCGCCGAGCTCGGTCTCGACCACGTGCGGGTGTTCCCTCTGTGGACCGTGCTGCAGCCGAACCGCACCCTGATCCGCGACACGGCGATCGACGATGTCCGCGCCGTCGTCGACATCGCCGGCGAGTTCGGCATGGACGCCAGCATCGATGTGGTGCAGGGCCACCTCTCCAGCTTCGACTTCGTGCCCTCATGGCTCTACACCTGGCACGACAAGAACATGTTCACCGACCCTCGGGCGCTCGAGGGGCAGGTCGCGCTCGTCGACCGCCTGGGGCGAGCGCTGCGCGAGGCGCCGAACTTCCTCGGGCTCACGCTCGGCAATGAGACGAACCAGTTCTCCGCGCACACGCATCCGTCGCCCTGGCCGGTCACGCAGGACGAGGCCGGGGGATGGATCAGCGCGTTGCTGTCGGCCGCGGAAGCCGCAGCGCCAGGGCTCCCGCACGTCCACAGCGAGTACGACGCGGTCTGGTACATGGACGGGCACGGCTTCACCCCCGCCCACGCCTCCCGGCTCGGGGCGATGACCACGATCCACTCCTGGATCTTCAACGGCACCGCACAGAGATACGGTGGGCGCTCCATCGCGTCGGATCGTCATGCCGAGTACCTGATCGAGCTCTCCCGCGCCTTCGCGACCGACCCCGACCGGGTGGTGTGGTTGCAGGAGGTCGGCGCCCCCTCGAACTGCCTCACCGACGACGAGATGCCGGGCTTCCTGGAGGCGACCGTGCGCTCGGCCGCGCGCACCGAGAACCTCTGGGGCATCACCTGGTGGTGCTCGCACGACGTGAGCCGCGACCTCGGCGACTTCCCCGAACTCGAGTACACCCTGGGGTTGATCGGTCAGGACGGCGCCGCGAAGCCCATCGGTCGGCGTCTCGCCGAGCTCATCCCCGAACTGCGCCAGCGCGTCGCGCCGCCCACGAGGGACACCGCGATCGTGGTCGACGTCGACGAGCGTGAGGTTCCCGTGAGCCGCGCGGCACTGAGCCCAGGGGGTGCCGTGTTCCAGGCATGGGTGGACGCGTGCGCCGCCGGACTCGACCCCACCCTGGTCACCTCCCGCGATGCACTCGACCCTGTCGCGCTCGAAGGGCGGGGCATCCGTCGCCTCATCCGTCCCGACCTCTCGGCGGATGTCGTCGATCCCTACGGCTCGGTCAACACGGTCGTTCCCGGCTGATCGAGTCGGGCGTGCGGCTCAGTTCGTGGGCTCAGTCCGTGCGGGTGGGCGGAGCCGTGCTCTCGCGTGCGGTGAGCACGGGGGTCGGGCCCTCGACGCTGGGCAGGTTCGCTCCCGCCTCGATCTGCTGCAGCAGCAGGGTGGCGGCACGCTCGCCGAGCTCGAACGTGTCGCGGGTCATCGCCGTGATCGACGGATTGATGAGCCCGGCGATGACCGAGTCATCGAACGAGGCGAGGGAGACGTCGCGAGGAACAGCTCGACCCATCTCCTGGGCGACCCGGAGGCCGGCGACCGCCATCACGTCGTTGTCGTAGACGATGGCCGTGGGGCGCTGTCGCCCTGACAGCAGCGTCCGCGTCACGGCGGAGGCACGTGCCGGGGAGAAGTCCGTGGTGATGACCTCGCCCTCGAAGCCCTCGGCTGTCATGCGATCGAGCACTTCGGCGCGCAGTCGGGTGTGCTCGAGCTCGGCCGGTCCAGCGACGTAGGCGATGCGAGCGTGCCCCAGCGCGGCGAGATACGAGAAGAGGGTCTCGGCCACCGTGTCGTCGCCGATCCAGACGCTGGGCACCGAACCATCGGGCGACGGCTCCGACCCGATCATGACGGCCCGTGCGTCCAGCGCCTCGATGCGTCCGACCCGGGGGTCGTCTTCGCGGGGGTCGATGAAGATGAACCCGTCGACCTGGTTGGAGGAGCGCCACTGCCGGTGCACCTCCATCTCCTCGGCGACGTCGGCCACGAGTCTCAGCTGCAGGCTCACCTTGCTCTCCGACAGACGCGATTCGATGCCGGCGATGAGGTCAGTGAAGAAGGCCTCGGAACCGAGGGAGCGCGCGGGCCGGGCGAGGGCGAAGCCCACCGTGTTGGCGCGGGCGCCCACGAGCGCTCGTGCCGCGGAGCTGGGCTGCCAGCCGTTCTCCTCCACGATCGAGAGGATGCGCTGCCTGGTCTCGTCGCTCACGCCGGGACGGCCGTTCAGCGCGAAGGAGACGGCACCGGGGGACACCCCGGCCATGCGCGCGATATCGGCGATCGTCACGCGTTTCGCCGGACTCATAGTCCCTCACCCTACTTGATCGGTTTAGCCTCGGGAAAGACATGACGACGTGCCTTAGACTCTTCCACTAGATCGCTTTAGTACAACAGATAGCATTCACGTACGGCGCATCACCGCAGACCCGAATCAGCCCTCACCGTCGAGCCCGGAGACCCACTCATGCATGACGACACCTCGCTCACCGTCGGCCGCGTCAAGCGCGTTCTCGAGGAGCGCATCCGCCCGGCGATCCACTCGGCCTCGGTGCCGCTCGACGTGGAGGTGCACGAGTTGCCCGGCGAGCCCATCGCACCCGCCGAGGGACCGGCTCTCGACTACGCGCCGAGCACCGTCGGCACCCCCTGGGGTCCTGCCTGGGGCACCACCTGGTTCAAGCTGACCGGGCAGGTTCCCGCCGAGTGGGCCGGCCGACGCGTCGAGGCTCTCATCGATCTCGGCTTCGACGTGAACATGACCGGCTTCCAGTGCGAGGCCCTCGCCTACCGACCGGACGGCACGCCGATCAAGAGCATCAACCCGCGCAATCAGTGGGTGCCGATCGCCGAGGCCGCCGCCGGTGACGAGCCCGTCGAGCTCTACCTGGAGGGCGCGTCGAACCCCGTCCTCCTCGACTACCACCCCTTCCTGCCGACGCAGGAGGGCGACATCCTCACCTCCTCGAAGGAGCCGCTCTACCGCGCCCGCCGGATGGACCTGGCGGTGTTCGAGCCCGAGGTGTTCGACCTGTCCCTCGACCTCGAGGTCCTGTTCGAGCTGCAGGCGGAGCTCCCCGACACGTCACCGCGCCGTATGCGCATCCTGCAGGCCATGGACGACGCGCTCGACGTGCTCGACCTGCAGCACATCGTGGAGACCGCCGGCGACGCGCGGGCTCGGCTCGCGGATGTCCTCGCGGCGCCGGCTGAGGCCAGTGCGCACCGGATCTCGGCCGTGGGCCACGCACACATCGACTCGGCGTGGCTGTGGCCGGTGCGCGAGACGATCCGCAAGGTTGCGCGCACCACCTCGTCCATGACCACGCTCATCGAGGAGCAGCCCGAGTTCCAGTACGGCATGTCGAGCGCGCAGCAGTACGCCTGGATCAAGGAGCACCGCCCCGAGGTGTGGGAGCGGGTCAAGGCCGCGGTCGCCGCCGGACGCTTCCTGCCGCTGGGCGGCATGTGGGTGGAGTCCGACACGGTGATGCCGACGGGGGAGTCGCTCGTGCGGCAGTTCTCGCACGGGCAGCGCTTCTTCGAGCGCGAGTTCGGCATCCGGTCGAAGGGCGTGTGGCTGCCGGACAGCTTCGGCTACTCGCCGGCCCTCCCGCAGCTCATGCGCCGTGCGGGGTTCGAGTGGTTCTTCACGCAGAAGATCTCCTGGAACCAGCAGAACGTGTTCCCGCACCACTCCTTCCTCTGGGAGGGCATCGACGGCTCGCAGGTGTTCACGCACTTCCCGTCGATGGACACCTACAACTCGCAGCTCAGCGGCATGGAGGTCGCGAAGGCCTCGCGGCAGTTCAAGGAGAACCGTCTCAGCTCGCGGTCGATCGCCCCGGTCGGCTGGGGTGACGGCGGCGGCGGCACGACGCGCGAGATGACGGGCAAGGCAGAGCGGCTGCGTGACCTCGAAGGCAGTGCGCAGGTGGTGTGGGAGCACCCGGACGTGTTCTTCGACGCCGCCAAGGCCGAGCTGCCGAACCCGGCAGTGTGGGTCGGCGAGCTCTACCTCGAGCTGCACCGCGGCACGCTCACGAGCCAGCACGCCACCAAGGCGCTGCACCGCTGGGCCGAGCACGCGCTGGTGGAGGCCGAGCTGTGGGCCGCGACCGATGCCGTGCGCACCGGCGCCGCGTACCCGCAGGCGGAGCTCGATCGGCTGTGGCAGGCCGTGCTGCTGCACGAGTTCCACGACATCCTGCCCGGCACCTCGATCGCGTGGGTGCACCGCGAGGCCGTCGCCGTGCTGTCCGACGTGCTGTCGGATGCGCGCGACATCGCCGACGCCGCACGCCGGTCGCTCGCCGGCGAGGGTGACCGCGAGCTGCGATTCGAGCCGACGTCGGTCGGACGTGGACGGGCGCTCGGGGCGGCGTTCGTCACCGACTCCACCGCGACTCCGGTGTCGCTGAAGGAAGAAGACGGCGGGTGGCGCCTGGAGAACGATCTCGTGTCCGTGCTCGTCTCGGGCGAGGGGCTGATCGTCTCCGCCGTCGACAAGGCCACGGGGCGGGAGACGGTCGCGCCGGGCAAGGCCGCGAACCTGTTCCAGCTGCACCAGGACTTCCCGAACATGTGGGACGCCTGGGACATCGACCGGTACTACCGCAACAGCGTCGATGACCTCACGGCGGTCTCCTCCATCGAGGCATCACTCGTGAACGGTGTCGCGCGCATCGTCGTCGTGCGCCCGTTCTCGGAGTCGACCATCACGCAGACGATCCTCCTCGCGCCCGACTCGCGCACGGTGCTGCTGCGCAACGAGGTCGACTGGCACGAGACCGAGAAGCTGCTCAAGCTCGCGTTCCCGCTCGACATCCAGGCGTCGCACACCGAAGCCGAGACGCAGTTCGGCTACCAGGCACGCGTCACCCACACGAACACCAGCTGGGAGGCGGCGAAGTTCGAGACCTCGATGCACCGCTTCGTGCTGGTGCGCGAGCAGGACTTCGGTGCGGCCCTCGTGAACGACTCGATCTACGGGTACGACACGACGCGCGAGGTCGGCGACGACGGGGTCACCACCACCGTGCGGCTCTCCTTGCTGCGGGCGCCGCGCTTCCCCGACCCGGACACCGACCACGGGCTCCACGAGATCGAGGTCGGCTTCGTGATCGGTGCCGACGCCGCGATCGCCACGGCCGAGGGCATCCGGATCAACGCACTCCCGACGACGGTGCGCGGTGCACGCGAGATCGAACCGCTGGTGGAGGTGCAGGGCGAGGGCATCGTGGTCTCCGCCGTGAAACTCGCCGACGACGGTTCCGGCGACGTGATCGTGCGCGTCTACGAGGCGCTCGGGCGTCGCGCGGTCGGCGAGCTGTCCGTCGGCTTCGACCACCGCGAGGTGCGCGAGGTGAGCCTGATCGAGGACGACATCGACGACGCGCGCACCGGCGGCGAGCTGCGACTGCGGCCGTTCGAGGTGCGGACGCTGCGCGTCGTGCGCTGAGCAGGCGGCGCGGGATCAGGCGGAAACGCGGGATCAGGCGGAACTTCCGCGAAAGTGCCTGATCCCGCGTGTGTGCCTGATCCCGCGTGTGCGGGTGATGTGCGCGGGCCCGTTGTGTCGGCCCGGCGAGCGGGTGCACGATGGCGGGATGGTGAGCATCGATGACGTGCGCGCGATCGCCCTCGCCTTGCCGGGCGCCGAGGAATCCGTGGGCGGTCACACCGGAGCGGCGGCCTGGCGGCTGAAGAGCGGCCAGTTCGCGTGGCTTCGCGGACCGAGAGCGACCGATCTGCGTCAGCTCGCCGAACTCGGACGGGAGTGGCCGGCCGGTGATGTGCTCGCGGTGCGTGTCGCCGACCTCGAAGAGAAGGACGCCCTTCTGGCCGCCGAGCCGGATGTACTGTTCACGATCCCGCACTTCGACGGGTTCCCGGGACTGCTGGTGCGCCTCGACGTCGTCCACCGCGACCGGCTCGAAGAGATCATCACCGACGCGTGGCTGGTTCGTGCCCCTGCGAGAGTCGCGAAGGCATGGTTGGATTCGCACGGACTGGAATGACGCGGGATGCGATCCGCGGCCTCCCGGGAATCACGCGGGGAGCGGGAGAGTGATGTCAGGCCGGTGGCAGGCGCAGCACGTCGGGGGACTCTCCGCCCGTGAGGTCGTCGGCGATGCGGAGGCTGCGCGCGAGGTCGTCGAGCGCACCGATGAGCGTGCCGAACCGCTCCTTGTCGCTGCACACCGCGGTCAGGGTCACCAGGTGCGTGCCGGTGTCCCAGGTGTAGGTCGCGAACGGCGGTGATGCGGGCGACGGCGGCATCGGGACGAGCAGCTTCTCGCCCGCGCCGAGCCTGGTCGGAAAGGAGGTCGTGTCGTCGTACTCCATCGGCATCGAGGCCCGGGCTATGCGCACGTCGGGGGTCAGCACCTGCGCGGTCGCCATCGCCACGACCAGCTCCGGTTCCGCCTTCCAGGTCCACACCAGCACACGTCCGTCCGCGCGCTTCATGAGCATCGGCGCCGCCTGGCTCATCGCCCACGCGCCGAACCTCGATCCGGGTCGCTCCGCGGCACCGACCGCGGCGTTCACCTGGCCGAGCAGCATCCGGATCGCGGCCTTGCGATGCCGGCGCCCCTTCCATCCGAGCGAGTCCGTCACAGGGATCCACAGCTGGGGGTCGGCGTCGGCACTCAGTCGCATGTCTCCACGGTAGCCGTCGCGTCTGAGTGATGCCCGGTATGCCTCGGCGGCGCGATCAGGGCCCTCGGGTAGAGTTGCCACCGCCCGACCAGGGCTTCTCCTTGGCCGCCACCCCGTTAGGCATCTCTGTGACCTCCTCCGACGATCCGATCGATCCGTCGAGCGGCCCCGCCGCCGAATCCGCGCCCCGACCGTTGAAGATCGTGATCGGCTGCGACACGTTCGCGCCCGACATCAACGGCGCCGCCCGCTTCGCCGAGCGCCTCGCCGCCGGCCTCGTGCAGCGCGGACACGACGTGCACGTGGTGGCCCCCAACCAGGCTTACCGCCGCACACAGCCGCACACCGAGGTGATCGAAGGCGAGCCGATGACCCTGCACCGGCTGCCGTCGGTGCGCTGGGCCCCGCACGACTGGCTGCGATTCGTCTGGCCGTGGCGCTCGAAGCACTACGCCCGCACGGTGCTCGACCGGGTGCAGCCCGACGTGGTGCACATCCAGTCGCACATCGTGATCGGCCGCGGACTGTCGCGTATCGCCCACGAGCGGGGCATCCCCGTGGTCGCGACCAACCACGTCATGGCCGAGAACATCCTCGATCACACGACCATGCCCAAGTTCATCGACGACCTGGTGCTGAAGTTCGCCTGGGCCGATGCGAAGCGCACCTTCGATCTGACCAGGGCGATCACCACGCCCACCCGCCGCGCCGCCGACTTCCTCGAGAACACCGTCGAGGTGCAGGGGGTCATCCCCGTCAGCTGTGGCATCGACCGCTCGCAGTACACCCCGGTGCTCGGCCCGCGTGAGAAGAACCGCATCGTCTTCGTCGGTCGCCTCACCGCCGAGAAGCAGGTCGAGGTCATCCTCCAGGCCATGACGAAGCTCGACCCCGCGCTCGACACGACCTTCGACATCGTGGGCGGTGGCGACCAGCGCAAGCAGCTGGAGCACCTGACCACGCAGCTCGGACTCTCCGACCGGGTGACCTTCCACGGCCGCACCAGCGACGAGGACCTGCGAGCGCTGCTGTCGCGGGCGAGCCTGTTCGTGATCGCCTCGATCGCCGAGCTGCAGTCCATCGCGACCATGGAGGCCATGGCTTCGGCCCTGCCGATCGTCGCGGCGGATGCGGTGGCCCTCCCGCACCTGGTGCACGACGGCGAGAACGGCTACCTGTTCGAGCCGGGTAACGTCGATGAACTCGCGGCGCGCCTCACCGACGTGCTCACGGCGGAGCCCGCGGAGTACGAGCGGATGCAGCAGGCCTCGCTCGACGGCGTGCTGATCCACGACATCAACCGCACCCTCGACACCTTCGAGGCGCTGTACCGCGACGAGCCGCTTCCGGAGTAACGCGCCATGCACATCGTCTTCTTCGGCGATCAGCACCTCGACTCCCTCGGGGGTGCGCAGGTGTCGATGCGGCTCCAGCGGGAGTTCCTCGAACGCGCCGGTCACACCGTGACGGTCGTGGCTCCGAAGATGCACGGTTCGCGCGCCTCGTCCGGCACCCACGGCGGCGCGTACGTCGACCTGCCGTCGATCCCGATCACGACCGATCGCGAATACTCGATGAGCTGGCCGGGCCGCGGCACCGATCGCTTCCTCGACAAGGCCATGACCCGCCGCCCGCCCGTCGACCTGGTCCATGTGCAGGCCGACTTCTGGGGAGCCTTCATCGGACACCGGTATGCGCAGCGCCACGGCCTCCCGGTCGTGCACACGATGCACAACCGGGTCGATGTGGGGATCGCCGCCGTCACCCCGCTGCATCGCCCGGTGCTCGCGGCGCTCAACGCCTGGCGTGGAATCGCGCTGCGGGGCGTCGGGGTCCCCGTGAAGGGAAGCGACGGGTGGACGTTCCTGCGCGGTCTCGCCGCCGGAGCATCCGCTGTGACCGCCCCGTCGACGCATTTCGCCCGCCGCCTCGAGCAGCACGACGTCTTCCCGCACGTCGACGTGATCTGGAACGGCATCGACGACGACCTCCGCGAGCAGACCCTCGCTGAAAAGCCCGCCGACCGCCGGCCAGGGCGACCGCGGTTCGTCTGGCTCGGCCGGATGAGCCCGGAGAAGCGCCTGCTGCCGTTCCTCGAGGCGTTCGTCGCTTCGGGAGTGGATGCCGACCTGGAGATCATCGGAGGAGGTGCTCAGCGTGCCGCCGCCGAGAAGATCGTCCGCGCACGCGACGGCGTGCACTTCGCCGGCCGCCTCACCTACCCGCAGACGCTGGAGCGGATCGCCGCCGCCGATGCGCTCGTGCAGACGTCGATCGGCTTCGAGACCCAGGGGATGACCCCTTTCGAAGCGGCCACCCTGGGGACACCGTCCGTGATCTGCGACCCCGATATCGCCGCGGAGCTCGGTGGCGGGCTCTGGGCTGTTCCTGAGCCCGGCGTGGACGGAGAGTCGCACTCCGGGGTGGAGCTCGAGGCTCGCCGTCGAACCGCGCTCGCCGAGACGCTGCGACAGGCCGCAGCGGACATCGCCGGAGGGACGGCTCCGGTGCCGCTTCCCGAGGTGGCCGAAGCGTTCCGACAGTCGTCACGCACCGCGGCGATGGTCGAGGTCTACGAGCGCGTGACCGCGTGATGTCGCGGGAAACGAGTGCCGTCGCTTCGGTGCGGCAGTCTCAGAAGAACCGGTAGAAGAGCGACGAGGCCCAGGTCGTCACCATGCCGATGGCGCCGACTCCGGCGATGCCGATCGCGATGCCGGCGAGCAGATGCGGGGCGGGACGGCGCACGGCGACGAGTCCGAGGATGAAAGCCAGGACGTATCCGACGAGGCTCACCGCAGCGACAAGGCCGGAGATGACGCTGTACCAGCCGTAGCCGTCGGCGGCGAAGTACGCGAACGGTGCCGTCAGCGAGACGACCAGGTTGACGGCGAACGCGATCACGGCGATGAGGAACGCGACGCGTCCGAGCGGGTTCCCCGTGTCGACAGGGTGCGGCGGATAGGGCGGCGCAGGATAGGTCGGCGCGACATATGCCGGTGTGGTGGGTCCTGGGGCCGCAGCGGTCTGACCTCCCGGATGGGGTGCCGCCGGGTACTGGGGTGCCGCGGGCAGGTGCGGGGCGGGGGGACCGGAAGGTTGCTGAGGCTCGCTCATGACGACGAGCGTAGCCCCTGAGGCCGTGGCGGCGGTCAGCGGTAGACGTGCCTCGACTCGGCTTCGTGGCCGGCATCGCGTCCGGCGACGCGCGTCCAGTCGGTCGGGGTGCGGTGGTATCCGTCGCGGCGCAGTTCGATGAAGGTGGCGACCGTGGCCCACCCGGCGAGGGCGAGGAGTGCGATGAGGAGTATCATGGCAGAAACGCTACGTTCGATGTCGAACAGCCACGAGTGGCAGAATAGACTCCTTACGTATGAAAACTGCCAAACGGGAGTGTGCATGAAGACGGTCGCCTGCGTCATCCAGGATGGGTTCGCGCCCTTCGAATTCGGAGTGGCCTGCGAGGCGTTCGGCCTCGACCGCGCCGACGACGGGGTGCCGAACTTCGACTTCCGCATCGTCGCGCCCCGTGCCGGCGTCGTGACGTCGAAGATCGGCTTCTCGGTGAACGTCGAGCACGATCTGACCTTCGCCTACGAGGCCGACCTCGTGGTGTTCTGCCCTCTTCCCCGGGAGAACTGGGGCGACGTGGATCCGCTTCTGGTCGACCTGGCCCGTCACGCGGTCGACCGCGGCGCGTGGGTGATGAGCGTGTGCAGCGGGTCGTTCATCCTCGCCGCCGCCGGGGTGCTCGACGGTCGACGTGCCACCACGCACTGGATGTACGCGCACGTCATGGCCGACATGTATCCCCAGATCGATATCGACCCCGATGTGCTGTTCGTGCAGGACGGCAAGATCATCACCAGTGCCGGCACCGCGGCGGGCATCGACGCCTGCCTGCACCTGCTGCGCCAGGAGGTGGGCGCCGAGCTCACCAACCGGATCGCCCGACGGATGGTCGTGCCTCCGCAGCGCGACGGCGGGCAGGCGCAGTTCATCGATCGCCCCATCCCCGTCGTCCCCACCGATTCGCTCGCCGCGGTCGCGGACTGGGCGGTCGAGCACCTGCGCGAAGACCTCGGTGTCGACCAGCTGGCAGCCAGGGCGCTCATGTCGCCGCGCACGTTCGCCCGCCGGTTCAAGGCCGAGTACGGTGCCACGCCCGCGGCATGGCTCGCGCGTCAGCGCATCATCCACGCGCAGCGGATGCTGGAGCGTACCGACCTGCCGCTCGAGCACATCGCCGACGAGTGCGGGTTCGGGTCGGCGGCCGTGCTGCGGCAGAACTTCGCCCGGGTGCTCGGGCTGACGCCCACCGCCTACCGTGCGCGGTTCTCCTGTGCCGAGGAATCAGCGGTGCCAGCGGCCTGAGCGGGCCAGTGCGCTCCTCGGCCCCTTTCTCTACTCGCTCCAGTGGGCCGGCGAGGGCAGCGCGACGTCGCGCACCTCGATCCCGTCCGGGGTGACCGCGGCGATGCAGTAGAGGAGCGACTGGGTGGGGTAGCCGTGCGGCCGGTTGTCGCGGATGATCGCCCTGTCGTCCTCGGGAGGCAGCTCGGTCGAGGATGCGAGCAGCGCTGTCCACTCGGCCGTCCAGTCGTCGCTGTCGGCGGTCGGGCCCAGAGCGCGGAACTCGGGCAGCCACGCCTCGATCCGCGGAGTCGTCGCGTCGTCGAGATCGTCGTGGGCGATCATGTGCGTGCCGGGTTCGATGGGCGTCTCGCGCAGGTCGACGCCGTCCCACGACAGCACTCGCGCGCCGTCCGGGCCCACCTCCAGCAGGTTGAAGCCGTGCATCGGGAGGGGTGCGACCGGAGAGTGGCCCGTCACCGATTCCAGCGCGAGGGCGCCGCGGGACACGGCGTGCGCGGCGGGGAGGTCACGCACATCGGCGCGGTTCAGCAGCACGGCGAGTCTTCCCTCTGCGGGGTTCGCGGCCAGCCACGCCCCGCCTGCTCGACGGTCGCGGATGCCCACCACGCCAGGAAAGTCGTCCGGCCACCAGGCTCCGAGGGAGTCCCAGGCCCGCCGCGGGTCCTCGTCGCGGACCGCGAGAAGTCGTGCGGATCCGGCATTCTCGACATCGATCACGACCGTGCACACGGCATCAAGTCTAGGTCGGTGACGCGATCGTCGGCCCGCGGCGGTGGATGCTGGGGCAGAATCGAGACGTGAACATCGTGGTCGGAGTCACAGGCGGCATCGCCGCGTACAAGACGGTGCAGCTGGTGCGCCTGCTCACGAAGGGCGGGCACGACGTGACCGTGGTGCCCACCGAGGATGCGCTGCGCTTCGTCGGGCTGCCCACCTGGGAGGCCATCAGTCGTCACCCCGTGACCACGAGCGTGCACGAGGACGTGGCGCGGGTGCGGCACGTGGCTCTCGGCCAGGCGGCCGACCTCGTGATCGTGGCGCCGGCGACCGCGAACTCGATCGCGAAGATCACCGCCGGCCTCGCCGACGACCTCCTGGGGACCACCCTGCTCGCGACCGAGGCTCCGGTGCTGATCGCTCCGGCGATGCACGCCGAGATGTGGCGGAACAGGGCGACGCAGACGAACATCGCGACGCTCAGGGAGCGCGGCGTGCACCTGGTGGGTCCCGCCGACGGGGAGCTCGCCGGAGGCGACAGCGGTCCCGGGCGGATGTCGGAGCCCGAGGAGATCCTCGCTGCCGCGCAGGCCCTGCTAGTCCCCGGCGATCTCGCCGGCGTGCGGGTCCTGGTCTCCGCCGGCGGCACTCGCGAACCGATCGATCCCGTGCGTTTCCTCGGCAACCGCTCCAGCGGCCGGCAGGGCGCGGCGCTTGCCGCGGAGGCGGCCGCTCGCGGAGCCGAGGTGACCCTGGTGTCGGCGAACATCTCGGGTGACGTGCTCGCCGACGTGCGGCATCCGTCGATCCGCGTCGTCGGCGTGGGCTCCGCGGCCGAGCTCGCAGACGCGATGAAGCGTGAGGCGCCCGAGGCCGACGTGGTCGTGATGGCCGCCGCCGTCGCCGACTACCGTCCCGTAGCGGTGTCGGATCGAAAGCTCACCAAGGAGGGCGGGGGAGTGCCGGCCATCGAGCTGGTCGAGAACGAGGACATCGTCGCGGGCCTGGCCTCGGCGCGCCGACCGGGTCAGCTCGTCGTCGGCTTCGCAGCCGAGACTCCCGAGGACGAGGCCGAACTGCTCGCACGCGCTCGCGGCAAACAGCAGCGCAAGGGCGTCGACCTGCTCGTGGTGAACGAGGTCGGCTGGGAGCGCGGGTTCGAGAGTGCGGAGAACGCCGTGCACATCCTGGGCCCCGGGGGTGCGGTGGCGGCGACCGTCTCCGGCTCCAAACGCGCTGTCGCGTCCGCGATCTGGGACACGATCGGACGGGAGCGCTGACGAGGCAGACGGACTGGAGGAGAATCTCGGCGAGTGCTAAACTTGAGTCAACAAGACTCAACTTTGATCCCGTTCTCCGACTTGGTGGACGGGAGACGACCAGAAGGAGCAACTCCAGGAGGAGCGCATGACCACCCCGCAGACCGGCAACCAGAACCAAGAGCAGCAGTCCGCCCTCGAGCAGTTCGGCATCAACCTCACCGACCGTGCCCGTGAGGGCAAGCTCGACCCCGTGATCGGACGCGACAGCGAGATCCGTCGGGTCAGCCAGGTGCTCACCCGACGCACGAAGAACAACCCCGTGCTGATCGGTGAGCCCGGCGTCGGCAAGACCGCCGTCGTCGAAGGCCTCGCCCAGCGCATCGTGGCTGGCGACGTCGCCGAGTCCCTCAAGGACAAGGAGCTGGTCACGCTCGACATCTCCGCCCTCGTGGCCGGCGCCATGTACCGCGGGCAGTTCGAGGAGCGGCTGAAGCAGGTACTCAAGGAGATCACCGAGTCCGACGGACAGATCATCACGTTCATCGACGAGTTGCACGTGCTCATGGGCGCCGGTGGCGGTGAAGGATCCGTCGCGGCCTCCAACATGCTCAAGCCGATGCTGGCGCGGGGCGAACTGCGACTGATCGGCGCGACCACGCTCAACGAGTACCGTGAGTTCATCGAGAAGGACGCAGCGCTGGAGCGCCGCTTCCAGCAGGTGTACGTCGGCGAGCCCACGGTCGAAGACACGATCGCGATCCTCCGCGGCCTCAAGGGGCGTTACGAGGCCCACCACGGGGTGACCATCTCCGACAGTGCTCTCGTTGCGGCTGCGGCTCTGTCGAACCGCTACCTGCCCGCACGTCAGCTGCCCGACAAGGCGATCGACCTGATCGACGAGTCGATGTCGCGGCTCAAGATGGAGATCGACTCGTCGCCCGTCGAGATCGACCAGCTCAAGCGTCAGGTCGACCGCATGAAGCTCGAGGAGCTCGCCCTCAAGCGCGAGAAGGACGCTGCGTCCAAGGAGCGACTGAGCGCCTTGCGCGAGCAGCTCGTCGGCATGGAGCGACAGCTCGCCGAGCTCGAAGCCCGCTGGGCGCGCGAGCGTCAGGGGCTGAACCGGGTGGGTGAGCTCAAGAAGCAGCTCGACGACGCGATCACGCAGCGCGACCTCGCCATGCGCAACGCCGACTACACGAAGGCGTCGAAGCTCGAGTACGAGACGATCAAGCGCCTGGAGCGTGACATCGCGGAGGCCGAGCAGGCGGAGGCGACCGCGTCGAGCGAGCCCCGCATGGTCAACGAGCAGGTGACGGAGGAGGACATCGCGGCCGTGATCGCCGCGTGGACCGGTATCCCCGTCGGCCGCCTGCTGCAGGGGGAGAGCGAGAAGCTCCTGCACCTGGAGAACGAGCTCGGCAAGCGTCTGATCGGGCAGAAGGACGCCGTGAAGGCCGTGTCGGACGCCGTCCGCCGCTCGCGCGCGGGGATCAGCGACCCCGGTCGGCCGACCGGATCGTTCCTGTTCCTCGGCCCGACCGGTGTCGGAAAGACAGAGCTGGCCAAGGCGCTCGCGCAGTTCCTCTTCGACGACGAGCACGCCATGGTGCGCATCGACATGTCGGAGTACGGCGAGAAGCACTCGGTCTCGCGACTCGTCGGCGCCCCTCCCGGGTACGTCGGCTACGAGCAGGGCGGTCAGTTGACCGAGGCCGTGCGTCGTCGGCCGTACAGCGTGATCCTGCTCGACGAGGTCGAGAAGGCGCACCCCGAGGTGTTCGACGTGCTGCTGCAGGTCCTCGACGACGGTCGGCTGACCGACGGACAGGGGCGCACGGTCGACTTCTCGAACGTGATCCTGATCCTCACCTCCAACCTGGGCTCGCCCATCCTCATCGACCCGGTGCTCGCACCCGATGAGAAGCGCGACCAGGTGATGGCGCTCGTGCGGCAGGTGTTCCGTCCGGAATTCCTGAACCGCCTCGACGACATCGTGATGTTCTCGGCTCTGAGCGAAGACGATCTCGCGCAGATCGTGGAGCTCTCGGTCGACCAGCTGCACGACCGGCTGCGCGACCGTCGCCTCACCCTCGCGGTGACCCCGGACGCGCGGGCCTGGCTCGCCGAGCGCGGGTACGACCCCATGTTCGGTGCCCGTCCGCTGCGCCGCCTCATCCAGAGCGAGGTGCAGAACAAGCTCGCGACGGCACTGCTGTCCGGCAACGTGCACGACGGCGACACGGTTCGCGTCGACGTGGCCGCCGACGGGATGGGCCTCGTGCTCACCTCGACGACGCCGCAGCCGGAGCCCGCGGCCGAGTCCGACGACGATGAGGTGATCGAGGCGGAGCTCCTCGAGGACTGATAGGGACCGGCAGGCAATGGAAAGGCCCGGTATGCGTGACGCATACCGGGCCGTTCCGTGTGTCGATGCTCAGGCGCTGAGGACGACCGTCTCGTCGATGGGGCGACGCACGCGCGGGGCGACCTCGCGCTGCTGCAGCACCTCGGGCAGCGCCTCGACGTCGCCGAACTCGCCGACGGCGAAGACCGTGACCGGCGCGAAACGGGCCTCGAGGTCGGCGAACTCACGGACGACCTCGGGGTCGAAGCCGCTCATCTGGTGCACGAGCAGACCGTCGTGGTGGGCCTGCACCGAGAAGTGCGCGACGGCCTGGCCGAGGTCGTAGAGTGCGTGCGTGATCGGGGTGCCGTCGGGCGTGGCCGTCTCGGCGATCGCGACCACGAGCACGGCTGCGTTGCCGGCCCATGCCTGGTTGAACCCCATCAGGGCGTCGACGACCTGGGCGTGCAGAGCGGTGCCGCGGCGGGCGACGATGAAGCGCCAGGGCTGGCTGTTGTTGGCGGACGGGCTCCAGCGGGCGGCCTCGAGGGCGGTCGCGAGCTTGGCCTCGTCGATCGAGTTCTGCGCGTCGAAGGCGCGGGGGCTCCAGCGGCCGGCGAGGACATCGAGGACGGGGTGCTCGGTCGGAGCGGTGCGGTCGATCACGGGAGTGCTCACAGAAATGCCTTTCGAAAGGAGTGGATCGGACTCCTTCGTCCGGGTACACGGGAGCCAACAGATGCATGTGCATGCATATTCCCGGATCTTCCTGATGCCCTCGGCGGCCGGATTCCGCAGAGATCGGACCCCGATCGCGGCGACGAACAGAGTGACTGCGATCGCGAGCGCGACGGACACGGGGCCCGCGGCCGAGACCTCGGCGACGTCCAGCCAGGCGATCGCGTAGGTGGCGACGGCCGTGACGGGGAACGTGAACGACCAAAAGCCGAGGGCGAAGGGGAGACGGCGGTAGCGCGGGATGGTGGCGACCTGTGCGGTGACGAGGAGCACCGTGAGGCCGGCGAAGGCGAAGGACAACGGTGACGCGATGCCGTCCGTGAGGGCGAACAGCGCGATGCCGCCGACGGCCGGCGGGGCCATCAGCACGGTCAGCGCCGGGGTCAGCCCATCCGGCAGTGGAGGGCCTGCGACCAGACGCACGAGCACGAGCGAGGTCACCACGACCCAGAAGAAGCAGCCGACGCCGAACGCCGCCCATCCGAGAGCCCGCAGCCCGAGCGCCTCCGCGGCGGTCGCGGTGATGAATCCGCCCGCGACTGGCGGCAGGATGTACCCGCCGTGGATCGCGCCGAGCTCGATCCGACCGGTCATCCAGGTGCTCACCAACCAGCCTGCGTACCCGGCGGTGGCGATCATCGAGGCGATCACGATCGTCGAGCCCGCTGCAGGGAGCCAGGAGAGCATCCGGACGCCGATGAGCATCCCGACGAGCGGGAGGATCACGGCGAGCGGCGCCTGGACGGGGTCGCGGAGCTGCGCGCGCAGCGGCGCCCTGCTGAGGGCACCTCTCGCCGTGTGCGCGACGAGCAGCCCGATCGTCGTCAGAGCGGTCAAGCTCCAGAAGAGGGCAGCGACGGAGTCGGGGACGGGCGCGACCGCGGACGCCGCCGACCACGTCGATGCGACCCCCGCGAGGCCGAATGCGCTCGCCAGAGTATTCAGCGGGATCCTGCCCGGGCGAGTGCGTGTGGAAGAGGACATGTCGAGTAACCTCTGACATTTTACTTCCTCGTTCGCACGCCCGGCGTGGATCCCGGGGCTGGACGGCGAGCTCAGGCGGAGAGGTCGTGCGATGCGGCGTCGGCCAGCGCGCTGCGTACGGCGCGGATCGAGGGGGCGTCCGCCGACACGCGTCTCGCGGATGAGAAGATCTCGCGTCGAGGTTTCCGCGGCAGCGGCGCCAGGTCGACCGTCGGGGTGTCGCCCGCCCACACGAGCTCCGGCAGCAGTCCCACGGCCAGTCCGGCATGGATCAGCCGCACGTGCGCGGTGAGGTCGGCGATCTCGAACCGCACGTCGGGTTCGAACCCGGCGGTGCGGCACAGCTGCTCGGCCCAGGCGCGCGACGCCGTGCCGGCGGGTTCCAGCACCCAGGGTTCGTCGCGCGTCGACCACAGCGCGGCGACGGCATCGTCGTGCGTGGGCGCTCCGGGGCGACGCGCGAGGGCGATCGCGTCGTGGGCGAGCACCACGCGATCGAGGTCGGCGTGGATCGGGCGGGTGCGGCCGGGATACTGCTCAGCGAGGATGAGGTCGAAGTCGCGGCTGGACACTCCGACGAGTCCGGTCTCCGGGTCGGACTCGGTGACCTCCACTCGCAGGGCCGGATGACGGTCCTTGAGGGCCTCGAGCCCGCGGGGGAGCAGCGAGTGCGCCGTGGACTGGAACACCGCGATGCGCACGGTGCCCGTGACCTCGGTCAGGGATTCGGCGACGGCGACCTGGGCGTGCTCGAGCTGATCGAGGATGCCGATGGCCTCGGCGACGAGCACGTTCCCCTGCGGGGTGAACTGCACCCCGCGCCCCACTCGGCGCAGCAGAGGCACGCCCACGTCGCGCTCCAAGGCGCTGAGCTGCTGCGACACCGAGGCCTTGCTGTACGACAGGGCGTCGGCGACAGCTGACAGTGTTCCGCGACGGGACAGCTCCACCAGCATCCGCAGTCTGTTCACGTCGAGCACGGCGGGTCCTTCGTTCGGCACTCATCGTTCAATCTCACTGAACATAATTCACGCAAATCGGTTGATAGACGGAGCCTACCGAGCGGCAGGACAATGAACCAGCCCGCACACGAAATCCCGGTGTGCGCTGTCTTGGAAGGTCCCACCCATGCCTGTCGCCGCCGACACCACCACCCCCCGCACCGAAGACGTCGCCGCCCTGGTGCAGCGCTGGCTCGCCGAGAGCGAGACCCACCCCGTCGAGCCCGCTGCTCAGCGCCTGTCCGAGGTGCTCAAGGACCCGAACGGACTCGCGTTCACGGTCGGCTTCGTCGACGGCGTCATGCGTCCGGAAGACCTGCGCGTCGCCGGTCGCAAGCTCGCCGAGCTGAGCGACATCACCCCGTCGCTGCTGCCCGGCTACCTGCGGGCCGCGATCAAGACCGGTGGCTTCTGGGCGCCCAAGCTCCCCGGCGTGGTCGTGCCGATCTCGCGCCGTGTGCTGCGTGCCATGGTCGGTCACCTGGTGCTCGACGCCACGCCCTCCAAGCTCGGGCCCGCCATCGCCAAGCTGCGCAAGAGCGGCAACCGCCTCAACCTCAACCTGCTCGGCGAGGCCGTGCTCGGCGAGCGCGAAGCCGGGCACCGCCTGCAGGGCACCCGTGACTTCCTCGCCCGCGACGACGTCGACTACGTGTCGATCAAGGTCTCCAGCGTCGTGAGCCAGCTGTCCATGTGGTCGTTCGACGAGGCTGTCGCGGACGTCGTGGAGAAGCTCACCCCGCTCTACGAGCTCGCCGCCGCGGCCGAGGCCAAGGGCAAGGCGAAGTTCATCAACCTCGACATGGAGGAGTACCGCGATCTCGATCTGACGATCGCCGCCTTCACGAGCATCCTCGACCAGCCGGGACTTGCGAACCTCGAAGCCGGCATCGTGCTGCAGGCGTACCTCCCCGACGCGCTCGGCGCGATGCAGCACCTGCAGGAGTGGGCAGCCGCCCGCCGTGCCAAGGGGGGAGCGCCGATCAAGGTGCGCGTCGTCAAGGGAGCGAACCTCGCGATGGAGGAGGTCGACGCCGCGATCCACGGCTGGCCGCTCGCGACCTACGGCACCAAGCAGGACTCGGACACCAACTACAAGCGGGTGCTCGACTGGGCGATGACGCCGGAGCGCCTGGACGCCGTGCGCATCGGGATCGCCGGCCACAACCTGTTCGACATCGCCTACACCTGGCTGCTCGCACAGGCGCGCGGGGTGGCGGACCCGACCGGCGCCGATCCCCTCGTCGAGTACGAGATGCTGCTGGGCATGGCGACGGGCCAGGCCGAGGCCGTCCGCAAGGATGTCGGACGCCTGCTGCTGTACACGCCGGTCGTGAACCCCGCCGAGTTCGACGTGGCGATCGCGTACCTGGTGCGCCGCCTCGAGGAGAACGCCAGCCCGGAGAACTTCATGTCCGCGGTGTTCGAGTTGGCATCCAACCCCACGCTCCTCACCCGGGAGCGTGAGCGCTTCGAGCGTTCGCTGGCCGCGCTCGCGACCGACGAGCCGGAGCATGTCCCCGCCGCCCACCGGGTGCAGGACCGAACGGCTGAGGCTCTCGCTGGCACGACCACGGGCTTCGCGAACCAGGCAGACACCGACCCCGCCATCGCAGCGAACCGTGCGTGGGGCCGGGAGATCCTCGGCCGCTCGGTCGGGTCGGCCCTCGGACTCGACACGATCGCGCTCGCGAAGGTGGAGACGGACGCGGAGCTCGACGGCATCTTCACCGCGGCGACCGCAGCCGCCGAGAAGTGGGCGGCCCTGCCGGCCGCCGACCGTGCCGCCGTGCTGCACCGCGCCGGCGACGAACTCGCCGCACGTCGTGGTCAGCTCATCGAGATCATGGCGCACGAGGCCGGCAAGACCATCGCCGAGGCCGACCCCGAGATCAGCGAGGCCATCGACTTCGCGCACTACTACGCCGAGCGCGCGAAGGACCTCGAGGCCGTCTCCGGTGCCGAGTTCGTGCCGTCGAAGGTCACGGTGGTCACGCCTCCCTGGAACTTCCCGGTCGCGATTCCCGCAGGCGGTGTGCTCGCGGGCCTGGCCTCGGGCTCTGCCGTGATCATCAAGCCGGCCAAGCTCACCCAGCGCTGCGGTGCCGTGATGGTCGAGGCGCTGTGGGCCGCCGGAGTGCCGCGCGATCTGCTCGCGCTCGTCGACCTCGCCTCTCGCGACCTCGGCACGCGCCTGGTCGCCGGCCCCGCGGTGGATCGTGTGATCCTCACGGGGGCGTACGAGACGGCGCAGCTGTTCCGCTCGTTCCGCTCCGACCTGCCGCTGCTCGCCGAGACCAGCGGCAAGAACGCGATCATCGTCACGCCTTCCGCCGACCTCGACCTGGCGGCCGCGGATGTCGCCCGCAGCGCGTTCGGCCACGCCGGGCAGAAGTGCTCCGCGGCCTCGCTGGCGATCCTCGTCGGCTCGGTCGCCGACTCGAAGCGGTTCGAGCGTCAGCTGGTGGATGCAGTGACCTCGATGCGCGTCGGCCTGCCCGACGACCCCGCCACGCAGATGGGTCCGATCATCGAGCCCGCGAACGGCAAGCTGCTCACGGCGCTCACGAAGCTCGAGAAGGGCGAGCGTTGGCTGGTGGAACCCCGCAAGCTCGATGACGAGGGCAAGCAGTGGACGCCCGGGGTGAAGACCGGAGTGCGCGAGGGATCGTACTTCCACCTGACCGAGTTCTTCGGCCCGGTGCTCGGCATCATGCACGCCAAGGACCTGGACGAGGCGCTGCGTCTGCAGAACGCGGTCGACTACGGTCTCACGGCCGGCATCCACTCGCTCGACTCCGACGAGGTCGCCACGTGGCTCGACAACGTCGAGGCCGGCAACCTCTACGTGAACCGCGGCATCACCGGAGCGATCGTGCAGCGTCAGCCGTTCGGCGGCTGGAAGCGCTCGGCGGTCGGCGCCGGAGCCAAGGCCGGTGGCCCGAACTACCTCTTCGGTCTCGGCGAGTGGACCCCCGCAGAGCTTCCGGCTGCAGCGCCGGGTGCGGCTGTCGTCCCCGTCGTGCGTGCGCTGCTCGAGGCGGCGTCCTCCGAGATCGACGCGGCCGAGGCCGAGTGGCTGCAGCGCGCCGCCGCGTCCGATGAGCATGCCTGGATCGACGAGTTCGGCGCCGTGAGCGACAAGTCCGGCCTCGGGGTCGAGCGCAACCTGTTCCGCTACCGTCCCGTCGCCGTCGACGTTCGCATCGCCGACGACGCTCCTCTGGTGGAAGGCCTCCGTGTGCTCGCGGCCGCCCTGCGCAGCGGCAGCCCGTTCACGGTGTCGGCTCCGGCGCTGCCCTCTCGCGTCGAGAAGGCGCTGCGCGCGCACGGCGTGAGCGTCAAGCACGAGTCGGACACGGCGTGGACCAAGCGCTACGCCAAGGCGGCGAACTCGTGGCACCGCGTGCGTCTGGTCGGCGGCGACGCCGCGGCGCTCCACGAGGCGCTCGACGGAAGCCCGGATGTCGCGGTCTGGTCGCACGCCGTGACCGGGGCGGGACGGGTCGAGATGCTGCCGTTCCTGCACGAGCAGGCCGTGTCGATCACGAACCACCGCTTCGGCAACCCCACCACCCTGGCGGACGGCGTGATCTGACCCCATCCCCCCGTCGCCGAGACCCATCGGCCACAACGAAACCCACCGTCGCAGACGACTGCGACGGTGGGTTTCGGCGTGCGGGATGGGTCTCGGCGCCAGGGGCCTCAGCCTCGCAGCGCCTCGGCGAGCTTGACGCGGGAGCCCATGCGCAGGAGCGAGTTCTCGTAGATCTTCGCGCCGATGACGATCGCGGCCACGCAGCTGGCGAGCAGGATCACGAGGCTCAGCAGCGGCTCCCACCACTGCGCCTCTCCCACGAACAGGCGCATGGGCATGCCGACCGGTGCGGAGAACGGCACGTACGACATGATCGTCAGCACCAGCGGGTTGTCGTTGAAGACGATGACCAGGATGTACGGCGCCATGATCAGCATCGTGATCGGCGTCGTGGTGGACCCGATGTCCTCCTGGCGCGAGACCATCGACGCCGCGGCTGCGAACATCGCCGCCAACAGGATGAAGCCGAACAGGAAGAAGATCGCGAACCAGATGATGGGCGCCCCCAGCGTCGTGAGCACCTCCCGTTGACCCGTCACGATCAGGCCGATCGTGGCGACCGCCGCCAGGGCGAGGATCTGGCCCATCGCGAGCACCGTGTTGCCGATCACCTTGCCGGCGAGCAGCGTGCGGGCCGGGATCGCCGAGAGGAGGACCTCGACCACGCGGGTCTGCTTCTCCTCCACGACGCTCTGTGCGATGGTGCCGCCGAACGTGGCTGCGGCCATCATGAACACGAGGCCGAACGCGATCGCGATGAAGTACCGCAGCAGCGGGTTGGTGGTCGCGGGCTCGAGGCTCACGATCTCGGGAGCGATCGACAGGGCCGAGACGATCTCGCCCGGGGGATCCTGCATCGCGATGATCGTGTATCCCGACGGCCCGTCGCCTTCGACCACCGCGGCATCGACCTTGTCGTCGCGCACCAGCTGTTCGGCTGCGGCCTGGTCGGCGACCGTGGTGACCTCGACGTTCGGGATGGCGGAGACGGCGGAGGCGGTCTCCGCGGTCGCGGCGATCGGCGTGGTCTCGGTGTTCTTGCTCGCGAACCCGCCGAACAGGATGCCGGCGAGGGCGAGGACCAGCAGGATGCCGGTGGAGATCAGGAAGGCCTTGCTGCGCAGCTTCGAACCGATCTCGCGCTCGGCGACGAGCCAGATGCCGTTCGAGCTGCGAACGGGGGAGGGGGTGCTCACTGGATGACCTCCTTGAAGATCTGGGCGAGGGACGGATGCTTGGGGGCGAAGCTGGCGACATCGCCGCGCTGCACGGCGGACTGCAGCACGCGCTGCGCCGTCTCCGGGCCGTCCGCGTCGAACAGGGCATAGCCGCCCTCGAAGTCGACGACCGTCACTCCCGGCTCGGTGCGCAGCCACCCGGCATCGCCCGCGGAGACCAGCTCGTAGCGGTCCCGCGCATGCTCGGCGCGGAGTGCGTCGCGTGAGCCCGCCGCGCGGATCGTGCCCCCGGCGAGGATGACCAGGTCGTCGCATAGCCGTTCCACCACGTCGAGCTGGTGGGAGGAGAACAGGATCGACGCGCCCTTCGCCGCGCTGGACTGCAGGACGCCCGCGACCACGTCGACGGCGAGGGGATCCAGGCCGGAGAACGGCTCGTCGAGGATGAGCACCTCGGGGTCGTGCACGAGCGAGGCGGCGATCTGTGCGCGCTGCTGGTTGCCGAGCGACAGCGACTCGATGGTGTCGTTCAGTCGCTCGCCCAGTCCGAGTTCCGTGAGCAGTGAGGTCGCCCGCTCCGTGGCCTCCTGCTTGCCGAAGCCGTGCAGGCGTGCGAGGTACACGATCTGCTCGAGCACCTTCATCTTCGGGTAGAGGCCGCGCTCCTCCGGCATGTAGCCGAAGCGTCGGCGGTCGGCGGTCGTCAACGGGGCACCGTCCAGATCGACGCGGCCGCCGTCCGACGACAGCAGCCCCAGCACGATCCGCATGGTCGTCGTCTTGCCGGCGCCGTTGCCGCCGACGAAGCCCGTCAGCCGCCCGGGGGCGACCGTGAAGGACACGTCGTCGAGCACGCGCCGAGAGCCGTAGCTCTTGGTGATGCCGGAGAGTTCGAGCATTCCTGTGGTCATACCCTCACGCTACGGAGCGCGCGTGACTCCGACATCCCCCGCACGGCGGACTCCGCAGGATCACCCGAGCGGGGGAGGAGGCGCTCAGCGGCGGGTGTGCAGCACCGTGCGCACGAGGAGACCGGCGACGAGGGCCCAGAACGCGGCGCTGACCCCGAGCACGGCGATCCCGGACGCGGCGACGAGGAACGTCACCACCGCGGGGATGCGCTCACCCGGGTCGTCGATGGCCTGCTGCACGGACGATCCGAACGCGGCGAACAGCGCGAGACCGGCGACCGCGGGGATCACGGCGGTCGGCGCCAGCACCACGAGCGCGGCGAAGGCCGCGGAGAACACGGCGAGCACGAGATACGACACCCCGGTCGAGACTCCGGCCACCCACCGCCGCTTCGGGTCGGGGTCGGCATCCGGAGAGGCGGCGAGAGCAGCGCTGATCGCGGCGAGGTTGATGGCGTGTCCACCCGCCGTCGCACCGAGCGCCGTGCCGACTCCGGTGACGAGCATGGCCGGGCGCCACGGCACCTCGTATCCGAAGCTGCGCATGATCGCGACGCCCGGTACATTCTGCGAGGCCATCGTCACGATGAACAGCGGCAGGGCGAGGCCCGCGAGCGCGCCGACCGTGAACGTGGGAGCGGTGAATTCGAGGCGCGGCAGCAGCACGCCGGGGTCGAAGGCTGCGTGCTCGATCGTCAGAGACACCGCGACCACCACGGCCGCGGCCACGAACGCGAACGGGACCGCCCAACGCGGGGCGAGGCGCGCGAACAGCAGCCAGGTGAGCACGACGGGCACCACGCCCCAGGGGTTCGCCACCAGGCCGGTGATCGGGGCGAGGCAGAGCGGCAGTAGCACCCCGGCGAGCATCGCCTGCGCGATGGACGGAGGGATGCGGGCGATCAGGGCTCCGAGCGCAGGCCAGAGCGCGGTGAGCAGGATGAGCGCGGCGGTGACCAGGAACGCACCCACTGCGGCCGGCCAGCCGCCTTCGACCGTGCCGGTGGCCACGAGGAGGGCGGCCCCCGGCGTGGACCAGGCGACGGTGATCGGCATCCGATACCGCCAGGCGAGCACGACGCACGCGAGACCCATCATGAGGCTGACCGCGAGCAGTCCGCTGGCCGCCTGCGCCGGGTCCGCCCCGACGGCGTCGAGCCCGGTCAACACGACCGCGAACGAGCTCGTGAACCCGACGAGCGCCGTCACCACTCCCGCCAGGATCGGGCGGGACAGGGGTGCGGCGTCGGGCATGGCTCCGAGGCTATCGCGGAGTCAGGGCAGATGCCGTCCTAGGCGAGGCCCATGCGATGTGCGAGCACCACCGCCTGCACACGGTCGCGTGCGCCCAGCTTCTGCAGGATGCGGGAGACGTGCGTCTTCACGGTGGCTTCCCCGATGAACAGCGCCTGCCCGATCTCGGCGTTGCTCCTGGCATCGGCGAGCAGGGTCAGCACCTCGGCCTCGCGTTCGGTGAGGGGCTCGGCGAGGGCGACGTTCGACACACCGCCGCTCCCGGTCGGCGCCGTGGACGAGACCGTCGGAGCAGGTGTCGCGGTGAAGCGGGCGAGCACGCGGCGGGTCACCTCGGGCGCGAGCATGCCGTCCCCGGCGGCGAGCGCCCTGACGGCGGCGATGAGGTCTTCCGCGCCGGCGTTCTTGAGCAGGAAGCCGCCGGCTCCGGCGTCGAGAGCCTGGTACAGGTAGTCGTCGCGATCGAAGGTCGTGACGATCGCGATCGCCGCTTCGACGGTGGGGTCGGCCACGATGCGTCTGGTCGCCTCGATGCCGTCCATATCTGGCATCTGCACGTCCATCATGATGACCTCCGGGCGGAGGGCGGATGCCTGCCCAACGGCCTCTGCACCGGTGGATGCCTCGCCGACCACCTCGATGTCGGGCTGCGTGTCGAGGATCGTGCGGAAGCCCGCGCGCAGCAGCGCATGGTCGTCGACCAGCAGCACGCGGATCGATCCGGTCATCGGCGCACGCTCGCTTCGTGTGTGACGGATTCATGTGTGACGGAGGCGACGGGAAGGGGCACCCGGGCGCGCACGCGCAGTCCTCCGAAGGGGCGGGGCGTCACCTCGAGCGTGCCACCGGAGGCCGCGGCACGCTCTCGCATCCCCAGCTGTCCGAGTCCAGGGCGCAGCTGCGAGACGGGGCGCCCCGTGTTCACGATCTCGACTTCGACGCCGTCGCCGTCGTAGCGCACGCGGACGTCGGCGGTCGCGTCGGGTCCGGCATGACGGCGGGCATTCGTGAGCGACTCCTGGGCGATGCGGTACAGGTTGACGGCGACGAGCGACGGGACGGGTGTCGGGTCTCCGATGACCGTGTACGCGGTCGGAAGCCCCGCCTCGGCCGACGCGTCGACGAGTTCGGCGATGTCGTCGAGGGTCAGGGTCGATGCGGCGTCGGAGGTCTCTCCGCCCGGTGCGCGCAGGGTCTCCAACAGCTGACGCAGCTCGTGGATGGCGTCGCGCGCCGACCCCTCGATGCCCGTGAGGATGCGAGAGGCCTCCGCCGGGTCCCGCTCCAGCACCAAGCGCGCAGCTCCGGCCTGCACGCCCATGACCGAGACGTGATGGGCGACGACATCGTGCAGCTCCCTGGCGATGCGCACCCGGTCGAGGGCGACGGCCTGGGCTGCGGTGACCTCTCGTTCGCGCTCGAGTTCGGCCGTCCGCTGCTCGAGCACGGCCAGCTGGGCAGCAGCCGTCCACGAGCGCTCGCCGAAGTAGTAGGCGCCGCCGAAGTAGAGCACGTTCAGCAGCAGCTGGATGAGCATGAAGGCCACGTAGGGCGACATGGCTCCGGCGATGACTTCCGCCTTGTCCGCCTCGCTGATCGCGTCCCGGTACATGGTGATCAGCAACCACACGAACATGCTGACGATGATCGCGACGCGCACGACGAGCGCGCGCCGGCGGTTGTTCATCCAGGCGCCGACCGTGTAGATCGCGATGAACATGGCGATGTTGCCGACGTAGATCTCGGGGATGCGGAGCGTCACGGCCGTGAAGTACGCGGCCACGACGACGACGGCGACGGTGCCGGGCCAGCGCCGGCGGACGGCCAGGGGAGCGGTGACGACCACCGCGTACACGAGGGCGGTCCACAACGGTGCCTGTTCCTTGCCGTACATCTCCGCGATGGAGGAGAGCGCCGCACTCAACACGGCGCCGACGAACAGCACGGCGGCGGGCACGAGGTCGCTGCGCCGTTCGCGCTCTGTCGGCGTGCGGATGAACGGGGCGGCGGGCATCCTTCCACCGTAGGGCGGGTCGTGGCGGTGCCGCATCCCCCGTGCGGGGGATCGGTGCCAACTTGCTATTGACAAGCATGCTTGTTTTTAACAAGCTATTCCCCAACGGGCTCACCGACCGATGAGCTCACACCTCCGGAGGAGCCATCATGACCAAGGTTTTCGTCAATCTGCCCACCACCGACCTCGAGCGCGCGAAGGCCTTCTACACCGCGCTCGGCTGCGAGATCAGCCCCCAGTTCACCGACGAGAACGCGGCGTGCGTCGTGTGGAGCGAGGACATCTACTTCATGATCCTCAAGCGCGAGTTCTTCTCGACCTTCACCGACAAGCCCATCGCCGACCCGAACGAGGTCGTCCAGGTCTCGGTGGCGTTCAGCCAGGACTCCCGCGAGGAGGTCGACGCGATCCTCGCGAAGGGCCTGGCGGCCGGTGGCGCCGAGCCGAAGCCCGTGCAGGACTACGGCTTCATGTACTCCCGCGACCTCGACGACCCTGACGGCAACTCGCTCGGCTTCCTCTACATGACGCCCGAAGCCGTCGAGAACGGCCCGGATCACGTGGCCGGCACCGCCACGTCGGCCTGACATGGCGGCGCGCAGCTACGGCCAGTACTGCGGTGTGACGACGGCCGTCGAGCTGATCGGGGAGCGGTGGGCGCTGCTCATCGTCCGTGATCTGCTCGTCGGACCGCGCCGCTACACCGACCTCAAGCAGGGCCTGCCGCGCATCCCCACGAACATCCTGTCCACTCGGCTGAAAGAGCTGCAGGAGGGTGGGGTCGTGCGACGTGTGCCGCTGCTGAACTGCGGACTCGTGTACGAGCTCACCCCCTACGGTCGCTCCTTCGAGCCGATCATGCTCGCCCTCGGCCGTTGGGGCTTCCAGGCGATGGGCGACCCGGAGGAGGGCGACGTCGTCACGGCCGATTCCCTCACGATGGCGCTGCGCACGGCGTTCGTCGCCGAGAGCGCGCTGGACGCGGAGTACGAACTGCACGTCGGCGATGTCGCCCTCCGTGCGTCGGTGCGCGACAGTGAGCTCCGCGTCGCGCAGCTCGAGCCTCCTGCGCCGCCGGTCGGCGGACGTCTGCCCGACGGGCCGCCGGACGCAGTGATCGTCGCGGGCCCCGGCATCCGTCGGTTGATCGGCGGCGACATCACGCCGGCTGAGGCCTTGGCTCAGGATGTGGTCGCGGTCGTCCGCGGCGACACATCGTTGCTGGACTCCTTCGCCGACACCTTCCACATCGCACGAATGGCAGTAGGGAGCACGACATGAACAACCGATATGCCGATGAACAATTTGCCGATGGACAACGTGCCGATGGAAAACGGGCGCCCGGTCGCATCCTGATCGATCTCTTCACCTCGCTCGACGGCGTCGCGCAGGGTCCCGGCGGTACGGATGAAGACACCTCCGGCGGGTTCCGGTTCAGCGGCTGGCAGGCCGGCTACCCCTCGTCCGGCGTCGGACCCGAGATCGAGAAGGGGATGCGAGGGCTCGATGCGCTGCTGCTCGGGCGACGCACCTACGACATCTTCGCCTCCTATTGGCCGCACCACACCGAGGGTGAGTCCGGCGACATCGGCACGCTCTTCAACCGCGTGCCGAAGTACGTCGCGACCCGGGACGCCGATGTCGCGCTCGACTGGGAGGGCAGTACCCGCGTCGGTGCCGACCTCCCCGCAGAGATCGCGGCCATGCGGGCGGCCCACCGCGAGGTGCACGTGATCGGCAGCATCGACTTCGTGCACACGCTGCTCGCCGAGGGGCTCTTCGATGAGCTGAACCTCTGGGTGTACCCGCTGCTGCTCGGCGCGGGCAAGAAGGTCTTCGACGATGGCGCGTTGCCGTCTGTGCTGCGTCTGCTCGAGCCGCCCATCACCGACGAGGCCGGGGTGACGCTGCTCCGCTACGCTCGGACCGATCGGGTGCCGGAGGTCGGTACGTTCGAGTGATCACGGCCGGGTAACTCCCGTGGATCGACTATTCCCTTCCTATGTCTCGAACCCCTATGTTCGAGATGAACGTTGCCGTGCGATCGGCACTGGCTCGAGGCCGACGCGGTATCACGATGATGCGTACGCGGCCTCCTTCACGGGTGGGATGAAGATGACGCGACGACGCGGGATGCTACGAGCTGTGCTGGGCGGGATGGCGGCCTTTGCGCTCGCCCTGGGAGGGGCGACAGCCGGCGCGGCCGCAGAGGATCCCGTCGTCACCGGCTCGATCTCCGGAACAGTGACGGCGGATGCGGGAGGGGCGGCGCTGGAAGGCATCCAGGTCTTCGCGCAGCGGGACGGCGCGCTGGAACGCGTCGACGCCGTCACCGACGCGAGCGGCGGATACACGCTCGCCGGGCTGACCGATGGCGCCTACCTGGTCCAGTTCGTCGCACCGGACGGCTCGTTCGCGACGGAGTACTGGAACGACGCCAGCGATTCCCTCGGCGCGCAGCGCGTCACCGTGACAGGCGGATCAGCGGTCACAGGCATCGATGCCGCGCTTGCGCCTGCACCTTCGGCATCGATCACCGGGACCGTCACACGCGAGGATGACGGGTCGCCGGTCTCGGGCGTCGCCGTCTCGGCGAGAGGACAGAGTCCTGCCGCGGAGGCCTCTGTCCTCACGGACGCGTCTGGCGCGTACACGCTGGACGGGTTGCCCGCCGGTTCCTACATCGTCGAGTTCTACGCGGAGGGCAAGGACCTGAAGCGCGAGTACTGGCAGAACACCTTCGACTACTCCCAGGCGACGCCTGTCGTCCTCACCGAGGGTCAGGCAGTCTCCGGTATCGACGCCTCGCTTGCGGCAGGAGGTTCGATCGCCGGTGTCGTCACGCGCGCCGACGGCGGGGCGCCTCTGACGGACGCCACGGTGAACGCCCTCGATGCGAACGGCGAGATCGCCGCTTTCGCCCGAACCGATCTCGCCGGTAGATACGAGGTGGGCGGCCTCCCCGCCGGCTCCTATCGCGTAGCGTTCGTGGCACCCGGTCCTGGAGTGGCCTCGGAGTACTGGGAGGACGCCTACAGCTTCGAGGCGGCGACCCCCGTGGTCGTCACCGAGTTGCAGACGACCTCGGGAGTGGATGCGGCGCTCGAGACCGAAGGCTCCATCAGCGGATCAGTGACCAAGAGTTCCGACGGGACCCGTGCGCTCGGAGCGGTGACCATCACCAGTGTCGACGATGACAACCACTCGTACTTCGTGGGTGTGTCGAACGCGGGAACCTATCAGGTGGCCGTCGCACCCGGTACGTACCGCGTGCACTTCGAGCCGTTCGATTCCGGTCTGCTCGCCGAGTACTGGGCCAACGCCTCCACGAAGGCATCCGCGACTCCCGTCAGCGTGTCTCCCGGGGGAAGCGCCACGGGAATCGATGCGCAGCTCGACGCCGCCGCTATCGTGACCGGCACCGTCACTCTCGACACCACTGTGGGGCGAGAGGTCATCGTCGAGGCGTGGTCGGGTCAGAAGGTCGTCGGCACGGCCTTCGCTGATCTTCAGACCGGCGCTTACTCTCTGAGCATCCCTGAGGGATCGTTCATCCTCAAGGCCTCGGCGAACTTCTACAACGACCGCACGACGATCGCGCAGCCGCAGTTCTATGACGGCGTCGACACGGCGGCACTGGCGACCCCCGTCGTGGCGACCCTCGGGACTCCTGTCTCCGGGATCGACTTCACCCTCATCGCGGTCACCAACCCCGAGCCTCAGCCGAAACCCACGCTCACGCTCGCGGCGGGCTCGATCCGTGCCGGCAAGGACATCACCGTCTCGGGCACCGGATTCACGCCGGGCATGGCGATCGAATTCGAGTTGCACTCCGATCCGGTCAAGCTCGGGACGCTGACCGCGGGTGCGGACGGCGTTCTCCAAGGCAACCTCCGCATTCCGGCGAGCGTGCCGGCGGGTACGCACACCCTGGTGGCGCTGACGGGCACGACGGTGATCGCGAGCGCGACGCTCACGGTCGACGGAGCCGTGACGGGCGGGGCGGGTGGAAGCGCCGCGGCGCCTGGCACCGGCTTGGCCAGCACCGGGCTCGATGCCCCAAGCGCGATCGTCGCCGCCGGTCTCGTGCTCGCAGTGCTGGGTGGACTGCTCGTAGGGCGTCGCCGCGTCGGGCTGTAGATGCCTCCTGAACTGGTGATCGGGCCGGTACTGATCGCGATCGGCGTGGTGCTGATCTTTTTCGTGGACCCATCTCGCGGACCTTCCACCGATGTATGGAGCGGATGTATGGAGCGCCGCTGGCCGACGATGCGATACCACCCGAGACGACTCCGATGAGGATGCTCGTGGTGGGAATCTTCTTCATCGGCTTCGGGATCTTCACCGGGACAAGCGCGTTCCTGAGCTGAGATCGTGGGGGAAGGTTGGATGCCTCAACCCGAGCGAGAGATCGGCGCTTCCCGGAGGAGGGTGCGAGCGATGCGGCTGATGCGAACGCGCTCACATCGTGTGATCGCGCTCGCTTCCGTGGCAGGCGTGGTGCTCGTTCTCGCGGGATGTGAGACCGCATATCAGTACGGGCCGTACGCGTTGGGCACCGACGGTGAGAACCTCTCGGTCGCATCCGGCGAGATCGTCGTGGTCGGCGGCGACAATCCGGGTCCTGTCAACCGTGTCGGCCTGAAGTCGACCGCTGAACCCGGCGTGCGCTATTTCCTGGACATGAACGAGGCACTGGGGCAGGTCACGTCCGCGCTCTTCAGGGTTCCGGAGGGCGGGCTCTCTCCCGGTGAGTGGCTGACACCGGAAGGCGATGTATCTTCCGAGCCCTGTTCCCGTCCCGATACGACCTGACTCGCGTCTCGCCTGCTCCGTTGGCATGTGCGTCGACGGCGCCCGCAGTGATGACCTGACGGGTACTAAGCGTCAGCCGAGCAGGCGCTCGATCACCTGCGCCACACCATCCTCGTCGTTCGAGGCGGTGGTCTCGTCGGCCGCATCCTGCACGAGGGGTTCGGCACCGGCCATTGCGACGCCGTGCCCCGCCCAGCGGAGCATCTCGACGTCGTTGAGCGCATCGCCGAACGCCATCACGTCAGCACGGTCGATGTCGAGATGCTCGCAGAGTCGCGCGAGGCCTGTCGCCTTGGTGACGCCCTCCGCCATGACCTCGACGAACGGGGCGCCCGACAGCGTCGCCTCGAAGCCGGTGAGTCCGAGCGAGCGCAGGGTGTCGAACAGGGCGGCAGGGGCGAGTTCGGGATGGCGGATCACGAACTTCAGGCTCGGTGCGCACAGCACCTGCTCCAGCGGTACGCCGCCCATCGTGGCCGGGTCGCGCTTGTGATCGGAGAGGGCGGCGATCGCGGCGTAGCCGTCCTGGGCGACGAACGTCTCACCGGCGTCGCGCACGCTCGCGAACAACAGGCCGGGGATGCTCGCGCGCAGAGCTTCGGCGAGCGTACGGATGGTCTCGGAGGGCAGCTCTTCGGCGAACAGCATCCGCCCGTCGTCGAGGCGCACCGCGTAGGCGCCGTTGCTGCACAGCGCCCACCTGTCGAACCCCGCGTCCGCAGCGATGGCACGGAGGCCGATCGGTTGGCGTGCGGTGACCGGGACCACGTGGATCCCGCGGGCCCGGGCCGCGTCGAGGGCCGCGCGGGTACGCGGAGTGACGGCCGAAGTGGAGTCGAGCAGGGTGCCGTCGAGATCGGTGGCGATCAGCCGCACGCGCACGTGTTCGGCCCTCAGGAGAAGATCATCGGCATGTCGTCGTCGTCATCGGCGCCGTCCGTCCCGAGACGACGGCTGTCGAGGTCGACGACCACCGGGACGTGATCGCTGGGCTGCTCGCCTTTGCGCTCGTCGCGGTGGATGGATGCGCCCTGCACGGCCTCGGCCAGGGTGCGCGAACCGAGCACGAAGTCGATGCGCACACCCTCGTTGCGCGGGAACTTCAGGCGCTGGTAGTCCCAGTAGGTGAAGCCTTCCGGGATCAGCGGGCGCACCACGTCGGTGACCCCGGCGTCCTGGAACGCGAAGAACGCGTCGCGCTCCTGCGGGGACACGTGGGTCGAGCGGCCGACCACGATGTCGGGGTCGCCGTTGTCGACGTCGAACGGGATGATGTTGAAGTCGCCGACCAGGGCGAGGGGCAGATCGGGGTTCGCCGACAGCTCGGCGGCCGTCGACCTCTTGAGCTGCTCGAGCCAGTGCAGCTTGTAGAGGTAATGCGGGTCTTCCAGCGAGCGGCCGTTCGGCACGTACAGGCTCCACACCCGCACGCCGTCGACCATCACGCCGAGCGCGCGTGCTTCGAGCGGCGCATCCGGTCCTTCATGCCCCTTCGCGAAGCCGGGCATGCCGTCGAACGAGGTGCGCACGTCGGTGATCGGGAGGCGGCTCGCGATCGCCACGCCGTTCCACTGGTTCAGCCCGTGCACCTCGACGTGGTACCCGGCCTCCTCGAACGGCCCGTACGGGAACTGCTCCGGCTTGCACTTGATCTCCTGCATCGCCAGCACGTCGATGTCCTCTCGGACGGCGAACTCGACGGTGCGGGTGACACGGGTGCGGATGGAGTTGACGTTCCAGGTGGCCAAGCGCATGCGTCAAGCCTAGTTGCGGGATCCGACACCGGATGCCGCGCGGGTCGTCGCCGGGAGCGTCATGGCTGCCACCTGCATGCCCGCAGGACGGATGCATGAGCCTCAAGGCCGAACGCTCATGCATCCGGCCCAACCTCATGCATCCGCGCGTGCGCCCGTGCCTCCTACACTGGATGCCGTGACCGCACTCGACGCAGACCGCCAGACGCTCCTCGACCTCATCAAGGACGAGGCGGTGTTCCACGGCGACTTCACCCTCTCCAGCGGCAAGCAGGCGACGTACTACGTCGACATGCGCAAGCTCACACTCGACCACCGCGCCGCTCCCGCGATCGGCCGCATCATGCTCGACCTAATCGGCGACCTCGATGTCGTGGCGGTCGGCGGGCTGACGCTCGGCGCCGACCCGATCGCGAACTCGGTGCTGCATGCCTCGGTCGCCGCCGGCACACCCCTCGACGCGTTCGTCGTGCGCAAGGAGCCCAAGGATCACGGGCGTGGCCGCCAGATCGAAGGCGCCGACGTCAAGGGCAAGCGCGTCGTCGTGCTCGAAGACACCTCGACCACCGGACAGTCGGCGCTCAAGGCCGTCGAAGCGCTGCGCAAGGAGGGCGCCGAGATCGTCGCCGTCGCCGTGATCGTCGACCGCAAGACCGGAGCGCAAGCCGCCATCGAAGCCGAGGGCCTCGAGTGGCGTGCGGCCTTCGACCTCGACGACCTCGGACTCGACCCCCAGTGACGCGCTACGCGCTGGCCGTCGACGTCGGCGGCACGAAGATGGAGGCTGCGCTCGTCGGCGAGGACGGCCGGCTCGTCGAGGGGAGCAGGAGCCGACAGGCGACAGGGCGCGAAGCCACTCTCGCCTCGCTCGATGCCTCGGTGGTCGCGATCGTCGAGCACGCGCTGGCGGCTCTTCCCGCTGATGCCGAGCTCGTCGGAGCGGGAGTCGGCAGCGCCGGACCGATCGATCGCAGCGTCGGGGTGATCATGCCCGTGAACATGCCCCTGGCGCGCGGGTTCCGTCTCGAGGAATCCGTGCGCGCGGCCGCGTCCACAGCCCTGGGAAGCGACGTGCGCACGGTGCTCGGTCATGACGGCGGTGCGCTCGCCCTCGCCGAATCCTGGCTCGGGGCGACGCAGGGCGCTGGTGCCTCGCTGTCGATCGTCGTCTCGACGGGTGTCGGCGGCGGGTTCGTCGCGAACGGCGCGTACATCCCGGGCGCCACCGGCAACGCGGGCCACCTGGGTCAGGTGCGCCGCGAAGGTGGGCTGACCCTGGAGGAGATCGCCTCGGGTCCGGCGAGCGCCGCCTGGGCGCAGACGCAGGGCTGGACCGGGGCCACGGGGGAGGACCTGGCCCGTGACGCAGCCGCCGGAGACACTGTCGCTCGTGCGGCGATCGAGCGCTCCGCCCGCGAGGTGGGCGGAGCGTTGGCGGATGCGGCGACCCTCGTCGACCTCGACGTCGTCGCCATCGGCGGTGGATTCTCGCGCGTAGCGGCCGACTACATCGACCTCGTTCAGGCAGCGCTCACCGCGAGCGCTGCGCATGAGTACTCGCGCCGCACCAGGGTCGTGCGCTCCGGGCTGGGCGACGAGGGGCCGCTCATCGGCGCCGCCGCCCTCGTGCTGCGGTAGACGAAGACACGCCGGGCTGCGGTCGGCGAGGCCTCAGCGATTCGCAGTGAGCAGGTGCCGCGGTGGTCCTTCGAGCCGTGCGACGGAGATCTTCAGATCGGTGACGTCGGCGGCGACGGCGTCGATACGGGTGCTGAGCTTCTCCTCGACCCCGTCGATACGGGTGCTGAGCTTCTCCTCGACGGCGTCGATACGTTCGTCGATGCGGCGGACCATCCAGGCGCCTGCTGCGAAGAGGCTCGCGCCGAGGGTGAGCACGATGCCGAGAGCGCTGAGGACGATGGTGACGGTCTCCGTGCCCACGGGCTCACCCTCTTCTCGCAGTGAGCAGATGGCGGGGAGGACCTTCGAGTCGGGCCACGGAGATCTTGAGGTCGGTGACGTCGGCGTCGACCGCGTCGATATGGGCCGTCAGCTTGTGGTCGACGGCGTCGATGCGGCGGAACATCCAGGCGGCGCCGACGAACATGCTCGTGCCGAGCGTCACCACGACGCCGACGGCGCTGATGATGGTCGCGAGGGTCTCCGTGGACACGCGTGCTCTCCTTGATCGGCTGGGTACATCGACGACGTTACGCCGCTCATCCCGGTGTGCGCGCCGGTATTCCAGCATCTGTGAAGAGGTCGCGGAGGTTGCGCGATGTGGAGAAGAGGTCAGTGCGTCGCAGGCGTCTTCCGCGGCGCCCGGCCGGCGGCGAGCATCAGCACCGGCACCAGCGCGCACAGCACCGCCGACGCGAAGAACGTCGCGCTCGATGCGGGGTCACGTCCGATCAGGAGGATCACTGTCGGCACGAACGTGCCGCCGACCGCGCCGCACGCGACGAGAGCACCGGTCGCGGCGGCACTGCGAGCAGGGTCGAGGCGGTCGAGCGCGAGGCCGAGGATGAGCCCATAGCTCGGAGCCAGCAGCACGACCACCACGGCCAATGCGACGAGTGCGCCGCCTGGGGCGGATTCCACCAGGAAACCTGCAGCAGCCATCAGCACAGCCGCGGTGCCCGTAGCGGAGACCAGGATCACGATCGGCGACACGGTGAGCCGGCGCAAGGCTGCGGCCCCGAAACGGCCGACCGCCATGAGTGCCCAGAACGCGGAGGTTCCGAGGGCAGCCACGCCGGGATCGAGCGCGAGCGTGCGCTCCGGGATCACGGCCGACCACCCCGACAGCACGGTCTCGACACCGACGTAGAGCGGCAGAGCCACCGCGAACGGAAGCAGCACGAGCAGCCCGCGCGCATCGCGATGGGTCGGCCTCTCGGAGCGCGTGAAGGCGGTCGACGGCCCTGCGAGCATCACGATGGTCAGGAGGGGTACGAGTGCCAGCACGCCGAGCACCGGCGGAGTGTCGGATCCAGCGGCGATGAGCAGCGGCGTCACGGCCGCGCACACGGCGACCGTGCCGAGCAGGGCGCTGAGCAGACCCGTCGCGCTGCCCACCGCCACAGACTTCGCCGCCACGGATCCCGAGGCCTCCACCAGCCCGAAGCCGAACCCGGCGACGGCGGCCGCGGTGATGAACAGGGCGGGTGTGCCGGCCAGAGCCGCCACGGCGATGGCGGCGGCCTGGAGGGCACTGCCGAGGATCAGCGTGGTCTGCGGCGGCCTGCGCATCAGCAGCGGCCCGGAGGCCAGCACCCCCACGAGCAGCCCGGCGAACAGTGCGGGCACGGCGACGCTGAGGTCGGCCGCCATGGCCCGTTCGACCGAGGGGAGGATCGCCGGAACGAAGGCGGCCGTGACGCCGAGCCCCGCGAACGCGGTGAACAGTCCAGCCCGCCCGCGTCGGGCGCCGTCGATCACGCTCCGGTCGTCCGCACGCGGTGCACGGCGGCGAACGTGTCGCGCAGCGCCTCCATCGAGCGGTCGTAGTTCGACTGGGCGACGCCGATGAAGATGCAGTCGACCACCATGAGCTGGGCGATCCGGCTGCCCAGGGCTCCGGAGCGGAAGCCGGTCTCGCGCGCGGCGGTCGTGAGGACGATGTCGGCCTGATCGGCGAGGGGAGCGCCCGCGTGGTTGGTGATCGCGATGGTGGTGGCGCCCGCCTGCCTGGCGAGCAGCAGGAACTCGATCGTGTCGGTCGTGGCACCCGTGTGCGACACCGCGATCGCGACGTTGCCGGCACCGAGCGTCGCGGCCGAGGTCCAGGCGGCATGCGGGTCCGACCATTCGAGTGCCGTGCGCCCGATGCGGGTGAGCTTGCGCTGCAGGTCGAGTCCCACGATGGAGCTGGCGCCGACGCCGAAGATGTCGACCCTGGTCGAGGAGGTGATGGCATCCACGGAGGCGCGCAGCGACTCGGTGTCGAGCACCTTCGCGGTGTCGGCCAGGGAGAGCGTCTCAGCGAGCGAGACCTTCGCGACGATGTCGGCCAGGGTGTCGTTGCGGTCGATGTCGCCCGAGACGGCGGGCAGCGCGGCGGTGTCGAACGTCTCGCGCTCGACGTCGCGCAGCACGTGGTTGCGGAGCTCGCGCACGTGCTCGTACCCGAGGCGCTTGCAGAACCGGACGACCGAGGTGGTGGACGTGTCGCAGCGGTGGGCGAGCTCGGCGACCGAGAGGCCCGCGGTTCCCGCGGGGTCGGAGAGGAAGAGATCGGCGATTCGCTGCTCGCTCGGACGCAGTTCAGGGCGGATCGCGCGCATGCGGACGAGCACGGGGTGTGCGCCGGCTTCGTCGCGGGCGGCTTTATGAGGCATGGGGTCTCCGATCGCTGTTCATAACAGTAGAGGAACTTCTGTTACATCAGTAGTGACCTTCGTGTACTTTTGGTACCAACCAAGACCGACGACGTTCACGGGGCGGCAGGCAACAGCGCCTGACCCGACGCCACGGCGGCGCGTCACACTCAGGAGGATCCAGCAATGAGCACAGCACGCTGGGCGTCACTCGGCGCTCTCACGGCGACGGGCCTCGCCTTCGCCCTCGTCATCACCGGGTGCTCCGCACCCGCATCCGACCCGAAGCCCTCCGAGGGCGCGGCGGGCGGCGACCTCGTCATCGGCGTCACCAGCGACCCCGACACCCTTTTCCCCTGGAAGGCGACCCAGTTCCAGGCCGTCAACGTGCTCCAGAACCTCTACGGCACGCTGACCGAGTTCGACGAGGACCTCAACGTGGTCCCCGGCCTTGCCGAGTCGTGGGACGTGTCCGAAGACGGTCTCACCCTGACCTTCCACCTGCGCGAGGGTGTCACGTTCGCCGACGGCAGCACGTTCGGCTCCGAAGACGTGAAGTACTCGCTCGACGCGATCGCAGCCGAGGCCACCGCAGCCGTCGCGCGCAGCTCGCTCGCCTCCGTCACCGCGGTCGAGGCCACGGACGAGAACACCGTGACCCTGACGCTCAGCGCTCCGGATGCCGCTCTTCCGGCCAACCTCGCCGTCATCAACATGGCGATGCTGTCCTCGGACGACACCGAAGAGGGGCTGAACACCACCCCGAACGGCACCGGCCCCTTCGTCCTGGACAGCCGCAAGGCCAGCCAGTCGCTCACGCTCGCGAAGAACGACGACTACTGGGGCGACGCCGCGCTGCTCGACACCGTCGAGTTCCGCGTGATCCCCGACGAGTCGTCGATCGTCTCGGCGATGCAGTCCGGCAACGTGCAGCTGGCGGTATTCGACGACCCGCTGGTCGCGCAGACCGCCGAGGGTGCCAACGTGGAGGTCGCCACGACCCCGCAGCTGAGCTACCACGCCCTGCAGCTGAACGCCACGCGTGGAGACCTCGCCGACGTCAACGTCCGTCTCGCCGTCCAGTGCGCGATCGACCGCCAGGAGGTGCTCGACACCGCAGCCCTCGGCGAGGGAGAGGTCACCGGACCGATCACCTCTCCCGCGTACAAGTCCGACCCCGATGCGCGCCCGTGCCCCGAGCGCGACCTCGACAAGGCGGCCGAGTACCTGAAGAAGGCGGGCAAGGAGGACGGCGTCACCATCAAGACGATCGTCTCCCAGGGCGAGTACGCCACCTCGGTGAACGAGGCGCAGAACCTCAAGGCGCAGTTGGCCGACGCCGACATCACGCTCGACCTCGAAGTGCTCGAGTCCGGAGCGTTCGTCGACCGCTGGATCGCAGCCGACTTCGACGCCGCGGTCGCCCTCAACGGCGGTCGTCCCGACCCCGACGGCATGTACGGCCGCTACTTCACCAGCACCGGAAACCTGAACAAGGTCGCCGGCTACTCCTCGCCCGAGCTCGACGCGCTGTTCGCGGAAGGACGCCAGACGGCCGATCCCGACAAGCGCAAGGACATCTACGCGCAGGTCTCCGAGAACCTCGAGGACAACGCTGCGTGGATCTGGCTGTTCACGAGCTACACCTACACGGCGACCGCCTCGAACGTCGACGGCTTCGTCCCGATGGTGAACGGCTCGCTGCAGTACCTGCGGACCACCTCCATCAAGTAGCGGATCGAGGGGGCGCGGTCGCCCCGCGCCCCCTCCCTCCCCGACGACAGGCACCCACACACGCGCATGTTCAGACAGCTCCTCCGCAACAGTGTGCTGCGACGCATCCTCGCAGCCCTCGGCACGCTCCTCGGCGTCGCCATCTTCGTCTTCCTGATGCTGCGGGCCATCCCCGGCGACCAGATCAGCTCCGGCCTCGGCACCGAGGCGGCCGCGCTCACGCCCTCCCAGCGCGCCGCCCTCGAGTCGTACTACGGCCTCGACCAGCCGCTCATCGTGCAGTTCTTCTCCTGGCTCGGCAACATCTTCACCGGCAACCTCGGCTTCTCCTCGCGGGCGCAGACGAGCGTCCTCGATCTCACCGCCGCCGCCCTCCCCGTGACTTTCGAGCTCGCGATCATCTCGATCGTGATCGCCCTCGCCATCGGCATCCCGCTGGGGATGCTCTCCGCCTCGAAGCCCGACTCGTTCCGCGACGGCGTCGGTCAGGTCGTCGGGCTCGCCGGGCTCTCGATCCCCGCGTTCCTGCTCGGCACGGCATTGCTCGCGATCCTGGCCCAGTCGTTCGGGTTCAACCCCAACGGGCAGGCCTACGCCACGCTCTTCGAGAACCCGCTGCTGAACCTCCAGCAGATGCTGCTGCCCTCGATCGTGCTCGGTTTCGGCATCGCGGCCCCGATCATGCGCACGACCCGCACCGCGGTGCTCGAGATCCGCTCCAACGACTTCATCCGCACCGCCAGGGCGAAGGGCGTGCCCCCGCGCCGGCTGCAGGTGCGCCACGTGCTCGGCAATGCGCTGGTGCCCATCGTCACGATGACCGGTCTGCAGTTCGGCTACCTCCTCGGAGGTGCGGTCGTGGTGGAGCAGATCTTCTCGCTCCCCGGCATCGGGCGTCAGGTGCTGCTCGGCATCCAGCAGAAGGAGTACGCCCTCGTGCAGAGCACCGTGCTCGTGATCGCGCTCGCCTTCGTCATCGTCAACCTGCTCACCGACCTGCTGTACCGGGTCATCGATCCTCGGGTGCGTGCCGCATGACCGACATCTCTCAGACCCCGACCATCGCCCCCGGCGGCGGGCGCACCATGGAGCGCGTGCGTCTCCTGCTGCGCAGCCGCAGCGGTCTCGCCGGCCTCATCATCGTCGTGCTCCTCGCGGTGCTGAGCCTCGTCTCGGCGTTCGGCCTGCTGCCGTTCGATCCGCTCGCGCAGGATCCGCCCTCCCGTCTGCAGCCGCCGTCGGCCGTGCACTGGTTCGGCACCGACCAGTTCGGTCGCGACGTGTTCTCCCGTGTCGCCGCCGGCGTCGCCAACTCGGCGCTGATCTCCGTGGTCGCCGTGGCCTTCGCGACCGTGGTCGGCACGGTCTGCGGCCTGATCGCCGGCTTCTACCGCGGTTTCTCCGACGGGGCGATCACCGCTGTCACCAACGTGCTGTTCGCGTTCCCCCCGCTGCTGCTCGCCCTCTCGCTGGCGTCCGTGTTCGACCGCAACTGGTTCACGATCGCCGTGGCCATCGCGATCGTCTACGTGCCGATCTTCATCCGCGTCACTCGCGGCCCTGTGCTGTCGCTGCGCGAGGTGGAGTATGTCAAGGCGGCCAAGAGCACGGGGCAGAGCCGCATGGCGACCATGTTCCGACACGTGCTGCCGAACATCACCTCGATCATCATCGTGCAGGTCACGCTGTCGCTCTCGTGGGCTGTGCTCACCGAGGCGTCGCTGAGCTTCCTCGGACTCGGCACGCCGCCGCCCGCACCGTCGCTCGGCTCGATGATCTTCGAGGCGCGCACGCTCGTCACGATCGCCCCGTGGACCATGATCGCGCCCGGCGTGATCGTCGTGCTCCTCGTCGTCGGTCTGAACCTGCTCGGCGACGGTCTGCGCGACAGCCTCGACCCTCGGAACAGAGGAAAGCGATGACCATGGAGGATCTCGGCGCACTGGCCACCGAGGCCAGCGACCCCCGATACGCGGAGCTCGACCGGATGAGCGTCGCAGAGCTCGCGCGGACCATGAACGAGGCCGATGCCACGGTGCCGGCCGCGGTGCAGCGGGCTCTGCCCCAGATCGTGCCGGCGATCGAGGCGACGGCCGCGCGCATGGCGCAGGGCGGACGCCTGGTGTACGTCGGCGCAGGCACCCCCGGACGCATCGGTGTGCTCGATGCCTCGGAGTGTCCGCCCACGTTCAGCACCCCGCCGGAGCTGGTGTTCGCGATCATGGCCGGCGGTCCCGGTGCGATCGTGAATCCCGTCGAAGGCGCGGAGGACGACGCGGAAGCCGGCGCTGAGGCCATCGACGCGGCGGGCATCGGTCCGCTCGACACCGTGATCGGCATCGCCTCCAGCGGACGCACGCCGTACGTGATCGCGGCAGTGCGCCGGGCACGTGAGCGTGGAGCACTCAGCATCGGCCTGTCGTGCAACGTCGACACCGCGTTGAGCGCCGCCGCCGAGCACGGGATCGAGGTCGAGGTCGGCCCTGAGGTGCTCTCCGGCTCCACCCGTCTGAAGTCCGGCACGGCTCAGAAGCTGGTGCTGAACATGTTCTCGACCATCTCGATGGTGCGCAACGGCAAGGCCTACGGCAACCTGATGGTGGATGTGAAGGCCACGAACCACAAGCTGCGCGAGCGCGCGATCCGCATGGTGCAGACCATCGCGGACGTCGATCGCGCCGCGGCCGTCGCCGCCCTCGAGGCCGCGTCCTTCGACGTGAAGCTCGCGTCGATCATGATCCGCCGCGGCGAGGACCTCGCCGCGGCCACCGCACGACTGGACGCGGCCGACGGTCGGCTGCGCACCGCACTGGAGGAGAACTGATGCGCGTCCTCGGACTGATCTCCGGCACCTCGCACGACGGGATCGATGCCGCCGTCGTCGACTTCACCACCAGCGGGGGGTTCACCCACCACGGCGTGGATCTGCAGGGAAGGGTGCTCGCGGCGACGAGCGTGCCCTACACGCCAGAGCTGCGGGCGCGACTGATCGCGGCACTGCCTCCGGCGCAGACGACCCTCGCCGAGGTGGCCGAGCTGGACACTCTCATCGGGCAGGCGTTCGCCGACGTCGCGGCCGACGTCGCGGCAGAGGTCGGCGGCGTCGACGCGGTCTGCTCGCACGGCCAGACCGTGTACCACTGGGTCGACGGTGCCCACGCGCTCGGCACCCTGCAGATCGGGCAGCCCGCCTGGATCGCCGAGAAGGTCGGTGTGCCCGTGGTGTCCGACATCCGCATCCGCGACATCACCGCGGGCGGACACGGAGCCCCGCTGGTGTCGTTCCTCGACGAGCTGCTGCTGCGCGGCCGTGCCGGAGTGTCCGCGGCACTGAATCTGGGCGGCATCTCGAACATGACCGTCGTGCGGCCCGACGGCCTGGTCGCCTACGACATCGGACCGGCGAACGCCCTGGTCGATGCCGTCATCGTGGAGCACGGCCTCAACCCGCTCGGTTACGACGACGACGCCGCGATCGCCCGCACCGGACAGGTGGACGAAGCGCTCCTGGCCGCGCTGCTCGAGGACCCCTACTACGCGCTCACCCCGCCCAAGAGCACGGGCAAGGAGCACTTCCACCTCGGCTACGTGCACGAGCACCTGGCCGCGCAGGGCCGCGAGCTCGCGGTCGCCGACGTCGTGCGCACCCTCACAGAGCTCACGGTGCGCACGGTCGCCCGTGATGTCGAGGCCGCAGGGATCGGCTTCCTCGCGGTGTCCGGTGGCGGGTGCCGCAACCCGCTGATCCTCGAAGGTCTGCGCGCCGCCCTGCCCGCGACCGAGGTCGTGCTGGCGGACGAGCTGGGGGCCGCAGCCGACAGCAAGGAGGCGATCCTCCTGGCGCTGATCGGCTGGTCCACGATGCACGGCGTGCCCGCGATCGTCCCCGGCGGCACGGGGGCGCGCGAGCCGCGGATCCTCGGCACCATCACGCCGGGCGTCGGCCCGCTGCAGATGCCGGAGCCCGTCGCCGCCATCGACTCCCTCGTGCTCACGGAGGCCTCGGCATCGTGAGTCTCCCCGTGCGCCCCGCCACCCCGGACGACCTGTCCGGGGTGCTCGGCGTGTTCCTCGCCTGCTGGCGGGAGAGCTATCGCGGTGTGCTCCCGGATGCCGCGATCGACGCGATGACCGACGAGCGTGCCGAGGCGCTGTGGCGTCGGGTGCTGGCCGACTCTCGGGGCGTCGTGCTGGTGGCCGAACGCGAGGGCGAGATCGTGGGGATCACCCGCTACGCCACCACCCCCGAAGACGACGGCCATGTGGACGGTGCCGTGCATTCTCTCTACGTCTCGCCGCGCGCCCACGGCGGTGGGATCGGCGGTGCACTGCTGGCACGGGCGACCGAGGAGCTGCGGGCGGCGGGAGCCGAGGCCGCCACGCTCTGGGTGTTCGCGGCCAACGCCCCCTCGATCGGGTTCTACGAGTCGAAGGGCTGGCACGCAGACGGGGCCACCCGCACGCAGCCGGAGTTCGGCGAGCCGGAGCAGCGCATGCGCAAGGAGTGGTCATGAGCGCGGGCTCGAACGCCGTCGTGCGCATCCGCGTGCTCCGGGTGTCGTCGCCCCTGGTGCGCCCCTTCGTCACGGCCGTGCGCCGCACCGACCACCTCGATGTCGTGCTCGTCGAGGTCACGGACGCCGAGGGTCGTCGCGGATATGGTGAGGCCGCCACGAGCTGGCGCGTCACGGGGGAGAGCCCGCAGAGCGTGGCCGCTGCTGTCGCGGGGCCGCTCTCCGAGGTCGTCCTGCAGCGCGATGCCGGTGATCCCGCCCTCGCGACCGACATCGCACGCGCCATCTGGGGCAACGCCGCCGCCCGCAGTGCCGTCGAGTGCGCCGTCGCCGACCTCTCCGCGCAGCAGCAGGGATCGCCGCTCGTCGCGGACCTCGCTTCGTCCCTCGCTGTGGACAGCACCTCGAGAATCCCGCGCATCCGCACCGACATGACCCTGTCCGCGGGGGAGCCGTCCGCGTTGGCGGCGCTCTCCGAGGAGCACGTCGGCGCGGGCTTCGGCTGCCTCAAGATCAAGGCCTCCGCGGCGCACGACACCATCGCCGGACTCCGGGCGGTCCATGCCGCCGTCGGGCCCGACATCACGCTGCGGGTCGACGCGAACCAGGCCTGGGACGTCGAGACGGCGATCCGCGTCATCCGTGCCGCAGAGGACGCGGGGCTCGGGCTCGAACTCGTCGAGCAGCCGGTCGCCGCGTACGACCTCGACGCGCTCGCCGCCGTGACGGATGCGGTGGACACCCCGATCATGGCCGACGAGTCGGTGCGTACGGCGCGCGATGTGCGTCGGATCTCCGAGCGTGGTGCCGCCGACCTCATGAACCTCAAGCTCGCCAAGACGGGCGGCCTCGCCGAGGCGCTCGTCGCCGCTGAGGCTGCGCGCACCGCCGGGCTCGGCGTCGTGATCGGCTGCATGATGGAGTCGCACGTCGGAGTGAGCGCCGCCGCCCATCTCGCGGCCGCCGTCGCCCCGGATGTCGTGCACGACCTGGACGCGGCGTTCTGGCTGCAGAGCTCGCCCGTGACCGGCGGAGTCAGGCTGACCGGGGATGCACTCGACCTCGACCTCAACAGCGGGAACGGCATCGGCATCACGGGCCTGCTCGCAGATGAGCCGGAGATCCTCGTCGACCTCTCCACGAGAGCCGGGGTGACTGCATGAGCGCCGCCGCCGCCGTCTCCGCCGTCCTGGCCGCACCATCCGGCCCGCGCGGCGTCGTCGCGGGTGTCATCACGGACGCAGGGCGGGATGTCGCCGCCGGCGGCCTGGCCGACCTCGCCGGGACCGCCATGACCACCGGTACCGCCTTCGACATCGCCTCGGTGTCGAAGGTCGCCGCGACCACCACCGCGATCCTCCGGCTGGTCAGCGGCGGGGAGCTGCGCTTCGACGACCCGGTCGACCGCTTCGTCCCCGGTACCGCCTGTGCGCCCGGGACGACCGTGCGCCACCTGCTGCAGCACCGTGCCGGCCTCTGGGAGTGGCAGCCGCTCTACCTCGACCGCGCGCATGCGGGAGACCCCGCGGCGGCGATGGACGCGATCCCGCTCCGTTACGCCCTCGACGAGGCCCGACACTACTCCGACCTGGGCTTCATGCTGCTCGGTCGCATCATCGCCGCGATCGCCGGACGGCCCCTGGACGCCGCAGTGCGGGAGCTCGTCACCGCGCCGCTCGGTCTCGCCCGCACCGGCTACGGTCCCGTCGGTCAGCCCGTCGCCTCCTCCGCTGTCGGCGATGCGGCCGAGCGCCGGATGGTCGCGACCGGAGTGCCGTACCCCGTGCTCACCGCGGACACCGACTTCGCCTGGCGCGACGACGAGATCAGCGGTGTCGTGAACGACGGCAACTGCTTCCATGCCCTCGGCGGCGTGTCCGGGCATGCGGGGCTCTTCAGCACCGCCGATGACCTGCTGACCCTCGGCGCCGCGCTCGCCGCGCCCGAACGGCACCCCGACCTCTGGCACCCGGAGACCGTGGCCGAGCTGTTCCGAGACGGGCCCGACACCGGCCAGGCACTCGGGTGGCGCAGCGACACGGCCGCCCTCGCCGGTCGGCCGACCCGCGTGCTCTGGCACCCCGGTTTCACCGGTTGTGCGCTCGGGATCGTGCCGGGGACCGGTGCGTCCGCGGTGCTGCTGACCAACCGACTCTTCGCCTCCGAGCCCGTGCCGACCGAGACGCTGTGGCGTACGGCTCTCCCCCCACTCCTGCCTGATGGCAACGCTTCTGACAACGCTTTCGACAACGAAGGAACGAGAACCCCATGAGCACCACCGAGCCCGTGCTGAGCATCAGCGGCCTCGCCGTCGCCTTCCGGACCGGTTCCGAGCTGGTCACCGCCGTCAGCGACGTCACCATCGACATCGCCGCAGGCGAGACCGTCGCGGTCGTGGGGGAGTCGGGCTCGGGCAAGTCGACCACTGCAGCCGCGGTCAACCGTCTGCTCCCGGAGAACGGCGTGATCACCGCAGGCAGCATCCGCTTCGACGGTCGCGAGCTGACCGACCTGCCGGAGAACGCGATGATCTCGCTGCGGGGTGCCGGGATCGGGCTCGTGCCGCAGGACCCGATGTCGAACCTCAACCCGCTCATGCGGGTGGGCGAGCAGATCGGCGAGGCGCTCGAGGTGCACGGACACACGCACGGCGACGCCACCAAGGCACGAGTCGTCGAACTGCTGGAGATGGTGGGCATCGCCGACGCCGCGCAGCGCGCGCACCAGTACCCGCACGAGTTCTCCGGCGGCATGCGTCAGCGTGTCCTGATCGCGATGGGCCTGGCGTGCAAGCCGCGTCTGCTGATCGCGGACGAGCCCACCTCGGCGCTCGACGTGACCGTGCAGCGGCGCATCCTCGACCAGCTCGACACCCTCACCGACGAGCTCGGCACCGCGGTCTTCCTCATCACGCACGACCTGGCCCTCGCGGCCGAGCGCGCCGACCGCATCGTGGTGATGTTCCGCGGCCGTGTCGTCGAGGAGGGCACCTCTGCCCAGGTGCTCGGCGCTCCGCAGCACGAGTACACCAAGCAGCTGCTCGCGGCGGCTCCGAGTCTCGCCTCGCGCCGTGACGCCCTGCCGCAGCGCGAGACCGCCACGGGAACGCCGTTCGTCGAGATCCGCGACCTCCGCAAGGAGTTCGCGCTGCGCGCGCCCAAGCCGGGCGAGCCCGAGACCTTCACCGCCGTCGACGGGGTGAGCTTCGAGATCCGGCGCGGCACGACGGTCTCGATCGTGGGCGAGTCGGGCTCCGGAAAGTCGACGACCGCGAACATGGTGCTGGGTCTCGAAGACGCCACGTCGGGTTCGATCCTGTTCGACGGGCTCGACCTGACCACGCTCCGACGCAAGGAGCTGTTCGCCCTGCGTCGACGTGTGCAGCCCGTCTTCCAGAACCCCTACGCCTCGCTCGACCCGCGTTACACGGTCGAGCAGTCGATCGCCGAGCCGCTGCGCGTGCACCGCATCGGCACCGCGGCCACCCGCCATGCCCGTGTGCTCGAGCTGCTCGAGCAGGTGGCCCTGCCCGCGGCCATGGCCGAACGTCTGCCGCATGAGCTCTCCGGAGGGCAGCGTCAGCGCGTGGCGATCGCCCGGGCACTCGCGCTCGAACCCGAGCTGGTGGTGCTCGACGAGGCGGTGTCGGCCCTCGACGTGCTGGTGCAGGCGCAGATCCTCGACCTGCTCGCCGACCTGCAGAAGCGGCTCGGGCTCAGCTACCTCTTCATCAGCCACGACCTCGCGGTGGTGCGCATGATCTCCGAAGAGGTGCACGTCATGCAGCGGGGCGTCGTGGTCGAGAGCGGCACCCCCGAGCGCATCTTCGACGCCCCGCAGCACCCGTACACGCGAGAGCTCCTCGCCGCGATCCCCGGGGCGTCACTGGCGTCCTGAGCGCGCGCCGATGTCGACCTGCGCCGACGTCGACGACCGCAGGTTCAGCGCTTGCGGTCGTCGTCGTCCCAGGGACCTTCCCACCAGCCGGCGCGCTCATCCTCGCCGGGGCCACGCCGTCGGCGGGAGCGGATGAACTGCACGACGAACACCGTCAGCGTCGACAGCAGGATCACGAACATCACGAGGAACAGCAGGTCGCTCTGGTTCATGGGCGTCTTCCCTCCGCGGCATCCGCCACGATCTTGGCGATGCGCGCTGCCCGGGTCTCCGGTCGCTTGGCCATCGCGATGTGCGTGAGTCCGAGCTTCTTGACCGACTTCGGGAACGCGTCCCAGTTCGCGCGGGCGACGGGGTCGGCATCGAGCGCGACGGCGAGCTCGTCCGGTTCGATCCCGGCCTCCGGGCCATCGAGCACGGTCCATGAGCCGTTGGCCTTCGCGGTCTCCAGCGCTCGGACACCCGCGGGTGCGAGCAGCCCTGCCGCTTCGAGCTCGGCGATGCGCGCCTTGTTGGTGGCCGCCCACCCGCTGCCGGGACGCCGCGGCGAGAACCACTGCCCATTGGCGCGGTCGTCCGTCCCCTCGCCGAACACGCGTACGGGACCGTCGATCCATCCGAAGCAGAGCGCCTGGCGGACGGCATCCTCGTAGCCGACGCCGTCCGACGATCCGCGCACGCTCAGCAGCCAGACCCCCGCCGTGCGCTCGTGGTTCTCCTCGAGCCAGGCGCGCCACGCCGCCGCATCACCGGCCCGGAACCGCTCGCCCTCGTCGAGTGCGCCCACGAGCTACTTCTTGGTCTTCACCGTCGGGATCGTCTCGGTGATCCGCGGCAGCAGGTCGGCCACGGACTGCACGATCTCGTCCGGACGGAACGGGTACTTCTCGATCTCGGCCTGGTCGCTGATCCCGGTGAGCACGAGCACGGTGTGCAGACCAGCCTCGATGCCGGCGACCACGTCGGTGTCCATGCGGTCGCCGATCATGCCCGTGCGCTTCGAGTGCGCGCCGATCTTGTTCAGCGCCGAGCGGAACATCATCGGGTTCGGCTTGCCGACCACGTACGGCTCCTTGCCCGTCGCCTTCGTGATGAGGGCGGCGATGGCTCCGGTGGCGGGCAGCGGACCGTCGGTGCTCGGGCCTGTGGCGTCGGGGTTCGTCACGATGAAGCGTGCGCCGCCGATGATGAGCCGGATCGCCTTCGTGATCGCCTCGAAGGAGTAGTTGCGCGTCTCGCCGACCACCACGAAGTCCGGGTTCGTCTCGGTCATGATGAAGCCGGCGTCGTGCAGGGCGGTGAGGATGCCGGCCTCGCCGATCACGAAGGCCGAGCCGCCGGGGAGCTGCTGCTTCAGGAAGTCGGCGGTCGCGAGGGCCGAGGTCCAGATGCGCTCCTCCGGCACGTGCAGACCGCTGATGCGCAGGCGTGCGGACAGGTCGCGCGCGGTGAAGATCGAGTTGTTGGTGAGTACCAGATACGGGATGCCCGCGCTCTCCCATCCGGCGAGCAGTTCCGAGGCCCCGGGGATGGCGTCGTTCTCATGGACCAGCACGCCGTCCATGTCGGTGAGCCAGCATTCGATGTCGTCACGTTTTGCCATGTGCACAGCCTAGGGGCCGCACCTTTCCGTTTGAATCGCGCAATTGGTTCCATCGCGACCCCGGACGCAACCATCTGCGCGATTCGAAAGGGCCGGCGTCAGGCCGTGAGCCAGATCGCGTCGGCAGCGTGCGCGACCTCGGCGTGCGTCCCACCGACGGAGAAGCCGTCCTCGGTCACCGTCACCTCGACGCCCACGGCGATGCCGGACGCCTCGACGGCGCGGAGCACCTCGGGGTCCTGGTCGCTCACCCGCAGCACGCGACCCACGTGTCCGACCGGGGCATCGGCGAGCAGCACGAACGGAGCGCGTTCGATGCGACCCTCGGCGTCGGGGATCGCGTCGCCGTGCGGGTCGAACCGGGGGCGTCCGAGGCGCGCATCTATGCCCTCGAGCAGTCGATCGCTGATGGTGTGCTCGAGCACCTCGGCCTCGTCGTGCACCTCGTCCCAGCCGTAGTCGAACTCCTGCACCAGCCAGGTCTCGACCAGGCGGTGTCGTCGCACCATGGCCAGAGCGCGCGTCGTCCCCGCTTCGGTCAGCCGCACCGCTCCGTAGGGCACGTGCGAGACGAGTCCGGCGGCGGCGAGCTTCTTCACCATCTCGGTGACCGACGACGGCGCGATGCCGAGCTTCGCGGCCAGCACCGAGGGGGTGATCGGTGCGTCCTGCCACTCGGTATGCGCGTAGACGGTCTTCAGATAGTCGTCAGCTGCAGGGGATGCCACCCGCCCAGCCTACGTGGTGCTCTCGCGCGCCCATGCGGTGAGTCCGTGGATGAGTGCCCGCACCCCGATCTCGAACGTGCGGCGGGCGGGGTCCGTGCTGAGCCGGGCCCTGGCGGCCTCGGCCTCGGCGAAGGTCGGGAACTGCGGGGCAAGCGCTCCCGGTGCCATGTTGTCGGCGGGCGCGAGCGCGTCCAGCGCGGAGCCGATGATGAACGACTCCAGGGCGACGATGGCGTCCACGATGGTCTCGGTGGGCCACCCGTCGTGCGCGAGCAGGCGTGCGATCTGGTCGTAGTCGGCGAACGAGCCCTCGTCGGCGTCGATCGGCGATGTCGCGAGCATGACCATGGCTTCCGGCGCGGCGATCGCGGCCGCGCGGTAGCTGTGCGCCCAGGTGAGCAGTGCCTCTTCCACGGGCATCGAGTGCAGGACGGGGGAGACGAGCGCGCGGCTGACCTGCCCTCGCATGGCCCGGATCACGGCGTCCCGGTTCGCGAAGTGGTGGTAGAGGGCAGAGGTGCGCACACCGAGCGACTCGGCGAGCGCAGTCATCGTGAACTGACGCGGTGTGCGTTGGGCGCTGAGCCGGAAGGCGGCCTCGAGGATGCGTTCCTCGGTGAGCACCTGGGTCGATGGTCGGCCGACGCTGCGCGGGGTTTTCGTCATCGTGCTTGCTTCCGCTCCGGCGTCTGGTACTTTATTGAAACTCTTTCAATACCGAGAGCTCCCATACCGATGAAGGTACAGTCATGACCGGTTTCGACGCCGACACCATTGTCACCGGCGCGCACGTGGTGACGATGGACCCGCGCCGCCCGCTCGCCACAGCCTTCGCCGTGCGCGACGGACGCTTCCTCGCGGTCGGCGACGATGCGCTCGTGCGTGAGCTCCGCGGACCCCGCACCGTCGTGCAGGACCTGGGAGGAGCAGCGGTGACGCCTGGCCTCATCGACGCGCACCTGCACCCCATCCAGGGGATCGAGCTGACGGCGGGCATCGACCTCGGCGGTCTGGCCACCGGGGCGGCGCTGCTCGCCGCCCTTCGCGTCGAGGCCGACCGCGCGCTCGCCGAAGATGCGGACCCGTGGGTCCGCGGCTGGAATCTCGACTACGACGTGTTCCACGACCTGCCGATGACCGCCGCCGCGATCGAGGACGCGGTGCGCGGACTCCCGGCGCTGCTCATCGTCTTCGACGGGCATACCGCCCTCGCCAGTCGCGCCGGCCTGGAGCGTGCGGGCATCACAGGTGCGCGTGAGTTCGAGGATTCGTCGTGCGTGGTCGTCGATGCCGACGGCCACCCCACCGGCGAGCTGCGCGAACTCGGCGCCTACGAGCCGGTCCGGCTGAGCGCCCCCGCCCGGACCCGCGAGCAGACCCTGGCGATCGGGCACGACCTGCTGCGCGGGCTGCGCGACTCCGGACTCACCGGCGGTACGATCATGGACGGCGGCTTCGCCACACTCGATCTGCTCGACGCGCTGGAGCAGGGCCCGGGTCTTCCGGTCCGCATCGTCTCGGCGATCGACCATGAGCCCGGATTCGACGAGGAACGGACGATCGAGAACCTGCGGATGCGGGATCGACGCGGCGAGCGCTGGCGTGGCGGATCGGTCAAGCTCTACGCCGACGGCGTGGTCGAGACGGGCACCGCATGGCTGCATGAGCCCGACTCTGCAGGTGAGGGGCTCGAGCCCTTCTGGAAGGACATCGCCGCCTACGCCCGCACGGTGCGCCGGTATGCCGATGCCGGGTTCCAGGTCGCGACGCACGCGATCGGCGACCGGGCGGTGGGCGAGGTCGTCGACGCGTACCTCGCTGCCGGTGTGCGCAGTGCCTCCGGCGCCCCGCACCGCATCGAGCACCTGGAGACGACGACCGACCGCGACGTCGCACGCATCGCCGCCGCCGGGATCACCGCCTCGATGCAGCCCCTGCACATGCAGTGGCGCAAGGCCGACGGCTCCGACGACTGGTCGCACCGCCTCGGGCCGGAGCGCGCCGCCCGCGCGTGGCGGGTGCGCGACTACTGGGACGCGGGAGCCCCTCTCGCTCTCGGTTCGGACTGGCCCATCGCGCAGAACGACGCGCGCATCGGCCTCGCCTGGTCGATGCTGCGCCGACGTCCCGGCGACCCCGACGCCCCGGTGTTCGAGCCCGACCAGGCACTCACCCCGTACCAGGCGCTGCACGGATACACCGTGGGTGCCGCGCTGGCTCAGGGGGATACCGACCTCGGTCGCATCGCCCCCGGGTTCACAGCCGACTACGCCGTGTGGGCGGAGAACCCGCTGCACGTCTCCCCGGACGACCTCCCCGACCTTCCCGTACAGGGGACGGTCGTCGGCGGCGTCGAGCCCTGACCCCCGGCTCGCCGCTCCTTCGCGCCCGCATCCCTCCATGCTCCTTCTCACTGAGGTGACCCCCATGCCCGAATTCGGCGCTCTCGCGCTCCTGCCCATCGTGGTGATCCTGATCGTCGCGGTCGCCACCAGACGCACCCTGTTCGCCCTCTTCTGCGGCACCGTCGCCGGAGCGCTGATCCTCGGCGGCTGGGGCGGCTTCGACGTCTGGGTCGAGTACACCGGCACAGCCCTCTCCAACGAGACGGCGCAGTGGCTGCTGCTGATCGTCGCCCTGTTCGGCATGCTGATGATGCTGTTCGAGAAGTCGGGCATCGTCACCGACTTCGCCGACTGGGCCGAGCGATTCGTCACGTCCCGTCGCAAGTCGCTGGTGCTGACCTTCCTGCTCTCGGTCGTGCTGTTCGTCGACGACTACCTCAACGTGCTCACCACCGGCACCTCGATGAAGCGGGTCACCGACCGCTACCGGGTTCCCCGCACGCAGCTCGGCGCGATCATGAAGATGACGGCCGCACCGATCGCCGTCCTCATCCCCGTCTCGACGTGGGCGCTGTTCTTCTCCGGGCTGTTCGAGGCGCAGGGGGTCACCGTCGGCGGCACCGGCTTCGGGGCGTACCTGCAGGCCATCCCGTTCATCTTCTTCGGCTGGGCTGCCCTGGCCGTGGCGCTCCTGATGAGCATCGGCTGGCTGCCGAAGCTGGGGGCGATCAAGCGTGATGCGCTCCGTGCCGAGCGTGACGGCGACGTCTTCCCGGTCGGCACGACGGATGGGGAGCGCAAGGCCGAAGGGGCGGCCCTCCTCGCCGAGCTGAAGGCGGACGACCCGGACGGCTCGACCGCGCAGCGCGTCGCCACGGCGCTCGCGACCTCAACTGAGACCGGCCGCAAGCCGCAACCGTGGGGATTCCTGATCGCCATGGCCGTGCTCGTCGGCGTGACGATCGCGACGAACGCCAACGTGGTCGCCGGCACCGCCGCGTCTCTCGCGGTGACGATCGTGATCGTGCTCGTGCAGCGCCGACTCCGCATCCGCGCGGTGCTTGATGCCGCGCTCGAGGGCATCGAGAGCATGCTGTTCGTGATGGTGCTCACCGTGCTCGCGTTCATGGTGCAGGAGATGAACATCACCCTGCAGCTGGCGGAGTTCGTGATCCAGGTCACCGAGCCCGTGCTCACCCCGGCACTGCTCCCGGCGATCGTGTTCGCGGTGTGCGGCGTGTACGCCTACGCGACGGGATCGTTCTGGGATCTGGCCGCGGTCATCACCCCGGTCGTGCTTCCGCTGGCGCTCGCCCTCGGCGCCGACCCGATCCTCGCGGGTGCCGCCGTGTTCTCCGGCGCGGCGCTGGGCAGCACGACGTGCCTGTACGGTGACGGCATCATCCTCGCGTCGCGGTCGATCGGCATCAAGCCCCTCAACCTGATGCTCGCGATCCTGCCCTACGCGGGCATCGCCGCCGGGCTGTCGTTCGTGCTCTACCTCGTGACGGGTTTCGTCACGACGTAGCGCGGTCTGCGCGGGTCAGTTCGCGACGGCGACCAGGATGCCGAACGCGGCCTGACCCGCGAAGAACACGACGAGGAATCCGAGGAGCGCGGCGGCCAGCGACAGGCGTCCGTCGAAGTCCTCGATCTCGGCCATGCCGATCTTCCGTGCCCGGAACGCCAGCACGAGTGTGGCGATGCCGAGGGCGAGCTGCACCCACGGGCTCGCGAGGTCGATGACCTTCGGGAATGCGATCAGGACGGCGCCGATCACGCCCGCCGCGAAGCCGGTCCAGGTGAGGATGCGGACGTTGCGGCGGGCGTTCTCGGCAGACATGTGTCGAGCCTATCCGGGGTCAGGCGCCCGTCAGCACCAGCCAGAGCAGGGCTCCGTTGAGCGCGATCAGCAGCACGGAGGCGATCACGCCGGCCGCCGTCGTCCAGCGGCTGTTCACCCAGGTGCCGAGGGTGCGTCGCTGCGCGGTCAGGGCGACCAGGGGGATCAGCGCGAACGGGATCCCGAACGACAGCACCACCTGGCTGAGGACCAGTGCGAGCGTCGGGTCGAAGCCGATGCCCAGGATCACGAGCGCCGGGACCAGCGTGACCAGCCGACGGGCGAGCAGGGGGATGCGCACGTGCAGCAGGCCGTGCATGATCTCCGCCCCGGCGTAGGCGCCCACCGAGGTCGATGCCAGCCCCGAGGCGAGCAGTCCGACGGCGAAGAAGGTCGCGACGACCGGTCCGAGTCCGGCGGCGAGCGCGGCGTGCGCGCCCTCCAGCGAGTCGGTGCCCTCCACGCCTGCGAGGTTCGCGGCGGCGAGCAGCAGGATGCACAGGTTCACGGAGCCGGCGACCACCATGGCGATCGAGACGTCCCAGCGGGTGGCCGTGAGTAGGCGGCGGATGCGTGAAGCCTCGGTGCGCACCGCCTCATCGCCGACGTGAGCGGTCGCGGCGCCGAAGCGGTCGCGGGCCAGGGAGGAGTGCGCGTAAATGGCGTGCGGCATGATCGTCGCACCGAGGATGGAGGCCGCGAGCAGGACGGAGCCGGTGTCCTCGAACCGGGGAACCATGCCGCCGAGCACACCGGCCGGGTCCGGTGGTGCGACGAACACGCCGGCCACGAAGCCGATCGTGATGATCGCCATGAGCGCGATGATCACGAACTCGAACGGACGTGCCCCGCGACGGCTCTGCACCGTGAGGAGGATCATCGAGACCGCACCGGTGATCAGGCCGCCGAGCAGCAGCGGCACATCGAAGAGCAGGTTGAGGGCGACCGCGCCGCCGATGACCTCGGCCAGATCGGTCGCCATCGCGACGAGTTCCGCCTGCAGCCAGTATGCGCGGCGGGCCCAGGGGCGCGTGAGCCGTGAGCCCAGCAGCTCCGGAAGGCTCTGTCCGGTGACGACCCCGAGCTTGGCGGAGAGGTACTGGATCAGCCAGGCCATCACGTTGCCCGCGACGACGACCCACACCAGCAGGTAGCCGTACTGCGCGCCTGCGGTCATGTTGCTGGCGACGTTGCCGGGGTCGAGGTACGCGACACCCGCGACGAGGGCGGGTCCGAGCAACCACAGACTGCGCGGAGCCCTGGCCGGGGGAGCGGTCGGGTTCGTCATCGGAGCGGAAGTATTTTTAGGCACACCGAAACCGTAGCGTATTTTTCGGTGGACCTAAATCCCTTCGAATCGCGCACATGGTTCCATTCGGGGGCGGATGGAACCATGTGCGCGATTCGAGCCGAGGTCGTCACGGCGATAGCCTGGCCGGATGGATGATGCGAGCACAGGGTCGATCGCCCAGCCCGGGTACGGCGTCGGTCCGTGGCCGGGAGGCGAGCGAGCCTGGCCGGAGGGCGAGCAGTACGACCCTGAGCTCCTGGCGGCGGGTGACACCCGCAATGTGATCGACCGCTACCGCTACTGGCGGATGGAGGCGATCATCGCCGACCTCGACACCCAGCGGCATCCGTTCCATGTCGCGATCGAGAACTGGCAGCACGACATGAACATCGGGTCGATCGTGCGCAGCGCCAACGCGTTCCTCGCCGACACCGTGCACATCATCGGCCGGCGGCGCTGGAACAAGCGCGGTGCGATGGTCACCGACCGCTACCAGCACGTCGTGCACCACGAAGACGTGGAGACGTTCGCCGCCTGGGCTGCCGTGGAGGGGATCCCCATCATCGCGGTCGACAACGTGGAGGGAGCGGTGCCCGTCGACAAGGCAGAGCTGCCGCAGAGCTGCGTGTTGCTGTTCGGACAGGAAGGGCCGGGCCTCTCACCGGAGGCGCTCGCTGCGGCGTCCGCGCACATCGAGATCACTCAGTACGGCTCCACCCGGTCGATCAACGCCAGCGCTGCGGCCGCCGTGATCATGTACGAGTGGTGTCGGAGATACGCGGCCTGACCACGGCTCGTGCGATCGGTCAGCCGCGGTCGATGCCGAAGATGTGGCGATAGATCGCGCTCACGTCGCGGTCGAGATGATCCATGCGCTCATGCACCGCCCGGATCTCCGTGCGCACGCCGGCGAACTCGCTACCCGTCTCGGTGCGCACGCTCGCGAACTCGTTCCGGAACTCGGTCCGCACGCTCGCGAACTCGTTCCTCATCTCGGTGCGCACGCTCGCAAACTCATTCCGCATCTCCGTGCGCACGCCCTCGAACCCGTTCTGCATCGTGCGCAGGAACATCGTCGAGATCAGTGTGATGGTGCCGAACATCCCCGCGGCGAAGACGCCGATCAGTGTCCAGACCTGTGGTTCCGTCATCCCCAGCATCCCTTCAGTGTCCCTCGATCCTCGTCGAGAGCACCAGGGGGCGGCGACCTAGTATTCCGCGGATTCCAGCGATTGTGGAGAAGTCGCGATCGGCTGGTTCGGTGCAGTATCAGGCGGTGGCGGAGAGCCAGCGTCCCGACCGTACGCGCCAGCCCAGCGTGCCGAGCCGGGCGAGCAGATAGACGCCGAAGAAGGCGACCGCGAGCCACACGAGTCCCGCGGTGCCGTCGACCCCTGTCACCGTGACGATCCACAGGGCGGGGAGGAACGGCACGAGGTTCAGACCGCCGGCGATCACGAGGTACCGGGCGTCGTTCGCCCCCATCAGCACTCCGTCGAGCACGAAGACCACACCGGCGATCGGCTGGGCGACGGCGAGCACGAGCAGCGCAGGCTGCACGAGCGAGGCGATCTCCTCCGATCCCGTGAAGACGATGCCGAGCACACCCGACAGGGCTGCGATCACCGCGCCGACGATCACGCCGAACCACGCGCCCCAGGCGACGGTGCGGGCCAGCACACGGCGCACCTGCTGTTGGTCTCCGGCGCCGAGTTCCTTGCCGATCAGCGCCTGCGCTGCGATGGCGAGGGCGTCGAGCGCGAACGCGGCGGCCGAGAAGATCGTGAAGACGATCTGCCATCCGGCCAGCTCGTCCGTGCCGATGCCGGTGGCCACGCCGACGGTCGCGAGCAGTGCGATGCGCAGGCTCACGGTGCGCAGGAACAGCCATCCGCCCGATGTCGCGGTGCTGCGAAGACCCGCTCCCTGCGCGCGCAGGGAGGCGCTGTGCCGGGTGGCGAGACGACGCACGACCAGGACGTAGGCGGCGACCATCCCCCATTGCGCGGTCACGGTGCCGGTGGCGGAACCGGCGATGCCCCAGCCGAGCCCGTAGATGAACAGCCAGTTGAGCAGGGCGTTCGCGCCGAATCCGAGTCCCGCGATCCACAGGGGCGTCATGGTGTCCTGCATGCCGCGCAGGAGCCCGGTCGCGGCGAACACGATGAGCATCGCCGGCAGGCCCCACATCGAGATCACGAGGTACTCGTTCGCCTGGGCGGCCACGGCCTCGCTCGCACCGAACAGCGAGACCAGCCACGGCGAGGAGACGGCTCCGATGACCGCGAGCACGGCGCCGAGCCCGAGGGCCAGCCACATGCCGTTGATCCCGACGGAGACGGCCTCTCCCGGCTTCCCCGCTCCGAAGCGCCGCGCCACGGCGGGTGTCGTGGAGTACGCCAGGAAGACCATCAGCCCCACGATCGTCTGGAGCACGGCCCCCGCGATGCCGAGTCCGGCGAGCGGGGTGGTTCCGAGATGACCGACGAGCGCGGCGTCCACGATCAGGAACGCGGGCTCCGCGATCAGCGCGCCGAGAGCGGGGACCGCCAGCCGCAGGATCTCTCGGTTGAGGGAGGGGCGCGCGGTCATCCTCCGAGCCTATGACCTGGCGCCGACCTCACCGGCCGCCACGGACGTAGGGTGAAAGGACTCGGATGCCACGGAGGTGCATCATGACGGACCCCAGAGACGCGGCCGCTCGGTATCTCGCGAGCAGGCGCGACAGCATGGACGGCGACGCGAGTGCGGATGGCGACGCGAGTGCGGAGTCGGGGGCCGCTCCGGGATTCGCTGCTGCCGTCGATCCTGCGGCATTCATCGAGACGGCGATCCAGGTGGCGATCCGTCGAGGGGAGTTCGACGATCTTCCCGGTGCGGGAAAGCCCATCGAAGGGCTCGGCACCCACCATGATCCCGACTGGTGGATCCGGCGCAAGATCCAGACCGAGAACCTGACCGGCCTCGGGCCGCCCGCGATCCTGCTCCGCACCGAGGACAGGGAACTGGACGACCAGCTCGACCTGCTCGGGCGCGAGTCCGATGTGCGCGACGTGCTGGAGGACTTCAACCGCCGCGTGCGCGAGGCGCGGCGCCAGCTGCAGGGCGGCCCACCGGTCGTGACGCCTCTCCGCGACGTGGATCACGAGGTGGCTGCATGGGCCGAGCGCCGTGCCGCGCGCCCGGCCCCCGTTCCCGCCGAGCAGTCGCGTCGCCGGCGCTTCCGCACGCGACGACGCGACTGACCCGGACGCCCCGCCCCTCCGCGACGCGATCCGGTCCCTTCCTCGTCGGGCTCATCCCTCCCGTCGCTTCAGTCCTCCCACAGGCCTGAAGTCACCTCGGTCCCTCGCGCTCGACGAGCACGAAGCCATCCGTCCACGCCGAACCGTCCCGCGAGCGGGACGAGGAGCACGACGGCGGAGAGCACCACCATCGCCGGGTACTGCGCGATCAGCTGATCGGCGCTCCAGTAGAGCATCAGCGTCCCGATCGACAGGAACGCGGTGATCCGGGTCAGCAGGCCCACGACCAGCAGCACGCCGAGCGCGACCTCGAGAGCGGGCATCACCGCACCGAACAGCTCGGGCGCCGTCCCCATGAACGACCCGAACGGCGCGAAGAACCACGGCACCCGTGGGTTCCCCTCCGTGCTCTGCGCCACCAGCTCGATGTCGGCCGCCCCGAACCCTGCCCGGTACTTGAGGATGCCCTCGACAAGCCAGAGCACTCCCACAGCCACCCTGGCCCCGCCGCCGAGCAGCGAGAGGGTCAGGGTGCGTGCTGGTCGCGGTCCGCTCATGAGAGCTCGGCTGCTCCGAACACGGCCTTCGCCTTGTCGCAGTGGATCACGACGTAGGAGTACTCGGAGGTGTCGATGCCGTCGAGCATGAAGGTCTGCGTCGCGGTGTCGAACGAGACCGCGTCGACGAGCATGCCGGCGGAGACCGCTGCCTCATCCGTGCCGTTCGTGAGGTACACGTGCAGGTCCGGTCCCTCGTCCGAGGAGAACCCGGACAGGGCGACCTCGTCGCCTGACACGGTGACGGTGCCCGACACCTTCTTCTCGTTCAGGCCCATGAAAGTGCCGGTCTTCTCGGACATCTTCATCTCGGTCGTCGAGGCGCCGGAATCGGCGCTCTGCGACGCAGATGACGAGGGCTTGGTGTCCTCTGTCGCGGCGGGCGAGCTGCACGCCGACAGGGCGAGGGCGAGGGTGACGGCCGCAGTGGCGGCGAAGGCGATCTTGCGCATGAGGTTCTCCTGTTCACGGTGCGTGCGACGTGATTGCGTGGTGGCGGATGCCGTGTCGGGTCGCACTTCGAAGAACGCTACGAACGCGCGGAGGTCGACGGGGAAGACCTTTCAGAACCGTAAGGAACCGCTGGACGGCGCGGAGCGCGCGACTAGTGTCGACCCATGCCTGATGAGACCCTCGTGCGGGAGGCGACCCCCGAACACCAGAAGATCGAGGTGGCGGTCGTCGAGGACGACCCCACCGTCAGAGCCGCGGTCGGCGCGTATCTGCGGGCCGACGGCTACGCGGTGTCGAGCTTCGGGGACGGCGTCTCGGCGCGGACGGCCCTGCGCGAGAGGACCCCGGACGTGGTCATCGTCGACCGCATGCTGCCGGGGATCAGCGGGGACGAGCTCTGCCGCGATCTGCGCTCGTTCTCCGATGTGCCGATCATGATGCTCACCGCCCTCGGCCAGGTGGACGACCGCATCGAAGGTTTCGAGTTCGGCGTCGATGACTACCTTCCCAAACCGTTCTCGCTGCGGGAGCTGTCGATGCGCGTCGGCGCCCTGGTGCGCCGCGCGCAGGCCGTCCATGCGGCAGCGGGGGAAGTGCGTGCCGGCGTGTTCTCGATCGACTCGCTGCGTCGCCGCGTCTGGGTGCGTGGCGAGGAGATCGCCCTCACCGGTCGGGAGTACGACCTGCTGTACTTCCTGGTGCGCAACGAGGGGCGCGCTCTCGGGCGGGAGGAGATCCTCCGCGAGGCGTGGGGATGGAGCTTCGGTGAGGCATCGACCGTCACGGTGCATGTGCGTCGGCTGCGGGAGAAGATCGAGCAGGATCCGCGCGACCCCGTCCACCTGCGCACGGAGTGGGGCGTCGGCTACCGGTTCTCGACCGACGGGGGCCGTTCGTGATCGTGCTCGCCGCGCCCGATGTGCTGCTGATCGTGCTGACGTGTCTGCTCGCGGCCGTGGTCGTCGCGGCCCTCACCCTCGCCCTGTTGCGGATGATGCGCCGCCGGTCGGTCCGTGCCCAGCTCATGCTCGTCGCCAGCGCAGGGGTCGTCACGATGGCTGCCTCGGTCGTCGCGATCGCGGTGGAGATGTACATCTCGACGCACGACCTGACGGTGCTGCTCGCCGTGATCGGGGTGTCCCTCGTCCTGGGGCTGGCGACCGCCTGGGTCGCGGCGAGAGCGATGAGGGCGTCGTTCGACCGCTTCTCGGCATCGCTCGAGGAGATGGGCCGCGGCGGCGTGATCGTCGCAGGTCATGGCGGATCCCGCGAGCTGGACGACCTGTCCCTGCAGTTGGCGGAGGTATCGGCGAAGGTGGATGCCGCGAATGCCGAGCTGGAGCGTCTCGATTCGGCGCGGCGGCGCTTCTTCGCCTGGATCTCGCACGACCTCCGCACTCCGCTGACCGCGGTGCGTGCGCTCGCCGAGTCGATCGAGGACGGCGCGGCTGACGCGCCGGAGCGGTTCGCCGGGCAGGTGCGGGCACAGGTGGAGACGATGAGTCGCATGGTCGACGAGCTGTTCGAGCTGTCGACGCTGACCTCGGGCGCCGTGCAACTGCAGACGCAGCAGGTCGAGCTGCTCGATGTGGTCTCCGACGCGGTCGCCGACGTCGCGGTCGCGGCCGCGGTCCACGAGGTGCGCGTCGTCGAGCGCGGTGTGGGAGGGCACGTGCTCTGGGCGGATCCGCATCAGCTCGGACGCATCATCGTCAACCTGCTGACGAACGCGATCCGGCACGCGCCACGCGGCACGGAGATCGTCATCTCCGCCACCGAGGTGGACCGGAACCGTCTCGTGCTCGGCATCCTCGATCATGGAGCCGGAGTGGCGGTGGAGGATCTGGACCGCATGTTCGACGTGGGGTGGCGCGAGGATGCAGCGCGCAGCTCATCGGCCGAGCAGGGCGGTGTCGCTTCCGGTGCGGGGCTCGGACTGTCGATCGCGCGCGGCCTCGCCCGTGCCCACGGCGGTGAGGTGTTCGCGGAGCGCACGGATGAGGGCTTCCGGATGAACGTGCTCCTGCCGTTCGGGGGAGGCGGGTCATAGGCTGGGCGCATGACTGACGTTCTTCCCGTGGGCCTCGCCCTTGATGAGTTCAGCTCCGACATCCGCCCGCAGGACGACATGTATCGCCACGTGAACGGCGAGTGGCTCGCCCGCACCGAGATCCCCGGCGACAAGGCACGCTGGGGCTCGTTCCACCTTCTCGCCGAGCAGGCCGAGAAAGACGTGCGCGCCATCATCGAGGAGTCGCAGGACGCACCGGAAGGCACGCTCGCCCGCAAGATCGGCGACCTGTTCGCGAGCTTCATGGACACCGAGCGCATCGACGCCGCCGGCGTCACCCCGCTCGCCGAGACCCTCGCCGAGATCGATGCGATCGCCGACGTGCCGGAGTTCCTGCGCACGGTGGGCGCCTACGACCGTGACGGTCGCGCCTCGATCATCGGTCTCTACGTCGACGGCGACCCCGGCGACCCCGAGCGCTACCTCCCGGTGCTGGTGCAGGCGGGCCTGTCCCTTCCGGACGAGAGCTACTTCCGCCTGGACACCTTCGCCGACACCAGGGCGGCGTACCGCGCGCACCTCGAGCGTCTGCTGACCCTGGCCGGCGTGGCTGATGCCGCAGCGAACGCCGACCGCTCGATCGCGCTCGAGACCGAGCTGGCCGGCCACCACTGGGACAACGTGCGCAGCCGTGACGCTGTGGCGACCTACAACCTCAAGACCTGGGACGAGCTGCAGGCGCTCGCGGGCGTCGACCTGGCTCCGTGGCGCGAGGCGGTCTCGCCGTCCAACCCCGCGGCCTTCGACGAGGTCGTCGTCGCGCAGCCCAGCTTCTTCGAAGGGCTCGGTTCGCTGCTGACGGCCGAGCGGTTGGACGACTGGAAGGCCTGGCTGCGGGCGAAGGCCGTGCACGCCGCGGCCCCGTACCTGACCGACGACCTCGTGCAGGAGAACTTCTCGTTCTACGGCACCGAGCTCACCGGGGTGCCCACGATCCGCGAGCGCTGGAAGCGCGGTGTCTCGCTCACCGAGGGAGCGCTCGGCGAAGCCATCGGCAAGGTCTACGTCGAACGGCACTACCCGCCGACGGCGAAGGCTGCGATGGACGAGCTGGTGGCGAACCTCGTCGAGGCGTATCGGCGGAGCATCACCGAGCTCGAGTGGATGACGGCCGAGACCCGGGAGCGCGCGCTCGCCAAGCTCGACGCGTTCACCCCGAAGATCGGCCACCCCGACGTGTGGCGCGACTACTCGAGCCTCGAGATCGACAGGGCCGACCTGTTCGGCAACGTGCGCCGGGCCTCGATCTTCGAGCACGACCGCAACGTCGACAAGGTGGGCAAGCCCATCGACCGCGACGAGTGGCACATGCCGCCGCAGATGGTCAACGCGTACTACAACCCGTCGATGAACGAGATCGTGTTCCCCGCTGCCATCCTGCAGTACCCGTTCTTCGACGCGGGGCGAGACGCCGCGGCGAACTACGGGGGCATCGGTGCGGTCATCGGCCACGAGATCGGACATGGCTTCGACGATCAGGGCAGCCGCTACGACGGCGACGGGCGCCTGCAGGACTGGTGGACCGATGCCGACCGCTCGGCGTTCGAGGAGCGCACCAAGGCGCTCATCGCGCAGTACGACGCACTCGTCCCTGAGGGCCTCGACTCCGAGCACCACGTGAACGGCGCGCTCACCATCGGAGAGAACATCGGCGACCTCGGCGGGCTCGGCATCGCCCTGAAGGCCTACGAACTGTCGCTCGACGGCGCCGAGGCACCCGTCATCGACGGGTACACGGGCGTGCAGCGCCTGCTGCTGTCGTGGGCTCAGGTGTGGCAGCAGAAGAGCCGCGACGCCGAGACGCTGCGTCTGCTGACGATCGACCCGCACTCGCCCAACGAGTTCCGCTGCAACCAGATCGTGCGCAACATCGACGCGTTCTACGAGGCTTTCGGTGTGAGCGAGTCGGATGCGCTCTGGCTGCCGGAGGCGTCGCGGGTGACCATCTGGTGACAGATCGTCACACTCTGTGAAGCATCCCCCGGCGGTGGGGTTACGATAGCCCTGCCGCTGGGGAGCGTGTCCCCTCGGTATCCCGCACATCCACCCCCCTAAGGATCAGCGTGGGCGCTCTCGAGCCTGGTGAAGGCTTCCGCAACTCCTCGGCCCCCGAGTCCCTCGACGGTGCCCAGGAGGTTTCGGGGGCGGGTCGTCGTTCGCAGCGCACCAGCCGCCGTCTCCCTCGACGTGCTGCCGCCGGACGCCGGTCGTTCACGGCCACGCTCCGGGCGCTGGAGGGACTGGTCGACTCCGGAGCGCAGGTGTCGGTGCACGTCGTCGACCTCGACAATCATGTGCATGTGCTCGCCGGCGACGACCACGTCACGATGCCGATCGCCGGCCTCGGGGTGGTGCCGCTGCTGATCGAGGTCGCCGCGGGATTCCAGAGCGGCGCGCTCGATCCGTTCGAGATCGTCGAGCGTGACACCGTCGAGGTCGTGGAGACCTCCGGTCTGTGGCGGCATCTGCACGCGCCGGCTCTGCCGCTGGAAGACCTCGCCGTGATGGCGGCGACCGCGGGTGATCCCATCGCGGTGAACGCGCTGCTCCAGAGGGTGGGGCATGACCGCGTGCGCGAGCGCATCGAGTCGCTCGGTCTGCGTCGCACGGCCCTGCTCGACCGCTTCCGTGACCGCCGCGGCCCCGACGACGCGCCCCAGGTGGCCGTGGGGTCCGCCCGTGAGCTCGCCGGGCTGTTCTCCGCCCTCGTGAACTCTCAGGTCGTGGATGCCGCCGTCAGCGCGCAGGTGTCCGAGTGGCTCAGCCTCAACCAGGATCTGAGTCTGGTCGCGGCGTCGACGGGTCTCGACCCGTTCGCACACGATCACGATGCGCACGGCCTGCTGTTCGTGAACAAGACCGGCAGGGATCGCGGAGTGCGGGCCGAGGCGGGTGTGCTCGCGGGACCGCGCGCCGGGGTCGCCTATTCGCTCATCGTGTGCTTCGACGACCTCTCGATCACCCACCGTCTGCGCGCGCACGACGCCTTCCGGGTGCTCGGCGTCGAGCTGATGGAGTACACGCACTGACGTCGAGGCGTGCGAGCTCTGCACACGCCACATCAGGCATTCACGCCGCATCAGGCATGTTGCGCACAGATCGGCCTGTTCTCGTGCGTCCGCCTGATCTCGCTAGCATCGGGGGATGCCTCGATCTGACTGGACCCCGCATCGTCGCGACGACGGCGAGCTGCTCGGGTGGATACACCCCGCGGGCGACGACTGGGTGCCCGTCGACGTGCTCGGCCGGCCCGTCTCCGCTCCCACCGAGTGGCTCGAAGCCGAAGCGGCGCTGGAAGAGCACGGCATCGCCTGGCTCGCCGATCCCTGGATGCTGGAAGGTGAGTCGGTGCTGGACGGCGAGGCCGAGCGCCCGCTGCGGGTGCGCATCCTCGAGGTGACGCCCGACGAAGACGGCGTGCCGGGGCGGATCGTGGTGAAGATCGACGACTTCGGTGACATGACGCGGCCCGCGACGGCTCAGTTCGTGCTGGCCTGGCCCATCCCGGACCGGCTCCGCCCTCCGCGCGCCGACGACCCTGACCCCCGCACGATCACCGGCTGAATCCGAAGCGGCTCGGCTCGGCTCGGCTCGGCAGGCATGCTCAGCCCGGTAGCGAGGGGCGCTGCTCGGAGCTGCGCTGCTTCGGGATGAACAGCGAGAGCACCACGGCGATCAGACCCGCCGCGATCGCGAGCCAGAAGCACACCTCGAAGGCCGCGCGTGTGGGGACGGCCACTCCGTCGACGTCGATGCTCATCGCGGCGAGGACCCCACCCATCACCGCCGAGGCGCTGGACGTCCCGACCGAACGGAACAGCGCGTTCAGGCCGTTCGATGCGCCGGTCTCGTTCGCCGGAACCGAGCGCATGATGATCATCGGCATGGCGGCGAACGTGAAGCCGATCCCGACGCCGATGAAGATGTTGGCCACGAAGATGTGCCACACCTCGGAGGACCACAGCAGCACGAAGACGTAGGCGAGCACGATCGCGGCGGCACCGACCGTGAACAGCGGGCGCGGGCCGACGGTGCGCTCGAGCCATCCCGACAGGGGTGAGATGACCATCATCACGAGCCCGGCCGGCATGATCACGAGGGACGCCGCGAGCATGTCGAGACCGAATCCCGCACCGCCGACCGTCGGCATCTCGAGCAGCTGCGGGAACGTGACATTCGAGGCGAACAGCGCGAACCCCATGCCGATCGCGGCGATGTTCGTGAACAGCACGGCGGGGCGCGCGGCCACGCGCAGGTCGAGCAGGGGATCCTTCGTGCGCAGCTGATACCAGCCCCAGACCAGCAGCACCACGAGTCCGCCGACGATGCAGGTGAGCGTCAGGGGAGACGTCCATCCCCACTGCGCGCCGCGCGAGACGAAGAGCAGGATGCCGGTGAGACCGATCGCGAGCCCGATGGCACCGACCACGTCGAGTCGGCCGGGAGAGCGCAGCACGTCTTCGGGGATCACGGCCAGCACCAGGGCAAGGCCGACGACCCCGAGTGCGGCGGCGAGCCAGAACAGCATGTGCCAGTCCGCGTTCTGGGCGAGGAGCGCGGCCACCGGCATCCCGATCGCGCCGCCGACGCCCATGGTGGCGCTCATGAGGGCGACCGCGGTGCCCAGTCGTTCGGGAGGGAGCACGTCGCGCATGATGGCGATGCCGAGCGGCACGACGCCCGTCACCGCGCCCTGCAGCGCGCGGCCGATGATCACGCCGACGATCGAGCCGGAGAGCGCGGCGATCACGGACCCGAGGATCAGGATCGCGAGCAGGGCGATCACGACACGGCGCTTGCCGTACATGTCACCCAGGCGTCCCGAGATCGGGGTGGCGACGGCCGCGACCAGCAGGGTGATCGTGACGACCCAGGTGGTGTCTTCGCGGGAGGCGTTCAGCAGCTGCGGGAGCTCGGCCTGCAGCGGGACGACGAGCGTGAACATGAAGGACGAGCAGAGCCCCGCGAAAGCGAGCACGGCGACGACCGCCCAACGGGGAGGGGTGCGGGAGAGGCGCTTCCTGGCCCTGTCATCGCTCGCACCCATCGGCTCAGGCTATCGCCGAATCTCCGCGCCGGATTCCTCGAACGGGCCGAGGAGGGGCAGACTGGGTGCGTGCGAACCATCCGTGACCTCGACACCGTTGAACTCATCCTCGACGCCCAGGGCCTGCTCGACTCCATCAGGGGTCCGCAGCGCGTGGTGGATGCCGGAACCCTGCGCGCCCTGCAGCAGTCGGGCAACTACGTCGTCGGCTTCTTCGACGGCGAAGGGGACGACGAGCGCATGGTCGGCGCGTCCATCGCCTTCTTCGGGGAGCCCGCCCGCCGCGCGATGCACTCCCACATCACCGCCCTGCTGCCCGAGTACCGCGGGCGCGGTTGGGGTCGCGAGCTCAAGGAGCATCAGCGTCAGTGGGCGTTCTCCCGTGACGTCGGCCGCATCACGTGGGTGTTCGATCCGCTGGTCGCGCGCAACGCGCACTTCTTCTTCACCGTGCTGGGCGCCCGAGCGACCGGATACTCCGTCAACCGCTACGGCATCTTCGGCGGCGGTGACGCGGGCGACGAGAGTGACCGGCTCGACGTGGAATGGGCGCTCGCGGACATCGCCAAGCCCCCGGCCGACGAGGCTGTGGTCGAGACGCTCGAGATCCCGGACGACATCGAGGCGTTGCGCGTCTCCGACCCTGCGGCCGCTCACGAGTGGCGTCTGCGCTTGCGTGCGCAGATGGAGGGCCTGCTCGGCAGCGGCCTCCGGATCGCCGGGTACGACACCGAGCGCGGCTACCTCTTCACGGCCTGAGCGTCCTCTTCACCGCCTGACCCCCTTCACCGCCTGATTCGGGGCCGGTGACTCAGCGCACTCCGCGCATCAGCGTCAGCACGGGCTTCACGCTCAGCAGCAGCCCGATGCCGACGACGATGGCGATCCCGCCGAGGATCGAGAAGAAGGGCACCTCGTCGTCGGGGTTGTAGAACTGCACGAGCCATCCCGAGATCGCGGTGCCCAGGGCGATGGACAGGAAGAACAGCGCGACCATCTGGGTGCGGAACACGGTCGGGGCGAGCTTGGTGGCCGCCGACAGGCCGACGGGGGAGATGAGCAGCTCCGCCACGGTGAACACGAAGAGGATCCCGACGATCGCGAGCAGCGGCGTGGAGTTCTCCCCGCCACCGGCGAACGGCAGGAAGAGCAGGAACGCCGACCCCATGATGATCGCCGCCAGGGCGAACTTGACCGGCGTCGAGGGCTGACGCTTCCCCAGACGGGTCCAGATCGCCGCGAAGACACCGGACAGGATGATGATGAAGACCGGGTTGATCGACTGCACCCACGACACCGGCATCTCCCAGCCGAACAGGTTCCGGTCCAGGCGCTGGTCGGAGTAGATCGTCAGCACCGTGAACTGCTGCTGGTACAGCGACCAGAACGCGACACTGGTGATGAAGAGCGGCAGGAACGCCCACACGCGCGAGCGTTCGGTGGCGTCGATCCGACGGCTGCCGAGGATCACCGAGAAGTACGCGACCGCGGCGACGATCGTGACGCCGATCACCAGGGTGGCGAGGTTGTCGGGTCGGATCACGCCGGCGAGCACCAGGACGGCGATGAGGACGACCGCGGCGCCACCGATCAGTCCGACCAGGAGATAGCGGGACGTCGGGAGCGGGTTCGGCACCTCGCGGGCGGAGTCGGGGAGGGCCTTGCGGCCGAACGCGTACTGGATGAGTCCCAGTGTCATCCCGATCGCGGCGAGTCCGAAGCCGTAGTGGAAGCCCAACGACGACTGCAGGATGCCGGTGAGGATCGGGCCGAGGAACGCGCCGAGGTTGATCCCGAGGTAGAACAGCGAGAAGCCCGCGTCGCGCCGAGGATCGTCTTCGCTGTAGAGAGTGCCGACGACGGACGACGCATTCGCCTTGAGCCCACCGGATCCGACGGCCACGAGCACGAGACCGACGCCCACACCGACCGCACCGGGGAGCAGGGCGAGGGCGAGGTGTCCCGCCACGATGACCATGGCGCTGACGAACAGCACCCGCTCCGCGCCGAAGAGACGGTCGGCGAGCCAGGCGCCCAGGATCGTGGACAGGTAGACCGAGCCCCCGTAGGCGCCAACGATCCCGCCGGCGACGGCCTTGGGGATGCCGAGGCCGCCCTCGGTCACCTCGAAGTACAGGTAGATGAGCAGGATGCCCTGCATGCCGTAGAAGCTGAAGCGCTCCCACATCTCGACGCCGAAGATGTGCACCAGTGCCCACGGCTGCCCGAAGAAGCGGGTGTCGTCGTCGCGGGTCCTCGGTGTTCGTGCTGCAGTGCTCATCCCCAGGACGCTACTCCCGCGCAGTCCTCGGGGCCAGGGAGCGCGCGGGAACCACGGATAGAATGGGATGCCCGTGTTCGCGGGTTCTCCTCCCGCATCCGACCATTGGAGCCACCATGGCCGAACAGTCCCGCCTCGACAAGGTCATCGCCCTCGCCCGCCACCGCGGGTTCGTGTTCCAAGCGGGTGAGATCTATGGCGGTTCCCGGTCGGCCTGGGACTACGGCCCCCTCGGCACGGAGCTCAAGGAGAACATCCGGCGGCAGTGGTGGCAGACCTTCGTGCGCGGTCGCGGCGACATGGTGGGCCTGGACTCCAGCATCATCCTCCCCAAGCGCGTGTGGGAGGCGTCGGGTCACGTCGCCACCTTCACCGACCCGCTGGTCGAGTGCCTGCAGTGCCACAAGCGCTTCCGTGCCGACAACCTCATCGAGGACTTCGAGGCCCGCAAGGGGCGGAAGGCCGAGAACGGTCTGGCCGACATCCCCTGCCCGAACTGCGGCACCAAGGGGCAGTACACCGAGCCGAAGGCCTTCTCCGGTCTGGTGAAGACCTACCTCGGCGTGGTCGACGACGAGTCCGGCCTCTACTACCTGCGCCCCGAGACCGCGCAGGGCATCTTCGTGAACTTCTCGAACGTGCTCACCGCCAGCCGCAAGAAGCCGCCGTTCGGCATCGGGCAGGTCGGCAAGGCGTTCCGCAACGAGATCACGCCCGGCAACTTCATCTTCCGCACCCGCGAGTTCGAGCAGATGGAGATCGAGTTCTTCACGCCGCCGGCTGAGGCGCAGGAGTGGTTCGAGCACTGGGTCGAGGCCTGCTGGAACTGGTTCATCGACCTCGGCATCGACCCCGAGAACATGCGGCAGTTCGACGTGCCGGAAGACGACCGCGCGCACTACTCGGCCGGCACCATCGACGTCGAGTACCGCTTCGGCTTCGCGGGCAAGGAGTGGGGCGAGCTCATGGGCGTCGCCAACCGCACCGACTACGACCTCTCCAGCCACAGTGAGGCATCCGGCCAGAGCCTGACGTACTTCGACCAGGCCACGGGCGAGCGCTACACGCCGTACGTGATCGAGCCGTCGTTCGGACTCACCCGCGCGATGATGGCCTTCCTCGTCGACGCGTACGTGGAGGAGCAGGTGCCCAACGCCAAGGGCGGCACCGACGTGCGCACCGTGCTCAAGCTCGACCCGCGTCTCGCGCCGGTCAAGGCCGCGGTGCTGCCGCTGTCGCGCAACGAGAAGCTCTCGCCGCTCGCGCGTGAGGTCGCCGACACGCTGCGCAGTTCCTGGGCCGTCGACTTCGACGACGCCGGCGCGATCGGACGTCGCTACCGTCGTCAGGACGAGATCGGCACCCCGTTCTGCGTCACGGTCGACTTCGACTCGCTCGACGACCACGCGGTCACCGTGCGCGATCGCGACACCATGGCGCAGGAGCGCGTCTCGATCGACGAGCTCCACGCCTACCTCGCGGAGCGTCTGCGCGGCGCCTGAGGTGCGGTGACGGTTCGGGGAACTTCTGAACGGACGCCCCGATCGGCGAGTAGGTCTGTACGCCGCCGGTCAGTAGGTATGCTTTCGGGCACGTACTGAGGCGGCGACCAGATCGGAAAGACGATGACGTTCACGTGGATGAGAACCGAGGCCACCCCGCGCCGGCGACGCGCGCGGAGAGGGCTCGCGCTCGGCGCGGCTGCCGCGCTCGTCGGCGGCCTCCTCGGAGTGGGGGCATCCGTCGTGACCGCGGAACCAGCGCAGGCGGCGGTTCCCGCGTTCGAGTGCACGAGTTCCACCTACGTCGTCACCGCGACGGGGGCGATCTCCCGTGTCGACCCGACGACCGGTGCGGCGACCGCGAACGGTCAGTTCACGGTTCCGGCCGGCGACTCGGTCAACGCTCTGGCGTTGGACGAGGGCGGAGGACGATACATCTGGGGGTACGACCGCACCGCCGGTCAGGTCGTGCGGTTCGATTCGACCACTGAGGCGACCGACGTCTTCCCGGGTCCGCCGAGCACAGCCGGCGTCGTGGCGGGCGCGATCAACCCGGACACGGGGATCTACTACTTCGCGACCTCCGGCGCGCTCTGGAACCTCTACGCCTTCGACACCAGCACCAACACCCTGATCGGTCAGGTCGCGACGATCTCCGGCCTCTCCGCGAACGGCGACATGGCGTTCGACTCCCTCGGGAACCTGTATGCCGTGTCCAACGCGGACGCGACCGCGGCCGGCGTCTTCGCTCGCGTTCCCGGTCCCATCCCCACGACCGCCGGCATGGCGACCCTGACCGCTGAGGTCATCACCACGACTCCTCCCAACCTGGGTCAGTATCACTCGGTCGCCGTCGTGTCCGACGGGTCGATCGCCATCGGCTCCGGATCGACGATCACCAGGGTTCGTCCGGAGAACGGCGCCACCCTCTCGCAGACGGACACCGGCATCGCCTTCGTCGACCTTGCGAGTTGCGCGTACCCCAACCTCGTCTATGCGCAGAAAGTGCTTCCGAACGGGCGGTATCTGCCGACGGATCAGTTCCGGCTCGATGTCACCTCACCCATCCTGCCGAGGGAGTACACCGGGATCACCGAGGGGACGGACCCCGGGCGACAGGGCCTGCCGGGGGAGACCGCCGGACCCGTCCTCGGCCTCGACAGCGCGAGCTTCACTCTGACGGAGGCGGCTGCAGGGACCACGGACTTCGCGAACTACGAGACCTCCTGGACCTGCACGAACAACACCGATGGCACTGTGCTGTCCTCCGGGACCGGGCGCGTCGCCGACGTCACGCTTCCCACGGGGTCGACCGCCGCGGACGTGCGCTGCGACTTCACAAATGTCGCGCTCCTCCCCGCGCTCACACTGGTCAAGCGCGTCGTCGACGTTCTCGATGTGAACGGGAACGGCTACAACGACCTGGGTGACCAGATCCTCTGGGCGTTCGACCTGCACAACACGGGCAACACCGACCTCACCGATCTCACCGTCACGGACGATGTCCTCGGTGCTGCGGGCATCGGCGTCACGTGCGACCCCGACTCGCTCGCACCCGACGAACGGGTCACCTGCGAAGCGGATGCCCGCTACACGATCACCCAGTCGGACGTGGACAACGGTCAGGTCCTCAACACCGCGACGGCGACCGGCACTCCGCCCACCCAGCCTCCCGTGAACACGCCCCCGTCCACGACGACGACCCCCGTCGGCGGATACACCGTCACGAAGACGTCCGATCCGGCATCCGGGTCGATCGTCGCGATCGGGGACGAGATCACCTACACGATCACCGTCGCGCATGTGGGTACCGCCGCCGTCCCCGGCGCGAATCTGCTCGACGACCTGTCCGGTGTCCTCGACGACGCCGCTTTCAACGACGACGCCACGGCCTCCGGAGGGACCGTCGATTTCGATGAGGCCAGCGGCGAACTGAGCTGGGTCGGCGATCTGATCACCGGAGACACGGTCACCATCACGTACTCGGTGACGGTGACCGGAGGTGGCGACGGGTCCCTCGACAACGTCGTGATCAGCGACAGGTGCGAGGACTCCTGTGTCACCACGCACTCCGTCGGCGGTTTCGTGTTCTCGAAGGCCGCGAATCCCGCATCGGGTGCCACGGTGGCTACGGGGCAGACCGTGACCTACACGCTCACCGTCACCCAGACCGGTGCCGCACCGGTGGCGGGAGCCAACGTCACGGATGATCTCTCGGGCGTGCTCGACGATGCGACCTGGAACGACACGGCCATCGCGAGCTCCGGTACGGTCGAGCGCTCAGGGGAGTCTCTCGTCTGGAGCGGTGATCTCGGCACAGGTCAGGTGGTCACCATCACCTACTCGGTCACCGTGAAGCAGGGCGGTGATGGCGCGCTTCGCAACGTCGTGACCACCACCAGTCCGTTCGGAGTCTGCGACCCGTCCGCGGCATGTGCGACGCAGCATTTCGTCCCCCCTGTGCCTGGCCTCGCGACGACCGGCGGGACGATCGCTTGGACGGCCACGGGCCTCGGCGCGCTGGCGCTGCTGATCGGCGCGGGGATGATGCGCGCGGCGCAGCGTCGTCGGTTCATCCGCCTGGATTGAGTCCTCGAACGAGTGATGCGTGCGTGGCGGGATCGTGTTCGTCATGATCCCGCCACGGCGCGTGCGTAGCGCTCACCGACGAGCTGCTGGCGCGGGCGGGGGTGGGCCTGCTATGGTCTGGACCCGTGGGTACTCTGATTCGCTAGATCGGGACACCGCGTCGAGACGTCTTCTCCGTGGTGGGTCCTGAGCGAACGCGTCGCCCGGCGATGCGGTCGAGGTCCGTGATCACTCGCGTCGTTCGACGCATACCCGCGGCGCTGTCTGCGCCGTCGGAGAGGACTCCTCGTGTTCCCCACTTCCCCTTCACTTCCTGCACCCCTCGCTGCCCGCTCGCACCGCGTGTGCGAGCTGCGCGCGGCCGCCGTCCGCTTCTCCGACCACATCGTGCTGGATCGCATCGATCTCGTGGTCGGACCGACCGACCGCCTCGCGATCATCGGTGACAACGGCGCAGGCAAGACCACGTTGCTCGACCTGCTTGCCGGCGCGCTCGCCCCGACCGCGGGCGACGCGAGGGTCGTGATCCCTGGCGGTGTCGCCTATGCCACGCAGCACCCCGAGTTTCCGGCTTCGGCGACCGTCGCGGCGGCCATCGACCAGCTTTTGGGCGACCTGCGCACGCTCGAACAGGAACTCGGTCGTGCCTACGAGCTGCTCGCGACAGCGACACCGCAGGAGCAGGAGTCGCGGCTGTCCGTCGTGGCTGCGCTGCAGGATCGCTTCGAGGCCCGCGGCGGCTACGCGGTCGACCGCCATGTCGATGCCGCGCTGGAGCAGCTCGGCCTCGGTCGCCTGGATCGGCGGCGTCCTGTCGCCGCACTGTCGGGCGGAGAACGCGCCAGACTCGCCCTCGCGGTGGCGCTTTCCGCCGGGGCGGAGCTGCTGCTGCTCGACGAGCCGACGAACGATCTCGATGATCGGGCGCTGGCCTGGGTGGAAGCTCGGATCGCCGCCCATCGCGGCGCGCTGGTCGTGGTGACGCATGATCGCGACTTCCTCGCTCGGTTCGCGACTGATGTCGTGCGGGTGGAGGGGGGTCGCCTCCACCGCTACGGCGACGGCTACGCGGGCTTCCTCCGCGCGCGGGAGACCGAGCGCCGCCGCGCAGCCGAGCGTCACGAGGCGTGGAAGGCCGAGGTCGCGCGCACCGAGGAGATGCTCTCCGCGAACGCGTTCCGTCTCGACGCGATCCCGCGCAAGCTCGAGCTCGATGGTTTCGGTCACGGCGCCTTCCGTGCCCGCAGCCGCGATCACGGCGCGGTCGGCCGCATCCGCATGGCGAAGGAGCGTCTGGCCCGCCTGCGGGAGGACCCAGTACCGCCCCCGCCTGAGCCGCTCCGGTTCGTGCTGCCGGACGGCGCGGCCGCGCGCGAGGAGGAGGGCCCGCTCGTCACACTGCGCGACGTGGAGCTCCGCGAACCCGGTCGTCGGCTCTCCCTGCCCGCGTGGAGCCTGGATCCGGGCGACCGCTGGCTCGTCACGGGGCCGAACGGGGCGGGGAAGACCACCCTGCTCGATCTCCTCTCCGGTGAGCTGTGCGCGACGTCGGGGTCGATCGAGCGACGCGACGGGCTCCGCATCGCCCGACTTCGGCAGGACGTGGGGGCGGTCGCGCGGGGCTCCGCCGTCGAGGTGTTCGCGCGACGCGCGGCCGTGCCGCCGTCCGACGCCCTGGCAGCGCTGCTCGGCCACGGTTTGTTCCGTGTGGACGAGGTCGACCGTCCCTTCCGGGCGCTGTCTGTGGGGCGGCGGCGGCGTCTCGATCTCGCGGTCGCGCTCGCCTCGCGGTTCGACGTGCTGCTGCTCGACGAACCGACCAACCACCTCGACCCGGAGCTCGTGGAGCAGCTGGAACGGGCACTCGACGATCATCCGGCAGCGGTCGTCACGGTCACGCACGACCGGCGGTGGCTGCGGCGGTGGCTGCGGCGTGGTGCATCGAGCGTGCGCGTCGCGGAGGGGGAGGTCGCGGCTGTCAGCCGGTGACGGTGAGCTGCACCTCGGGGGTGCCGCCCGCTTCGACCCAGGCCAGTGAACGCTCCAGGATGCCGCGCAGCACGTCGAGGTCGATCTGCTCGAGGTCCTTGATGTACAGGCAGCCGACCCCGGTCGTGTGGGGGCCGAGCTCCGCCAGGGCGTCGGCATGCGCGTCGACGCCGTCGAACAGGTAGATCGTCGTCGCGGCCTTGCGTGGGGCGAAGCCGAGCAGCCCGCTGTCGCCCTCCGTGCCGGTGGGGTAGCGGTAGTGGCAGGAGCCGAATCCGATGATGGTGCCCCACGTCATGGGCTCGCGTCCGGTGATCTCCTGCATGAGCGCGGTCAGCGTCTCGGCATCGCGCCGCCGCACGGCGGGGGAGGAGCGGGCGATGAGTCCGGCGACGTCATCCCCCGTCGGCTTCACTTCGGTGCCTTCGCCGCGGCCTTCATCGCCTTCTTGTGCTCGCGCACCTTGGCGAGGGAGTCAGGCGAGACGATGTCGGCCACACTGCGATACGACCCGTCCTCGCCGTAGGGGGCTGACGCCTCGCGCCACCCCTCGCCGGTGAAGCCATACTGCTTGCCGAGGAGGGCGAGGAAGATCTTCGCCTTCTGCTCTCCGAATCCGGGCAGCGCCTTGAGCCGCTTGAGCACCTCGGGTCCCGACGGGTCGCCCTCGGTCCACAGCGCGGCCGCGTCGCCGCCCCAGTCGTCGACGAGGGTCTGGCACAGCGTCTGCACGCGCGTCGCCATCGACCCGGGGAATCGGTGCACGGCGGGGGTCTGCGTGAAGGCCTCGAGGAACTCGTCCGGTACCATGCCGGCGATGGAGGCGGCATCAGCCGCTCCGGTGCGCTGCTCGATCTTGAGCGGACCGGCGAACGCGGTCTCCATCGGCACCTGCTGGTCGAGCAGCATTCCCACCAGCAGAGCCAGGGGATTGTCGGTCAGCAGTTCGTCGGCGGCGGTGTCTCCGGTGATGTGAAGGGCCATGCCTCCAGTCTGCCACCGCGTGGGCTGAGCGCGTCAGGCGCTGGCGGCGTCTTCCGAGGCGTCGACCTCCGGCGCGATGCCGTACAGGGCGGACAGCGCTGCGGTGAACTCGTCGGCGCGGCCCGCGGCGGCGAGTTCGTGCGCACGCACGGTCGGGGTGTGCAGCAGCACGCCGGAGAGGTGACGCAGGGCCTGCTCGACCTTGCCGTCCTCGTCACCGCGCGCGCGGGCACGGGCGATCTCACGCTCGAGCAGCTCGAAGATGTGCGAGCGGAACGCCACGACCGACGGGGTCACGCTCTGGCGCGCGCCGACCACGTGGAAGGTCTCGGCGGCCTCGCGCACGACGCTGCGAGCGGCATCCGTCGCCTGCAGCTCTTCGAGGGGCGCGTGCAGTCGGATGGTCTCGAGGTCGAGCAGCGCGACGCCCTCGAGCGACGCGACGGCAGGGTCGACGTTGCGGGGCATGCCGAGGTCGACCACGAGCTGGCTGTGCGTGCCGACCGGGCAGCCCGCCGCGGCGAGGCCGGTCGGCAGCTGCAGGTGCTCAGGGCCGAGCACGGGTTCCGTCGCGGTGGTGCAGGTGATGAGCAGGCTCGACCTCGCGGCGGTGCGGGCGTACTCGTCGGCGCTGATCGGTCGGATGCCGTGCTTCGCGGCGAAGACCTCGGCCCGGCCGGAGGGCGAGTACACCGAGATGTTCACGGCGCCGCGTTCGCGGAGTGTGGCGAGGGTGACGGCCGCGTAGGCGCCGGTTCCGACGAGCAGCACGCGCTCCGCGGACCAGTCGGCGATGCGGCTGTCCGCGAGTTCGAGCGCGAGTCGCACGAGCGAACGCCCGGCGCGGCCGAGGGCGGTGACGTTCTTGACCTTGCGCTGAGCCTGGCTGGCGCGCTGGAAGAGGCGCTCGAGCTCGGGCGAGGTGGTGCCGTCCTTGCGGGCGGACTTGAGGGCACGGCGCACCTGACCGGCGATCTCGCCCTCTCCGGAGACGACGGATTCGAGGCCGGATGCCACGGAGAACAGATGCTCGGCGACGCGACGTCCGGCGTGGACCGTGTAGGCACCGTCCAGGTCGGCGGCAGGGATGCCGGTGGCGGACTCGACCGCTTCGATCACGGCTTCGACGCCGATGGCGCCCGCCGCGGTGACGGGTTCGTCCATTTCCACGTACGCCTCGAAGCGGTTGCACGTCGCCAGGACGACCGCACCCTGCACGCACGGCGTCATGCCCACGATGGTGGGAGCGACGTCGTCGGGGGTGCGGCTCAGGCGTTCGAGCAGTTCGAAGGAGGCGGTCTTGTGACTCGCCGTGACACACAGCAGCACAGATCGATTGTACCGGAGCGTCTGCGGGCGAAGGGTCGGCGGGTCCAACACGGCGGCTCCATAAGGGGCGGATGGGAGGATGGGGGCATGGCTCTCTCCGATGCTCCGCTCCTGCGCGCCCTCTCCGGCGACCGTCCCGCACACGCCCCGGTGTGGTTCATGCGGCAGGCGGGCCGCTCCCTCCCGGAGTACCGCGAGCTGCGTGTGGGCACCCGGATGCTCGACGCCTGCCTGACCCCTGACCTCGCCGCGGAGATCACCCTGCAGCCGGTGCGCCGTCACGGCGTGGACGCGGCGGTCTTCTTCAGCGACATCGTCATCCCGCTGCGCCTCGCCGGGGTCGAGGTCGAGATCGAGCCCGGTCGCGGTCCGGTTTTCGCGAACCCGGTGCGGACGGCGGCCGACGTCGAGCGCGTCACCGCGATCGATCCGGACGACCTGGACGGCACGGCCATCGCCGAGGCCGTGCGGCTCGTCACGGCCGAGCTCGGCGACACCCCGCTGATCGGATTCGCCGGCGCTCCCTTCACCCTCGCCGCCTACCTCGTGGAGGGCGGGCCGTCCAAGGAGCACCTGCGGGCCAGGGCCATGATGCATTCCGACCCGGCGTCGTGGAACCGCCTCGCGGGCTGGTTGGCGCGTGTCTCCCGCCGCTTCCTGGAGACCCAGCGCGACGCGGGAGCGTCCGTCGTCCAGCTCTTCGACAGCTGGGCCGGTTCCCTCAGCACGGCGGACTACCGCGCCTTCGTCGCCCCGCACTCGCACGCAGCGCTGTCCGGCATCGGCCTGCCGACGATCCACTTCGGGGTCGGGACCGGCCCCTTCCTCGCCGATATGCGCCTCGACGGCGTGGCCGACGGAGTAGGCGTCGACTGGAGGCTGCCCCTCGACGAGGCCGCCGCGATCCTGGGGCCGGATGTCACGGTGCAGGGCAACATCGACCCCGCGCTGCTCTCCGCACCGTGGCCGGTCCTGGAAGCCCACGTGCGCGACGTCGTCGAGCGGGGCCGCGCGGCCCGCGGGCACATCCTGAACCTCGGTCACGGCGTGCCGCCGGAGACCGACCCGGATCAGCTCACCCGCATCGTCGAGCTGGCGCACACGATCTGACCGTCACCGCCGCCTGCGAATCCGGCGCGTGAGGCGCAGGTCCGTGAGGGTGAAGCGTCCCGACGGGAGGGCGGCGCGGATGCGCTCGTCGTCGAAGGAGCGTGACGGGCGGATGTCGATGGGCGCTTCCGGAGCGAACGGCGCGGGTTCGCTCACACCCTCGGCGAGCATCCGGGCCTGCGCCTTCGCGACGAGGGGCACCACCATCGTCCATTCGGTCACCTGCGCCAGCACCCGCACCATCCACGTCGGCACCGGGATGTAGGCGGGGCGATGTCCGGCGACACGGGCGATACGGCGGATGGCCTCTCCGAGGGTGACCTCGTCCGCGCCCAGGACGGCGATGGTCGGCTCGGCGATCCGTCCTTCGAGCGCCGCGACGAGCACATCGACCGCATCTTCCACCGGCACCGGTCGTGCCGTGCGCTCACGGTAGCCGACGGTCCAGAAGAAGGGGAGGGTTCGCACGGCCTTGGTCACGTGGTCGACCATGTGATCGCCCGGGCCATAGATCATCCCTGACTTGAGGATCGTGTGCGGGATGCCCGAGGCGCGCACGATCTCCTCCGCCTGCCACTTCGACTCGTGGTAGCCGGAGCCGCAGTCGGGGCGGGCTCGGAGGAAGCTGACCAGGACGATGCGCTTCACGCCCGCGCGGCGAGCGGCCTCCACCACGGCGCGTGTGCCGTCGACGTGCACGCGGCGGAAGGTCTGGTCGCCGATCTCGCGGTTGATCCCCGCGCAGTGAGCCACGGCGTCACAGCCCTCGAACGACCTGGTCAGCGCCTCGACGTCGGTGATGTCGACCCCGCTGCGGCGGGAGACGACCACGGCATCGTCGAGTCGATCGGCGAGGTTCCTGCCGACGAATCCCGTGCCGCCTGTGATTGCCACTCGCATCGTGCATCTCCTTCGCTCATTAGCTATACGGCTAAAGAGTATCTAGCAAGGATGCTATATTGCAACCATGACAGACAGCGCGACGGACATCTTCGCAGCGCTGGCGCACCCCACCCGACGTCAGATCCTGCAGGACCTGAAGGACGGTGAGCTCGCGGCCGGCGAGATCGCCTCCCGCTTCTCGGCGAGCGGGCCGACCATCTCCCGCCACCTGAGCGTGCTCCGCCAGGCGGGCCTCATCAGTGAGCGCCGCGATGCCAACCGCATCCTGTACTCGCTCGTCGGTGAGCGTCTCGCGCTGTCGGTCGGCGATTTCCTCTCCACGGTGTGTCCCGAGCAGATCGTGCTGCGCGAAGTCCGCAAGCGAGGACGCGGCTCTGTCGACGCGTGACGAGCGCGCGCAGTCGGGGCCCCACCGCAGAAGTCGTGCGGGGCACCCGGTGCGAGAATTGACAGCATGAGCCCTGAGTCCTCGTCCGCTGAGCCCTTCGACCTCGCCGCCCGCGCGGCCGAGAAGCACGTGGTCGTCGTCGGCGGGGGTATCGGAGGACTCGTCGCCGCACGCGAATGCGCCAAGGTCGGGATGCGCGTCACCGTCCTCGAAGCCGAGGAGGAGCTGGGGGGCGCGATCCGGCGGGTCGACCTCGACGGGGTCACGGTCGATGCCGGGGCGGAGAGCTATGCCACCAGGGGTGGCCTCGTCCGCGCCCTCGTCGAGGAACTCGACCTCACGGACCGCATCGTGGTTCCGCAGGCGGGTGGCGCGTGGCTCGCCGGCATCCCCGGCGTGAGAGCCGCGCCGCTTCCCGCCGGCGGCATCCTCGGCATCCCGGCGAATCCGTTCCAGCCGGACGTCCGTCGCATCATCGGATGGTCGGGCGTCTGGCGCGCATACCTCGATCGGGTGCGTCCCCCGCTGACGATCGGCCACCAGCTCAGCCTCGGAAAGCTCGTCGCCTCGCGCATGGGAGCGAAGGTACGGGATCGACTCGTCGCCCCGGTGACGACGGGCGTCTACTCCGCGTCTCCCGACGACGTCGACATCGATGTCGCGGCCCCAGGTCTGAATGCGGCCTTGACCAGGGTCGGCTCCCTCTCCGGGGCCGTGCAGACCCTTCGCGACGAAGCGTCGGCGAAAGTTGCAGCGAAAGCCCCGGAGGTCGACGGCACCGCGCCGACCGTGGCGAAGACCCCTGGGGCCGCGGTCGAGGGTCTCTCCGGAGGGATGAGCACCCTCGTCGACGCGCTCGCGGCCGATCTGGTGCGCCTCGACGCCGAGGTACGAACGGGGGTGCGGGTGCGCGGTCTTCGCCGGACGGGTGCGACGTGGTCTGTCGAGGCTGAGGTCGCGCCGGATGTGCAGCATGAGGGCGACACGGTGCTCGAGGGCGATGTCGTAGTGGAGTCCGTGGCTCCGCAGATCGAGCAGCTCGACGCCGACGCCATCATCATCGCGACGTCCGAGTCCGCGGCACGAGGCCTCCTCTCCTCGGTGATCCCCGCCCTCCAGGACACGGAGGCTGCGGTGTCGCCGGAGATCGAGATCGTCACGCTGCTGCTCGACGCACCGGAGATCGCGTCCGCGCCTCGGGGCACCGGAGTCCTCACCGTTCCGGGGAGTCACACCGCCAAAGCCCTGACCCACTCGACCGCGAAGTGGGGCTGGGTGAGCGCCGCAGCCGGGCCCCGACAGATCGTCCGCGTGTCCTTCGGAGCACAGGGTGAGCCGGCTGCCACTGCAGGACTGAGCGACGAAGCGGCCGCAGCACTGGCACGGAGTGAGGCTGCTGCCCTGCTCGGAGTCTCCATCGCCCCCGAAGCCGTGATCGCCTCCCATCGAGGTCGGTTCGTCCAGTCGCAGCCCGCCTCGATCATCGGCTCCGGTGAGCGGCGCACCGCAGCGCGCACGGCGATCCACGCGGTGCCGGGCGTGGCCGTGGTGGGCGCCTGGCTCGCGGGAACCGGGCTCGCCCAGGTGATCCCGGATGCGCGCGATGAGGCCGACCGCCTCCGCCGCGCCCTGCTGTGGGACTGAGGACCATGACGGACGGAGCGCTCCGTGTCAACCCTCTGACCCATAGATGCCGAAATCGGCATACGGGGGTTACGCTGGGTACCTGGCCGCGGGGTGCGAGAGCCTGCGACCGATCCCAACCGGGCGAATCTGGCCGGACTACCGGAACAAGGTGAGGAGACCCCATGAAGGGCAAGATCGGACTCGTCGTCGGACTCGGTGTGGGCTACGTCCTCGGCACCCGTGCCGGACGTGAGCGCTACGAGCAGATCAAGACGCAGTGGCTCAAGGTGTGGCACCTCGATCCCGTGCAGGAGCAGGTCACCAAGGTCAAGGGCTTCGTCGGCGACAAGGCCGCAGCCGTCCCCGGTGCGATCTGGACCGGTGTCGTGAAGGTCGCGAAGTCGGTCAGCGGCTCCGGCACGCCTGGTCAGCGACTCGACTCCGCGATCGCCACCGGTCGTGAGGCCGCAGAGGACCTCGCCGAGGCGACGGAGGAAGCGGTCGAGGCCGCCAAGGCCACCGCGTCGTCGGCCAAGTCGTCGTCGACGACCTCCACCAAGACAGCTGTCAAGAAGCCGGCAGCCAAGAAGCCCGCCGCGAAGTCGGCTCCCAAGAAGACCGGCGCCTGACATGCCCCGCGGATACCGTGATCGCGCCGACGACGGTCTGCTGACTCTCCTCGGGGATCTGCCCGAACTCGTCACGAACCTGGTCAAGGCCGAGATCGACGCCGCGAAGGCGTGGATCTCGCGCACCGCGAAGGACGCCGGCATCGGTTCCGTGTGGTTCCTCGTCGCGCTGTTCTTCCTGTTCTGGGCTGTGCCCGTGATCCTGGTCTTCGCGATCGCAGGTCTGTCGTCGTGGTGGCCCGTGTGGCTGTCGGCGATCGCGGTGTTCGGCATCCTGATCCTCGCGGTGCTGCTGTTCGCGCTGCTGGGGATCCTCAAGTTCCGCAAGGTGCTCGCGCGCCAGAACCCGGCGCAGGCCGTGGCTGAAGACATCCGAATCGTGAAGGAGGCCGGCGATGACGAGTTCTGAGTCGCTGCCGCGCACCGCCGTCCCCGGCGGGATCGTCGACCCGGTCGCCTCGGCCCGTGCCGAGCTGAAGGCTGCCCTGGCCGCGATCGAGATCAAGGGGAACATCCCGCGCCGCGTCGAGAAGGCGTCGACGCGTGCCGTCGCCAGGGCGAGAGTGTTCGCCGACCGCAACCCGATCGGGGCGATCGCCGCCACGGTCGGCATCGCGGCGGCGGTCGGGGGCGCGGTCTGGGCGATCGCGCGCTTCATCTCGCGCTGAGACGCGGCATTCCAGGATGACGCGATGTGCCCTCCGGGGTGATTAGCGGCTCCTGCGTAAACGAGGCAGACTGGGGAGCATGATGTCCGAAGAGCGCGATGAGAACCCGTCCGGCTTCACCCTCTGGGCTGTCTGGCGACGAAACCCCGACGTCCCGGTGACGGAGAACGACTCGACCGAGCTCGAGACGATCGTCTCCTACATCGAGGACTCGGGTGTGACCGTCCGCGGCTTCTATGACGTCTCCGGTCTCAAGGCCGACGCCGACCTCATGGTGTGGCTGCACGGCGACACGGCCGAGGAGCTGCAGAAGGCGCTGCGTCGCCTGCGTCGCACCGAGTTGCTGCGCTCCCTCCTCCCGGTGTGGAACGTGATGGGAGTGCACCGCGACGCCGAGTTCAACCGTTCGCATGTGCCGGGCTTCCTCCGTGGCATCGACCCCAAGGACTGGCTCTGCCTCTACCCGTTCGTGCGCACGCCGGAGTGGTACCTCGCCCCGGAGGAGGAGCGTCGCACCATGCTCGCCGACCACGGGCGCAAGGGCGCGGCGTTCAAGGGCGTGCTCGCCAACACGGTTGCCTCCTTCGCGCTCGGCGACTACGAGTGGCTGCTTCCGCTCGAGGCCGACGAACTCACCGATCTCGTCGACATGATGCGCGACCTCCGCTACACCGACGCACGCCTGTACGTGAAGGAGGAGGTGCCCTTCTACACGGGGCGCAGGCTCCGGTTCGACGAGATCGCGGACGTCCTCCAGTAAGCCCATGAGCACGCCCATCCGTCTCGGTACCCGTCGCAGCGCGCTCGCGCAGGCGCAGTCGGGTCATGTCGCCACGGCTCTCGAGAAGCTGTCGGGGCGCCGGGTCGAACTCGTCCCGATCACCAGCGAAGGCGACACCAACCGCGCGTCTCTCTCTGAGATCGGCGGTCAGGGGATCTTCGCCACGCGCCTTCGTGAGGCGCTGTTCGCCGGGGAGTGCGATTTCCTCGTGCACTCGCTGAAGGATCTCCCCACCGCGATCCCCGACGGCCTCGTGATCGCGGCGACGCCGACGCGCGAAGACCCGCGTGACGTGGTCCTCACCCGAGACGGCACGCCACTGCACGAGCTCCGTTCCGGGAGCACGGTCGGCACCGGCTCGCCGCGACGCATCGCCCAGGTGCACCGGCGAGCGCCCGGCGCCGAGGTGGTCGACATCCGTGGGAACGTCGACTCCCGTCTCGCCAGGGTCGCCTCCGGCGAGCTGGACGCGGTGATCCTCGCGGCAGCAGGCCTCTCGAGGCTCGACGCGAAGTCGCCGCTCCGACGTGAGGAGCTCGGGCTCGCAGAGTGGCCCACCGCTCCGGGGCAGGGTTCGCTCGCGGTCGAGACCCGTGCGGATGCTCCGGAGGAGCTGCTCACGGCGCTGTCCGCACTCGACGACGCCGACACGCGTCTGGCCATCACCGTCGAGCGCGCGATCCTGCAGGGACTGGACGCCGGGTGTCAGGCTCCGATGGCCGCGCATGCCGTCGTCGACGGCGCCTCGATCCGCGTCAGGACGGTCGTGTACGCCGCGGACGGGGGTCGTCGGATCGGCCTCGACGTCACGGAAGACCTGAACGGGGAGTATATTCGTCGGAACGGCAGTGGCAATGGAGCGGATGCTGCCGATGGTGCAGACCCGATGCACGCAGCGCGCGAGCTCGGGTTCGCTGTTGCCCGTCGGCTGCTCGATCAAGGGGCGGCCGGCCTCGTATCCCGAGAGCAATCCTCATGACCACTTCCGAAATCAAGCAGGACCGACCGCTGGACGGCTGGCGCATCCTCGTGCCCCGTGGCGGGCCCTGGGGCGACAGCGTCGCCGCGAGCCTGCGTGCGCTGGGCGCGGTGCCCGTCGTCGCCCCGCTCATCAACTTCGCCCCGACGACCGACCAGGCGACACTCGACACCGCGTTGGCGCAGCTGGCCGCCGGGGAGTTCGACTGGCTGACGGTCACGAGCGCCACCACCGTCGACGTGCTCTTCGCCCATCGTGCTGTCGTTCCACGGTCGACCAAGATCGCCGCCGTGGGGGAGACGACTGCCGCGGCGCTGCAGGCCGTCGGATACGAGGTCGCGCTGGTGCCGGAGCAGGACAACTCGGCGGAGGGGATGGCGCAGCAGCTCATCTCGCTCGAGAAGGAGCCGCGACGCATTCTCGCCCTCCGCAGCGAGATCGCGAAGCCCGTGCTCAGCCGACTGCTCTCCGAAGCCGGCCATGACGTTCATGGTGTCGTCGCCTATCGCACGGTCGGCGTGCCGGTCACGGAGCGGATCCGCCGCGATGTGGAGAACGGACGGATCAACGCGATCCTGATCACCAGCGGTTCGGTCGCAGAGCAGGTGCGCGAGCAGTTCCCGGAGATCCCCGACGACACGCTCCTTGCGGCCATCGGACCCCGCACCGCGAACGATGCACAGCGCGCGGGTCTCCCGGTGTCGGTGGTGGCGGACCGTCAGACGATCGACGCCCTGATCGAGGCCGTGTCGCATTTCACCCTTCCGCATTCGGCCGACGAGTTCGCGCCGTGAGCTTCCCCGAGGTTCGACTGAGACGGCTGCGGCAGTCTCGTGCGGTCCGCGACCTGGTGCGCGAGACCTCGCTGCAGCCGGGACAGCTCGTGCTTCCGCTGTTCGTGCGCGAGGGAATCACGGAGCCGGTGCAGATCGGGTCGATGCCCGGTGTCGCTCAGCATTCCCTCGATTCGCTGCGTGCGGCGGCCGTCGAGGCTGCGCAGGCGGGGGTCGGCGGTGTGATGCTGTTCGGCGTCCCCGAGGTGCGTGACGCCCTCGGCTCGGGAGCCGACGATCCGCGCGGGATCCTCAACGTCGCCACCGAGGCGCTGACGGCAGAGGTCGGCGACGCGCTCGTCGTGCAGACCGATCTGTGTCTCGATGAGTTCACCGATCACGGACACTGCGGCGTGCTGGCGGGCGACGGCTCCGTGGACAACGACGCGACGCTCGAACGGTACACCTCGATGGCGCTCGCTCAGGCCCGCGCGGGGTCGCAGCTGCTCGGGCTGTCCGGAATGATGGACGGCCAGGTCGCCGTGATCCGTAGGGCGCTCGACAGCGAGGGCTTCACGGACACGCTCCTGCTGGCCTATGCCGCGAAGTACGCGAGCGCGTTCTACGGACCCTTCAGGGAAGCCGTGGACTCTCAGCTCAAGGGTGACCGCCGCACGTACCAGCTCGACCCCGGCAATCGCCGCGAGGGTGTGCGCGAGGCGGTGGTGGACGAGGCCGAGGGTGCGGACATCGTCATGGTGAAGCCCGCCATGGCCTTCCTCGATGTGCTGCGCGAGGTGCGCGACACCGTGAGTATTCCGGTGTGGGCATACCAGGTCTCTGGGGAGTACGCGATGATCGAGGCTGCCGGGGCGAACGGCTGGATCGATCGTCGCGCGGCCATCCTCGAGTCCCTTCTCTCCATCCGCCGCGCCGGTGCGGATGCGGTGCTCACGTACTGGGCGACCGAAGCGGCCCGCTGGCTGCGCGACTGATTCACCGAGGAGCAATTCTTCATGACCGACCGTAACGACGACCTGTTCTCCGCTGCCCGCGCGGTCATCCCCGGTGGAGTCAACTCGCCGGTTCGCGCGTACGGCTCGGTGGGCGGGACGCCGCGGTTCCTCGCCTCGGCGAAGGGGGCGAAGGTCACGGATGCTGCCGGCCGCGAGTACGTCGACCTCGTCGCGTCGTGGGGTCCTGCGCTGCTGGGGCACGCCCACCCGGAGATCGTCGCCGCGGTGCAGGAGGCCGCTTCCCGGGGTCTGTCGTTCGGCGCTCCGACGGAGGGTGAGGTCGAGCTCGCCGCGGTGATCGCCGACCGGGTGCGGTTCGGTGACATCCGCCCTGTCGAACGTGTTCGTCTGGTCTCCACGGGTACTGAGGCGACCATGACCGCGATCCGTCTCGCGCGGGGTGCCACGGGCCGTGATCTGCTGGTGAAGTTCGCCGGGCACTATCACGGGCATTCCGATGGTCTTCTCGCCGAAGCGGGCTCCGGCGTGGCGATGCTCGCGCTTCCTGGCTCGGCCGGCGTCCCGGCGCCGATCGCAGCGCAGACGCTCGTGATCGGGTACAACGATCCTGACGCGCTGGCTGCGGTTTTCGCCGAGCACGGCCAGCGCATCGCCGCGGTCATCGTGGAAGCCTCGGCCGCGAACATGGGTGTCGTGGCACCGCTGCCCGGTTTCAACCGTCTGATCGCCGAGACCGCACACTCCCACGGCGCGCTGATGATCCTCGACGAGGTGCTGACCGGATTCCGCGTGCACCCGGCGGGGTTCTGGGGTCTGCAGGCCGCGGCGGGCGAGGACTACCTGCCGGACATCTTCACGTTCGGCAAGGTCGTCGGTGGGGGCATGCCCTTGGCTGCGCTCGGTGGTCGAGCCGACGTCATGGATCTGCTCGCGCCCCTCGGCCCGGTGTATCAGGCGGGCACGCTCTCGGGGAATCCCCTCTCGGTCGCAGCGGGTCTTGCAACGCTGCGTCTCGCGACGCCTGAGGTGTACGCGACGGTCGACGCTGCAGCCCTCCGAGTCTCGACCGCCCTCGATGCGGCTCTCACAGACGCCGGGGTGACGCACGCGGTGGCGACTGCGGGCAACCTGTTCAATGCATCATTCCGGCCTTCGGCGCCGAGGGACTATGCCGAAGCCCAGGCTCAGGAGTCGTTCCGCTACGCGCCGTTCTTCCACTCGCTGCGGGAGCAGGGCGTGGCGCTTCCGCCGAGCGTCTTCGAGGCCTGGTTCCTGACTGCCGCCCATGGCGAAGACGAACTGCAGCAGATCGAAGCAGCTCTTCCGGCTGCAGCCGCTGCGGCTGCAGCCGCGCGTCCGTAGTCGCGCCCGTAGTCGCGCCCGTGTCCGCGCGTCGGTGACCGCGCGCTTGTGAGCTGCTGCCCGTCATCCAGGCCGAGTCATCCGGGCCGCGTGATGCAGGCCGCGTGATGCAGCTCAGACGAACATGACGCGGCGCGGTGATGCGTCGGTGTAGCGGCGGCCGAGCGGACTGGTCCACTCGATGTCGCCGCCGGGGGTCTGTCTGGCTCGCCATCGGTGCTTCTCGGCGATGTCGGGATGCTTCAGCGCGTGGTGGCCGACGCAGAAGTGGCTCAGGTTGTCGATCGACGTCGCTCCACCCTTGGCGTGGTCGTGATTGTGGTCGATCTGGCACCGGTGGACGGGTGTGCGGCACCCGGGGAATCGACAGTGCTGGTCTCTGGCCTGGAGGTGCCGTCGCATCGTCGCCGTCGGGGCGTAGGCGGCTGTGGCCGTCACGACACCAGCACGGTCGAGGAAGAGGCGGGACCAGCCGCCGTTGCGTCCGGCGAGGTCGCGGGCGACGTCGGGGTGCAGCGCGCCGATGCCGTCGAGCTCGGCGGGCCGTTCGTCGATCACGGCCAGGGTCTCCGCAGCGATCGTGACCTGGATGCGGGCCTGGATACTCTCCAGAGCCGTGCCCGCCGCCACGGACGGATCGGTGGTCAGGAGCAGGTCGCTGAGCAGGTCGGTGCGGACCGCGTCGATGCCCCGCTCGTCAGCCGGGAGGACGCTGGGGAGGTCGGCCGGGAGGACGCTGGGGAGGTCGGCCCGGAGGTCAGCCGGCCGAGGCAGGGCGCCGAGTGATGGATCAGTGGTGAAGGTGTCGCCATCGCCGAAGATGACATGGGCATCGAAGCGGGGGTCATCGCCCCTGACAACCTCAAGAGTGTCGCTGTCGTACGGGTGAGTGTTGAGTTCAGGGTCGTCGCGATGGGGGGCATCGGCTCGCAGATCCTGCAGGAAGACCCGATCAGCGCCCGAGTCGAGTTCGTCGGGAGAAAGTACCGGTGCGTCATCGCCACGCGGGGAGTGCTCGCTTCGCGTGGCGATGACCTGTTGTGCGAGCCGGGTCAGGCGATCGAGGATCGCGTGGGCGAGGTGTTCCGGAAGCACGACCTGTAGCAGTGCGAGCCCGTCGTCGAGCGACCTCAGCGTGACCGAACGTTCCCCGTACGCGCGACGGTGGCGCTCGACCACGGTCTCACCAGCGAGGGATGCGGCGATGCGGCGAACCATCGCCCGGGTGCGGGCGGGGGAGTCCTGCTCAGCGACGACGAGCGCGGCCGTGTCATAGAGCGTGAGCGTCTCGACGTCTGCCCGGCCGTCGCGAACCGTCTGTCGCACGATGGCCCCCTCTCGCACGATCTCGCGAACGTGGGCTGCACTGATCGCACCGCGTCGGAACGCGTCTCGGACCGTGGCGTGCTCGGTTTCGAGGAAGAGAGCATCTGCGAAGGCGTACTCGATGCTGCCCTTCGACATGCGACCGGCAGCCGAGTACTCGGCGACCATCGAGCGGTGGATCGCTTCACGGTGCTGCGGCTGCTCGCGCACATCTTCCTCGCGCAACCGCAGACGATCGGTGAGGAGCGCTGAGGCCTCCGCCTCGAGGGCTGCGATGCATCGGCGCTTCTCCACCCAGGCATCGAGCAGCGCTTCACGCTGATCGATGTCGTTCGCGGGTGCGGGTGCGGTCATGATTCGAGTATAGTACATATGTTCGAATCAAAGAAGGGGATGTGGATGACTGGTGCTGATCGACAAGGGATCGTTGCGTTCCTGTGAACAACTTCCAGACAACTGGCAGGGCCGCGCTGGCAGACTGGGTGACATGGTGACGTTGCTGCTGGACCAGACGCAACTGGAGGTCGTGCTCTCGCCGATCGAACGTGCCGCCACCTTCCACCGGGACAACCTCCGGATCGCGCGCGACACCATCACAAAGGTGCAGCTGACCGAAGATGCCTGGACGTGGCTCCGCGGCGTGCCGAACCCCGGGACGCACATCCCCGGCGTTCTCGCCGCAGGCAGTTGGAAAGCGGCCGGCAGCCTCGACTTCGTGCTGATCCGTCGTCGTCGCCCGAGCGTCGTCATCGACCTCGAGGGCGACGAGCAGTACCGCCGCCTGATCCTCACCACGAGCCACGGCCTCGCGCTCACGCAGGCTCTGCGGCTGGATGTGTCTGACGAGCCCGCCAACGTCGAGGAGATCGTGGCGACCGCCCCCGTCGGCGTCGTGAAGGGACGCCGCCGTCCGGTCATCCGGCCTCGACCTGCCTGACTCAAGGCGCCCGGCGCTCGGGTGAACCGACGGCTCACCTCGCTCTGAACGCGGAACGCCCTCCACCCCGAGAGGAAATGGAAGGCGTTCTTCGTCAGCCGAGTCGCTCAGTCGTGACGGTGCTGTTCGTCGTGACGGTGCTCTTCGTCGTGACGGTGCTCCTCGTCGTGACGGTGCTCCTCGTCGTGACGGTGCTCCTCGTCGGATGCGCCGTGCTCATCGGCACCGGAGTCGGTGGTTCCGGACTGTTCGGTGCCGGATTCGTCAGCCCCGACCTCCCCGGTCGTGGACTCCGCGGACGAAGACTCCTCAGCACCCGGCTCCTCGGTGTCGGGGGACGCGGTCTCGTCTGCCTCGCCGCCCTCGGCGGACTCCGCCGCCGGCACGGTGTCGATGACGCCGGTGGATGCGACGGTCCAGTGCGCGCCCTCGTCGGAGTCGCCGCCCTCGCCGTGCTGCTCCTCGGCCGACTCGCTCTCGGCGTTCAGCGGGTAGTCCTTGGGCTCGTCCTCGTAGTAGGCGCGCGCGGCCGCCGCGAGCATGGAGCTCACCGCCGCGGAGCGCGGATCCTCGTCGTCGGGCGTGACGGCAGCCGCATCCTCGGACTCGTCGGGCACGTCGGTGTCCGTCGACTCGCGTGCGTCGTGAAGATCTGCGAAGACCTCGACACCGCTGTGGTGCTCGTCTCCGCTCGCCGGACCCGCTGCGTGATCGCCTGCTGCCTCGGCCGGTGCGGTGGAACCGAACAGGATCTCATCGAACGATCGTTCCGGAGTCTCCTCGGAGGGGGCTGCGTCGGCCGGCGCGTGGTCGGCATCGAGTTCGGCGGCGGGAGCTTCGTCCGTCGACGCCGAGGCGTCGGAAGAAGGCGCGTCCGATTCGTCCGGTCGCTGCTCGGGGCGATCGCCGGTGTCCACGGAGGCGGCGAGGTCGTCGACCGGGGCCCCGCCCGCGGGCGCCGCTGCGGCCTCAGCCGCCCAGGCAGCGGCGGCTGCCACCGGGATGGCGACCACGGAATCTGCGGGAGCCGGATCGGTCACGGTGTCCTCCGCGGCCGTGTCCTCTATAGCGGTGACCTCCGAACCGGTGACCTCTGCGGCGGTCTCCTGAGCTGCGGCGTCTTCGGAGGCGGTGTCTTCGGAGGCGGTGTCCTCGGACGGGGCCGGTGCGGCGAGCTGCGGCGGCGTCGACGGGACGAACCGGCCGCCGCGCATCAGGTCGATGAAGACGTCCTCGAGCGTCGGTCCGCGCTGCACCAGAGTGCTGAGGGCGATGCCCGCGTCGGCCGCGACCGCTCCCACCGTGCCGGCGTCTCCGCCGCGCACCGTGAGGCCCGAACGCAGCACCTCGATGTCGAAACCGGCCGCTGCCAGCGCGGCCGTCAGTGCGGTGCGGTCAGCGGCGTCCACGATGACGGAGCCGCCCTTCGGGTCGGCGAGCGTCTCGATTCCGCTGGAGAGCACGAGCGTGCCCTTCGAGAGCACGAGCACGTTGTCGGCGACCTGTTCGACCTCGCTGAGGACGTGCGACGACACGAGGACCGTGCGCCCTTCGTCGGCGAGGCGACGCATCAGGAGCCTCATCCAGCGGATTCCCTCGGGGTCGAGGCCGTTGGCCGGTTCGTCGAAGACGAGCGCGCCGGGATCGCCCAGCAGGGCGTTGGCGACGCTGAGCCGCTGACGCATGCCGAGCGAGAAGCCGCCGATGCGGGAGCCGCCTTCGCCCTCGAGGCCGACCAGGGAGAGCACTTCACCCACGCGGGCCAACGGGATGCCGTTCGCTTTTGCGGCGATGGTCAGCTGGCGTTCGGCGGTGCGTCGAGGACGGTACACCGTCTCTTCGAGCACGGATCCGATCGTGCGCAACGGCTGGCGCAGCTCGCTGTACGCCGTGCCGCCGATGGTCGCCGTGCCGGAGGAGGCGCGCACCTGGCCGAGGAGGATCCGCAGCGTGGTGGTCTTTCCGGCTCCGTTCGGGCCGAGGAAGGCGGTCACGGCACCGGGCTCCACGCGCGCGGAGAAGTCCGAGACGGCGGTCACCTCATTGAAGCGCTTCGTCACGTGCGTGAACTCGAGCACCTGTCCTTCAGGCATCCGTGACCTCTCGTCGCATTTGAACAGTTCCTCCCTATCCTGCCGGAAAAGCCTGTCGGATCCCGCATTTCGCGCGGAATACCGCCCTTCCGAACGGGGTAGCCTGGCGATCGTGACCGAATCCCACGCTGCAGACCGCGTCCTCGTCCGCACGGAAGGCGCGCTCGGACGACTCACCCTCAACCGTCCCGAAGCGATCAACGCGCTCGACGTCGACATGATCGAGAGCCTCACCGTGGCGTTGGACGCCTGGCGTGACGATACCGACGTGCAGATCGTGCTGATCGACGGGGCAGGAGAGCGCGGCATGTGCGCGGGCGGTGACGTGCGGGCACTGCATGGGCAGATCGTCGGGGGCCACGCCGATCAGACCGCGGAGTTCTTCCGTGCCGAGTACGCGTTGAACGCGATGATCGCGGAGTACCCGAAGCCCGTGGTGGCACTGGCAGACGGCATCACGATGGGGGGCGGCATCGGCTTGGCCGGGCACGCGGCGATCCGCATCGTCACGGAGCGTTCGAAGCTCGCCATGCCGGAGACCCGGATCGGATTCACTCCGGACGTCGGGGGAACCTGGCTGCTCGGACGTGCCCCCGGGCGCTTCGGTGAGTACTTCGGTCTCACCGGTTCCACCATGAGCGGCGCTGATGCCGTGTACCTCGGCTTCGCGGATCACTTCGTGCCGTCCGACCGCCTGGACGCGTTGCGCGAGGCCCTCGCCTTCCGCGCGGACCCGACCGGTCCCAGCGAGATCGTGCTGCTGTTCGACGAGACTCCTGAGCCCTCCCGGCTCCCGGGTGCGCGCGCGTGGATCGATGAGGCTTTCTCCGCCCCTACCGTGAGCGAGATCGTCGAACGATTGAAGGCGCAGGGCACGACCGAGGCCGCCGCGACCGCTGACCTGCTCGAAGACCTCGCGCCGACCGGCCTCACCGTCACGCTCGACGCCGTCCGCGAGGCGCGCGATCTGCCGGGGCTCCGCGCGGCGTTGGAAGGCGAGTACCGCCGCGTGCTGTGGTTCGTGAACGAGCACCCCGACCTCGTCGAGGGCATCAGAGCGCAGATCGTCGACAAGGACCGCGATCCGAAGTGGAACCCGCCCACGCTCGCCGAGCTCGCGCCCGACGCCGGCGCCCCCGCCCGCGAGTACGTGCCGCAACCCGCGCTGTTCTGAGCCGTCGGAGTCTGCGGCGCGGCGTGGTTCCGCAGCGCGCTGCAATCACCCGCACTTGTTCGTCCGCGTGCAGAAACCGCAGATCGGGGCGGGAAGCGGTTCGCTGTGAGCGAAGGTCCACCATGAGGGGGATACGAATGTCTGCGGATCGTGGCACTCTGTCTTGTGGCCGATTGTCGGTCGGCATCCGTCTGCCGAGAAATCCGCCGCTTCATCCTTCCTAGAAAGTCCGCCTGTGCTGGGAAAAATCCTCTTCCGTTATCTCTCCCGATACCGATGGCTGCTGCTCGCCGTGCTGGTCTTCCAGCTCGCCAGCGTGGCAGCCACCCTCTACCTCCCGCGCCTGAACGCCGACATCATCGACAAGGGCGTCGCCCGCGGTGACACCGGCTACATCTGGAGCACCGGTCTGTTCATGCTCGCGGTGTCGCTGGGGCAGATCATCGCCTCGGTCACCGCCACCTTCTTCGCCGCACGCGCGGCGATGGGTGCCGGCCGCGACATCCGCGCCGACGTCTTCGGCAAGGTCAGCGGCTTCTCCGAGCGCGAGGTGTCGCAGTTCGGCGCCGGATCGCTCATCACCCGCAACACCAACGACGTGCAGCAGGTGCAGATGCTGGCGATGATGGGCGCGACCATGCTCGTCACGGCGCCGCTCCTCGCGATCGGCGGCATCATCTTCGCCATCCAGACCAACGTCGGACTGAGCTGGCTGATCGCCGTCTCGGTGCCGCTGCTGCTCATCCTCGCTGCCCTCGTCATCGGTCGCATGGTGCCGCTGTTCCGCAGCTATCAGGGCAAGCTCGACAACGTCAACCGCATCATGCGCGAGCAGCTCACGGGCGTCCGCGTGGTGCGCGCGTTCGTGCGCGAGCGCATCGAGGAGGAGCGCTTCCGCGGAGCCAACACCGACATCATGGTCGTCGGTCGCAAGGTGGGCTCGCTGTTCGTGCTGCTGTTCCCGCTGTTCATGCTGATCCTCAACGTCACCGTCGTCTCAGTCATCTGGTTCGGCGGCATCGAGGTCAACAACGGCACGGTGCAGGTCGGCACGCTGTTCGCCTTCATGCAGTACATCGGTCAGATCATGGGCGGCGTCATCATGGCGAGCTTCATGGCGATGATGATCCCGCGCGCCGCGGTGTCGGCCGAGCGCATCGGTGAGGTGCTCGACTCCGAGTCCACCCTCGTGCGTCCGGAGAACGGAGTCACCGAGTTCCCGGTCCCCGGATCCGTGGCGCTCGACGACGTCGAGTTCACCTACCCCGGAGCCGACTCGCCGGTTCTCACCGGGATCAGCTTCGCCGCGCAGCCGGGCGAGACGGTCGCGATCGTCGGCTCCACCGGTTCCGGCAAGACCACGCTCATCTCCCTCATCCCGCGGCTCTTCGACGTCTCGGGGGGTTCCGTGCACGTCGGGGGCACCGATGTGCGCGAAGCCGACGTCGAGTCGCTCTGGGACAGCATCGGCCTGGTGCCGCAGCGTCCGTTCCTCTTCACCGGCACAGTCGCGTCGAACCTGCGCTACGGCCGCGAAGAGGCCACAGACGAAGAGCTGTGGCACGCGCTCGACATCGCGCAGGGTCGTGACTTCGTCGAGGAGATGCCCGACGGTCTCGAGTCCCGCATCGCCCAGGGCGGCACGAACGTCTCGGGTGGTCAGCGTCAGCGACTCGCGATCGCCCGCGCGATCGTGCATCAACCGAAGATCCTCGTCTTCGACGACTCGTTCTCCGCTCTCGACCTGACGACCGACGCACGGCTCCGCCAGGCACTGTGGCGGGAGCTGCCGCACGTGACGAAGATCGTTGTCGCTCAGCGCATCTCCACCATCACGGATGCCGACCGCATCGTCGTGCTCGAGGGCGGCACCATGGTGGGCGTCGGCACGCACGAGGAGCTGCTCGAGACGAGCGACACCTATCGAGAGATCGTCGAATCGCAGCTGGGGGTGGACGCATGAGCGCGCAGAACGACGACCAGCGCAAGGCCAAGCGCGGCCGCGGCAAGCCGGCGGGAGCCGTCGCCGAGGTCGAGCTGACCGCCGAGGAGAAGTACGAGGCCGAGCTCGCCGAGCAGGCCCGCCAGAACTCCGGCGACTGGGACAGCGTCGCACCGGGCAAGGCCGACAACTTCGGCCCCAGCTTCGCGCGCATGATCGGGCTGCTCAAGCCCTCGGCCATCTGGTTCGTCTTCGTGTCCATCCTGGGCGCGATCGGCGTGGTCCTGACGGTCGCGGCACCCAAGGTGCTCGCCGAGGCGACCAACCTCGTCTACAAGGGCTTCATCTCCATCCAGCTCGGTCAGCCCACCGATGGCTTCCCCGGTTTCCCCGCCGGCACGTCGCAGGACGTGGTCGTCGATGCGCTGCGAGCCGGCGGACAGGACGACTTCGCGAATCAGGTCGGCGCGCTGGGAGACTTCACGGTCGGCCAGGGCATCGACTTCGACGCGCTGCGGCTCGTCATCGCCGCCGTGCTCGGCATCTACGTGGCCGCCGCCTTCCTCACCTGGATCCAGGGTTACGTCATCAACGTGATCATGGTGCGCACCATGTGGCGACTGCGCGAATCCGTCGAGGCGAAGATCAACCGCCTGCCCCTGGCGTACTTCGACAAGGTGCAGCGCGGCGAGCTGATCTCCCGTGTGACCAACGACATCGACAACATCACGCAGACGATGCAGCAGTCGCTCTCCGGCGCGCTCACCTCGGTGCTCACCGTGATCGGCGTGCTCGTGATGATGTTCTCGATCTCGTGGCAGCTCGCCCTCGTGGCACTCATCACGCTCCCCCTCATGGGCGTGATCTTCGGCATCATCGGACCGCGCTCGCAGAAGGCATTCGGCACGCAGTGGCGCAAGGTCGGTCGACTCAACGCCCGTGTCGAGGAGGCGTTCTCCGGTCACGCGCTCGTGAAGGTCTTCGGTCGTGAGAAGGACGCGCTGGACAAGTTCCAGGACGAGAACGAGGAGCTGTTCCAGGCGAGCTTCAAGGCGCAGTTCCTCTCCGGCATCATCATGCCGGCGATGATGTTCGTCGGGAACCTCAGCTACGTGGGCATCGCGGTGCTCGGTGGTCTGATGGTCGCGAACGGCCAGCTCCGTCTCGGTGACGTGCAGGCATTCATCCAGTACTCGCAGCAGTTCACACAGCCGCTGTCCGAGCTGGGAGGCATGGCCGCGGTCGTGCAGTCCGGTACGGCCTCCGCCGAGCGCGTCTTCGAGCTGCTCGACGCAGAGGAGCAGGAGGCGGACGACGCCGATGCCCCCGAGCTGGTGGAGGGCAAGGGCGTCATCGAGTTCGAGAACGTCGCGTTCTCGTACACGCCCGATCGTCCGCTCATCCGCGACCTCTCGTTCCGGGTGGAGCCGGGCCAGACCGTCGCGATCGTCGGTCCGACCGGCGCGGGCAAGACGACGCTGGTCAACCTGATCATGCGCTTCTACGAGCTCAGCGGCGGTCGGATCATGCTCGACGGCCAGGACATCGCCGAGGTCACCCGTGATGAGCTCCGCTCCCGCACCGGCATGGTGCTCCAGGATCCGTGGCTGTTCGCCGGAAGTATCCGCGAGAACATCCGCTACGGACGCTCGACCGCGACCGATGAAGAGGTCCTCGCCGCGGCCAGGGCCACCTACGTCGACCGCTTCGTGCACGCCCTCCCCGAGGGGTACGACACGGTGCTCGACGAGGACGCAGCCAACGTGTCGGCCGGTGAGCGTCAGCTCATCACCATCGCGCGGGCGTTCGTCGCGCAGCCGTCGATCCTCATCCTGGATGAGGCCACGTCGGCGGTTGACACCCGCACCGAGCTGCTGCTGCAGCACGCGATGGCCGCGCTCCGAGAGGGACGCACGTCGTTCGTGATCGCGCACCGACTGTCGACCATCCGCGACGCCGACCTCATCCTGGTGATGGAGCACGGCGACATCGTGGAGAAGGGTACGCACGACGAGCTCATCGCCGCGCAGGGCGCCTACTGGCGTCTGTACCAGTCGCAGTTCGAGCAAGCCGCGACCGACATCGACGCAGAAGACGCTCTCACCGGGACGACGCCGGTCGTCGTGACCGGCGAAGCGGGCGAGACCGGGGCCGCGGGTGCAGAGACGGCCGCCGCAGTGGCCGGGGCATCGGTCGGCGCGCAGGTGCCGGCAGCCGAGACCGCCGCGGCGCAGGCCCTGCTGGAAGACGGGGCGGACGGTTCCGACCGCGCCTGACACGGCATCCACGCCCGGCATCCACGTACGACGCCCCACCACCGCTCATGCGGGGTGGGGCGTCGTCACATGCGATCGCGTGAAGTGGGTCAGTGCTGGTCGGCTTTGATGCCGAGCAGCTCGAGCGGGTGGGTCAGGCGCCACCAGGGGCTTGGCCCCTCGACATCCGCGGCCAGCACCAGTGGCGTCGTGACGGTGTTGAGCGGCCCCGCCGTCGTCAGCGTGCCCACGGCGTCACCCTGTTCGCGTTCTGCTCCGAGATCGAAAGCGGTGGCGGCGGTCGCGGACGCACCGTTCCAGAGCACCACGTCGGCGTCGTCATCGGTGATGACGTCGACCTGCTCGCCCCACAGCGTCGTGACGCTGCCGACCACGGTGCTCTTGGCGACGGCGGGCGACTGAGCTTCGAGAGCGGATTCCACCTCGGAGAACAGGGAACGCGTGAGAGCGAGCCGCTCGTCGTTGCCAGCCTGATTCAGTGCGGCAGCGAACAGGTGCACCGTGGTGTCGCCGATCACGACGTCCTTCGCGGTGAGCAGGTTCCAGCCGACCAGGGTGCCGGTCTTGATCCCCACGACACCCGGATCGCCGAGCATGCCGTTCGTGTTGACCACGGTGCCCGCACCGGGAAGGTCGACGGATTTGGTGCCGACGATCTCGGCGAACACCGGGTTCTGCATCGCACGCTCGCCGAGCGCCACCAGGGCCTCGGGCGTGGCGACGTTGCGCTCGTCGAAACCGGACGGGGTCACAACGGTGATGCCGGTCAACCCGCGTTCCCGCAGCCATACCTCTGCGGCCTTGGCGAACTCGCGGTCTGAGCCCCAGATCTCGGTCGCGAGCCGGTCGATGTAGTTGTTCGCGGAGCCCATGAGAGTCCCCTGGAGCAGCTGGTACTCCGTGAGGACTCCACCGATGGGCACGTCGAGGGCGGACTGGTCGCTGCGTCGGTAGTCCCAATACTTCACGCTGTCGGCGCGGGTGAACGAGAACTCGGGCCCCTGCTCCCCGACAGCGAGCGGCATGCGGTCGAGCACCATCAGGCTGCTCACGACCTTGGTGATGCTCGCGATGCTCACGGCATCGGGCACGGAGGCGGTCGTCGTCATGCCCGCGATGCCGACCGCGCCCGCGCCCTCGGTCGGCCAGGTCACTGTGGCGGCGGCAGCGGGGGTCGGCGCGAACTCGACCGACTGCACCGTCGGCGGCACCTCATGCAGGGGCCACAGCAGCGTGGTGCCGGCGTACGCGGCCACGAGGCCGACGAGCGTGACCAAGGGGACCAGGACCCCAGGGCGGGCGATGGTCGGGCGAAGACGTGCGCCGCGGAACAGGCCGTTCGATCGCTCGGCTTCCGAGGTGTCGTCGAGAGTGGCCGTGGCGGTGTGCTCGGCGACGGTCGCGGTGTCCACCCAGGTGAGGGCCGTGGCCGTGGTGGTGTCGTCGGCCCACCGGGGCTCGGCCGTCTCCGGCTCGGCCAGATCCAGCGCGGCCAGATCCGACGCGGCGGGATCCCCGTCGGGCGACTCCGCAGTCTTCCTGCGGCGGGGAACGAAGGGCGGCTTCGTCAGAGGCGGCGTGGCCGGTTCGGGGGCGCTCACGGCCTCTGGCGGAACGACGGGTTCCGGGTCCTCGACCGTCTGCGGGGCATCCACTCGAGTCGACGTCTGCTCGGCCGTCAGCACCGATCCGCCGGTCGCAGCATCGGCGGGGGCGGGGGCGGGGGT
>NZ_JYIV01000027.1 GCF_000956405.1 Microbacterium oxydans
CCGCCACGCCCGTCACGCTGCCGACCGACTGCCGCGCGATCCTGTCTGAGGCCGTGCTCGCTGAGCTCGGAGACACTCCGCTCAACGACCCGGCCTTCGGACCCTCTGGTGTGGGAGCGGATGGCACGCTCACCTGCAACTGGGCCGACCCGCGCGCAGACACCACGAGGCTCACGACCACGATCTCGCGGATGAACCGCGGCCCGGCGCTCGACATGCTCAATGCCCTCGCGAACAATGAGGGGTTCTCCTGCTTCACGCCCGATGGCGGCACTCGCTGCGAGAAGACCTGGCCCAACGAGCAGTATCCGGTGACGGACGGCCGCACCCTGTTCTGGCGCGACGACGTGCTGATCGACACCCGGTACTCGAACCTCGCTCCGGCCGGCTACACGTCGAGTATCGTCGAGCACCTCTTCCACTGACCCGGCCGCCCTCTGCACCGGATCCTGCGTCGACTGCACGACCTCTCGACGAGCGCATGGGTGGCGACGCTCGTCTCCGTGTGCTGCGCGACTTCGCGTGCGCTCGACGGACGGCGCCGATGCCCGGGCACGAAGAAGGCCCCAGGGCGAACCCTGGGGCCTTCTCAGTCACTCAGCACTGATGCTGCGGCTCTCGCCTCGATCAGTTGTGTCGCGATTTCATCGCTCGACAACCTCAATCGGCTCGGCCGGACGAGCAAGCTCGCCGGCTCTCGCCTCGATCAGTTGTAGGTGCCGGGGGTGATGTCGTCCGTCGAGAACGCGTCGAAGTCGACGTAGCCGAAGTCGCCGTCCGCGTACGCTCCGTCGGATGCGAAGATCCGGTTCGGGTAGCGCTCGCTCTTGGCTTCCTCAGTGGCCTCGACCGTGACGTCGCGGTACTTCGAGAGACCGGTTCCGGCGGGGATGAGCTTACCGATGATGACGTTCTCCTTGAGACCGACCAGCGGGTCGCGCTTGCCCTGCATCGCAGCCTCGGTGAGCACGCGGGTCGTCTCCTGGAAGGAGGCGGCCGACAGCCACGACTCGGTCGCGAGCGACGCCTTCGTGATACCCATCAGCTCCGGACGGCCCGACGCGGGGCGCTTGCCCTCTGCCACAGCCTCGCGGTTGATCGACTGGTAGCGCTTGAGGTCGACCATCTCACCCGGGAGCAGAGTCGTGTCGGCGTGATCGACGACGGTGACCTTGCGGAGCATCTGACGGACGATGACCTCGATGTGCTTGTCGTGGATCGGCACACCCTGCGAGCGGTACACGCCCTGGACACCGCCGACGAGGTACTTCTGCACCTCGCGGGCGCCCATGACGCGCATGATCTCCTTGGGGTCGAGCGTTCCCACCAGGATCGGCTGACCGACCGTGACATGCTGGCCGTCCTCGACGAGAAGCGTCGCACGCTTCAGCACCGGGTAGATGACGGGCTCGTCACCGCTGTCGGGCGTGAGGATGACCTTCTTGCCCTTGTCGGTCTCGTCGATCGTGATGCGGCCATCGGCCTCGGCGATCGGCGACGCGCCCTTGGGGGTACGCGCCTCGAAGAGCTCCTGCACACGCGGCAGACCCTGCGTGATGTCGTCCGCCGATGCCGAACCACCCGTGTGGAAGGTACGCATCGTCAGCTGGGTACCGGGCTCACCGATCGACTGGGCTGCGATGATGCCGACGGCCTCACCGATGTCGACGGTCTTGCCGGTCGCGAGCGAACGGCCGTAGCACTGCGCGCAGACACCGACAGCGGAGTCGCAGGTCAGCACCGAGCGCACCTTGATGCTCTCGACACCGAGTCCGACCAGCTTGTCGATCAGGACGTCACCCACGTCGTCACCGGCGGAGGCGAGGACCTCGCCCGACTCGCTCACGACGTCGGAGGCCAGCGTGCGGGCGAACACCGAGTTCTCGACGTTCGCGTCGCGCACGAGCTCACCCTGCGAGTTCGGAGCGGCGATCGGGAGCTCGAGGCCCTTCGACGTGCCGCAGTCCTCTTCGCGGATGATGACGTCCTGCGAGACGTCCACCAGACGACGGGTCAGGTAACCCGAGTCGGCGGTACGCAGAGCGGTGTCGGCGAGACCCTTACGGGTACCGTGCGTCGCGATGAAGTACTCCGCAACCGACAGACCCTCGCGGTACGAGGAGATGATCGGACGCGGGATGATCTCACCCTTGGGGTTGTTCACCAGGCCTCGCATACCGGCGATGTTCCGGATCTGCAGCCAGTTACCACGAGCACCCGACGACACCATGCGGTTGATGGTGTTGTTCTCCGGGAAGTTCGCCTTCATCGCGGCCTGGACCTCGTCGGTTGCCTCGGTCCAGATCTTGATGAGCTCCTGGCGACGCTCGGAGTCGGTCGTCAGACCCTTCTCGTACTGCGACTGGACCTTCGCGGCCTGCTTCTCGTAGCCGGCGACGATCTCGGCCTTGTTCGGCGGGGTGAGGATGTCGCTCAGGGCGACGGTCACACCGGAGCGCGTCGCCCAGTAGAAGCCGGCGTCCTTGATGCGGTCCAGCGACGCAGCCGTCTCGACCTTGGGGTACTCCTCGGCCAGCTTGTTGACGATCTGCGACAGCTTGTTCTTGTCAGCCTGCTCGCGGACGAACGGGTAGCCCTTGGGCAGCGTGTCGTTGAAGATCGCCTGACCCAGCGAGGCGTCGACGAGACCGTGACGCTCGTAGCCCTCGGGAGCTTCGCCCTCGAGGAACGTCAGACCCGGGATGCGGATGCGGATCTTCGCCTGCAGGTCGAGGGAGCCCTCGTCCTTGGCCAGGATCGCCTCGCCCACCGAACCGAATGCACGGCCCTCGCCGGTCGCACCTTCCTTGACCGTGGTCAGGTGGTGCAGACCGATGATCATGTCCTGCGAAGGCAGGGTGACCGGACGACCGTCCGACGGCTTCAGGATGTTGTTCGACGCGAGCATCAGCACGCGGGCCTCGGCCTGAGCCTCGACCGACAGGGGCAGGTGGACAGCCATCTGGTCACCGTCGAAGTCGGCGTTGAACGCCGCGCAGACGAGCGGGTGCAGCTGGATGGCCTTGCCCTCGACGAGCTGGGGCTCGAACGCCTGGATGCCCAGACGGTGCAGGGTGGGTGCACGGTTGAGCAGCACGGGACGCTCGCGGATGATCTCCTCGAGCACGTCCCAGACCTCGGGACGGGTGCGCTCGACGGCGCGCTTGGCGGCCTTGATGTTCTGCGAGTGACCGAGGTCGATCAGACGCTTGATGACGAACGGCTTGAAGAGCTCCAGGGCCATCTGCTTGGGCAGACCGCACTGGTGCAGCTTGAGCTGCGGGCCGACGATGATGACCGAACGGCCGGAGTAGTCGACACGCTTTCCGAGCAGGTTCTGACGGAAACGACCCTGCTTACCCTTCAGCATGTCGCTGAGCGACTTCAGGGCGCGGTTGCCGGTACCGGTGACGGGGCGACCACGGCGACCGTTGTCGAACAGCGCGTCGACGGCCTCCTGCAGCATGCGCTTCTCGTTGTTGACGATGATCTCGGGGGCACCGAGGTCGATCAGACGACGAAGACGGTTGTTGCGGTTGATCACGCGGCGGTACAGGTCGTTCAGGTCGGAGGTCGCGAAGCGGCCACCGTCGAGCTGGACCATCGGGCGCAGCTCCGGCGGGATGACCGGGACGACGTCCAGGACCATCGATGCCGGGCTCATGCCGGTCTCGAGGAACGAGCTGACGACCTTCAGGCGCTTGATCGCACGGATCTTGCGCTGGCCCTTGCCCTCGGAGATCTGCAGACGCAGGTTCTCCGCCTCGGCCTCGAGGTCGAACGCCGCGAGGCGACGCTGGATCGACTCGGCGCCCATGTACGCCTCGAAGTACTGACCGAAACGGTCCTGCAGCTCGTGGAAGACGTCGTCCTCGGGACGGAGTGCGCCGACCTCGAGCGTGCGGAAGTCCTCCCACACGCGCTCCAGCTTCAGGATCGCCTCGTCGGCACCCTTGCGGATGAGCGACATCTCCTTCTCGGCGGCGTCCTTGACCTTCTTCTTGGCGTCGGCCTTGGCACCCTCTGCCTCGAGAGCAGCGAGCTCCTCCTCCAGCTTGGCCAGGCGCTCCGCGATCTTGGCGTCGCGGCGGTCGCCGAGCGTCTTCAGCTCGAGACGGATGTTGTTCTCCTGCGTGCCCAGGTCGCGGTGACGAGCTTCCTCGTCGACCGAGATGACCATGTAGGCGGCGAAGTAGATGACCTTCTCGAGGTCCTTCGGTGCCATGTCGAGCAGGTAGCCGAGGCGCGAGGGCACGCCCTTGAAGTACCAGATGTGGGTGACGGGAGCGGCGAGCTCGATGTGACCCATGCGCTCACGACGGACGGAGCTCTTGGTGACCTCCACTCCGCAGCGCTCGCAGACGATGCCCTTGAAGCGGACGCGCTTGTACTTGCCGCAGGCGCACTCCCAGTCGCGGGACGGGCCGAAGATCTGCTCTCCGAAGAGACCGTCCTTCTCCGGCTTGAGGGTGCGGTAGTTGATGGTTTCGGGCTTCTTGACCTCGCCGTAGGACCACGCGCGGATGTGGTCTGCGGTCGCCAGGCCGATGCGAAGCTCATCGAAAGTTGTGGACTCGAGCACTAGTTCTCCTGTGTCGGAAATTCTTTTTGAGAAGTCTGCTTCGGTGGGCCCGAGACGTGGGTCCCGGGCCCTCCGAAGGATTAGATCTCGTCGATCGAGGCGGCCTCGAAGCGGCTGGAGATGTTGATACCGAGTTCCTCTGCGGCGCGGAACGCCTCATCGTCGGTGTCGCGGAGGTTGACCAGCGTGCCGTCGGCCGAGAGCACCTCGACGTTCAGGCAGAGCGACTGCATCTCCTTCATGAGCACCTTGAAGGACTCGGGGATGCCGGGCTCCTGGATGTTCTCGCCCTTGACGATCGCCTCGTACACCTTGACGCGGCCGAGGATGTCGTCGGACTTGATCGTGAGGAGCTCCTGGAGCGCGTACGCGGCGCCGTAGGCCTCGAGGGCCCACACCTCCATCTCACCGAAGCGCTGTCCACCGAACTGCGCCTTACCACCGAGCGGCTGCTGGGTGATCATCGAGTAGGGACCCGTGGAACGTGCGTGGATCTTGTCGTCGACCAGGTGGTGCAGCTTCAGGATGTACATGTAGCCGACCGAGATCGGAGCCGGGAACGGCTCGCCGGAGCGGCCGTCGAACATCTGGGCCTTTCCGGTGGAGTCGATCAGACGGACACCGTCGCGGGTCGGAATGGTCGCGTCGAGGAGACCGGCGATCTCCTCCTCGCTCGCACCGTCGAACACCGGGGTCGCGACCTTGGTGCCGGGCGCGGCCTCGAAGGCCTGCTCCGGCAGACGCGTCGCCCACTCCGGGGTGCCCTCGACCTTCCAGCCCTGCTTCGCGATCCACCCGAGGTGGGTCTCGAGGACCTGGCCGAAGTTCATTCGACCCGGGATGCCGAGCGGGTTCAGGACGATGTCGACCGGCGTGCCGTCCGCCATGAACGGCATGTCCTCGATCGGGAGGATCTTCGCGATGACACCCTTGTTGCCGTGACGGCCGGCGAGCTTGTCACCCTCGGTGATCTTGCGCTTCTGGGCGATGTAGACCACGACGCGGCGGTTGACGCCAGAGCCGAGCTCGTCGTCGCCGTCCTCGGCGTTGAACTCCTTGACCGCGATGATCGTGCCCTGCTCGCCGTGAGGCACCTTCAGAGACGTGTCGCGGACCTCGCGGCTCTTCTCGTTGAAGATCGCGCGGAGCAGACGCTCCTCGGCCGACAGCTCGGTCTCACCCTTCGGCGTGACCTTGCCGACGAGGATGTCGCCGGGGCGGACCTCGGCACCGATGCGGATGATGCCGCGCTCGTCGAGGTCCTTCAGCAGCTCCGGGCTGACGTTGGGGAGGTCACGGGTGATCTCCTCCTTGCCGAGCTTGGTGTCGCGGGCGTCGACCTCGTACTCCTCGATGTGGATCGAGGAGAGGGTGTCGTCCTTCACCAGGTCCTGGCTCAGGATGATCGCGTCCTCGAAGTTGTAGCCCTCCCACGTCATGAACGCGACGAGGAGGTTCTTCCCGAGGGCCAGTTCACCGTTCTCGGTGGCGGGGCCATCGGCGATGACCTCTCCGACCTCGACGCGCTCACCGGCGTTGACGACGACCTTCTGGTTGTACGAGGTGCCCTGGTTCGAGCGGTCGAACTTGCGCAGGTGGTATTCCTGCGTTCCCCCCTCGTCGAGCATGACGACGACGCGGTCCGCGGAGACCTCGGAGACGACACCGGCCTTCTCGGCGGTGATCACGTCACCGGCGTCGATGGCCGTGTAGCCCTCCATACCGGTTCCGACGAGCGGCGAGTCGCTGCGCAGCAGCGGCACGGCCTGACGCTGCATGTTGGCACCCATGAGGGCGCGCTGTGCATCGTCGTGCTCGAGGAACGGGACGAGCGAGGTCGCGACCGACACCATCTGGCGCGGCGAGACGTCGATGTAGCCGATGTCCTCGGGGAGGAACATGTCGACCTCGCCGCTGCCGCCCTTCGGGCGGGCCAGGACGTGGCTCTCGACGAAGCGACCCTTGGCATCGAGCGGGGCGTTGGCCTGCGCGATGTTGAAGTCGACCTCTTCGGAAGCCGTCAGGTAGTCGATCTGCTCGGTGACGACACCGTCGACGACCTTGCGGTACGGGGTCTCGATGAAGCCGAACGAGTTGATGCGCGCGAAGGTCGCGAGCGCACCGATCAGACCGATGTTCGGGCCTTCAGGGGTCTCGATCGGGCACATGCGGCCGTAGTGCGACGGGTGGACGTCACGGACCTCGACACCGGCGCGGTCACGCGAGAGACCACCGGGGCCGAGCGCGGAGAGACGACGCTTGTTCGTCAGACCCGCGAGCGGGTTGTTCTGGTCCATGAACTGCGACAGCTGCGAGGTTCCGAAGAACTCCTTGATCGCGGCGACGACGGGGCGCACGTTGATCAGGGTCTGCGGCGTGATGGCCTCGATGTCCTGCGTGGTCATGCGCTCGCGGACGACGCGCTCCATGCGGGACAGACCCGTGCGGACCTGGTTCTGGATGAGCTCGCCGACCGCGCGGATGCGACGGTTGCCGAAGTTGTCGATGTCGTCGGTCGCGAGACGGATCTCGGCCTTCTTGCCGCCGCGGATGCCCTCGAAGGTCTCCTCGGTGCCGGCGTGCAGACGCACGAGGTACTTGATCGTGGCCACGATGTCCTCGACGGTGAGCACCGAGGAGGTCAGGGGCTGGTCGAGACCCAGCTTGTGGTTGATCTTGTAACGACCGACCTTGGCGAGGTCGTAGCGCTTCGGGTTGAAGTAGAAGTTGTCGAGCAGCGCACGCGCGGCCTCGGCGGCCACCTGCTCGCCCGGACGCAGCTTGCGGTAGATGTCACGCAGCGCGTCTTCCTTGGTGACGATCGTGTCCTTCGCGAGCGTCTCCTCGATCGAGGTGTAGCCGGCGAACTCGGCGAGGATCTCCTCGCTGGTCATGCCCAGCGCCTTGAGGAAGACCGTGACCGACTGCTTGCGCTTGCGGTCGACGCGCACGCCGACCTGGTCGCGCTTGTCGATCTCGAACTCGAGCCATGCACCACGGCTCGGGATGACGCGCGCAGAGACGATGTCCTTGTCACTCGTCTTGTCGGGGGTCTTGTCGAAGTAGACACCCGGCGAGCGCACGAGCTGCGAGACGACGACGCGCTCGGAGCCGTTGATGATGAACGTGCCCTTGTCGGTCTGCAGCGGGAAGTCGCCCATGAAGACCGTCTGGGTCTTGATCTCACCCGTGAGGTGGTTCATGAACTCGGCCTCGACGTACAGCGGAGCGGCGTAGGTCTTGCCACGCTCCTTGCACTCCTCGATCGAGTACTTCTCCGGCTCGAGGTAGGGGTTCGTGAACGACAGCTGCATTGTCTCGCCGAGGTCCTCGATCGGAGAGATCTCCTCGAAGATCTCGCCGAGACCGCTGTTCTCGTTCACGTCGGTGCGACCGGCGGCCTTGGCCTCGGCCACGCGCGCCTTCCAGGCGTCGTTGCCGACCAGCCAACCGAAGGACTCGGTCTGCAGGGCGAGAAGGTCGGGGACCGTCAGCGTGTCGGAGATCTTGGCGAACGAAAGACGGGAAGCTCCGCGTCCGTTCTTGGTGGTGGTGGATGTGGATGCGTTGCGAGCAGCAGCCAAGGGAATAACCTCCGTGAGCCCCGCAGGGCTTCTCGATTCCTTTGTCGTCAGGTGGAGTGTGCGCCCGGGAACTCAACAGATGCCGACCACCATATGAGGGCAGGGAGAAGCGAGCGCAACTACCAACTATACGCACGATTCTGCGACATGGCAAGCGCAATCCTTGACCAATCTTCGAACCTGCGGTATTGGCACCCCGTACGCCTCGGTGAGACCCATCCTCCGCGCCGAGACCCATCGGCGCAGGCGGCTGCGGCGATGGGTCTCGGCGGGCGGGATGGGTGTCGGCGAACGGGGCCTCAGGAGGCGATGTTCAACTCATTGCCGGGGATCGACGCCAGCAGACGCCTCGTGTAGGGGTCGCGCGGATTCGTGAAGATCTCCTCCGATGTGGCGGCCTCCACCAGCCGTCCGTCCTTCATGACGCACACGTAGTCGCTGATGAGTCGCACCACCGCGAGGTCGTGCGAGATGAACAGGTAGCTCAGGCCGTACTCGCTCTGCAGGTCGCCGAGCAGCTTCAGGATCTGGTCCTGCACGAGCACGTCGAGCGCCGACACGGGTTCGTCGCACACGATCAGATCGGGCGAGAGTGCGAGCGCACGGGCGATCGCGACGCGCTGCCGCTGTCCTCCCGAGAGCTCGGACGGGTAGCGGCGCAGCATCGACTGCGGCAGCGCCACGTCGTCGAGCAGCTGTCGCACGCGCTTGCGGCGATCCGCTGCGCTCCCCCGCTTGTAGAACTCCAGGGGCTCGGCGATCAGTCGCTCGATCGTGAACATGGGGTTCAGGCTCGAGTACGGGTCCTGGAAGATGGGCTGCACCCGCTGGCGGAAGTCCTTCGTCTCCGCCTTGCTCAGCGACGCGATGTCCTTGCCCTCGTAGCGGATCAGCCCGCTGGTGGGCTCGATCACCTTGAGCAGCATGCGCGCGGTCGTGGTCTTGCCCGAACCGGACTCCCCCACGATCGCGACCGTCTCCCCGCGCGGTATCACCAGCGACACGTCGTCGACGGCGACGAAGTCCTCGCCGCGGCCCCGCACCGGGTACACCTTGGTGAGGTTCTCGATCTCCACGATGTTGTCGGACGGCGCCGGCTCGGCGACCGCCGCGCCGTCGGCGGCCGTCCCCTCCTGCACCCGGAACGCCTCCGGCTGCAGGCGGGCGGCAGCGACGGAAGGCGCAGCCTTCACGAGCGACTGCGTGTACGGATGCTGCGGATCCTCCAGGATCTGCCGCGCGTCGCCCTGCTCCACGACCTTGCCTCGGTGCATCACGATCACCCGCTCGGCGCGTTCGGCGGCGAGCCCCAGATCGTGCGTGATGAGCAGCACGGCCGTTCCCAGCTCGCGCGTCATCTGCCCGATCTGGTCGAGGATGGTCTGCTGCACCGTGACGTCGAGGGCGCTCGTGGGCTCGTCGGCGATCAGCAGGCGCGGCTTGCAGGCCAGTCCGATCGCGATCAGGGCTCGCTGGCGCATGCCACCGGAGAACTCGTGCGGGTACTGCTTGGCGCGCCGCTTCGGATCGGGGAGACCGGCGGCGCTCAACGCCTCGACCACCTTCTCCTGCACGTTCTGCCGCGTGGCGAGCCCGTGCGCGAGCAGCGTCTCCGCCACCTGCGTGCCGATCTTCGCGACCGGGTTCAGGTTCGACATCGGATCCTGCGGGACGAGTCCGATGTCACGACCGCGGATCGTGCGCATCTCGTGCTCCGGCGCGCGGGAGATCTCCTTCCCGTCGAGGCGGATGCTCCCGGCGGCGATCCGGCCTCCCCCCGCGAGCAGACCGATGATGGCCATCGCGGTGGTGGACTTGCCCGATCCGGACTCCCCCACGATCGCGACGGTCTCGCCGGGACGGATCTCGAGGTCGACGCCCTCGACGGCGTGCACGACGCCGTCCATGGTGGCGAAGTCCACGGCGAGGTCCTGCACCGACAGCAGCGGTTCGGTCGACATCGGGTTCTCCTTCGCAGCGCGCATCGCGCCGTCTTCTCGCGCGCTCATCGCGCCCTCGTCCGTGGGTCCATCGCCTCGCGCAACGCCTCGCCCAACAGGGTGAAACCGAGCGCCGTCACCGCGATGCAGATGCCGGGGAGGAATGCGAGCCAGGGGGCGATCGCCAGCTCGGACTGCGCGTAGGTGAGCATACGGCCCCACTCCGCCGTCTCCGGGCGTCCTCCGCCGAGGCCGAGGAACGAGAGCGCAGCCGCGTCGATCACCGCGGTGGCGAGCGTCAGGGTGCCCTGCACGATCACGGGGCCGATGGCGTTGGGCAGCACGTGCGACATGGTGATCTTGCCGCGGCCGAGCCCGAGCGTCTGCGCCGAGAGGACATAATCGCTGGAGCGCTGCTGGAGCATGGATGCGCGCAGCAGGCGGGCGAAGATCGGCACCTGAGACGCTCCGATCGCGATCATGATCGCGAAGGGAGTCTGCCCGAGGATCGCGGCGATCGAGACCGCCAGCAGCAGGTTCGGCACCGAGAGGATGATGTCGACGATGCGCATGATGAGCGTGTCCACCCACCCTCCGAACGTGCCGGCGAGCAGCCCGAGGATCATGCCGCCGACCAGACCCATCGCCGTCGAAATGACACCGATCATGAGCGATGCCTGCGCACCCCAGATGAGCTTGGACAACACGTCACCGCCGAAGCGGTCGAGGCCCAGCGGGAACTGCGGCAGCTCCCCCGGACCGGGGATGTAGGTCGGCGTGATGTACTTCGCGCCGGGCAGCGCCGTCTCGGGGTAGGGAGCGATCAGCGGTGCGAGAGCGGCGATGAGCAGGAACGCCACCACGATGGCCGCCCCGATCCATGCCGTCGGGTTGCGGCGGAGCCTGCGGAACACGTCCCGCCAGAAGCCGCCGGAGCCGTTCTTCAGGTCCGCCTGGGCGATGGCGACGGTGTCGATGCTGCCGCCGCTCTCCGCGGACGGTCCCTGTGCGGGCGGGAGGGCGATGGTCATGCGACCGCCTCCTTTCGGACGATGAAGAGGGACATCACTGCACCCTCACTCTCGGGTCGATGAAGCTGTAGGAGACATCGACCGCCAGGTTGATCAGCGCGTACGCGATCGCGATGAAGATGATGAATCCCTGGAGGACGGGGAAGTCCCTGGTGAAGATCGCCCTCGCCAGGAACGAGCCGATGCCGGGGAAGGCGAACACCGTCTCGGTGAGCACCGCCCCGGATATCAGCAGCCCGGTCTGCAGGCCGATCGTGGTGATCACCGGGAGCATCGCATTGCGCAGGATGAAACGGTTGCGCAGTGTCGGCGCACCGACGCCCTTCGCACGGCCGGTGCGCACGTAGTCCGCGTTCTGCACCTCCAGAACGCTGGCCCTGGTGATGCGGACGATGATCGCGAGCGGGATCGTGCCCAGCGCGAGCGCCGGGAGGATCAGGTGCAGGATCGCATCCCACGCGGCATCGAACTCTCCGGTGATGATGCCATCCCACACGTAGAAACCGGTGGGATGTGTCGCGTCTATTCGTGGATTCTGACGTCCGTCCGACGGCAGCCAGCCCAGCTGCACCGCGAAGACGTACTTCAGGATGAACGCGAGGAAGAACACCGGGATGGTGATGCCGATCAGGCTCAGCACGACGGACGCGTGGTCGGTGAACTTGCCGTGACGGCGAGCGGCCCAGTATCCGAGCGGGATGCCGATGCCGACCGCGAAGATGAGCGCCATCACGCTGAGCTCGAGCGTCGCGGGGAAGCGGCGCATGAACTCCTCGGTCACCGGACGGTTGGTCTGGATGGACGTCCCGAAGTCTCCCTGCAGGAGTCGCCCGATCCAGATGAAGTACTGCTCGATGAGCGGCTTGTTGAAGCCGTAGAGCTCGTTGACCCTGGCAACGGCCTCGGGGGTGGCCTTCTCGCCGAGCAGGGCGACCGCGGGGCCGCCGGGAAGGGCCCTGACCCAGGCGAACAGCAGGATGCTGAGCCCGAACAGGGTGGGGATGAGGAACAGCAGTCGCCTGCCGATGGTGCGCAGCACGAAGATCTCCGTCGATCAGAAGGTACGCCGCTCCCCGGTCCCGCCGAAGCGGTGGAACCGGGGAACGGCCTATCCAGTGGTCAGGCCTACTTGGTGAGGACGATGTCCGTGAAGACCTCGTCGTTCACCGGGCTGGCGGGGTAGCTCTTCACGCGCGGGTCGAACGCCAGAGTCGGCGCCGGGTGCGCGAGCGGGACGCCGGGGATGAACTGGGCGACCATCTCGTTGATCTCCTCGTACAGCGCCGTCTGGTCCTCGAGGTTCGAGACGCCGCGCGCCTCGTTCAGCTTCTGGAACAGCTCGGGGTTGTCGAAGCCCCACTCGGAGCTCTGCTGGCCGAAGAAGACGCCGACGAAGTTGTCGGTGTCGTTGTAGTCACCGGTCCAGCCGAGCAGGTGGATGCCGTGGTCCGAGGTGCCGGTCGTGCGGTCGAGGTACTCGACCCACTCCTCCGAGACCGGGGTGGTCTCGACGCCGACCTCGGACAGCTGCGACGACAGCACCGTGAAGATCTGCTCGGGGTCCGGCATGTAGGGACGCGACACGTTGACCGGGTAGTTGAACGTGAGCTTCAGCGGGTTCGCCTCGGTGTAGCCCGCCTCCGCAAGCAGCGACTTCGCCTTCTCGGGGTCGTAGTCGTAGGTCGTGACATCAGGGTTGTAGCCGTTGACGACCTCGGGCACGAACTCGATGGCCTTCTGCGTGCCCTCGGGCAGCACCTGACTGATCAGGGCGTCCTTGTCGACCGCGTATGAGAGCGCCTCGCGGACCTTGGGGTCCTGGAGCTCGGGCACCGCCTGGTTGAAAGCGAGGTACAGGATGGTGAACGGCGGGCGCGACACCATCGTGAAGCCGTCGTCCTCGAGGGCCTTGGTGTCGGCGGGGCCGACCAGGTCGTAGCCGTCGATCGATCCGGATTCGAGCGCCTGGCGGCGTGCGGTCGGGTCGTCGATCGTGCGGAAGATGATCTCGTCGATCTGCCCCTTCTCGCCCCAGTACCCGTCGTAGGACTTGAGCGTGACCTGCTCGCCGGGCGCCCACTCGTCGAAGGCGTAGGGGCCGGTGCCGACGGGGTGTCCCATCGCGTACTCGGAGAGCTGCGGGGCCTCGGCGGAACCGCTGACCTCATCCGCTCCGAACTCCTGCATCGCCGAAGGGCTCTGCATGGCGAAGGCCGGGAGCGAGAGCGAGGCGACGAAGCCCGCGAACGGCTTGTTCAGTTCGATCGTGACCGAGTTCTCGCCGTCGGGGGTGCAGGACTTGTAGACGGCGTCGGCCGCGTTGGAGGCGTACCCCTTGAAGAGCTTGTTGTAGTAGTAGCCGAACGCCTCGGACGCGGCGAGGCCGGTCCAGTTGAACCAGCGGTCGAAGTTCACGCACACGGCCTCGGCGTTGAAGGGCGTGCCGTCCTGGAACGTGACATCCTTCTTCAGCTCGAAGGTGTGCGACATGCCGTCCTCGGACGACTCCCACGACTCGGCGAGGAGCGGTGCCGGGTCGGCGGTACCGGGCTCGGTGCCGACGAGTCCCTCGAAGATCTGACGCGAGACGCGGAAGCTCTCGCCGTCCTGAGCGAAGGCGGGGTCGAGGCTCGCCGGGTCCGAGGATGCGGCGAACACGAACGTGCCGTCGACGTCACCCGACCCCTCCGACCCGCCGTCGCCGCGCTCGCTGGCGACGCAGCCGGCCAGGGCGAGCGCTGCGATCGTGGCTCCGGTTACGGCGATGAGTCCTCGCCGACGCTTGACTGATTGGTGCATTGTGTGACCTTCCCTGTCGGGCGCTTCTTTGCGCGTCCCGAGGCTTCTTCGCCTCGGTGACGGTGATGACTCGACGGTACCCAGCGGATCCTCAGATACCAAACGCATCCAGGTTGCAATCCGATATCGGCGCGACCGGCATCGATCCGGTAGTGTCCAGATCGTGCCAGACACCACCCCGCTCGCCGTCTGCTTCGGTGAGGGCATGGTCGCCCTCGTCGCCGCCACCGCGGGTCCGCTCGAGGAATGCCGGACCTTCCACCGCTCCCTCGCCGGAGCCGAGTGGAACACCGCGATCGCCCTGGCATCGGCCGGAATTCGCACGGCCGTCGTCTCCCGCGTGGGCGATGACGGGTTCGGGCGCTTCCTCACCGCTGAACTGCGCGCCCACAGAGTCGACGATTCTGCGGTCGAAGTCGACAGCGATGCACCGACCGGCCTGTACGTGAAGGAGCTCTCGGCGCGGGAGGACGGAGCCGTCGACGGCACGATGCACTACTACCGTGCGGGCTCGGCGGCCGCGGCCGTCTCGCCGCAGACCCTCACGACGCCGGGGGCATCCGCGCTCCTCACAGAGGCGACGCTCGTGCACACCTCGGGGATCACGCCCGCGCTGTCGGACTCGGCTCTCGCCGCCCAGGAAGCGCTGTTCGCAGAGCGCCGCCCCGATCGTCTGCTGAGCTTCGACCTGAACTGGCGACCTGCGCTGTGGCGCGGACGCGAGGCAGAGGGCCGCAGGATCGTCTCGGACTTCGCGTCCCGCGCCGATGTGGTGTTCTGCACCCGCCCCGACGCGGAGGTCGCGTTCGGGACCAGCGACCCGAAGCAGATCCGGGCGCTGATCCCCGGGCCGCGCCACCTGCTCGTCACCGACGCACGCGGAGCGGTGGCTTTCGATGGCAACGACGTCGCCGAGAGCGAAGCGCTGGAAGCGCCCGTCGTGGAGACCATCGGAGCGGGCGACGCCTTCGCGGCCGGTTTCCTCGCCGGAATCCTCACCGGTCTGTCGCTGACGGGGAGCCTCGCGCGCGGACACCGCATCGCCACCCGCGCCCTGGTCAGCACCCGCGACCACGTCGACTGAGCCGTCTCCCAGGGCGGAGCTCGGGCCGCAGTCTTCGGGGCTCAGTCCTCAGGAGCGATGGCGGGCCGGGACCGCGTCGTGGGTCCGCTGCAGGGAGACGGCGACCGGCTCGCCGCGGTGCTGCACGACTCTCACGAAGAGCACGTCGACGAGGGCGAGTTGAGCGATGCGGCTCGACATCGCCGCCATGCGGAACGGGGATTCATGCGCGTGCGTGAGCAGCACGACATCGGCAGCCAGTGCCAGCGGCGAGTCCGGAGCGCTGGTGACGGCCACGGAGAGTGCACCGGCATCGCGCGCGACCTCCAGGGCACGCAGGGTCTCGGCGGTCTCGCCTCCGTGGGAGAACGCGATCGCCACGTCGGCAGCACTGCGCAGCGAAGCCGTCGTGACCGCGAGGTGCGGATCGGCGGAGTGCGAAACGGAGCAGCCGATGCGCGACAGTTTCAGTTGCAGATCCTGCGCGGTCAGTGACGATGCCGCCTGCCCGAAGAGGTCGATGTGCCGCGCATCGACGACCGCACGGGCGACCCGGTCCAGCGCAGCCGCGTCGAGGGCGAGCGCGGTCTTCTCGATCGCGTCGATCTCCTGCGCGGCGAGCTTGGCCGCGATCGCGGTCGGACCGTCGTCGGGGTCGATCGCCGTGGTGTCCAGCCCGAACCGCGCCTGCTGCGCCTGCTCCAGGGTGATCGCGCGTGCGACCGCGACCCTGAGCTCGCGATAACCGCTGTATCCGAGCGACTGGGCGTAGCGGGCGACCGTCGAGAGCGAGGTCTGGCAGAGCTGGGCGAGATCGTTGATCGCCAGATCGACGACGAGTGTCGGGTCGCCCAGGATCTTCTCCGCGACGCGCGCCTCGGCGGCGCTCACCTTGGGAAGGGAGCGCCGCACCAGAGCGAGAACGTCATCGTCCATGGAGGGGTCCTGTCTCAGCCGGCGCTGGTCATCCTCTGCTGCGCCGTGAAGCGTCCGAGGAGTGCATCACGGGCCGTCTGCGCACCGAGCCTACTGGCTGCGGCGACCTCCACGGTCGGCAAGGGCAGCGGCAGCACCGTGGGCAGGCCGACGTTCACGACCACCGCGCGCGGATCGCGCAGAGCAGCACGTTCGACGAGGGCCCGCTGCGCGGCGTCGGTGTCCGGTCGATCGATCAGGAGCACGGTCGTGGCAGAGGCCGCTTCCGCCGCCTTCGCGACCTCGTCGAGCACCCTGTCCTGCTCGGACAGCGGCGCGGATGCCACGTCGAGACGCACGCGCAGGCCGTCGTCCGCGAGCGCATTCGCGACATACGAACCCGCGCTGTCGACGGCGAGCGTCGATCGGCGACGCGCATCGATGACGGCAAGCTCGGTCGACACCTCGGGGGCTGCTCCGGAGATCGTCACCATACGGCGCAGGATCCCGGCTGCATCGAAGTCGTCTGCCGACTCGTGCGCCTCTTCTGCGGCAACTGCAGCGGCGCGGAGCTTGGTCGCGAGCGCGGCGACCCTGGCCGCTGCCTCCTCGACGCGAGCACGCGGGAGCGAGCCGTCACGGAGAGCGGCGACGATCCCGTCTCTCGCCGCACGGAAGTCCTGCTCGTCCTGGTCGGGCAGAGCGGCATCGCCGGGGTTGGTCGGGTTTCCGATGCACAGGAGGTCGGCACCGGCGGCGAGGGCCTGGGCTGCTCCCCCGCCGAGTCCGACCGTCTCGCGGATGGCCGCCATGTCGAGCGCATCGGTGATGATGACGCCGTCGTAGCCCCAGTCGCGCAGCATGCCGAGCACGCGCGGATTGAGGGTGGCAGGCTGCTCGCCCCATGCCGGGACCACGATGTGCGCGGTCATGACGGCATCGACGCCCGCATCGATCGCCGCACGGAACGGCTCCAGGTGCACGCGTTCGAACTCCTCGAGGTCGAGCGTGATCTCGGGGAGCGAGTGGTGCGAGTCCATGTGGGTGTCGCCGTGACCGGGGAAGTGCTTCACGCAGGCCGCGACCGCGCCGTCCTGGATGCCGTCGATCGTCGCGACCACGTGTCGGGACACGAGCGCCTCATCGTCCCCGAAGGCACGAACGCCGATGACCGGGTTGCGCGGGTCGGTGTTCACGTCGGCGACCGGACCGAGCACCACGTTGGCGCCGACCGCGCGCACACGGCGTGCCAGTTCCGCGCCGGTCTCCTCCGACGCGACGAGGTCGTCGAGCAATCCGAGCTGAGCCGCTCCCGGCACCGTCGACCCCGTGGCGGACTCGAGCCGGGTGACGCTGCCACCCTCCTCGTCGATGCCGATCAGGGCGTTCGGGTTCGCGTCGAGGATCTGAGCGCTCAGCGCGGGCAGGCCCTCTCCGACGTTCTGGCCGAAGTACACGACTCCGGCCAGTCCGTCACGCAGTTCGTCGCGCAGCCACGCGGGTGCTTCGGTGCCGAAGAAGCCCGGCCACAGCACCCCGTTCGCGAGGCGTTCGAGCTCGTCGGTCATCCCTTCACCGCTCCAGCCACCATGCCCGAGGCGAGCTTGCGCTGCACCAGGACGAAGAAGATCATGACCGGGACGGTGATGATGGTCGACGCGGCCATGATGCTGCCCCAGTCGTTGGAGTGCAGACCGAAGAACGACTTCAGACCGATCGAGACCGTGTACTGGTCGGTCTGGGCGCCGAGGATCGTCATCGCGAAGATGAACTCGTTCCACGCGGTGATGAAGCTGAAGATGCTCGTGGCGACCAGGCCGGGCATGACCAGCGGCAGCAGCACGGAACGGAACATCCGCCACCAGCTCGCACCGTCGATGTAGGCGGCCTCTTCGAGCTCGACGGGAACGGCGGCGACGAAGCCGCGCAGCATCCAGATGCCGAAAGCGAGCGAGAGCGCCACGTAGACGACCATGAGGCCGAGGATGCTGTTGAGCAGTCCCAGACTCTTCACCTGCAGGAACAGCGGGATGACGAGCGCCTCGAGCGGCACCATCTGCACGATCAGGATCATCATCAGGATCGTGGTGCGGAACTTGAACTTGAAGCGCGCCACCGCGACCGCGGCGAGCAGGCACACCAGAGCGCTCACGAGGACCGTGACGAGCGCCACGATCGCCGAGTTGCGCAGGTAGGTGCCGAATCCACCGTCCGTGAGCACGAAGGCGAAGTTGTCCCACGTGAACTCCTGCGGGAGGAGCGACTGCCCGCCGCTGGAGGCCTTGCCGTCGAAGGCGCTGGAGACCATCCAGTAGACGGGGAAGAGGGTGAAGATCAGGACGGCGGCGACCGCGATCCCGATTCCGATGCGGGAGCGGAGCCTCGGACGCGGGTTCACAGCTCGTCCTCCTTCATGAGGGAGCGGATGTAGACGATCGTGATGCCGATCAGCACCAGCGTGAGCAGCACGGCGAGCGCGGCACCGAAGCCGTAGCGGTTCTGACCGAAGGACTCGACATAGGACCAGACGCCGAGGTTGAGCACCTGACGGTTGCCGCCGCCACCGCCGGGCATCAGGTACACCTGCGCGAAGACCTTGAAGTCCCAGATGGTCGAGAGGATGATCACGACCGAGAACACGGGCTTGAGCGTGGGGAAGATGATCTTCCAGAAACGTCGCCAGGCGCCAGCGCCGTCGAGCGCTGCGGCTTCGAGCATCTCCTTCGAGACGCCCAGCAGGCCCGCGAGCACCGTGATGGCGACGAACGGGAAGCCGTGGTGTACGACGTTGAGGAGCACGATGGCGTAGAACGACCACTGGTTCGTGAACCAGTTGACGGGATCGTCCATCAGGCCGAGGTCGCGAAGGACGGTGTTGAAGATGCCGCGGTCGGCATCGAAGATGAAGGTCCACACGTACGTGCCGGTCACGGCGGGCATCGCCCACGCGACCATGATGCAGCTGGAGACGATGACACGCCAGGTGGTGCCCAGCCGCGCCAGCAGCAGCGCCACGAGGGTACCGACGGCGACCGTGACGAACACGGCCACGGCGGCGAACCCGACGGTGTTGGGCAGCACCACCGTCCAGAGAGTCGGGTTGGTGAGCGCCTCGACGTAGTTGTCGAGACCGATCCAGTTGTTCTCCCCGGTGTTGATCTCACGCAGACCGTAGTCCTGCAGCGAGTAGATGAACACCTGGACGAGCGGCCAGAGCATGAGCACCGCGAGGATGGCCAGCCCGGGCGCGAGAAGGAGCCAGGGGCGGGCCGCGACGACCGAGAGACCGCGTCGCTTCCGGCCGCCGGCCACGGGAGCGGAGGGGGACTCCGCTTCCGTGGCCGGCAGTGGCGCTTGCACCATCGACATGGAAGGAATGCTTCCTTACTTCTGGTTGAGGAGTTCGGTCATCTCGGCGGCGGCGTCCTTCGTCGCGGTCGCGACGTCCTTCTGCCCGCTGAGGATGGCCTGGATCATGGAGTTGGTCGTCTTCTTCGCCTGCACGGCGCCGAAGTTCGGGGTGACCGGGACGGATGCGCCGCCGTCGACCATCTGCTCGGCGAACGGTGCGACCAGCGGGTCGGTCGAGGCCAGCGCCTCTTCCATCGCGGACTGCACGCCCGGGAAGTACCCGGTCTCGTTCGACCACTGCTCGGCGAACTCACCGGTGGTCATGAGCTTGACGAACTCCCACGCGAGGTCGGCGTTCTTGGTCGTGTTGAACACGGAGAGGTGCGAACCGCCGAGCACGGACGGAGCGATGCCGCCGTCCTCACCGGGGATGACGGCTGCGCCGATCTTGCCCTCGAGGTCGGGGTTCGCCTCGATGAGCGACTTCGGCGTCCAGGAGCCCGAGAGCATCATGGCGACGTTGCCCTGCGTGAACGCGTCACGGAGGTCGGTCTCCTTCCAGGTGGTGGCACCTGCGGAGGAGAAGCCGTGCTCGGTGGCCAGGCCCGTGTAGAACTCGATACCGGCCTGCGACTCCTTGCTGTCCAGCTCGCTGGTCCAGGTCTTGCCGTCCTTCGTGGCGATCTCGCCGCCGGCGCCCCAGACCCAGGGGTAGACCTGGAACTCGGCGTCACCGGGGACGGGGAACGGGAGCATGTCGGGCTTGGCCGCCTTGATGGCGTCGCCCGCGGCGACGATGTCGTCCCACGTCTTCGGAGCCTCGAGACCGAGCTCCTCGAACACGTCGGCGCGGTAGACCAGCGAGCGCACGCCCGCGTACCACGGCATGCCGTACAGCTCGCCGTCGTAGGTGCCGGCCACCTCGAGGCCCTCGACGAGGTCGTCGCGGAGGCCCTTCTCGGCGTCGACGTACTCATCGAGCGGCTCGAGCGCGCCGGCGTCGGCGAACTCCGCAGTCCAGGTGGTGCCGGTCTCGGCGACGTCGGGGGTCGTGCCACCGGCGATGGAGGTCACGAAGCGGTCGTGGGCGTCGGCCCACTGGATCTCCTCGATCTTGACCGTCGCGCCGGTCTCCTTCTCGAAGGCGTCGGACACCTTGTCGTAGAAGGCGGAGGCGTCGGGGTTGGTGCCCTTCATGATCCAGACGGTGAGCTCCTGGCCCTTGCCGTCGGTGGACCCGGTGTCGCTGCCGCCGGCGCAGCCGGCGAGGGCGAGCGTGGCCACGGCGCCGAGCGCCACAGCCGAGAGAATGCGCTTATGCATTGCGGGGATCTCCTCTTTGAAAGTCCTGGCAAGCATCGGGTACTCACCGGGGGTTAGGAAAAAGTATCCACGACTAACTAATTACCTGCAAGTTCCTCTCAGAATCGTCATGTGGCCGTAACATCAGGTTCCCCCGATAGGCTCCCCGGATGGCTCGCCGCACCCCTGACAACGACCGCTCGACGGTCGCTCGCCACGCGACACTTCCCGCCCAGAAGCCCGCTCGAGGGTTCTTGAAGATCGCCGGGATCTCGGTCGGTGTCGTCCTCGTCGCCGCCATCGCGGTCGCCGCGTTCGTCGTCGCCGACTACTTCAACCGCTTCAACGAAGGCGCCGTCACGTTGGAGGATGCTCCCGAAGTCGAGCCGCCCTCCATCAGCGCCTACCCCGGCGAGTTCAGCATGCTCCTCATCGGCACCGACGAGTGCGGTGCCGTGTCCACGGGGCTGCTGGGCGAGCGCTGCTCGAAGACCGACGGCGGGATCCTCAACGACGTGAACCTGCTGGTCCATGTCTCGGCCGAGCCGCGCAACGTCACGGTCGTGTCGCTTCCCCGCGACCTCATGATCCCGACGCCCGAGTGCACCAGGGAAGACGGGTCGATCGCCTCGGAGACCCGCAAGACGCAGATCAACTCGATCTATCAGAACGCCGGGATGTCGTGCGTCGCGAAGACGATCACCGAGCTCACCGGGATCGAGATCCCCTTCGCGGCGAAGATCGACTTCGATGGCGTGATGGAGGTCACCGATGCGATCGGCGGCGTGGAGGTGTGCATCGGCGGCGACGGCATCCGAGACGAGCACACCGCGATCGACTGGGAGCCCGGCCTGCGCACGGTGTCGGGCTATGAGGCCCTGCAGTTCATCCGCACCCGGCACGGTGTCGGCGACGAGAGCGACATGGCGCGCGTGTCGAACCAGCAGCAGTACATGTCGCGCCTCGTGAAGAAGATCATGAGCGATGAGGTGCTCTCCGACCCCGGCAAGGTGCTCGGGCTCGCCGACACGATCGTGGACAACATCGACCCGAGCGATGAGCTGGGCAATCCCATCCGGCTCGCGCAGCTGGCTCTGTCGATCAAGGACGTGCCGTTCTCCGAGTTCGTGTTCCTCCAGTACCCGGTCTTCGCAGACCCCGACGACTCCGACCGCGTGGTCCCGAACGAGCAGGCCGCCGCGACCATCTGGGATGCGCTGAAAGCGGGCCAGCCCGTGCAGCTCACCGGCGACGTCAGCAACAACGGCGGAGTGGAGCTCGTCGAGCCGGCCCCGGGCGCAGAAGGCGAGGCTCCGGTGACGGATCCGCCGGCGACGGATGCTCCTGCCACGGATGCCCCGTCTCCCCGTGCGACGCTCGACTCGGCGATCTCCGGACAGACGGTCGATCAGGAGACGTGCGCGAACGGCAAGCAGCGCTGAGCCGCACACCTCAGCGCGTAGGCTCGTCTCCATGGGTCGGACCAGATCGCGAGACACCGAGCATCCTCAGGTCCGGCTTGACCACGGGGGCATCGCCGGCATCGTGCCCTCGGAGTTCACGAGCGGCTTCGAGCTGATCGTCGACGGCACACCCCAGTCCCATGTGGACCTCGACGACCCGACGCACCTGCACTTCGAATACGTCGTCCGCATGGGGGCGGTCATCGATCAGCTCTCCCCCGGCCCGCTGACCGCCGTGCACCTCGGCGCCGGCGCACTCACCGTCCCGCGCTACATCGACGCGACGCGTCCTGGCTCACGTCAGCAGGTGATCGAGCTCGAGGCTCCGCTCGCGCAGCTGGTGCGCGAACACCTCCCCCTGCCGAAGGGTGCGCCGATCCGGATCAGGATCGGCGATGCCCGCGAAGGCGTCGCCAAGCTGCCGAGTGCACTACGGGCGAGCTGCGACCTCGTCGTCTCCGACGTCTACTCGGGAGCGCAGACACCCGCGCATCTCACCAGCGTCGAGTTCTACCGGGAGCTCGCAGAGCTGTTGGCCCCGGGCGGAGTGCTCCTCGTCAACGTCGCCGACGGCCCTGGTCTCGCTTTCGCCCGCCGACAGGCCGCGACGATCGCGGACGTGCTCCCCGAGATCGGCATCCTCGCCGACACCCAGGTGCTCAAGGGCCGACGCTTCGGGAACCTCGTCATCGCGGCGTCCGCCGCTCCCCTGCCGACGGAATGGCTGCCGCGCATCCTGGCCGCAGGCCCCCACCCCGCGAAGATCGCGCAGGGAGCCGAGGTCGACGCCTTCATCCAGGGGGCCCGGATCGTGACGGATGCCGACGCCGTCGCCTCACCGCGCCCGGACGCCTCGCTGTTCCTGCGCTGACTCACGAGGCGGTCTCCGACGCTCACGGACGCCTCGGCGTCGAACCCACCCCGCGCGAGCGCGGCGTGTCGAAGACAGGATGCGGCGACCAGGGCGCGCCGCGGGGTGGACCCCGCGGACGGAAGGCAGACTGGTTGAGCACGGTGCGGAAGGAGAGCAATGAGTTTCATCCGGGGATACGACCAGGAGACCCTCCGCGAAAAGGTCGATCTCGATGAGTGCGAGACACGTCTCGCGGAGATCGATTCGCAGCGCAGCCTGCCCGCTCTGCTGGAGCGGGTGTGGCTGCTGAAGGTGCTCGACCGCCTCGACGAGGCGCTCGCGCTGGCGGATGAGACGGTGCGTCAGGCACGCATGGCCGGCACCCGCAAGGACGTGCTGCGCGCCCGCGTGCTGCACGCGACGATCCTGCAGTACCGCGGTGCGCACGCTGCGGCGGAACAGGAGCTCGCGACCTGCGCTGCCGAGGCCGAAGGGCAGCGTTGGCTGTCGATCGCGGCCTTCGCGTATCAGCACCACGGCAAGAACGCCTACGACGCCGGCGACTACGAGACGGCCAGGGAGAGCTTCAAGCAGTCGCTGTTCCTGCGCCGCGAATCGGGCGCCGAAGACAGCGAGCTCGAGACCGCGCTCCTGGCGATCGAGGCAGTGGAACGTCGACGCCCGTCGCAGCTCATCCCGAGCTGAGCCGCCGTTCGGGTGCGATGTCGCCGGCATGGCTTAGCCTGATCGCATGGCGGAACTTGACCGTGTGCGCGTCTGGGGCGAGGCACTGATCATGCTGCATCTCGACGACAGTTGGTCGTTCGGCTTCGACAACGCCAAGCGTCGGGCCGGTCAGTGCGACTACACGAAGAAGCGGATCACCGTGTCGCGCTACCTCGCTGCGCGCTTCGACGACGATGACATCCATCAGGTGCTGCTGCACGAGGTCGCACATGCTCTCGCCGGCCACGCGGCAGCGCATGGCCCCGCCTGGAAACGCGTCGCCCGAGACCTCGGCTACGTCGGCGGCACCACGCACCGTGGCGAGACAGCGGTCGAGCTCGCGCCCTGGGTGGGCAGCTGCCCCGCAGGCCACGTCACCTATCGGCACCGCCGCCCCACCAGACCCACGTCGTGCGCGCGCTGCTCGCGCACCTTCGACTCCCGGCACCTGTTCGCCTGGACCCGTCGCGAGATCACGACCGACGTGCGCCTCGCCGCGCAGATGCCGCGCTGACCGGGGATCAGCCGCGGGGCTCGTCGAGGTTCTCCGCGTCGTTCGGCGTGGAATGGTCGGTCGCTCCGAATTCCTCGGTCGCTCCGGAGTCCTCCACGCCCTGCGACGAACCGCGCCGACGCCGCACCAGCGCCGCGATCGCGCGCCAGCCGACCAGGAACGCCCCGAGCACGAGCGTCGCCACGATGATGAACGGCACCTCTGCCGTGTCGCCGCTCAGCACGCGGATGAGCATCCCGCCCACGACCGTCACGATCCAGACCACCGCGCCCCACAGCAACGACCACGGGCGGCGGGGCCGGCCAGGGAGCAATGCAGCGAGCGCATGCCCCGCCAGCACGGCGATCACGAACGGCCACGCCGTGAGGAGGAACCCGGCGGGGTTCTCGTCATGGGAGGCGCGGCCGATCGCCGCGAAGACCAGCACGAGCACGACGTCGACGACGACAGCGGGAAGGTACCTCATGACACGACCCTACGTGCCCCCACCCGCACCGATGATCGCCCCGCGGCGTCTGTCGGATATCCGGCCGCCCGGAGAAAGCCCCCCGAGCGGACGCGACATCACTCGAAGCGGGTGAACACTCCATCGCGCAGCACCGGCACGGCTTCGACCGCATCGAGCACCGCCGCATCCGCCACCGACGTCGGGTCCAGGCCTGCGGCCTCGATGCGGGCTGTCGCGGAGACGCCGCCCGCGAGCTCGCGCCCGGAACCGCTCGCGCCGACCATGTGCCGCACGGCACCTCGAAGCGCATGGAACCCCTCGGAGGCGACCGCGGCATCCGGAGCCGTGTGATCGATACCCCGGGCCGAGAGGGCGGCGATGATCGCTCCCGCTCCGAGCTGGTCTTCGACGGCGAACCGGAGCACACCCTTCTCATCGAGTTCGCCGGCCGCGATGACGGCGACCGAGGTGCGTGCCCGCCGACGCTCCTGGACGGTCTGCACCGCCCGAGCGACGGCCCCGGCGTTGCGGATGCCGCCCACGAACACCGTCGATCCGGTGGAGGCCGCGGCAGCGACAGCGGCGCCGTTGCGTGACCACTCCTCCGCCTCGGCCAGGCCCACCTCGGTGCCGGAGGCGATCGCATCGACGACCGTGGAGGAGAACCTCAGCACGTCGACGACCACCACGATGTCTGCATCGGCGAGACGGGCGAGGCCGGCTGTCCCCCAGTCGAGGCGGACCTGGTACGTGGACTGATCGAACGGCGAGGGCATCCGCCCAGCCTAGAGCCGTCAGTCGGCCGCGAGAGCTTCGACCGGAGCCACCCTGGTCGCCAACCGCGTCGGTGTCGCGGCCGCCACCAGGGTGAGGACGGCCGTGGCGGCGATGATGATCAGCACGGGGACCCACGGGACCTGGGGCGCCACGAGGCCCGCCGGCGTGAAGTCGGGCAGCGTCGGCACGGAGCCGAGCAGCGACTGCGCGGCAATCCAGCCGTACACGACGCCGAGCACGAGGCCGGTCAGAGTCGCGGCGACCGTGATGTGCGTGGCTTCGAGCAGCACCATCCGTCGCACCTGACGGTTGGACAGGCCGATCGAGCGCAGCAGTCCGAGCTCCCTGCGTCGCTGCACCACGCCGATCGTGAGCAGGTTCACGAGGCCGACCGCGGCGATCACCGCGGAGACGGCCACCAGCACCATCATCACTCCCGCGAAAGCGTCCATCGGGGCGAAGAACTCGGGAGGGACCTCTCCCGTCGTCTGGCTCATCATCAACGCCTTCGCCGACTCCAAGGCCACGGCGAACATCGTCACCAGGGTCACACCCATCACCACGCCGATCGCCATCCGCGACGAACGCTCGGGGTAGCGCAGCGCGTTCTCGGCGGCGAGTCGAGCGGTGGCGCTCGACCCGAACATCCGGCCGACCAGACGCAGCACCGGCGGCATGAACAGCACGGATCCGAGCGCGAGACCGGTGAACGAGAGCACACCGCCGACGAATGCCACCACGACCCCGAGCGGCGTCATGAGCCCCACCAGAACCCCGCCGACCAGAAGCAGCGCGCCGGCGATGAGCAGTACCCATGCGCCGATGTGCCGCCCTGGCTTGCCGGACACCTCGTCGAGGGTGCGCTCGACCGAGCCACCGAGTGACTGCAGGGGTGTCACCGCGAGCACGCGTCGGGAACCGGCCCACGCCGCCGCCCACGTCGTCAGGGCCACACCGATCGCCGGAAGCGCCACGAAGGGCTGAGCGAGGGAGAAGTCGGACGGAGCATTGGTGATCAGCTGTGCGCCGATCTGCACTCCGACGGCCGCGAACCCGATCCCGACCAGCAGACCGATCGCGGCTCCGAGGAGGCCGACGACGAGACCCTGCCTGCCGACTTCGGCCCGCTGGGAGCGCGCGGTCGCACCGATCAGGCGCATGAGCGCGATCTGCCGCGTACGGCCGGCGATGATCGTCGAGAAGGTGTTCGCGGTGACGATGGCCGCGACGTACATCGCGACGACGGTCAGCAGGACGGACAGCAGCGCGACGACGAACGCCAGAGTCCCGCTGTCGCCGATGAAGGGATCGTTCTGCAGCACGGCGCCGATGTAGGCGGTGGTCTCCACGAGGAGCACGCCGAATGCCGCGGAGAGTGCCGCGACCAGGATGCTGGCGCCCATCCCGCGGTCGCGCAACCACGCGAGTCGGGGTCCGGTCGCCCGTGTCTCGGGGACGACCGTGGCGACGGCGCTCATGCGGCCACCTCCGCGGCGAGCATGTAGGCCGAGATCTCCTCAGCGGTCTGACGGGGGTGGTCGGCGACGATGCGTCCGTCGCCGAGGTAGAGCACGCGGTCGGCGTGGCTGGCGGCGATCGCGTCGTGCGTGACCATCGCGATCGACTGCCCGTGCTCGCGGCTCGCGGTGGCGAGCAGGCGCAGCACCTCACGGCCGGTCTTCGAGTCGAGGTTGCCGGTGGGCTCGTCGGCGAACACGAGATCGGGCGCGGTGGCGAGGGCCCGGGCGATGGCGACACGCTGCTGCTGGCCGCCGGACAGCTGGTGCGGTCGGTGGGAGAGCCGCGAGCCCAGACCGAGCGTCTCGATGAGCCCGTCGATGCGTGCCCGCTCGATCGCACTCGGACGACGACCATCGAGCTCGAACGGGAGCATGATGTTGCCGAGAGTGTCGAGCGTGGGCACGAGGTTGAAGGCCTGGAAGATGAAGCCGACCCGGCGACGCCGCAGGATGGTGAGGTCGATGTCGCCCAGGCCCGTGATCTCGGTGTCGCCGATCCACGCGCGTCCCTCGGTCGGACTGTCGAGGCCCGCCATGATGTGCATGAGCGTCGACTTGCCGGAACCCGACGGCCCCATGATGGCGGTGAACTGCCCGCGGCGGATGCCCACGCTGACGTCATCCAGTGCGTGGACGGTGCCCTCGCCGGAGCCGTAGGTCTTCTTCAGGTGCTGGACGCGGGCGGCGAGCCCCAGGTCGGTGGTCGTGATCTCCATGTCCCCGACGTTATTTCCGCCGCCCGTGGCGGGTCATCGCCCGCGGGGCTCATCGGCATACATCGCAAGGATGATCCGCGCCCATGCGGGCGTGCGTCAGGCGAGGCCGTGCTCGAAGGCGAACACCACGAGCTGCACCCGGTCGCGCAGCGCCAGCTTGCTGAGGATCCTGCTGATGTGCGTCTTCACGGTCGCCTCGCTCAGGTACTCCCGGCTCGCGATCTCGGCGTTCGACAGCCCTCGGGCGGCGAGCGCGAAGATCTCCCTCTCGCGGTCAGTCAGATCGGTGTACTGCGGTGGCACGGGCTTGGGGGCTTCGGCGAAGTGCTCGAAGAGATCGCGCGTCGCCGACGCCGCGATCACGCTCGAGCCCGAGTGCACCGTGCGGATCGCCGCGAGCAGGAACTCCGGGTCGGCGTCCTTGAGGAGGAAGCCGCTCGCCCCCTGCCGGATCGCCCTCGCCGCCGCCTCGTCCAGGTCGAACGTCGTGAGCATGACGACGCGAGGGGCGTCAGGGCGGGCCAGGATCTCTGCGGTCGCCGTCAGTCCGTCCATCACGGGCATGCGGATGTCCATCATCACCACGTCGGGGCGGGTCGTGCGGACGACGTCGATCGCCTCCTGGCCGTTGCCCGCCTCACCGACCACCTCGAGGTCGGGCTGCGACGCGATGAGCATCCGTATCCCCGCACGGAACAGCGCCTGGTCGTCGACGAGCACGACTCTGATCATTCGGAGACTCCGATCGGGAGCGTGGCGTGGACGACGAACTGTGCCCCTCGGCGCTCGGCTTGCAGACTACCGCCGACGAGCTGTGCCCGCTCGCGCATGCCGATGAGGCCGTGTCCGCCCGGGACAGCGGTAGCTTCGCTCGCGACCGTGTTCCGCACATCCACATCGACCCGTTCGGGAAGCCAGGCGAGGTGCACGTCGACCGCGCCGTCGCCATGGCGGATCGCGTTCGTGAGCGCTTCCTGGAGGATACGGTACACGGCGAGCTGGATCGCGGCAGGCGGCTCCCCTGGCGGCATCGGATCGACGGTGACGCGTGGCTCGATCCCGGCCTGGCGCACCTGCGCGAACAGCGTCTCGAGGTCGGCGAGGGTCGGCTGCGGACCGTCACCCTGTCGATGCCGCAACTGCGTGAGCAGCATCCGCACGTCGCTCAGTGCCCCGCGTGCGGTCTGGGCGATGGTCCCGAGGGCTTCCGTCGCCACGTCGGGGTTCACCGCCGCCGCGTACCGGGCACCGTCCGCCTGCGCGATCACCACTGCCAGCGAGTGCGCGACCACGTCGTGCATGTCGCGCGCGATGCGCACCCGCTCCTGCTCCTCGGCGGCGAGGGACTCGGCCTGCAGCTGGGCCGACCTCGTGCGACGCGCGCGCAGCACCACACGCCACAGCAGTCCGCACACCCAGGCGAAGCCGAGTGCCATGACCGAGAGCACGAGGAGCAGCGTGCCTGTCGTGATCTTCTGCCACCCGTCGCCGGTTCCGAACGCCACACCGTTGACAATCACCATGAACACGGCCGCCACGAGACCGCCGAAGAGCGCCGAGCCGAAGCCCCACCACAGCACGCGACGAGTTCCCCAGGCGGAGGTCGCATACAGCACCAGCAGGATCGCGACGTCGATCGGCAGCGGGCCGAATCCGGCGATCATCTGCAGCACGGCTCCCGCCCAGGCGGCGGCGAGCGCCCATCCAGGCGCGAGTCTTCCGATGGCGACGGCGCCGCACATCAGCACGCTCGCGAAGACCAGGACCACGATCGCCGCGCCGCCGAGTGCCGGATTGTCCGTGACCGGCCCGTAGAAGACCAGCGACATCGGCGCGAGCACGAGGAAGAGCAGCGCCGCCCCGACGATGTCGAGGATCAGCGCGGTGCGGGAAAGCGGGCGGATCACTCCCCCACGCTACGCGAGGGTCTGCGCACGGGCATCCGTCGAGGGATGTATCCGTGCGGGGTCAGGCGCGGGCGATGATCTCGCCGTGCGGCACGAGGTACCAGCCGTCGCCGTCATCTGCCCAGCGCTTCCACGCGTCGCTGATCTCCTGCAGCTCCGCCGGCGTCGCCATGTCGCTGTCGACGAGCTGCCGGGCGAGCGCGGATTCGAGGATGCGGTCCGCCCACATGCCACCCCACCAGGCGCGCTCGTCAGGAGACGCGTAGCACCAGGTCGACGCGGTCGCCGAGATGTCGGTGAAGCCCGCAGCGCGCGCCCAGGCCAGCAGCCGTCGCCCTGCGTCCGGCTCTCCGCCGTTGGCCCTGGCCGCGGCGCGATACAGCGCGAGCCACCGGTCGAGCTCCGGCAGCACGGGGAACCAGATGAAGCCCGCGTAGTCGGCATCCCGTGCGGCGACGACGCCGCCCGGAACAGTGACGCGGCGCATCTCCCGCAGAGCCTGCACGGGGTCGCCGACGTGCTGGAGCACCTGGTGCGCGTGCACCACGTCGAAGGAATCGTCGGGAAAACTCAGCGCGTGCACGTCTTCGACCGAGAAGGACAGGTTCGTGAGGCCGCGGTCGGCGGCGAGGCGCTCCGAGAGCGACAGGGCGTTCTCGTCGATCTCGGTGGCGGTCACATGCGCCACGGTCCCGGCGAAGTCGACCGTGATGCTCCCAGGACCGGCGCCAACGTCGAGGAGTCGGGTCGTGGCCTCGAGGTGCGGGCGGAGGTACTCGGCGGAGTTCCCGATGTCGCGGACGTTGTGCGAGCGGAGGACGGATTCGTGGTGTCCGTGCGTGTACGAGGCCATGGGGTCAGTCTGGCAGAGCCCCTGGGGTTGGTCGCGGCGCGCCTCAATGCAGCTCGGCGACCATCCGTCGGAGGGACTCGCGGTCGGGCTTGCCCGAGGACAGCACATCGATCTCGTCGACCACGATCAACCGTGCGGGCCTGGCATGCTTGCCGAGCTCCTCCTCGACCGCGTCGCGCGCGTGTGCGAGCTGCTCGGACTCGCTGCGCCGGAGCACCTCCCCGCGCGCCGCCACGATCACGGATGCCTCGCCCCACCGCTCATCCTCCACCCCGACCACCACGGCCTCGTGGAGACCCGGGATGCGGCGGACGACCCGCTCCACGCGATCGAGGGAGATGTTGATGCCACCGGAGACGATCACGTTGTCGGCTCGACCGTGCACGCGGACGATGCCGTCCTCGACGAGGCCGAGGTCGCCGGTGCGGTACCAGCGGATGCCGTGCTCATCGCGCACGAACGTGCGCGAGGTCAACACCGCATCGCCCAGGTACCCTTCGGCGAGCATGGGCCCTGCGATGCGCAGCTCTCCGTCGACCGTGCGCACGCCGACCGTGTCGAGCGGCACACCGTCGTAGACGCATCCCCCACTGGTCTCGGTCGCCCCGTAGGTGCGCACCAGGTGCACGCCGAGGTCGGCTGCTCGTTCGCGCAGCGGCTCCGGAAGCGACTGGCCGCCCACCAGGATTGCCCGATACGCCGTCAAGGCCGCGCGGACCGGCGTCTCGTCCGCAGCGTCGAGCAGCGTCGCGACCTGGGCGGGCACGAGCGAGGTGTACAGATCGGGCAGACCCGCGCGCGACGACGGCCGCATCATCTCGTACGTCGCCTCGGCGAAGGCCTGCGGCGAGAATCGACCCTCGATCCGTGTGGGCTGCGTACCAGCGAGGATCGAGCGCACGAGCACCTGGAGCCCTGCGACGTAGCCGGCGGGCAGGGCGAGCAGCCATCGGCCGCTGCCGATCCGTGCCGCCGTCGCCTCAGCGCTCGCCCTCAGCGCCTCCCCGCTCAGGGCGACTCGTTTCGGGATGCCGCTCGATCCGGACGTCGCGATCACCGCCGCGAGCCCGTCCGCCACGTTCTCTGGAGCTTCGGCCACCATCCCCAGCCCCAGAGCCGGGCCGCCGTCGAGTGCGCGCTGCAGGGCCTCCCGCAGCAGAACCGGGTCTTCGGCATCCGTGGGGATCAGGGCGGTCATGCGCGTCTCCGACTGTGTGGGACCGGTGGAATCAGTAGTGCCAGGGGAAGGAGGACCAGTCGGGGTCGCGCTTCTCGAGGAAGGAGTCGCGTCCCTCGACGGCCTCGTCGGTGCCATAGGCCAGGCGCGTGGCCTCACCGGCGAAGACCTGCTGGCCGACCAGACCGTCATCGACCGCGTTGAAGGCGAACTTCAGCATCCGGATGGCGGTCGGCGACTTGGTCAGCACGGTGCGCGCCATCTTCAGCGCCTCCCGCTCGAGCTCGGCGTGCGGCACCACACGGTTGACGGCACCGGCCTCGTACGCACGCTGTGCGGAGTACTCCTCGGCCAGGAAGAACACCTCTCTGGCGAACTTCTGTCCGGTCTGGCGTGCCATGTACGCGGACCCGTATCCGGCGTCGAAGCTGCCGACGTCGGCATCGGTCTGCTTGAAACGCGCCTCTTCCGCGGAGGCGATCGTGAGGTCGCACACCACATGAAGGGAGTGTCCGCCGCCGGCCGCCCACCCTGGCACGACCGCGATGACGACCTTGGGCATGAAGCGGATGAGCCGCTGTACCTCGAGGATGTGGAGTCGACCGACCGCCGCGCGACTCGCCCCGTCGACGATCGCCGTCTCCGTGTCGGAGTACTTGTACCCGTCGCGACCGCGGATGCGCTGGTCCCCGCCGGAGCAGAACGCCCAGCCGCCGTCCTTCGGGCTCGGTCCGTTTCCCGTGAGCAGCACCGCACCGATGCGCGCGTCCTGCCGGGCGATGTCGAGGGCACGGTAGAGCTCGTCCACCGTGTGCGGACGGAAGGCGTTGCGAACCTCCGGCCGGTTGAAGGCGATGCGCGCGACTCCGCCGTCCCTCGAGACGTGCGCGGTGATGTCGGTGTAGTCCTCGGCGCCGGGCGCGAGCACCCATTCGGCCGGGTCGAACAGGTCGGAGACGAAGGCATCGGTCACGCCATCCACCCTATTCCTGTTGCTCCCGTCGCACTTTCCGTCGGTTCGAACGCACCATACCGACAGGAAGTGCGACGGGAACGGATCACCTGTTCGCGCGAGCGGTCTTCAACCAGCCGTCGACGATGTCCCATCCGGCGCCGATCGCGACGCCGAACCCGAGCAGCACCGCGAGGATGCGGAACACGCCGCCCTCGTCGGCCGACTCCGCCTGGCCAGCGGCGAAACCCTCGCCCCCGGCGGCGGCGATCTGAGCGAGGAAGTCGGGGTTCACGAGCTGATCGGTCGACAGCAGAGTCACGACCCAGGCGAGGAAGGCCAGAGCCAGCACCGTGTTCACCACGGCGAGACCGGTACTCCATCGGCCCCGACGGTAGAGCACGACCGCGAACACGACCTCCGCCGCGATGACCGCGAACAGCACGCCGATCCCCCACGGCCACAGCTGCGGGTTGAGGATCGGCAGCGCGTCGCGCTCTGCCTGGACGAACCCACGGAAGCGGTCCCAGAACAGTGCTCCCACGCAGATGCCGAGGAACACCAGCGAGGCGATCAGGTCGTTGCGGCCCGCACCGCCGTCGGTCGGTTCGGGAAGCTGATCGACGTCCCATCTCACCCCGGTGTCGGTACCGGCTCGCTCCAGGATCACGAAGACCAGGGTGGTCCAGAAGCACAGGTGGAGGATCGTGCCGCCGGTCGCGAGGAGCGACGTGGACATGATCTCCCCGATCGGGGCTCCGGAGATCGTCAGGCCCAGCGCGACGGCGGCGAACACGATCGCGGGGACGAACTTGAGCAGCAGGATCAGCAGACGCCACCACGTGAGGTAGTAGCGGGGGCCGATCAGGTAGAGCGGGCGGTCTGCGTAACCTGCCGCGAGAGCACCGGGATCGCCGAGCTCGGTGAGCACCGCGCGTTCCGCGTCCTCCGGCGCTTCGCCCTGCTCGACCCGCGCCTCGACCGCGTCGGTGATCGAGGCTTCGAGCTCGGCGCGGACGTCCGCCTGCACCTCCGGCCGGAGACTGCGGATCGTGGCGCTGACATAGCGCTCGGTGAGAGTGGTGGTGGTCATGTCACTTCTCCTCTGAGGTGAGGGATGCGATCGCCACCGTGAGCGATCGCCATTCGTCGGTGAGGGCGTCGGCGAGGCGGACGCCGGCTTCCGAGGTGCGGTAGAACTTGCGGGGCCGTGCCTCGTCGGTGTTCCACTCGCTCGTGAGGTACTCCTGCTTCTCCAGGCGACGCAGCAGCGGGTACAGGGTGTTCGCGTCGGTGGCGAAACCGCGCTGCTCGAGCATCTCCAGCAGCGCATAGCCGTACCCCGGCGAGCGCAGCAGCTGCAGGCAGGCGAGCACGACGGTGCCGCGCCGCAGTTCCTGCAGGTGGATGTCGAGGGTCTCGTTCATGTCAGACACGTTACTGTGCGTCACACACTATCGTCAAGCGCACACCGAAACGAGACTCACCCCTTCTCGCGCTGTGCCCGCATGGCGACTCGGAGCAGAATGGGCAGATGATCCCGCCTCTCGCAGACCTGCTCGACTCGGCCAGGGTCGTCTCCCTTCCGATGCACAGCCGCTTCCGCGGCGTCGACACCAGGGAGGCGCTGCTCTTCGAGGGGCCAGAGGGCTGGGCGGAGTTCTCCCCGTTCGTCGAGTATGACGACGCGGAGGCGGCGACCTGGCTGGCTGCCGCGATCGACTTCGCCTGGCGCGAGCAGCCCGCCCCCGTGCGAGAGCGCATCCGGGTGAACGCCACTGTCCCTGCCATCGAGGCGTCGCGGGTGCCCGAGCTGCTGGCACGCTTCACCGGATGCCGCACCGCCAAGGTCAAGGTCGCCGAGCCGGGTCAGACGCTCGCCGACGACATCGCGCGCGTGCACGCCGTGCGGGAGGTGATGGGCCCGGAGGGTCGCATCCGCATCGATGCGAACGGCGCCTGGAACGTCGATGAGGCCGAGCATGCGATCCATGCCCTCGGCGAATGCGACCTCGAGTACGTCGAGCAGCCGTGCGCGACGGTTCCCGAGCTGGCGGAACTTCGAAGGCGCGTGAAGCACATGGGCGTCCCCGTCGCCGCCGACGAGAGCGTCCGCAAGGCGTCCGACCCCCTCGCGGTCGCCAGGGCCGGAGCCGCAGACCTGCTCGTGATCAAGGCACAGCCTCTCGGCGGGATCACCCATGCCCTGCAGATCGTCGCCGCCGCCGGCCTTCCTGTCGTGGTCTCGAGCGCCCTCGACACAGCCATCGGCCTGTCCCAGGGAGCCGCCCTCGCCGCCGCACTCCCGACGCTCGACTACGACTGCGGCCTCGGCACGGCGTCCCTGTTCCTGGACGACGTTGCCGACCTGCGACCGGCCGATGGATCGATCCCCGTCGGCCGTGTGACTCCTGACAGGGCAGCACTCACTCGACTCGCGGCCTCGGACGAGCGTCGCGAATGGTGGCTCGCACGGCTCGCCCGTTGCTACGGCGAACTCTCCACGAGGAGCTGACGCCTCGCACCGCGCTGCGCCTGGCTACGGCTCGATGAGCAGCTGCACCAGTCGGCCGAGCTCTTCGCCACCGGAGTGACGCAACTGCGCGTCGTCCTGGCCGGCCATCGCTCCGCGCACGGTCATGCCCTCCCAGATGATCATGAGCATGCGAGCGGCGACCGCTGCGGGCAGGCGCAGACGCAGCAGACCGGCCGCGACGATGTCATCGACGATCTGAGCGATGCTCGCGACCATCTCACGTTCCTGCGCGAGGTACGCCTCACCGAACGCGGCATCGCGCAACGCGCGGATGCGGATCTCACTGAGCAGCATGACGCCGAGCCTGTCGTCTCCGCCGAGCTCCATGATCTGCTGCACGAGTTCGATCGGATCGCAGCCCTCCACCAGGGCACCGGCGGCTGTCAGCTCCTCCACGCGGGTGCGCACGGCGTTCACGCGCACCTCCGAGACACTGGCGGCGAGCATGAGGAACAGCTCGTCCTTGGACTCGAAGTTCGAGTAGAACGCGCCGCGTGTGAATCCGGCGCGCTCGCACACCGCCTCGACCGACGCTCCATCGAGCCCGACCTCGGCGAAGACCTGCGCCGCAGCTTCCAGCAGGCGGGCGCGCGTGTTCTCGCGGCTGCGGGTTGCGGGTGTCGACATCGAAACCTCCTGACCCTTCACTCTCGCATGATTCACACCCCGCACACAGACTTGGCCGGGCGGGTCACCTTACGATACATCTATGTATTGGATACACCTGTGTATCCAGCCCGCACCCTTCGGAGGAACACGTGTCCACTCTCCTGTCCTCGCTCGGACGCTGGTCATTCCGGCACCCGTGGCGGGTCCTCGTGTCCTGGCTGCTCGCGCTCGGCATCGCGGGTGCCGGCGCACTCGTCCTGGGCGCGGGAACGGACAACACGTTCTCCATCCCCGGCACCGAGTCGCAGGCGGGCCTCGAGCAGCTCACACGGTCGTTCCCGCAGGTGAGCGGCACCAACGCGCAGTTCATCGTGGTCGCAGCCGACGGCGACAAGATCACGGATGCCGAGTACCAGAAGGACATCGAGGGCGCGGTCGACGAGCTGGGTGACCTCGACGGCGTCCTGGCAGCCACCTCGCCGTATGACGAGATGGTCAAGGGCATGATCAACGACGACGACACCGCCGCCATCGTGCGAGTGCAGTTCGACGGCGAGTCGACCGACGTCTCCGAGGAGACGAAGGATGCACTGCGCACCGTCGTCGCCGACCTGGGAGCCGAACTCCCGGCTGGGTCGCAGACCTCGCTCGGCGGAGACCTGTTCGCGATCTCCATCCCTGGCGTCACTCTCACCGAAGCAGTGGGACTGCTCATCGCCCTGCTGGTGCTCATCGTCACGTTCCGCTCGTTCGTCGTGGCCGGACTCCCCCTGCTCACAGCGGTCCTCGGCGTCGGCATCTCGATGGCCGGCATCTTCACCGCCACGGCATTCGCCACGGTCTCCTCCACCACCCCGCTGCTCGCACTCATGCTCGGACTCGCGGTCGGCATCGACTACGCGCTGTTCATCATGGCGCGACATCAGGACCAGGTACGCGACGGCGTCGACCCCGAGGAGTCCGCGTCCCGCGCTGTCGGCACGGCCGGATCCGCCGTCGTGTTCGCCGGTGTCACTGTGCTCATCGCCCTGATCGGCCTGGGCTTCGCCGGCATCCCGTTCCTGACGACCATGGGTATCGCCGCCTCCGCCGCTGTGGCCGTCGCCGTCGCGATCGCCGTCACCCTCACGCCCGCTCTGCTCGGCTTCATGAAGGGCAGGGTCGTCGGGCGCCCGAAGAAGGTCAGGGCGTCGAAGACGAAGAAGAGCGCCGGAGGTACGGCCGACGACGCCGCGCCGTCGCCGAAGGCCGTCCCGGTGAGAGGCAGCGCCCGGTGGGTCGGCGGCGTCATGAAGCACCCGGTGCTGGTGTCGATCGCCGTGGTGCTCGGACTCGGGATCGTCGCCGTCCCCGCGCTGAGCCTCGACCTCGCACTCCCCAACGCGGGGGTGCTCCCCAAGGACAACGAGGCGCGGCAGACCTATGACCTCGTCGGCGAGGAGTTCGGTCCCGGCTTCAACGGTCCGATGATCCTCACCGGCACGATCGTCACCTCCACCGATCCGCTGACGCTGATGGAGGATCTGGGCGACGCGGTGGCGAAGGTCCCCGGCGTGAAGGAGGTCGCGCTGGCGACCCCGAACGAGACAGCCGACACCGGGATCGTGCAGATCGTGCCGGAGACCGCCCCCGACGACCCCGCGACCGCCGACCTCGTACGCGAGCTGCGCAGCCATCACGATGAATGGCTCGACGAGTTCGGCATCGACCTCAAGGTCACCGGCTTCACGGCCGTCGGCATCGACATCTCCGACCAGCTGGGCAACGCACTGCTGCCCTTCGGCATCTTCGTGATCGGCCTCTCGCTGATCCTGCTGACCATCGTGTTCCGCTCCCTGTGGGTGCCGATCACCGCCGCCGCGGGTTACCTGCTGTCGATCGTCGCCGCTTTCGGTGTGGTCGGCGCCGTGTTCGAATGGGGCTGGTTCGCCGATCTCCTGCATGTCGCCAAGGTGGGACCGATCATCAGCTTCATGCCGATCATCCTGATGGGCGTGCTGTTCGGCCTCGCCATGGACTATCAGGTGTTCCTCGTCTCCCGCATGCGCGAGGACTTCGTGCACGACAAGGATGCGACGAGCCCGAACCGCGCGACCCGCAGGGCCGCCGCCCTCCGCGCCGTGCGCAGCGGATTCACCGGCTCGGCGAAGGTCGTCACCGCGGCCGGACTCATCATGTTCGCGGTGTTCGTGGCCTTCGTGCCCGAGGGCGACTCGTCGCTCAAGCCGATCGCACTGGGACTCGCCGCCGGCATCGCGTTCGACGCCTTCCTGGTGCGGATGACGCTGATCCCCGCTCTCATGGCCATCCTCGGCGAACGTGCGTGGGAGCTCCCGCGCTGGCTGGAGAAGATCCTCCCCCGCATCGACGTCGAGGGCGAGGCCGTCGAGCGTGAACGCCATCTGGCCGCATGGCCGGGCGACGGATCGATCGTGGCCGCCGACGACCTCGAGATCAGCGCCGATGCACCCGTCGTCCAGGGGCTGTCCGTGCGGATCCCCGAGGGCGGGGCCGTCATCGCGACCGGAGGCGACCTCCGCGCCGGGCGAGCTCTGGCGCTCACGGTGGCCGGACGCCTGATGCCCACGGACGGAAGGCTCCGCGTTGCGGGGCACCTCCTCCCCGGCCGCGCCGCCTGGGTGCGCGCGCACGTCGGCTGCGTACTGGTCGACGATGCTGATGCCGCGCTCGACGATCTCGCGGAAGCCCTGCGCGGAAAGTCGCCGATCGTCGTGATCGACGGTATCGACCGCCTGAACGGGAGCCAGCGCGATCAGGCGACGGCCATGCTGCGCGATGCCGCCGCCTCCCGCACGCTCGCAGTCTTCGCCACGGCATCGGATGCCCGTTCGGCGCGGGCCACCCTCGCCGAGGCCGGATGGCCCGACCCCCAGACTCTCGACACGCGCGCCCCTCGACGGAGCGCCGCAGAATCCACCGAGGTGACCGCATGACTCTCCCCATCGAGCGCGCGCGCTCCCGCAAGCCCATCACGTGGCTGACCATCCTCGGCGTGCTGCTGCTGCCGGCGGCGGTCGGCGGCATCCTCGTTGCAGCGCTGCAGAACCCGACCGAGCGGCTGGACTCGATGACCGCGGCGATCGTCAACCTCGATGAGCCCGTGACCATCGACGGACAGATGACCCCGCTCGGCCGTCAGCTCGCCTCGGGCCTCGTCGAGGGATCGGACGATCTCGATTCGAACCTCACGTGGGTGATCTCGAACAAGGACGACGCCGCTGACGGGCTCGCCGACGGCTCCTACCAGGCCGTCATCACGATCCCCGAGGACTTCTCGTCCGCAGCCACGTCGGCCGGGACCGCGATCTCCGAGGGCGGAGGGAAGGCGGAGAAGGCCACCATCGAAGTGACGACACCGAAGGACGGACTCGTCGCCGACGACCTCATCACGGGCCAGATCGCGAACGTCGCCGCCTCCACCATGGGCACGACGCTGTCCGAGGCGACGACCGAGAACATCCTCGTCGGCTTCACCACGATCGGCGACCAGATCGGCGAGGCGGCAGACGGTGCCGTGAAGCTCGCCAACGGAGCACGCGATGCCGCCAACGGAGCCGCAGCGATCCCGGACGGCGCGACGAAACTCGCCTCCGGCGCGGGTGAGCTCGGCACGGGTGCCTCCTCGCTCGCCTCGGGGCTCGACACGATCGCGGGCAAGACCCGCGAAGCTGCGGCGGGTGCAGGACAGATCGGGTCCGGGCTGACCGCCGGGGCTGCCAAGCTCGGTGCGAACGTCGACGGCTTGAAGAACGCGATGACAGCAGTGCAGACCGGGACGGCTTCGGCGCAGACCGCAGCCGACCAGTCGAAGGCACTCGCGGGAACGCTTGGTGCGCTGGATGCGACCTGTGATCCTGCCGTATCGGGGCCGGCATTCTGCAAGAGCGTCGCCGACGCCTTCGCCGCGTCGCAGGGACTCGCTGCCTCGGCCGGCACGGCATCCGGCTATCTCAACGGCGCCGCCCCCGGCGTGGCCGCGATCCCCGGAGTTCTCGACGGCGCCGTCGCCGGCCTGTCTCAGGGCGGCGCGGGCGCAACCCAGCTCGCCGGCGGCCTCACCCAGCTCGCCGACCAGGGCATCGGGGCATCCGCGACCGGCGCCCGCAGCCTCGCCTCCGGTGCGACCCAGCTCTCCGGCGGCGCGACCGCCCTGGCCGACGGCGCGACCGAGCTCACGACCGGGCTCGACACGCTGGCGACAGGCACGGGCGACCTCGCAGGTGGGCTGCGCACGGCATCCGACTCGCTGCCCTCGTTCAGCGACACCGAGTCGAAGTCGCTCGCCTCGGTGATCGCCGACCCGGTGTCGTCGAACTCGTCGGTGGACACGATCTTCGGCCCCACCGCGATCCCGCTGCTCGCCGCGGTCGTGCTCTGGTTCGGTGGACTCGCGACGTTCGTCGTGATGCGCGCCCACACTGCTCGCACGCTCACCTCTCGACGGTCTTCGGCGGCTCTGACGCTGCGCGCGTTCGCTCCGGCGGCGTTGATCGGTGCCGGTCAGGGCCTGCTCGTGTCGTTGATCGTGCAGATCGTGGCGAGCTACGACGCGGGCACCTGGTGGGCTTTCGCGGGCACGGCGGTCCTCGCCGGAGTGGTGTTCGCCGCCGTCAACCAGGCTCTCGTCGCGGTGTTCGGCGGCGTCGGTCGCTGGATCTCGGCCCTGGTGGGGGTGCTCGCCGTCGCGACGGGCCTGATCTCGACCGTGCCGGACTGGCTCGCCGGCATCGGTGCGGCGCTTCCGACGGCCCCGGCCTTCGCGGGCCTGATCACGGCCAGTGGTTCGGCCGTCGCCGCTCTGGTCGTCTGGGGCGTGCTGTCCCTCGTGGCCACCACGCTCGCCGTGACGCTGCGACGCACCACTTCCGCCAGGGCGGTCCTCGCCACCCCCTGACCCCCTGCTCCTGGCTCCTGTCTCCTGCCTCCTGCCTCCTGGCTCCTGGCTCCTGCCTCCTGGCTCCTGCCTCCTGGCTCCTGGCTCCTGCCTCCTGGCTCCTGGCTCCTGGCTCCTGCCGAAACGGAGACCATCCGCTCGCGGCTCGGCGTGTCGACGTGTGACACGCCGAGCCGCACGTGTGACGGTCTCCGTTTTGACTTGCAATGCCCGGCACCTAGGCTCCTGCCATGCGTCGACCGTTCATGGATACCCCCGAGCAACTCGCGAGCTTGGAAGGGCAGCAGTACCTCGTGCTCCGGCCCACCGCGGCGGTCGCCGAGACCTATCGGGACATCCAGGACACGGCACTCGCACGCCTCGGCGCAGCGATCCGGCACCCGCACACCGGGCACGTCACGCTCCGCGGGTTCCACGAGCCCGAGCGGCGCGAAGAGCTCACCGCGTTGATCCGCGTCTGGGCGGCACGGCAACCCCCGATCGAGGTCAGTGCCGATGCCGTGGATGAGTTCCCCCCACCGTGGCAGATCCTGATCGTGCGCCTCGCCCGCACCGCGTCACTCGTCTCCGCGTACTCACACCTGACCACTGCGCTGGACGCCACGGACTTCCGCCGCCTGGGCGAGCTGCCCCTGGAGGACTGGACCTTCCACCTCTCGGTGCTCTACGGCAAGACTCTCGACCCGGAGGTCTGGTCACGCTTCGCGCAGGCCGAGTCGCGTGCTCTCGAGCCGGCGCCCACCGAGGCCATCACCGAAGCCGAGCTGGTCTGGTACGAGGACGGCATCGAGCATGCCGAGGTCCTGCCGCTGGGCGGCTGACCCACCCCCTGCTCCGCCCGTCTCCAGCCGAAACAGAGACCTCCCGCACCCTGTCCGGCGTGTCCTGTGTGGACGCGCCGGAGCTGATGCGGGAGGTCTCTGTTTTCGCAGCCGGGTTTTCGCAGCCGGGTCTTCGCAGCCTGGCTTTGGCGGCCGGGAGGCAGGCTCAGCTCAGGCCGGAGTAGGCGTGCAGGCCCTTGAAGAAGACGTTCACGATCGTGAAGTTGAAGATCACGGCCGAGAACCCGACGATCGCGAGCCACGCCGAGGGGTTCCCCCGCCAGCCGCGCGTCGCCCTGGCGTGGATGTATCCGGCGTACAGGACCCAGATCACGAACGTCCAGGTCTCCTTCACGTCGAAGCCCCAGAAGCGGCTCCAGGCGTAGTACGCCCAGATGGAGCCCGCGATCAGCGTGAAGGTCCAGAGGATGAACCCGATGATCGTGAACATGTACGCAAGACTCTCCAGGCGTACCGCGTTGGGGAAGGTGCGGAGGAAGCCGGGACCGGTCTTGGCTGCCCCCTCTCCCATCAGACGCTCACGGCGCGACTGCATGAGCTGGATCACCGAGAGGGCGAACGCGAGCGCGAAGAACGCCGTGGCGAGCGAGGCCACGAATACGTGGATGACGAGCCAGACGCTCTTCAGCGGGTCCATCAGCGGCGAGACGTCGACGTAGAAGTTGGTCGCTCCGAGGCCGAGCAGCACGACGACGAGGCCCGTGATGAACGTGCCGAGGAAGCGCAGGTCGATGCGGGTGAGCACCACGAGGTACACCGCGATGATGAGCAGAGTGCCCATCATCGCGAACTCGTACAGGTTCGCCCACGGCACTCGCCCTGCCTCGATGCCGCGGGTGATGGTCGCCGCCAGTTGGAAGACGAATCCGAGCACCGTCAGCGAGGTGCCGATCCGGGCCATGACGTAGCGCTGGGGTGCGGGAGAGTCATCAGCCGCACCCGACGACGCGGGGAGGCTGGCCCCGCCGGCTCCGACCAGCACCGACTCGCGGACGGTGTGCGCGTCGGCCGTCGCCTGCGAGCGGCGCGCGAGATCGAAGGCGTAGGCCACGAAGGCCGCCGCGTAGATCGCGATCGCCGTCCAGAGCATGACCGGCGAGATCACGTTGAGCTCGAGCATGGTGTCAGTCTACTTTCGGGGTGTCGGTCGCCGGGGCCTCCGGCTCAACGGATTCGTCGGCGGTGTCAGTGGGCGTGGGGCGCGCCGTGGTGCCCCCTGCTGCATCGAGCAGTCGGGCGTGGCCGGCGACGAGGTCGTCCACGGCTGCGGCGAGCGTCGGGTCCTCCCCACGGGCGAGCGCGGCGTATTCGAGGGCGACCGCGTCGTCGTGTGCCGTGGCCTTGACCCAGACGCGTCGACGCGGCACGAACAGGGCGATCATCAGTCCGCCGAGGGCCAGCAGCGCGAAGCCGAGCACCCAGACGCCCGACTCGTCGCGGTGGATCTGCAGCGAGGCGAAGCGCTTCACCGAGTGGGAGGCGTCCGTCGCGCCGGCCGGTGACTCGTCCTCGAAGGTCACCGATCCCAGGCCGTTCGGCAGCTGCGCGGTCTGTCCGGGGGCGAGCTCGATCGACTTCACGTCGGTGGTGCGTCCCGTGAGCTTCGTCATCCCCGTGGTGTCGAGCACGTAGACGGAGCGCGGCACGCCCTCGTTGATGCCCAGGTCACCCGTGTACACGTCGAGCGTGAGCGTCGGGTTCGTGAGGTCGCCGTACGCGGAGAAGAACGCGCCGCTCTCCAGCACACCCGTCGTGGGATAGAAGAACCCGACCAGGCCGACCTGCTCGGCCAGACCGTCCGGCACCTTGAGCACACCGAGCGACGTCATGTTGTTGTCCTGCGGGAGGAACGGCGTGCTGTTGGTGAACACGACGTTGCCCTCGGGATCGCGCACGGTCACCGTCGGCGCGTAGCCGTTGCCGAGCAGGAACACGTCGTCGTCGGCGACCGCGAGCGGTTCGTTGACCTTGACGGCGCCCGTGCGCTCCTCGCCGTGCTCCTGCACGGTGACGTTGGCCGAGAAGTCGCCGGCCTGGCCGGACCCCGGCTCACCGAACGGCTGATAGGTCACGTCGAACGAGTCGAGGCGCATCGAGTACGGAGAGAATGCGTCGTCGCCCACGAATCGTCCGCGGTTCATCGAGTCGTAGTCGAGGAGCGTGTTGGCGAAGGTCTCGCCCTCGACCAGCACGCGCTGTCCGGTGTAGGAGAACCCTCCGCCGATCCCGACCGTGACCAGCACGCCGACGAGCGCGAGGTGGAAGAGCAGGTTGCCCGTCTCGCGCCAGTAGCCGCGCTCCGCGGAGACCGAGAAGGTGCGTCCGCGGTCGTAGCGCTCCACCCGGTATCCGAGGGCCTTCAGCTGCTTGGTCGCGACGTCGATGGACGCGGCCGCTTCCGTCTCCGCATCACCCGTCTTGGTTCCGGAGTCCGCAGCGGGATCGCGCGTGACGGCACGGTAGTCCTCGAGGCGCTGCAGGCGGGCGGGGGTGCGCGGCGGGCGGGCACGCAGCGCCTTGGCGTGGTGCTTGATACGCGGGATCACGCAGCCGACGAGCGACGCGAACAGGAGCAGGTAGATCGCGGAGAACCACGGCGAGAGGTAGACGTCGAAGAGCTTGAGCCCGTCGAGGATCGGGAACAGATCGGGGTTGTCACGCTCCCACTGCGTCACACCGTTCGGGTCGGCCATCCGCTGCGGGAAGATCGAGCCGGGGATGGCTGCGATCGCCAGGACGAGCAGCAGGATCAGCGCCGTGCGCATCGAGGTCAGCTGGCGCCAGCCCCAACGCAGCCAGCCGACGAATCCGAGTCGCGGCTGAATGATCGAGTCGTCGCCGTCGACGTGGTCCGACGGACGGAGCGGATCGCTGGAGTCGCTCTTCGCGGCACCCTTGTTCTTGGTCATGGCCTTCTCAGTGCGGGGAGTCTTCTCGGAACGGACGGGCTTGTCGGGACGGGGATCGGGCAGCGCGCCCGCCTCCAGATCGTCAGAGCGGGAGGATGACACTGCCCATCACCGCCGTCAGGCGCGACATGATGTCGGTCCAGAGCCCCGTCACCATCAGGACGCCGAGCGCGATGAGCAGGATCCCACCGATGACGTTGACGATGCGGACATGCCGGCGCAGGAATCCGATAGCTTTCGTCGCCCATCCGAAGCCGAGAGCGACGAGCAGAAACGGGATACCGAGGCCGAGCGAGTAGGCGAGCCCGAGGGAACCCGCCCGTACGGGATCACCGGCGTTGAACGACAACGCGAAGATCGCTGTGAGCGTGGGCCCCAAGCAAGGCGCCCAGCCGATGCCGAGCGCGATGCCCAGCATCGGAGCGCCGATGATGCCGGCTTTCGCATCTACATGGAAGCGGAGCTCACGTTGCGCGAAACCGAACAGGCCGAGGAAGACCAGCCCCATCGCGATAATGACGACGCCCAGGATTCGGGTGATGAGCTCACCCCACTGCAGGAGGAAGACGCTGGCCACCCCGCCCAAAGCAGTGATGGAGACGAACACCAGACTGAATCCGAGGATGAACAGCAGCACGCCCCCGACGAGCCGCCCGCGCGTCGCGGTCTCGGTGGTCTGTGTCGTCGTCCCGCCTGCTGCACCGGCAGCAGCGGTGGTCGTCCGCGGCGCGACGGCGCCGCCGAGGAAGCCGAGATAGCCGGGAACGAGGGGGAGCACGCACGGGGAGAGGAACGAGACGAGTCCCGCGAGCATCGCGACCGGAATCGCGATCCAGAGGGCCCCGGAGCCGATGATCGCTTCGGGACTCATGAGCAGTCCTGGCCGCTCACGAGTCCTCCGCGAGCGCGTCCTTGACGAGCGTGGAGAGGATCGACTTGCCGTCGATGGGCCCGATGATGCGCGCGGCGACCCTGCCCTGCTTGTCGATCACGAGAGTCGTCGGCGTCGCGGCGATGGGCGTCTCCTTCGCGAAGGCGAGCTTCGCCTGGGCCGTGTCGACGTCGATCAGGCTCGGGTACGTGACGCCATACTCGTTCGCGAAGGCCACGGCGGTATCGGCCTGATCACGGGTGTTGATGCCGATGAACGCGACGTCCTGATCGCGGAAGTCCTGCCAGACCCCTTCCAGGTCGGCCGCTTCGAGACGGCACGGCGCGCACCCCGCGTACCAGAAGTTGACGACCGCGACCTTGCCGGCGATGTCGGCGCTGTCGAACTTCTCGCCCTTCTCCGTGACGCCGCTGAACGCCACGGGCTCACCGCGCTCGGCGACGGGGACCTCGACGATCGCGCCGTCGGCCGCGACATAGCCGGTGTTCTCACCGTTCAGGAAGGATTCACTGACCGGATCGGGAGCGCACGCGCTCAGACCGATGGCGAGCACCGCAACGAGCGCTGCACCGACCGCACGGCGCGAACGCCGGCTGCGGGAGGAGCGGCCGCTGCGGATCTGACGGACCGTCGAATCGCTTGGCACGACTCCGAGTTTACGCAGAGGATCCTATGCACGAGGTGGAAGCGACGGCCCTCGCGACGCGCCTCAGAAGCGGGCGAGAACGTCGTCCACGCCCGCCCGGAAGCGCGGACACGTGGCGATGTCGTGCGCACGACAGCCCATCGCGTGCTCGGTCATCGCGCGCGACAGACGCATCTCCTCCATGCGCTTGTCGAGGTCGTCCAGGTGTTGCTGCAGCACCTGATGCCGCCCGAAACTCCCGTCATCGAGCAGCACGGCGATCTGGTCGAGTGTCATGCCCGCTGCCTTGCTGCGCTGGATCACGGCGATGCGCACGACCTCGTCCTCGCCATAGCGCCGTCGCCCCGCAGCGTCTCGCGGCGGCCGCAGCAGACCCACCGATTCCCAGTGCCGCAGCACGTTCGTCGGCAACTCGAAGCGGGCGGCGACCTCGCCCACGGACCAGGGGTGCCCATCGCTTGACTTCATGTTGACATGAAGTCACAGACTGACCAGGAACGCAACATCCAGAGGAAGGACCACCATGTACGACGCCATCGTTATCGGCGCAGGACCGGCAGGACTGCAGGCCGCTCTGACCCTCGGACGGATGCACCGCTCCACGCTGCTGCTGGATTCGGGCGAGTACCGCAACGGCACCGTCCTGCACATGCACAACATGGTCGGCGCGGACGGCACTCCCCCTGCCGAGTTCCGAGCGACGGCCCGCACAGAGCTCGCCGCCTACGACGACGTGGAGATCCGCGAGACCGCGGCGACGAGCGTCACTGGTGTCGAGGACGCGTTCGTGGTGGGACTCGTCGACGGCTCGGAGGTGGAGGGGCGGCGGGTCATCCTGGCCACCGGGGTCGCGGATGAACTCCCGACCGCACCCGGGCTGCAGGACCTGTGGGGCACGCTCGCCTTCAGCTGCCCGTTCTGCGATGGGCACGAGCACGCCGGGAAGGACATAGCCATCATCGGCGCCGCCCCTCGCGCCGAGCACCTCATCGGGTTGCTGGGGAGGATCGTCGCGAGCATCACGGTCGTGCCGATCGGGGAGAAGTTCGCGGACGACGACCTCCGTGCGCTCGAGGCGAAGGGCGCGCAGGTGAGTCGCACCCCCATCGCCTCCGTCGAGCGAGTCGACGACGGGGTACGCATCCTCACGGACGACGAGCGCGTGGTCGCGGGGGTCTTCGTCGCCGCGGGTGCGATGCGTCAGCGGTCTCCGTTCGCCGCGCAGCTCGGCCTGGACATGCTCGAGTCCGGGTGCATCGAGATCGACGAGTTCGGACGCACCTCGCGCCCTGGGGTGTTCGCCGCGGGCGACCTCGCCCACCGCGCGACCCTCCCCGGCCCGATGGCGTCCGTCCTGCTCGCAGCCGCCGCGGGTCAGCTGGCCGCGGTCGGCATCATCCAGTCACTCCTGGCCGCCGAGAACTGACCCGTTTCGAATCGCGCGAATGGTTCCATCCGTCACCGGAACGGGACCATTTGCGCGATTCGAAGGGTCAGACCGCGCCGACGTCGACGGCACCGCCGGTCGCTGCGGGCTCGGCATACGCCACCTCGCGCCACACGTCGCCGACGCGCTCGAACGAGGTGACGCTCGACAGGGCGCAGCGTCGGGTGCGCGGGTCGTGCCGCAGTGGAAGCCCCGCGACACGGAGGTGGGTGATCCAGATCGGCGCCTGGTGCGACACCATCACGACGTCGCCGTCGGTTGCCGCGTCCCACGCCTCGTCCATGACACCGAGCATCCGCTCGGCGATGGAGGAGTAGGGCTCCCCCCAGCTGGGAACCGAGGGCTGACGCAGATGCCACCAGTTCAGGGGGTTCATCAGGGAACGGCGCATCTGCGTCCCCTCGAACACGTTCGTGGGCTCGATCAGCCGGATGTCGATCTCCGGCGCGAGGTCGAACGTCTCGGCGAACGGCTCGGCCGACTCCTGGGCGCGTTCGAGAGGCGACGCGTACAGAGCGGAGACGGGACGGTCGAGCGCAGCCACATGATCGGCGGCCGCTGCGGCCATCCCCCGGCCCGCGTCGCTCAGGTGGTAGTCGGGAAGACGACCGTAGAGCACGCGGGCCGGATTGTGCACCTCACCGTGTCGCACGAGGTGCAGCCGGGACGCCGCCATGTCACGCCTTGCTGTAGCGCGAGTCCCCGAAGCCGAGGATCAGGTACCCGATGTACGGGAAGAGGAACAGCAGGAAGAACGAGAACACCCCGCCCTTGCCGAAGCGCGCGCCGAGCTTGAACGCGACGATGATCGCCAGGATCACGTTGGCGACCGGGACGAGGTACAGCAGCGCGAACCAGCCGGAGAGGCCGGCGATCTTCACCAGGAAGACGAGGTTCACGAGCGGGATGATGGCGAGGATTCCGGGGTATCCGGCCTTGGTGAAGACCTTCCACAGTCCGACCGCGACGAGGATGTAGAAGACGAGTGCGATCAATCCGGTGGTACCCGAGAAGATCGACGCATAGAGATCGGAGATGCCGTTGTTGTCCACGGTGCACTCTTTCTGTGTATGAGCTGTGTCGTGGCGATCCTACTGATATGCCGGCGCGGCCGTCGCTGACGGGGCCGATGACGGGCTGAGCGCCCCCGTAGAATGGGCGGGTTCCCCATTTCCCAGATCAGAAGGAATACTCCGTGCTTCGCACCCACTCGGCAGGCTCTCTGCGAGCCGAGCACATCGGTCAGACCGTCACCCTCTCGGGTTGGGTCGATCGCCGTCGTGACCACGGAGGAGTCGCTTTCATCGATCTGCGGGACGCCTCCGGCATCGCCCAGGTCGTCATCCGCGACGAGGAGATCGCGCACCCGCTGCGCAACGAGTTCGTCCTGAAGGTGACCGGCGAGGTCTCGCGGCGCCCCGAGGGCAACGCGAATCCCAACCTTCCCACCGGCGAGGTCGAGCTCATCGCGACCGACGTCGAGGTGCTGAACGAGTCCGCTCCGCTCCCCTTCCAGGTCTCCACGGCTCTTGCCGACACCGAGACCGTGGGCGAAGAGGCGCGCCTCAAGTACCGCTACCTCGACCTGCGCCGCCCGGCCCCGGCCGCCGCCCTGCGTCTGCGCTCGAACGTCTACAAGGCGATCCGCGACGTGCTGCACGCCGACGACTTCACCGAGGTCGAGACGCCGACCCTCACCCGCTCCACGCCGGAGGGCGCCCGTGACTTCCTGGTCCCCGCGCGCCTGAGCCCCGGCAGCTGGTACGCACTGCCCCAGTCCCCGCAGCTGTTCAAGCAGCTGCTCATGGTGGGCGGCGTCGAGAAGTACTTCCAGATCGCGCGCTGCTACCGCGATGAGGACTTCCGCGCCGACCGTCAGCCGGAGTTCACGCAGCTCGACATCGAGATGAGCTTCGTCGACCAGGAGGACGTGATCGCCCTCATGGAGTCGCTCATCGTGGCGATGTGGGCGACCATCGGCGTCGAGGTGCAGACCCCGCTGCCGCGCATGACCTATGCCGAGGCGATGGCCAAGTACGGCTCCGACAAGCCCGACCTCCGCTTCGGTCTCGAGCTCGTCGAGGCGACCGACTACTTCAAGGACACCCCGTTCCGTGTCTTCCAGGCCGAGTACGTCGGCGCGGTGCGCATGCCCGGCGGTGCGAGCCAGCCGCGCAAGCAGCTCGACGCGTGGCAGGACTGGGCCAAGCAGCGCGGTGCCCGTGGGCTGGCATACGTCCTGTTCAACGAGGACGGCACGCTGGGTGGCCCCGCCGCCAAGAACCTCTCCGAGTCCGAGCAGGCCGGGCTCGCCGAGCTCGTCGGCGCCGAGCCGGGCGACTGCGTGTTCTTCGCCGCCGGTGAGACCAAGCAGAGCCGTGCACTGCTCGGTGCAGCGCGCGTCGAGATCGGTCGCCGCCTGGGCTATCTGAACCCCGACGAGTTCGCCTTCACATGGGTCGTCGACGCTCCCATGTTCGAGCCAGCCGCCGACGCGGTGGCCTCCGGTGACGTGGCAGTCGGCGCTGGGGCCTGGACGGCCGTGCACCACGCGTTCACGGGCCCCAAGCCCGAGTTCGAGGACACGTTCGACACCGACCCCGGGTCGGCCCTCGCCTACGCGTACGACATCGTGTGCAACGGCTCGGAGCTCGGCGGCGGATCCATCCGCATCCACCGTGAAGACATCCAGAAGCGGGTCTTCGAGGTCATGGGCATCAGCGACGAGCAGGCCGACGAGCAGTTCGGCTTCCTGCTCGACGCGTTCAAGTTCGGCGCACCGCCCCACGGGGGGATCGCGCTCGGCATGGACCGCGTGCTCCAGCACCTCACCAAGACCGAGTCGATCCGCGAGGTCATCGCGTTCCCGAAGTCGGGCAACGGCTTCGACCCGCTGACCTCCGCTCCGGCACCGATCACCGATGCGCAGCGCGCCGAGGCCGGCGTCGACTACGAGCCCGAGGACGACGAGGACTGACGCCAGCCGCCTCGCGCGGGATCAGGCACTCACGCCGGATCAGGCGGTTCTTCGCAGAACCTGCCTGATCCGGCGTTTCTGCCTGAACCGGCGCGTTGTCAGGAGGCCAGAACAGCCAGTGCCGGGACGATGTTCTCGTTCCACACATCGACGCCGAGCTTGCCGATCAGAGCCACCACGACCACGAGGAACACGACGCGGATGAACGTGGTCCCTCGCGAGATCGCCATGCGTGATCCGAGGTAGCTTCCGGCGACGTTCGCGACCGCGAGGATGCCCCCGAGCAGCCACAGCACGGCGCCGTGCGGGATGAACAGGAGCAGCGCTCCCGCGTTCGTCGCGAGGTTGACGATCTTGGCCTTCGCACTGGCCTGCAGGAAGTCGTAGCCGAGCAGCGCGACGAGTGTGATCACGAGGAAGGTACCGGTGCCAGGGCCGATCATCCCGTCGTAGAAGCCGATGCCGAGTCCCGCTGCGCCCGCCATGATGTGGTGCTTGTGCCCATGGAACCGCAGCTGAGTCGCCGCGCCCATCTGCGGCCGGAACGCGGTGAACAGAGCCACCGCGAGCAGCGCGATCACGATGATGGGTTTGAACGCGGCAGGGGGCAGCACGGTGGCGACAGCCGCCCCTCCGAAGGAGCCGATCAACGCGATGATCGCCATCGGCAAGGCGGTGCGCAGGTCCGGTTTAGCTCGTCGGTAGTAGGTGACGCTGCTGGTGGCCGTGCCGAACACCGAGGCGAGCTTGTTCGTCGCGAGAGCCTGCACCGGTGAGATGCCGGGGATCAGCAGCAGCGCCGGCAGCTGCAGCAGCCCTCCCCCGCCCACGACCGCATCGATCCAGCCGGCACAGAACGCGGCGATGACCACGAGCAGCAGCATCCCCCACGTGAGCTGCTCCAGTCCGAGCACAGTGCCGATATCCACCTCGCAATGATTCCAGAGAGTCGGCGTCGCCCTCGCATCCGCGCTCGGGTTCGACGCATGCGCTGACAGACTGGAGGCATGCTCGACGCCCTCCCGCTGCCCCACACCTTCGAATCGCGCATCGGCACCGCGCTCCTGCGCCGCGCGAGCGTCGACGACACGGATGCCGTGATCGCCCTGCTCGCCGACGACCCGATCAGCGCAGCCCGGGGCGATGTGGCATCCGACGAGGACCGCCCGGCCTATGAGCGCGGCCTCCGCGAGATCCTCGCCGAGCCGTCGAACGACCTGCTCGTGGTCGAGCTCGACGACGCAGTGGTCGGCACACTGCAGCTCACCTCGATCCCTGGCATGGCGCGTCGCGGCGCGCGGCGGTTGCTGGTCGAGGCGGTGCGCGTGCAGAGCAGTCTGCGCTCGTCGGGCATCGGCTCCGCCGTGATGCGCTGGGTCGGAGACGTCGCCGCCCCCGCCGTAGGTGCGAGCATGGTTCAGCTCACCTCCGACGCCGCCCGCGTCGATGCCCACCGCTTCTACGAGCGTCTCGGCTACGTCGGCTCGCACCGCGGCTTCAAGTACAGCGTCACCCCGAACTGACGGCCGCGGCGCAGTTCGGCCACCACCTCGCCACCATCCGTTCACCTGACCCGCGACGGACGGCAACCTCCGCCTCATAGTGTCCTCTCGCAACCCGACACCGGCTCACAGCGCCGGACACCCGAGAGGACACTCATGGCTCGCTTCACCCGCCGCGCGCGCATCGGCGCCGGCATCGCCCTGGCCACCACGGCCGCACTCGCGCTCACCGCCTGCTCCGGAGCAGCAGACGCCTCCGGCGGCGGCAGCTCCGACGTGGACGCGTCCGCAGCGACCTCGGTCGCCGACTTCGGCACGTTCGCCGACCTCGAGGCCGCGGCCAAGGCAGAGGGATCGCTCAACGTCATCGCGCTCCCCCGCGATTGGGCGAACTACGGCGAGATCCTCGACCTCTTCGCCGAGAAGTATCCGGAGATCACCATCAACGAGGCGTCTCCCGACGTCTCGAGCGCCGAGGAGATCCAGGCTGCAAAGACGAACGAGGGTCTCGACACCGCGCCCGACGTCTTCGACATCGGCCTCACGGTCGCCCTGCAGAACACCGATGTCTTCGCGCCGTACAAGGTGCAGACGTGGGACGACATCCCCGACGAGCTGAAGGAGCCGACCGGCCTCTTCGTGGGCGACTACGGCGGGTACATGTCGATCGGCTACGACTCGTCGAAGTTCGACGCTCCCGCCGAGCTCTCCGACCTGCTCTCCGCCGACTACAAGGGTGCCGTCGCGATCAACGGCGACCCGACCCAGGCGGGGGCCGCATTCGCCGCCGTCGGTCTCGCGACCGTGCAGTCCGACGGCACGCTGGACGACTTCCAGCCGGGCATCGACTTCTTCTCCGAGCTGCAGAAGGCCGGAAACCTGCTCAAGGTCGACGTCACCACCGCGACCATCGCGAGCGGCGAGACCCCGGTCGTCTTCGACTGGGACTACCTGAACGCCTCGCACACGGCGGACAACAAGGACTGGAAGGTCGTCGTGTTCGACGGCACCGGTTACGCCGGGTACTACAACCAGGCCATCAACGCCGACGCCCCGCACCCGGCTGCTGCCCGCCTGTGGCAGGAGTTCCTCTACAGCGACGAGGTGCAGAACCTGTGGCTGAAGGGCGGCGCCCGTCCGGTGCGCATGGAGGCGATGACGGACGCCGGCACGATCGACGCCGACCTGGCCGCCGCGCTCCCCGAGGCTCCGGAGGAGACCGTGGTCCCCACCGAGAAGCAGTCGACGAACGCCGGAACCCTGCTCGGCGAGAAGTGGGCCGCGGCGGTCCAGTGACCACCCTCACCGCAACGGGGACGGATGCCGAGGCGTCCGTCCCCACCACGCCCGCCGGGTCCTCGCCACGCGCGAGGGCCCGGCGGTCCGCTCCGTCCTTCGCATGGCTGGGTCTCGTCCCCTTCGCCGCCTACGTCGTGCTGTTCCTCGCAGTGCCGACGATCCTGGCGATCGGCTCCGGCTTCTTCACCAAGGACGGCTCGTTCACCTGGGCGAACATGTCGGCGCTCGCCGACCCCGTCGTGCTCAACACGTTCGCCAACTCGGCCGGCCTCTCCCTGCTCACCGCGGTGGTCGGCGCACTCGTCGGTGCGCTGGTCTGCTACGCGCTGCTCGGCATGGACCCCGAAGGCCGGACCCGATCGGCCGTCGACGCCGCCGCCGGTGTGCTCGCGCAGTTCGGCGGCGTCATGCTCGCCTTCGCCTTCATCGCGACCATCGGCATCCAGGGCGTCGTCACGGTGTTCTTGAAGGACACCTTCGGCGTGAACATCTTCGAGAACGGCACCTGGCTGTACGAGCTGCCCGGGCTGATCCTCCCCTACTTCTACTTCCAGATCCCCCTCATGGTCATCACCTTCATGCCGGCCCTCGCCGCCCTCAAGCCGCAGTGGGCCGAGGCCAACCTCACCCTCGGCGGCACCCGAACGAGCTTCTGGCTGCGTATCGGCATCCCCGTGCTCGCCCCCTCTTTCCTCGCCAGCCTGCTGCTGCTGTTCGCGAACGCGTTCTCGTCGTATGCCACCGCCGCCGCTCTCGCCAGCCAGGGCGCCCAGATCGTGCCGCTGCAGATCCGCACGGCGCTCACGAGCGAGACGGTGCTCGGTCGGGAGAACCTCGCCGGTGCCCTCGCGCTCGGCATGATCGTGATCGTCGGAGTCGTGATGGCCCTGTACTCCCTCGTGCAGCGACGTGCAGCGAGGTGGCAGTCGTGAACCGGCTCGGGCCCTCCCGGACGACCCGATGGGTGATCGGCATCCTCGTGGGCGCATTCTTCGCGGTGCCGCTGGTGTCGACGTTCCTCTTCACGCTGCGTGACCCCGCCGGCGGACTCTCCTTCGCCCGCTGGGTCGCGTTGTTCGACCCGGCGGCCGCAGCCACCCTCAAGCCGATCTGGACGGGCCTCGGCAACTCGCTGATCCTGGCCGTGGTCACCGTCGCCATCGTGCTGCTGCTGCTCGCCCCGACCATGATCCTGGTGAACCTGCGCTTCCCGACGCTCAAGCCCGCCTTCGAGTTCGCGGTGCTGCTGCCCATCTCGATCCCGGCGATCGTGCTCGTGGTCGGCCTCGCACCGATCTATCTGCAGATCGGGCGCGCTTTCGGGACCGGCACCTGGACTCTCGCCTTCGCCTACGGGATCACGGTGCTGCCATTCGCATTCCGGTCCATCCAGGCGTCGATCGATGCGGCCGATCTCCGGACTCTCTCGGAAGCCGCTCGGTCACTCGGGGCGAGCTGGCCGACGGTCGTGCTCAAGGTTCTCGCACCGAACCTGCGTCAGGGCCTGCTCGCCGCATCGCTGATCTCCATCGCCGTCGTCCTCGGAGAGTTCACGATCGCCTCGCTCCTGAATCGCCAGGTGTTCCAGACCGCGATGGTCGTCGTCAACAAACAGGACCCGTATGCGCCTGCCATCTTCACCCTGCTCGCGCTGGTGTTCGTCTTCCTCCTGCTCCTCGTCATCGGCCGCGTCGCCCGCGGCACCGGAAAGGCCCGCTCATGACCGTCGACCACGCGCTGCCGCGCACCAAGGACAACCTGCTGCTCGCCCAGGCGGGCGAAGGCACCCGCGTCGAGCTGCAGGGCATCGTCAAGAGCTACGCGGGCAACCGGGTGCTGCACGGGGTCGACCTCGACATCGCCCCCGGCGAGTTCGTCTCACTGCTCGGCCCTTCCGGGTGCGGCAAGACCACACTGCTCCGTGTGCTCGCAGGCCTCGAAGGGGCGGACGAAGGCGCGGTGCTCCTCGGTGGCGGCGACGTGTCGCGGGTGCCGACCAACAAGCGCGACATCGGGATGGTCTTCCAGTCGTACTCGCTCTTCCCGCACCTGCGGGTCGCCGAGAACACCGCGTTCGGCCTGCGGCGACGCGGCGTCGGCAAGGCGGAGGCCTCACGGCGCGCGGTCGACGCCCTCGCCCTGGTCGGACTCGCCGACTTCGCCGATCGGTTCCCGCACCAGCTCTCCGGTGGACAGCAGCAGCGCGTGGCACTGGCACGGGCGCTGGTGACCGAGCCGAAGGTGCTGCTGCTCGACGAACCGCTCTCGGCACTCGATGCGAAGGTGCGCGTGCAGCTGCGCGATGAGATCCGCCGCATCCAGCTGCGGCTCGGCATCACGACCGTGTTCGTCACGCACGATCAGGAAGAGGCTCTGGCCGTCTCGGACCGGATCGCGGTGATGAACGCCGGTCGCATCGAGCAGATCGGCTCTCCTGAGCAGCTGTACACGAAGCCATCGACGGCCGGAGTGGCCGCGTTCGTGGGTCTGTCGAGCGTCGTGTCGGGCGTCGCCGAGGGCGATCACGTGATGGTCTGGGGACAGCGGCTTCCGCTGCAGTCTCCCGCCGACGGTCCGGTGGATGTGTATCTGCGCCCGGAGAACGTCTACTTCGCCTCCGAGACCGACGCCGCGGCCGAGGCGCTGGTCGAGGAGAGCACCTTCCTGGGGAGCATGCGTCGAACGCTCGTGCGCACCGAGTCGGGCGAGCTCGTCCGGGTGCAGCACGCGCCAGGGACCCACCCGGCCTTCGGCGACCGGGTGCACATCGCGATCGCTCCGGAGCCCGTGGCCGTGCATCCGCGCGGCTGACTCGTCGCTCTTCCCTTGACCTACCCCGGGCGCTAGCGTGAGGGCCGAGGGGCGGGGTTCCCTCCATCCGAGAGAGAAAGGACGCCTCATGGCAGGCAAGTTCGAGCTGTACACCGACAAGTCCGGCGAGTACCGGTTCCGCCTGAAGGCCGGCAACGGCGAGGTCATCGCCACCAGCGAGGGCTACTCGTCGAAGTCCGCGGCTCTGAACGGCATCGACTCCGTCCGCCGCAATGCCTCGGACGCCGAGGTCGTCGAAGCCTGACCCCACCGATACCCACGTTTCACGTCGAGACCCCCTGTTGCAGACGTCTGCAACAGGGGTCTCGGCGATTGCGATGGGTCTCGGCGAACCGGATCCGGTGTCAGAGCACGCGGGAGAGGAAATCCTTCGTGCGCTGATGCTGCGGGTTGCCGAGCACCTCACGCGGATCGCCCTCTTCGACGATGTAGCCACCATCCATGAAGATGAGACGGGATCCGACTTCGCGCGCGAAGCCCATCTCGTGCGTGACGACGAGCATCGTCATCCCCTCGTCGGCCAGCGAGCGCATGACCTGCAGCACCTCGCCGACCAGTTCGGGGTCGAGCGCCGAGGTGGGCTCGTCGAACAGCATCATGTCAGGGTTCATGCACAGCGCTCTGGCGATCGCCACGCGCTGCTGCTGCCCTCCCGAGAGGTGCCCGGGGTAGGCGTCGGCCTTCTCCGCGAGACCGACCCTGGCGAGCATGGCGTGGGCGATCAACTCGGCTTCCTTCTTCGACCGCTTCTTCACGCGCTGCTGGGCGATCGTGAGGTTGCCGAGCACGTCGAGGTGAGGGAAGAGGTTGAAGCTCTGGAAGACCATGCCGATGCGGGTGCGCACGCGGTCGATGTCGACGTCGGGGTCAGTGATGTCGATCCCCTCGATCAGCACCTTGCCGCCGGTCGGCTCCTCGAGCAGGTTCACCGAGCGCAGCAGCGTCGACTTCCCCGACCCCGAAGGTCCGATCACACACACGACCTCTCCCTTGGTGACGGTGAGGTCGATGCCCTTGAGCACCTCGTTGTCGCCGAACGACTTCACGAGCCCCTGCACGTCGATCGCGGGGGCGTGGACATCAATCAGGTCGGTGATCATCGCTGCCTCGACATCCGTCGCTCCAGCCACGCGCTGAAACGCGTGAGCGGGATCGTCACGATCAGGTACAGGATCGCCGCCATGATCAGCGGCGTTCCGTTCGCGTTCTGCGTGCTCGCATCGCGGGCGAAGGTCGTGAGCTCCTTCGACCAGATGAAGGATCCCGCGACGAACAGCAGCGACGTGTCCTTGAGCAGCAGGACGAACTCGTTGGTCAGGGGCGGGATGATGATCCGGAACCCCTGCGGCACGACGATCCAGAACGTCGTCTTCATGGGCGACATGCCGAGCGAGCGTGCCGCCTCGGTCTGTCCCTTCGGGACGGCCTGGATACCCGCACGGATCGTCTCGGCCATGTACGCCGAGGCGACCAGCACGAGGCCGATGAGTCCGAGCACGACCGGCCCGCCGAGCTTCGTCCCCGGCACGCCCAGGGCGATCGGCAGGATGAAGGCGATGCCGAAGATCGTGAGGATCGCGGGCAGGCCGCGGAACAACTCGATCCACACCGTCGCGATCCAGCGGAACGGCGCGATGGTCGACAGCTTCATGAGTGCCAGCACCACGCCCAGGATCAGGCCGCCGGTGAAGGCGACGGCCGTGAACCACAGCGTGTTGACCAGCGCAGTCGTGATGATCCCGGGGAACATCTTCGCCGCGACTTCAGGATTGAAGAACAGCGGTCCGATCTTCGCCCAGTCGGTGCTCACGATCGCCCAGACGGCGATCGCGATCAGCACCACGTAGACCGTGTAGCGATACAGCTTGCTCTTGGTGGTCCGCCTCAACGCCATCGTCGAGGTCCTCCCGCTCTACCGATCCCGCCGGTCACTTGGCCGCGAGGTACTTGTCGTAGATCTTCTGGTATCCGCCGTCGTCCTGGAGCTCCTTGAGCGCCTTGTTGACCGCATCGCGCAGCTCGTCCTTCTCACCCTTGGCGAAGGCGAAGCCGTAGGACTCGTCGGTCGGGTACGTCTCGACGATCTTGTAGTCGGGGTCGTCCTGCTCGTGAACGTAGTTGACGGGCTGGTCCTGCAGGATCGCGTCGATCTGCCCCGCCTGCATGGCCGGCCACAGCTCACCGTCCGAGGGGTACTGCACGAGCTGCGCGCCCGGTGCGTTCTCGCCCGCGTAGGTCTCTCCGGTGGTGCCCTGCTGCACGCCGACGTTCTTGCCGTCGAGGTCGTCGATCGAGGTGATGCCGGAGTCGGCGCGGACCAGGAGCGACTGCAACGAGTCGACGTAGGGGTCGGAGAAGTCGATGTTGGCCTTGCGCTCGTCGGTGATCGTCATCGCCGACGCACCGATGTCACACGTTCCGGCGGCGAGGGTCGTGCCGGACTGCAGCGCATCGAAGCCCACGTCCTGCACGGAGAGCTTCAGGTCGATCTTCTCGGCGATCGCGCTGAGCAGATCGATGTCGAAGCCCGAGTAGCCGGTCTCGCTGGACGAGTCCTCGACCTCGAACGGCGGGTAGGGGACGTCGGAGCACACGGTGAGCGTCCCGGGCTCGACGAGGCCGTACTTGTCGTCGGCGGCGGGAGCGTCGCTGCTGCCCGCGTCGGACGATCCGGTGGCGCAGCCGGCGAGCGCGAGGGTGGCCGTCGCCACGAGGGCGAGACCGGCGATGAGGTTGCGACGAGGCATGTCGGCTCCTGTGAGTCGAGGGCACGGAGGCCCGCTGACGGGTAGGAGTTCATCTAAACATGCGGCTCGTCGCGTGACCAATGACATCGGCGCCCACGCACATTACGTTTGTGTTGCGAGTACGCCCCGATCACGCGCGAAATCGAGTTCCAGGACTCGCGCGACGCGGTCTCAGACCTCGAAGTCGACCGCGACGCGGGAGGCGACCACCGACCGGATGTACGCGGCGACCTCCTCGTGCGCGGGGTGCACCTGGTACTCGTCGATCGCGTCGACGGATGCGAAGTCGGCGACCAGCGTCACGTCCCAGTTCACATCGGGGTAGGCGACGTTCGCGCCGGCCGAGATCGAGAGGAGCTGCGGCACCACACCGTCGAGGGCGTTGAGGCGGCGTGCGACCTCGACGGCCTGCGCAGCCCGCTCGGCCTTGTCTTCGGCGGCGAGCTTCCAGGTCACGACGTGGCGGATCGTCACAGGGACTCCTTCATGCGGGTGGCGGCGGTGTCGCGGACGGAGGCCTCGAGCGCCTCACGCAGCCGATCGGGCGCCACGCGCCAGTGGGCGTGCAGCTCGCCGTCGATCAGGACCACGGGGATCTTCTCCCACCACAGCTCGTAGAGCGCGGGGTCATCCTGGATCGACGCCTCGACGATCTCGATCTGCTCGGCTGCGGCGTCGGGCAGTTCGGCGACCACGGCATCGATGACGTCGGAGGCGACGTCGCACAGGTGGCAGTCGGGCTTGCCGATCAGGGTGAGCGTGGTCACGCCGAAGGCACCTCGACCGCGCGCCCCTGGGCGATCCACTCGCCGGTGCCGCCCTCGACGTTCGTCGCGTCGTAGCCGCGCGACTCGAGCGCCTCGACCACGCGCGCAGAGCGTCCGCCCGCCTGGCAGATGACGTCGAACGCCTCACCAGGCAGCTCTTCGAGACGGTTGCCGATCTCGGACATCGGGATGTTGACGGCACCGGGCACGTGACCCGCGGCGAACTCGTCCACCTCCCGCACATCGATGAGCGGGGTGCCGGTGCGCTCGGCGAGCTCGGTGACGGTGATCGACTTCATGACAACCTCTCGGCAGGACGGAGATGGGGCCGGAGACACAAAGCGCCCGTCCGAAGACAGGCGCTCGTGTCTGGTCGCTTACTTCTTGTTGCGACGCTGGTGGCGAGTCTTGCGAAGCAGCTTGCGGTGCTTCTTCTTCGCCATGCGCTTGCGGCGCTTCTTGATGACAGAACCCACGGAAACCTCACTAAGTCAGTGGCTGGGTGTCGCCGAAATCGGACACCCGGGTACGGGCACGGAAAATGCCTCGGGTCAGTCTAGCAAACCCGAAGGCGTCGACTGTCACACGCGTCTCACACCCGAAGGCGGCCGATCGCGGGACAGCCGCCGACGTCAGCCGACGTCGGCGATAGGGCGCTGAAGCGCATCGGCCACCGCAGACTCGGGCACGCGATAGCTGCGACCGAACCGGACGGCGGGCAGCTCCCCAGCATGAACCAGCCGGTACACGGTCATCTTGGACACGCGCATCAGCTCGGCGACCTCAGCAACCGTGAGGAATCGGACGTCAGGAACCTCGGGCATCCCACGTACCCCTTTCTCGATGTGCACACTCTATGTGGTGGCTGGGACACGTGTAAACCTCTGTGACCCGTGTGATCAGTGAGGCGTAGCGATCTCACGACGACAGTTCAGCAGGCGCATAGGCATTAGTTCAGCAGGCGCATAGGCATTCTCCGGGGTTCGCTCAATCGCGGGTGCCAGAGTCATGACAGGTCTCGTGCGGCACCGCCGAGTCCGCCCCCCGGGTGTGGGGACCCGCACCTCTCCCCTGACGGCAAGCCCCCCGTGTCGTCAGGGGAGAGTCGTTGCGGGAGAGTGCTCGAACCCGTCAGGCGCCGAGGCGCTTGAGAGCAGTCGCGACGACGTGCTTCGCGGAGGCCGCCGCACGTCCGACGACCTCGGCCGCATGCGCAGCACTGTCGGGCAGCGCGGCACCCGGGTATGCGATGTCGGGCGCAGCGTCACCGAAGGCATCCACCAGGAACGGGACCAGCCAGTCGTCCACGACCTCGAGCGGCTCGACCGCGAGGCTGTAGAAGCGACGCTGCCCGTCTTCACGCACGGTGACGAGTTCGGCGTCGCGCAGCACCTTGAGATGCTTCGACACGGTGGGCTGGCTGATACCCAGATCGGCGACGATCTGGCTGACGCTGGTGCCGGCCTCTCCTTCGGTCGTGCGCCGCAGCAGGAGCTGGAGGATGTCTCGCCTCGTACCGTCTGCGATCACGTCGAAGATGTCCGTCATGAGTTCAGGGTAGTCGTCCCCGCCACGGAGTACCATGACGAAGGCTCGGCGACAGGCGCCGTGCCGCGGCCCGAGGCAGGGCGAGCGACAACACAAGGGGGCAGCGATGTCGGGCATCGTTTCGGCGTCGTCCCCGCGCGAGAGCCTGAAGAGCGCGGCCGGCTGGGTCAAGCACCTCGTCACCTCCTCGCCGTCGCGGTTCGCGATCGTGATCTTCGCGCTGTTGATCCTCGTCTTCACCGTGTTGCTCTCACTGCCCATCGCCTCGGCGACCGGCACGGTCACCCCCCTCAGCGACGCACTGTTCACCGCTGTCTCCACCATCTGCGTGACGGGACTCGCCACCGTCGACATGGCCAACTACTGGTCGCCGTTCGGACATGTGCTGATCTTCCTCGGCGTGAACATCGGCGCGCTGGGCGTGCTGACCCTCGCATCGCTCATGGGAATGCTGATCTCGAAGCGCCTCGGCCTGCGGGCCAAGCTGATGGCGGCAGGCGACACGAACCCGATGCGCGCGCACGGCGGCGTGGTCAACGAGAGCCAGACCGTGCGACTCGGCGAGGTCGGCCAGCTGCTCACCACGGTCGCCGTCTCGGCGCTGATCATCGAGGCCTCGCTCGCGATCCTCCTCTACCCCGCCCTCGTGATGGCCAAGGTCGACCCGATCGCGGCGCTCTGGGAGGCACCCTACTTCGCGGCGATGGCGTTCACGAACACGGGATTCGCCCCGAACGACGGTGGCGTCGCGGTCTTCGCCGACGACTACCTGGTGCTCTCGCTCCTCATGGTCGGCGTCTTCCTCGGCAGCATCGGCTTCCCGGTCATCTACACCCTCGCCAAGCACGTCTGGCATGTGAAGCGCTGGTCCCTGCACTCCAAGCTCACCATCGTCACCACCGTCCTGCTCTTCATCCTGGGTGCGGCCGTCTTCGTGATCCTCGAGTTCAACAACCCGAAGACCTTCGGCTCGATGGATGCCACCGACACCACGTTCCAAGCCTTCTTCCTCTCGGCGATGACACGCTCCGGCGGCTTCAACGTGATCGAGATGGACGACCTGAACGGCTCGTCCCTGCTCGCGGCGAGCATGCTCATGTTCGTCGGCGGCGGCTCGGCCTCGACCGCGGGCGGGATCAAGGTGACCACCCTCGCCGTCCTCGCCATCGCCGTCTGGTCCGAGGCGAAGGGACGCCAGTCCGTCGAGGCCTTCGGCCGCCGCATCCCCAGCGACGTGCAGCGCGTCGCCCTCAGCGTCGTCGCGTGGGGAGCCACGATCGTCGCGCTGTCGACCATCGTGATCGCACAGATCACCAAGGCCGACATCAGTCATGTGCTCTTCGACGTGATCTCCGCGTTCGGCACCGTCGGCCTTTCAACGGGCCTCACCGGGGAGCTCCCGGATTCCGCCTCCTACGTCATGGCCGCGACGATCTTCATGGGCCGCGTTGGTACAGTGACTCTCGCCGCGGCGGTCGCCGCGACGTCGCGAACGCAGTACTACTCACTGCCCGTGGAAAGGCCGATCGTTGGTTGAAGTCCTCCGGGGCGACGCTCCCGTCCTCGTCATCGGCCTCGGCCGGTTCGGTGCCGCCTGCGCCGGTGAGCTCGACCGCCTCGACCGCGAGGTGCTCGCGATCGACGACAACCTCGAGCTCGTGCAGAAGTGGTCCGACCGCGTCACGCACACCGTCCAGGCCGACGCGAAGAACATCGACGCCCTGCGCCAGATCGGTGCGCAGGACTTCCAGGTCGCGGTCGTCGCCGTCGGATCCTCGATCGAGGCTTCGGTGCTCATCACGGCGAACCTCGTCGACCTCAAGGTTCCGCAGATCTGGGCCAAAGCGGTCTCGCAGTCGCACGGCAAGATCCTGGCGCGCGTCGGCGCCAACCACGTCATCTACCCCGAACGCGAGGCCGGCGAGCGCGTCGCGCACCTCGTGAGCGGGCGGATGCTCGACTTCATCCGCTTCGACGACGACTTCGTCCTGGCGAAGATGTACCCGCCGAAGTTCATCCGCGGCGTCGGCCTGAACGAGTCCGGCGTGCGCTCCAAGTACAAGGTGACCGTCGTGGGTGTGAAGAGCCCGGGCAAGCCGTTCCGCTACGCCGAGGCCAACACGATCGTCACCAACCACGACCTCATCATCGTGTCCGGCACCAACAGCGACATCGAGCGGTTCGCCGGCCTCGACCGCTGACGCCTCCCTCCCGCCTTCCGGGCGACTCCCCCTCGCGGCGGATGCGCGACGCCCGGCGGCCGTGGTGGGATGGGGCCATGACCGACCCCACAGCGGCCCCGCCCGTCCTCGCCCTTCGTGGGCTTCGCAAGCAGTTCGGGCAGAAGGTAGCGGTCGACAGCCTCTCTCTCGACGTGCCGCCCGGATCCATGCTGGGGCTGCTCGGGCCGAACGGCGCAGGCAAGACCACGACACTCGCGATGGCGACCGGCCTTCTCCGCCCGGATGCGGGAACCGCCTGGGTGCTCGGCGCCGACGTCTGGCAGAACCCCGCCGAGGCGAAAGCCCGCATGGGCGTGCTCCCCGACGGCATCCGCATGCTCGATCGCCTCAGCGGAGCGGAACTGCTGAGATACACGGGACTGCTGCGCGGCATGCCCGAGGCCGACGTCGTCTCGCGGACCGGCGACCTGCTCGAGGCACTGGGGCTCGCCGATGCGCGAGACACCCTCGTGGTGGACTACTCCGCCGGCATGCGCAAGAAGATCGGTCTGGCCTGCGCACTGATCCACGCGCCCCGACTGCTCATCCTCGACGAGCCGCTGGAGGCGGTCGATCCGGTGTCGGGCGAGACGATCCGCCAGATCCTGCGCTCGTTCGTCGACGGAGGCGGCACCGTCGTGCTGTCGAGCCACGTGATGGAGCTGGTCGAGTCGATGTGCGACCGGGTGGCCATCGTCGCCGAGGGACGCCTGCTCGCGCACGGTCCGCTCGACGAGGTGCGCGCCGGCCTCTCGCTCCAACAGCGGTTCCTCACGCTCGTGGGGGCGCACGACCTCGGGACGGAGACGCTCGCATGGTTGCGCTCCTCGTAGGTCTGCGCTGGCGGCAGCTGCGCCATCAGCTGTCGCGGAACCCCTGGATGATCGTCACCCTGATCATCACCGGCATGATCGCCCTCGGGCTCCTCGCCGGACTGGCGGCGGGTCTCATCGCTCTGCGCCTGGCCGCGCCCGAGGGGGCCGTCACTGCCATCGTGCTCACCGGCTCCGTGCTGGTGCTCGGATGGTGGATCGGATCCATCCTGGTCAGTGCCGACGACTCCCTCGCCCCCGAGCGTTTCGCCCTGCTACCGGTGACCGCGCCGACACTGCTGCCCGGCTTCGTCGTCGCAGGAGCCACGACCATCGGCGGCATCGGCACCACGCTCGCCCTGCTGCTGATGCTCCTCGGGTGGTCGGTGAGCCTGCCCGCGCTGCTCTCCGCGGTGATCATGATCCCCGTGGCGGTCGTGACCTGCGTGCTCGGTGCCCGTGTGGTGAGCGGACTGCTCGCCGGATGGCTGGCCCGACGCAGCACCCGCGACCTGGTGCTGACCCTCGGGGTGCTGCTCGCCGCCTCGTCCGGCCTCATCCTCAACCTCGGGATCGGTGCGCTCACCACTGTGACGGACGTCGGGGGTGCGTTCGCTGCGGCGGCCGACATCGTCGCGTGGACGCCGGTCGGCGCAGTGTTCGGGGTGTCGGCATCGGCAGCGCAGGGCGACGTGCTCACCGCAACGCTGCGCCTGCTGATCGCCCTCGCGACAGTCGTGGTCCTGTGGTGGGCGTCTCAGCGGCTGCTCGCCGCCCGGCTCGTCTCCCCCATCCAGAGCAGCGGCGGTGGACGGGTCCGCTCCGGCGGTCTGCTCGATCGACTGCTGCCGGCGAACCCGATGGGCGCGATCGCCGCACGATCCCTGCACTACTACCGCCGCGACCCACGGCAGCTCGTCAACATCGTGATGCTGCTGCTGTTGCCGGCGATCTTCATCGGCATCGCGCTCATGAACGGCCTGCAGGAGGAGTCCATCGGCTTCGCCCCCGCGATCACGTTGATCCCGGCCATCAACGCCCTCCTCGCCGGGACGATCGTGCAGATGTCGATCGCCTACGACAACGACGCCGTCGCGGCGCACATCCTCACCGGCGTCACCGGGGCGGCCGACCGCGCGGGGCGTCTCCTCGGCTTCGGGCTGATCGCGGTGCCGGTGACGGTCGCGCTGTGCGTGGCGACCTGCCTCCTCGCGGGGAGGCCCGACCTGCTCCCCGGCAGCATCGGAGCGTCACTCGGCCTCACGGCGATCGCTGCCGGAGCCGGAGCCTGGGTGGGGAGCTTCCTTCCCGGGCGTGCACCCGCCCCGGAAGCCAATCCCTTCGGACGTGGATCCTCCGGCGGGGTGCAATCACTGCTCGCGATGATCATCATCGGACCCATCACGCTCGTCCTCGGAGCACCCGCGTTCGGGTTCGCCATCGCGGCGATCTGGAATCCCACGCTCGGCTGGATCAGCCTCGTGTGCGGAATCGCGTTCGGCGGTCTGGCCCTCTGGGGAGGAACCGTGCTGGGCGGGAAGATCCTGGATCGCCGCTGGCCCGAGGTGCTCGCCGACGTGTCCAGCGAGAGCTGAGCGCGGGCAGTCACCACGCGACGCCCAGGCCCCGGGCGCAAGGGTCCCCGCGAGATCAGGCGCCCGCGACAGCAGCCACCCGCGAGAGCAGCCACCCGCGAGATCAGGCGATCACTCGGAATCAGGCCGAACGTGCTCGAATCGGCCTGATTCCGCGTGTGCGCCTGAGTTCACGTGTGCGCCGTTCGCGGGTGAGCCCGCATCCTCGGGTGAGCCCGCATCCTCGTGTGAGCCCGCATCCTCGTGTAACCCAGACGGGTCAGGCGTCGATGTCGAGGACGACCTCGATCACGTCGTCCGCCCCGAGGCCCTCGCTGTCCTGCAGCGTCTTCTTGATCGGCACGATGTAGCCGCCGTCCTTCGGCCACAGCGCCGTGGTGACGGTGGTGGCGCCTACGGAAACCGTGGCCGGGATCATGCCCCAGCCATAGGTCACGACAGAGGCGATCTCGTGGATCATCTCGCTCTCGGCAGGCGGCACGGTGACGAAGTGGAAAGGCGCGGGCCCGCGCCAGTACCAGATGGGTCCCTCGATCCGCAGCCGCATGGCTCAGGCTCCGGCGGCGAGCTCCTTGGCACGCGCGAGCGCAGCGTCCGCGGCGTCCGCGAAGGTGCGATCGAGGTGTGCTTCCTGGAGCACGGCGACCGCCCGCTCCGTCGTACCCTTCGGACTCGTGACCCGACGGCGCAGTTCTGCAGGAGCCTCACCGGAGGCGTCGAGCAGGGCCGTCGCCCCGATGAAGGTCTGCTCGACCATGAGACGCGCATCCGCGTCGGTGAAGCCCATACCGACCGCAGCCTTGGTGAGCTCCTCGATCAGCAGGTACACGTACGCCGGGCCCGAGCCCGAGATCGTGGACAGCGCGTCGATCTGAGACTCCGGAACCTCGACGACGGCGCCGACGGTCTCGAACAGACGACGGACGAGGGCGACGTCTTCGGCGGGAACCGCGGCACCGGCGGCGAGCCCCGTCACTCCCTTGCGCACCGTCGACGGCGTGTTCGGCATCGAGCGGATCACCTTCGCCTCCGAACCCAGCACATCGGCGAAGGTCTGCAGAGTGACCCCGGCGGCGACACTCACCACGATCGCATCAGCGGCGAGGTGCGAGGCGATCTCGCGGAGCAGGTCCGGCACCATCGCCGGCTTCACGCCGACGAGCACGATCCGCGCACCGGCAGCCGCCTCGACGTTGCCCTCCGGCCGATCGGCGAGCGCGATGCTGGTGACCCCGTCGATGTCGGCGAACGCCTCTGCCTTCTCCGCCGTGCGGTTCGTCGCGGTGATCCCGCCATCGACGCGGACACCCGAGGCGACCACTCCACGGAGGATCGCACCACCCATCGAGCCGGCACCGAGGAAAGCGAGCGAAGGAAGCGAGTCAGCCATGTGGTCATCCTACGGCGGGCACTCCGACATCCTCGGGCGGGCGGTTCTAGACTCGTCCCATGAGTGCATCCGGAGGCAACAAGGCCATCGTCGCGGCGTTCCTGGCGAACATGGGCATCGCCCTCGCGAAGTTCATCGCCTGGGCACTCTCCGGCTCCGCCTCGATGCTCGCCGAGGCCATCCACTCCGTCGCGGACTCCGGCAACCAGCTGCTCCTGATGCTGGGCGGACGCAAGGCTCGGCGCGAGGCCGACCGCGCACACCCGTTCGGCTACGGCCGCGAGCGCTATGTCTATGCGTTCGTCGTGTCGATCATCCTCTTCTCGGTCGGTGGCCTCTTCGCGATCTACGAGGGCGTCGAGAAGCTCACCAATCCGCACGAGCTCGACAAGACGTGGTGGTGGCTCCCGCTCGTGGTGCTCGTCATCGCGATCGGACTCGAGTCGTTCTCGCTGCGCACCGCCGTGCGCGAGAGCAACCTCGTGCGCGAGAAGGGGCAGTCGTGGGTGTCGTTCGTGCGCCGCTCCAAAGCACCCGAGCTCCCTGTCGTGCTGCTGGAAGACGTGGGTGCCCTGACCGGTCTCACCTTCGCTCTGCTCGGTGTCGGTCTCACCCTCATCACGGGAAACCCGATGTTCGACGCACTCGGCACGGTGATGATCGGTGTGCTGCTGGTGCTGATCGCGATCGTGCTGGGCGTCGAGACGAAGAGCCTCCTGGTCGGCGAGGGTGCCACTCAGGCCGACTACGACCGCATCGTCGACGCGATCAACGCGGGTGATGAGATCGAGAAGATCATCCACATGAAGACGCTCTACCTCGGTCCGGACGAGCTGATGGTGGCGGCGAAGATCGCCCTGAACGCCGACAAGCCGCTGCGGGAAGCCGCAGACGACATCAACGCGATCGAGGCGCGGATCAGGGACGCCGTTCCGGTGGCGCGAGTCGTCTACATCGAGCCCGACGTGTACCGCCCGGCGATCGACCCTGAGCCCTCCACGGACGTCTTCGTGCTGAAGTCGTCGGACTGAACGTCTTCGAATTGAACGTCGTCGGCGTTCAGCGCCGCTGCTCGAAGAACGATCTCAGCAGCGCGGTCGCCGCCTCTGTCTCGACGCCGCCGATGACCTCGGCACGGTAAGGCAATCGCCGATCACGCAGCACGTCGTACATGGAGCCGGCAGCACCGGCCTTGTCGTCCCAGGCGCCGAACACCACTCGACCGATGCGCGCCTGCAGGACGGCACCGGCGCACATGATGCACGGTTCGAGGGTGACCACGAGAGTGTGACCTTCGAGATTCCAGGACCCGACCGCTGCTGCCGCGCGCCGGAGCGCCTCGACCTCGGCGTGCCCCGTCGGGTCGTGGGTCTCCTCGCGGGTGTTGCGTCCCTCAGCGATGATCCGGCCTTCGGGATCGAGGACCACGGCACCGACAGGGATCTCGGATGCCGTGGCCGCTTCGGCGGCGAGCTCGAGGGCACGCGCCATCGCGGGTCGGTCGGCTGCGGTCATGCGTCGAGCCTACGACAGCCGTGGAGGCCGTTGCCGGGGCCCGATGTCGTGCCTGACCGCGCAGCGCATTACCCTGTATTCATGCGTGTTCACGTGGCCGACCACCCTCTCATCACTCACAAGCTCTCGGTGCTGCGCGACGCGCGCACGCCGTCACCGGTGTTCCGGCAGCTCACGGAGGAACTCGTGACGCTGCTCGCGTACGAGGCGACCCGCAACGTGAAGGTCAGCCCGATCGAGATCACGACTCCGGTGACCACCACGACAGGTGTGAAGATCTCGGAGCCCCGTCCGATCGTGGTGCCGATCCTGCGTGCCGGCCTCGGCATGCTCGAAGGTCTCGTGAAGCTGCTGCCGACCGCTGAGGTCGGTTTCCTCGGCATGGTGCGCGATGAGACGACGTTCGAGCCGACGACCTACGCCGAGCGACTGCCCGACGACCTGAGCGACCGCCAGTGCTTCGCGATCGACCCCATGCTCGCGACCGGCGGCTCGCTCGCTGCGGCGATCCAGTTCCTGTTCGACCGCGGAGCCAAGGATGTCACGGCCATCTGCCTGCTCGGTACGCCGGAGGGCGTCGCTGCGATCGAGGCGATGGCGGGCGACCGCGACGTGACGCTCGTGCTCGGAGCCCTCGACGAGCGTCTCGACGAGAAGGGCTACATCGTGCCCGGCCTCGGCGACGCGGGCGACCGGCTCTACGGCACCGTCTGATCCGCGGCACCGTTCGATCTCTTCGGAGCGTCTTTCGCCTCAGAGCGTGAGGCGGTAGACGCGCTCGTCTCCGTGGTGAGTGAAGCCCGCGCGGGCGAGGATGGGCGCTGACGTCGAGACGCGTCCCTTCACCAGGGCCGTCTTCGCTCCCCATGCCGCCCCCTGCCGCAGTCTCTCGGCCAGCACTGCGCGGTAGGCGCCGCGACCGCGGTGGTTTTCCAGTGTGGATGCGCCCCAGAGCCGCACGAACCCGTCTTCGATCGTGCATCCTCCGGTGCTGACGGCGCGTCCGTCGATGCGCGCGAGCACACGGACGCCGGTCTGCGCCTCGAGCGCCGCAGACACCTCGTCGAGTTCGGCCCGGAGACCCTCCTCATCGAGGGGCTGCTGGTGCCACACGGGCACATTGACGCCGTCGAGGTCTCGTACCTGATCGAGGGTGCGAACGATCTCCGTCGACACGTCGGACGGTACCTCGACCTCCACTTCGTCGACGGGTCGTGCGAACACCGCCACCGTGTCGATGTGCTCTGCCCCGCGTCGCCGAAGCTCGTCCTCGAGGTCGGGCCGGTCGGAGGGATTCGTCCAGAACGTGACCTGCGAGGCACCCCATGCTCTGGTCCGTGCCAGTGCGCCATCCACCACATCGGCGGCCGACAGCGCGGAGTCGACCTGCGAACCTCGCACTCCCCCGCCGAACCGTGCCGGATCCCGCACGAGGAGCAGCTGCTCGCGCTCGTGCTCGCTGTCGCGGGGAAACCACACCCACGCTGCCGCGGCGCGCAGGATCTGGTCGGGGGTGTGGGCGCTCACTCTGCCGCTCCGACGAGCCGGGCGAACGCGCTGAGCCTGGCGACGCCCTCAGGCGTATACGGCAGGTCGTCGAGCAGCGCGGGCGAGTGGATCAGGTAGGCGACGACCTGTGCTCGGGAGATCGCGACGTTGAGGCGGTTCTGGAGCAGCAGGAACTCCGGACCGCGCGGCGCATCCCGACCGCTCGACGCCGCGAGCGAGGTGATGGAGACCACTGCCTCCTTGCCCTGGAAGTTGTCGACCGTGCCGACAGGGACGTCAGGGAAGCCGGCGTCGGTGAGCGCGTCGAGCACCAGCTGACGCTGCGCGTTGTAGGGCGTGACCACGATGATGTCGGACTGCGCGAGCGGACGCGTCGACGCCTCGGGGTCGTTGTCGGTGAAGACCCGGCCGACCAGATCGGCGACCAGTCGGACGACCTCTGCCGCTTCCTCGGGCGATTGGGTCGCGTTTCCGCGGTGGCGCAGCGGGACGACGTGGAGACCCGCGTCGACACCCTCGAGCGACCGGAGTTCGGTTCCGGGTGCCGAGGCGAGCTGTCCCGCGTAGGCGAGCTTCGACACCGGAGCGGCCACGAACGGATGCATCCGCCACGACCGGGCGAGGAAGTAGCCGTACTCGGGCCGCACGACCGGGTCGCCGTCCATCACCCAGCCGAGAGCGGACGTGTCCACCGGTTCGGGGTGGGCGCCCTGGCTCACCTGCGGGAGCTGCTGCGGGTCGCCGAGGAGCAGCAACCGCTTCGCCCCGGCCGCCACCGCGATCGTCGAGGCGAGCGAGAACTGTCCCGCCTCGTCGATCACGAGGAGGTCGAGACCCGCGCGTCCCACGCGCTGCGTGTTGCTGAAGTCCCAGGCCGTCCCGCCCACGACCGCGCCCTCGGCGGAATGCTCGGCGAGGAACGACGCCATGCCGTTCTTCGGGATCACGGTGTACGGCGGCTCCGCGTCGGGGTCCTTCGGCGCCTTCGCAACCTGGGCGGGCGAGACGCCGTCGGCGACGATCCGCTCGAGAAGCGTTTCGATGATGGCGTGCGACTGCGCCACGACACCGACCTTGAAGCCGTGCTCGTTGACCAGGCGCGCGATCACGCGTGACCCCGTATACGTCTTGCCCGTCCCTGGAGGGCCCTGCACGGCGAGGTAGCTGCGATCGAGGTCGAGCACTCCGCGCACGATGGCATCGATCGTGTCGTCGCCCGCATCTGGGAGCACTCCCCCCGAGACGGTCCGAGGGGGGAGCCGGCGCAGGATGTCGGTCGCCGCGTCCTGAGGGAAGCCCGGCGCGGCCAGGTGCACCGCGTCGGCCCACTCGTCGATCGCGCCCTGCAGCGACACCACCCGAGGCGGAGCTGCCGGAGTGAGCGCGAGCGGCAGCTCATCCCAGGTCTGTCCCTGCACAGCCGCTTCGGTGACGAGGTAGCCGTCATCGAGCACCTCCGCGACCGTGACCGTGTGCGGCACGTGGACGGCGCGCGAGGGAACCTCGGTGTCGAACGGCGCCGGCACCTCATAGAGCGCGAACGGCTGCGCACCGGGACCGAGCGTGGTGCCGGGTGACACCTCGCCGCGGATCTCGATATCGCGGGACATCACCCGTCGCCCCTCGCCGATGCTCCACTCCCGGCGCACCGACGACGATGGCCGGTCGACCTTCACCACGTCGCGCGTGCCGTCCCACATGGTGACCGGTTCACGCAGCCGCTGGAAGTGCGACACCCAGAAGCTCTTCGCCTCCCGCGGGAAGTAGTCGATCGCTGCGGCGGCGATGCGGTGGACCTGCCCGTCACCGCCGGTCTCGACCGCTCGCTCCGCATCGGCGAGCAGCGCGACCGACCGGGGAGACGGCTCGTAGATGACCTCGTCCGCATCGTCGGGCGGTGCGGGCGTGACGCCCTTCTCCCTGGCGATGTCGATCAGCCAGTTGCGCAGCCGCCGCGTCGAGACGCAGTCATAGCGGTTGTAGTCGGCGAGGTCGGCGAAGACCGCGTCCGCCTCGGAGCGGTGTCCGGCCGCGGCCAGCTCACGCGCCGCGACATACTGCACGATCGAGTCATCGCCCTTCTGCACGTCGCTCGTGCGGACGTCGTCACCCATGTAGAGCGGCTCGAGCTTCTTGATCGAGTACGACCGGGAGCCCACCCTGACCGTCCGCAGGACGAGCGGGTAGAGGTCGACGAACACCCCCTCGCGGAGCAGCCGATCGACTTCGCCCTCGCGCACCCCGTGTCGCGCGGCCATGGCCACCAGATGCGAGGTCTCATACGGCGCGTAGTGGTAGATGTGCATTCCCGGGTGCGCAGCCCTGCGGGCACTCACGAAGTCGAGGAACGTCTCGAGCGCACGCCTCTCGTCGGCGAACGTGTGCGCCCACAGTGCCGAGTACTGATCTGTGTTGTCGACCCAGCCGAAGAGGTAGTCGATCCCCCAGTGCGCCTCGCCGTCGGGAACGGGCTCCGTGTACAGCGGGTCGCCCTCGAAGTCGAAGAAGATGTCGCCGTGACTCGGGAGCGGGAGGGTATGGATCGCCTGCGCGTAGTGCACGTCGAAGGTCGGCACTCCTTCGGCGTCCGCCCTCAGCTGAAGACGCGCCTGGGCGCGGAGCATCTCGAATGTGTCGGCGTTCATCCCCGTCGGAGCCTCGATCGCTTCGGCGAGGGCGTCGATCGTCTCGATGCCGGCAGCCCTGAGCCGAGCTCGCTGCACCGGACGCATCCGCGCCACCATCAGCAGGTCCCGGTGCGCGAGCACCTGCTCCTCGCAGGTCGCACAGCGCCCGCAGGCCACCACCTGCAAGTCACCGCGGTCGTCGCCCCAGCCCAGAGGGGCGCCCGCAGCACCGTCGGCGATGCGTCGATCGGCGATGAGGGCGCGCAGTCGGGCCCGTCGCACCTGGAACAGCGGAAGCAGATCGTCGACGGCGTGTGTGCTGAGCGTGCCGTCGCCGAGGATGAGGTCGACCTCGTCGGAACGGGGGATTCCCAGGCGGTCGAGCTGGTCGACATATGCCGCGAGCTGCATGAGAGCTGTCACACGAGCCTTGCGGGCGAGCTTCGAGTCCTGCACACGCCAGCGGCCGTCGTCGTCCTTGCGTAGAAAGTCGGCGAATCCGACGAACTCCTCTGTCGCGAAAGCCGCCTGGAACACGACGAGCGCATCCGAACGCAGCGCAGCCACCGTCTCGTCGACTGCCGCGGCGAGTGCTTCCGCGTCGACCGAGGAGACCTTCTCGACGCGGTGCACCCTTGCGTCACCGAGGTCGTGGATGTATCGGTCGAGCACGTTCTGCTCGTGCACGTCACCGAGCTCGGCTGCGCGCTTCAGGGTCGCATCCTCCGGCTCTTCCACCGCGGGGACGCGCCCCAGCTTCGCGTCGATCGCCCGGCCCCACGCGAACTCGCACTCGGCAGCGGCCTTGAGGTCGCTCGCGCTCCAGATGACGCGCTGCGCCTGAGTGTCGATCCGCACGATGCTCCCGTTCTGTCGGATGCTTCGACACTATCCGCGGCATCCGACACGAGCGAAAGCGGGTGGCTCCTCGACGCGGTTCAGCGCCACCAGGTGTCGTCGGGCGTCACCGGGAGGTGCCGCTTGTGCTGCGTCGCGAGATACCTGGCCTCGATGCGGCCGGCGACGTCCGGATCGACCTCGCGTCCTTCCAGGAAGTCGTCGATCTGCTCGTACGTGAGGCCGAGCTCGTCCTCGTCAGCGCGTCCCGGCTGGCCGTCCAGCAGATCGGCGGTCGGCACCTTGAAGGCGAGTCGGTCCGGAGCGTCGAGGAACTGCAGCAGCGAGCGTCCCTGCCGCTTGCTGAGCCCGGACAGCGGCAGGATGTCGGCGGCACCGTCACCGAACTTCGTATAGAAGCCGGTCACCGCTTCCGCCGCGTGATCCGTGCCGATCACCAGCAGTCCGTCGTGACCGGCGAGCGCGTACTGCGTGACCATGCGGACGCGCGCCTTGATGTTGCCTCGGTTGAAGTCGCTGATGTCACTCGTGACCGCGAACTCGATGTCTTCCTCCACTCCGTCGACACCGTTCTGGATGTTGACCTCGACGGAGGAGTCTGGTGCGATGAACGCCAGTGCAGCTTCCGCGTCTTCTGCATCGTGCTGCACCCGATAGGGCAGGCGCACGGCGAGGAACTTCGCCTCGCCCCCCTCGGCGCGCACACGCTCCACCGCGAGCTGTGCGAGACGGCCGGCCAACGTGGAGTCCTGCCCTCCCGAGATGCCGAGCACGAACCCCTTCGCTCCCGTGGAACGCAGGTAGTCGGCGAGGAAACCGACTCGACGGTCGGTCTCGGCTTCGGGGTCGATCTCGGGCCGGACGCCGAGGTCTTCAGAGATCTGCTTCTGCAACGACATGTGATCCTCCGTCTTGTCCTCGACCAGTATCGCCCCTGCGTGTTACGTCCGGGTGACGCCGCGGCGTTCGCATGCGCCTGCCGGCGAAAGCCTGACAGAATGGACCGGTGAAGCTCCTCGTCGCTGCCCTCGATTCCGAACTGTCCGCATTCCCGGAGGAGCTCGACGGCTTCGACCGTCTCGTGACCGGTCCCGGAAAGCTGCCGGCCACGTACGGCCTGACCCGAGCGCTCGATGCCAAGGTCTATGACGAGATCGTGGTCGTCGGAACGGCCGGAGCCATCGAGCCGGGTCTCGAGGCGACCGTCCACGAGGTCGGCAGCGCTTTCCAGCATGACGTCACCGATCTCGAGGGCGTTCGCGGGCAGCACGTCTCGCTCCCGGCGCGCGTCTCCACCGGACGCGACGGCGTGTTGATCGCGACTGGTGACCACTTCGTCGAGGACGCCGAGGTCACGGCCGTGATCCGCCCCTTCGGTGCTGCGCTTGTCGACATGGAGACCTACGCCTTCATCTGGGTCGCCGGGCAGTTCGGCATCCCGATCCGCGTGTTGCGGGCGGTGTCCGACCAGGCGGAGGACGGCGCATTGACCGATTGGCGCGAGGCCGTCGCCCGCTGCAGTGTGCAGCTGCGTGACGTCATCCGCCGCGAGTACGGCGTCTGAGCCCGGCGCGCCCGGTCATCCGCGGCTCGCGTCAGCGCGCTTCGATGACGCTGGGCCCGTTCGGCAGCGCGCGCACCGTCAGCTGAGCGGGGATCTGCTCCTGCATGGCCTCGACGTGGCTGATCACCCCGACGGTCCTCCCGCCCTGCCGCAACTCGTCGAGTGTGCGCATGGCCACGTCGAGCGTGTCCCCGTCGAGGGAGCCGAATCCCTCGTCGATGAAGAGCGTGTCCAAGCGGATGCCGCCCGCGCGTGCCGTCACGACCTCGGCCAATCCCAGCGCCAGCGCCAGCGACGTGAGGAAGGTCTCGCCCCCTGACAGCGATTGTGGTGGGCGGGTCTGACCCGTGAACGCGTCGAAGACCACGATGCCGAGTCCGGAAGCCGCACCCCGGGCCGCGAGCGCGTCTGAGTGCTGCAGCTGATATCGCCCCGTCGACATCTCATGCAGTCGACGGTTGGCCGCCCCGACGATCTCCTCGAGCTCTGCCGCGAGCACGAACGTCTCCAGCGTCATCTTGTGGGTGTTGACCCCCCTGCCCGCGATCGTGTCCGCGAGGTTCTGCAGCACCTCGAACTCCGCGGCTTCGTCGGCACTCCGAGCCTGCTCGGTCGCGGCCGAATCGATCAGCCCTCCGAGCCGTTCTGCGGTACCAGTGGCTCTGGCTGCCTCGCCGACTGCCGCGGTCCACGCGCCGCGAGCTTCCGCCGATGCTCGTTCCACCGGTGCCAGGTCGATGGGCTCTTCGGGCAGCGTGCGCAGTTCGAGGTCGAACAGCACGGCACGCTCCTTCTCCCGCTGCACCGAGTGCTGTGTGATCCTCGCATCCAGGGCTTCCTGGACCTTGAGCGGGCGCAACGCCATTTCGGCAGCCGTCTCGTCCGCGAAGACGGAGTCAGTGAGGCCGACATCGCGCTGCGCCTCTGCCTCGACGAGAGCCTCGGCCCTGCGCACGCGCTCGGAGATCGCCTGGCTCAGTGCACGCGCGGCGGCGACTTTGGCCTCGTTGTCCGCCAGCCGCTCGGCGACCGTGGGGAACGCGCCTCGCGCCTCTGTGATCAGGTTCTGCGCCTCGACGCGACGTTGACGCAGGAGCGCATGCTGTTCGCGCGCATCCGCCAGAACTTTCGCGTCGTCTTCCCGTTCGGCGTCGAGATGCTCGAGCCGGGTCAGGAGCTCGGCGAGCTGCAGGTCGAGCGCAGCCAGAGTCTCGACGGCCGCAAGACTGCTCGCGAGCGCCGCAGTGGCCTCCGCATGCTCGGCCTCGGCACGGGAGACGTCGCGACCGTCGGCGCGCGCGGTGAGACCGGCGAGTTCGGCGCGCAGTGCCGCGGACCGGGATGACAGCTCGCGTTCGCGCTGCGCGGCGACGTCGCGAGCATCTTCCGCGAGCGCGATGTCCTCCGGGGAGACGGGGTCGGCGTGCGTGGCCGGCATCGGATGCTCGAGCGAGCCGCAGACCGGACAGGCCTGTCCGTGCCGGAGGGTCGATGCCAGCTCGCCCGCCATGCCGTCCGTGCGACGTCGACGCAGCTCCGCCAGGTTCGACTGGGCAGCCTCGTGCAGGGTCGTCGCCTGTGTGAGCTCGAGGTCGAGTGCGCGCTCCACTGCCTCTAGCCGCTCCGCCTCCAGCGCCGCCACGCGACGTGCTTCTGCGCTCTCTTGCGCAGCCCGTCTGTCGTCGATCCGGTCGGCCAGACTGCGCGCGATGTCGCGCGACGCGTTCAGTGTGGCGATCTCATCGGGAAGGGCGGCGCGCTTTCCGTCGGCTGTTTCGATGCGAGAGGTCGCTGCCGCGACCTCCTCCTCGGCTGCACGCACCTCGGCGTCGAGGCTCGGAGCGTTCTCCTCGAGTTCCCGAGCCCGCTGCCAGGCACCGCTCTCCCTGGTGCGCTCCGCTGACCAGGCGTCGAGGTCGTCGTCGACCGGGAGCTCCATCGTCTCCCCGACCGTGCGGGCGTTCTGCTCGTCCTGAACAGCGACTCCGAGCGCTGCAGCTGCCCGCGTCGCGGCGGCGATCGTCGTACGGAGAGACTCGGCTGCGCGCGCAGCCGCGAGTTCTGCACGAGCCTGCTCGATCGAGGGCGACTCGGCATCGAGGCGTTCGAGCGCAGATCTCGCTCGGTCGCGCTCCTGCTGCGCTCGTCGCTCCTCCCGAGCGGTGGCGAGCTCGGTGTCGGCCGCGGTCGACCGCAGCTCGGCGTCGGCGCGCTCGGAGGCCCGACGGTCCGCGCGATAGTCGGCGCGAGCTTTCGCCCGCCGGAGAGCCTCCAGGCGCTCGTCGACCGATGCGGGTGCCTGCGACGTCTCCACCGCGGTCTCGTCGCCGTCTCCCGACAGCCCGCTTGCGACCACGAGGTTCTCGGCCTCGTCGATGCGCGCCTCGACGGCCGCGAGACGACTGCCGAGGGCCTGTTCGGCCGCACGACGACGGTCGTCGAACCGCGCCTGAACGTCTTCGAATCTCTGGGTGCCGAACAGCCGCCGCAGCAGCGCCTGGCGCTCCCGGCTTCCCGCGAGCAGGAACTCGGAGAACCGGTTCTGTGCGAGCAGGATCACCTGCAGGAACTGCTCTCGGCTGAGCTGCAGGATCTCATCGAGTTCGTTGCCCACGTCGACCGCCCGCGCGGCTCGTCCGGTCCACCCGGCATCCGTCCACTCGTCGAGGGAGACGCCGGCCGCCTGCTTGGTCATGCCTCCGCCGCGCTTGGCCGGGCGGAGATACTCGGGTGACCGAGTGACGCGGAATCGGCCGGCGGGCGTGCTGAACTCGACGACCACCTCCGAAGGATCGTCAGGCTCGCAATGATCGCTCCGGAGGCGCTTCTCCCCGCCGTCGTACCGCGGCACTCCCCCATACAGCCCGAAGCAGACCGCGTCGAGGATGCTCGACTTCCCCGCTCCGGTCCGTCCGGCGATCAGGAAGATGCCGTCGTCGGCGAACGCGTCGAAGTCCACGGTCTGTCGCGACCGGAACGGACCGAAGCCCTCGATCTCCAGACGATGAAGACGCATCTAGACGAGTGCCTCGGCACGCACGCGCTCATCGAGCACCGCGCGGATCAGCTCGCTCTCGGCCTCGGTCGGCCCGTGCCCCGCTCGCACGTGCTCGAGGAAGGCATCGATTCGGTCAGCGTCGGTGACCGCGGTACGAAGCCGCTGCACGTACGAGCGATCGTCGACCTCTGCCTTCCCCTCCGGCTGATGCTGCACCATGGCGCAGTGCGGATAGCTCTCGCGAAGGCGCCGCATGGGCTCGCGCTGCGGCACCGCATCGGTGTAGACGGCGCAGACCCAGTCCCCCGCATGTGCCGAGACCGACTCGGCGGACAGGATCTCGTCGAGCGGGCCGGTGAGGGTGACGAGACGCCGTGGCACCGGCAACTCCAACCACTCCACCTCGGCGAGCCCGTCGGCGTCGAGGTCGATGAGCCAGGAGCCGCGGGGCTTGTGCTGCTCTCCGAAGCTGTAGTGGAGAGGTGCGCCCGCGTAGCGCACCCGGTCGCTGAGCTGCTGGCGTCCGTGGATGTGTCCGAGCGCCACGTAGTCGGGTCCGTCGAAGACACTCAGCGGGACGACGTCGAGACCGCCCTGTCGCACCTCGCGCTCGAGCCCGGCGGTGGCATCGACACCCGCAGCGAAGCAGTGAGCGATCGCGACGGCTCGGCCCCCATGCTGGTCCATGCCGGCGCGGACCAGGTCCATCGCATGGGCCATGGTCTGCGCCTGCGTACGCAACTGACGTCCGGAGGCATCGCCCTCTGGCCAGTGCTGACGCACGATGGCGGGCTCGAGGTAGGGGATGCCGTAGAAGTGCACCGGTCCGTACTCGTCGGCGAGAGTCACCGGCACGCCCACGGCGAGGGGGTCGGTCAGCACATGAATGCCGTCGCGGAGCAGGCGCGCTTGAAAACCCAATCGCGCGGCGGAGTCGTGGTTGCCGCTCGTGACGATGACGCGGGCGCCCCTCTCGTGCAGAGCGACCAGCGCATCGCCGAGCAGCGTGTAGGCCGCACCGGATGGAGTGGCGGAATCGAACACGTCTCCCGCGACGATGACGACGTCGACCCCGTTGTCGCGAACCTGCGCGGTGAGCGCCCCGAGCACCTCGCCGAGCGCGTCCATGGTCGAGTTGCCATGGAACGTCCGGCCGATGTGCCAGTCCGAGGTGTGCAGGATCCGCATACTCACACCGTACGAACCCCCTCCGACATTCCGTCCGAGGCGTGCCGTCCCCGGCGCGCACCCGGCACGCAGGAGGAAGCGGAAGGTCCCCTGACCCACCCTCGTCGCGACGATCGGCACGCGGTGATGCGAGATGCTGCGTGCACCTTCACCTGTGCGGCGTGCGGGGCTGCGCGATGCGAGATCGGGGCTGCCCTCCGCCCGACAGGTGCCGGCTTGCCCCGCCGGCTGAGGGTTGTGCCCGCTCCGTCGTGACTACCGACTTCCGCTCTCCTCCTCGAGGTCGTTCGACCAGTTCGCCTGCTGGATCCGGTTGTCGAGCTCGCGGAGTTCCTGTGCGACGGCGTCTGCGCGCGAACGCAGCTGCGCGACGGGAAGCGCGGAGACCTGACGAAGCTCCGATCTCATCTGTCGGAGGAACTGGTCGTTGGCGCCCGAGGCGGCGGCGGCGGCATCCGTCAGCACCGAATGCCGCAGACGCAGCACGTCGCGGGCAGCGAGGGCATCCGTCATGGTGCCGTCCGCGCCCAGATCGAGACGCGCATTGGTGGCGTTGATGCGACGGATGAGGTCGCGAAGCTGCGTCAGCGCGGCGTCAGTCTCGACGATCAGGCCGGCCGCATCCTCCGCAGGCTCCTCCCCCTCCTGGTACCGGGCGTTCGCGACGATGCGTGCCCGCAACTGCTCGATGCGGCGCTGCAGGTCGGCACGTGCGGTGAGGGCTTCGGCGAGCTTCATGTGTTCATCCTCGCAAAGGGCGCGCGTAACAGTTCGTCACACGACCGGAGAGTCAGCGGGAGCGGAGCAACCCGGCACGCTCGGGGTGCGCGGCGAACCACTCGGAGACGTACCAGCACACGGCATCGACCTTGCGGTCACCGCGTTCCTCGATGTCGGCCACCGCGCCTTCGACGACCTTCCCCGCGTAGCCGTTCCCGCGGAAAGTCGGGATGGTGAAGGCTCGAGTGAGGGCGATCGTATGACCGTCGTCCCGGTAGTCGAGCACGCTCACGAGCTTGCCGTCGCGCATGAGCGTGTAACGCGAGGCGTCCTTCTCGTCGGTCAGGATGAAGCCGCCGACAGTGTGCGAGGTCGTCATTGGAACCACGTTACGCCCGCACGGGATGCCCGGGCGTTTTGACATGAGGCGTCACGATCGGACATAATCCCCCCATGACTACCAACGCAAGCCCTTTGTCCGCCCAGGAGGCGAACAGGACTGCCGGGATGATGATGCCCGGTCGCGTTGGCATGTGTTGCCGAATGTGTCGCTGAACGAACAGCCACCCCGCCTGACCTGAATCCCTCGCGATCTGCGAGGTCAGTGTCACCGAGCATCCACCCTCTGCTCGATTCCCGGCTCCGCCGGTCATTCATGCAACGCATCAGAGCCCCTCTCGATCCGGGCTCACGTCCTGAGGACTTCATCATCATGTCGAACACCGCACTTCTCGAGCGTCCCGCCGCCACCACCGCTCCCGCCGCCGCAGTCCGCTCGCAGCCCGAGACCGCCGCCCCGCTCGCCCCCGCCGGAGCCGACCTCCCCGCCGTGCGCTCGCCCCGTGGCTTCGCCCTCTACGTCGGCTTGGACGAGATCAAGGCAGCCGAAGCCGGCGTCAGCCTCCCCCTTCTCGTGGACGCGCTCCGCCGCACGCTGGCCGAGCTCGCGCCGGGCGCCGAGACGCACGCCACCGTCGCCCTCGCGCCTCATGGCTCGGGCGGGCGAGACCTCGACGTCGTGCGCCTCGCGCTGCAGGAGCCCGGCGCCATCGCGCGCACCAAGGCAGCAGCCGAGGAAGAGACCGCCGAGGAAGAGAGCGGCGTCACGGTCGACATCTCCCGCAAGCGTGTGCTCATCGACGGCGAATCCGCTGCTTTCACCTACAAGGAGTTCGAGCTGCTGCAGTACCTCGTGCTGCGCGAGGGACGCACCATCGAGCGCAGCGAGCTGGTCTCCGCGCTCTGGCAGGCACAGGACGACGAGACCCCCGGCGAGCGCACGATCGACGTGCATGTGCGTCGTCTCCGGGCGAAGCTCGGCCGCTACGAGGATATCGTCCGCACCGTGCGCGGCATCGGATACCGCTTCGATCGTCACGCCGACGTCGTCATCCGTTACGGTCACGGCACACCCTCCCCCGACCGCTTCTGAGCATCGGGGACTCCGGTGTCAGAACCGGAGCGTAGGGTGGGCGCATGACCCTGACGGCGGAACCAGCCGCGGCAGAAGCCGCTCGCTCGGAGACCGCACGGGAGACCGTCTACCGCCCGCCGCATGAGCTCGATCTGCGCAGTACCGTGGGCATGCTGCGACGCGGCGGCAACGACCCGACGATGGTCATCGACGGCGCGGTCATCTGGCGTGCGATGCGCACTCCGCTCGGACCTGCCACCCTGGCGCTGCGCATGAGCGGCGGCGAAGTGCGCGCAACGGCGTGGGGTCCCGGGGCGGGCCAGGCCCTCGACCTCGTCCCGACGCTGTGCGGCGCTCACGACGACGTCGGGGACTTCGACGCGTCGCATCACCCTCTCATCGCCGATTCCGCGCGACGGCATCCGGGACTGCGACTGACGCGCACCGACGAGGTGTTCGACGCGCTCGCGTGCGCCATCATCGAGCAGAAGGTGACCGGCATGCAGGCGTTCGGCGCCTGGCGCTGGCTGGTCAGCCGTTTCGGCACCCGCGCGCCGGGACCGACACCGCGCCCGATGTTCGCCGCGCCCGCGCCCGAGCAGTGGTACCGCATCCCCTCCTGGGCCTGGCATCGAGCCGGAGTCGAACCGCCGCAGTCCCGCACCATCGTGCGTGCGGCGGAGCGCGGAGACCGCATCGCCCGCGCCGTGCGCGCGGCGTCCACCGGAGCTGATCGCGACCGCGTGCTCACGAGCCTTCCCGGTGTGGGCGTGTGGACATCGGCAGAGACCCGCATCCGCTCGCTCGGCGATCCCGATGCGGTGAGCGTCGGCGACTACCACCTCGCCCACCAGGTCGGCTACGCACTCACGGGCGCGCGCACCGATGACGACGGGATGATCGAGCTCCTCTCACCCTGGTCCGGACAACGGCAACGCGTCGTGCGCCTCATCCATGCCAGCGGGGTGCAGGAACCACGGCGGGGACCTCGTCTCGCCCCGGAAGACCATCGCCGCCGCTGACGCCGCCACCTATGCTGGTGCCATGTCCCGTTCCCTGCTGCGCATCCTCGTCACCGTCGGCCTGCTGATCGCCGGCATCGTGATCGGGTTGATCTTCCAGAACGTGTGGCTCGGCGTGCTGCTGGCGGCGATCCTGTGGCTCGGCTGGTTCCTCGGCTACGAGTCGCGCCGAGGCAACAATGCGGGCGTCAACGACGAGGACCACGGCATCGAGCTCTGATCCTCGGGGCGACGGGTCAGTAATAGACCGCAAGCGGTCCCGACGGACCGTCGACGACCCGAACGGGAGTGTCGAACACCCTCGTGAGCACGTCATCCGTCATGATCGCGGCCGGCGTTCCGAACTCCACGACCGCTCCGTCCTTCATGGCGCAGATGTGGTCGGCATAGTGGCTCGCGAAGTTGATGTCGTGCAGCACGATGACGATCGTGCGTCCGAGCTCCTCCGACGCACGCCGCAGGTGCTTCATCATCTGCACCGCATGCCGCATGTCGAGGTTGTTGAGCGGCTCGTCCAGCAGCACGAACTCGGTGTCCTGCGCGAGGACCATCGCCACGTAGGCTCGCTGGCGCTGCCCTCCGGAGAGCTCGTCGAGATACCTGCCTTCCAGGGCACCGAGGTCGAGGAAGTCGATCGCCTGACTGATGATCTCCTCGTCTGCACGGTTCAGCCGTCCCTTCGAATGCGGGAAGCGCCCGAAGCCGACCAGCTGACGCACGGTGAGGCGCGTGACGAAGTGGTTCTCCTGGCGCAGGATCGACACGACCTTCGCCAGATCCTTCGACTTGGTGGAGGCCACATCGAGTCCGGCGATCTCGATCGCTCCGGCGTCCATCCCGCTCAGACGCCCGATCATCGTGAGCAGGGTCGACTTGCCTGCACCGTTCGGCCCGATGAGGGCGGTGATGCCGCCGGCGGGGATCTCGAGGTCGACGGGGCCGATCGCGACCTCGCTGCTGTAGTCACGGCGGACGCCGTCGAGTGCGATCACAGCCTGCCCTTTCTGAGGATGACGATGAGGAACACGGTGCCGCCGACGAGCTCGATCAGGATCGACACCATGCCCTGCGCGTAGAAGACGTTCTTCATCACGAAGTACGCCCCGGCCAGGATCGTGAAGGCCGTGAGCACCGCGACCGGGAAGATCAGCCGGTGATCGTGGGTATCGGCGAACTGGTACGCGAGCGTCGCAACCAGGAAGCCCAGGAACGTCATCGGCCCGACCATCGCGGTCGAGGTCGCCATGAGCACAGCGACCAGGAACAGCACGATGAACAGCTCACGCCGATGATCGACGCCGAGTGAGCGCGCGGCATCCGGGCCCAGCGCCATCAGGTTGAGCCGGCGCGAGCGCATCCACAGCAGCGCCGAGGCCGCGACCACCAGCGGGATCGCCAAAGGCAGGTACGAGGGGTCGGCGTTGGACACGTTGCCGAAGAGTCGGGCGGCGAGCACGTCGAACTCGCTGGGAGTGAGCAGGCGCTGCATGAAGGTGGCGATCGCGCCGAGACCGCCTCCGATCACGATGCCGACCAGCAGCATGATCTGCAGATTGCCGTAGCGCCCCGAGAGCAGCCAGCCGTAGAGCGCGACGGCGAGTGCGACCATGATCGCGACCTGGATCGCGAACTGTCCGACGCCCTGGATGGCCACGATGCCCGCCACACCGAACAGGTACACGGTGGAGGTCTGCACCACCCGGTACAGCGACTCGAAGCCCATGATCGACGGCGTGATGATGCGGTTGTTGGTGACGGTCTGGAAGCTCACCGTCGCGACGGCCTGGGCGACCGCGACCAGTGCCATCACGGTGACGTCAGTAGCCCGATGCTGGGCGATGCGCCAGAAGCCAGCGGAACCGACGGGCATCGGATTCGCCCACGCGAGCAGACCGAAACCGGAACCGAGGGCAAGGACGACGAGGACCCCGAGAACGAGGAAGTACCGACGGCGCGCCCGCGGGGTCGTGAACGAGCCAGCCGAGCGGAGCCCCCCGACGTTCGCCGCGTCGCTCATCGCGTCGCTCATGGCCCCGCTAGCCACGTCGCCGCTGCCTGAGCAGGAGAAGGACGAAGACCACGGCGCCCACGACGCCGAGGATCAGCGAGACCGGGACCTCGAAGGGCATGATGATCGTGCGTCCGATGATGTCGCAGACCGTGACGATCGCGATCCCCAGCAGACACACCCAGGGCAGGTTGCTGCGCAGATCGTCGCCGCGCACCATCGAGACGATGTTCGGCACGATCAGCCCGAGGAAGGGAAGGTTGCCCACGACGACGGTGACCACGCCGGTGGTGACCGCGATCAGCACCGTACCGAGCAGGATGATGCGGTTGTAGTTCACCCCGACGTTGGTCGCGATCTCCTCACCGAGGCCCGCGATCGTGAGGCGATCGGCGACGATGAAGACGACCACACCGATGAGGGCCACGATCCAGAGCATCTCGTACTGGCCGCGCATCACGGAGGTGAAGCTGCCGGCGAACCACACGCCGATGATCTGCAGCGAGTTCGTGGCCAGAGCGAGGTAGGTCGACAGAGCGCCCACCACCGCACCGAGCATGATGCCGACGATCGGGACGATCAGGGATGACTTGAGCGCCACCCGCCGCAGGAAGGCGAAGAACACCATCGTGCCGACGAAGGCTGCCAGCACCGCACCGGCCATCCGGAGCGACAGGGAGGGCTGCGGCACGAGGATCATGACGGCGAGGAGGCCGAGCCCGGCCCACTCCGTGGTTCCCGTCGTCGTCGGCTCGACGAACCGGTTCTGGGTGAGCAGCTGCATCACGAGACCAGCCATGGCCATCGAGGCACCGGCGAGGACGAGGGCGATCGTGCGAGGGACGCGTGTGATCTGGAACATCTGCGCGCCGTCGTCCGCTCCGCCGATGTCGTACACACCCGTGAAGAGCGAGATGACGAGCAGCGCAGCGACGACGAGCACGCCGATGAGCAGTTTCACGTCGAAGAGCCGCCCGGCGTTGCGAGGCGGCGAAGCGATGTCTGTGGAGACCATGGTGGTGCGGCGGCGGCATCCGGATCACCCGGATGCCGCCGCGTCAGCTCAGTTCTTCGCGCTCTTCTCGAGGGCGTCGGCGAGGTCGTTCAAGAACGTGGTGTACGTCTGGATGCCCTCGTTCAGGTAGGTGTCGGTGGGCATGTAGACGATCTGCTTCTCCTTCACGGCGGTGACCGAGGCGAGGGCTTCAGAGCTCTCGAGGATCTCGGCCGCCTGCACGTAGTCGGGCGTCTCAGCGGCGAACACGGCGTCGCGGTCGAGCACGAGGATCCAGTCCGGGTTCGAGGAGGCGATGGCTTCGACGGAGATCTCGTCGCCCTGGTGGTCATCACTCGCATCGTCCACCTCGAGAGCGGGGGTCAGTCCGAGGATGTCGTAGATCGGTCCCAGCGATCGGCCGACGGTCGGCGCGAGGTAGCCGATCTGGCCTCCCGACGTGTTGACGGCCATGACCGTGTCGGCGTCATCATATGCGGCCTTCGCGCGCTCGACGGCGGCATCGAAGTCATCCACGAGCTTCTTGGCGTCGTCCTGCTTGCCGAAGATCTCGCCGAGCACGGTGACCTGGCGCTTGAGCTCCTCGTCGAAGGGCTCGCCCTCGCGAGGATCGAGGTCGACGATCGTGGCATCGGGGACGAGATCCGCGATCGCCGCGTTGTGCTGCGTGAACCGCTGACCGCTGATGATGAGGTCGGGCTCGACCGCGACGACGGCTTCGAGGTTCGGCTCGCTGTGCAGGCCGATGTCGACGATCCCGTCGTCCTTCACGTACGACACGGTCTCCGGCATGAGTGCCACGGCCCCGGCGGAGAGCTCGACGCCCCAGTCGGAGAGCGTCTGGAAGGTGCGGTTGTCGAGGGCGACGACCGATGCGGGCGGCGTGGGGATCTTCTTCGTGCCCGTGTTGTCCTCGATGGTGACGGTGGCCGCTGCGGGTTCGGTCTTCTCCGCTCCGGCCGAGCCGCCGGAGGTGCACCCGGCGAGGGCGAGGAGGCCGACGAGAGCGGCGCTCGTGGCGGTGAGGGTTCTGGGCACGGACATGGAGAGACTCCTGTTCTGCGAGATCGGTGCGCACACGACGGGCGCCGGGGCGACGGGCGGGGATCACCCGCTCCGCCCCGTTTAGGTTAGCCTTACTTTATGAGCGATACGAAATCCGGCTTCTCCATCGAGCGTCGCGGCCTCGAGCTGCGGTTCCGGAATGTCACGATGAGCGCACGCGAATGGCTGGCTCCGGACTTCGTGCGGGTGCGACTGACCGGCTCGGATCTCGTCGGCTTCGACTCGCCCGGCTCCGACGACCACATGCGCCTGTTCTTCCCCGCCGGCCCGACGAATTCCGTCGAGGAGCTGCGCGCCTCGCCGAGCCGCGAGTACACCCCGCTCGCCTGGGGCGATGACTGGCTCGACGTCGAGTTCGCCGTGCACGGCGATCAGGGTGTCGCAGCGCCTTGGGCGGCGACTGCGCCGCTCGGTTCCACGATCGGCGTCGGCGGTCCCCGCGGGTCGGCCGTGTTGGTCGGCGAGCCCGGATCATGGCTGCTGGTCGGCGACGAGACCGCCATCCCCGCCATCCGTCGTTTCGCCGCGCTGATCCCCGCGGACACCCCGGCACGCATCGTGATCGAGACCGTCGACTCCGGCCGGGAGGTCGAGCTCGAGGCCCCGGTCGAGGTCGAGTGGCTGCACCGGGAAGGGAAGCCCTCCGGCTCCGCCCTCATCGCCTTCCTCGAGGGGCTGACGGCCGACGACGCGGTCGGCTCCGACCCGTTCGTCTTCATCGCCGCCGAGCAGTCGATCGTCAAGCCGGGCAGGGCACTGCTCGAACGCTGGGGCGTCGACAGTGCGAAAGCCGTCGTGAAGGGGTACTGGAAGCGCGGCGAGGCGGAGTACCACGCGCCGCACTAGTGCGACGTCGGCCGTTGCTGGAAGACTCGGCACATGGCACTTCTGGATCACCTCGGCATCACCGTGACCGACCTCGAACGCGGCAGGGCACAGTTCCATCCCGTGCTCTCCGCCCTCGGATATGTCACCGGCGGGGCGAACGACCACTCGATCTCGTGGAACAACGGCGACGAGACCGAGATCATCCTCTACACCTGGGATGACGACGCCACTCCGCACCGCCACGGCCGCGTCGGCTGGCAGCACATCGCGTTCGCGGTGCCCTCGCGTGAAGACGTCGAACGCCTGCACGCGATCGCGGAGGACGCCGGCTGGACGGCCGTGCGCGCCCCCAAGGAGTATCCGCGCTATTCGGAGCGCTACTTCGCCTCCTTCGTCGAAGACGCCGACGGCATCCGGATCGAGTTCATGTACAACCCTCCTCGCGAGGCGGCTTGACCCCCGGGCGTGTCGCGCCCTAGGGTGGCAAAGCTGTGCCGATCGGCGCAGCACACCAGCCGAGGAGTCGACGGATGACCGCGCAGCGGAATCTCCCCATCGCAGCGGTCTTGCAGCTTCAGCACAAGCGCAATGACCGCTTCGAGTCGTACCCTCCGGCACGCGCCGTGTGACAGCATCCGCTCTCGCAACGCCCCGTACCGTCAGGTCCGGGGCGTTTTCCGTAGGAGACACCCCTGACCTGTGGCTGAACACCACCACAAGGAAAGGAATCATGGAGAGGCTCTCCGCACGGCTGCTGTCGTGGGCGTCACTAATCGACGAGAAGACACTCGCTCAGGCGCACACCACGGCCCGCATGCCGTTCATCCACCCGCACCTGGCGCTGATGCCGGATGCGCACCTCGGCAAGGGGGCGACAGTCGGCTCGGTCATCCCGACGCTCGGCGCGATCATCCCCGCGGCCGTCGGCGTCGACATCGGCTGCGGCATGATCGCCGTCCGCACGCAGTTCACGAGGACCGACCTCGACGGTCGCGAACTCGCCGCACTCCGGGAGCAGATCGAACGCGCCATCCCGCTGTCGGCCGGTCGGTACAACCGCAAGGTCGTGGCGACCGCTGAGCCGCGCATCACCGAGCTCGAGCAGCTGGCAGAGAAGAACGGATTCGACCCCGCGCAGTACGCCGGGAACTGGCGCCTGCAGCTGGGCACGTTGGGATCAGGGAACCACTTCATCGAGGTGTCGGTGGACGAGCTCGACCGGGTGTGGCTCTTCCTGCACTCCGGGTCGCGAGGGGTCGGCAACAAGATCGCCACCCACCACATCGGTGTCGCGCAGCGGCTGGCGAAGCAGTGGTGGATCGAGCTCCCCGACCCCGACCTGGCGTATCTCGTCGAAGGCACACCGGAGTTCACGCGATACATCCGGGAACTGCGGTGGGCACAGCACTTCGCTCTGCTGAACCGGGAGGAGATGATGGATCGGGTCATCCGCCAGGTGTCGGAGTTCCTCGGCACTCCGGTCGAGGAACAGGAGCGCATCAACTGCCACCACAACTTCACCGAGTCGGAGAAGCACTACGGCACGCAGGTGTGGGTGTCCCGGAAGGGCGCCATCCAGGCGGACGCCGGTCGTCCAGGGCTGATCCCGGGATCGATGGGAACCGCCTCGTACGTGGTGGAAGGGCTCGGTGACCCGCAGTCGCTGAACTCCTCGCCGCACGGTGCCGGCCGGGAGTACTCACGGTCTGCGGCGCGACGGACGTTCACCCACGAGCAGCTGCGCGCGGCGATGGCCGGCATCGAGTTCCGTGACACCGACGCGTTCATCGACGAGATCCCCCAGGCGTATAAGCCGATCGACCGGGTGTTGGCGGATGCCGCGAGCCTCGTGTCGATCCGGCACACGCTGCGGCAGATCGTCAACGTGAAGGGCGATTGACCAGGACTGGGCGGGGTGTTCCCCCGCCCAGTCCTTCCTGCACCGACGCGTCGGAGAGCGTGTCATCCACGGATCGTGCGCAACCGATATCTTCGACTCCTGTGCTCTGGCAGGCTTGCCGGATCGATGCGACGATGAGGGAGTGGGAGTCATGAACGACGCGCAGATCTGGACGATGATCGCGTCGTTCACCGTGCTGATGTTCAGCACGCTCACGGTTGTCTCGACGCTGTTCGTCCGGATCCTGCGCAGCGAGATCGGTGGACTGCGTACGGAGATGAACGGCCAGATCGATGGGCTGCGCACCGAGATGAATGCCCGCTTCGATTCCGTGAACACCCGCTTCGATTCCGTGAACACCCGCTTCGATTCCGTGAACACCCGCATCGACGGTCTCGACCGCGACGTGCAGGCGCTCGTCAAACGCACGTTCGGCCTCGACCGCGAGTGACGACGACGCCTCGACACAGCATCGGGGTGCACCCGGCCGACCACCACGATGCCTTCCCGGAACACCCGTGCGGCACGGCCGTCCTACTGCTCGCCGGATCCAGCGGGCGCATGGAGGCCGAGCGGGCGGAGATGCTGGCACGGCACGGCGCCCGTGTGAGGGCCATCCGCTGGTTCGGCGGCGTCGGCCAGCGCCCTGCCCCGCACGAGGTGCCGATCGAGACCTTCGCCGAAGAGGTGGAGCTGCTGCGTCGTGACGCCGATCGCGTGGCGATCGTCGGGACATCGTTCGGAGCGGAGGCGGCGCTGGTGACCGCGTCCCTGCACCCGATCGATGTGACGGTCGCCGTCGCCCCGTCCTCTGTCGTCTGGGCTGGCAACTCCGAGGGGACCTGGTCGTCGCACTGGACCCATCGGGGCGCTCCGCTGCCGTTCGTCCCGTTCGCCCCGTCGTGGGTGTCGTCGACCGACCCGCCCGAGTATCGCGCCCTGTACGAGTCGAGCGTCGATCGCGACGCTTCAGCCGCCGCAGCCGCCGCGATCCGGTCGGAGGACATCGACGGCGTCGTCATGCTCATCGCCGGCGGCGACGACCGGGTCTGGCCCAGCACCCGATTCGCCCGCGAGCTCGCCGAGCGCCGCACGGCGAAGGGCTTGGAGACGACGACGATCACTCACCCGGGCGCGGGGCACCGGCTGCTGCTTCCCGGCGAATCGGTCGTGACCGCAGGAGTGACGATGGCACGGGGAGGCTCCCCCTCCGCGGACGCGAAGCTCGGCGCACTCGCGTGGCCGAAGATCGCGAAGGCGCTCCAGCTGCGGGCGTGATGCTCAGAGCGCCGGCGCGACCTCGACTTCCGGCGCACGATCGGTGAATGCGGTCTTCGGGACGAACACGAGGATCACGGCCGCGACGAGCGCCGTCACACCGCAGACGATCCACACCGTGAAGTATCCGGCGAGCGAACCGGCGGTGGCGTCCGTGGCGCCGGCGGTGCTCGCGACGCCGTGCAGGAGCGCGATGCCGAAGACGCACGACGCGATCGCCCCGCCCACGGTCTTCACCGAGTTCGTCAGGCCGGTCGCGACGCCGGTCTGCGTGGCCGGAGCCGCGGAGGCCGCCGCCGCAGGGAGCGCAGCGACCAGTGCCCCGGACCCGAGCCCCACGACCACCATGTTCGTGATGACCTGCGCATAGGAGTCGTGGAACGGCAGGAAGAGGAGGAAGCCGATGCCGACCAGCATCGACGCCCCCATGAGCGTCACCCGCGGTGTGGCGTGACGGGCGACCGTCGGGAACAGGAGCGCTCCCGTGATCATCGCGATGAGGTAGACGCCGATGATCAACGACGTGGCGAAGCCGGTCGTGCCCAGACCGTAGCCGTACACCGACGGGTCGGTGCGCGCGAACGTCGACAGCGGGGCCTGTGCGCCGAGCACGCTGACGCCGAAGAGCCCGGCCGTGAGGAACACCGGGCCGAGCGCCGGCGAGCGGAACATGCGCACATCGATCAGCGGGTCTGCGCAGCGCAGCTCCCAGAGCACGAACGGCACCACGAGCAGCACTCCGAGGATCACCACCGCCCAGGACCACGGGTTGATCAGGCCGCCCTCCAGACGGAGCAGGCTGAGACCACCGGTGAAGCAGACGAGGGCGAGGGAGATGAGCACGAGGCCGACCGTGTCGAAGACACCGCCCGTGGGCTCGGGCGATTCCTTGACGCCGAAGAGGATCACGAAGAAGCACACCACGATGAGCACGGCCGGGACCAGCAGCACCACGGTGAGGGGCAGCACGTCGATGAGCGCACCACCGACCAGGGCGCCGATGATCGCGCCGCCCTCGAGAGCGGCGACGAGCAGCCCCGCAGCCTTCGCGGTGATCGAGGAACGCCCCTCCATGCGACGCGAACGCGACCAGATCAGGGCGATCTCGAGCGGAAGCCAGACGACATAGAAGCCCATCAGCGCCCACGCGGCGAGGAACACCGGGAACGAATCCGTGAACGGCAGCACCAGCGCCGCGGCCGCCGTGACCGCAGTGGAGATCAGCAGCATGCGCTTGTGCCCGACTATGTCGCCCAGCTTCGCGAAGGCCGGCACCACGAGTGCCGACAGCATCAGCTGCGTGCCCTCGAGCCAGTTCACATCGGCGTCATGGATGCCCAGATGGCGGGCGATGTCCGTGAGCATCGGGGTGTAGTACCCCCGCAGCACGCCACTCGTGAACTCCACGAAGGCGAGGAAGCCGACCACGACGGCGAGGGTGCCCAGGGTGCGGGTGCGCGTCATCGCGTCTCCTGCTTCTGCTTCGGGTCCCCCGGCAGGCTCCGAGGGGAGGGTGAGATCACCCTAGCCGTTCGAGCAGCGCCCTGTGGAACCGCTCTCCCCGTTCCAGCGCGGCGATCTCCACGCTCTCGTCGACGCCATGGATCGACGCGCGCTGCGCATTCGACATGTCCAGCGGCGCGAAGCGATAGACGGCGGGTGAGAAGCGATGGAAGTGTCGCGAGTCGGTGGCCGCCATCATCACGTACGGCACAGCGGGCACGCCGGGGAACGCGACCTCGAGCGCGTCGGCCAGCAGCGCGAACTGAGCGTTCTCGGTCGGCGATTCCGGCGACGGCTCGCTCGCCTCGACGACCTCGACCGAGACGAGCGGATCGCGGATGCGCCGACGCACCCGGAACACCGTCTGCTGCGTCGTCTCCCCGAGTGCGATGCGCAGGTTGACGGTCGCCGACGCCTGCGACGGCAGCACGTTCGCCGCGGTTCCGCCGGACTGCATGGTCGGCGCGACGGTCGTGCGCACGAGAGCTGCCGGTTCACCGCCCAGCGCGGCGAAGACCTGCGCGGTCAGCAGCGGTGCGGAGCCGAGGAACCGCAGCAGGTGGCGAGCCGGGCCCGGCGTCTGCGCGGCCAGCTGCGACAGCATCCGGAGGATCGCCTTCGAGGCGTGGGGGGGGAAGGTCGTCGGCCCGAGTCGGTCGACGGCCCTGGCGATGCGCCTGACCGCGGTGATGGTCGGCGGGGCTGAGGCATGGCCGCCATCGCCCCTTGCGGAGAGTCGCAGCGTCATCACGCCCTTCTCTCCGACACCGATCATCCCCGCCCGCCCGGGCACGAAGGGCAGGGGCGCATCGACCACTGCTCCGCCCTCGTCGACCACGAGCCAGGGGACGACACCGCGGTCGCGTAGGACCCGCGCGATCTCCTCGGCGGCGCGTCCATAGGTCTCCTCGTTGCCGCCGAAGGAGAGGTACACGTCGCGAGGGGGGACGAACCCCTCGGCGAGCAGATTCTCGACCGCTTCGAGGATCACGATCAGCGGACCCTTGTCGTCGAGCGCACCGCGACCGTAGACGGAGCCGTCGGCGATCACACCCGCGAAGGGCGGGTGCGTCCAGGCGTCGCTCTCGTCGACGGGGACGACGTCGTAGTGCGCCATCAGTACGACGGGTTCCTCGACGACCGCAGCGCTCCCGTCCTTGCGCCCCTTCCAGTGGAACAGCAGTCCGAACTCGGTGTGCCGTTCGAGACTCAGTGTCTCGTGCGTCAGCGGGTAGAGCTCGGCGATCAGTGCGACGAACTCCTCGAACGGGGCAGAGCCGCGTTCATCGAGTTCAGCCGAGACCGTCGGGATACGGATCATCTGCGAAAGCCTCTCGGCGATGCCGGGGCGCACGGTCGATGTGGTCACAGTCGTCATCGTACCGAGCGGCGGATCCGTCCACCGGGGCGAAAAGGACGAGGATGGACCCGGACGAAGGAGAGCGCACATGAGGATCGCCGTCGCAGGAGGAACCGGGACCGTCGGTCGACACACGGTCGAGGCTCTGCAGTCGGCCGGCCACGACGCCGTCGTCCTCAGCCGATCCCGAGGAGTGGACCTCGTGACAGGACAGGGCGTGGACGAGGCGCTCGCCGGTGCGGATGCGGTGATCGATGTCATGAGCGTCGAGACCCTCAAGGCGAGCACGGCGATCGAGTTCTTCACTGCGGCGACCGGAAACCTGTCCGCGGCGGCCGCCGACGCGGGGGTCGGTCATCTCGTGCTGCTGTCGATCGTCGGGATCGACCGCATCCCCTACGACTACTACGCGGGCAAGGTCGCCCAGGAGAAGATCGTCGAGGCCTCCCGCGTGCCGTCGACGATCCTGCGAGCGACGCAGTTCCACGAGTTCGCCGGGCAGATCTTCGAGCGGGCCAAGGTCGGGCCGCTGCACCTCGCCCCGAACGCCCGCACCCAGCCCGTGGCGGCTCGCGAGGTGGCTGCGCGCCTCGCAGCCCTCGCGGCGGCGGAACCGCAGGGCCGGGTGCGCGACCTCGCCGGCCCTCGCGAAGAGCAGTTGGCGGACATGATCCGCGCGTTCGCTCGACGCCGCGGATATCGAGGATGGGTGCCCGCCGTGAACGTGCCGGGACCGCAGATGGCGGGAATGAGGGCGGGCCATGCCCTCCCCGGCCCTGACGCCGAGCTCGGGCACCAGAGCTTCACCGAGTGGCTCGCCGCGCAGTAGCGTTCCGCGAACCTGCCGGGGAACACGACGAACCGGGCGGAGGTTGCATCCATGGTGATGACGCGAGCGCGTCCGAGGAGGTGCGGATGGAACTGACCCTGGTGTCGTCGTCGTTCTGCGGCGCGTGCGCACGGACCAGGACCGTGCTGGCCGAGGCGGCGCGCTTCCTTCCCGACACGACCGTCACGGAGATCGACGTCGCACTCGCCCCGGATACCGCCGAGGATCTCGACATCGAGGCCACTCCGACGGTGATCATCCGTGACGCCCAGGGCGTCGAGGTCTTCCGCGCCACCGGCGTGCCGACCGTGCCGCAGGTACTCACCGCCGCGGTCAGAGCGCTCCCGGACTGAACCTCTTGCGGGTGCGACCACCGCGGCGCAGACTGAGCCTCAGCGGCGCCGGCCGTGACGTCCGTGTCACTTCTCTGGAGTTCTCATGCCTGCTCTCAACCCGTACCTGTCCTTCCGCACCGAAGCCCGCGCGGCGATGGAGTTCTATCAGAGCGTCCTCGGGGGCGACCTCGTGGTGAACACGTTCGGGGAGTTCCCCGACATGGTGCAGGATCCGAGCCAGAGGGACCTCATCATGCATGCGCAGCTGGACACCCCGGACGGCCTGGTGCTGATGGCCTCGGATACCCCCGATGGCATGCCCTACGAGAAGCCGCAGGGATTCTCGGTCTCGCTGAGCGGCAACTCGCAGGAGACCACCCGCGCCGTGTGGGACAGGCTCTCGGACGGGGCGACGATCACCATGCCGCTCGACGTGCCTCCGTGGGGTGGCCTGTTCGGGATGCTCGTGGACCGGTTCGGCATCCCGTGGATGCTGCACGGCGACCCGGAGGAGTGAACACTGCGCGGTTCAACGCGGCTGCACCGCGCGACATGCGAGGTGCAGGGCGAGGCGCGCCTCCGGGTCGGTCAGATCGATCCCGAGAAGCTCCTGCACGCGTCTGATCCGCATCGTCACGGTGTTGCGGTGCAGGCCCAGCGCAGTCGCGGTCGCGGCGATGCCCGATTCGTGGTCGAGGTAGGCCGCGAGGGTGACGAGCAGCTCACCTCCTCCCTCCCGCAGCGGGGCCAACAGCGATTCCGCCGCGGGAACGAACGTGTCATTGCCGGTCCACGCGAGAAGCAGCTGCTCCAGTCCGAGACTGTCCACCCTTACGAACCATCCCGTCGCTGACCGCGATGCCGCGATGCGCGCCGCGTCGCCCGCCTCGTCGAGCGTCGTGGCGAGGCCTTCCGAACCGCCCTGGAGCGAGCCGACCCCGGTGGCGACGGCGAAATCGCGCAGCACCCCGAGATGCAGTTCCCGCAGAGCGGCGACGGCCCGCTCCACCTGGTCCGGATCCGGCGACTCGGCGAAGGTCAGCCATCCGCTCAGACCACGACCGGCCGTCGTCGCGTGCGCCTCGCCGTCGATGGCGCTGAGCCCGGCGCTGACCGTGCGCAGCAGCGAGAAGGAGTCGAGCCGGCCCCGTGCCACCATCCGGAAGCCGAGGTGGTGTCCGCTGGTGCGCCATCCTCGCTCGAGCATCCGCCGTTCGACGTCGGCGTCCGCCGCACCGTGCAGGTCGACGAAGTCCCGGAGCAGTCCGGACGACACCGCCACGTCGTTCACCGCCGCGACTTCGTCGATCAGGATGCGTGCGGCGACGGCGGGCATCGCGACCTCGGCCGCGACAGACAGCGACTGCACCTGCGCCTCGCCGAGCCCCCGGCCGAACAGCACGAGCCGCAGACCGCTGCGACCGGGGCTGTCCACTCGCACCGATGCGGCCGCGCTGTCGCCTACGGTCGCGCGATCCAACCACGAGTCGAAGCCGATCGCCGCATGAAGCCGCTCATCCAGATGAGCACCCGCTTCCTGGAGCACGCCGGACGAGTCGATCAGTGCCGCTCCGACGCCGAGGTTCGCGGCGATGTGGCCGAGCAGGTCGGCAAGGTCGTCGGCCGCGTACTCGAAGGACTGGGCGACCTTGCGCACCTGACTGAGCGTCAACGCGTCCCGCGCCTCGATCAGCATCCAGCAGGCCCTCGCGAGCTGGATCGGTCGCTCGACGTCGAGCAGGCACAGGCCGATGCGGTCTGCGAGACGGAACGCGCCCGCATCGAACGAGGCGGCTCCGGGGAGGGCGAGCCCCGTGTATCCGCGATCGCGCAGGCGGCGCAGCAGTGCATCCTGCTGCCAGGTCGATGTCGGCGCTGCCGCCGTGATGATCGCGAGTCGGCCCGTGCCGGCGTCGACCAGCTCCGCCTCACTCGCCCCCACCGCCACGGCATCCCACAGTGCATCTTCGGGTCCTGCGACACGTCTGAGGGCGCCGTTCTCGGAGTGGGCGAGCAGCGCGCTCAGCTGCAGTCTCTCGTTCACGCGGCGTCCAGACCCTCGAGGCCGTACGCCGAGGGCAGCACCTTCGCGCGCCGGTCCGCTTTGGCGTTCCACCAGGGAGGCGCCGGGATCGCGAGCACCGCCACCGTGCGCGCGAGCCGGAGCTCGGTCACCTCGAGGATCTCGCGTGATATCGCGTCGACGACGACGATGATCTCGGGCGCCGACGCCACGAGACGCCCGTCTGTGAGCACCGCGAGCGTCTCCGAGCGGCTGACCACCCGATGGACGGCGCCGGTGAGACCGCTGATCTCGACCGCGTTCACGTGCGGATCGTGCGCCCAGGACGACACCGAGATGATGCGGCCCTCCGCGAGCAGTTCCGCCCCGAGGACGTCCGCGAGAAGAGGGAGGGGTGCCGCCGAGGCTGCGAGGTAGGCCCTCCCCAGGTCGAGCGCGTAGGCGAGATGTCCACCGATCGCGTGCTCGGTGAGATCGCCGACCGTGAACCCGCCGAGCACGGCACACCCGACCCCGCCCGCCTGGACGATCGCCGATCGCACCACCCGCTCGGCGTCGATCGCGCGGTGCGCCTCGACGAGTGCGACGCCGTCGGCTCCCGTGTCGCATGCGAACACGAGACCGGGGACCTGGTCCACGAACAGCGACATCTGGTCGAGCCCTGGCACCGCGCGACCTGTGCAATCCGCGTCGACGATCACGTGTGAGCCCGCGAGCGTCAGCGGAGCGAGACCGTTCATGCCACCGCCCTCGAGGGAGCAGACGGCGGGTACCGGATGCCCGATCCAGCGCTCGACCGCAGCCAGCAGCCGGGCGAACGGATTCGCCCCCGGGAGCCGCTCCCCGAGCAGCATCGTGGAGCCGACGAATGCGACGCCCAGGCACGGCGTGGAAGGGTCCAGCTCCCCGATGGCTGAGACCTCGATCGGCCAGCCTTCGGCTCCGGCGAGCATCAGCTCGAGCATGGTCGTGGAGCCGCCGCCGCCGGCCCCGAGGAGCGCGTAACCGCGGGCGAGCGCGGTGACGTCGTCGCGCTGCAGCATCATGCGCTCCAGCCTAGGGAGAAACGCCCTCACCCGCGGCGAGCTCCTCAATCGGGACGAACTCCGCTGCGAGGCCGAACGCCGAAGGTCCGAAGGCGGCGAGCGCATCGGGCGTGCGCATCATCTCCGGCGTGGAGATGCCCAGCACCCGGACGCGCTGACCGTAGCGGAGCCCTTCCGTCGTGATCGGCTCCGCCGTCTCGTGATCGACAACGCAGATCAGGTCGGGGACGATCGCGACGAGAACCTCCCCGCGGTGCGCGGTGAGGTTCTCGTTCTGGAAGGAGATCTCGAACGTGTCGCCCTCGTCGGCGCCCAGCGGTGCGATGACGGCCCGTCCCTTCGCGAAGCCCTCGGTCGTGCGGCGTTCGACGTCGATGACCTTGCCGACGCAGAGTTCACGCAGGTGCGGGTACAGGGTGGTCGACAGCGTCTCGGCGATCGCCTCGAACGGTGAGCGATGCTCCTCGCGGGCGAGGCGGATCGCGCGACCGAGCGCGAGCGCCATCGAGATCGTCCGCGGCACGGCGGTCCTCCGCACGTCGGCTCCGGTCATCGCGTACTCGGCGATATGCCCGACGCCGCCGAGACGGATGGTGATCCCGCGGGCGAGCCACTCCATCTGCCGGTCGTCGTCGCCCGTGTCGATCACGACCTTCTCGCCCCGTTCGCCGGCGAGGGCGAGAGGCGATCCGTGCACGCCGTACACGGCGAAGGTCTCCATCGACAGCTCGGGGAAGGCCCTCCCCATTCCGTCGGCGTCGACCACGGGCAGCCCGGTCTCCGCGGCGACGATGAGCGGGATCATGGAGTTGATGCCTCCGCATTCGATCGGCATCGTCGCATCGGCCTTCCGCCCCAGGTGCTCTTCGAGCGTGCGCAGGGCGAGTGTGGGCTCCGTGCCCGCGGGGATCTTCTCGATCATCACGGTCGGCGCCCCCATCTGGGCGGTCGGGATCACGAACAGGTCGTCGGGGAGCTCGTCCGGGTCGAGGATCGTGATGCTTCCCTCGCCGAGAACGCGTTCGACGAGCATCTTGCCGATGTAGGGGTCGCCTCCCCCGCCGGTGCCGAGCAGCGTCGCACCCCGGGCGAGATCGGGCAGGTCAGCCGCCGTGAGCTGCCAGCTCATGCCGTGGCTCCCGCCGCAACGGTTCCCACGGAGACGCTGCCATCGAAGCGGTGCGCGGCCATGTCGTACCCGAAGTACCCGGGACCGACCATCGCGAGCGCCGCTTCCGAGTGCCAGCGCTCGTCGGCGGGAGCGGCGATGACTCGCACCCGCTGTCCGTAGCGCAGTGCCTCGGTCGTGATCGGCTCACCGGACTCGCCGTCGAGCACCATGATCAGGTCGGGCGTGGTCGCGAGGACGACGCCGTCGGCCTCGGCCACCAGGTGCTCGTTCTGGAACTGCAGGGTCAGCGTCGCCCCGCCGTCCCCGTCGATGCGCGCGCGCCCCCGGGCGAAGCCGGTCGTGGTGGCCCGGTGCACGTCGACGACCTTGCCGTCGAACAGCTCCCGCCCGCCGAGCAGATCGACGACCCCCTCGACCGGGTCGGTCTTCTCGTCGCGCGCCGCGGTGATGCGCTCGCCGATCTCGATGCAGCGGGAGAGCGAGCCCGCCACCAGCGACTCGCGAGCGGCCGAGCCCGACATCGAGAACCCGGAGATCATGACCGAGCAGCCCATCTCCACGCAGGCCACGCGGGCGATGCGCTCGGTCCAGGAGTTGTCGACCGTCTGCAGCACGCCGGTGTTGCCCTTCTCGTCGCTGAACGCGAGAGGGGAGGCGGTCACTCCGTAGAGGGTCGGGAGCACCATCTGCAGTTCAGGGAAAGCGCGTCCCATGCCGTCGGCGTCCACCAGCGGGAGACCGAGCGCTGCGGCGGCCGCGATGGGGATGGTCGAGTTGACCCCGCCGACCTCGGCGCACGCGATGTGGGTGATCGGACGGCCGAGATGGATGCTGAGCGCCTTGACCGGCTCGATGACCTCGGCGAGGCTCGGCAGCTTCTCGACCATGACGGTCGGTGCGCCCATCATCGCGACGAAGAGCACGAGAGCGTCGTCCGGCACCTCGTCGAGCGCTACGACTGTGACATCGCCGGAAGCGAGGGCCTGGCGGGCGAGGAGTGCTCCGATGTAGGGGTCTCCTCCCCCACCCGTGCCGAGGACGGCAGCACCGCGGGCGAGTCCGTCGATGTGCGCGGACGTGATGGTCCAGCTCATGTCACGCTCCCATGTCGAGGTCGCCGACGGCCTTCACGCGGATGCGCGTCGCGTTGCCGGGAAGGTATGGGATCGGCACCTCGTCGAAGTCGATGACCGACACGGTCGAGGGCCTCGCGCCCGCCGCGATGGCCTTGTCGACGGCTTCGGCGCGGACCTCGGCGATCGTCTCATCGCGACGACCGGGCTCGATCGCATAGACCTTGTCGATCTCGCCGCCGACCTGCGCGATCGAGGCGCCGATGGCGTTCGCGACCGCATAGTTCTCGGGGCGGTGCACGGTGCCGAACAGGGGAAGCTCGTCGGGCAGCAGGATGGATCCGCCGCCGACGGCCACCACAGCGATGGGCTCCGGCGAGGTGCGCATGCGATCCACCGCCTCCGACACGCGCTCGGCGATGCGGGCGAGCACCCGCTGCACGAACGCCGGGTCGAGGTGGGCGACCTTGCTCGCATCGCCCACCTGGGCGCGACCCGCCGCCACCGCGATGTCCGTGGCGGTGAGTGTGGAACCGCCGAAGACCAGCGCCTCGGTGGTCAGCTTGTACCCCACCGATGCGGGTCCGACCTCCGCGGTCTCCTCATCCACGATGCTGCCACCGCCGATGCCGAGAGAGAGCACGTCGGGCATCCGGAAGTTGGTGCGGATGCCCGCGACCTTCACCTCGTTCGCCGTCTCCCGTGGGAAGCCGTTGATCAGCAGCCCGATGTCGGCGGTCGTGCCACCGACATCGATCACGGCACAGTCGTCGAGGCCGCTGGTGGCTGCTGCTCCACGCATCGAGTTCGTCGGTCCGGAGGCGAAGGTGGCGACCGGGTAGCGGCGCACGTACTCCTCGTCCATGAGCGTACCGTCGTTCTGGCTGAGGAAGATCGGCGCCTCGATGCCCTGGGCGCGCACGGCGGAGGTGAGCCCGTCGACGATCTCGGAGGCGAGCTCGCGCAGCGCGGCGTTGATGATCGTCGCGTTCTCGCGCTCCAGCAGCCCGATGCGTCCGATCTCGTGCGACAGCGAGATGGCTGCATCATCCCCCAGCACCGACGCGACGATCTCCGCGGCCTGCACTTCGAGATCGTGGTTGACCGGGCTGAACACCGAGGAGATGGCGACGGACCGGATCCCGTGCGCCTTCATGTCTTCGGCGTGGGCGCGGATCTCCTCGGGGTCGAGCGGCGAGATCGGCCTGCCGTCGAACTCGTAGCCACCGTGGGCGAGGTAGCTGCGGGCCTGCGTCGCCTCGACCAGCACCTCAGGCCAGTCCACCAGTGGTGGCAGTGCCCGCGTGGCGGGCAGTCCGAGGCGCAGGGCGGCGACAGGCGCGAGGCGGCTGGCCTGCACCAGGGCGTTGATGAAGTGCGTCGTACCGATCATCACGGCGTCGATGTCCGCGCCCGCGAAGGCGTGTCCGGCCCGCAGGTCCTCGATCGCCTGGATGATGCCGCTCGTCACATCGGGCGTGGTCGAGTGCTTCACCCCCGCCAGGGTGCGGGTGCCGTCCATGAGGACCGCATCGGTGTTGGTGCCGCCGACGTCGATGCCGATGTGCATGATTCTCGCTTTCGGTGAGGGTTGTCTGTCCGGGGCCGCTCAGGCCGCTGCTGCTTCTTCGATCGGAGCCGCCTGCCGCGTGGTCGCGACTCCGACCCCGCGTACCCAGCCCAGCTTGCCTGCCACGATGTACAGCGCCATCGAGAGGAAGAGGCTGAGCAGCGACGGGATGCCCCACGTGACGAAGTAGCCGACGAGCGCGGAGACCAGCCACACGATGATCGTCGCGGGAACGATGCGCGGAGCGGTCGCAGGGAGGGTGCCCGCCTCCCGGGTGGCGTCGAGGTCGGGCCTCCAGCGGCGCACCACGTAGTACTCGGCGACCATGATGCCCGCGATCGGCGGGAACGCGACGCTCAGCACGATCAGGAACTCGGTGAACTGGCCGAGAATGCCGACGGCGGCGAGGATCGAGCCCACGACGCCGAGCACGATCGTCGTGGTGACGCGGTGCAGGTTCTTGCCGAACGCGGTGGAGATGAAGTTCACCAGGCCGAGTGTGGAGGAGTACAGGTTCCAGTCGTTGATCTTCAGCGTGCCGGTGAGCACGATGAACAGTCCGACGAACCCGACGGACGAGGTGACGATCGCGACGATGTCGCCGGTCGCAGCCGCGTGGGCCAGCAGCACGCCGGCCAGGCCGATCACGAACTCGCCGAGGGAGACGCCGACCACGGTCTGCTTGATCACGTCGGCACGGGAGCGGTTGAAGCGGGTCATGTCGCCCGTGATGATGGCGCCGACGATGAGACCGCCGGCCACGATGCCGGTGCCGGCCCAGACGCTCATGGTCGGTCCGGGCGCGGGGCCGGTGAGCAGCTCGCCGATGTCGTGGCGGGTGAGCTCGGAGATGACGGACCAGCCGACCAGGATCAGGAACAGGGGCACGGTGATGTTCGCGAGCCACTGCATGCCGACGAACCCGAAGGCGACGATCGCGGTGACGGCGAGGCCGAAGATGAGGCTCCATGCCCAGACCGGCAGAGCACCGGGCATGAGCGCGTCGAGCGACTGGGCCGAGATCGCGGACTGGATGCCGAACCAGCCGATCAGGCTGATGCCGATCGCGAGGCCGACCAGCGAGGCGCCGATCTCGCCGAAGCCCGTCCAGCGTGCCAGGAGGGCGGTGTTCAGGCCTTCGCGCTGGCCGATGAAGCCGACCACGCACATGATCACCTCGAGGATGAGCGAGCCGAAGAGGAAGGCGAGGACGGCCTCGCCGAAGGTCATGCTGTAACCGAGGGTCGCGCCGAGGAGGAACTGCGAGAGAGCCGAGACCTGTCCGAATCGCTGCACCGCGATTCCGAACCAGGGTCTGCGGGCCTCGGGAGTCACTCGGGAGAGCGCGAAGTCGTCTGCGTGCGCCGTGCGTGCCATGAGGGTTCCTTCGGGAGGAGGAGGACGGGTTGTGCGCCACAGTAGCGACGCTTCCCACACCCCCGACATGTGCATATTGCACGAGAATCGCCCGTGGATGTGCAAGTCGCACACCCGCGAGTGCTCGCTCCCTCCCCGGTCCCACTGATGACGAGACCCACCCTCCACGACGAGACCCACTCGCGCCGACGTCGGCAGGAGTGGGTCTCGGTTCGAAGCGTGGGTCTCGACGCCCTCGGAGCGCGAGGTCGCGGGGTCAGTGCAGAGCGTTGGTCTCGATGAAGGCGCGGAGGGCCTGGTCGTCGTCGGCCATCTCGGTCACATGCTGGGGCGCATCGAGCATCTCCTGCAGCTCGGGGGCGTAGCCGAGCTCGACGCCGATGGCCTCGTGGATGGTCTCCGCGAACTTCTCGGGCTTGGCGGTCTCCAGCACGAGCATCGGCACACCGGACTCGACGTGCTCCCGCGCGACCTTGACACCGTCGGCCGTGTGCGGATCGATGACCTCACCGGTCTCCTCGTACACCGAACGGATCGTGGCGAGGCGGTCGGCGTGGGTCGAGGTGCCGCTGACGATCCCGAACTCCTCGACGAAGCGCTCGGTGTCGGCGGAGAAGTCGAAATACCCCTGTGCCTCGAGGTCGTCCCACGCTCCGACGACCCTGCCGGGGTCGCGTCCGACGAGCTCGAAGATGAAGCGCTCCAGGTTCGAGGCCTTCGAGATGTCCATCGAGGGGCTGGAGGTCGCGAGCGTCTGAGCGGCACTGCGGGGGCGATACACACCGGTGCGGAAGAACTCATCGAGCACGTTGTTCTCGTTCGCGGCGAGCACGAGACGACGGATGGGGAGTCCCATCTGCTTCGCGAAGAACCCCGACAGGATGTTGCCGAAGTTTCCGGAGGGCACGGTGAAGGACACTTCGGTCCATCCTCCCGCGTCGGTCGCGCGGAGCCACGCCCAGAAGTAGTAGACGGTCTGCGCCGTGATGCGTGCCAGGTTGATGGAGTTCACCGCGCCGAGGTGCTGGGCACGCTTGAACTCGAGGTCGCCGGCCAGCTTCTTCACGAGGTTCTGGCAGTCGTCGAAGACACCGTCGACCGCGATGTTGTGCACGTTCGCGTCGTCGAGCGAGAACATCTGTGCGCGTTGGAATGCGCTCATCCGACCCTGCGGCGAGAGCATGAACACGGCCACGCGCTCCTTGCCGCGAAGGGCGTGCTCGGCCGCCGATCCGGTGTCACCCGACGTGGCGCCGAGGATGTTGAGCACGGCGTCCTTGCGCTCCAGCGTGTATTCGAGCACCTGGCCGAGGAACTGCATGGCCATGTCCTTGAACGCGAGCGTCGGGCCCTCGGAGAGACCGACCAGCGTCAGATCGCCGCCGATCGCCCGCAGCGGCACCACATCGTCGGGGAAGTCGGCGTAGGCCGCGTCCGTCATCTTCGCCAGATCCGCACGGGGGATGTCGGTGGCGAACAGGCCGAGCACCTCTGTGGCGAGCTGCGGATAGGTCAGCGCGCGCCAGCGCTCGAGCGTCTCGCCGTCGACCGTCGGCATTGCCTCTGGAACGGCGAGTCCCCCGTCGGGCGCGAGGCCCTCCAGAAGAGTCTCGCTGAACGGCTGCGGCTGCATGCCGCCGCGGGTGGAGATGAACTGCACGTTGGCTCCTCGGCTCGGGACTCGGCGGTTCCATTCTCGCAGGGTGTTCTCGGTCGAGCGGACGCCATGACGAGGGCGACGGCTCTGCTCAGAACAGGGAGGTGGGCAATGCCCCCTCGTGCTCCAGCAGCCAGCGCTTAGTCTCGAGTCCGCGTCCGACGTCGCCGCCCGAATAGCCACCGATACCATCGCCGGCGACGACTCGATGACACGGGACGATCAACGGCACCGGGTTGGCCCCCATGATCGATCCGATGCCCCTGGCGGGGACCGCGGTGCCGCTTCGCGAGGCCAAGCCCCCGTACGTGATCGTCTCTCCATGCGCGACGGTCTCGTGCAGGGCGACGAGCACCGCCTTGGTCGCCGCGGTCTGCACGCCGAGATCGACCGGCACGTCGAAGTGCTGCAGCGTGCCGTCGAAGTAGGCGCGCAGTTGCGAGAGGGCTTCGGCGAGCAGCGGATCGACGCCGATATCCGGCACGAGAGTACTTCCTTCGGGCGGGGTCGAACGCCATGTCACGCGGGTGATCGCCGCTCCGTCGCTGACGACTCCGACGACGCCGACCGGAGTCGCGAGCGTTCCGAAGGCCGACATGCGTCGAGAGTACCCCGGTCGCGACCCCGCGTATCCTCGGGAACACCGCAGGGGGTATGGCGTCGCGCTCTCTCGGGCGGGACTCTGGATGGCGACCATCGCCGCGTCCCACGCGACGACCATCGCGATGACAAGGAGCACCCCATGAGCACCCGCACGGCAGTCCTGGATCTCGCCGACGTCCGCCTGCACTACGAACTCCGCGGCCAGGGGCCGCTGCTCGTCCTGATCGGCGCCCCCATGGATGCCGACGCGTTCGCCCCCTTCGCCGATGAGCTCGCCACGGATCGCACCGTCCTCACCACCGACCCGCGCGGCGCGAAGCGGAGCATTCTGCACGACCGCTCGCAGGGATCGAGCCCCGAGCAGCGAGCCGACGATCTCGCGGCGCTCATCGAGCAGGTCGATCAGGGACCGGCGACCGTGTTCGGCTCCAGTGGCGGCGCCGTGACCGCCCTGGCGCTCCTCCAGTCGCACGGCGAGCTCGCATCCGTCGTCATCGCCCACGAGCCCCCGCTCCTCGAGCTGCTTCCCGACCGCGTCGACCAGCGCCGCCTCACCGACGAGCTCCGGTCGGCGGCCCTCTCCGGCGACCGCGTTGGCGCCTGGAGAATCTTCTTCGCCCAGGCGAACATCGCGATGCCGGAGGAGGCACTCGTCCAGTGGTTCGGCGGTGAGGTGGATCCGCAGCATCACGACGACGAGCAGTTCTGGTTCCGTCACGAACTGCCGGCGACCGTGCGCTGGGAGCCCGACCTGGAGACGCTGCGCGCACGCGCGGGCGACCTCGTGCTCGGAATCGGCGAGCAGTCGGTCGGCCAGTTGTGCGATCGCACGACGACCGCGCTGGGGGAACGGCTCGGCATCGAACCGACCCGGTTCCCCGGCGCCCACACCGGGTTCGTCGATCATCCGGCGGAGTTCGCCGCACGTCTTCGTGAGGTGCTCGCCCGCTGAGGAGCACCTCACGCGCGCGAGACCTCTCGCCAGAGCGCGGCCCAGTGCTCCGGGCGCAGATCACGGGGAAGGCGACGGTCCCCCGCGCCGGCCACTGCCACCACGCGTCGTGCCCTGGCCATCGGGATGCGTGCGGCGACGGCCACGACCGCGGCGAGACTCCCGCCGCGCCCCGTGAACATCGCGCGGACGAAGGTCTCGTATCGCTGCCGATCCGATACCGGGACGAGGGGCGACCCCCGACGGGTGATGGCGAGCAGGCCGCCGTCGACGCTCGGCTGCGGCGAGAAGCCTCTGGCAGGGACCCGCCCTTCCAGGGAGAACTCGAACCAGGGCGCGGACTGCGCCGTCATCATGGTGCCGCCCCCGACGCCGGCTCGCTTGCGCGCCACCTCCCACTGCGTGAGCAGCATCGCGTCGCTCCAGCGGCCGCGCGCGAGCAGTCGCCGCAGAATGGGCGTCGTCACGTGGAAGGGGATGTTGCCGACCACGGTGTCCGCATCGAGCGGGTGCCGTGTGGCGTCGGCGATCTCGACGCGCACACCGGGCAGCGCCGTGCGCAGTCGGTGCACGCGGTGCTCGTCGACGTCGATCGCGGTGAGCGGTCTGCCCAGATCCGCGAGCACACGGGTCAGTGCTCCGTCGCCGCAGCCGAGTTCGAGGATCGAGCCGGAGGTGCGCCCGACGAGGGCGGAGATGCGGGTGAGGGTCGGACGGTGGATGAGGAAGTTCTGGCCGAGTTCGTGACGGCCGCCATGGATTGAACGAGGCATGAGTGCGCTCCAGAGGAAGAATCGGAGCACCTCGGAGGAGGGAGACGACGCGAAGAGGCGTCAGTGAGGACTGCCCGTCCCGAGGTGCGATGACATCTCGGTGGACGGCGCGCAGATGCGTGCGGAGAGCGAGCGCGCCGTCAGGCGCGGCGGTCGCGGAACACGAGAGTGCGCCCCATCACGGGCGCTGCGCATATTGTTCCCATGCCTGCCAGCATATCCGCCCTCAGATCCAGCCGCGCTCCTCGGCGATCAGCACGGCCTGCTGCCGCGTGCCGACGGAGAGCTTCCCGAGGATCACCGAGATGTGGTTGCGCACGGTGCCTGGCGCGAGGGAGAGAGCGCGCGCGATCTGCCCGGTCGTCTCCCCGCGCCGGCCCGCTCGCAGCACATCGAGCTCGCGGTCGGTGAGCGGTGAGCGTTCGTCGCTGAGGGCGTCGGCCGCGATCTCCGGATCGACGTAGCGGGCACCCGCGGCGACGCGACGGATCACCGCGGCGACCTCGTCGGCGCCGCGCGATTTGGGGAGGAATCCGGAGACGCCGGAGGCGAGGGCACGTCGCAGCACTCCAGGGCGTGCGTGGCGGGTCACCACCACGCAGCGCGTCGCGATCGCCCTGTTCAGCTTCTCGGCCACCTGCACGCCGTCGAGGGCAGGCATCTCCAGATCGAGCAGGCAGACGTCCGGCTGCAGCCGCATAGCCTCGGCCACGGCCTGCTCCCCGTCGGCGCACTCGGCGACGACCTCGATGTCGGGTTCGAGCCGCAGCAGCGCGGCGAGCGCGGAACGGATCATCCCCTCGTCATCGGCCAGCAGCACCCGGATCATCGGACCTCCTCCGGCGCCGACGGCACCGTCACGACCACGAGGAACTCGTCAGGACCTCGCCGCACATCGAGCGTCCCCTGTGCCTCTTCGATCCGCCGCCGCACACCCTCGAGACCCGACCCGTCGAGGTCGACCGCTTCAGGCTCGGAGCCGGTGTGCAGCACCAGGTCGTTCGCGATCTCATAGCGCCAGACGTGGCCGGCGCGAACCAGCAGGAGACGTACACGCCCTCCACCACCATGACGCAGGACGTTCGTCGTCGTCTCCCGGATCACAGGGCCCAGAGCCGACGCCGGCGCCGAATCGGCATCCGCATCGATGACGGCATCCACGTCCAGGCCCGCCGCGGCGAGCAGATCTCTGGCATTGGCCAGTTCGTCGCCCAGCGGCACCGAGCGGAAGCGCGTCGCCAGGTCCCTGGTGCCCTGACGCGCCTCGTCCACACTGATGCGGGCGGCGCGGAGCTGCTCCATCCCCGCCTCGGGATCGCTCGGCAGCAGGCGTTCGGCCAGTTCCAGCTGGAGTGCGATGACCTGGAGGTGGTGACCTTGCAGGTCGTGCACGTCCGTGGCGACGCGCAGGCGCTCCTGGGTTGCCGCGAGCTTGGCCTCCGAGGTGCGGGCGCGGTCCAGGGTGACCAGCACATCCCACCACCACAGCGAGCTCACGGTCGTCCCGGGGAGCAGCACCCCGTAGATGGCCGGCAGCCACCAGGGCAGATCGACCCCGAAACTGGTCGTCGTCGAGTCGATCAGCCCCAGCGCGATCAGCACGAGGGTGGCCGCACCGACGACGCGCACGCGCACGCCCCGCGGCCAGCTCAGCAGCACGAAGAACTGCATCACCGGCATGGCGCCGAGCTGCCAGCTGCCCACCAGCAGACCTGCTGTGAGTCCGTAGCCGACCGCGACGAGGAAGGGGACGGTCAGACGACCCCATGCCACCCTCGGTGCGACGTCGACGTGGCGACGGTAGTCGTCGAGCAGCAGCAGCGTCGAGGCACACCACCCCAGTCCGCCGAGGCCGACGACGAGGAGGACCTCGCCGCGCAGATCGTCCGCCGCCGCGATGCCGGTCCATGCCCCGACGAGCATCAGCTCGATGAACAGCACGCCCGCCACCGTGTACCACCAGGTCGCCGTGATGCCGCGCGCCAGCTGACGCGATCCGGGTGTCGGCTCAGCGGCGGTGTCGGGGGGTACGCGGGTCACGCTCCCACGATAGGGCCGTGACAGTTGTCACGGCAGCCGCGTGCGATCCACCCGGCAGTCGGTGACGGGCTGACACTGCCGGTTCGGAACGCTCTCGGCTGGACTGGGGTCATCGCGGCGGAGACTCCGTCCACACCGACAACCGGGAGCATCCATGAACCTCATCGAGACCTTCCAGAACCTGGTCGCGCAGGTCCCCGAACTCGTGCAGCCCCTCATCGTCGCGCTCGCCGGCGCGGTCCCCTTCGTCGAGGGCGAAGGGGCGGTGAGCATCGGCATCATCGGCGGCATCTCCCCGGTGATCGCCGCCATCGCCGCGATCGTCGGGAACTTCCTCTGCGTGCTCGTCGTCGTGCTGGTGAGCTCGAGCGCCCGGCAGGCCGTCGTGAACCGCTCTCGCGCCAAGACCGCGGCACTCGCCGGAGGGGGCACGACCGAGATCGAGGCTGCGGACGCCGGGGGCGCCGGTCGCGGCACCGCTCGTCGCGAGAAGTTCCAGCGGGCGTTCGAGCGCTACGGCGTGCCGGGGGTCAGCCTGCTGGGGCCGCTCCTGCTGCCGACGCAGTTCACCGCGACGATGCTCGCGGCGTCCGGGATCGGTCGAGCACGCATCCTGTTCTGGCAGGCTCTCGCCATCATCGGATGGACCACGATCATCGCCGTCATCGTCGGGAGCGCGGTGTACGCGATCCGATGAGCGCACGCTCCTCCGGAAACAGCTGAATTCAGACTTTCTTGAATTCAGCTGTTTCTGTATCGTGGTGTCGTGACCACCGCCCCGACCCACACGGCCTCGCTCACGCACACGGCCGCCGTCGCCCGCCTCGGGCACGCCCTCTCCGACCCCACGCGGGCCGGGGTGCTGCTCGCGCTGCGGGAGGCACCGCACTACCCCGCCGATCTCGCCGACGCACTCGGGGTCTCGCGCCAGACGATGTCGAACCATCTCGCGTGCCTCCGCGGTTGCGGCCTGGTCGAGAGCGTGCAGGACGGGCGCCGCAGCAGCTACCGGCTTGCCGACAGGCACCTCGCACCGGCACTCGACATGCTCATGCGGGTCACCCTCATCGTCGAGCCCGACTGCTGCTCCGGCGAAGGCTGCACCTGCTGATGAGCACCACGGCGACCGGTTCACGTCGGGAGACACTGCACCGCCGCATCCGCCTGCTCGTCGGCATCACGATCGGCTACAACCTGATCGAGGCCGTCGTCGCGATCGCCGCAGGGTCGGTCGCGTCCTCCGCGGCTCTGATCGGTTTCGGGCTGGATTCCACGATCGAGGTGCTCTCCGCCGCCGCGGTCGCCTGGCAGTTCACCCGCCGTGATCCGGAACGCTGGGAGAAGCCGACCCTGCGCGTGATCGCGGTCGCCTTCTTCGCCCTCGCGATCTATGTGACGGCGACGTCCGTGACCGCGCTGGTCACGGCCGAGCGGCCCGAGCACAGCACGATCGGCATCATCCTGACCGCGATCAGCGTCGCCGTCATGCCCTTCCTCTCCTTCGCCGAACGCCGGGCGGGACGAGAGCTGGGTTCGGCCACGGCGGTCGCCGACTCGAAGCAGACCCTCATCTGCACGTACCTCTCCGCCGCGGTGCTGGTCGGGCTGGTCGCAAACTCGCTGCTCGGCTGGTGGTGGGCGGATGCGGTGGCCGGCCTCGTGATCGCCGCCTTCGCGGTGCGCGAGGGCATCGAGGCGTGGAAGGGCGATGCCTGCGCCACCTCGGTCGGGATGCTCCTCGAGGACGACGCCGACGAGCATGACCACCACGAGGCGGACTGACCCCTTCCACCCGGTCGAGACCTAGGCTGAGGGGATGGATGCCGCTCCCCCGACGCCGACTCGAGATCTTCTCGGTCGAACCGTTCTCGTCACGGGCGCGAACGCGGGTATCGGCTACTGGTGCGCGGAGCAGCTCGCCGCCCGGGGAGCACGCGTCGTCCTCGGATGCCGCTCCCCCGAGCGCGCGAGCACGGCGGTCTCGGCGATCCGCGGCCGGGTGCCGGAGGCCGACCTGGGTGTGCTGGAGCTCGACCTCGGATCGCTCGACAGCGTGTCCGAGGCAGCCGCCCGAGTCGACGAACGCCTCGATGCGATCATCTGCAACGCCGGGGTGAAGGCGGCAGATCGCGCAGCGCGCACCAGCGACGGCCACGACCTCATGGTGGGCACGAACTTCCTCGGGCATTTCGCCCTGGTCGCACAACTCGAGTCAGTGCTCGCCCCCGCAGCCCGCGTGGTCGCCGTCGGCTCGATCGCCCACCGTTTCGCACGCCTCGACCCGGCGACGCTCGACGACCCGTGGACCGGTTCCTCACTGCAGCAGTACGGGCGGTCGAAGGCGTCTCTGATGGCCTTTGCGTTCGAGCTGGCGCGACGCTGGGCCGACTCATCCCGCTCGGCGGTCTGCGCGCACCCGGGCTATGCGGTCGACCCGCTCACCCTTCCGCGCCCCGGCTTGGCGTCGGTGTCCGGCATCGCCCGCGCCCTGGCAGCACCGACCAGGCTTCTGGTGCAGGGCAAGGACGGCGGGGCGCTGCCGATCGTCCATGCGGCCACCTCGACCGAGGTCGTCAGCGGCGATTACTGGGGGCCGGGCGGTCTGCTCGAGTTCCGCGGAGCCCCCGCGCGGGTGTCGGCTTCGGACGAGGTGCGCTCATCTGACGTGGGCGCAGCGCTGTGGGCGGCGGCGGAGCGCCTCACCGGGGTGCCTTTCCCGACGTGACGGCATCGGAGTGTCAGCACCCCGAGACAGGATGAAACCATGATCACGCTGCTCTCCGCACCGTCGAACCTCGGTCTCCGTCCACCGCAGCCCGGCGCGGTCCCCGGTGCGGCGAAGGCGCCGGAAGCACTGCGCGAGGCCGGGCTGTTCCGCCGATTCGCCACGCTCGGCGCCACGGACTCCGGTGTCGTCCTCCCCGGGAGGTATGTCGACGACGCCGCGACAAGGCTCCCCGGGCACGTGCGGAACGAGGTCGCCATGATCGAGCATGCGCGAGGCCTCGCCGCCCGTATCGGCGAGGCGTTCGGCCGGGGTGAGGCGCCGCTCGTGCTGGGCGGTGACTGCTCGATCCTCCTGGGCGCAGGCATCGCCTCCGCTCATCGCGGCGGCATCGGACTCGTGCACATCGACGGCCATACCGACTTCCGACACCCCGGCAACGACCCCGAGTGCGCGAGCGTGGCCGGTGAAGATCTCGCGGCGGCCGTAGGACTGCACTGGCCGGCCATCGCCGACATCGACGGATATGGACCCTACTTCCGTCCGGCCCGCACGGCGCACATCGGCCACCGCGACGACGACGAGCAGCAGGAGGAGGCGCGAGCCGTCCTGGGGCGGGTGGCACCCGCCGCCGAGGTCCTGGCCCTCGGAGCGCAGCGGGTCGGCGCGGAGTGTGCCACCGTGGCAGGGCCCGCCTACTGGCTGCAGCTCGACGTGGATGTGCTCGACCCCTCCGTCATGCCCGCCGTCGACAGCCCCGACCCGGGAGGGATCGGCGCGGCGGAGCTCATCGCCCTGCTGCGGGAGCTCGCGCCGCGCGCCGTCGGGGCCTCCGTCACGGTGTTCGATCCCGACCTCGACCCCGACGGGCGCTACGCCCGCCTGCTGGTCGACGTCCTCTCCGAAGGGCTCGGCGACCTGGGCACCGGGGTGCCGCGCACCTGAGGGCGCAAGCGCGGGATCAAACCTCCGGCTCGGCGACGGGGTCTGTCATGACCCGCACACGCGCGATGCGGCGGCGGTCCAGCTCGGCGACCTGGATCGTCGCACCGGGCACCTCCACGGTGTCTCCGACCACGGCGAGGCGTCCCAGCTGCTCGGTCACGAATCCGGCGATGGTGTCGGACGATCCGCGCGGCATCGCCAACCCCGTCGCCTCTTCGAAGTCCTGCAGGTTGAGTCGTCCATCGATGCCGTCGTCCGCCGAGATGAACACCTCTGCGTCGTACTCGTCGAAGATCTCGCCGACCACCTCCTCCACGAGGTCTTCGAGCGTGACGAGACCGTCCGTCCCGCCGTACTCGTCGACGACCACCGCGATGTGATGCCCGTCGGCCCGCATCCGGGTCAAGGTCGGCAGCACGCCCGCGGTCGACGGGATGTACGGGATGTCGCGCATGAGCGCGCTCAGCGGGCGGGTCGAATCGTCGGCTGCCGCGTCGAACAGGTCGCGCACGTGCACGAATCCGGTGATGTCGTCGATCGAGGTGTCGGACACGGGGTAGCGAGAGAACGGCAGCTCGCGCACCTGCGCGATCACCTCTCCGACGCTCGCAGCCTCGTCGAGCGCGACGACCTCCGGCCGCGGACGCATGACCTCGCTGACCTGTCGGCCACGTAGCGAGAGCACGTCATCGAGGATGCGCCGTTCGTCATCCGGGAGCCCCTGGTGACTGGCCACGATGTCGCGCACCTCCTCGTCGGTCATCTCGTCGCTGGTCTTGTGCGGATCCCCGCCGAGCAACCGGACGAGGGCGTTGGTCGAGACCGAGAGCAGCCAGATCACCGGACGCATGATCGTCGCGAACCCGTTGAGGGCGGGGGCGACCGCGTAGGCGAACTGCGAATTGCGCTGGATCGCGAGACGCTTGGGCACGAGCTCGCCGAGCACGAGCGACAGGTACGCGATCACGAGGGTGAGCACGAGTGTCGCGATGGTCAGCGAGAGGGCAGGCGTCAGCCCCCACGACTCGAGGACCGGCGCCAGGGATGGCGCGATCGACGTCGCACCGTATGCCGCCGACGCGAAGCCCGCGACGGTCACCCCGATCTGCACGGCTGACAGGAAGGTGTTGGGATTGCGAGCGAGGGCGGCGACCTTCGCTCCGCGGCGACCACGTTGGCCGATCGCGTTGATCTGACTCTCACGCAGCGTGACCAGCGCCATCTCCGTCGCAGCGAAGACACCGCCGATCAGCACGAACGCGAGGACGAGGGCGATGTTCCAGAGCAGGTCGCCCATCAGCGGGCCGCCTCGTCTGTGGTGGGGTGAGCGCCCGGGACGAACCGGGCGCTCGTACTGTCAGAGTCCGAAGAGTCAGAACAGCGCTGCGCGCTCAAGAGTGCTCCTTGTTGTCGGTGGTGTTGTTGGGGGTGGTGGATTCGGTGGATGAGACTGCGTGGGCCGAGGAAGCCGGGGCGCGGCGGGTCTTGATCAGACTCGCCACGGTGGCCACGGCGATCGTCGCGCCGATGAAGAGCAGCGAGAACCAGATCGGGATCTCGGGGGCCCATTCGACGCCCTGACCGCCGTTGACGAACGGCAGCTCGTTGACGTGCAGCGCGTGCAGGACCAGCTTGACGCCGATGAACGCGAGGATGACGGCGAGGCCCTGAGCCAGGTAGACGAGCCGCTCGAGGAGTCCGCCGATGAGGAAGTACAGCTGACGCAGACCCATGAGCGCGAAGGCGTTCGCCGTGAAGACGATGTAGGCCTGGTCGGTGAGGCCGTAGATCGCGGGGATCGAGTCGACAGCGAACACCAGGTCGATGAACCCGATCGCGATGATCGTGAGGAGCATCGGGGTCACGAAGCGCTTGCCGTTCTTCACGACGGTGAGCTTGTCCCCGTTGTACTCGTCGCTGACCGGCAGGTGGCGGCGCACGAAGGTCATGAACCGCCCGTTGGCGGGGTTGCTCTCATGGTTGCTGAAGGCCTGACGGTAGGCCAGCACGAGCAGCAGAGCACCGAACAGGTAGAAGATCCACGAGAAGTTCTCGATGAGCGTCGCGCCGACCGCGATGAAGATGCCGCGAAGGATCAGCGCGATCACGATGCCGATCATCAGCACCTTCTGCTGATACTTCTTCGGCACGGCGAAGCCGGTCATCACGATGAGGAAGACGAAGAGGTTGTCGATCGACAGCGCCTTCTCCGTGAGGTAGCCGGCGAAGTACTCGCCGCCGTATGTCCAGCCGGAGACGACGCCGATGCCGACGCCGAACAGCAGCGCGAGGCTGATGTAGAAGATCGACCAGCGGGCGGATTCACCGATGGTCGGCTCGTGCGGCGTGCGCACGTGCGCGAAGAACTCGTACACGAAGAACGCGATCGTGACGGCGATCGTGATGATCCAGATCAGGGGGGTGACGTCCAAATTCGGGCTCCAGACTCGGGGTACGACAGTACCGCCAAAGTCTTCTCCATTCCATCGAACATGGAACCGGTGGCCCGGGATGCGACATGCATCCGTAATGACGACCCCACCGTGTCGGAGTACTCCCCTTGGGTGCCTCCAGAGTAGGAGAACACCCTTTGCGCTTCCTGTGGATCTGCCGGGAACGGCCAACCACGGGCGAGGACGGAACGTCGGCGAGCGACGCGGGAGCTGCTAGTCCCGGATGTCGGAGCGGGTGAGCTCCTGCTTCTCCGCACGATCGATGATCGCGGGGAGCACCTCGTCGAAGAAGGTCACGAGCACGGCGCGGGTCTCCACGGCATCGCGCTCGAGGATGGCGTTGCGCAAGGACGCGACGAATCCGCCGACGACCTCCCAGTCGAAGGCGTCTCTCGCGTGCTGACTGAACCGGCGGATCTGCGGCCCGAGCCGTTCGATGATGACCGCCCGCGACGCGTTGCCCTCGATACGCGCGAAGCCCGTCGCCGTGCCACGCAGCGCGATGCCGAAGCCGGCGACGTCTCGCGCCTTGATCGCGGCGGTCATCTCATCCGCGAGTTCGGCGAGGTACGCGAGATCGTCATCCTGGATGAGCGGCATCACGTGGCGCACCGATCCGATCCAGATGTCTCCGAAGAGGTCCACCGCGTTGCGGACCTGGTCGAGATCGATCGGCGCGACCCGGGTGTAACGGTTGCGCTGCATCTCCACGAGGCCGTGGTCGGCCAGTCGATCGAGCGCGTGGCGGATCGGCGTCTTCGAGGTTCCGAGGCGTTCGGCGAGCTCGTAGTCGCGCAGGCGCTCGCCCGGGCGAAGCTCGCCGCTGATGATCGCGTCCTGCAGCCTGTTGTAGGCCTCGTCGCTCATCGATCTGCGCTCAAGGGGTCCGCCTGAGAGTGCCACTGCCTTGTCCTCCACTCGAGCACGCAAATGTAGTAGAGCCTGAAGTTCTACCTACACTGCAATGTATCGCATCCCGCGTAATCGCCGTGAGAAAACAGGGTCTTGGAGGTGGTGATGCGCGAGCTGACAGCATGGGGCGAGCGACACCAGGTGATGTTGTACCTGACGTCCATCGTCGTCGGCGCCGCGATCGGCCTGTGGGCACCTGCGAGCGCTCCGTGGTGGGAGTCTGCGATGACCCCTGCCCTGGGGCTGCTGCTCTACGCCACGTTCCTGAGCGTGCCGTTCTCACGCGTCGGGCGGGCCTTCACCGACTGGCGCTTCCTCGTGACGCTGCTGATCGTGAACTTCGCCGTCGTGCCGCTCGTGGTGTTCGGCATGAGCAGGTTCGTCGCCGCCGACGAAGCCGTGCTCCTCGGTGTACTGCTCGTGCTGCTCACTCCCTGCGTGGACTACGTGATCGTGTTCACCGGCCTCGCCGGTGGCGACCGCGCCCGGCTGCTGGCGGCGACTCCCCTGCTCATGCTGGTGCAGACCCCCCTGCTCCCCGTCTACGTCTCCCTCATCATGGGGCCGGGCGTTCTGCGTTCGTTCGATGCCCGCCCTTTCGTCGACGCGTTCCTCCTCCTGATCGTGCTGCCTCTCGGGCTGGCCGCGCTGACGCAGCTGACGGCGAGGAGACACGCATTCGCCCGTGCCGTCGAGGCGGGATCGGCAGGGGGAATGGTGCCGCTCATGATGCTCACCCTGTTCACCGTCGTCGCCTCGCAGGTGGCGAACCTCGGCGACGCATGGGCAGGCGTGCTCATGACGGTTCCCCTCTTCCTGGGGTTCGCCGCGATCGTCGGCCCGCTGGCAGCCTTGGCGGCGCGCGTCGCACGACTCGACGTTGCGGGCCGGCGTGCCGCGGTGTTCAGCGCCGTCACACGCAACTCGCTCGTGGTGCTGCCGCTCGCCCTGGCGCTGCCGAGCACCTTCGCGATCACCCCGCTCGTCGTCGTGACGCAGACGATGGTGGAGCTGATCCTCATGGTCGCGCTGGTCGCCGTGATCCCGCGCCTGGTCCGGAACCGCTGACCGCGCGCTGCTCTCGGGCGATATCGCGACCGTATCGGAAACGGCATACGCTCCCGCAACCGCCTCTGCCGTGGGCTGGAGACATGAACGATCTCGCTCCACCCTCTGCGGCACCCGACACCGCATCCTCCCCCCGTCGCATCGCCTCGCTCGACGTCATCCGAGGAGTGGCCATCCTCGGCACTCTCGCGAGCAACATCTGGCTCTTCCGTGCGTTCTTCGGCGAACGGGTCATCGACATCTGGTGGGACGACCTGCTGTCGGCCGCCTCGAACGGGAAATTCCTCGGCCTGCTGACGATCATGTTCGGGATCGGACTCGAGATCCAACGCCAGGCGGCCCTGCGTCGGGGAAGCCGATGGCCCGGCACCTATCTGATCCGCACCGGGCTGCTGTTCCTCGACGGGATGCTGAACTACATCTTCGTGGTGCAGTTCGACGTGCTCCGCGCCTACGCGATCCTCGGCTTCGTGGTCGCCTTCGTGCTGCTGCTGCCCGAGAAGCGCCAGTGGATCTTCATCGGTGTCGCACTGACCGCGCACGTGACCCTCATGCTCATGCCGCTGTTCACCGCCGATGGCACCTTCATGCTCCCGGGGATCGTGTTCCCCGGCGACGCAGGCGATTCGAGCGGGCAGTCGGGTTACTGGGCAACGGTGCAGGCGAACACCCTCACCGTGTTCTCCGACCTCACCATCGGCACCGACACCGGATCGATCATGACTCTCGGACTCGTCCTCTTCACGCTGGGCGCGATGCTGTACCGCCACGGGCTGTTCGAGACCCGAGGCGCGCGCCTGAGGAAGTGGGTCATGATCATCGGACTCGGCATCGGCCTTCCGTTGGAGCTCACCTTCTTCCTCGCGCAGGATCAGATCGGCCTTGATAGGTTCCTCTCCGCTCCCTTCGTCGCCTTCGGCATCCTCGCCCTCATGGCGGACTTCTATCAGCGACGCCCCATCGGCTTCGTCGGTGGGCAGCTCTCCCTCGTCGGACGGATGGCGTTGAGCTGCTACGTGCTGCAGAACATCCTCGGCAGAGTCGCACAGCAGGTGATCGGTCACTCGCCCCTGTCGTCGGCGCTCGACCCGCTCGTGGGCACGCTCGTGATGTTCGTCGGCATCGCCGGCGCCGTCGTCCTCTTCGCGAACCTCTGGTCCCGCCGGTTCCGTAAGGGACCCCTCGAGTACATCTGGGACGTCAGCTTCCGATTCCTCACTCGCCGGCGCTCGGTATCCGCCTGGACGACGACGCCGAAAGCCTCCCTCCCGCGCTCCTAGGGGTGGCGTTCCGGTTGCGCCTCTATCCGCGGCAGGTCGCGACGTCGGTCGGCGCAGCGTCGACGACCGACGTCGTCACGGCGGTCCAGCTCGTCGTCGTCCCCGCGGGGAAACTGGCGTACGCGATGAGTGTGACCTCGCGTTCGCCGATGTATTGCCCGGTCTTCGGGTCGATGATGATGTCGTACTGGACGTTGTTCGCCGGTTCGAGCCGGCCGATCGCGACACCGGTGGTGCCGTTCAAGGTCGCTTGCTGGTCCGTGATCGTCACTCCGGGGATCAACGCGGCCGCTTTGTACAGCGCCGACCGGAACTCGGCGGGCGCGGTCCCCCGCTCGAGAGCGGATGTGATCCACTCCAGTGCCTGTCCGTCGCGGGACTGCCCGGAGTGACCGTTCCACTCGTAGATCTTGCTCAGGAGCTGCGCCGGGTCACGAGGAAGTGCGCCGTAGTCGGCGCTCATGCCCGTCATCGTGCTGTACCCGACGACGCTGCGCCCGTTCGGACCTATCCCGCCAGGGAATCGTCGGATGACGCTCGAGTCGTACGCGTAGAAGTTCGCTGACTGTTCCCCGGCGAAAGCCTCCGACCTGGGACCGAACGTCTGCGACGGCCATCGTCCGCATTGGATCCATACCCAGTCGCCGTCGCGATCAGCGGGTACGTAAAGCTCGTCGTGATAGCCGTCGATCGTGGAGACAGCGTCTTCCGGCAGGATGTTCCCGTCGTTGGCTTCGATCTTCGCAGCATCCTTTTCGAGAGTTCCGACGGCAGCGAAAGCGCCATCCGTACGAACGAACAGATACTGCCCTGGCCCGACGACCGGGTCGCTGACCTCCATGGTCGCGAGCGCTGCAGTGTGGAGCGCGCTCGCCGCAGCGGGATCGGCTCCGCCATTCCAATCGGCAACGCCTAGGACGTTTGTGGCCACCAGCGCGACAGCGAGGCTGGCTGCGCCGAGAGCGGAGAACCCCGCCCACACGACTGCGCGTCGATGACGCGCCGGCGTGGGACGGAACCTCGTGTCCTCACCCAGCTGCGCGAAGAGCGCTACGGGCACCTCCCCGTCGACACGTGCGGCGAGAGCGGCGCGTCCTCTCGTCAGCGCCTCGGGGCTCGGCACACGGGAATCGTCACGCGTGCTGCGGAGAAGCGTCAGCTCGTCCATGATCCGTCTCCTGTTCGATCGAGGTGCGTGCAGCCGCGCGACGAAGCTTCCGCCGCGCGCGGTTGAGTCGTGACCGCACGGTGCCGACAGGTACCTGCATCGCCTGAGCGATCGACGCATAGTCGAGATCGCCCCAGGCGTAAAGCAGCAGAGTGTCCCGGTCTGCGACAGGCAGACGTCGAAGAGCCTTCTTCAACCGCCGAGTGAGTCGCTCCGCATCGATGCGGGCGCCTGCTTGCTCGATGAAATCGGGGGCGACCTGAGCGGCGAGGTCAGCGGACATCCCCTTCCATGCGATGGCCTCGACCCGGGCATGTCTGCGAATGAGCCGGGTCGCGATGCCGAGAAGCCATGGTCGCGCACTCTGCACCGTGACGTCATACGCCGCGCGTCGGTCGAACGCCACGAGGAACGTCTCGGACATCACGTCGTCCGCCGCATGATCACCCAAGCGCTGAGCTGCATAGCGGTACACCGAGGTCGCATCACGTGCGTACAGCGTCTCGAAGACAGCAGGCTCGAGGATCGAGCGTTCAATCACCTCGTTGTCGGGGCTCACATCCGTATTGCTCGATTCGGTCGATCCGGTTCACAGCAATACTGCAAGAGGTCGTTCGACGTTGTCGGCACGAGCGATGAATTGGCCCTCGGCGCTGACTTCGCGTGGGTGGATGTCCGATCTCACGAAAGCTGTCGGTCGGTGAGACAGAACATTCCCGGGAAGACGGGTGAGTGATGCACGGTCGAGGCTGCCGGCTGTCTCACGAAAGATGTCGTAAATCACCTTCCACTCTCACGCTGCCTAAAACGTCGAACGGCCAGTTTCGGCGCATCTGGTTTCGGCAGGGGGTTTCGGCGGGTGCGCGATCGGCGTGTCGTGCGATCGGTGTAGATAGCAGTTGTAGGTGACGTTCTTTTCGCGGTGCTAAATGTCCCGGGATGAGAGCGCGAACGTGGATGTTCCGGCAGGAACTGGACGCTCTTAGACGCCATCCGACAGGCGAAGTGGCGGCCGCTATGGGGCCACAGCGGGCGCCGGGGCATCAATCGCAAGCTTCACGCCGATTGCGCCCAGGAGTGTGCCCGTGACCCACTTCTGCCACCGCATCCAGGCCGGCTTGCGTTGTAGAAACGTGGCGACTGATCCGGCGGCGATGATGATCGCGCCGTTCACGGCAACGCCGACGAGGATCTGGATCGCGCCGAGCTGGAATCCTTGGGCCACGATGCTGCCTGCGGTGGGGTCGATGAACTGCGGGATGAGCGCCAGGTAGAGGATCGCGACCTTCGGATTGAGGAGGTTCGTCAGGAGGCCCATGCGGAAGAGCTTGCCGAACGAGTCACGCGGAAGATCGTTGGTCTCGAACAGCGACTTCCCGCCCGGGCGAAGTGTCTTGTAGGCGAGCCAGAGAAGGTAGACGGCCCCCGCGACCTTCAGTGCGATGAACAGCCACGGCACGACGAGGAACACTGCCGCCAATCCCAGGTTGGCCATCACCATGTACACCACGAAGCCAACGGCCGTGCCGGACAGCGACATCATTCCGGCACGCCATCCCTGGCTGATGCTGCGAGAGACCAGGTACATCATGTTCGGCCCGGGGGTGAGAGCGAGGCCGAGCTCGATGAGAGCGATGCCGACGGCGGCGGACAACGAGATCATGCACGCTTCTTTCTTGTGGTGGGTTGCGAGGAGGCTTCCCCTCGATGCCGAGCTGCACTCAGTCTTCCACTCCGTGAACTCAGCCAATCGAATCGGACGGGGTGGCCTCTGTCTATGTAAGGGCCCGGACGTCATGGTCTCAGCTGCGCTTAGCGCCCGATGAGGAGAGCCCCCTGGGCGGCGTCAACGGCCTCCGGGGTGAGGTGGGTGCGCTTGTTGATGTCAAGGATGCGATTCACCTGGGTGACGAGCCGGTCGGCGAGGCGAAAGTTCCCGTTGGTCGCGCGGACGATCGCGGCTAGAGCTGCCGTGTGCGCGAGCCCCGCGTCGTCAGGGTCGGGGTCCGGGAGGCGCTGCGCGACGACGGCCGTGAGTTCGTCGCTGCGGAGGGGCCGGTATTCGTGGGCGAAGCCGATGCGGCTGTAGAGCTGGGGGTAGCGGGCGAGGCGTTTCTCGATGCCGGGCATGCCGATGAGGATGACGCCCATTCGGTGGCGGTCATAGAAGTCGCGGACTTGTTCGAGGCCGGCAGTCTTGAGCCGGTCGGCTTCGTCGATGATGAGCAGCTCGGTGTTCCCGCTGTGCTGGGATTCGGCGTGAACGTAGGGGTCGACGTGGCCGTGCTGAGCGTAGTCGATGGCCCAGGAGATGTGCTGGCAGGCCCGGGGCAGGCCTTGATCGATCTGCTTGATGGTCGCGGCGACGGTAGGGGTGAAAAACGCGGTTCTGCTTCGTTGAACCGCTTCGGGCACGGGCGGCAGGGCACCGGTGCTGCGCGAGAGCGGGTGCCACTGCTCCCACTCGTCGGTGCCAGCGTAGTGGCGAGCAGAGAGCGTCTTGCCGATCCCGGGTGGCCCGTAGCAAAGCCCGATGTAACGGTGGGAGCGGACGGTGTGTGCGAACTCCTGGAACCGGCGATGCTCCCGCGTGGTCACGAACGCCGCCCGCGTGTCTGCGTGCGGTGGCGCTGCCTCCTTGAATTCGTCGAAGTACCCGCTGAGGAACCGGCGCCCGTCGTCGCCTGGTTCGAAGAGCACGGAGCGAGGTTTGCCGTCGTCTGGCTCAGCCATTGGCATAGGTCCTCAATCCGTGTCGGGCCGGGGGCGGCGTTGCGCGATCGGGTGCGCTCTCCGGTACCGGCGGTATCTCGGGGCGGTGGCGGGTGTCTTCAGGTAGTGAGCCAGCGTGAGTGGTGAGCTCGCGGAGCTGCTGTTTCAGGGCGCGGCGTTGCGTGTTGCGCGCCGCCTGCAGGTCGGTGAAGGACACGGTCTCGGAGGAGCGTTCGGGCGCGATCGCGCGACACAAGAACGTGTTGTCGTGGAACACTCGCACTTCGCCCAGGTCGCGGGGGTCGTACCGCACCGTGACGTCTTCGCCGACGTATGCGGCGAGGACAGGTGAGATGTATCGGGTCGATGCGAAGCGGATGCCGTCGCGTTGCACACGTCGCGTTGCCGCGGCAGTCAGCAGGAGCGAATCGATGTCTTCCGGGTGGGCGGGCATTCGAGGGATGAAGCTGTCGCTGCCCCAGCGATTATGCGGGGCTGCGCCGGTCGCTGAATGTGGTCGTTCGTTGTACTCGTTGACGATGAATCGCTCGAGCACGTCATCGAGTTGATGCAAGGTCAGCGTGGGTTCGCTGACGGGTGACCCGCCGGTGCCGTGCGGGATGAACCCGGGCAGGTGCGGCAGCAGCTCGGTCGTGATGGTGCGGTAGAACCGTTCGATCTTGCCGCGCCCCTGCGGAACGCCGACCCGGGAGTGAATCAGGCGCACGTGTAGGTCGAGGCAGACGTGTTCGATCCTGGTCGAGGTGAAATCGGACCCGTGATCGCTGTAGAGGACGTCCGGGAGCCCGGATACCACCCACTTCGGGTTTCGTTTCCGAGCGACCGCTTGATGGATCGCCAATGCGGAATGCTCGGCCGTGGGTGCTGAGACGCCGAGCGCGTAGCCGGCGATCGCTCGCGAGTAGTCGTCGAGCACGATCGTGAGCCAGGGTCGGACGGGTTGCTGCCGGTCGTTGAGGATCATCACATCGAGCAGTGTGTGGTCCATCTGCCACTGCTCATTCGGCGCGGAAGTCGAGCGGCGGTAGACCAGCTCGAACTTGTCGCGGTACGCCGCGTCCCCGCCGTCCGCGAGGGCCGTCAGGCCCGGGTCGAGCGCGTGCACGATCTCGCGGACCGTGGTGTATCCCGGGGTCGGCAATCCGCGGTCCCGGGCGATGTCACCGATGCGACGGTGGATATACGCGATCGTAGGCGCGGGCCGGCGCACAGCAAGTGCCTCGATTGCGGTGACAAGTTCGGCGGCAGTGCGAGTCGATCCCTTATCGCTGCGAGTTGCTCTCGCGAGCCGTCCCGTCTCCATCCGAGCTGCCCACCGTTGCAAGGTCCGCACCGCAACGCCGGATTGCTCCGCAAGACGCGTCCACGGCACACCGTCCTGGTGTTGGCGCACAAGCTCGGCCTTTTGCCGGTCGCTGAGGTGCGCCATGATCCCTCGTCAGGCCCGCTCGACGTGCTCGGCCAAGTGCCGATAGATCGTGGGCCGGGACACCCCGAACGTGTCTGCGATCTCCTGCACGGTGTGGCCGCCCTCGTCATACATCGCCCGGGCTTGCCGGATCTTCGTCGGCGTCATCTTGAACTTCGGGCCACCCTTCCGTCCTCGAGCGCGGGCGGCCGCGAGGCCGTCGTGGGTGCGCTCCACGATGAGGTCGTGCTCGAACTCCGCGATCGCAGCGAGCATATGGAAGAACAACCGGCCACCAGGCGTGGTGGTGTCGATGCCCTGCGACAGGGCTTTCAACCCAACCCCACGCTGCTGCAGCTCATCCGCGACTTGCTTGAGGTTTCGCACAGATCGGCCGAGCCGGTCAAGCTTCGTCACCACGAGCGAGTCACCCTCTCGCAGATACCCGAGGGCATCCGTCAGCGCCGGCCTCTTCGCCAGGGTGCCAGATGCGTGTTCGACGAAGATCTTGTCGCACCCCGCAGCTTCGAGCGCATCGGTCTGGCCGTCCGGATTCTGGTCTCGGGTCGAGACACGGGCGTAACCGATCGTGGCCATGCCTCAGCGTATCGCGAACGCCGCCTGCTTTACATAGATCGTCGACACGAGTCATGAGACACGACTCGCCGAACTGAGCCAGTAGAGCGTCGGCTGACTCATGAACGGTCGTTTACGGGATCTGGCGTCACGCTGATTCACGTCTGAGTTTCTGCGTCGACCAGGCGTGCGTTGCGAGGAGGGCGAGCGCGATAGCGCTGAGGATTAGCGTGGATACGAACCCTCCGGCGTAGTGGTTGGTCGGTATCTGCCCGTCGGCGGCAGCGACGATGGCGAGGCCGAAGCTGTTTCCAAACTGCTGCGCGGTTGTGAGCACTCCGGAAGCAGCTCCGGCTAGTGCTGCGGGGAGCAGGTGAGTCGTGCCGTCAGCGATTGACGCCAGTGCGATACCCATGCCGATGCCGAAGATCCCGCTCGCCGCAATCAGGGCCGCGGGGAAGGGGGCAGCAGAGAAGGCCCAGATCGCGGCCAGACCGGTTGTCATGATGAGCGCGCCGAGCGCGGTCGTTCTGTCTGTCCCGAGCCGCCGCTGGAGCCGGTGACTGGTGGCTGCGGCGAGGAAAGCCCCGAGTGATAGGGGAAGGAATGAGAGACCGGTGGCGAGGGGGCTGAGCAGGTGGAACAACTGCAGGTTGAGGGTCATGAAGTAAAAAGTGGCTGTCATGGCTCCGCCGATGAACATCATCGCGGTAGCGGGCCGCCAGGCGCCGGTTCGACCGAGCGCTACAAAAGGGATCAGAGGTGATGCCGCGCGCTTCTCGATGAGCACGAATGTGACGACACTGACCAGTCCAAGGAAGGCCCACCCGGCAGCGGTGAAAGAGTTCGAAACCGACATGACTGCCAGTACAAGTGATGCCGTAGCTACTAGGAACGCGGTGCTGCCGGCCAGGTCGAGATGGGGCCGTGCGGTGGGGTGCGGCGTCCGGTTACCGAAGATGAGCAACGCCAGAAGTGCGAGCCCGATCGGGACGTTCACCAGCAGAGTCCACCGCCACCCTAGGGTTTCGACGATGACTCCACCGCCAAGTACTCCGAGAGCGCCACCGCTGCCGGATGCCGCGCCCCATAAGCCGAACGCTTGCGCGCGAGCTGGGCCCTGAGGAAAGGTCTGCGAAAGGAGTGCGAGGCATGCCGTCGTCATCAACGCCGCACCGACCCCCTGCCCGACCCGACCGGCGATAAGTGCGTCGGCTGTGGGAGCGAGCCCTGCTCCCAGGCTGGTCAAAGTGAAGACCCCCACTCCGACGGCCAGGATTCTGCGCGACCCGAACCGATCGGATAGCCGTCCTGAGAACAGCAGAAGGCCTGCGATCGGAATGGCGAAGGCGTTCACGACCCAAGGCAACGTCTCAGCAGAGAACCCGAGCCCGGTTTTCAGTTCGGGAAGCGCCACAGCGAGAATTGAGCTATCGAGCGTGACCATCAGTTGTGCCAGGCAGCACAACAGGAGAGTGGTTCGGTTTCCTTTCATCGCTCGGATCTCGCGATGGCATTGTCTCGTAGCGTTCGCTCAGTCACGGGGCTTGCTCCCTGCATTTGTCACGTGGTGTGGGTGAGATCTGAGGGTAAGCACTGAGCCGGACAGTGTCTGTCCTCCTTCCGTTGCGAAGGGGGGATCGCTCGCGGCGGACCGCTGGTGTCCTCATTCCGGGGATGATCGGTTCATGTGGGATACGACATCGAGGACGTTCGAGCTACTAGGGATGCTTCAAAGGAACGGGTTCGTAAGCAGCATCCAGCTAGCGTCCGACCTGGGCGTGACGACCAGAACCGTCCGGCGCGACGTGGCAAGACTCCGGGATCTGGGGTACCCCGTTGACACACGTCTCGGTGTCGACGGCGGATACTCTCTCGAACCTGGGGCGGTCCTGCCGCCGATCTTTCTTTCCACAGATGAGGCGCTGGCATGTGCTCTCGCGCTTCGAAGGTGGAAGGAAAGCTCTGATCCAACCCTGACCGCCAGTTCTCTCGGCAAGCTCCTCGCATCACTGCCCACTCAAGTGCGGTGGGTCATCGATGCGGTAGCGAAAGTCACGATCGATGCGCCAGTGGACGGTCTCGAACCAATAGACTCCCCGGTCGTCAACATCGGGGTTCTCGGTGAGCTGGCAAGAGCATGTCTGCTCGGCCGTCGAGTGGAGTTCAAGCACTCGCAGCGAAACGGAGCGACGAAGGACCGACGGGTTGATCCCCTTGCGATGGTCAACACAGTGCGGCGGTGGTACCTCGTCGCCTTCGACGTCGACACCGACGATTGGCGGACGTACCGTGTCGATCGCATCTCCGACGTCGCCGTCAGCCAGATGCCGATCCGATCGCATACGTTTCCCGGCCCGAGCGTCGATGAATGGGTGACTCGGCAGCTCAGCGCGGGGTGGCAGCAGGTGACCGCCACCGTCCGCGTGCACGCAACAGTGGATACGGTGCAGCGCTGGGTTGCGCCGGCATGGGGAGCTATCGAACAGGAGACAACTCGGACCACGATCGTGCACGCGGGAGCCGAGAGCTACGAGTCCATCGCCAGATGGCTCCTGCTCCTACAAGCCGACATCGAGGTGCTGGAACCCAACGAGCTACGGACGGCGTTCGGCGCCGTAGCACAGCAGGCTGCTCGCGCAGCCCAGCGAGCTTAAACAGGGTGGGCCGGCCATCGCACGACCGGCCCACCTTGGTCAGCGGAGAGGCCGGAAGAACTCCGTGAGGTCTGCGATAAGGAGCTGCGGTTCTTCGAGGGCGGCGAAGTGCCCGCCACGGTCGGTCACATCAGTCCACCGAGTGATGGTGTTCTCTCGTTCGGCGTAGCGGCGAATGCCGACGTCGTGAGCGAACATGATGACCCCGGTGGGAACACCGGAGGGCTCCTTGACTGCTCCCCACGCTGAGTGCTGCGCGTAACCGATGTAGGCAGCTGTGCCCGCGGTCTCGGTAAACCAGTACAGGGACACGTCGGTCAGGATTCGATCGAGGGAGATGATCGTTTCGGGAAGCTCCTCGTGCGGAACGGTCCACTTCTGGAACTTATCGATGATCCACGCAAGCTGGCCAGCGGGAGAATCCACGAGCCCCGCGGCGAGAGTCTGAGGTCGAGTGGACTGGATCGCGATGTAGCCATACTCCTCCTGCATGAACGCCTGAACCCGCCCCAGACGGTCAAGCTCCAACGGAGTGAACGACGCAAGATCTGCTTCGCTGGGAGCCTGCAACGGCATTCCCATCGAACCATTAACGTGGACGCCGACCACATGAGACGGTGCCACTCGCGCGACCTCGGGAGAGACGGCAGCACCGATGTCACCACCCTGTACCCCGTATCGGTCGTAGCCGAGACGTTCCATCAGTGTTGCCCACGTCCGCCCGATTCGAGCCGCGTCCCAACCGCCCTCAACCACCGGGCTCGAAAATCCGAATCCCGGCAGCGACGGAATGACCACATCGAACGCATCCGCCGCCGCCCTTCCGTGCGCTTCCGGATCAGTGAGGGGGCCGATGAGGTCCACGAACTCAACGAACGACCCCGGCCACCCGTGAGTGAGCACCAGCGGCAGCGCGCCCGAAACCTTCGATCGGACGTGGACAAAGTGGATCGTCTGCCCCTCGATCACAGTCGTGAACTGCGGAAGCATGTTCAGCGACGCTTGCTGCTCCGCCCAATCGAACTCGTCAACCCAGTACGCGACCAACCGTCGCAGATAGCTGACCGGCACTCCTGTCGACCAGTCATCACCAGGCAGCGGCGGCGGAAACCGGGTCTCGCTCAACCGGCGTTTTAGCTCCTCGACAGAGCTCTCGGGGATGTCAATTCGAAACGGCTGTACTTCTGCACTCATAAAAAGTTCCTTCCATCGCGTGCTGGCTCAGATGGACCACGCCACGACGACGACGCTAGGAACGAACGAGGACATACCCTGTCCCCCTGCCGAAAATGATCGTTTGGGAGCCGCGGGTCGGCACAGCGCCCGCGACAGCTATCACCGTAAAAGGCGTGCCACCTAAATCCGCGATTCACACACTTGCGGCAGGCAACTTCCACCGGGCCACCGAAATCGATCGTTTTCGGTGGGCTGGCGGCTGAACCGGTATCTCTCGCCCGCATCATCCTTTTGGGTGACTTTTTCTTCCCTCTTCTCCACGATGACCAGAATCTTGGGCGCTGGTGGAGTAGATGTCATGGCAGATTCCGTTCAGCGTTCGCGCTTCTCCGACAGGTTGACCTCGCGCCGCGGCGCATGGCTTTCTCTCGGGCTTGTTCTTGTTCTCATGGTGCTCTTGTTCGGCGCCTTCGGGTCGGCGAAGGCCCCTGGCGGCAACGCGCTGGCGCCCGTGGATTCTGAGTCCGCACGGACGAGCGAGCTGATGGCGAAGTTCCCCAACGCGGACCGTCAGTCAGTGCTCGTTGTGGCGTCTCAGAAGGATGGCTCGACGCTGTCTGACTCCGATGTGACGAATCTCGAGGGGCTGCTTCCGGTTCTCGACGAGTATGCGGACGCCGACTCGACCGGTCCGCTGCTCAGTGAGGACAAGAAGGCGGCCGTCCTCGTCACCCCGATCAAGGTGGGTGACACCAACGCAGACACGGCGGAGGTGATCAAGGAGATCCGCGCGGCGCTGGCCGACGGGGCTCCCGAGGGCATCACCTTGCAGCTGACCGGTGGCCCCGCTTTTGGTGCGGACGTGGCGTCGTCGTTCGAGGGCGCCGACTTTACGCTGCTGCTGGTGACGATCCTTATCGTTGCGATCCTCCTGATCATCACGTACCGGTCTCCGGTACTGTGGCTGCTTCCGCTGGTCGTGGTCGCCCTGGCCGACGGGCTTGCCGGGCGGATGACTGCCGCGGCCGGCGCCGCATGGGATCTGCAGTTTGACGCGGGAATCATCAGCGTGTTGGTGTTCGGCGCGGGCACCAACTATGCGTTGCTGCTGATCTCCCGTTACCGGGAGGAGCTGCAAGCTACCGAGGACCACCGGCAGGCGTTGAGCACCGCGTGGCGCAAGACTGCGCCGGCGATCATCGCTTCGAACGTGACCGTGGTGCTTGCTCTGCTGACCCTGGTGCTCGCTGTGATCCCGGGCACGAATGGACTAGGTATCTCTTCTGCCATAGGGCTTCTCATCGCTCTGGGCGCTGTACTGTTCCTGCTGCCGCCGGTGCTGGCGGTGTGTGGGCGCAAGGTGTTCTGGCCGTTCGTCCCCCGCCCCGGCGAGGCGCCGCGGCAGGGACGCACTTGGCGGCGGCTGGCCTCCGGGGTCGTGCGCCGCCCGGTCGTGAGTGTTGTCGGTGGAGTAGCGCTGCTGGCGATCATGGCTACGGGCCTGTTCGGTACGTCGATCGGGCTCGATCAGATCGAGAAGTTCCGGGTGCAGTCCGAATCTGCCGCCGGTCTCGAGGTCCTCTCAGACCACTTCCCGCCTGGGGAGGCGCAGCCGATCTTCATCGTCGCCGACACCGCGGAATCGGATGCCGTGGTCGCCGCGGTCGACGATGTCGAGGGCGTCGTGCGCGTACACGCGGTTGGAACTACCGAGGACGAGTCCCTGACGAAGATCATGGTGACCAGCGAGTATGCGCCAAGCAGCGAGCAGAGCCTGAACCAGATCACCGAGCTGCGCGAGGCCGTGCACGCGGTGCCGAACGCGGATGCCCTCGTCGGTGGAGCGGTCGCAACAGATCTGGACGCACGCGCCGGGAACGAGAGAGACCTGATGCTGATAGCGCCGTTGGTGCTCGCCGTCAGCTTCGTCGTGCTGCTCGTTCTGCTGCGCTCAATCATCGCGCCAGTGCTGCTGCTTTTGGTCAACCTCGCCAGCGCGGTCGCCGCGATCGGCGCCGGTGCATGGCTGAGCCGAGTGCTTTTTGATCAACATGCCCTTGACCTGCAGGTTCCGCTGCTCGCGTTCCTTTTCCTGGTGGCGCTGGGCATCGACTACACGATCTTTCTCGTGCACCGGGCCCGCAGTGAGGCCGCAATCCGGGGAACCCGCGCGGGGATGGTCGAGGCCGTTGCCCACACCGGTGCCGTGATCACCAGCGCCGGCATCGTGCTGGCTGCCGTGTTCGCCGCGCTCGGCGTGCTCCCCCTGGTCACGCTGGGGCAGCTGGGGCTGATCGTGGGCGTGGGCGTGATCGTAGACACTCTGGTCGTACGCACCGTGATCGTTCCCGCAATCTTCGCACTGGTCGGCGACCGCATCTGGTGGCCCAGCACAGTCAAGGCGCGGCAAGGAGAATGGGCGCATGAGTCTCGTGAGCGCACCGTTGACCCGCATTGACCCTGTGGGGTCGGCTTCGGCCGGCCCCACCATGCGGGCGATGGAGATCGGGCAGCACGTCATCGCCGCTGGTTTGACCAGCGTAGGAGCAATTCGGGCGATCGGCGACGGTACCCCCATCGCTGCAGCCGTGATCTCCGGGCTCGCCATCCTCGCCTGGCACACCGCCGGCACGATCCTCCCATCCCGCACCCGGTCCCGTCGCGTGGTCGTGTGGTGGCTGATCGGGTTCGGTGTGATCTGGATCGCCGCTGTCGCGGTATCCCCGGAGTTCGTCTGGGTCGCGTTCCTGCTCTGGCTGCTCGCCGGACACCTGCTCCCCGTGCCGTGGGGCCTGGCATACTCCGGGCTAGTCCTCGCAGTGGTGGTCGTCGCGCCGATTCTGCATCACGGCACCACCAGCTACGCGAACGTGTTCGGACCGCTCATTGGAGGGGTGTTCGCGTTCGGGATCTCCCGCGGCTACCTTCAACTTCTGCGAGACGGGGCTGAACGAGAACGGCTGGTTTCATCGCTGATGCTTGCGCAGGAGGAGATGGCGGAACTTCAAGATGAGCTCGCCCTTGCCCAGCGTCAATCCGGCGCGGTCGCCGAGCGCACCCGCATCTCCCGTGATATCCACGACACCATCGCACAAGCGCTATCCTCGATCCGACTTCTCGCCCACGCCGGCGCCGGGCGCAGTCAGGACCCTGCCGCCGCGCGGGTTCTCTCCCAGGTGGAGACACTGGCAGGGGACAGCCTCGCTGATGTCCGCAGGATCGTGGCCGCACTCACCCCCGCGGAGTTGGACGAAAACGCGCTTGCGGCGGCTTTACGACGAATGCTCGACCGCGCGCACGAGGAGGCAGGGCTGCAGGTTGAACTGCATGTGGACGACTCCGTTCCCATGCTGCCCACAGAGGTCGAGGTCGCGCTGTTGCGCAGCGCCCAGTCCGCGCTCGCGAACGTCCGTCTTCACGCGAACGCCACCCGCATCGTGATGAGTCTCATCGACGCCGACCGTAGCGTCCGACTCGACATCAGGGACGACGGCCAGGGATTCGATGTTCCTTCCTGGGAGCAGAGCGCGGAGAGCGGTTCTTCCAGCTACGGCCTCCGCTTCATGCAAGCGCGCTTGCGTGAGCTCGGCGGCGGCCTCGATATCGAGAGCACACCAGGTGAAGGCACCGCGATCTCGGTCCGCCTCCCGGTCCATCGTGATCGCGTTCAACTGCGCGAAGAGGAGAAGTCATGACCACCACCGTCTTGCTCGTCGATGACCATCCTGTCGTCCGCAGCGGATTGCGTGCCGTCCTGGAATCAGATTCCGTGCACGTTGTGGGCGAGGCAGCCACGGGCGAAGAAGCCCTCGCTCTCGCCGCCCATCTGCACCCCGATGTGGTTCTCTGCGACCTCCGTCTCGGGGCCGGGATCGACGGCGTCCAGACGACCGCGGCGCTTCGATCACTCGAGCCCGCGCCCGCAGTGCTGATCCTCACCACCTTCGACCGGGATGCGGAGATCCTCGGCGCTATCGAAGCCGGTGCCGCCGGATACCTCCTCAAAGATGTCGCACCGGACGTGATCATCGAGGGCATCTTGCGGGCAGCGGGCGGTGACATGTTCCTCGCGCCAGATCTCGCAAACAGAGTACTCAAAGGGATGCGCAACCCGCTCCCGAAGCTCACCGAGCGGGAAATCGAAGTCCTCCGCCTCCTCGCGACAGGTGCCGCGAACAAAGAGATCGCCCGCGCCCTCTTCGTCACCGAAGCCACCGTGAAAAGCCACATCGCGCACATCTTCACAAAACTCAACGTCGATAGCCGCTCCCGCGCGATCCACATCGCCCAGGAAACCGGACTCATCTAACCTCACCCTCGAAAGGAAACACCCTTGAAGAAGATCTTCAACGCCGCGTTCATCTACATGATCGTCGGTGTCGCATCCGGACTGTTCTACCGGGAGTTCACCAAGCTCAACGGCTTCCCCGAAGGGAAGTTCACCCAGCTCGGCCTCGTCCACACCCATCTGCTTACCTTGGGATTCATCGTCCTGCTGATCGCTCTCGTCATCGAAAAGGTCTTCACCATCTCTCGAAGCCCCAAGCTGTTCGCCTGGTTCTTCTGGCTCTACAACGCTGGAGTGATCGTCACTTCCGGCATGCTCATCTGGCACGGTAGCCTCACCGTTCTTGGCCAAGAATCCAGCAAGATGATCGCCGGTATCGCGGGTCTCGGTCACATGCTCCTCACCGCGGGGATGATCGTATTCTTCATCGCTCTGCGCCGCGCCGTCGTGGACCGCACCGCAACAACGGAGACCGTGGAAGTGTAAAGCTTTCAATAACCCTGGGAGGTCGTTGTGAATCTCGCCGTAATCGTCTTCGACGTGCTGCTGATGCTCACCGCCACAGTGGTGCTGATGCTCCTACTCGGTGCCTTGTCGCGACGGCTGCTCGGAGTGCGAATGAGCGCCGGCAGGATCATCCTCGCCGGCGTTCTCGGGCTCGCCGCGGGCGTCGGATTCGAATCACAGTTCATCTGGCGTGCCGCCGACTACACGCCAGCGATGATCCCGGTCCTCTTCGGAATTATCATCCTGGTCGCCGTCACCGTGCTCGTTGTCTCGGAACTCCTCATTCCACAGGGAACGCTGCCGAGACCAGACCAATGGGCGCGTCTCACCCGAGCGACGTTCGACCGCAATAACCGATACCTCGAGCTGCTCCGCATCGCCGCAAGACACAGACTGTTCACGATCAAGCTGGGCCCCGGCAGCAACGCGGCGCAGGCCCCTCGTCGAAACGCGCAGGCCCATGCGCTGAAGCAAGCACTCGAGGAAGCCGGCGGGGCGTTCGTGAAGCTCGGACAACTGCTCTCCACCCGACCCGACGTCCTCCCGGCAGAGTTCCTCGAAGCCCTCACCACGCTCCAGCAACACGTTCCGCCCGCAACCTGGGACGAGATCCGTCCTGAGCTCGAGCGATCCCTCGGCCGGCCACCAGGCGAGATCTTCAGTGCGTTCGACACCGAACCCTTCGCCGCGGCGTCGATCGGGCAGGTGCACGCCGCGGTCCTGCAATCCGGCGAACGTGTCGCCGTGAAGGTACGCCGGCCGGGCATCGTGCCGCTGATCGAGCGCGACATGGATATCGCCGCACGTCTCGCCCGCAGACTCGCCCGCTCCACCGACTGGGCGGCAAGGTTGGGCGTCGAACAACTCGTACACAGCCTCACCGCCAGCCTCCGAGACGAACTCGACTACACGCAGGAAGCCACCAACATCCTCACTCTGACCGAAGCACAGGGCCAGGTACCGGCAGACGCACGGGTCCGAATCCCGCGCTTCATCGCCGAGTTCAGCAGCGACCAGGTGCTCGTCATGGAATACATCACCGGGCAGACGCTCAGCAGCACCACGGCGTTGAGCTCTGTCGACGATGCGACACGTCATCTGCTCGCACAACGGCTGCTCGCAGCGACGCTCGCGCAAATCATGGAGGCCGGTGTCTTCCACTCGGACCTGCATCCCGGCAATATCGTCATCGCAGACGGAACGCTGGTGCTGCTCGACTTCGGCTCGATCGGCCGCATCGACTCCGAAACGCGAACTCGCCTCGGAGAATTGTTGTTCGCATTCTCCCGTCGGGATGCCAGCGCTTTCACCGAGGCGCTCTTCATGTTCGTCGACCTCAGCGACGTGCAAGATGAGTCGGGGCTTCGCCGCGCAGTCGCCGCCTTCATGTCCCGACGTCTCGGCCCCGGCGCCAGACTCGACGCGAGCATGTTCACCCAGGTCGTGTCCATCCTGGCGGACTACGGCCTCACCGTACCCGCCGAGTTGACCGTCCCGTTTCGCACGATCGCGACCGTGGAGGGATCCCTCCAGGTCCTCGAGCCCACCTTTGATTTCGTTGCAGAAGCCAGCAAATATGCTCACCAGCGTCTGACCGAGGCGACCCGCCCCTCCTCTTTCACGAAGACCATCTCGGACGAGCTGCTGTCCGCAATGCCGATCGTGAAACGTCTCCCTCAGCGGATCGATCGTGTCACCGGCAATCTGGCGGATGGCCGGTTCGGAATGAACGTGCGCCTGTTCGCAGACCCCCGGGACAGGTCATTTGTGCGCGAGATCATCAGCCTTGCCGTGGTCACCTTCCTCGCCGGCATCTTCGGAATCATGGCTGCGATGCTCCTCACCAGCGACACCGGCCCCCAACTGACCGAAACCCTTACTCTCTTCCAAATCTTCGGATACCTCTTCCTCGTCGTCGCCGGCGTTCTCACGCTCCGCGCACTCTTCGACGTGCTGCGGCGCCGGCCCGCACGATCACGTTGAAAGGACGCACAATGTCTGCAGACATCTCAACAGCAGCACCGACCCGCCGTGACTGGCTCGCGCTGGCTGTCCTCTCCGTGGGTCTCGGGTTGATCGTGCTCGACGGCACGATCGTCGGCGTAGCGCTACCGGAGATCATCGGTGATCTGGGTCTCGATCTCACCGACGCCCAATGGGTCAACAGCCTGTACGCCGTGCTGCTTGCGGCCCTCCTCCTCTCCACGGGCAAGCTCGCCGATCGATGGGGGCGCAAGCTCCTTTTCCTCATCGGCCTAGTCGTGTTCATCGCGGGCAGCATCCTTGCGGCGATGTCGGATGCCGCCGGCGTGCTCATCGGTGCACGCGCAGTGCAGGCGATCGGGGCGGCACTCATCATGCCGTCGACGCTGTCCACCGTGAATGCTGTCTTCCGCGGGAAGTATCGCGCCGCCGCGTTCGGCGTATGGGGAGCAGTGATCTCGGGAGCGGCAGCAGTCGGCCCACTCGCCGGTGGCGCCCTCACACAATGGGCGTCCTGGCATTGGATCTTCCTCGTCAACATCCCCATCGGCGTGCTCGTGTTCATCGCAGGGGTGCTCACCATCCCGAACACACGCGGTGAGGCGGGCCGTCCCGGCGCGGACGTCGACGGCGCCGTGCTCTCCGGTATCGGCTTCGGCGCCCTCGTGTTCGCCGTCATCGAGGGGCCAGACCTCGGCTGGTGGGCGCCGACAGCGCCCCTGCAACTCTTCGGCTGGACATGGCCGGCAGATGCCGCGATATCCGCCGTGCCAGTTGCTTTCGCCATCGCCATCGTCACGCTCACACTCTTCGTTATCTGGGAGCGGCACCGCGAAAAGGTGAAGCGCTCTGCACTGCTCGACCTGAACCTGTTCATGCTTCCCACCTTTTCGTGGGGCAACCTGACCGCCGCGATGGTTGCGGTCGGGGAGTTCGCGATCATCTTCGTCCTTCCCCTGTACCTGATCAACGCGCTCGGACTCGATGTCATGGGTGCCGGTCTCGTGCTCGCCGCGATGGCGGTCGGCGCGTTCCTCTCCGGAGCCTCAGCCCGCCACCTCGCCGCTCGCTTCGGATCCCCCGGGACCGTGCTGATAGGGCTCGTTCTCGAGGTCGTCGGTGTGCTTGTGCTCGTGCTCATTGTCTCCGGCACCACGCCGGGCTGGCTCATCGCCATACCTCTCGTCGTCTACGGCCTAGGACTAGGCCTTGCATCTGCACAGCTCACCGGCACAGTGCTCCGCGATGTCCCGGTCGGCGTGTCCGGACAGGCATCGGCGACGCAGAGCACGGTTCGGCAGATCGGATCCGCACTGGGGACTGCATTCGCCGGGGCGGCCCTGTCCATCTCGCTCGCATTCACACTCCCCGAAGCTCTGAGAAGGGCCGGGATCAGTGGTGAAGCTGCCGACACTATCGCGGCCGCCACCCGGCAATCTGCGGGCACGAACATCGCCCAATTGCGTGCCGACGGGTCATCCGGGCCGCTCGGAGACCAGACCGCAGCCGCGGTCGACGCGCTTGCCAGCGGGTTCGCCGACGGCACCCGCTGGTCGATGCTCGTCGCCGCCATTTTCCTCGTGCTCGGGCTGGTCGGCGCGGTCCAGCTTCGGCACGCCACAGGTTCAGGCCAAGAGCGAGCAGCCACTCAACAGGGATGATCGAAGCAGCTCTGACGCGCCGAAAACGACCGCCGAAACCCCTTTACGGCGCACGTTTACGGCAGTCGACTAAGTGTAAAGTTTGGGGCTCGGTGGCGGCGCAATTTGATCGCTTGGTGGCGTTAGTCGCCGATGACGAGGATGCTTGCGGCAGCTTCGACGACGTCGTCGGTGATGGCTTCGAGTTGGTTGATCTTGAGTACCCGGGCGATCTGCGGGAAGAGCCGCTCAAGAAGTCGGAAGTTCCCACGCGTGATTCGTTCGATGGCGGCGATGGCTTGAGCGTCCGTGAAGTCCTCCGGATCGAGGGTGCGTCCGATCCGTTTCTCGTCGAAGGGCACACGCTCAGCGACCCGAGCGCCCTGACCAACCGCCCGGAGGCGGAGCGCGCTGACCAGGCCAGCCGGCTCTTCCGGTCCACACTGATCCAGATCATCGACGACGGTGTCTTCCACGCGGACCTGCATCCCGGCAACATCATGCTCGCAGCGGGCGGCGAGCTCGTGCTCCTCGACTTCGGGTCCATCGGCAGGCTCGACTCCGAACTTCGGAAGCAGATCGGGAACGTGTTGCTCGCGTTCTACCGCGGCGACTCCCGCAACTTCGCCGACGCCCTGCTCGCATTCGTCGAGCTTCCTGACGACATCGACGAGTTCCAACTACGCCGCGAGATCGGTGCGTTCATGTCGAACAAGCTGGGCCCGGGCTCCGCAATTGACGTGACGGTGTTCACTGAAATGGTGCGACTGCTCTCCAGCAATCGCATCGCCGTACCGGGAGGACTCGCATCCGCGTTTCGGGCGATCGCCACTCTCGAGGGCACCCTCCGCTACCTCAGCCCGAGCTTTCAAATGCTCACCGAAGCCGCCGACTTCGCAGAGAGACGCGTCGCAGAAGCAACTCGCCCAGCCGCGCTTTACGCCACGGCGACGGACGAGCTCGCCAGCATCCTGCCGCTCCTGAGACGGCTTCCCGAGCGTGCAGACCGGATTTCCGGTGCCCTCGCCTCGGGCCGCCTCAGCATGAACGTCCGACTACTCGCGGACCATCGCGACCGGTCTCTCATTCGCGACCTCGTCAACCTGCTCGCCGTCACCTTCCTCGCCGGCGTCTTCGGTGTGATGGCCGCCATGCTGCTAATCAGCAACGGCGGCCCCGAAGTATCCCCGAGCCTCACCCTTTACCAGATCTTCGGCTACCTGCTTGTCGTCGCCTCCGGACTCCTCACACTCAAGGTTCTCTTCGACGTGTTCCGCCTGCGCGGCAGGCCGTAGCAAGCATTGAGGTCGTCGGGACAGCAACGCGGCGATGACGAGGGAATGCCCCTGCCCACGGCCGGGGCATCCGCTCACGTCTTCGATTCACCCACGTTCGAGGATCGCCGTTCGGCGACGTTCAGACCCGCCGACAGGGTGCGCCGCCGAATCCGCCTCAGGTGCTGCGGCTCGTGACCGCCGCACCTCGTGTACAACTATTGGTAACAATGTTCCGCAATCGGGGCAACGTGCAGTGTCAAGACTAAACAAATTGTATGATTCTGTCATCAGACTCGAGCGACCGGGGGTTCAATTTGAGCAAGCTGGATGCCACCGACCGGCGCATTCTCGTCGAGCTGGACGACGACCCTCGGCTACCTACCGTGGTCATCGCGCAACGGCTCGGGCTCGCTCGGGCCACCGTGCAGAGTCGCCTCGACAAGCTCGTGGTCTCGGGCCTGATGCGGGCGAACAGCAGCCGTGTTCGACCCGAGGCTCTCGGCCGCGGCATCGCGGCGTCGGTGCGAGCCGAGCTCGACCAGCACCTCATCCACGACGCGATCGAAGCGCTCGAGCGCATCCCCGAGGTGCTCGAGTGCTTCGCGCCCGCCGGCGACGACGACCTCCTGTTGCGCGTCGTCGCCCGCACCCCCGACGACCTCTACCGGGTGAGTGAAGAGATTCGTCTGTGCCCCGGCATCGTGCGCACGTCAACGAGTCTGTTCCTGCGCGAGGTCATTCCCTACCGGATATCGGCGCTACTCGCCGCGTCTTAGCACTGAGGGATCCGCCTGCAGGCGGCCGACTCATCCTAGTCCGACTCGGTGTCTCGATACCTCTGCGCCTCGAAACGCATGGGATGCAAGGCGACGGTAGGTCCGGGAGTGCGCCACCGAGAGATCACAGAGCGACGCCATAAAGCGCCCAACTCCACACGACTAAGCGCTAAGAGGCCGGCCCTGCCGGAAACGATCGTTTTCGGCAGGCGTCCTCTTAGTTCGGTGAAGCTCGCGCAGGGATTCTGGGCGCCCGCCTTCTCTGCCGCTAGGTGCATCGTGCCGATGCGCGGCTATTTCGAGTGGACCGGCGACAAGACGCCGAAGACCCCACACTTCCTCCACGGCGACGGTCCTCTCTCGGCCGCAGGCCTCACCTGGTCGATGGGGCTGCCGAACGGGGAGAAGTCACGGTGCTTCGTCGTTATCACCCGCGAGGCGCGGGATGCCAGCGGGGAGGTGCACGACCGGATGCCCGCGTTCCTTATGCCCGATACGTGGGATACGTGGCTCGCTCCGGAGAAGCTCACCGGCGATCGCAAGGCTGAGACGTTGGCGATGCTCGAGCACACATCCGGAGACGTCGCCTCGACCATTCGTGAGCACGTCGTCGACCGGAAGGTCAGCAACTCCCGCACAGTCGACTCGACCGACCCCTCTCTGCTGGAGCCCGTGGCCTGACGATCCTTCGCCTCACCTCCTCACGGGGCATACTCTCGTGGAGCATCGTGCATGCGATGTCTACCGTTCGCGAACGCGAGCCTGCCCGCCGGCTCAGGCGAGTGCGGGAGCGCTCGTCCCGGGGTCGAGGTGGGTCCCCTCGCGGGGTTCGGGTGTCAGGTACAGACCGGAGGGTGCGTTCGCGGTGAAAGCGAGCGCGTCGGTCCAGGTCCGGTTGATAGGAGGCTGCCGGCTGCCGTGGTACTTGAACGTGATCGAGCTGTGCTCGTGTAGCCACACCGTGGTGCGGCCGCCACCGATACTCATGTCCTCTTTCCAGGTGAAGGGGAAGGGTTCGCCTCGACGGAGTTTCGCGGTGATGACGAGCTGAAGGTGGATGAGGGCGCGGTCCTCAATCTCCGCTTTCTGGTGTCCCTCGCAGATGAACGTGCCCATAGTGCGCCTTTGCTCTGTCTCCCCGGGCGACAGTGCCCATGATCGCAACCGGATTGGTGGCGGTGTGGAGACACTTAGCGTCCCACTGCTGATTCGCGAGCAACACCCCCAGGCGGCCTTCGCTGCGCATCGGCATCCCAACGGCAGCGCGCCCGCACCTAGACGTTTGTCTATAGTGGGGTAGCTACAAGTCCACATCGGCTTGTTGGGCCCATCGTTGTAAATTGCACCCCAAGGGCGTGCCCCGGCGGCACGGATCTGACAGGATAATGACGTCTCCCGACGGTGGGTTGCGCTTTCTCGCACTACCTTCTGGGGAGTCGGTGAACCGGGATCTGGGGATATCGGGAGCAGACAGCGCGTGCCCTCCGCTTCCGCGGAGCGAGATGTCGGATCCCCCTCATACGCCCGGCGCATGAGCGGGATCCGACCTCATCCGCAAACCCTTTAGAAGGGGCCGGCGACCTCCGCGAGGGCTGGGGTGCGTGCAAGGCCACCGGTAGTTCCCGAGGATGCTGGGGTCACCCCCGGTACGCCGAAAATAGCGGGTTCCAGGGTCTTCGGAAGAGGGGTTGATCCGGCGCGGGGCGTCCGGTATTAAGCCGCCTCTGGCCGTCGTGAAGTCAACGAACGTTCCGGCCGTGGCCACTGCGCGCTGAATGCTCTCACGAAGGGCGGCGACGTCCTGCGCGGGCGAGAGCACCAGGCTCGTGCCATCGATGACGATCTCCGTCTGAACCTCCGCGCGTTCCCTCATGCTTCTGAGGGTAAGCACCAGCTCGGGCCGTGCGCGGGGGGATTGCGCTTTGAATCAGCCAGCGCTAGCGAGGTCGCGCTCGAGCGTCGATCTCTCGGCGGGTTCCGGCGTGAGGTACAACCCCGACGGGGAATTCGCGGTGAAAGCCAGCGCGTCGACCCAGGACCGGTTGATGTTCGGGGTCCGGCCGCCATAGAACTTGAACACCATCGACGCCGCGCCATGGATCCACACTGTGGTTCGGCCGCCCCCGGTGCTCGCGTCGTCCTTCCATGAAAAGACGAACGGCTCGCCTCGGCGCAGCTTCGCGGTCATGACGAGCTGCAAGTGCAGCAGAGCCCGGTCCTCGATCTCGACCTTCTGCGAACCCTCGTACACGAACTTGCCCATGCCGGACGCTCCTCAAGTCATCCCTCCATCGACCCGCCCGAAACCGAGGCGGTGATCAGTAACCGATGAAGATAGAACCAGCGTCTCACAGACCTACGCGACTAGGTATCGCTTCACAGGCCCCCTTGGAGAATTGGATCTGCGATCCCCACCGAGAACGGTCGTTTTCGGCGGGCGATGATCCCGACGGGCCGGAGCATCGCGGGCCTAGTCCCGGTACCTGATCATGCGCAGCAGTCGACCGCTAGTGTCCGACTTGAGTCGCGGCGTCGTGAGACCGTCTTGACGCTGAGGCGTGGCGAAGTTCCTAACATCGCCTGTCCGTTACCTGGGTCCCATAGGCAGTGGGGTGCTAACTAGCGTGTCACAGGAGGTACTCTTGCCTTCTCTTGCAGTACAGAACATAGTGAAAGCAGAAGCCGATGACGAACGATAGCAATGCATCGAGCCGTGAATACTCCGATACCGATGTTCCGACCAACGATTCCGAGGGAACGGTCAAGCCCGGGGGTCTGGGCGAGGACAACACCATCCCCGCGAACCCCGACGGGGTAGCCGCAGGCCTGTCCGACTCGCCTTCGCACTTCAACCCAGAAGAAGACGAAGCCGCCAACGGAGAAAACTGACCTGCAGGCTCTCGCGTCCGGCCAAACACTCTTCGATCCGCGAAGCAAGGGTTACCGTGGCATATATCGGTCGGTCCGATCTGCACCCGCAGGGACGGTGCGTTCCTGACCGTTGGGAGGGATGACGCGTCATGTCGAGAGGATCTAGCCGGGAGCCCCGAGGGTCAGCGGCCGGGCGCCTAAGTCGCGAACTCATCATCGAGACCGCCCTAGGCCAGATCGATCGCGCCGGGGCACAGGGCCTCTCTATGCGCTCCCTTGCTCAGGAACTGGGTGTGGAAGCGATGTCTCTTTACCGCTACGTGCACGGGCGTGAGGATCTGCTCGAGGGTGTGATCGCTCTGCTCCTCGGACAATTGACATCGAACCTGGACGACGAGTTGGCGGAGCACTGGCAGGGCTTCCTGCAGGATGTCGCCCATAAGGTACGTCAGATCGCGATCGATCATCCTCAGGCATTTCCGTTAGTGGCGACCCGGCATCCCGCGGCGCCCTGGCTACGACCCCCGCTACGCAGCGTCGAGGTCGTGAACACGTTCCTCAGCACCCTGCTGGGGCACGGGTTTACGGACGCGCAAGCGGTCGATGCGTATCGGTCCTTCAGCAGCTTCCTGCTCGGTCAACTCTTGCTGGAATCCGCGGTTCGGGGAGCTGAGACCGGCCCGGTGGAAGAACCGCTCGACGAAGGAAACGCGGATATACCCGAGCGTGACGGGAGCATCGGCTTGGATGACGCTCCGGAGGTCCGTCGGCTACGGGCTCTTCTGAGCGAGGACCATTCTGACGAAGAATTCGAAGTATCGCTGGAAGTACTCCTCGACCGTTTCGCCGGGGAGCTGTCCCAGTAGCTGCGGCGTGAGCGCCCCGAGCGAGGCCGTCCGTCAGTGTTCTCTGGCAGGACCGGGGGTGGTCGCGTCCTTGGCTGTGTCGTCGGGGTCGGCATTCTGTCGGATCTCTCGGCCCTTCTCGATGTCCTGCCGCTCCTTCTCGGCGGCCTTGTCGCTCTTGCGGGTGTCGCGCGGAGGTAGCTGGATGTCCTCCTCGGCGGCGATGCCCGCCTGCAGCTGGCGACCTCGCTCGAGCTCAGCATCGAACTCCGCGCCGAACAGCAGCGCGAGGTTCGCGATCCACAGCCAGAGCAAGAAGATGATGATCCCCGCAAGGGATCCATAGGTGCGGTCGTAGTTCGAGAAGTTTCCGACGTAGAACCCGAAGGCTGCGGTAGCGAGTGCGAGCACGATGATCGCTAGCAGGGCGCCCATGCTGATCCACCGGAATTTCGGCTGCTTCGCGTTCGGGGTGGCGTAGTAGAGGATCGCGACGACCAACACCACGATGAATATGAGCAACGGCCACTTGGCGATGGACCAGACCGTCTGGGGCACGTCGCCGATGCCGAGTGCGTCGCCGATCGCCTTGGTGACCGAGCCGGAGACGACAAGAATGATCGCGGCGATGACGAGCAGCACGATCGTGATGACGGTGACCAGCAGCTGGACGGGCTTCAGCTTCCAGAACGGCCGCCCCTCCTCGATCTCGTAGATCCGGTTCATCGCACGGCTGAACGCTCCCACGTACCCGGATGCAGACCAGATCGCCAGCAGGATGCCGGTGATGAGAGCGAAACCGGCACCCGGGGACTCGGCGATCTGCTCGATCGGTCCGCGGATCGTGTCGACCGTGTCGCCGGGAGCGACCTGCTCGATGATTCCCAGCACCGCGTCGCTGGCGGCTTTCCCCTGCCCGACGACACCCAGTAGCGAGAAGATTGCAATCAGGCCGGGGAACAGCGACAGCACCGCGTAATACGTCAGGGAGGCGGCGATGTCGGTGCACTGGTCCGAAGAAAACTCGCGAATCGTCTTCCGCAGTACGTATTTCCAGGACCTCTTGTGCAGATCGTCTGGGGAATCGGGCTTGCCTGATGCTTCGGGGTCTGGGGCGTTGCGCGGGGTGGCGGGGGCTGTGCTGGTCATCGCAGGTTCCTTCGTGACGGGGCGGGCCCGTCGTGTGACGGGCCCGCCCGATTCGTGCGGGTTCAGCTGTCGGAGATGTTCTCGCGAGCGTGCTGAGCCTGGTCTTTCACGTCGCTGGCCGCGCCCTGGACTTCGTCCTTAACGGTGGCGACGGAGTCCTGCGCCGACGACTTCACGGATTCGACCGACGCCTGCAGAGGCTCCTTCAGATGATCGCCGACTTCTTTCGCAGCATCGGTGACCTCGTCAACCAGCGGCTGCGCCTGCTCCTTGACGGTTGCAGCGAGGTCTTTCTCCTTCGATGACGCGGGGATCAGAGACGCCGCGAGCAGGCCGGCACCGAACGCGATCAGTCCGACCGCCAGCGGGTTCCCTTCTGCTTTGGCGACCGCGCGGTCTTTCAGATCTCCGGCGTGAGAGCCCGCATCCGACAGCGACGAGCCGGCGTCATCCGCTGCACCCATCACACGCTCACGGACGGACGTGAACGCACCGCGAACCTTGTCGACCTGTCGGTCCACGATCTTCGACGGGGAGACCTTATCGGCCAGGGCGTCCACGTCCATGCCGAGGTCTTGGCGGGTCCGCTCAATGTCGGCGCGGATCTCGTCGGGTGAATCGCTCATCGGTTCTCCTCATTTCTCTTCAGCGTTTCGGGGATCTCTTTCAGGGTGTCCACCGTCTGCGGGACGCCCTTCACTTGCTTGATCTGGCTGCGCCCGACCAGGAACAGGATCAGGGCAATGACTGCCCACAGGACCGCGACGACAACGCCGGACCAGCCGCCACCCATCAGCGTTCCCAGAGCCCACCACAGCGCGACGGACAGGAAGAACACCGCCATCAGTGCGCCGTAGCCGGCGGCACCCATCAGGCCCGCACCCTTCGCGGACTTCGTGGCCGAGTCCTTCAACTCTGCTTTGGCGAGGGCGACCTCCTGGCGCATCAGCGTCGAAATGTCACGGGACACTTCTCCGAGCAGGTCTCCGATCGAGGTCGATGCGGCTTTCACTTCAGACGGTGTCGGGTCGGTCATAGCCGTCCTCCCCCAGAATGTCCGGACGGCTGGCGGCCGCCTGCGAGTACACGGGCGTGCCAGCGCCCGTGTCGTTCACCACGGGGACGGGCACGGACGGGTCAGGGTGCACCTGCGGAGGTGCCGGCACGGGAGCGGCGTCTTTATCGTCGGAAGCATTCGCGGCGAGGGCGCGGGTGAGGCGCCCCACAACGATGCCGCCGATCGCGGCGGCGAGGATGAACGTGCCGGGCTTGCGACGTGCGTAGCGCTTGACCTCCGTGAGCACAGAACCAGGGTCCCGGTCGCCGAGCCAGGTTGCGGCAGCAGACAAACGCCCCGACACCTGCTGGACCAGATCGCTGGCGACGCCACTGCCTTCCGAGTTAGTGGCCATGGAGCCGAGCTCGTCGCTGACAGAGCGAAGACCACCGGCAAGACGCTGTTGCTGGGTGTTCGCCTGCTCCGACAGCTCCCGCTGCGTCTGCGCATACAGCTCCTTCGCCTGCGTCTTCGCCTCCCCCACGACGGTCGCAGCCTCATCCTTGGCGGTGCCAAGAACGTCCTTCGCCTGAGTTGCCGCCGTGTCCTTCAGGTCGGTGGCTTCCTGCTTGACAGCATCCACCTTGCCCGAAGAACCGGGGGCGTTCACGCCCGAGCCGCTCGGGCTGGCCGTCTCATAGTTGTCCGACATTAGTGCTCCTCTCGCGGACCGACCGAACAGTCGGTGGAACCCGTTCTACACCGTCTCCCCCGCCTCGGTCAGGACCCTTGCTCCGAACAGACTTACAGTGTATTCAGGCCGAGCACACAGAGGCTTACTTAGTAAGCCTGCATACAGTACGCGCCTCGATCCCCGGAGGCAACCACCTCCTGCGCTCGTTCCGAAAGCGCCTACTTTCGCCGTATGAACAGCAACGATTCCCACGAGCCCCGGGAACCCGGCGCACCCGTCTACGACAAGGACTCCTCTCACGCAGCCGTCCCCGTCGATGCGAATCACACTCTCCGCACCGATGTCCACGAGCGTGAGAAAGCAGAATTCGGCGGGTTCAAATTCGGATCCGCGTTCTTCGGATGGCTGACCGCCATGGGCACCACCGTGCTCCTGACCGCCCTGGTCGCCGCGATCGGGGCCGCTGTCGGGCTCGGCAACGGCACCACCCCAGAGGAGGCCGCCGACGCCGCGACAGAGAACGTCGGCGCGACCGGCATCATTAGCGCCATCGCGATCGGACTCGTCCTGCTCATCGCCTACTACGCCGGGGCTACGTCGCCGGACGGATGGCCCGCTTCAGTGGAGTCAAGCAGGGTGTCGCGGTGTGGCTGTGGGCGATCGTGATCGCGATCATCCTCGCCATCGTCACCGCGATAGCCGGTTCCCAGTGGGACATCCTCGCCAACCTGCAGAGCTTCCCGCGCATCCCCGTCACCCCCGAGACAGCCACTCTCACCGGCATCCTCACCGCCCTCGGTGCCGCTGTGGTCGCCCTCATCGGCGCGGTCCTCGGCGGCCTTGCGGGGATGCGGTACCACCGCAGGGTCGACCGCGTGGGACTTGGCCGGTAACCCCTGCCGTCGTCGCCCCTGACACACCGACTTCCTCAACCACCCACCACCCGCACGACCGAACGAAAGGCAACACCAATGATCAGCGAACAGAACATCGCCAGCCTCATCGGGGCCACCGTCACGGACACTGACGGCAACAAGATCGGAAAGGTCGGCCAGATCTATGTCGACCCCACCAGCGGTCGGCCGAACTGGGCAACCGTAGCGACGGGCTTGTTCGGAACCTCGGAATCGTTCGTCCCGCTCGACCAGGCCGACGCCGTCGACGGAGATCTCCGAGTCCCGTACGCGAAAGACTTCGTCAAGGACGCACCTCGCATCGATGCTGGCACCGACCTCACCGACAACGAACAGGACGAGCTGTACACCTACTACGGAACCGGCGCCGCTCCCGTCGCCAACGCACCCGCGGACCGGGATGTGGCATCGACCGACGGCTACGACACCTCCGGACCGACGACCGACGACGCGATGACTCGGTCCGAGGAGCAGCTGCACGTCGGCACGGAGCGCGTCGAGACCGGCCGAGCCCGCCTCCGCAAGTACGTCGTCACCGAGCAGGAGACCGTCACGGTCCCCGTCAGCCACGAAGAGGTTCGTCTCGAGCGTGAACCCATCACGGAGGCGAACGTCGAAGACGCCCTGGATGGTCCGGACATCAGCGAGGAAGAGCACGAGGTCGTCCTCACGGAGGAGCGCCCCGTGGTCGAGAAGGAGACGGTGCCGGTCGAGCGTGTCCGCATCGGCACAGAAACCAAGACCGACACTGAGCAGGTCAGCGCAGAGGTCCGCAAGGAAGAGATCGAGCTCGAGGGCGACACCCACACCGACCGCTGACAACTCCCCGTCGTCAGCCCCACTGAAAGGAGAATCCGATGGGTATCGGAGATGACATCAAGAACACTGCCGAAGATCTGAAAGGCAAAGCCAAGGAATCTGTCGGCAAAGCAACCAACGACAAGTCGACCACAGCAGACGGCCACGCCGACCAGGCCAAGGCCAGCGCGAAGAAGGCTGGCGAGAACGTCAAGGACGCACTGTCCGACAACTAACAAATCTCGCTCCCTCGTATCCGGTGCCCACGCTCCCGCGGGCACCGGATACTTCTGTGCTCGGCACTCGGTGCTTGCGTCTCAGTATTTCGCGTGCGGGTCTCCCGCACCGCGGAGACAACGGGGGCCAGGGCGCCGGAGAGTCAAATCACGCCAACGCGGCCGGTGAGCGTCTTGGTCGGACGCGAACACTAGCCGTCAAGGATCGGTGAGAGAATGAAGATTCACGACACGACGATTCCCTTCGTCTCGCCTGCTTGCATGGGTGTCCGTGGCGATACGGCCGAGGAGTGCACGTCATGGGAAAGTTCATCTACGAAGGCGGGCTGAAGGTCGACATCGAAGATCGGGCACTCAATCACCTCCAGCTCGTCATCTCGGCGAAGCTCCGCCGTGGTGAGCCCTTCGCCTTCACATGGAAAGACGATGCCGGTACGGGCGGTGGCCGCACAACGGTGTGGGTGCACTCCGGAAGTGCGCTGGTATTCAAGTACTTCGGGGGCCGGCAACCGGCAATCAACCGGGCATGGGTCGATGCCCTCGCCTTCGCCGCCAACTCTCCCACCGGGCTCTACCTCACCCCCGAACCCGCCGAGGGCACTCGCCTCGAACGCGATCTGGATAGTGCACCAGCCTGACCCCAGCGCGCAAGCCCCTTCGATCCCCAAACGCACGGCTCGTACCCTGAACGGATGAGCGAGCGCACCACACTTCAGACGCTTGTCACCATCGACGGGGCAAGTTTCATCCTCTCCCCGACGCAGGACGCGGAACAGCTCTGCGACGATCTCGAAGCGGCGGCCGCTAGCACGGGAAGAGTGGTGCGCTTCGAAGCCGCAGGAGATCGACTCGTCCGCTCCCTGGTCACGCCCCACAGTCATGTGATCATTACCGAAGAACACGTGACACTGGACTCCGACCAAGCCGTGTTGACACTCGGCCTATCCGGAAGCTGGGATCTGCTCTAGTCTGCAGCAGCTTCGATCTCAGGGGCATCCAACACTTCATCAACGAGCGTGATCCCGCCCGACGAATTCGCGGTGTGCATGAGCTGCTCGACCCACCTGAGACTGATCGGCGGCGGCTCAACTTCATCGAAAGTGAACCGCAGCGGAATCGACGGATGAATCCAGATCGTCGAACGCCCACCCGGATCACCCTCGGGATGCTTCCACGACAACGTGAAGCTCTCATTACGACGCAACTTCGTCGCAATAACGATCTTCAGATGCGCGAGCGCTCGATCCTCAATATGAATCGGATCCACGCCATCCCCGTACACAAGACTGGCCATGAGAACCACCCTAGTGACCGGACCCACCCGAAGACCCAGTTTCGGCTGCTGCTTACGGCAGGACCCGCGCCCTCCGGTCATGCCCGCGCCGGAAACGATCGTTTTCGGCTGGTCGCGCACCTGGTTGACGACGACCGCTGCCTTGCCATAGCCGATCGTTACAAAAGATTGAAGCGTAGGCCCCCGGCGATGCTGCGCGGTCAGCAGCAGATGGGAGGATCCTTGTGATCATGGAGATTGAGTTATTGCATATCGCGGGCTGTCCCAGCTGGATCGCCGCGGGCCACAATGTTGCCGAGGCGCTTCGGGAGACAGGCCATGGGGCCACGCCGTTGCGCTATCGACTCATCCGCACGGAGGAGGATGCCGCTGCGGTTCCCTTTGCCGGGTCTCCCACGATCACACTGAACGGGAAGGATCTGTTCCCCGGCGCGGATCACAGCGTCGCCTTAGCGTGTCGCGTCTACGCGACACCCGCGGGCGTGGCAGGTACGCCGACGGTTGATCAGATCCGGGAGGCGATCATCACTCGTGGCCGCTGAGTCAGACGAGACATGTACGTGTTGCGGGCGATCGTTGCCCCGAAGGAAATTGCATGCCCTTGGGAAGCGCGGGGTGTTCATCTGTCGCCGGTGCGGCTGGTGGGTTGCGCTTCGTCTGCGACGCGACCATCCACCGGATCACCAGGAGAGTTAGTCAGCAGTCCCTGTACAGTCAGCGTGTGCTGACTTTTGCTTTCGTCTCGATGCAATGAACGAGACGCCCCTACTCGCCCTCTTCTAAACCTCCCTACCTTGGCGACGCCCGCCACCGATCTGGAGCATCCGTCTTGAAACCCCCCGTCAAGGTCGCCCTCGTCACCGGCTCCACCCTCACCGTGCTCGCCATTATGGCGCTCGTGGTCGTCCTGATGACCCGCCCCGCAGCTCCGGAATCCCGCACAGAAGGTGCACTGCCTGGTACCCGTGCGGATTCGCATGTGCTCGACGCGGCCGGGCCAGACGCTCCGACGCTGGTTGAGTTCCTCGACTTCGAGTGCGAAGCGTGCGGTGCGTTCTATCCGGTCGTCGAGCAGATCCGCGAACAGTACGAGGGTGGAATCAACTACGTCGTTCGCTACTACCCCCTCCCCGGACACTTCAATTCGATGAACGCCGCCCTGGCTGCGGAAGCCGCGTCCGAGCAGGGGAAGTTCGAGGAGATGTATCAGCGCCTGTTCGAAACGCAGACTCAGTGGGGCGAACAGCAGACCTCGCGAGCGGACCTGTTCCGTACCTTCGCGGAGGACCTCGGGTTGGATTTGGGTGCCTATGACGCGGCTGTAGCCGCCCCGGCGACTAGGGAGAGAGTCGAAGCTGACTTCAACGATGGACAGTATCTTGGGGTCAGCGGCACGCCATCATTTTTCCTGGATGGCGAGAAGCTTGAACTCACTCAGCTCAGCGACCTGACTAACGCACTCGACGAGGCGACCAACCGTTGACCTCGAGTGTTCGAACCCTCTCGCGTCCTGCCGCCGCAATCAGCCCTCCTACCGCATCCGCGCATTAGCGGCTGCCCTAGACGTCTCATTCTTGGGTCTCATCGCCGCCGCGGATCATAAGGAACGCTCCGGCGATCGCAGCAGCGAAGATCACAATGTCCGCGACATTTCCGATGAACCAGTTCCCGTAGGCGAGGAAGTCCACGACGTGTCCGCGGGCGAACCCGGGATCTCGGAAGAGACGGTCGCCTGCGTGTGATGCTGCGGCTCCTCCGAGCGCGCCGATGATGATCGCCCATCCCAGGCGTTGAACTCGAAACGCGAACACGATCGCTGTAACGGTGGCGGCGACAGCGAGCAGCGCGAACACCCAGGTGAAGTCTTCGCCGAAGGAGAAGGCGGCACCAGGGTTGTACGCAAGCTGCAGGCCCAGCAGGTCGCCCGCCAGCGGGATGCGCTCGCGCTCCGTGAGAGTCGCTACCGCCCACACTTTCGTTCCCTGATCGATCAGGACGACGAACACGGCGATCAGGAGCGCTCCAACCGTGAGTTGCCAGCGCGGCGCCGACGGCACTTTTCGCGCAATAGACGGGCGAGCTTCGGCCTCGGACGACATCATCCGAGGACCTCAATCAGGCGAACGATGACGCCGGATTCGATCAGTATGAACAGCCCGAGACCGATGAATACGGCCGGTACGAGCCAGTGCTCGACTCGTTCCAGCCCCTCGGTGACGGCCTTGTTGGTGCCGATCAGCCGTCCGGCAGCGCACCAGACGGCGACGAGGATGAGGAACACGACGATCATGACGACGACGTCGCCGGGCGCGCTGGTGCGGAAGATCGGCGTGTAAAGGGAGATGTTGTCGGCCCCGTTGGCGATCGTGATCCCGGCGACGCCCCACAACCCGACCGCGGTGATCTTGGCGTCATCATCATCGTCATCACCGTTTCGACGCAAGCCACGTACGAGCGTCCAGATGCCGATGCCGAGCGGGATCAGCCCGAGGAAGCCCACCCACTCGTCCGGGACGATCGTGAGGCCGAGCGCGGCGATCACGCTGATCACGACGAGGGTGATGAACCCGAAGTACTGGCCTGCGACGATCTGCCACGGTCGCGGCTTTCCTCGGCTGGAAGCGAGGAACAGCACGGTGAGCACGACAATGTCATCGATGTTGGTCGCAGCGAACAGGCCGATCGCTGATCCGATGGTCGCGAGCATCAGCTCTTCACTCGCGGAGTGCGGGCGGCGCGCAGGCCGTTGAGAATAACGATGACCTCGGCGACCTCGTGGACCAGGACGACCGCCGCGAGCCCGAGGACACCGAAGAGCGCGAGCGGGAGCAGTGCGGTGATGATCAGCAGCGACAGGATGATGTTCTGGTTGATGATCCGTCGTCCCCGTCGGGCGTGGTCAAACGCGCGCGGGATCAGACGCGGATCGTGACCGGTGAACGCGACGTCGGCGGATTCGATCGCTGCGTCGGAGCCGGTCGCGCCCATCGCGATGCCGATGTCTGCGCCGGCGAGAGCCGGGGCATCATTGATTCCGTCACCGATCATCGCGACCGGCCCTACCTTCGACAACTCCGCGATCGCGGTCGCCTTGTCCTCCGGACGCAACTCGGCTCGCACGTCACTGATCCCGGCCTGCGCACCAAGCGCACGGGCAGTCCGGGCGTTGTCGCCGGTGAGCATCGTCACGCCGACGCCCTGGCCGGTGAGCGTTCGGACCACCTCGGGGACTTCTGGGCGCAGCTCGTCACGGACGCCGATCGCGGCGACCGGCGTCCCGTCACGATGCACGATCACGACGGTCATGCCCTGCTCTTCGAGCTCCGCGACCCGATCCCCGAGCGCGCCGGCGTCCAGCCAGCGGGGGCTTCCCACAGTGATTCTCGAGTCGTCGACCGTGCCGTCAATGCCGTGACCAGCCCGCTCGGTCACGTCCGCAGCGGCTGTGACACCCGGAGCGGCCGCCGTGATCGCGGCAGCGAGAGGATGCGTGCTGTGCTGCTCCAGCGCTGCCGCCCACGCCAGCGCCTGAGCCTCCGACACGCCATCTGCGGTGAGGACAGCGGTAACGATGGGCTCGTTGCGGGTGAGGGTGCCGGTCTTGTCGAGGGCAACGTGCCGGACGGTGCCGAAGCGCTCGAAGACGGCACCGGACTTGATGATCACGCCGAACTTGCTTGCGGCGCCGATCGCGGCGACGACCGTGAGTGGCACCGAGATTGCGAGTGCACACGGAGAAGCCGCGACCAGCACGACAAGCGCGCGGGTGATCCACACCTCTGGATCGCCCAGCAGCGACCCGATGATCGCGACGAGCGCCGCGAGGATCAGAACACCGGGCACCAGCGGGCGGGCGATCCTGTCCGCGAGACGAGCACGCTCGCCCTTCTCTGTCTGCGCTTTCTCTACCAGCTCCACGATCGTAGTGAGCGAGTTGTCGGTGCCAGCAGCCGTCGTCTCGACCTCCAGCGCACCGGCACTGTTGATCGCACCCGCCGACACCGCATCGCCGGGCTCCACCTCTACCGGGATCGATTCGCCGGTGATCGCCGAGGTATCCAGGCTCGAGCGACCAGAACGCACGACCCCATCGGTCGCGATCCGCTCGCCCGGCCGGACCACCATGACCTGGCCGACCGTCAGCTCTCTCGCCTGCACCTGCACAGTAGTGTCGCCCTGCAGGATCGTGGCTGTTTCCGGTACGAGCTTGAGCAGTGCGCGCAGGCCGCCGCGGGCACGGTCCATCGCCTTGTCCTCGAGCGCCTCAGCGATCGAGTACAGGAACGCGAGAGCTGCGGCCTCCTCCACGTAGCCGAGGATGACTGCACCGATGGCGCTGATCGTCATCAGCAGACCGATGCCCAGCTTGCCCTTGAACAGCTTTCGAACCGCTCCCGGCGTAAACGTCGAGGCACCCAGCAGCAGACCGACCCAGAACAGCACCAGCGCGGGGATCTCCTGGCCAGACCACTCCAAGATCAGGCCGGCCAGGAACGCGACCCCGGAGAAAACCGGCACCAGAACTCCGCGGTCTTTCCACCAGGGGCGCTCGGCCTCTTCGATTTCCTCGTCCACCGCGCTGGCAGGCTCGTGCTCGCAGCCACACGCCGCGCTCACGCGTCCACCCCCGTCGCACAGCAACCGGCCACCGTACACGCTGAGTCCACGCACGGCGCGTGCTCATCCACAGCCAGCGTCACATCCACCAGCGCAATGAGGGCAGCAGCGAGGTGCGGATCGGCGATCTCATAGCGAGTCTGGCGGCCTTCTGGTTCCGCGACGACGATTCCGCAATCGCGCAGGCACGTCAGGTGGTTCGACACGTTCGAACGAGTGAGTACCAGATCGCGCGAGAGGACGGCCGGATAGCTGGGCCCCTGGAGCAGGGTCATCAGGATCCGGGAGCGCGTCGGATCGGCCATCGCCCGGCCAAGCCGGTTCATTACATCGATACGGGAAGCAATAGTCAGCACGTACTGAACTATACAGCCATCGGTGACCAATCGCGATCGTCGAAAGAGGACTCGAGTAAGGCTTCCAGCGTCGTTGGTGGGCCCGGAGTATCCCCACGTCAGAGCGATCCTAAGCAGCAGGCTGTCGCAGCGCAGATGCCGACCGGCGCGTTTCCCGCTCCCACGCCTGGGTTGCGACCTGCACGGCGTCCCACGGTGAGCCGAGCGGGGGCGTGTACGACAGGTCGAGGTCACTCATCGCCGCGACAGTCATGCCGTGGTGCAGAGCCGTGGCGTAGGTGTCGACGCGCTTGGAGATTTCGGCACCGCGGGTGCCGACGAGCTGCGCGCCGAGCAGACGGCCGTCGTTGGTGTCTCCGGTGATGCGGATGCTGATGGGCGTGGCGCCCGGGTAGTACCGTTTGTGGTCGTCCGCGATCGCGGTGTGACTGTGCGGGGCGAAGCTGGCGGCTGTGGCTTCGTGGTCGCGGAGCCCCGTGCGTGCGGCCACGACGTCGAAGACCTTCACGACCTGCGTGCCGAGGCTCCCTGCAAATCGGGTGTCGCCGCCGATCGCGTTCTCCCCTGCGACGCGCCCTTGCTTATGCGCCGTGGTGCCGAGAGGAAGGTATGTGACGCCGAGCAGGCGGTGATGGGTGACCACCCCGTCGCCGGCCGCCCACACGTTCGGCAGGCCGGTGCGCATCTGTTCGTCGACGACGACAGCGCCGCCCGCTCCCGTGGTTGCGCCGGCTGCGGTGAGGAGGCTGGTGTTGGGTCGCACGCCGACGACGACGAGGACCACGTCAGCGTTGCGGGAGAATGCTTCGCCGTCACGGGTGCCGGTGACGGCGATCCGTCCGGCTTCACGGGCGACGGCTTCGACGCGCGTGCCGGTGAGGACGTCGACGCCGTGTCGGGTGAGTTCGTCGTGGACGAGGGAGCCGAGTTCGGGATCGAGGGTGGAGAGGACTTCGGGGCCGCGCTGCAGCTGGGTGACCTGGAGGCCCCGCACGGTGAGCGCTTCGGCCATTTCGAGGCCGACGTAGCCAGCTCCGACGATGATTGCCGTCTCGGGCTGATGTTCGTCGAGGTACTTCTCGAGCGCGAAGGTGTCGCCCATCGAGTGCAGCAGGTGCACGCCGTCGTCGGGGCCGAGCTGGTCGAGGCCTGCGATGCCGGCGATTGACGGGGATGCTCCGGTGCCGACCATGAGTTCGTCGTACGCGATGGTCGATTCGCTGCCGTGCGCGTCGCGGACCGTGAGTCGTCGGCTGTCGACGTCGATACCCGTGGCGAGGGTGTCCAGGCGGAGGTTCATGCCGGTGGCTTCGAGATCCGCGTGGGTGCGGTGGGCGAGCGACTGCCAGGGCTGCACCTCGCGGGAGAAGTAGTACGGGATGCCGCAGATCGAGAAGTTCGGATACGCATCGGCTACCACGACGGTGACGTCGACGGACGGGTCGAGTTCGCGGGCCCGGAGGGCGGTGGAGATTCCAGCGTCGCTTCCGCCGATCGCTACAAGATGCATGAGGGTGCCTTTCAGGGCTGGTTTTCGAGTTGCTGAGGGACCACGACGTCGCCGGCCGTGCGGGAGGCGGTCGGGTAGAGGGCGAGCAGCACAGCGAGGCCGATCGCAGCCCCGACGAGCTGTGCAGCGATGAACGGCGCGACAGAGGCGGGCGCAATGCCGGCAAAGGTGTCGGTGAACATGCGGGCGATCGTCACCGCGGGATTCGCGAACGACGTAGAGCTTGTGAACCAGTACGCGGCGCCGATGTACGCGCCGACCGCGGCCGCCGTGGTCGATCCCTTGCCCGTGCGCGCGAGCGCGAAGATCAACAGCACTAGGCCCGCCGTGGCGACCACTTCCCCGACCAGGTGTCCACCGGTCGCGCGATCATTCGATGAGAGCGCGGGGGCGGCGTCGAACATCACTCCCGCCAAGAACGTTCCGGTGATACCGCCGAGAACTTGTGCGAGCACGTACGGGGCGAGGTCGCGCAGCGGGAGTCCCGTCCGGGCGCGGCGTCCGAGCAGCCAATCCGCGATCGACACCACGGGGTTGAAGTGCGCGCCAGACACGGGGCCCAGCATGAGGATCAGGACCGTCAGACCGAGCGCGGTGGTCAGGCTGTTCTCCAACAGTTGGAGGCCGACGTCATCCGGCGAGAGTCGCTGCGCCGCGATGCCGGAACCCACAACGATCGTGACGAGCAGGCCAGTTCCAAGGAACTCGGCAGCAGCTCGGCGCAGCAGGTGAGGTCGCGCGGGCTCGGACTGGGAGCGGGTAGCAATGTTCATGTCGGCTTATCTTGACCCGAGAGGTGTAGTTCAGTCAAGATTGAAACAATGAACACTGAACGAACTGATCAGGTGGAGGCGCGCGCGGCGAAGCACGCCGCGCTGGGTGACCCATCTCGCCTGCGGATCGTCGACCGTCTCACGCTGGGCGACCTCTCCCCCACCGAAATCGGGGTGGCGTTGGGTCTTCCCTCCAACCTCGTCACACACCATCTGAATGTGCTGGAGTCCGTGGGGATGGTCTCACGTTCACGCTCAGAGGCCGACAAACGGCGCAGCTATGTTCACCTGACCGAAACCGCGCTTCGCGGGCTCACTCCCGGCCGAGTGGAGCGCGCGGATCGCGTCGTGTTCGTCTGTACGGCGAACTCCGCCCGGTCGCAGCTCGCTGCGGCATTGTGGTCTACCCGCAGCAGCATCCCGGCGTCATCGGGAGGAACGCACCCGGCCGAGCGGATAGATCCGGGCGCGGTTGCCACAGCCGAGCGCCACGCCCTCGCGCTGCCTACGGAATCACCGCGCGCCCTGACTTCGGTCCTGACCGATTCGGATTTCGTGGTGACGGTGTGCGATAACGCTCACGAAGAAATCGGCGTCACGGGGCACCTGCACTGGTCGATCCCCGACCCCGTGCGGATCGGCACCGATGACGCCTTCGACACCACTTACGACGAGCTGGAGCGCCGCATCGCGGAACTCGCGCCGCGTCTCGCCGCCAGCTGAAACCCAACCCGGAAGAAAACCCGTGACCGACACCACCCCCACCGTCCTATTCATCTGCCAGCACAACGCCGGCCGCTCACAGCTCGGCGCAGCTCTCGTAGAGCACCTGGCCGGCGACCGATTCCGCGCCACCTCCGCAGGCCTCGCCCCTGCCGACCAAGTGAACCCCGCCGTGGCCACCACAGTCGCAGAACTCGGAATGGACATCACCGCCCGGGCACCTCGCGCCGTCACCATCGACGACCTGGATACTGCCGACATCGTGGTGCTGATGAAACCCGGGCTCACCCTGCCTTCCACCCCCCGCGGCGAAGTGCTGGAGTGGTCGTTCCCAAACCCGGAGTCCTGGGACGCCGAAGCTGTGCGCCCTCTGCGCCAGGCCGTATCCGAAAAGATCCAGACCACGCTTCTCAACCGTTGAGCTGACTGGAACGAAGCCCAGAGCCCGACGCTTGTCCACCTCATACGCCGAAACCCTCTTTCGGCGCACGTTTCTGGACCTTGTTCAACGGGTGCACAAGTCACTGGCCGCAGACGATCGATTTCGGTGCGGACGGTGGCTTCGCCGTCGATCCCTGCGCGACAGGTTTCGTGAGAATCCGCCACCTTTCATGAGAACAGCGACAACTTTCGTGAGAATGTGACAGGTTTCGTGAGAAACGACAGCCAACTTGTCCGATCTCACGAGAGTTGTCGTGAGATCGGATCGCGATCCCGCGAGTTTCCGGGACAGCTGTAGCCGGCACATGGAGCGACTTGCCTCATGACGCTTATCAAAATTCCGACGACGACAATGATCGACCAAGCTGACTTGCTCGAGAGGCGTTGGAGCCAGTCACCTGTGGCAGGGTGGATCGCCGCAGGGCCGCGGGCATGGGCACCCACTGCACCAGGGGCGCGGTCTAGGAAGACTCTGCTGCGATCGGGATGTCGATATGCCCGCGAGCCACGACGACGTTGCGCTGGATGACGTAGCACTCCACGTAATGATTCCCTCGGAAGGAGGTCACTTCGCGGCGCTCGGTGCCGTGGGTCGGACGGATGATCTCACCGCGTACGTGATCCCGCCGCTCAGCTTCGGCTCCTCGGTTCAGTACCTTCCAACGCACCTCATATGATCCCGGCACGTCGATGTTGTCGATCGCGAACGTAAGTTGTTTCTTTGCGGGCAGTAGCGAGAACAGGTTGAGAAATGAGTTCAGCGAGGTAGGACGGAATCCGTCCTGGGTCACGGTACAGCTGATCTCGACCGAAAAACGGATGTCCACGGGATGGGTGTCCTCGATGAACTCCTCCGTGTCGTTGAACGATCTGGCTGCAAGCGCATTCTCCCCTCCAGCCACTACTGCTGGGACGGACTTTCCGAATACTGCTCTCCACTTCTTGTACTCGTTCTTCTGACCAGCAGCGTCGACCGCCTCGGTGCAAAGCTCAGCGCCGGACGCAGCCTTCTTCTGGAAGCGCTTCTTGACTCGAACGCGCTGACGGCTTCCAAGCGCCAGATAGAAATCGTGGTCCACCTGGTCCGCGAGGTACAGAAGGAAGTCGCGCATCATCTCGCCGTAGGATTCGGACGTGCCAGAGCGATGTTCCGTCGTAGACGTTAGGAAATTGTACGCAAGGGTGTCTACGAGCAGCCCGCCCATCACGACTCCTTGCTTGTTGCGCCATGCTCGAGCGAGCTTGCACAAGCGTCGCAGATTGCCACTAGTAGCTGAGTCTTCCTCGCTGATTGCGGAGATCTCATCGCGAGGCTTCGTCATCTTCCACGAGTCGCTGTAAGTGTCCGGGTAGTCGAAGGACCCGTCCTCGTTTTCGAACACGGGCTGCACCTCGAAAGTGAAGTTCGAGAACTCCACTACGACGACCAACCTGTCGACCCCGACAGTCGTCGTCGGATACCGCTTCTGGATCGCAGCGCGGGCGCGCCGCAGCGCTTTGAGCGGCCCGCCTTCCTCCTCGTATGAGGCGCGCAGACTGGACGGCAATATGTACAGGAGGTCAAGGTCCGATATACCTTTGATCGCTGTCCAACGACCGTAGGAACCGACCATCAGCTTGTTCGCCGTGGAGCCGGTCAAGCTGCGGAACTCGCTGTTCAGAGCTTTCGTTACTTCGTCCCGCCGGTCGGCGATGCTCTCAGCAGTGTTGACCCTGAGATTGGTGAGGAGACCATCGAAGATGTCACCGGTTTGCGACATCAGTGCTCCCAATCCTCTCGAAGCGCCTCCGGCAGCATCAAATCGATCTCCTGCGTGCTGAGAGTGAGATCTTCCTTGTCCTTCAGGCCGGATTGAGCCATGGCATACGCCTGCGGTGTCGTTCGGGGGGCGTCCTTCAGCACGGCCTGAGCCGCCTTCTGCAGCTCGTCTCGTTTCTGCCGCGCCTGGTCGAGCGGCAGAGACTCGGACTTCAGGTCCACAATCAGCGACAGATACGACTCCCGCAAGTTCCATAGCAAAGCCGCGGTGTCGCGGTGCTGCTGCATCTCTTCGCCGTATCGGAATGTCCGGTCACCCAGGCTTGCCGCCGTGACTAGCACGGCGATGAAGGAGGTAGCTAGCGATGCCCACTGCGGGTCCAGCAGCAGCCCGAAGAGTGACGCTAGGAACGTCCCCGATCCGACCGCCGTGAGAACGAACTTCCAGACTCTTTGCCTCCGCGAGGACATCGCGCAGATGTCAGCTTGCTTCTCATGGGTCTTCTGCGTGTACGCGATGCGCCCATATAGCTCTCTCACCTGGTTGAGAAGCAAGTCACGACCCGCCTCTGACGGTTCTGTCTCTCGTCGATGCATCTTTCCCCCAGCCCACGGCGACAGTCCGCCGCAAGTGCATGCTAGCGGCGGACACCGACACGGCCCGTTTCGAAGGCGAACCAATGGGCGTAGCTCGGCCGGAACGTTGGGGACGAAGTCCCGCGCAGGCTACGACTCTTTCCGTTCACCCCAGAGAGAAACGACTCTGCATGCCCCGGAATTTACATCCGGCTCACAAGCGCGATCCGTCATGAAGCCTGAGCGAATTCACCGATAGAGGCGACGCAGTCGCGCTACTTCCTCGATTTAGAGAGCTAGCGGACATTCCCGCAACGTCGAGGACGACGAGTACAGTCTGACCCGTGAGCGATTCGTCTGGCCAGCCTCGTGTACGCGGTGTGATTGAAAGCGTCAATGGGCGTGCGAATGGTCGCGGCATCCCTGAACTCAGCCAGGCCGTTCTTCGTCTGGAGGATGGGTCGACGCTCGAGGTGCGTATGCCGCGGCCATTGGGAACAGAGCGGAATTTTCAGGCGCTCCCTGTCGCGTTCGATTTTGTCGACTTTGGTGTTTGCCCGATCTGCTTCGCGCCGGAGCCGCGAAGCCGAGAGCATGTGCCGCCCCACTCAGTTGGCGGGAGCGTGATCACGATGACCTGTGAAAATTGCAACAACGAGTTCGGCAGCAAGTACGAGCCGCACCTGCGCAATTGGTATGAGAACGCGATCGGGAAGGTACGACTCTCGGGCAAGACCGTTCCCGGCCGCCGCAGCGTTGGCGAGTACCTACTACGCGAGAACGCATCCGGCGGGTTTGTTCTCTTCCAACACGGCAAACACGACCCGGCGGTCTCTCAGATCTTGGGAGAACAGGAGTTCGAGATGAGCTACGAGATTGTCGACGCAACCCGTTCGCACATCGCAGCGGTCAAGACTGCATATTTGGCCGGATGCGTTGCGCTGCACGCGATCCCGCGGACGCCCCGCGCTGATGCGTTGAGAGCTGAGCTCCTCGTTGCCCGAGACGTGCCCCGTGACCAGAAGGCTGAGCTCGGCGACGTAGCGAGGTCCATCAAGGTCGCGCGTTCCGCACACGAACCGAGCCCTGGCGAGATCATCTTGATGGCAGCCTCGGATGAACTAACGGAATCGGCAATGGTGATCAGCTTCAATCGCGTCTTCGCCGTCGATTGGCCGTTCGACCCGATCACGGGATTCACAAGGCGTGTGGACTGATGGCGGCTCAGAACGATCGTCGCGGCCAGAAGTAGGTGGCACCGACGATCGAGCCCGCAAAGATCGTGGAACGCTTTGTTCTGCGTGCGCGACGGGTTGCCGCGCACTCACTCTCGCAGTCGAGGGACCGCCTCCAGGCGTTCGCCAACACCATGATCCGCGGCAACATCGATCTCGCGGGCCGCTTTACCGTCGTAGAGGACCTGCCCGATGAGGAGACCTTCGAGTCTCTCGTCGCTCGCCTGCGCCCGCTCACGGTCGAGTCGGAGCCGATCTTTTACAACCGGGTCCTCGACGCGATCACCGCATTGACTGCCGGGGCGGCATCAGCTTCCGATAGGCAGCGAATCACGGCCCTACGAGCAGCCTGGGGGTCTACGGAAATCCAGGGAACACAAGTCCAGGGATACACCGTTCAGGCGGTCGGACCCGATCATGCACCGACCAGCATCGTCTCGGATACGCAACTTGCGGCAGGCTGGCTCTACGCAGATCTCGTCCACGCGGACCCCCGCGGAGCGAAGGTGGCGGCGCTCGAGCATGATCTCAAGGAGCGCTACACCGCGGCGGTTCGCGTGTTCTCGCGCATCGCAATGCTCACACTCGACACATTGGACCTTGTTCGCGACCTGCAAGAACGATCGCTGATCATGTTGCCTGATGATGCATGGACGTCCGCGGTAAGCGTTCACGAGTCGGAGTCACCGATCGATGTGCGCGTGTTTTACGCCGACACCGGCACCGCGGTCCCTGATCTAGCGGAAGCCAGCGACCTGCCGACCGAATGGTCGCGCTTCACCGTCTCTGACCTGTTCCTGCAGGACCCCGCCAATCAGGTGTCCCTCACCCTTCAGACTGGCGACGAGCATACGAACCTCGAAGCCGCAGTCATGCACCGTCGCCCTGAAGAAGGCGGCGTCGAATGGGACATTTTCGTCGATGGGTGCCTCATCCTCACCTTCGCGTTCACATTCGAGAACGATCGGGCAGTCGCATGCACCCTCGCTGAGGAAAAGTACCTCGAACTCACAAACGCGCAAAAGCTTCGCTCCACACAGCTCGCACGGCGCCTGCACTCAGCAGATCGCGCGGTGTTCGACGTCCCCGGCGGAAACATCACCATCTCGATGGAGGACCTCAGCGCCGAAGAGGAACTCCAGATGCGCGTTATCGAGGAGGCGCTCAGTGATGTGATCGAGATCGAGAGGATCACGGGAAATGAGATCGGAGTCTGCAACGGACGCTTCACTAACCTGGAACGCGTCAGACTGCGGCAGACACGTCTGATCTGGGAAGGCAAAGTCGTCCATGCCCGCCTAAAGAGCGCGACCGTCACCTCACCATCGGGAAATCCACCGCAGGTCATCGCCATCAAGGAGGGATCGATCGCGTTCGCCGGGCAACAGATCCCAACGCCCGCGACGCACCTCTGGCATCAGCAGCTCGAGGTGCATCCCACCACGGCGACCGACAGCCCCGGGCACCCGCGCGACTACATCATGAGTCCGCCGCAAGGCGAGCACCTTGTAGCGTGGGCCCCCACACGGTTAGTCCGCTCTGAAACCGAGCCAGTGCTCGCGTCGCCGTGGGATCTCACCGGAATCGATGAAAAGTCGTTCCCGTAGCACCGACGAGTTCGGCACAACGCAGTCGACGCGCCGAGCACGGACAGAGCACCGGCAGCCCATCAGTTCCGTCTCGGCCAGCAAGGCAGGCGCGATCCTCACCAGAACTTTCCTGCACGCGGGCTTCACCAACTACGCCATAGTGGCGGGCTGCAGATGGCGATCGACGCGAAACGCGCCTGTCTCACCTGGAGCCGCCTGCGGAGTTCGCGGTGCCCGCCGAGTGGGAACGCACCTATCGACCACTCGCCGTGAAGACCCCTGCAGCTGGCGAGATCCTCACGCTCACGTACACAGCTGCACCCCGCACTACCCTCCCCAATCAGAAGCGCCCGGGGCGAGGTGCCCGTGCGCAGCCATTGGCGTAGCGGTCAGCCTGCACTCTCGAAGGCCGCGAAGCCCCTAGAGCTTCCCAGCGAGGACCATCGCGCGCATCGCGATCTTGCCGGCATTCATGATCCCGTATCGGTCTTCGACCCGCGCGGCGAGCTCGTTCACGGATTCTCCTGCTTCCGCGGCACCGAGCACGCTGCCGAGCAGCACCGATTGATCGTAGACATCTCCGCCGGGGGCTAGGAACTGCGCCATCAGCTCTTCGGTGGGAGTGAGGGGTTTCCCGCGCAACGGAGTGCTCACCTTCCATCGAGCATCCAGGCGGTTCAGCGAGTACCACTTCGCTCTCGACCGGACGGAGCTCGGCGATAGTTTGACGCCACCTTTCCCCGACGTCACGGCTGCGCGAGCCCAGATATTTCCCCCCGCTCCTTGAGGCTTCTGGAAGGTCATGTCGCTGCGCGCGATGACGGCCATCGGCTGCAGCATCAGGGTAAAGACGCAGGAGTCATGGACCTCGAGCCGGATCCGGCTTTCGTCCTCTCCCCAGCTGCCGCCTACCAGCTGACCCGACACTCGCAAGTCCTCCGCACCCTTCGAGCTGAAGAGCAGCGCCGGGCTGAGTACCGTCACCGGGGTTCGGCCCTTGTTGATCACTGTGATGACAGCGACATCGAGTGCGGGACCGTCCAGTCTGTATGGCATCCGCCAGTCGATGGCATCGGGGTTCTCCATATCTGCCGGAGAGGCACGCACCATCCGGAGGCCATCGGTTCGGCCGAGCTCGAGCTGCACCTTCAGGATGCTGCCGCCCCATACCCACTCCCGGACAGCCCAGAAGAGTGCCACAGCCGCGACGACCAGGATCCCCACCTGCACCAGGTCGGCAAGAGGATTAGGGGCCGGCGCGACGCAGGCGAGGGCGGCTAGACAGATCACGTGGCCTCCTGGCGGTCACGTGATCTTACCGAGGCCGACGCTCTGCGCTTCTCCGGACATGTCCGGCACGGGTCACTCGTAAGGGAGGGCGCTTCGCACAATCTTCAACGCTCCTGCTCGAGCAGCCTCGGCGAGCACCCTGCCGTGAAACAGTGGCCCTGTTCGGTACATTGATGCGACCGACTGGATCTGTCACGTATTGAATCGTCTCGCCTCGAAAGACCACGAATGGAGCCCCCATGGCCCAGGACTACCCGCTCGAGGAACTCAGTCCGCGCGCTTTCGAACAAATGACGATCGCCGTGTGTGAGGAGGTGTTCGGTCCAGGGCTTGAAGCCTTCGGGGCGGGGCCGGACGGGGGGCGCGAGGCCACCTTCCGTGGGCTCATTCGGTGGGGCACCGAGCCTGACGATCCGAACGTGTGGGATGGGTACACGGTGATCCAAGCGAAACAGCGCGAGCATCACTCCGTCGATCCCGCTAACAACCTCTCTTGGCTTCTCAAGCAGATCGACGCGGAACTCGAGAAATGGCTGGACATGTCCAGCACCCGGGCTTCAGTCCCGGACCACCTCCTTTTCGTCACGAACGCCCGCATCTCGAGTGCGCCGGGCGCCGGCATCGACCGCCTCACCGCGCACCTTGCCAAATGGTTGGACAACCCCGCGTCCGGCGACCCGAGAGTCACCCTGCGAAAGCGCGGCCTTCGACAGATCCGGGTGTGGCACCGAGACAAAGTCAACTCTCTTCTCACCGCGCACGGATCCGTGCGCAACGGGTTCAGGGCTCTCCTCACCGTGGGTGACCTGCTCGAACGCCTCACTCAGATTTCCGACACCTTGAGGCCCGACGAGCTGCATCCCTTCTTACACACCCACGCGGGAGCGGCGCTGTCCGCCGAACGCTGGGTCCATTTTCAAGAAGTTGGCGGCAGCGACCGCGAGTCCGTCGAGCAGATCGTCATCGACCTGAAAACTACCGACGAAGACGCAACGGAGTCTACGGTCCTCTCCGAGATCTTCACCCGGTCAAGCGCTGTGCTGAAACCCATGATGGCCGATCGGGTGGAGCGCCCCCACGTCGTCATAACCGGACGAGCAGGAAGCGGCAAGAGCACCATCACGAAATTCGTCACGCAGGCATTTCGCTCACAATTTGCGGCAGAAGAGTCTCTGCCACCCACCGCTCGGCACGTCCGCGAAGCAACCGAGGCAGCATTCCGCGGCCTCGGGACGGATGGTCCTACCGGGCGGCGATGGCCCGTGCTCATCAGGCTCACGGATTTCGCTGCGGCCATCGGGCCGAGCGGCGACCTCATGCTGCTCCGATTCCTCGCCGACACGATCTCGCGCCGGGCCGACATCGACATCAAACCGAACGTCCTCAAACGGTGGCTCACCTCCTGGCCGTCGATCATCATCCTCGACGGGCTCGATGAAGTGACCGCGCTCGAGGTCCGCCCACGAGTGCTCGACGCGATCACCTACTTTGTGGAAGACCTCGAGAACAGCAACGCCGACCTCCTCTGCATCGTCACCACCCGCCCCTCCAGCGACGCGGAACGATTCATGCCCGAACGATTCCGTCAACTTAACCTCACCTCCCTCGATCGGGAAACAGCAGAACGCTACGGGCGCATGGTCACTCAACGGCGCCTCGCCGACGATCCGGACCGCCGAGACCCACTCCTCGCGTCCCTGGAACGTCAGTTCTCACTGAGCACGATGCAACGCCTCATGAAGACTCCGCTCCAGGTACTGATCATGACGATCATCCTGGAGCGAGTCGGAACACTGCCCTCGGACCGCTACCAGCTCTACTCCCAGTACTTCGACACGATGTACACGCGCGAAGCAGGAAAACCCACCACCCTGGCACCCCTCCTCGCGTCACAGAATCACGCCATCATCTATCTGCACGAAACGGTCGGCCGGGTCCTCCACATCAAGGCGGAAACTTCCGGAGGCGAAAAATCGGTGATGCCCCGCGGGCAGATGCGCGAGCTTCTCGACGCCCGACTCACCGAACTCGAACACGACACAGACCGCCTCCGAACCCAGATCGGGGACCGGATCATGCAAGCCGCAACCGAACGGCTCGTCCTCCTCGTGCCCGCCGAAGACGACGGGTTCGCCTTCGAAGTCCGCAGCCTTCAAGAACTCATGGCTGCTCGGTCACTCGTGAAAACCAACGACGCCAACCTTCGCACGCGGCTCATCGCCCTCGCCCCCAGCCCGCACTGGCGCGCAACCTGGGTGTTCATGGCCGGATACGTATTCTCCAACGGCACCGACGAACAACGAGAAATGATCGTCCACATCGTGGAGAACGTCGACATCGGCGAGACGTGGCCCGGCTGGTTGAGCCCGATCGGCCCCGAACTCGCCGCTGCCCTCCTCGACGATGGCCTCGCCACCCAGACACCTAAATGGCTGCGCCGACTCGTCCAAGTCGCCCTCCGAGCATTGACCGGCCCGGCACCACGCAACATGCAGGCGTTCGCGGACGGCCTCACCGCAGCAGCCAGCGCCGATTCCACCACACGAAGCCTCATTCGCAACACACTCATCCAGGCCCTATCCGGGACTCCACGAGCAAGTCACACCGCCCGGTTCCTCCTCGCGATGACCAAGCTCGACGCAGGGATCAGTCAGGCAGCGCTCCGGGACGCCACAGAACCGATCTTGTCGAGAACCTCCGAGACCTTCGACTGCCTCGGCACCGTCCTCGAAGACCACATCTCGTCGCTGCCAGAACCCGGCGACGCGGTCGTGGCCCTCAGACCCCTCCTCGATGCTTTGAACTTCTACCACGCACCACCGTTCGGCAGCGGCGAGGTCGGCGTGACCCTCGTGCACAACGACACCGTCACCGACAATTCGACCGCGCAACTGATCGACGACCCACACACCGCCGCACTCCTCGAAGTCCTCATCGCCTCTCTCCCCCTCGAGAGCTGGCGCGTCCCGCACGGGGTGTCTGTCATCTACGAACGCGGCGCCGGCCGCCGCCCCGTCTCCGACCAACTCGACTGACCGTCACGAAACTGCACGCGAACCCCAACCGCCGCGCGCGCCGCACACATGCACGGAGACGAGTGGAGATGAAGTCGGCCATTTCGGACTGTTCCCCACTTCGGCGACGCGGGTCGTGGTGCCGATCTTGCCGCTGGGCCTGACCAGACCCCGCTCAGCAGCCGGTGGCGACACCGACCGGAGACTAGGGACGCTTCTTCGACCCAATCGACTTGAGCCCGCGGCGTCCACGGAGTAGACCGAGGTCCCGTCCTTGGTGCGGTCGTTCGAGCCGGCTCAACACAGCGTGTTGGGTCTCTGGCGTCCAAAAGATCGTGAGGCGCTCTCGAGCTCGGGTAACCGCCGTGTAGAAGATGCTGTGTGAGAAGCGGTCCTCGTTGGCGTCGGTGATCACAACCTTCACGGAATCGTACTCGAGACCTTGCGCCTTGTGGATGGAAACCGCGTAGGCGACTTGGAACGGAACCGTCTTGCTATTGGACTCGTCCTCCTCGTCGGTACTCCCCTGCTCCGAAACGGAGAAACGGACCGTCGAGCCGCCGAGCCACTGCAATCCGGAGACTCGCGCGACATCAAATGCCGTGAGTATCCGATCTAACTCGATGTCAAACTGGATCTGACCGGGGAAGGTTTCGATTCCAACAATCGTTCCTTTGAGGTTGTTGTAGATGACTCCTCTGAATCGCGAGGTGTCCCCGAATAAGACGGGGTCGCCGATCTTGTACGTTGAGACGCCCCAAACGGTCGCTTCGCCAGGATTGCCGCTCTGGAGGAACCGGTTGATGTTGTTGATGCCGTATAGGCCGTCGTAGTTGAGGCACAGGATGATCTCTTGGTCATTGCGCGGTGCGAAGAGGGTCTCGTCGAGCACGGCTGAGTAGCCGTAGTGAGCCAGCAACTCTTCGATGTTCGGCTCGATGCCGCGCACGGCATCCCAGAACTTCAGTAGCTGGGCGCTCTTCGTGCGGTAGGGGCTGGTGAGCTCGAACACCGAGGAGTCCGGCAGGAACGCCGGAGCCAACGTGAACCAGTTGCCGAATTTTATTGATTCGATCTGGTAACTGTCCCCGACAAGAACAAGTAGTTCGAACGACGTCCGCCGTAGCACCTGGAGGAGATCGTCGTTGCTGACGATGCTGCACTCGTCAATGAACAGCACGTCAAATTCGGTGCCGGTGTCGTTCCAGAGGTGGCTCGCGATCGTTCGAAACGTGGAGTTCTGGGCACTGACGCGCCGCTCAAGGTTGTTCTTCGCCGGATTGGTGTGCGCCAGGAACAACTTCCTCTTGTCGTTGAAAAAGTGAGCGATGTGGTCGATCATCGTCGACTTTCCCGTGCCGGCTGCACCGTAGATCAAGGCGACCTGGGAACTCGCGAACAGTGCTTTGAGCGCTGCCTCTTTCACCGGATCATCCACGTTCACCGTCGGCGTCTCCTCAAGCCATCGCTCGACCGCCTCGGTATATCCGCCGATCCCAGATTTGGCGTGGGCCTGAAGTTCTTCGATGATCTCGACCGAGTCGTCTTCGTACTCCTGGACGAAGACGTGCTTCTTGTCGTGGACGAGGTCCCGCGCCGGGCGGTGCCCGTGCCAGAGCTTGCTGTTGAAGGTCGCGATCAAAGCGTCAATGTCGCCGAAGCGCTCAAGCTCCTCATCGGGTGTGTAGAGCATGCCGTGCTGCTCGACGTTGTTCTTTACACGACGAGCAAGCAGCTCGTGGACGCGGTCACGAGTGTCCAGACTTTCGACCAGGTCGGAGAACGTGACGTTGTGCTTTTTCGGCGAGGTGCAGAAGGGCATTGAATCGAATGGCTTGCATCCGCGATCCAGGTTGAGATTCGAAAGCAGGCTAGAGGTTTGAGAGCTGTACTGCTGCTTGAGGATCAGGTTATTCATCCTGAGCATGAGGTAGCGGATCATGTTGTGCCCGGGGCGATGGCGGGAAATCAGATCGCGGGCCCTCTCAAGCACGGGAAAGATCGCCGCCTTCTGGACGCGCCGCGTGGCATCCTCTCGTAGCCCCGCAAACCTAGTGTCAGGAAGCGCGACGACATCGAGGAGTCCAGTCTCCGTTCGAGTCAAATACTTCATAAGCACGCGGTACTCACTGGACCCTGACGATACCTTCGACGCCACTCCGAACAACCGAGCGAAGTTGTCGAACTCGCACGGACGAATCGAGACCTCCCAGTCCGTGATGATGGTGATCGGCATCGTCTGGCCGAGCACGTCGATGGCTTCGGAAACCACGGTAAGGTTCGCCGCGTACTTGTCCGTCATCTCGATGTCCGTGAAGGCAATGATTCGGTCGACCTTCTGCAAGTGATCAGTCGTCGCGCGGAAGACTACCTCGTAGAGAATCCGCCCCTTCGTGAAGATCGGCCGGATTCGATGGACGTAGTACCGGTTCCGAACACCTCCTGGTGTCGGATTGGCGCGGACGGCATCGATCCGGGCGGCGATCTTGCGGTGGTACTCGCGAAGTGAAGGATCGAGGTTGACCGGAAAATCCTCCAGATTATTGAGCGTCTCAATCTTGCAAGCTGCCCGCAGCAGCAGGCGTAGCCTGATGAGGTACTCGTAGTACTTGAGCATCAGCCGCTCGGAGGTGTCACCATCCATCGTGTAGTGCGACACGCTCTCCTGTAGCAATTTGTGGAAACGGTGCAGGAACTGAACGCGCTTCGGCGCTGACCCGATGGCGACCAGCGCCGCCTGAATCGCGTCGTAGTCGTAGTCAGCATCAGCACGGCCCGTGTGAAGGCGAACCGCTGCTCCCTCTACGAGATTTCGAAGGTGTGACAAAACCACGAGCGACATAAGTGCACGATCGCCTTTCAGCGCAGCGATGCTGTCACAGATGGCACGATCGGCGCTACGGATCTGATCATCGACTGTTCTCATCGCCGCCCCCTTGCAAGCCTCGTCGTCGTGTCCAACCTGTGGCTCGTGCCAGAGCGCTGGGATGGATCGCTGTACGCTCAAAGTACCGCGCGTGGTTGCAGTACGTCACGAACTAGCCGAGTTCCGTCCAATCTTCAGCACGTACCTCGGCAGCCGAGCTACGCTCGAGCACTTCATAAATTGACGAGCCACCCCTACATCCGGCATGTACCCCACCGACCAAGCGCACGAGGCTCTCAACGCACGCGGCTTCTCCCACCCGAAGGAGACACTCCGGCGCATCACTCGGCACCCGGCGTCGCTGACCACTCACGCTTAGCCACTTCCACCTCAAACTCAAGGGGGTCGTAAGCTCGCGCTATGACGATCTCGGAGCCTTCGTCGGACACGTCAAGGCGGCTGCACGTCCAAACCCCCGAGCACTTACGGGGAGATGCCTGATCATGGATAGACGCTCGCATCAGCGCTCCGCACTGCTTGTGCTCGACGTCGATGGCACGATCTCCAGGATCCACCGCGAGGAAGAGCGCACGCTGCACCAGAACGCACAAGGCTGGCGCTCCTGGATGACGGTCGACGATGACCTCGTGGACGCGCTTGACGATCTCGCACTGCGAGCCGACGTGCAGTTCGCGTGGTTGACGACTTGGCCGCGCGATCAGGTCGGCTGGTTGATCCGCGAGCCGTTACGCGGCAAGCTCAATGGCCCTTACGTGCCCTGGCAAAACTGGCCAAAGAGTGGATGGCGGACGATGAGCCTCATCTCGCACATCCGGCAGACGGGCCCAGATGCGGTCGTGTGGGCAGACGATCGAGCTCCCGAGGACGCTGAGCAACGGCTAACCGCGATGACGGAGGTCCCATCGCTGGTCGTCCGCCCCGACAAGTTCGTGGGCCTCACCCTTGCCGATGTTGGGCAAATTGATCAGTTCCTAGACGAGCAGCTCGTAGTCTGAACGTCCGCCAGGCAGGGCGGCCCTCATTCGGATGCTTCCCCGGCCTTGGCACGAGCGTGAGACGCGCAGAGTGCCCACACCCACATTCGGATCGTGTAGGTCCTCGCCGGTGCCCCGCATTCTTCGCAGGTCCTCGTGCTCTCCCACTCAGCAGCAAGGATGGCGTCGCTGAACACTTCGTTGTAGTCGTAGACGTCGTCGGATGCACGAGCGTAAAAGCTGAGAGAGCCAAACTTTGATTTGATCTGCTGAACGACGTAGCCCGGAGCGATCGCCGCGAGCTTTCTGTCAAGCCGGTCGAGAAGCGGGTACCAGCCGGAGCTCACATCGATGAGCTCAGGCCAGCCAGGTTCGATGCGAGCAATGATCCGCCGAAGCCCCGGCGGAGCGTTCTCAGTCATATCGTCCCCTCCTGATCGACGTTCTCCGCTCTAGACGACTCGAACGGGCTAGTGGTGGCTCACGGGTACATCGGCTCGATGGGAGCCTACGTACCTTCGTTCGTTTCGTCAGCCACCTCCAGCGGTTCCGCAAGCAGGACCAGTGTGGAATGCTTCGAACCGTTACGGGCAACTAGGGACGCTCGGGACTGTTGCCGCCGTCGAGAATGCTCACGGAACGCGCGCCCTACGCGCAGACTGCGCATCACGGCCCTGTCGAAGCTAATCATTCCTCGACGACGCCACTCGATAGCGGCGTGACCTCGAAATCCCGTGACCGCCCGTCGGCGCTCCATGAACTCGAGTTCTGGGAAAGGACCCGGCAATCCACCGGTGTCGGGCAGCAGGTGGGTGAAGAGTTCGGCGAACGTCGGACCGAGGCCCGTGCGGCGTCGAGTCTGCGCGATGAAGATGGCGGCAGCCAGCGCCCATTCCTCCGCGGTGTCATCGCCGGTGAACTCTTCGAACATGTACACCCATTCTGTAGGCGGCGGACTCGTGATGTCCTGCCACCAGATCGGGAACGCCTCACACATGACGCACACCATCACATTTCGCGGTCGCATGCACGGGCCGATCCCGCGGCGCGACCGCCAGTCACCGGGATGGGCAGCACACGTGCAGGGAGTAGCGGAGCAATCCGACGAAGATGATGATTGTTTCGTATGGCCTCCCAAATTATGCCATACCGATTAGGCCAAGCATGAGAGCCCGGATCTAGACGCTTGGAAGGTGCGCCAGCGGAACGACGACTTGGAAGCAGATTGGGATGCGTTCGCGCAGCGCTTCGCCACTTCCCTTCGCACTGCTCGCCACAAAGCCAATCTGAGCCAGGAAGACGTGGCCTACCGCGCCGGGCTGACCCGGTACACGTATCAGAAGTACGAGAAGGGCGAATCACGCCCCGGCCACCCGGCTAACCCGACGTTGCGAACTCTCCTGGCTCTCACCCAGGTGCTCGGCATCACCTTGACCGATCTGGTCCCGGGGAACGCTCCCGATCTTCGAAGTCGCTGAGCGCTGTTCAGGCCCCTGCGTGACCCACGGTGCATCGTCGGCCCAGCCGGGAACGATGCGCCGGGATACGACCCGAGATGCAGGTGCCGCACGCACAGAACGCTCCAGGATGTCCGCTCTTCTGCCGGAGCGCGTGATGTGGCGCAGGAGAACCGCTTTCTCACGGTAGGACGCTTCCGCGACCCCCTTCTCAAATGGCGTTTTCGATACCGTCGCCCCGCTCGACTTCGGCATTCGGATCGCGGTGTACATCGCGGCGCGGTGAACCGCTACGACCGTGGCTGCGGTCGATTCCAGTTCCGCCGTCCGGCTTCCACCTCCAATGCCTACGACGAGCCCGATAAGCCCTTCGACCTGCTGGGAGTCGCTCTCGGCGAGTGCAAACAAGCTGAGCGTGACGTCAGGGTGCGTTAGCGTCACGAGCAGGTCAACTGCCGGCGCATACGAGCACGAGGCTCGGAGCCAGCGCGCGTCAGGTCGCTCTTGCCAGCTGTCGATGATCAAGCGCAGGGCAAGGTCGTATTCGCCCGTGTGCATCGTCACTCCACGTCTCCAAAGGACTCCTGAAATCGACTGTTCGGCGCGATGGCACGCCGACGGGGTGGACAGGAGTTCATCTTCACCGAGGAAGTGCCATCGACGGTGGCGAATGCAAAACCCACCTCCCCTACTGAACACCTCAGTCGGGTTTCCGTCGCTGCATACCAAGCACGCGGAGCGAGCGCGATCAACAACTTCGCACGTGGCGCAGCGTCGAAGCATCCACCGAACGTGGTGGCAGCGCCGATACAGACGGAAGCGTGCGCGCTCCTTGGCGAAGTACCCGGGAGGCAGCGCACCGATTGCCTCAGTCGCAGATGTGAATCGAGCGTTGGTCGAGCTCGACCTGTTGGCACCAACCGTCCGCTCCAAATAGTGGGTGAGCGCGCTGAGATCGAGCGAGTTGGCGACGGCCAACCTAGCCAGGAAACCGGCAGGCGTCTCCCCGGGCAGCGGAATCACACGACAGGGAAGAGTTCGCATGCCTACCTCGACCTCAGTTCCACACGATGGTTCAGCACATGCGCCCTGATCGCCTTGACCCTCGGAAGCATGCGCCTGGCAGCGGGCGTAAGCACGCAGCCGCCTTGCGTCGCGACCGCGGACCTGCCGATCCAGAGTTCCCGTCCCTGAATTCTCAGGCTGTCGAAGATGCCGTCCACGGCGCGATGCCCTAGAGAGTGCGCGGCGACTACGCGATCGAACAGCATTGCCAGTGCGTACCCACCGAGACCCTGCGACATCAGAACGTTCGCGAGACGAGCGTCAGTGAGCCGCGCAGTGAGCGCGATTCGCCGCGGAAATTGAAGAATCTCGTCATCCAGAAGTTCAGCTGCGCACCCACCTTCGAGATTTCGCAGTCGCAGCAACTCCGCGGCCGCATCAACTTCGGGTGACCGATACGGCACACCTCGAAGAGTGAGAGTTCCATTCAGCAGGCGTTGCGCGAGCAGGTGCTTGTGCCTCCCCGGCAGGGGAATATCTCGGCCGCTTCCGTGCCACCTCCGGTGTCGCACGCAGACCGGACCGTGCATACGCGCGACTGTGACCTGATCGCCTCGGGCGCACCGTCTGCAGAGAGCCACAGCTGCCGGAATCATGCGACAACTCGGGCATTCGACTTGACGCGTGGCGCCACCATGTCCACAGGCGCGACCGCCGGCTTCGCGGAGCAATGCACCATCCGGAAGCCCACCCAACGCCTCGATCTTCCGGAGGGCGCTTCTCGGTGTCACCCGAATTGGGAGGGTTCGATCCTCGCGTCGCAACGCCAACCAGAGGTCCTTTTCGCCGATTGCATTTGCGGCGCAAAGCCGCGCCCAGTAGCTCGCCGCCGTTTCTCCCGGATACAGGCGAACGGAAGTCGGAAGCCCGGGACGCGAGGTCATGCCGCACTCACAGGCGTTCGCGATCGTCGCGGCTTGCTTGTGTGGAGCGTTGCGGCCGTCTGACGGCGGGCAAGATCGCGTTCAAATGCGGCCGAATCGAGCTTCTCGGTTCCGTCGTCCATCGCGCTCAGGGCAGCGAACTGCAAGAGGTCCTTGAGCAGTCCGATCTCCCCGCCCGTCAGCGCGTGCAGTGTCGGCGCCGCGGACAGAATCGATCCTGGCCGTTGCTCTGCTAGACACAGTGAGCTCTCCATGGCGAGAAGCAGATCACCCCAGCGAGCCTTCTCCGCGGTCGAGATCAAAGGAAATGGTAAGGCCACGTGCACTTCGAATCGCTTCCCGATCTGCCCACCACGTGAGCCGTCGAGAAGTCCGGTCCCCTCAACTGCGATTCCGGCGTAGACGAACGTGCCTCCACATCGCTCGGAAAGCTGCTTGAGCATGTCTGATGCCTCGACGTTCTGCCGGTACTTCAGATCGAGGTGATGCACGTCATCGACCAAGACAAGTTCGGTGGAGCATCTGCGCAGGGCGTTCGAGACCGCTTCCAGCAGGTCCCCGTAGGTCATCCTGCTGAGAACCGGGAGACCAAGGAATCGGGCGAACTCATGCATCAGAGCTTTGGCTGAGCACTGGGCGGGTACCGCGACATACACGACTGGGAGCATGCCCGGCCCCGCAGCCGGGTGGCCGGTGTCTCGCCGCCTGCGTTCGTGTGCTCTACCGATCTCGACTAGCGAAGTAGTCTTGCCCTGGCCTGGCTCCCCCGAGAGGATCAGGCCTAGCTTCCCGACTCGTCGGTAGGCGTTGAGCATGACGCGATCCCGCACGGCTCGCTGGAAGGCTTCGAACTGCGGTGTCCGCACGAAGGCGCCTGCCTGCGAGTATTGAGCTCGTCCCTGGTTGTATAACGCGCGGTCCCCGAAGCTCATGGCCCGAAGCTCCTCGGATGTGACCGGCGCCGGGCGCTCATACGCGGTGTCGACGTGCTCGCGCCAGCCTTCCTTGGTCGCGATCTCGATCATTCGTCGATCCTCCGCCGCACCTCGTCGAGCCTGTCTCCGATGAGAGGGAAGCCACCGGTGTTAGGCCATTCCTCAGTAGAGGTGGTCTCGATGGACGAATTGTCATCGTCAGCAGGTCGTTTCTCGTCCTCGATGCCCTTCACACTGGTGAAGTTCATCGGATCTTCAGCGATCGCTGCCAATCGAGCGCGCTCTCGCCCGCTTCGCTTCTGACCGTTGCTTCGAGGGGCCGGATTCCCTTGACCGGCGAACGCCTTGATCGCCATCGCAAGCTCGCGACGTTCAGCATCGAGATCCGCGACACCACCGGAGCGCGACGTGCGAGCGTACCGCCAGACATCACCCAGCATCGGGAGTTCATGGACCTGATTGGACCATCTCAGAGGGATGAACTCGCCGTCCCGCTCGAGCCAGACGACGTGCAGATTGTAGGGGTCTACGCGGATCGGCCATCGGCCGTTCCGCGCTTTGTCAGGAGACTTGCGCCTCCACAGGCCTTTGAGCCGCTCGGAGTTGTAGACGCGGTTATCGATGCGCACGCCGTAGCGGTTCAGAACTCGGTAGTCCACAGGTAGCAGCGCGATGTAGTCGTCTCGCGTCAGCGGTACGTGGAGTTCGGGCACGTAAGCGCGGAACGCGCGACACATCTCGTTCGGCGACAACTTGATGCGCGGATGCAACGGGTCCCGCAGTCCGTCATGCGGACGATTCTGCCACTCGACCGCGATCCAGTCCTCTAGGAGCTCCTGGGCCTGTGCGATCGTCAGTAGTTCGTCGGATTCCGTGTCTGTGTCGCGCCCGCGATGTTCGACGCTGCGGCCGACATATCCCTTCACATGCTGCAGCAGCATTGAGTTGATTGCCCCGAGCGCTCGCTCTACGTGCGGTTTGTCCGTTGGTGTGTGCGGCGCCGAGGTGATCAGCGAGATATTCAAGGTTTCACACGCAGCGCGGAAATGCCGCGACAAATAGTTTCGTCCGCGGTCGGTGGTGATCGTGTCCGGAAACACATACGGCTGCGCGATACGCAATCGCTCAAATCGCTCCTGATCGATCAGTTGATCGTCAGCCCATGCCGTCGAAATCAGCTGTCGGGTCTCGCGAACCCCTTCCATACGCCGGCCATAGGGCACCAGGGCCCGTGCAAGGACAGCCACCAGGTCGACGCTCTTCGTCCCTTCGGGGCGGAGCATCGCGGCAAGAATCGAGCGCGTTGCGACGTCAAGGAGAATCGTCAGTTCGGGCCGGCCGACGGTTTCGTCATCGATCCGCAACATGACATCAATCCGCGTGGAGTCCATCTCGACCAGTTCGCCGGGACGCAGTGCGGTGCGAGTGCCGAATGTGCCGTCGGGTTGAAGCGCAAGCGACTCGCGAGTCTTGGCCGAACCGAAGGTGAATTGCCCGTGCTCGTCTGCTTCGAGAAGTCGGAAGAACGTCGCTCGGCTCGGCAGCTTCACCGCATCGCCGTGGAGACGTTCGACGCGCCTCATGATTTGTTCGATCGCTGTAGTTCGACTCACAGTCGAGGCGCGGCTCTTTCCTCCGAGTACGTGGTTGATGGCCTCGACGAGGCGTGGATCCCATGTGCTCTTGCGTGGGGAGCCTTTGCCTGCAGTGGTCGTCCCCTGCTCTCGGAACGCTTTAAGCCGACGCTCCACGGCGCGCGTGGAGACAGTTCTACTTAGGCGCACCTCCAGCCACCCGCGCTCTGCTTCAACAGCCTTCCCGACCCCGATCTCTTCTCGGGTCGCCTCGATACGTATGCAGGATTGCAGCCACGCATCCATGTCCGGCGTGATGTCCTGCACCTGCAGAGGAAGGTTCAGCAGACCTGAAGTGTCGCTAGGCACCGGTGTTGCATCATGTCGAAGCTCGTCGAGAGCGACTTCGACCTCACTTCCGTCCTCATCTCGGAGCATCGCCGAATCCTTCTCGATGAACAAGACCGAGAACTTGCGTTGACGCCACGTGAGCGACCCGCCAACTACAACCCGCATTACACGCTCCTTTGCCACACGATCGTTCTGATGTTGAGGGCTTGATCGAGATCTGCCTCGAGCGCCCCTGACCAGAGGTGCGCGTAGCAGTGTGCGAAGCCCTCGGATCCGACGCCGAGCAGCGCAGCTACCTCAGCCAGGGGCAGCCCATCTTCTGGGAGCATTGGCAGTTCTTCGCTGCTCGCCCAGTCTCGAAACGGGCCCAGGAATCGGAGGTTGGCCTCGCGGACTACCGATTCCGCGTCATAGACGACATACCGCCAGCCGCGCTCAGCGGCGAACACCGCTGTCATGTCGAACTGTCTTCTGACGTCGTCCTTGATCTGAGTCGCCGGCTTGACGTCCATCAGCACGGCGTGCCCGTCGTCCAGACGCACGAAGTAGTCCGGGCAGTGCTCGCGCGGGCCGTCGGGTGTGGTCCATCGGATCCACATGGGCTGGCTGGCGATCGCAACCACGCCCGGGGTGCGGTCCAATTCGATGAGGCAGCCCCGCTCCGTCAGCGACTCGAATCCGACAGACGCGCCAAGCGCACCCATCCAGTGGTAGCCGTCGTAATGACGCTTGAGCCGCCAACTGGGAAAGTTCCGAACGGGATCGCCTCGTTCGAAGGGCACGCTGTCGCAGTCGACGGCGTCGAGCTCTAGTTGCACGCCATCGAGACGGTACTCAACGCGAGCTCGCGTCCGGTTGGCTTTAGTGGTGGGAGGAACAGGCCACTGCTGAGTCAGGTCCATAGGGATCCAATCGACATCGACGGATACTTCCTATTCGGCAGTCAGCCTCTCTCCTGGGGAGCGGTACTGGCCTATGTCCTGAGCCCTGACAAAGATGCCCCGACTGGGGATCTGCTCACGGGCAGACTATGTCCGGCACCCAACGAGGCTGGTCGACACGCCGCTCTTCCGACACGTCTAGTGAGACTCCGACACTTTCGTGAGACTCTCCGACAGCCTTCGTGAGACTCCGACACTTTTCGTGAGATCGGACAGTGGAAGAGATCGCGAGCGAGTTTCCGTGATCAAAACGTTGCATTCGTTACCTCGCCGTTATACAGTGATCGCACGGTGAATGTTTGCTGTGGCATCCACCGCATGTGATTGCAGGACACTCTTGGTGCAAGGGACAAGGGCCGGTCGGGAGCCTCTCCGACCGGCCCTTTACTGTTCGCACTATTCTGTGAGGATGACCGATCGCAAGCTCGCCCTGGAGGCCTGGGAGAGCCTGTTCCGCGCGCAGCACGAGCTGTTCACCGAGATGATGGGCGACTTCGAGCACAGCGATATCGCGCAGGCCGAGTACGACGTGCTGCTCACCGTCACCCGCTCACCCGACCTGACCGCGCGGCTGCGGGACATCACCGCGAACATGCTCATCAGCCAGCCCAGCGTCTCGCGACTGGTTGACCGGATGGTCGCGCGCGGTCTCGTGGCGAAGTGCCCCGACCCCGACGACGGTCGCGGCGCACTGATCCGCGCGACGGACGAGGGGGCGCGGGCCTTCCGCTCGCTCGCCACGGTGCACGGACGCTCGATCGCCGAGCGCATGTCCCGCCTCGACGACGACGAGCTCCGCGCCCTGCGGGACCTCGCGGAGAAGCTCCGCAAGGGCTGACGTCCGACTCTCCTCCACAGCACGGCTGGACGAGGAGTACTCACCGAGAGCCGGAAGATGACGCCCGGCGAGGCGAGCCCGTCCGCTTTTCTGGCAGGGTGGGGGCGAAGGCGCGCATCACGGCGCGTCCGAGACCGCCCCCTCGGGGGGAACCAGGGAGGTCATCCATGGAGATCGCCGGAATCGTCGGCATCCTCGTCATCGTCGGCATCGCCGTCGTCGTCGCCGTCGTCCTACTGCTCGTCCTGCTGCTGTTCGCACGCAGCTGGATCAAGGTCGCACGCGCCGATGAGGCGCTCGTCATCTCGGGACGCAAACAGAAGGTGCAGACAGCCGTGCTCTCGGCCGACGGCTCGAGCAGATCCGAGATGTCGGAGTCGCCGGTCACCGTGATCGTGAACGGCAAGTCGCTCGTGAACCCGATCACGCAGCGGCACGAGATCATCTCACTGCGTTCACGGCAGGTCTCCCTGAACGCCGAAGCGCAGTCGCTCGACAGCGTGACCCTGAACGTCGACGGTGTCGCGATCGTGAAGATCGGATCCGACCCGATCCTGGTGCGTCGCGCCGCCGAGCGATTTGCCTCGCAGGACAAGGCCATCGAGCAGTTCACCACCGAGCAGCTCGAAGGCGCGCTCCGCGGTATCGTCGCCACTCTGTCAGTCGTCGAGCTGATGCGGGAGCGCAAGAAGTTCTCCGACCAGATCGCCGCCGACGTCTCACAGGAGCTCGCCGAACAGGGTCTGATCCTCGACTCGTTCCAGATCAAGGGCATCACCGACAAGGTCGGCTACATCCAGTCCCTCGGTGCTCCTGAGATCCAGGCGAAGCGTCAGTCCGCAGAGATCTCGCAGACCAACGCCGACCGTGCGATCAATCAGAAGAACATCGCCAACCAGGAAGCCAACCTGATCGAGCAGACCGCGCTCGACACCAACACGGCCAACGCCGACTCCGGCATCGGTCGTGCACGCGCCGAAGCCGAGCAGGCCGAGGCACTCGCCCGCGCGCAGGCCGAGCAGGCGGTGCTGCAGCAGCAGGCCGAGAACAAGCAGGCGCAGCTCGACGCCGACGTGAAGCGCGTCGCCGACGCCCAGCGATACGAGGCGGAGACCCGCGCCCAGGCCGAGCTCTACACACGTGAGCGCTCGGCTGAGGCCGCCGCGATCGAGCAGGTCAAGCAGGCCGAGGCTCGCACGCGCATCGCCGAACAGCAGGCGCAAGCGGACAAGGCCCGCGCCGAGGGTGAAGCAGCGGCGGCGATCGCCAAGGCCAGCGGTGAGGCGAATGCCCTCCGAGCCCAGGCTGAGGCCGAAGCAGAAGCTCGTCGTCTGCGTGCCAGCGCCGAGGCCGACGCGATCCGTGCCGAGGGTGACGCCCGTGCGGCCGCCCTGGAAGCGGAAGCCAAGGCCATCGCGTCGAACCAGGACGCGTTCCTCTCGCAGCGCGTCCTCGAGGTGCTGCCGTCGATCATGGCCGAGTTCTCGAAGGGCTACGCGGCGATCGGCAACGTGTCGATCATCGGCAGCTCCGGCGAGGACGGCGCCTCCAACGTCGTGGGCGCCGACAACGCCAAGGCACTTGCCTCGGTGTTCGACAGCGTCCACTCCGCCACGGGACTCGACCTGGCCGGCATCATCCAGGGTCAGGCCGTGGGCCGCGGCTTCGGCGCAGGAGTCGCAGAGGCCTCGGCACCCGCACCCGCTGCGCGCGTCTCGACGCCGACCACGCCGCCGCCGCCCGCCCCGCCCGCTCCCGCCGCGGACTAGCCGGCACACGACAGCGGATGCCGCGATCGATCTCGGTCGCGGCATCCGTTGTTTGTCCGACCGGGCAGACTGGACGGATGACGCGCGCCGCCTTCGACATCGCCAGGATCGGCGCCGGCCTGTCGTTCGCCGCCGCCGTCGAGGAACTCTCCGCAGCCCTCGACACGAGCGGATCCGTGGTCGTGACCGCGCCGCCCGGCACGGGCAAGACCACCCTCGTGCCGCCGCTCCTCGCCGCTCGAACCCCCGGTCGCGTGATCGTCACCCAACCGCGCCGGGTCGCCGCACGCGCAGCCGCCCGCCGACTCGCGCAGCTCGACGGCTCGCCTCTCGGCGGGCGAGTGGGATTCACGGTCCGCGGCGAGCGCACCGTCGGGCCCGACACGAGGGTCGAGTTCGTCACGGCCGGAGTCCTGCTGCGACGGATGCTCGACGACCCGGCACTCGACGGCGTCGGCGCGGTCATCATCGACGAGGTGCACGAGCGCGCGATCGAGACCGACCTCCTCATCGGTCTTCTCTCCGAGGTGCGCGAACTGCGGGATGACCTGGCAGTCGTCGCGATGTCGGCCACCCTCGACGCCGCCCGGATCGCCACGGTCATCGGCACCGAGGACTCCCCCGCCCCGATCGTCGACCATGACGTCGCGGCCTTCCCCCTCACCGAGCGGTGGGCGCCGAGTCCCGTGCCCCGCCTCGACGAACGGGGAGTCACCCGGGGCTTCCTCGACCACGTCTCGAGCGTCACCGCATCCGCAGCCGCCGAGCTGATCCGCGAAGACCCGGACGCCGATGTGCTGGTCTTCGCCCCCGGTGCCCGCGAGGTGTCGGAGATCGCTCGACGCATCCGCTCCCTGAACGACGCCTTCGACGTGCGCGAGTTGCACGGTCGGATCCCCCCGGCAGAGCAGGACGACGTGATCCGCGGTCGTGCGCCCCACGAACGACCCCGCATCATCGTCACCACCTCCCTCGCCGAGTCTTCTCTCACGGTGCCGGGCGTTCGGCTGGTCGTGGACAGCTGCCTGTCGCGGCAGCCGCAGCGCGACGCGGCTCGTGGCATGACGGGTCTGGTCACCACCGCTGCCTCCCGATCGTCCTGCGTGCAGCGCGCGGGACGTGCCACCCGGCAGGGCCCCGGCACTGTGATCCGCTGCGTCGACGAGCGCACCTACGCCGCGGCTCCCGCTCGTCCGTCGCCGGAGATCGCCACGGCCGACCTCGCCGACGCCACCCTGCTGCTCGCGTGCTGGGGTACCCCGGGCGGCGCCGGCCTGCGCATGATCGAACCGCTGCGAGCCGACAGCCTCGCCGATGCCGTCGCCGTGCTCCGCGGTCTCGGAGCGATCGACGACGACGGTCGCGCCACGGCAGAAGGTCGGGCACTGGCACGCATTCCGACCGACCCACGGCTGGCCAGGGCGCTGCGGGACGGCAGCCCGGTGGTCGGCAGCCGACTCGCCGCCGAGGTGGTCGCGCTTCTGAGCGGAGACCAGCGCCTCCCGGACGCCGACGTCGCCCACGCACTCGTCGCACTACGCGGAGGCCGTACCCCGGAGGCCCACCGCTGGCGCGAGGACGCGCGTCGACTGGAGCGCATGGTCACCCCGGCGCCCGACACGCGTTCGGGTCTCGACGGTGTGGGTCTCGTGATCGCGCTGGGCTTCCCCGAACGTGTCGCCCACCGTGTCGAGCGCACGGGGACGGGCGCGACGTTCCTGCTGGCCTCGGGCACCCGTGCCGGAGTCACCGGTCCGCTCGCCGCCGCGGAGTGGCTCGCCGTGGCCGACGTCACCCGGGCCTCGTCGCGGGCAGCCGCAGGTTCCGGCGCAGTCATCCGCTCAGCGGCGGTGCTGACAGAAGGGCAGATGGAGCGTGCGGCCGGCCATCTGATGACCGACCGCGTCGAAGCCGAGTTCGTCGGAGGTCGCGTGCAGGCTCGCCGTGAGCGCCGGATCGGGGCGATCGTCCGCTCCTCGGTGCCGGTGCGCGTGGCCGCGTCGGAAGGCCGGGATGCCGTGGAGCGGGCGCTCCGGCGCGACGGACTCGGCATGTTCACCTGGTCCGAGGGTGCGGACGCCCTGCGCCGCCGGCTCGCGCTACTGCGAAGGGAACTCGGCGCCCCCTGGCCCGATGTGTCGGACGCGGGCCTGCTCGAATCACTCGACACGTGGCTGGCGACGGAGCTCGATGCCCTCGCGTCCGGCACCCCCGCCAGCCGGCTGGATCTCACGTCCGCCCTTCGCCGTCTGCTGCCGTGGCCCGAAGCCGTGCACCTGGAGACGCTCGCCCCGGAACGGCTCGAGGTGCCCAGCGGCTCTCGCGTGCGCATCGCGTATCCGGAACCCGACGGGGATCCGACCGCACGCCCGGTCGTCGCGGTCAAGCTGCAGGAGTGCTTCGGCTGGGCGGAGACTCCTTGCCTGGTGGACGGCCGCGTCCCCGTGCTCTTCCACCTGCTGTCTCCGGCGGGGCGGCCGCTCGCTGTCACAGACGACCTCGCCTCGTTCTGGTCGGGTCCCTACGCCCAGGTGCGCGCCGAGATGCGCGGCCGCTATCCCCGGCACCCCTGGCCGGAAGATCCCTGGGCCGCAGCGCCGACCAAGCACACCAAGAACCGCGCCGCTCGCTGACGCACGCTCCCGGATCGCCACTCAGCGCGTGCGCCGCCGCAAGGTGAGGGCGGCGAGCGCCAGTGCTCCGACCGCGAAGGCCACCACGATGAGCAGCGGACCGAACACGTCCCCGCCCTCGTCCCCCGCGGCAACGGCGTTGATGGTGTCGATCGCGTAGCTGAGCGGCAGCCAGTCGGAGATGGCATGCAGCACATCGGGCATCTGATCGCGCGGCATGAACAGACCGCCGAGGATGATCTGCGGGAACACGAGCAACGGCATGAACTGCACCGCCTGGAACTCGGTCTGGGCGAACGCGCTCGCCAGCAGCCCCAGCGCCGTGCCGAGCAGGGCATCGACGACCGCGACGAGACCCAGCTGCCACAGCGGCCCGTCGACGTCGAGCCCGCACACCCCGACCGCGAACGAGACCGTGATCACCGCCTGCAGCACCGCCATCAGCCCGAACGCGAGCGCATACCCGAGGATGAAGTCGGCCTTCTCGAGCGGCGTGGTCATCAGCCGTTCGAGCGTGCCGGAACGACGCTCCCGCAGGGTGGTGATCGACGTGATGAGGAACATCACGATGAACGGGAACAGCGCCAGGATGGCACCTCCGAACTGGTCGAACACACCGTCCTGCTCGCTGAACAGCCAGGCGAAGAGACCGACGAGCAGGCTCGGGGCGATGAGCATCAGGGCGATGGACCGCGGGTCGTGTCGCAGTTGCGCGAGCACACGGCCGGCGGTCGCGAACAGTCTGCGGCCGTTCATCCCTCTGCCTCCTCGTGTCGTTCCTGCGCTTCTCGGCGTGCGCGCCTGGTGCTCCCGGCACCAGCCGCCCTGTCACGTTCGATCAGAGCCAGGAACGCGGCTTCGGCGTCGGTCGTGTCGGTGTCGGCGAGCAGTGCGGACGGCGTGGTATCCGCGATGATGCGCCCCTCCCGCATCAGCAGCAGTCGGTCGCATCGCACGGCCTCGTCCATCACATGGCTCGATACGATGAGCGTGACGCCCCGGTCGGCCAGTCGGCGGAAAAGGGTCCAGAGCTCCGCGCGCAGCACGGGGTCGAGCCCGACGGTCGGCTCGTCCAGCACGATGAGCTCCGGCGAGCCGATCAACGCCACCGCGAGCGACACCCGCGTCGCCTGGCCGCCGCTCAGCGAATCGACGAGCTGCGCCGCCTGCGCGCCGAGGCCCACCTCCTGGAGGACCCGGTCGACGTCGCCCTTCGGCGCCTTCAGAAGCGAGGCGAAGTAGGAGAGATTCTGCCGCACGCTGAGATCGCCGTAGACCGAGGCGCCCTGTGTGCCGTACGCGACACGGTGCCGCAGCTGGCGGGAACCACCCGGCTCCCCAGAACGATGACGTCGCCGGAGGTGATCCGCTGCACACCGACGATCGACCGCATGAGCGTGGTCTTGCCGCACCCGGAGGGGCCCAGCAGGCCCGTGATCTGGCCGCGCGGAACGGCGAGATCGATGCCGTCGAACACGTGCACGGCCCCGCGTCGCACGCGCAGCTGCGTGATCTCGACCGCCGCCTTATTCATCATGCGATGAATTATGCGCCTCCCGATCGACGGCGTCAACGGCTTCTGCAGAGCGCAGGAAGCGAGTGGAGTTCAGTCGAAGAGGTAGCGCTGCACCGTAGGGCCGATCCGCGCGACGAGATCATCCACAGGAGCCGCGACGAGGGCCGGGAGCTTCAACACGTAGCGGGCGATCAGCATGCCGGCGATCTGCGAGGCGACGAGCGAGGCCCGCAGGTCGGCGTCGTCCACGCCGAGGCTTCGCGAGATGCGGGACAGCAGCTCGCGCGAGAGGAATCCGGCCAGCAGTGGCGTCGTGAGTCGACTCCCGATCGCCGTGCGCAGGAGCATGACACCGCGCCGGCGCACCTCGGGCTGTTCGAACGCCTCCAGGACGTACCGGATCAGGCGTTCACCGACCTCGTCACGCGGCCCTGTGAGGATCGCAGGCACATCGATGTCCGGTCGCAGCGGGATGCCGACGGCTTCGGCGAACAGATCGGCCTTGGTGCCGAAGTAGTGGTGCACGAGAGCGGAGTCCACCCCGGCTCTCGCGGCGATGGAGCGGACCGTCGCTCCGTCGTAGCCCTTCTCTCCGAAGTCGTCCACGGCGGAGGCGATGATGCGCGCCCGCGAGTCCGAGACACCGCGGGGGCGGCCTCGCCGCCGCACGGGCTTCTGCTCGGTCATGCCCGTCAGCCTATGACGTGGAGCGACAGCACGGCGTGCAGGTCAGTCGAGAAGATGGCGGAGGTAGCGCGTCGGCTGTTCGAGGAACGATCGCCAGTGGTTCACGATCTCGAGGTCTTCCCACTCGGCCGGGCGCACACCCCACTCTCCGACCTCGAGGATCTTCGCGCCAGGCAGGGCGGCCAGCACCGGAGAGTGGGTCGCACACAGCACCTGCCCTCCCTCGTCGGCGATGCGGCGGAGCACGGCGATCAGGGCCAGGGTGGAGTTGAAGGACAGCGCGGCTTCCGGCTCGTCGAGGCAGTAGAAGCCGGGCTCGTCGAAGCGGCTCTCCAGCAGCGCGAGGAAGGACTCGCCATGGCTCATCTCGTGGAACGGCACATCGGGCGCGCTGGTCGACGGGTTCTCCTCGAGGTACGTGTAGAACGAGTGCATCGTCTCCGCACGGAGGAAGAAGCCCCATCGACTCGAGCCCACTCCCCGCTGCAGCCGCAACCACTCCGACAACGGTGACTCGGTCGCCCGGGTCGTGTGTCGAGCTTGCCGGGAGCCGCCCTCCGGCGAGAGTCCGTACGCGATCCCGATGCCCTCGACCAGGGTGGACTTGCCGCTGCCGTTCTCCCCGACGAGGAAGGTCACCCCGGGGTCGAGGTCGATCCCCTCACGCAGCACCTGGGCGACGGCGGGGATGGTCGTCGGCCATGCTGCCCCCGGCGTCGGCGCGTCGTCGTTCGGACGGACGGCGACGACGGGCTGCTGCCGTCGTCGTCGCGAGGTCGGCTCCCAGAACGCATCCATCGTGATCCCTCCCCGCATGACGTCACGGAGAGGCTACCCGCATCCCCCGACAGCGAGACGAGCAGGAACCTCAGCACTCGATGACGTTGACCGCGAGACCGCCCTCGCTGGTCTCCTTGTACTTGGTGGACATGTCGGCCCCCGTCTGGCGCATCGTCTCGACGACCGCATCGAGCGAGACGTAGTGGCTGCCGTCGCCACGAAGGGCGAGTCGGGCAGCGGTCACGGCGGTCGAGGCGGCGATCGCGTTGCGCTCGATGCACGGGATCTGCACGAGCCCGCCGATCGGGTCGCACGTGAGACCGAGGTGGTGCTCCATCGCGATCTCGGCGGCGTTCTCGATCTGCCGGTTCGTTCCGCCCATCACTGCGGTGAGTCCACCGGCGGCCATGGCGCAGGCGCTGCCGACCTCGGCCTGGCATCCGCCCTCCGCTCCGGAGATCGACGCGTTGGCCTTGAACAGCGACCCGAGTGCCGTCGCCGTCAGGAGGAAGCGCCGGATGCCGCGGCGACGGTTCGCCTCAGCGGTCTGCTCGTCGTCGAGGTCGTTCCCGTCGCTCACGGCGTGCACGTCCGACTCGAAGCCGAGCAGGGCACTGCCGACCAGTTCGCCGTAGGGGGTGACCGCGTTGCCCGCCCCGAGTCCCGAATCGGCGAGGAACCGCCACCAGTACATCGCCACGGCGGGAAGGATTCCTGCGGCCCCGTTCGTCGGAGCCGTGACCACGCGACCACCCGCCGCGTTCTCCTCGTTCACGGCGAGTGCGAAGGCCCCGAGCCATTCGCCAGGGAGCTCGCGATGCCCGTCGGCCTCCACCTCTTCGAGTTGACCGCGGATCACACCGGCACGCCGCTTGACCTTCAGGATCCCGGGGAGTGTGCCGTCGGCGTGGAGGCCCGCATCGACGCAGCCCGACATCGCGTCCCAGATCGCATCGAGTCCGGCGGCGACCTCTTCCTCCGAGCGCAAGGACGTCTCGTTCAGGCGCGCGACCTCGGCGATCGACAGCCCGTTCTCGTCGCAGAGGGCCAGCAGCGACGCGGCATCCGCGTAGGAGTACGGGAATCCCGCGGTCGTGAGCTTCGCCTCCTCGCCGTCGCGTCGGATGAAGCCGCCTCCGACCGAGTAGTAGGTCTCCTCGGCGACCACCGCGCCTGAGTCGTCCCAGGCGGTGATCGTCATGGCATTCGGGTGTCCGGGGAGCCGGGTGCGCGGCGCGAACACGATGTCGTCCTTCACGAACGGGACGTCGTGGGTGCCGTCGACACGGATCACGGCGTGCGCGGGCAGATCGGTCCAGGCGGACCGCACGTCGGCCGGATCGCAGGTCTCCGGCGTGAGACCGCGCAGGCCGGCGACGACCGCATCCGGAGTGCCGTGGCCGATGCCCGTCGCCCCGAGCGATCCGTAGAGGGTGCTGCCGATCCTGGCGACCTGCGGAAGAATGCCCGTCGCCGTGAGTCGCCGAGCGAAGTCCAGGGCCGCTCGCATCGGTCCGACCGTATGGGAGCTCGATGGCCCCACTCCGATGGAGAAGAGGTCGAAGGCCGAGACGTACGCTGTCACCCCTCCAGGCTACGCCGGATTCGCCACTTCGGTTCACCGTGGTTAACTCATCAGCGCGTCAAGCCCCTTCCCGTTCTGCACGTGCGGAGCCATCCTGTTCGGACCACATCGTCGAAAGGGGTCATCATGACCGACACCACTCCCGATCCGGAGACCACGGACGAGTCCTCCCCCGAATCGCAGACCCCCACGCCCACGCCGTCGTCGGACACGAGCGAGGGCGAGGTCACGACACCCGCCGAGGCGGAATCGCCCGAGGACGCGGACCCGAGCGAGGTGCCGAGCACCGAGGAGCTCGAAGAGCCCAGCACCGAGAAGGCCCCGGGTGAAGAGCCCAAGGCTCCGAAGCGCGAGGAGCCCGAGCCCGACCACGAAGCGGTCGGCATCGGCGTGATCGACACGGAAGAGCCCCCGTCCGACTGACCTCCCGCCTCCACCCGACCCGCGTAGAGCCGCTCCCGTCGCACTTTCTGTCGCTAAATCGTCGATCGAGCGACAGAAAGTGCGACGGGAGCACTCAGGCCGGGGGGGCTACTCGACGAGCTTGCCCTCGGTGTCGACCTCCCGCATGAGCTCAGCGATCTCGGGCGAGATCTCAGGGATCGCCTCGCGCGTCACACCGTCCTTCGGCGACCACACCAGGTTCACCTGCAGCGTCGGGTCGGTGTCAGGGAAGTCGCTGCGGTTGTGGCATCCGCGGGTCTCCCGACGTTCCAGCGCCGCCTCGAGGGTGGCGCGCGCGGCGAGCGCCGACGCCTTGAGATCGAAGGCATGCGCGAGATCCTGGAAGCCCGCGATGTCGGGGTGGATCCCGATGTCCTCCATGCGCCCCTCGATCATGTCGAGGTCGGCGAGCCCCGCGCGCAGCCCCTCCTCCGAGCGCACGACTCCCGCGTACTCGGTCATCAGGTTGCGGATCGCCCGCTGCAGGGCACGGACGTTCTCACGTCCCTCCGCGGCGAGCAGGTCGTCGATCTCCGCACGCGCCTCGGCGACGGCCGTCGCCGACCGACGCTGCGCATCCAGCCCGGCCGCATGCTCCATGGCGGCCTGCCCCACGATGCGCCCGTAGACGAGCAGCTCGATGAGCGAGTTGCCCCCGAGCCGGTTGGCACCGTGCAGTCCGCTCGAGGCCTCGCCGATCGCGTACAGGCCGTCGACGTCGGTCTGGTGGTCTTCCGGCCGCACCCACACACCGCCCATCGAATAGTGTGCGGTAGGCGCGATCTCGATCGGGTCGGTGGTGATGTCGAGCATCTGCAGCTCCATCATCGTCTGATAGACGCGCGGCAGGCGGGTCATGATGGTCTCGCGCGGCAGGTGCGACACGTCGAGCCAGACGCCGCCGTTGTCGGTGCCGCGACCTTCCTGGATCTCGGTGTAGGCCGCGAGCGCGACGCGGTCCCGCGTCGACAGCTCCATCCGCTCGGGGTCGTACTTCGCCATGAACCGCTCGCCGAGCGCGTTGCGCAGGATGCCGCCCTCGCCGCGAGCCGCCTCGGAGATCAGGGTGCCCGCAGCGCTCTCCGGCTCGATGATGCCGGACGGGTGGAACTGCACGAGCTCGGGGTCGCGCAGACGGGCTCCCGCGTCCACCGCCAGCCGGAAGGAGTCGCCCGTGTTCTCGTCTCGGCGGGAGGAGGTGCGGCGCCAGATGCGGTTGTGTCCGCCCGCGGCGAGGATCACGGCATCCGCGTGGATGAGGTAGCGAGTGCCGTCGGCCTGGTCGAAGCCGTAGGCCCCGAACACCACGTTGTCGCGCACCAGGAGGCGGGTGATGTAGACGTGGTCGAGGATCGGCACGTCGAGCTGCTCGGCCTTCCGCACGAGGGTGCGCTGGATCTCGAGTCCCGTGTAGTCGCCGGCGAACGCCGTGCGGCGGAAGGTGTGCGCACCGAAGAACCGCTGCGAGATGCGGCCGTCGTCTTCACGGGCGAAGTCCATGCCCCAGCGCTCGAGATCGCGGATGCCCCGCTCGGCGCCCTGGGTGACGATCTCGACCGTGTGGGGATTCGCGAGGAGGTAGCTCTCCTTGATGGTGTCTGCCGCGTGCTGCTGCCAGCTGTCCTCTGCGTCCATGGTGCCGAGAGCTGCGTTGATGCCACCGGCGGCGAGTGAGGTGTGCGCATCCTGCCGCGGTCGTTTGCCCACCGCGAGCACGTCGACGCCGTGTTCGGCGATCTCGATCGCTGCCCGCAGGCCGGACCCTCCGGTGCCGATGACGAGGACGGTGGTGGATATCTGACGTTCGCGCGTAGCCATGCGGTCCACGGTAGTTAGGCGATCCTAATAACTCCAATGCATAGTTCGACTTGAAACGATGCGGGTAGGCTATGGACATGAACCTCGAGCAGCTCCGCGGGTTCGTCGAGGTCGCGCGTCTCGGACACTTCACCCGCGCCTCCGAGCACCTGCACCTGGCACAGCCGTCATTGAGCCGGCAGATCTCGACGCTCGAGCGCGAGCTCGGCGCCGAACTGTTCCACCGCGCCCGTGGCCACATCGCGCTCACGGCAGCCGGCGAGACACTGCTCCCCCGCGCACAGCGCATGCTGTCGGAGGCCGATGCCATCCGCGACGAGATGGGCGAGCTGGCGGGACTCCGACGGGGACGTGTGCGCCTCGGCGCCCCTCCCACGCTCTGCATCAGCCTCGTCGCAGAAGCGATCCGGTCCTTCCACACCGCGCACCCCGACGTCGACCTGCATCTCACGGAGAGCGGCTCCCGCCGCCTCGTCGAGGAACTCGCCGTCGGCGCGGTCGACATCGCACTCATCACGGAATCCGACGGCCCTCCACCCTCCGGATTCAGCCTCACGCGGATGCCGCTGCTCACCGAGGAACTCGTCGTCGTCTCGGCCGCGACCGAGCCGCCGGTATCGAGCTCGGCATCGATGACGCTTCTCCACCTCGCGACCCTCCCGCTGATCGCGCTCGACGAAACCTACGAGCTTCGAGCCACGACCGATGCGGCCTTCCGCGCCGAGGGCCTCAGGCCCACCCATGTGCTCGAAGGCGCCGAGATGGACGCGGTGCTGCGTTTCGTCGAGCGCGGTGTCGGCGTCGCCGTCGTTCCGGCGATGGTGCTGCTCGATCGGCCCGCGTTGCGGTCCGTCCGGTTGACGCACCCCATGATGACCCGCACGGTGAGCCTCGCCCACCGTGCGGACGTGACGCCCGCCGTCGCCGTCGCCGCGATCCGCGACGTGATCGTCGCGACCGCCGCCGAGGTGGCCGACCGCGACCCGGCGATCACGAGCCTGCTCACCTGACGGCCCGGGGGCTCGTCCGTAGGGATGAGCCGGCTCGCTCCCGGAAACGCAGAAACGGCCTCCACCGAAGTGGAAGCCGTTTCTCACTGTCTCAACACAGTGTGCGCCCGAAGGGACTCGAACCCCTAACCTTCTGATCCGTAGTCAGATGCTCTATCCATTGAGCTACGGGCGCCCGACCCGCTCAGCGGGCCGTAGAACAGCCTACAACAGTCGCGACGCGAAAGCGAAACGAGGCCTCAGCTGTCGGCCGATGCGGCCTTCTGCTGCTTCTTCCGCCTCTTGGCCTTGGCTCTCTGCTCCGACGAGAGCGCCTGCAGATCGACGAGCCGAAGGGCCTGCATCCGGGCTTCGCGCATGCGGTTGTAGTCGGGATCCTGGTCGGGGCGCATGCCCTCGACACGCAGTCGACGGTCGAGGTTGTGGCGCACGTCGGCCCAGGCCGCGCTCCTCGCCTCCTCCACGATCGCGGCGAGCTGCTCCCTGTCCTGCATGATCTCGCGCAGACGCACGGCGACGCCGGTGGACTGCTTGGCCCGACGGCGGAGGTTGCGCACATCGCGGTCGCGGTAGTCGTGCGTTCCCACCGGGTCGGAGTGCCGGCCCCTCGCCCGCTTGCGCAGGGCGGTGACAGTGGCTGCGGCCTGTTCCGACTCCTCGGCCATGGCACGGAGTGCCTCACGCGCATCGTCGATGTACTTGTCCATGTCGAAGACGCCGTCTTCGGCGATGGTGCCGATGAGGATGTGGTTCTTGACGGCAAGGCGCGCAGCAGCAGTCGCGATCGCGACGCCTTCGGCGATGGCATCCGCTGTCCGTCCCACCGGTACCTCCTCTCCTTGAGCGTACCGGTATCGATGCAGCCCGGTGTCGGCCAGAATGGTCGGAATCAGCATGCCGCACACGTCCGACATCCGCGGGTCCGCACCCCGATCACGTCCTGCAGGAGACGCATGAAGCACCTCGATCTCACCCGGGGCACCACCGTGATCACCGGAGGCGCCAACGGCATGGGCGCCGAGATCGCACGCCAGCTCGCCGCCCGTGGAACGGCCCTCGCGCTCATCGATCACGACACCGCGGCTCTCGACAGGATCACCGAAGAGCTTCGGGGCGCCCGTGTGTCGACGCACGTCGTCGACCTCCGCGACGACGACGCCGTCTTCGCGGCCGTCTCGGACATCACCGAGACGCACCAGCGGATCAACGCGCTGATCACGTGCGCCGGCTCCTCCATGCTCGGCGACATCGACCAGCTGACGATGGAGGAGATGCGCTGGCTCACCGACGTGAACCTCTGGGGCACCGTCTCCGTCACCAAAGCGCTCCTCCCCGCGCTCCGCGCCGCCCCTGCCGCCCACATCACCCACCTGGCGAGCGTCTACGCCCTCGCCGCCCCCGCCGGACGGATCCCCTACGCGGTGAGCAAGTTCGCCGTACGCGCCTTCTCGGAAGCGCTGCGGCACGAGCTGGACGGCACCTCCGTGAGCGTCGGCGCCGTCTACCCGGCCGGGGTACGCACCGGGATCATCCTGCACGGCCGCTATGCCGCGGCGATCGACCCGAAGGTCGCCGCCCGCGCCGCTGCCGCCCAGGCGGCGATGTACCACACCGAGCCGGCGGACGCGGCGGCACGGATCATCCGCGCGACCGAACGGCGGGCAGCACGCACGATGGTCGGGCGCGAGGCGCGCCTGATCGATGTGCTCACCCGTGTCGCGCCCTCGTCGTACTGGCGCGTGATGCGTCGGCCGCTGCGCGAAGCGATCGACACCACCACGCCGATCTCCTGAGGCGGATGGCCCGCCCCGGAGAGAGCACACTGGCCTCAACGGACGACGCCCACCCAGATACCCGATGCCCAGGCCTGCTGATCGCCGTTGCAGCCGACCGATCCGGGATACCCCCGCACAACGGCCATGCAGTTGGCGAGGAACTCCGGGTCGCTCCCGAACAGCGACCCGTAGGCCCCGGACGACGTGAGCGAGCCCCACACGCGGAACTGATAGATGTGCGCCAGCTCGTGCGCCATCGCCCAGTTCAGCCGGCCGGCACCCCAGTTCGCGATGTCGGCGCGGTACTTGATGTACCCGTTGCTGTTCGCGCAGGCGGGGGCGTTCCCACCTGCACACGATGACGACTCGTAGAGTCCGACACCCCCGCCGCCGACGAGGTCGAGCGCCGCGCGCACCCTGGCGTAGCCGTCAGGGCCGCTCGACGACCATGCGGGTCCGCCCGGGCCCGAGCTCTGAGCCGCCTGCCACGAGGCGACCTCCGCGCCGACCTTCTCGGTGAGCGCGTGCACGGTCGCCGTGGCCGCAGCGACCGTGTCGGGGTTCTCCTTCTCGGCGGCGACCGTCTGCTGTGCCGAGAGTGCGGCAGCACGGTGCGCGGCGGTGTCGACCCGCCCCTCGGCCCCCTGAAGGGCGACGGCGAGCGCCTGCACCTCCGCGAGGAAGGCGGGGCGCTGGGCAAGGACGGCCGCGCGCTCGGCGGTGTCCTGCTCCGCACGACCGACCGCGCCGTCGAGGTAGTCGGTGCGCTGTCCGGCGTCGTGGTACTGCTCGGTGAGTGCGGCCAGCTGCGTCACCGCGGCCGTCCTGTCCTGCTCGAGGCCTTCTGACCTGCCGATCATCCCCGCGACGAGCAGGACAGAGGCAGCGAGCGTGACGGCCAGGGTGCGTCGCATCACGGCAGGAAACCTGTCGTGTCCGCGATCTGAGCGTCCTGCTCCGCAAGCTGCGAGCGCAACGCGGTCAGCTGCTCGGCGAGGTCGAGATTCTCGCCCCGCGTCGATTCCAGCGCGCGTTCGATCCGCACGACCTCCGCCTTGACCGCGGCGATCGACGCCAGACGCTCCTGATCGGCGATAGCCACGAGCGTGACCCCACCGACGAGCAAGAGGCATCCGATCGCGACAGCCAGACTCCGCATCTCGCCCCCAGGACAGCGCACCAGTTCCGGACCCACTCCGATCGCCCCAATATACAACCGGAGGGCCCTCCGCAGGCCCCCGAACGTGAGAGGGCGGGATCGTCAGGCTCAGACCGTCAGATCGCTGCTCTCCGCAAGACGTCGCTCCGCTGCGGACTGGCCGCTGGCGAGGTGCGCCGGCACGATGCGACGCAGTGCTTCCGTGTCACGAGCCGTCATCGCCTCCAGGATGATGCGATGCTCGTCCGCCATCGCGAGCAGGTCGTCGTGCTGACCGAACAGCCATCGCAGACGAGTGAGGAAGACGGCGATCAGCTCGCCGAGCATCTCGTTCGCGGCGAGTTCGACGGCCACCTCGTGGAACTCCGCTGCGGCGATCCGCGCAGCCTCGGAATCCTCCGCGCGGGCTGCGGCGAGCTCGCGCTCGTAGGCGGCCCTGATGCGGGCGATCCCGGCCTCGTCGTGCCGCTCCGCGGCGAACACGAAGATCAGCGTCTCGATGGCCTCGCGCACCTCGGCGAAATCCTGGATGTCACGGTGCGTGAACTCCCGCACGACCGCCCAGGTGCGAGGACGGGCGACGACGATCCCCTCCGCGACGAGCGTGCGGATGGCTTCGCGCACCGGAAGGCGCGACACGTTCAGCTCCGCCGCGATGTCCCGCTCGACGAGTCGCGCACCGGGCTTGCGTCGGCCGAGGATGATGTCATCGCGCAGGATGCGTGTGACCCGCACCGACTCGAGTTCTCCGCCTGCTGCTATAGCCCCCGCCATCTGGGCATTCTCGCATTCCCGGCGGTGTTCCTCAACTTTTGGTATCCCAAGGCTCCGACCGGTGTGCTCCCGGCACGCGGGCGAGAGGACGCTTTCCCTCGCCCGCATCGCCGATCAGGGCAGACGGTTCGCGCGTGCGAGGTTCGCCGTCAGCTCCTCCGCGTTCTGCCGGACGACGTACGCCGGACGGTCGCGCTCGACGCGCCACGACTCGCTGAGCGGACCGACGTTGACGGTGTCGAAGCCCGCTTCGTCGTAGAAACGCGTCACGAATGCGACAGCCTCGGCGTCATCACCGGCGGTGGCCAGCGCCCGGCGGTTCGGCGTGCCGGCAGGAGTGCCGTCCGAGGTGATCTCCGCGGCGTAGATGTGGTTGAAGGCCTTCGCGATCTTGGAGTTCGGGAGTGCGCGCTGCACCAGCTCAGACGTCGTGGTCTCCCCCTTGTCGAGTGCCTCGATGTGCCCGTCGCGCTCGAAGTAGTAGTTGTTCGTGTCGAGCACGATCTTGCCGGCGAGCTGCTCGGCCGGCAGGTCGTCGATCGCGCGGAGCGGCACCGTGACGACCGCGACATCCGCAGCAGCGGCGGCATCCTCCGCAGTGGCGGCACGAGCGTTCGGGCCGAGCTCGGCGACCAGGTCGGCGAGCGTCTCCGGTCCTCGTGAGTTCGCGATCACCACGTCGTACCCGTTCGCGATCGCCACGCGTGCGACCTGGCTGCCGATGTGTCCTGCACCGATGATTCCGAGAGTTGTCATGTCGGCACCAACGCCGGGAGCGCGGGGCTATTCCCGTCGCGTCTTCCGGTGACGATTCAGCTGCGGGTGAGCGCGTCCTCTGCTGCGACCCAGGCGAGCATGGCGCATTTGACGCGTGCGACGTACTTCGACACCCCACCGAGCGCTGCGGCGTCCCCGAGCAGCTCCTCGTCGGGTTCGATCTTGCCGCGGGAGCGCATCGCCTCACGGAATGCGGCGATGCGCACCTCGAGATCTTCGACGCTGAGCCCCTCGGCGAGCTCTGCCAGCAGCGAGGCGGATGCCTGCGAGATCGCGCACCCGTGGCCCTCCCAGGCGATCGCCTCGACGCTGCCGTCGGCTCCGCGGTGCACCTGGAGGGTGATCTCATCGCCGCAGGTCGGGTTCAGCTGGTGCGACTGCGCCGGGATCTCCTCCCGCAGCCCGTACCCGTGCGGGGTGCGCGAGTGGTCGAGGATCAGCTCCTGGTACAGGTTCTGCAGGTCGCTCATGCGCCCCTCCGGAAGAAGTCGATGGCTCCGGCGACGCCTTCGATCACGGCCTCCACCTCGGCGTCGGTCGTGTACAGATAGGTGCTCGCCCTGGTGGAGGATGTCACACCGAGCCGGCGGTGCAGCGGCTGTGCGCAGTGGTGCCCGACACGCACCGCGATGCCGAGATCGTCGAGGAACTGCCCCAAGTCGTGGGAGTGGATGCCCTCGACTTCGAAGCTCGCCAGTCCGACCCGGGGCAGGTCGATGTCGGCGCCGAGCACGCGCACGCCGTCGATCGCACTCAGACCGTCGACGAGTCGCCGACCGAAAGCCGCCTCGTGTGCGGCGATGCGCGGCATCCCGACCTCGGTCAGGTAGCCGACCGCCGCGGCGAGCGCGATCGCCTGCGACACCCGCTGAGTGCCTGCCTCGAAGCGCTGCGGCGGCGCGAGGTACTCGGCTTCGGTCGTGGTGACCGTCGTGATCATCGACCCGCCCGTCAGGAACGGTGGCATCGCGGCCAGCACCTCGCGGCGACCGTAGAGGGCGCCGATCCCCGTCGGTCCGAGCATCTTGTGGCCGGAGAGCACGGCGAAGTCCACATCGAGCGCGCGCACGTCGAGGGGCAGATGCGGTGCCGACTGGCAGGCGTCGAGCAGCGTCAGCGCGCCGACCTCACGGGCGAGTGCGACCAGCTGCTCCACGGGGTTGATGACTCCCAGCACGTTCGAGACGTGTGTGAAGGCGACGAGCTTGGTTCGTGCCGTGATCAGCTCGGCGGCGATGTCGAGCCGCAGGGCACCGTCGTCGTCGAGGGGGATCACCTTCAGGGTGGCGCCGGTGCGCGCCGCGAGCTCCTGCCAGGGGATGAGGTTCGCGTGGTGCTCCATCTCCGTGGTCACGATCTCGTCACCCTCTCGCAGCCGCAGGCGCTCCGCCGCCGCACCGCCGCGCCCGAGCGACGCGTTCGAGAGGGAGTAGGCGACGAGGTTGATCGCCTCGGTCGCGTTGGAGGTCCAGACGATCTCGTCATCGTCGGCACCCACGAATCGCGCGACGGCCGCACGGGCGTCCTCGAACAACTCGGTCGCCTCGGCGGCGAGCGTATGCGCACCACGATGCACAGCCGAGTTCATCGATGTGGCGAAGTCGCGCTCGGCGTCGAGCACAGCCAGTGGTCGCTGCGACGTCGCCCCGGAGTCCAGGTACACCAGCGGACGCCCGTGCACCTGCGCCCCCAGGATCGGGAAGTCCCCGCGGATGCGCCGCACCTCGGCATCGTTCAAGGGGGCGATCACGTCGACACCGGGAGAAGCGCTCATCCCTCCATTTTCCCACCTGCGGACCAGGGGTGGGCGCGAAGGGTCAGGGACCATCGAGAGTCTTCGCGTCGGCGGCCGCGTCGTAGCGGTCCTGCGCCTCGCGCACGTCCTCGACATGGGACTCCGCCCAGACCTGCAGCGCCTGGAGCGGCGCATACAGCGTGCGCCCGAGCGAAGTGAGCAGATAGCGGGAGTGCCCGTCGTCTCCGACGCCGCGCTCCAGCATCCCGTCGCGCTCGAGCGCACGGAGTGTGTCGATGAGGACCTTCTTCGTGATGCCGTCCATGCGTGTGTGCAGCTCGCCGAAGCGCAGCGGCTGTTCGTACAGGAGGACGACGATCATCGCGGTCCATTTGTTCGCGATGCGCGCGAGTGACGCGCGCGACGGGCAACTGGCCGAGAACACCGTCCACGTGTTCGACATCCGCTGCCCCTCCCGGTGACGTTGAAGTAACCGCGCCCCTGCCGAGACGCTGGATGCTCCACAGTACCGACCCATCGAGAAGGAGCATCATGTCGGCGATCGACGTCGTAGGACAGTACGGTGCGGCCATGGCCGCCGGAGACATGGAGGCGCTGTCGGCGACCTTCCATCCGGACGCCGTCTGGCACCAGCCCGGAGCGAACCAGCTGTCAGGGGATCACGTCGGCCCCGACGCGATCATCGCGCACCTGGGTCGATTCATGCAGCTGAGCGGAGGCACATTCGTCCTCGAGACGGACTTGGCGACCGAGAGCGGCGCCCTGGTATCCGCCACCGTGCGATTCCGTGCACAGCGCCAGGCGCGGGACGACGGCGATCAGCACGTTCTCGATCAGCACGTTCTCGATCAGCACGGTGTCGACGTGTTCCGCGTCGCCGATGACCGCATCGTCGAGGTCTGGCTGATGAGCGAGGACCAGGATGCGGAGGATCGCTTCTGGGGCACGGCCTGATCCGTCCCCTGATTCGCGCGATGCCGGGCGGTCACGGACCTCGACCGCCCGGTGTCCGCACCCCTAAGCTCATCCCATGATCGCCCAGGACACGCTGCTCGCCTTCATCGTCGCGGCGTTCATCATGGTCGTCATCCCCGGGCCGACCGTGCTCTTCACGATCGGCCGAGCCATGGCGCTCGGCCGGATGGGGGGATTCCTCAGCGTCCTCGGCACGGCGGCCGGATCGATCGTGCTCGTCGTCGCGGTGGCTCTCGGCGTCGGCACCGTGATCGCGCAGTCGGTCGTGCTGTTCACGATCGTCAAGGTGCTGGGCGCCGGGTATCTGATCTTCCTCGGCATCCAGGCCATCCGCCACCGGAGAGAGGCGGCCAGGGCCATGGCCACGACGCAGGCCAGACGCTCCGGCTGGCGACTGTTCACGGAGGGTTTCGTCGTCGGCGTCACGAACCCGAAGTCGATCGCGTTCTTCCTCGCGATCCTCCCCCAATTCGTCGATCTGCAGGCTGGATCGGTGCCGGCACAGCTGGTCCTGCTCGGGGTGATCGTCGTCGTGATCGGTGTGACCTGCGACGCCGTATGGGTGCTCCTGGCGAGCGCCGCCCGCGACTGGTTCGGCCGCTCGCCCCGACGCATCGAGGCGATGGGGGCGACCGGTGGCGGGTTGATGATCGCTCTCGGCGCGTTCCTGCTGGTGTGGAGTGAGAAGCCGGCCACCGCCTGAACGCGCAGGATCACATCCGGGCGAAGCGGGCCCTGGCGATGCAGAAGACGCCGTAGACGGCGAACCCCGCGCCGACCGCTCCCAGGACGAGCCCGCCCAGGGGCAGATCGAGCAGACTGTGCAGGGCGGCATCGAGCCCTGCCCCCTTCTCCGGGTCCTGCGTGACGGCGGCGACGACAAAGAGCACTCCGGTCACGGCCACGGCGATGCCCTTGCCGAGGTAGCCGATCACTCCCAGCGTCACGATGCCCCCGCGGGCGACTCCGGACGGCAGGTCGAGCAGCTTCTCGAAACCGCGGGTGAAGCCGCCGACGACGAACCCGACGCCCACCCCGACGACCGAGAGCCCCACGACGACCAGCAGGGCCACGCCACCCGGAGCCGAGAGCAGGACAGCGCTGAGTGTCTTCGATGCCGTCTCCGAATCGGCTTTGCCGCCCACGGCGTAGATCAGAGCCATGCCGCCGACCACGAGGTAGGCGGCTGCGATGCCGAAGAGCTTGACGCGCTGGCCCCACTTCTTGGTCTCGGCCGGGTCGGCGGCGAGGAAGGCACTCGCGATCTGCCACACGGCCAGCGCGATCAGCCCGGCGGCCACGAGCACGAGCAGCAGCCCACCGATCGGGCTCTGACGGATCTGCTCCATCGCTCCGTCCTGGTCGGCGTCACCGGAGGCACCCGCCGCGATGGAGATCGCCACCGAGCCGATGATGACGTGGATGAGGCCGAGCACGACGAAGCCGACACGGGCGATCCGTCGGAACGTCGACGACCTCTTGGCCACGCGTGCCGCGTGCTTGACCGTGCTCATCGTTGCAGCGTATCCGTCGTGCGGATTCCCACCGAGGGGCTTGATTTCGCGCCGCCCATCACTCAGGCGCGTGCCACCGGCTGCCGGAGGATCGTGCGCAGCTTCGCCGGGTCGGCGCGGCGCAGATCGCTCAGGTAGATCTCGTGATGGAGCCCCCGCATCTGCAGCCCGTTGTCGGGGATGAAGTGGTGATGCAGCTCTTCGAGCACCCGTCCTTCGTCGTCGAACGGTCCGATATGGAGTGTCTGCACGCAGGTGCCCTCCTCGAGGGTCTGCAGCCGCACGGAGTCGAGCGCCGGGAGCGGCTCCTTCTTCTTCGCGGCCTTCTGCGACACGGAGTCGACGGCTGCCGCGAACATCTCCGGGTTGACGTGATCGCCGACCATGATCATCATCGTCCACAACCAGGCCGACTTGTCGCGGCGCGAGGTGAACGACTCCATGTCGGGTGCATGCCACAACCCTTCGAGGGGCATGACCACGGCGTCGATGCCGAGGTCGTTCCGGCTCGCGAACTTCAGCGCGTATGCCAGGGGGAACAGCGCCGACACAGCATCCCGGTAGGCCGGCGCGGTGTTCGGGTCTCCTGCCCCGTCGATCATGAGGTACTGCAGGGGCGGCACCTCGACCACGCGGAACTCGCCCCGCTTCGCCCGATACGCGTCGAGCGTCTTCTTGAGATCGATCGCCGCCATCACGTGCCTCCCTGGATCGTGCGCCCAGTGTCGCACGGGCCACGGACACGGGGTGGGCACGCACGCGCACCCACCCCTTCGGCCTCAGGCCGGCTCGACCGGAAGCCAGAGCTCGCACGACGCGGAGTCGCCGCTGAACTCGAGGTAGCGCACGATCGACGGACCGGGACGCAGCCGCCACGGGTTCGAGGGGAACCACTCGGTCGCCGTGGCAGCCCACAGCGTCTGCAACGTCTCGGGGAAGGGGCCGCTGGCGGCGAAGACCGCCCATGAGCCCTCTTCGACCGGGAGCACGTCGAGGTCGTCCGGAGCCGATGCATTGTTCTGCACCGCGACTCCGTGCAGATACGTCAGCAGCGAGCCTTCCGGAGCATCGGGTTCGACATCTGCCGTGACGGCCAGGATCCCGGACGGCTCTGCATCGCCGAGACCCTTGAGACGCGCATGCTCTTCGGGTGGGATCGCCGCGATGTGCGCCTGGATGTGCGGATTGACGCCTTCGTGGATCAGCGGAACCTCGACGGCGTGACCGACGAGCACGAGTGCGGGGCGGTGGCTGATGGTGACGTGCATGGGGATGCTCCCTTCGACGCTCAGGCGGAACCGGAGCGTGGGTTGTGTTCGAAGAGGACCCCCGTCACGGCGCGCATCGGCCGGGCCGATGCCGTGCACCGCACGGAAGGCGCGAGCGAACGCCTCGACCGAGCCGTACCCGTGGCGCACGGCCACGTCGAGCAGGCTCGGAGCGCCCGCCGCGAGTGCCGCTCCCGCGTGCGTCATCCGGCGACGACGCACGTACTCCGAGAGCGGCATCCCCGCCAGCGCCGAGAACATCCGACGCAGGTGGTACTCCGTCGTGCCGTGCTCACGGGCGAACGTGTCGACGTCGATCTCCCCCACGACACCGTGGGTGTCGACGAGGTCGACCAGGGCGTTCAGCGTGCCGATCATGAGGTCCTCCATTCCCCACCATCGTCGCCGCGCACCGCATACGCCGACCCGACTTCTCCGGTCGGATCGGGTCGGCTCTCCGCCGACGCCCGATCAGAGCTCGACGGGAGGCGCCGGCTCCGTCTCCGCTTCCTCCGGATGCCGCGCGAGGTTCACGATGCCGGCGACCAGACCGCCCCAGACCGTGACCATGGCGATGATCATCATGACGATCGCGACCGGAGTCATGCGCTCGCTCCCTTCGTCGTGGTGCCGACCGCCGGGATCGCGGACGTCTCCGCATCCGGCTCGTACTCCTCTTCGACGAGGAACTCGTCGTACTCAGGATCGTCCTTCGCGTGAGAACGGCCGCTCCATGGCAGCGCCGACAGGATCAGGGCCAGCACCACGAGGGCGATGACCATGCCCCATCCGAAGACGGCGAGGAACCAGGCGGGGTAGCCGCTGTACGGCTCGGACGTCTTCGCGATGAGCTCGCTGATGAAGAGGTACCCGAGCACGACGGGTGCCAGCACGCCGACGAGCAGCTTCCAGACGGTACCCACCCGGAAGCTCGATCGCCGATTGAGGTGCTCGACCAGGACCGGCAGCTTGTGCAGCAACCAGGCCACGATGATCACGGCCACCAGGGCGACAGCCATGATGCCGAAGGAGTTGACGAAGGCATCGACGGTATCGAGCACCGATAGTGCTGTCGTCGTCGAGAACAGTGCCATCGAGACGATCGCGAGCGGGATCGCCACGGTCAGGGTCGTGCGCACACGCGCCCAGCCCAGCTTGTCCTGCAGCGCGGCGACGATCACCTCGAGGATCGAGATGAGCGAGGTGACGCCGGCGAACACCAGGGCCCCGAAGAACAGGACGCCGATGATCGATCCGCCCGTCGCCTGCGACACGATCGTCGGGAACGCGATGAACGCCAACCCGATGCCGGAAGAGGCGACCCCTGACACGTCTGTCCCCTGTGCCTGCGCCATGAAGCCGAGGGCTGCGAACACACCGATGCCGGCGAGGATCTCGAAGCCCGAGTTCGCGAAGGCCACGACGAGACCGGAACCGGTCAGGTCGGTCTTGCGCTTGAGATACGAGGAATAGGTCACCATGATGCCGAACGCGACCGACAGCGAGAAGAAGATGTGCCCGTAGGCGGAGGCCCAGACCCCCGGGTCGGCGAGCGCCTCCCAGTTCGGGGTGAAGAACGCGTTGAGGCCGTCCATCGCACCGGGGAGGAACAGCGACTGCACCACGAGGATCGCGAACATGACCGTGAGCAACGGCATCAGGATCATGTTCGCCCTGCCGATGCCGCGCTTCACGCCGAGCGCCATGATCACGATGACGATGAGCCACACGACCACGAGGGGGATGCCGACCTGGGGGACGAAGTCGGTCGAGACGCCGACCTCGGCCACGTCAGCCGAGCGCAGGAAGTCGACGAAGAAGAAGTCGTTCTCATTCCCCGCGCCCCAGGTGAGCTGGGCCGAGAACCAGGTGTACATGGCCGCCCACGCGATGATCACGGCGTAGTAGACGGCGATCACGACGCAGATGAGTACCTGCCACCATCCGAGGGGCTCGGCCGCACGGTGCAGGCGACGGAAGGCGAGAGGAGCTGATCCGCGGTAGCGATGACCGATCGCGTAGTCGAAGAACAGCAGCGGGATGCCGGCGGTCAGCAGCGCGCACAGGTACGGGATGAGGAACGCCCCGCCGCCGCCCTCGTAGGCGACGTAGGGGAACCGCCAGATGTTCCCGAGACCGACCGCGGAGCCGATCGCCGAGAGGATGAACACGTTGCGCGAACCGAAGGCTTCGCGTTTGTGGGTCTGCGTCGTGGCGGAAGACATGCGCACGAGGCTACCCGAGGGCTGAGCCGAATGTCGGGTCGGACACAGACACGAGACGATCCCGCCGCTTCAGCCCAACTCCTCCGCCAGCTCGGCCAGGCTGGAGAAGTGCCCGTCGAAGGAGTCGGTGTCCGCGGGCGGATCACCCGCCGGACGCGGCACGTAGGCGGTCCTCATCCCCACGGCTCCGGCGCCTCGGAGGTCCCAGGCGTGAGCGGCGACCATGAGCACGCGCGTCGGGTCGCCGCCCGCCTCCTCCACCGCGAGCCGGTAGACCCGTGGGGAGGGCTTGTAGGCCTCGACGGCGTCCGCGGAGAGGGCTCCGTGCCACGGCAGTCCGGTGTGCTTCTCGAGCGCGTGCAGCGACTCCGGGTTCGCGTTCGACAGCCCGAGCACACGGAAGCGGGCGGCGAGACGCTCGACGCCCTCGCGCGAATCCGGCCAGGCGGGAAGACGCTGCGTCACGGTGGCGAGGCGATCGATGGCCGCGGGATCCGTGATCCCCGTGGTTTGCGCCACCCGTGTCGCCGCCTCGCGATCCAGGATCCCGGAGTCGACGTAGTCGCGCTCACCCCGTGCGATCCGGCGCTGCTCCCCGTCGACATGACGTTCCCAGACGGCGAGGAGTTCATCGGAATCTCGCGGAGAGCCGCCCGCCTCCTCGATGGCGGCCCGAAGCCCTCCGGGCTCGTCGACCAGGGTACCCAGCACGTCGAAGACGATGGTGGTGATGTCGCGAAGCATGATTCGAGTCTGCCCCGACAAGGGGACGCAGGGGCCGGGAACGAGAAACCCCCGCCGGAGCGGGGGTTCTTCTGCGGAGACGAGGGGATTTGAACCCCTGGTCCCCGTGAGGGGACTCCACCTTAGCAGGGTGGTGCACTCGGCCGGACTATGCGACGTCTCCAGGCATCCGACCCGAAAGCGCGGATGCACCTAGCCATCATAACGGGTCCGGGGAGCGGACACGAACCGCGCCCGGCCGGTCGTCCCTCCTCGTCTTCGTCCGCCTGGGATACTGACCGCAGATCGCGGACGTCGCCAGCCGCTGATCCGGAGGGACGCCATGACCGAGAAGCTGACCGAGCACGGGACCGACTCCTCACCGTCCAGCGGCCTGTGGAGCCGACGCGCAGCCGGGTACGGAGTGGTGCTCGTGCTCCTGGTCGTCTCCTACGGGCTGTGCGCGACCCAACCGAGCACCGACCCGAGCCCGTGGGCCTTCCTGCCGATGCTGGCGACCGTCGCCGTGGTCTTCTACGTCACCGGAGCGACGCGTCTGGCGCAGCGCGTCTCGTGGGTGGTGCTCTCCGCTGCCGGTCTCGCCGCGGTCATCGCCGGCGCACTCGGTCTCGACGGCCCGCTCTTGGCCATCCCGCTCTCCGCCGCCTCGATGCTCGCCCTTCTCGTGGCGCCGTGGGTCATCATCGCGCACCAGGTCACCCGTCGCGGGCTCGACTTCGAAGCGCTCCTGGCCGCGGTCACCGCGTACATCCTCGTCGGGATGTTCTTCGCGTTCGTGTACAACCTGATGTCGCAGCTGTCCCCGACCCCGCTGTTCGGCGACAAGACCGCGGAGTCGCTGGGAAACCAGCTGTTCTTCTCCTTCACGGCCCTCACGACGACGGGCTACGGCAACATCGTCCCGGTCGGAACCGGTGGGCAGGCGGTCGCGATCGCCGAGGGCATCACAGGACAGCTGTTCCTCATCACGGCCGTCGCCCGGATCATGCGGGGCGCCAGCGCCACGCGCACCCCGGCGGCGTCCGAGTGAACCTCGACAGAGCATCGACATCCGACGAACTGCAGGAGCAGGAAGAAGCATATGACCACGGTCTCCGCGCCACGCATCGAGCACCACAGGGAGCCGCTCGGCATCGGCGAGAGCAGCCCGCGCCTGAGCTGGACCATCGCTGACGCCCCCGACGACTGGCGACAGCGGTCCTATGCAGTCACGGTGGTGCGCGGCAGCAGCGAGGACCGGGTCGAGGAGCGGATCGAGGTGACGTCCGACGAACAGGTTCTGGTGCCCTGGCCCTTCGACGCCCTCGAGTCGCGTGAGCGTGTCGGCGTGCGCGTGGCGGTGCGGGGTGTCGACGGCAGCTGGTCGGCCGACAGTCAGGAGACCTGGCTCGAGGCGGGACTCCTGCGGGCCGACGACTGGTCGGCGCGGCCGGTGGGAGTCGACCTCGATGAGGATCCGGAGAGCGATGCCCGCCGCGCCACCCTGGTGCGACGGAGCTTCCGCGTGGAGGGCGAGATCGCCAGCGCACGGCTCTACGCCACCGCGCACGGCCTGTACGAAGCCGAGCTCAACGGCGTCCGCGTGGGCACCGACACTCTCTCGCCCGGCTGGACCGTCTATCGCGAACGCCTGCGCTACTACACCTACGACGTGACCGCCCTGCTCGTCGAGGGCGAGAACGCGCTCGGCGCCTGGCTCGGCGACGGCTGGTACCGCGGTCGCCTGGGCTGGCGCGGGGGCTACCGCAACGTGTTCGGGAGCGACCTGTCGTTCCTCGGCCAGTTGGAGCTCACCTATGTCGACGGACGGCGGGAGACGATCGCGACCGACGGCTCGTGGAGGGCCGCGCTCTCCCCCATCATCCGTTCCGGCATCTACGACGGCGAGGACTACGACGCTCGGCACGAGCACATGGGGTGGACGACCGCGCCGTTCGACGACACCGGCTGGTTCCCTGTCGCCGTGCGCGAACGCGACCCGCGAACCCTGGTCGCCCCGACCGGCCCGCCCGTGCGGGTGACGGAGGAGGTCGCCCCGATCGCCGTGCTCACCTCACCCAGCGGCGCGCGCATCCTCGACTTCGGGCAGAACCTCGTCGGCAGGGTGCGCATCCGGGTCGCGGGTCCCCGCGGCACCACGGTGACGCTGCGCACCGCAGAGGTCCTGCAGGAGGGCGAGATCTACACCCGCCCGCTGCGCAGCGCCCGTTCGAGCGACGCCTACACGCTGGCCGGGCTCCAGGGCGGTGAGGAATGGGAGCCTCGCTTCACGTTCCACGGCTTCCGCTACGTCGAGGTCTCCGGCTGGCCGGGCGACCTCGACGCGGACGCGGCGTTCGGTGCACTCATCGCCCGCGTGCTGCACACCGACCTTGAACGCACCGGGTGGTTCACGTGCTCCGATCCGCTGGTCGAGCAGCTGCACCGCAACGTGGTGTGGGGCATGCGGGGGAACTTCGTCGACATCCCCACGGACTGCCCGCAGCGCGACGAGCGCGTGGGCTGGACGGGCGACGTGCAGGTGTTCGGTCCGACCGCGTCGACGCTGTTCGACGTCTCGGGGATGCTGTCGGGATGGCTCCGCGACGTCGAGGCCGATCAGCTGCCCGACGGCACGGTGCCCTGGTTCGTGCCGGTGATCCCGTCGCACAAGGTCTGGTCCCCGGCCAGGGCAGGTGCCGCCTGGGGCGACGTCGCCACACTGCTGCCCTGGACCCTGTACGAGCGCTTCGGCGACACCGGCGTGCTGGCGACGCAGTTCGAGAGCGCACGACGATGGGTCGACAAGATCGACTCGCTGGCCGGACCCGACCGACTGTGGGATGAGGGGTTCCAGCTCGGCGACTGGCTCGACCCCGCCGCCCCGCCGCAGGATCCCGGAGCTGGACGCACGGATCGGTACCTCGTGGCCACGGCCTACTTCGCCCGATCGGCCAGGGCGGTCGCGGACATGGCCGGGGTGCTCGGGCTCCCCGCAGAGGCTGCGCGCTATGCGACTCTCGCCGCCGAGGTCGCCGCCGCCTTCCGCACGGCGTACGTGCGAGCCGACGGAACGATGACCTCGGACGCTCAGACCGCCTACGCCCTCGCCATCGTGTTCGGGTTGCTCGACGACGACATGCAGCGCGCAGCGGCAGGGGCGCGTCTCGCCGAGCTGGTGCGAGAGGCGGGCAACCGCATCGCGACCGGATTCGTGGGCACCCCACTGGTCTGCGACGCGCTGACCATTACCGGCCATGCGGACACCGCATACGACCTGCTGCTCGAGCAGGGCTGCCCGTCGTGGCTGTATCAGGTCGTGCAGGGAGCGACCACGGTCTGGGAGCGCTGGGATGCGATGCTCCCCGACGGCACGGTGAACCCCGGCACCATGACGTCGTTCAACCACTACGCACTGGGCGCTGTCGCGGACTGGCTGCACCGGAGCGTCGCGGGGATCGCCCCCGCGGAGCCGGGCTACCGACGCATCCGCTTCGCGCCGCGCCCTGGCGGTGGACTGGCGCACGCCGCCGCGACGCAGCACACCCCCTACGGCGAGGCTTCGATCTCCTGGCGCATCGACGAGGACCGACTGCACGTCGACGTCGTGGTTCCCGTCGGTGCGACCGCGGAGCTCGATCTGCCAGGAGCGCCCGCCGAAGACCTCGGCCACGGACGCCACACGCGAACAGTGCGCTTGCATCCGTGACCGCCTGACCGGACGCCGCTCCCGTCGCAGTTTCTGTCGTTCTCCCTCCGCGGGAGCGACAGAAACTGCGACGGGAGCGAAGTTCTGTGACGCGGTGGGGGGTCAGCGCGCGGGTGAGCCCCCCGCGTTCGCTGCGGCGATGAGCTGCTCGATCTGCTCGAAGTCGACGGGAAGGCCCGGGAAACCGGCCAGGCGACCGATCGGGAACGACGCCATCATCTTCTGCATCGCCTCGTCGTTCGGCATCATCGACGCCCCTGCCGCATCGCCGCCGGCTCCGCCGAGAAGACCACCGAGAGCCTGCTGCACGATCGGACCGGCGACCGGGTGCGACATCAGGTCTCCGATGGAGGAGTTCATGGTCAGCTCCTGGTGCACCACGTCTCCGGCGATGTCGACGGCCGCGGTGGAGCGGATGTCACGGCTGGAGGCGGCCACGTCGACGGTGTACTCGCCGCCCTCCACCACCCAGCGGTCGACGCGGACATCCCAGTAGGCGAGGTCCTCGCGCCGCACGACCAGCTCGACCGTGCGGGTCTCCCCTGCGGCGAGCGCGACGGAGGAGAAGGCCTTGAGCTCACGGGGTGCGCGCTGCACGATCGATGTCACCGGTGCGACGTACACCTGCACGACTTCGCGGCCGTCACGGTCGCCGGAGTTCGTCACGTCGACGCGCACCATGACATCGCCGCCCTCCCCGACCTCGGCCGTCGCGGGTGCGTAGTCGAACGTCGTGTACGAGAGACCGTGGCCGAAGGGGAAGGTCACGTCGAGACCCTTCGCGTCGTACCAGCGGTAGCCCACCAACAGGCCCTCCCCGTAGCGGACATGTCCGAACTCGCCGGGGAAATTGCCGAACGAGGGGTTGTCCTCGAGCCGCACCGGCACGGTCTCGGTGAGCTTGCCCGACGGGTTCACCGCTCCGTAGAGCACGTCAGCCACAGCGCTGCCGCCCGCCTGGCCGAGCAGCCAGCTCTCGACGATCACGGGCACACGGTCAGCGAAGGGCAGCGCGACCACGCCGCCGTTCGACAGCACCACCACGACACGAGGGTTCACCTCGAGCACGGCATCGAGCACCGCGAGCTGCTCGGCGGGCAGATCGATGTGGTCGCGGTCGAAGCCCTCCGACTCCTCTGCAGCCGGGAGCCCGAGGAAGAGCACGGCCACGTCGGCCGCCGTCGCGATGTCGACGGCTTCTGCCCGGAGGTCTTCCGCCGAGCGTCCGGACGCAGCGACGGCGCCGCCTTCGACCGCGAAGCCCGCAGCGTGGGTGATGTGCTCGCCGCCGATGGCGCGCAGTGCGTCGAGGGCCTTGTCGACGCGCGTGGGGTTGATCAGTGAAGACCCCGCCCCCTGGAAGCGCGGCTCGGTGGCGAACGCACCGATCACGGCGACCTTCTGATCGTCGGCGAGCGGCAGCAGCGCACCGTCGTTCTTCAGGAGCACGATGGACCGACCGGCGGCCTCCCTGGCCAGCGCGTGGTGCGCGTCGACGTCGAGCGGGCCGGACACGGCAGGACGCTCACCGGCCTTGCGCACGAGGTCGATCGCACGACCGGCTGCGGTGTCGAGCACGCTCTCGGCGAGCTCACCTGCCCGCACGGCTGCGACGAGCTGCGCATCCGTCCTCCCACCGGAGGAGGGCATCTCCAGGTCGAGTCCTGCGGCGACGCCGGTGACACGATCGTTCACGGCCCCCCAGTCCGAGACGACGAGACCGTCGAAGCCCCAGTCATCGCGGAGGACGCTGGTGAGCAGCCAGGGGTCCTCGGAGGTCCAGACGCCGTTGAGCTTGTTGTAGGAGCACATGACGGTCCAGGGGGAGGCGTCCTTCACGACGCGCTCGAATCCGCGCAGGTAGATCTCCCGCAGCGGACGCGGGTCCACGTCCGAGCTCGCGCGCATACGGTCGAACTCCTGATTGTTCGCGGCGAAATGCTTGAGCGAAGTGCCGACGCCCTTCGACTGGATGCCCCGGACGGAGGCGGCTCCGAGCACGCCCGAGACGATCGGATCTTCCGAGAAGTACTCGAAGTTGCGGCCGCACAGGGGTGAGCGCTTGATGTTGATGCCGGGCCCGAGCACGACCGCGACGTCCTCGATCGCGGCTTCCACGCCGATGGCGGCGCCCACGCGCTCGATGAGGTCCGGATCCCACGATGAGCCGATGCCGACGGCGGGCGGGAAGCACGTGGCGGGGACGCTGGCCGCGAGCCCGAGGTGATCGGTGCTGCCCGACTGCTTGCGCAGTCCATGCGGCCCGTCGGTCATCATCACCGAGGGGATGCCCACGCGGTCGATCGCCTTCGTCGTCCAGAAGTCCGCACCACTGGTGAGCGAAGCCTTCTCCTCGAGGGTCAGGTCGGAAGCCGAGTTCTCGGTCATTGTGTTCCTTTCGCGGGCGACGCCGATGTCCTTGCGAAAACCTTATGCCTTTCAGTTTTAGATTTCAAACGTCATTCAGGATTAGGCTCGAGTCATGGCACAGCGAGGTTCGTATGCAAAGGGCGTCGCTCGACGCGCCGAGATCCTCGAGAGCGCCCTCGATGTGATCGGGCGCAAGGGCTATCAGAACGCCTCGCTCAAGGAGATCGCCGAGGCTGTGGGCGTCACGCCCGCCGCACTCCTGCACTACTTCGGCTCCAAAGAGGAGCTCTTCACCGAGATCCTCCGCACCCGCGATGCGCAGGACGGCCTCGACCCGGCAGGGCTCGATGCCGACGACGCCCGCACCGCCTTCCTCGACGTGATCCGCCACAACACCGAGATCCCCGGCGTCGTCGCGCTGTTCTCGCGCCTCTCGGTGGATGCGGCCGATCCGGAGCATCCGGCCCACCGGTACTTCCTGGACCGGAGCGAGCGGCTGCGGGAGTCGATCGCCGAGGGCTTCGAAGCCGAAGGCCGCCGATCCCCCCTGGATCCCGAGGCCCTCGCGCGCGTGATCCAGGCGGCTTCCGACGGCCTTCAGCTGCAGTGGATGATCGACCCGACCGTCGACATGCCCGGCATCATGGGCGCCCTCATCGACGCGCTGCTTCCCCCGACCCCGACGCCGCCCGCCTGAGCCGTCGAGACCCACCGCCATCGCCGAGACCCATCGCGGGAAGCGTCACCTGCGATGGGTCTCGGCGGGGAACGTGGGTCTCGACGCGTCTCACCCCTTCACGGCACCGCCGAGACCGGCCGAGCGCAGGAACACCGACTGGAAGATCAGGAACATCGCGATCGGGATGAGGGTCGCGATCGCCAGCGCCGCCAGGAACACATCCAGTTCGGTCTGCGACTGCACGGCGGGAAGCCGTACCGACAGCGGCTGCACCGCGGGGTCGGGCAGCACCAGCATGGGCCAGAGGTAGTCCTTCCACGCGGCGATGATCGCGAAGACCGAGACCACGCCGAGGATCGGCTTGGACATCGGGAGCACGATCGACCAGAACAGCCGGAAAGGTCCGGCGCCATCGGTGCGCGCGGCCTCGAACACCTCACGCGGCAGCGAGTCGAAGAACCGCTTCACCAACAGGATGTTGAACGCGTTCGCGCCCATCGGCAGCCACACCGCGAGGTAGTTGTTGAGCAGGCTCACATCGCCGAGCAGCGGCGGACGGACGATCGTCAGGTACAGCGGCACCAGCAGCACGATGCCGGGGATGAACAGCGTCGCCAGCACCAGTGCGTTCAGGATCGGCGCGTAGGCCGGACGCAGCACCGAGAGCGCGTAGCCCGCTGTCGTCGCGATGAACAGCTGCACGAACCAGGCGCCGAGCGCGATGATCACCGTGTTGAAGAAGTACTGATCGATGTGGATGTCGTTCCACGCGGTCGAGAGGTTCTCCCAGTCCATGCCGTTCGGCCACAGTGCGAACGGCTGCTGCAGTGTGTCCTGCGTCGGCGTGATCGCGGACTTCGCGAGCCACAGGATGGGCCCGAGTCCGGCGACGACCAGACCGACGGCGAGGAACACGTGCGTGAGCGACATCCCGATGCGGATACCGGGCCGCCGACGTTCGGAGTCGGAGATGACCGTGCGATCACCCGCACTGTCGGCGGCCTTCTCCGCGGCCTTCTCTGCAGCGCGCGTCGACAGGCGGGTGGTGAGGCTCACGTCGTGCTCCAACGGTCGGTCAGCTTGAAGTACAGCCAGGAGAGGAGAGCGAGGACGACTGCGAGCAGCACCGAGACGGCCGTCGCCTCGCCATAGTCGCCACCCAGACTGTTCCGGAAGGCCTTGTCGTAGATGTACAGCAGCACGGTCTTGGTCGCCCCCGCGGGCCCGCCGCCGGTGAACAGGAACGGCTCGAGGAAGACCTGCGCGGTCGCGATCACCTGCAGGATCAGCATGATGAAGAGGATGCCCCGCAGCTGCGGCAGCGTGACGTGCCAGACCTTCTTCCAGATGCCGGCACCGTCGACCTCGGCAGCGTCATACAGCTCGGGGGGCACGCCGAGCAGCGCGGCGAGGTAGATGATGATCGATCCCCCGGCCCCTGCCCAGGTGGCCTCGAGCACGAGCGAGGGCATCGCCTGCACGGCGTCCTGGATCCACGGCTGCGGAGGGATGCCGACGAACCCGAGCACGGTGTTGAACACACCCGACGGGTCGGCGCTGTAGAAGAACTTCCACAGCAGCACGGCCACCACCGGCGGGATGACGACCGGGAGGTAGGCGAGCGCGGAGTAGATGCCCTTGCCGCGGCGCACCTCGCTCATCAGCACCGCCATCAGCAGCGGCAGCGGGAACCCGAAGAGCAGGGCGAGCACGGCGAACCACAGCGTGTTGATCACAGCGCGACCGAGCTCCGGGTCGCCGATCACCGCGAGGTAGTTGTCGAAGCCGACCCACTCGGAGACGATCAGGTTGGTCTTCTGCAGACTCATCGCCACGGACTGCACGATGGGCGACCACGAGAAGAACACGAACACGAACAGCATCGGGAGCACGAACAGGAGGTTCGCGAGCCCGCCGCCGCGGAACCAGGTGAGGGGTGAGCGGCGGCGGGAGCGGCGCACAGCGGGCGGCGGAGAATCCTCCACCGCCGCCCGCTGCTCGGGGAGCGTCATCGTCATGGAGCGTTACTCGTCGAGCTTCGCCTGCGCATCGCTCTGCGCCTGAGCCAGGAGAGCGTCGATGTCGGCGTTCCGGTCGGTCAGCACGGTCTGCACGACCGTGTCGAGAAGCGCGTAGACCTCCTGAGTCTTGACCTTCGGCTCCCCCACGGGGGTCTGATCCCAGATGCGGTCGCTGAAGGGCGCCATCTGCTCGACAGGCACGTTGATGTAGTCGGCGATCCACTCCTGCGACTCGTCGTACAGCTCGCGGCTGAGCACCGGCAGCAGCGGAGTGCCGACGGCCTGACCCGACTCGTTCAGGGTCTTCGCATCGAGCACCGCGGCATCCTTGTCCATGAGCTTCTGCATGTAGTACCAGTCGATCCAGGTCACTGCGGCTTCCTTGGTCGCATCGTCGACCGTGGGGCTGATCACCGCGATGTCACCACCGCCGAGCGTGCCGGGGTCGTCGCCCTCCATCGGCACGACGGTCATGCCGTAGATGTCCGAGTCCATGCCGAAGTCACGGACGAGGGCCGTGTAGATGTCCGAGCCGGAGGTGTACATGCCGATGTTGCCCGCGGCGAACTCCTGGTTGATGGTCCCCCAGTCGAGGTCGACCTTCGAGCCGAAGGCGTTGTCCTCCCACTTCACGTCGTGCAGGAACTGGAGGGAGGCCTTGGTCGCATCGTTGTCGATGGTCGACTCGGCCGTGCCGTCGCCGTTGTCGGTCTGTGTGCGACCACCACGAGCCACGGTCTGCGACGTCAGCTGCCATCCTCCGGTGTTGTTGATCGCCATCTGCGCGTAGCCGGCCTTGCCGGTGGCATCGGTGATCTTCTTGGCGGCAGCGCGGATCTCATCCCACGTCTCCGGCGGGCTGTCGGGGTCGAGCCCCGCCTGCTCGAACAGGTCGCGGTTGTAGTGCAGTGCTGCCGCATAGGCCTGCCGCGGGAAGCCGTAGAGCTTGCCGTCGGCGCCGGTGACCCCGTCGAGGATGATGGGGTTGAACTTGTCCGTGTACCCGAGCTTCTCGATCGCGTCGGTCACGTCCATGAGCTGACCGTTCTCGAGCAGCGTCTTGGAGTCGGTGAACGGCACGGTGAAGACGTCGGGCAGGCTGCCCCCGGCGAGCTGCACGGCGAAGGTCGGCCCCTCCCACTCGTACTCGACACCGATGATGTCGATGTTCGGGTGCTCTTTCTCGAACTGCTTCTCCTGGGCGGCGAACGCGTCGTACGCGGCGGCGTCCGCTCCGGGCGGGAACGTCGCGACGCGCAGCTCGAGTCGTCCGTCGGCGCTGTCCCCGTCGCCGGCGGACGTGCATCCGGCAAGGGCGCCGACCGTCGCGAGCACGGCGAGGCCGGCGGCCATGGCCTTCGTTGGTGACTTCATTGTCTGTCCTTCCATGTGGTGCTGAGCGGGTGGTGCAGGGTCGTCTCGGCGCTCACTGCGAGCGCGCGGGGGTGGCGCGCAGGGCGAGCCAGGCGGTGGAGTCGGGAGGCAGCACGCCATCGAGGCGCGAGCTGGCGAGGAGGACCTCGTGATGCGCGGGCAGCGGCACGGGCACAGCGCCGAGGTTGGTGACGCTGAGTGTGCCGTCGCCGCGGCGGAATGCCAGGACGTCGGCACCCAGTTCGAGCCACTCCAGGTCATCGCCGGCGAAGTCGTCGATCCTGCGACGCAGAGCGATGGCCTGACGGTAGAGGTTCAGCGTCGAAGCCGGGTCCGCCTCCTGCGCGTCGACCGTGAGCGCGGCCCAGTCGTCCGGCTGCGGGAGCCAAGGGGTGCCGCCGAAGCCGTACGGGCTCGTCGCGCCCGTCCAGGGCAGCGGCACACGGCAGCCGTCCCGCCCCGGGTCGATCCCGCCGGACCGGAAGTGCATCGGGTCCTCGATGGCCGCGAGCGGCAGCTCCACCTCAGGCAGGCCGAGTTCGTCGCCCTGGTAGATGTAGAGGCTGCCAGGCAACGCGGCGACGAGCAGCGCGGCAGCACGAGCTCGGCGAACGCCGCGAGCCGTGTCGGTCGCCGTGCCGAAGCGCTTGCGCTCGAACGCGAACGAGGAATCCGCCTGTCCGTATCTCGTGGCGGGACGAGTGACGTCGTGGTTCGAGAGGACCCACGTCGCCGGGGCTCCCACAGGCGCGTGCTCCGCAAGCGTGCGGGTGATGGAGTCGCGCATGGCACGGGCGTTCCACGGCTGTGTCATGAAGCCGAAGTTGAAGGCGGTGTGCATCTCCCCGGGCCGCAGATAGCGCGCGAACCGCTCCGCGTCGTCGAGCCACACTTCGCCGACGAGCACCCGTTCCCCGTCGTACTCATCGGCCACCGCGCGCCACTCCCGATAGATCTCGTGCAACTCGTCGCGGTCGATGTGCGGGTGGTCCAGGGTGGGCGCCGAACCTGCGGGGAGATCCGGGAGGGCGGGGTCTTTGACCGGAAGGGCAGCCGAGTCGATCCGGACACCCGCGACCCCACGGTCGAACCAGAACCGCAGCACGGCTTCGTGTTCACGACGCACATCTGGGTGGTTCCAGTTCAGATCAGGCTGCTCAGGCGTGAAGAGGTGCAGGTACCACTCGCCGTCGGTGCCGTCGGGGTTCTGCGTGCGCGACCACGTCTCCCCCTGAAAGCTCGACACCCAGTTCGTCGGAATGGTGTCGCCGTGTTCGCCGCGACCCGGATGGAACCAGAACCGTTCCCGCTCCGGGCTGCCGGGGCCCGCTGCCAGAGCCTGCTGGAACCACTCGTGCTGATCCGAGATGTGGTTGGGGACGATGTCGACGATCGTGCGGATGCCCAGCGCGAGCGCTTCCGCGATCAGCTGCTCCGCTTCCTCGAGGGAACCGAAACGGGGATCGATGCGGCGGTAGTCCTGCACGTCGTATCCGCCGTCGGCGAGGGGGCTCTGGTACCAGGGGGTGAACCAGAGCGCGTCCACTCCGAGGCTCTTCAGGTACGGCAGCCTCGAGCGGACGCCGGCGAGATCACCGATGCCGTCGCCATTGCCGTCCGCGAAGCTGCGTACGTACACCTGGTAGATCACGGCCGTTCGCCACCAGCCGGCGTCGACGGGCATGGCCAGGGCGCGGGCGGGGGCCGCTGTGCGCAGAACGTCAGTGTCCACGGAACTCCTCGTCGTCGGTGGCGATGAGTCGAATGTAGCTTTTTCAACCGCTTAACGCAAGAAGTAAACGAGATGTCGCAAATTTGCGATGGCTTGCGAGCGCGCCGAAAGAACGAACCGCAGGCGGCTCGCTCAGAGAGTCAGAGGTCCCGTCGACGCGCGCAGGACCAGCTCGGGCTCGAACAGGAGCTCGTCACCGGGCTGGGCCGTGCCGGCGATCTGAGCGAGCAGGAGAGCGATCACGGCTCGTCCCATCGACTCGATCGGCTGCCGAACCGTCGTCAACGGCGGCTCGGTGCAGCTCATCAGCGCGGAGTCGTCGAACCCGACGATGCTCACGTCTCCCGGCACCGACAGACCGGCGCGCCGAGCCGCGCGCACGGCCCCGAGAGCCATCGGGTCACTCGCGCACACGATGGCGGTCGCGCCGGCGGCGAACAGCCGCGCGGCCCCCGCCTGCCCCGACTCGAGCGAGTACATGCCACGCACCACGAGCTCGTCCGAGAGCGGCGCACCGAGCGAATCGAGCAGTCGACGCGCGGACTCGAGCTTGCGACGGGAGGGTATGTGGTCTTCCGGCCCCAGGAGCAGTCCGATCTTGCGGTGCCCGAGCTGGTGCACGTGCAGCACCGCCTGCTCGGCGGCTGCGGCGTCATCGGTCGACACCGTGGCGAACGGCAGCTCCGGCACGCGGGCGTTGACGAGCACGGTCGGGAGGTTGACCTGACGCAACCGCTCGTAGTGCTGATGCGCGGCATCCGCCTGCGTGTAGTTCCCTCCGAGGAAGATGACGCCGGACACCTGCTGTGCGAGGAGCAGGTCGACGTAGTCGGACTCCGTGACACCTCCTGCGTTCTGCGTGCAGAGCAGTGGCGTGTAGCCGTTCTGAGTGAGCGCTCCCCCGACGATCTCGGCGAACGCGGGGAAGATCGGATTCTGCAGCTCGGGCAGCACGAGCCCCACGAGGCGGGCGCGTTCTCCCCGCAGCTTCGTCGGCCGCTCGTAACCGAGCACGTCGAGTGCGGTGAGGACCGCCTGCCGTGTGGCGTCGGAGACCCCCGGCTTCTCGTTGAGTACGCGACTGACCGTCGCCTCGCTCACTCCGACCTTGCGGGCTACCTCGGCGAGTCGCTTCGACATGCGATCAGTGTACGCAAGTACTTGCAAGAACGCGCAAACAGTTTGCGTTCTCGCGAGGGCTCAGCGGACGTTGCCGTTGGAGCAGGTCTGCTGAGCGGCGGAGTTGCCCTTGATCGAGTCGGGGAGCGCCACGACGTTGTCCGGGGTCGCCGCGGGGTCCGGCGTGGCGGCGGGATCCGTCGCCGGCTGCTCGACGGGTGCGGTCGGCTCCTGCACGATCACGCCGTCGTTCTTGTTGTTCTCATGTGTGATCTGCAGTTGCGCGTTCTCGGCAAGCGCGTCCCAGAGCGCAGCGGCTGCGGTGTAGTTGGGGACGACCTTGTTGGGGTTCGCCGAATCGGTGCCGTTCGGGTACTGCACGAAGACGATGTCCTCGAACGGCACCGACTTGACCGCGAGCGCGATCTGCACGAGCGTCATCGGATTCGTGAGCGACTCGCTCGGCTCGAGGTTCTGGATGGCCGTGTTCGCGAGCTTGAGCATGACCGGCACGTTGCCGAGCACCTCGCCGCTGATCATCTTGCGCGCCAGGCTCGACATGTACTGCTGCTGGTTGCCGATACGGCCGAGGTCGCTGCCGTCGCCGACTCCGTGGCGGGTGCGCAGGAACTGGAGCGCCTGCAGACCCTCCACCGTGTGCGTGCCCGCGGCCATGTCGAGTCCGGTGTAGCGGTCCTTGATCGGGTTGGCGAGGCAGACGTCGACACCACCGATGGCGTTCGTGATCTCGATCACGCCGCCGAACGTGACTCCGGCCGCGAACTGGATCTCCTGATCGGTGAGCTCGGAGATGGTCTTCACGACGCAGTTCAGCCCGCCGTCCGTGTACGCGGTGTTCAACGGCTGCTTGCTCATGGCCGACGTCGCGTTGCCGTTCTTGTCCGTGCAGGACGGGATCGGCACCATCAGGTCACGGGGGAAGCTGACGACCGTGATACGTCGCGGCTCCTGCGAGACATGGACCAGGAGGTTCACATCGTTGAGGGTGCCCTCGGCATCCGCCCCCGAGCACCGCGCCCCGAACAGGTCCTTGTACTTCTCCTCGCAGGTGTCCACCCCGGTGAGCACCATGTTGAAGCCGCCCTTGTACTCGCCGATGTCCGGCGGGATGGGATCCTGACCCTCGATCTCGACGGCGTTCGCCGAGACCGTGCTCGTGAGGTCGTAGAAGACGTAGGCGCCGACACCGAGGCCGCTCACCAGCACCACGGCGAGGCCGATGGCGATGAACTTCAGGAGCTGGCCGACGGTACCGGGGGTGCCCAGCTGACCATGGCGCGCGATCGTGTGCCGGCGTCGGGGGTTCTGGCTCACTCGGGACCTTTCGGATTCAGCGTCGGTGCGGGGGCACCGTGCTCACAATGCGGAGGGTGTGGGATTCGAACCCACGAGACATCTCTGCCCACTGGTTTTCAAGACCAGCTCCATCGGCCGCTCGGACAACCCTCCCGGCAGGCACTTCTGCCGACCAGGCGTGAGTCTAGCCGAGAACTATTCTCCTGCGCTGACCTGGGCGAGGGCTGGAAGTGTGTCGAGCGCCCGCGCCAGCCCGCCTTCGGCGACGTCTGCGGTGACCTCGCCGGCCGCATCCTTGACCACGTCGGGAGCCTGGCCCATCGCGACGGCACGACCGCCGAGCGCACGAGCCCAGCCGAACATGCCGATGTCGTTGCGCCCGTCTCCGGCGACGAGGATGCGGTCCTCGCCGAGCCCGAGCTCGGTGCGCACCTGCTCCAGCGCTGTGCCCTTGTCCACGCCCTGCGGCGCGATGTCCAGCCATGCCGTCCAGCCGATGGCATACGACACCTCGTTCAGACCGGCGTCCGCCACCAGACGGTGGAAGTCCTCTTCGTCGTGACCGGGAGAGACGACGACGATGCGCGAGACGGGCAGAGCGCCGAGTTCATCGAAGTCGACCTGTCGGCCGCCGTCCAGCGTCCAATCGTCGAGCTGCTCCGTGAACAGCCGCTGCCCGGAAGCGAGTTCCACCATGTACCTGGCGTCGGGCAGTCGCTCACGCAGCAGGTCGAGAACCGGCGTGGGGTCGAACGTCTCGACGTTCCAGCGCTCCCAGTCGTCACCGGAGCGCCGCATCGTCACCGCCCCGTTGGAGCACACCACGTAGTCCGCGGTCAGCCCGAGTTCCTCGACGTAAGGCCGCGTCGCCATCCAGCTGCGTCCGGTCGCGATCGTGACGATATGCCCACCGTCGCGCACCCGGGCGATGGCTTCGGGGACGCCGGGGCTCATCGTCTCGTCCTGCAGCAGGATGGTCCCGTCGACGTCGAGGCCGACCAGCCAGGCCTCGGTCATCGGGCAGCCCGCCCGTCGCCGAGCGGCTCGATCACTTCGAGGCCACCGAGGTAGGGGCGCAGCACCTCGGGCACGCGCACGGAGCCGTCTGCCTGCTGGTGCGTCTCGAGCAGCGCCACGATCCAGCGCGTCGTGGCCAGCGTGCCGTTCAACGTGGCGACGTGCTGCGTCTTCGCCGTGCCCTGTGCCGCACCATCCGCCGCATCCACCGCCGGTCGGTACCGCACATCGAGGCGACGCGCCTGGAACGTCGTGCAGTTCGAGGTGGAAGTGAGCTCGCGGAAGGCGTCCTGCGTGGGCACCCAGGCCTCGATGTCGTACTTGCGTGCGGCGCTCGAACCGAGATCTCCCGCCGCCACGTCGATCACGCGGTAGGCGAGGCCCAGCGACGTCAGCATCTCCTCCTGCAGCGCGACGAGGCGCAGGTGCTCGGCCTCCGCGTCCTCTGCCGTCGTGTAGACGAACATCTCGAGCTTGTTGAACTGGTGCACGCGGATGATGCCGCGAGTGTCCTTGCCGTGCGAGCCCGCTTCACGGCGGTAGCAGGTCGACCACCCGGCGTACCGGAGGGCGCCGTCGGCCAGGTCGACGATCTCGTCCTTGTGGTACCCGGCGAGCGCGACCTCGCTGGTGCCGACGAGATACAGGTCGTCGTCCTTGTCGAGGTGGTAGACCTCGTCGGCGTGCTCGCCGAGGAATCCGGTTCCCTGCATGATCTCGGGGCGCACGAGCGTCGGGGTGATCAACGGCACGAAGCCGTTCTGCAACGCCTTGTCGAGGGCGAGGTTCATGAGCGCGATCTCGAGACGCGCACCGATCCCGCGCAGGAAGTAGAAGCGGGCACCGGAGACCTTGGCACCGCGTTCCATGTCGATCGCACCGAGGAGCTCGCCGAGCTCGAGGTGGTCCTTCGGCTCGAAGTCGAAGGCGGGCACCTCGCCGACACGGCGCAGCTCGACGAAGTCGGCTTCACCGCCCGCGGGCACGCCGTCGATGACGACGTTCTCGATCCGCGCGAGCGCGGCGGCCGCTGCCTCAGCCGCTTCGTTCGCGGCGTGCTGGGCCTGCTTGACGCGCTCGGCCAGGTCCTTCGCCTGAGCGACCAGCGCGGCCTTCTCCTCCTTCGGAGCCTTCGCGACCAGTTTCCCGAAGGCGTTCTGCTCAGCCCGCAGCTCCTCGAACGCGGAGAGCGCCGCCCTGCGCGATCGATCGGCCTCGAGTGCGATGTCGACGGTGCTCTGGTCGTTTCCACGAGCGGTCTGCGAGCGGCGGACGATCTCCGGATTGTCGCGGAGGAGTGCGAGGTCGATCATCCACCAAGTCTACGGTGAACGCCCGGGCGCGCCGGATGTCACACTCGCACCCGGGAGGCGCCGGAGGGACGTCACGAGTGGATCGCGGTTTAGAGTAGCGCCATGACCACGAGCGCACCCGTCCGGCGACAGGCGGCGCTCGTCTACAACCCGATCAAGGTCGATGGCAAGCACCTCCGCGCCCTGGTGCGCGATCTCTCTCGGGAGGCCGGGTGGGAGCATCCCGCCTTCTACCCGACGACAGTCGAGGACGCCGGCCAGCACGCCACGGCGCAGGCTCTGGAGCGTGGGGTGGACGTGGTGCTGGTGGCGGGAGGCGACGGCACGGTGCGGGCCGTGTCGGAGGCGATCGCGAACAGCGGGGTGCCGTTGGCGATCCTGCCCAGCGGCACCGGCAATCTGCTCGCGCGCAACCTCGGGCTCCCACTGGGCGATCCGACCGAGATGATCCAGGCGGCGCTCGGCGACTTCCGGCACCCGATCGACGTCGGCTGGGCGCGGCTGACGCGGCAGGACGGCGAGGAGGCGCAGCACGCTTTCGTCGTGCTCGCCGGCATGGGGCTCGACGCCGACATGATCGCGAACACCCGCTCGGATCTGAAGAGATCCGTGGGGTGGATCGCGTACGTCGACGGCGCTGCCCGCTCGCTGCCCCGCGCGAAGCCGTTCCGCGCGGTCTACCAGATCGACGATGGACGCCTGCACACCCACCGCGCCTACAGCCTGCTGTTCGCGAACTGCGGCACGCTCCCCGCCGGGATCTCTCTGATCCCGGACGCATCGATCACCGATGCCGCCCTCGACGTGGCCGTCATCCAGCCGACCGGCATGCTCGGCTGGTTCGCCGTCTGGCGGAAGATCTGGTGGGACAACTCGGTGCTGCGACGCTTCCGCGCGGGACGCCGAGTCCTGGAGCGGCGCGGGAAGAACGCCTCCGTCCACTACTTCCACGGTGCCGCGGCCGAGGCTGCCGCGCCCGACCCGATCCCGATCGAGCTCGACGGCGACGAGTTCGGCGAAGCCGTGCGCATCACCTGCTGGGCGGACCCGGGGGCACTTCTCCTGGCGTTGCCGACAGGCCACCCCGTGCACATCCTCTGAGGTCCCGCGGGCCCCTATGGTCAGCGAACCTCGACCGTGCCTTCGAGGCCTCCCCCGACCAGGGTCAACGTGAACGGCGCGTCGTCGTCGACCGCGTCGTCCCCGAAGGAGAGCAGCGTGGCCCGCGGAGCCATGTCCATCGTGCAGGCCTTGGTCTCATCCGTCTCGAAGGTCGCCGTGCCGCTGTTCCCCGAGCCCTCGAGGGATTCGATCACCGGCGGGCAGGACGACGACCCCCAGGTGAGCAGCACCAGACCACCGTCGCCGAACCACCCGGCCGACGGCAGGTACTCGGTCGGCGTGCCTGGTGTCCCCGACGCGGCAGGGTCGCCGTCGATGTCGACCTCGTCGGTGACGTCGCCGTAGGTGACCTCGAGGGTGATGTCGGCGGTGGGGTCGATGCCCTCGGGGAGCGCGCCGATGCTGGCGCGCGGAGCGAGGTCTTTCGTGCACGGCCTCGGCGACTCCCCCTCCGGATCGACGAGGGTCACCGTGACGGTCTGTCCCTCGGCGCTGACCTCGTCGACCTGGGGCACGCACGTCGAGGAGCCCACCGTGACGACGGCGAACATGCGCCCGTCGTCGAGCAGCGCAGCCTCGATGTCGTTCCGGTCGTCGACGCCACCCGCGCTCGGTGCAGGGGAGCTCGTCGGCGTCTCCGCACCGGGGCCCGTGGTGCAGCCGGCGACGAGGAGGGCCGCGGCGACGAGACCGACGACGGAGGCGAGGGGGCGAAGCACGGAGGTCATGCTCACAGGGTAGCCCTCGCGAACTTCCGGCGGATAGCGCGTGACGGCTACTGCAGCGCGGAGGTGAGGCGGGCGAGGTTGTCGAGCACCGTCGAGCGCAGCGGCTGCTGCATCCATTCCTCCAGCGTCAGCTCGCGGCTGAGGGAGCGGTACTTGTCCTCGACCTCTCGCATCTCGGCGACGAATTCCTCGCCGCGCACCAGCATCGAGACCTCGAGGTTCAGACCGAAGGAACGCATGTCCATGTTGCTCGATCCGACCACCGCGACCTCGTCGTCGATCGTCAGCGTCTTGGTGTGCAGGATGTAGGGCTTGCGGTACATCCAGATGCGGACCCCCGCCTTGAGCAGGACCTCGTAGTAGCTGCGCTGGGCGTGGTAGACCATCGCCTGGTCGCCCTCTTCCGACACGAACAGCTCGACGTGCACACCGCGGTCGACGGCGGCCGTGACCGCGAGCAGCAGGGCCTCGTCTGGCACGAAGTAGGGGCTGACGATCATGATCTTCTTCTTCGCCGCGTAGAGCAGAGCGAGGAAGAGACGGAGGTTGTTCTCGACTTCGAATCCGGGCCCGGACGGCACGACCTGGCAGTCGAGGTCACCGGAGCCGATGTTCGCGTGGGCGATGTCGATGCCCTCGAGCACCGTATCGGTCTCGCTGTACCAGTCCGCGACGAAGATCGCGTTCACGCTCAACACCACTGGGCCGTCGAGACGGACCATCAGGTCGACCCAGTGCAGACCTCGCTTGATGTTCTTCTTCAGGTTGTAGGTCGAGTCGGTGATGTTCTGCGAACCGAGGAACGCGACATTGCCGTCGACGACGAGGAGCTTCCGGTGGTTGCGCAGATCGGGGCGCTGCATCTTGCCCTTGAGTGGTTGCACCGGCAGCATCAGGTGCCAGTTCGCTCCCATCGCGTTGAGCCGTGCGATGGTCTGCTTGTAGCGGGGCTTTCCGCGGTTCGCCCAGTGATCGAGCAGCACCCGGACCTCGACGCCTCGCGCGCAGACCTCTTCGAGCGCACGGAAGAAGTTGTCGGTCGAATCGTCCGACTGCAGGATGTAGAACTCGACGTGCACGTACTCCTGCGCCGTGCGGATGGCCTCGGCCATCTCATCGAGCGACTCCTGATAGTCGGAGATGAGGTGGGCGCCGTTGTCACCGGAGAGCGGAAGGGCACCGAGCTTCTGGTTCATCTGCACGATCGGGCCGAACCACGCGGGCGCGTGAGGACGCAGGGTCCCGAAATGCAGGTGCTCGCTGGTCTCCGCGATGTACTCGTTGATCTGATCCTGCTTGCGTCGACGCGCCCGCGGAAGGCGCGGGTTGCCGATCATGAGGAAGAGGAAGACGCCGACGAACGGGATGAAGAAGACGGCCAGCAGCCACGCCATCGCGGCGGTGGGGCGACGGTTGCGGGGGATGACGATGATCGCCGTGACACGGATGGTGATGTCGAGCACCAGAAGGAAGGTGGCGATCCACCACCCCCAGGTGTCCGGAGTCATCGTGCCCCCTCGCCACCGCAGTGACCGTCACAGCTCATGCGCATCTGAGCAGATGCGCTGGCTTCACAGTAGCCGATGGGTGGGACTCAGCCGCGCGGCGGGAGACCCCGTGCCGCGCGTTCCTCGGCTTCGATCTGTGCGTGCACCTTGCGCTCGGTGCGGTCGAACCGCAGGATGCCCCGGACCACGAGGAAGAACACGACGCTCACGCCGACGGTCGGCAGAAGCGACCATGCCGCAGCGAGCCAGAAGTTGTCCATCCCTCCATGGTACGCGAGCCACTGTTCGTGCACACTTCGGCTCTCACAGGGTCTGCATCCACAGGCCCGCTTTTCGTCCCCGAGGGGCCGCGCTGTCACGCACACTCTCGGGATGACCACAGTTCTCCGTGCCACCGATTCCGCTGCTTTCCTCGGCATCGTCCCCTCCCTCGCAGGCTTCACGCCCCGTCGGAGCATGGTGCTCCTGCCGTTCCACGGCTCACGCACCGACGGCGCCATGCGTCTGGACCTGCCCGACGAGAGAACCGATCTCGAGCTCTACGCCGATGCCGCGGTCGGGCTCGTGGCACGGGTCTCCGGAACGGACGCCGTCGCCGTCGTCGTCTACACCGATGAGCAAGCGCACCCGACGCGTGACGGCCTGGTGCTCCCGCACGCAGTGGTGATCGACGAAGTGCTGGGCTGCGCCGAGGATGCAGGTCTGCGGGTCGTCGACGCGCTGTGTGTGACGCCCTCTGGCTGGTCCAGCTACATCGAGGAAGAACCTGAGCTCGGGCCGCTCGCGCAGATCCGCCTCCCGTCCGACCTGCCGCCGATGGCAGGAGACCAGAAGGACGGGACGGAGCTTCCGCGCGTCGACCTGGCGGAGAAGGAGCGGGTCGGGAGAGCATCCAGCGACCTGGCCGCCCTCCTCGATCGACGTGGGCGGGCTCCGTTGGACGGGCAGGAGAGTCCGCAGACCATCGCCGCGCTCCTCTTGCTCGACGACGTGCCGGCGTTCCTCGAGTCAGTCCTGACCGAACCCGAACAGCTTCCGCCCTTCGCGACCGCCGCGCTGCTGTGGTGCCTGGAGAAGCCGCTGCTGCGCGATGTCGCGATCGCGCAATGGGCGACCGATCTCCCGAGAGGCATCCGCACGCTCGAAGCCCAGACCGCATTCGCCGAGTCCGGAGTCATGGTTCCCGATGACGTCGGCGAGGTGTTCCTCGGGCGCGGGCCGACCCCCGACATCGAACGCCTCCGGCGCGCGCTCACGGTGGCACGCGAAGCGGCGGCCCGTGCACCTCGACTCGCGCGACCGGCGCCTCTCACCGTGGCGGCGTGGCTCTCCTGGGCTCTGGGTCGCGCCAGTCACGCGGGCCGCTACCTCGAGATGGTGCGCGAGATCGACCCTCGTTACTCGCTCGCCGCACTGATGGAGACCATGATCGGCGCAGCGATGCTGCCTGAATGGGCCTTCCGACGCGGCCCGATGGAATGAACGCCGAGTGGACTACTTCACCAGCGGGAAGAGGATGGTCTCCCGGATGCCCAGGCCCGTGATGGCCATCAGCAGTCGGTCGATCCCCATGCCCATTCCGCCGGACGGCGGCATGCCGTGTTCGAGAGCCCGAAGGAACTCCTCGTCGACGGGCATGGCCTCGACGTCGCCGCGTGCTGCGAGCTTGGCCTGCTCGACGAAGCGCTCCCGCTGGATCACGGGATCGACGAGCTCGGAGTATCCCGTCGCCAGCTCGAAGCCGCGGATGTACAGGTCCCACTTCTCCACGACACCCGCGATCGAGCGGTGCTCACGCACGAGGGGCGACGTGTCGACAGGGAAGTCCATCACGAACGTGGGGCGGACCAGGTCGCCCTTCACGAAGTGCTCCCACAGCTCCTCGACGAGCTTGCCGTGGGTGGCCTGCGGCGGCAGGTCGACATCGTTGGCCTCCGCGAAGGCGATGAGGTCCTCGACCGAATCCTGCGGAGTGATCGTGCGACCCGACGCGGCCGACAGCGACTCGTACATCGAGATGCGGTCCCACTCACCGCCGAGCTCGTACTCCGTGCCGTCGGCCCAGGTCACCGTGGTGGAGCCGGCGACCGCGACCGCAGCGTTCTGCACGAGCTCCTGTGTGAGGGCGGCCATCTGGTTGTAGTCGCCGTACGCCTGGTAGGCCTCGAGCATCGCGAACTCGGGGCTGTGCGTGGAGTCGGCGCCTTCGTTGCGGAAGTTGCGGTTGATCTCATAGACGCGCTCGATGCCGCCGACGACCGCTCGCTTGAGGTACAGCTCCGGCGCGATGCGCAGATACAGCTCGGTGTCGAACGCGTTCGAGTGCGTGATGAACGGGCGTGCAGAAGCGCCTCCGTGCTGCACCTGCAGCATGGGCGTCTCCACCTCGAGGTAGTCGTGGCTCGTGAAGGTCGAACGCAGGCTCGCATTGACCGCGGCCCGAGCGCGCACGGTGTTGCGGGCCTGTTCGCGCACGATCAGGTCGAGGTAGCGGCTGCGGACGCGGCCCTCCTCGCTGAGCTCGGAGTACGCGTTGGGCAGCGGGAGGATCGCCTTCGCAGCGATCGTCCAGTCGTCGGCCATGATCGACAGCTCGCCGCGGCGGCTCGAGATGACTTCACCGTGCACGAAGACGTGGTCGCCCAGGTCGACGTACTCCTTCCAGTCCGCGAGGGACTCCTCGCCGACGTTCGCAAGGGAGATCATGGCCTGGATGCGCGACCCGTCACCGGCCTGCAGAGTGGCGAAGCAGAGCTTGCCGGTGTTGCGGCTGAACACCACACGACCGGCGACGCCGACGACGACACCGGTCTCGGCGCCCGCCTCGAGCTCGCCGTACTCCGCACGCAGTGCAGGGATCGTGTGCGTGACGGGCACACCGACGGGGAACGCTCCTCCCCCGGCATTCGACCGCTTCTCGATCAGACGCTCGCGCTTGGCGAGACGCACGGCCTTCTGCTCGTGGACGTCCTCCTCGGCAGAGGGGTCGGTCGATGCTGATTCGGGCGCGGGAGACGCGTCAGTCATGTGGGGGGCTCCTTGGAAGTCCCTCCCAGTTTACCGAGGCGACGTGCCGCCATCGGGCGCACGCTGGGTAGCCTCGGAGAATGGCCCACACACGGATCCTCCGCGCGTTCGCTGCACTCTCCCTCGCCCTGGTGGGCACCCTCACCCCGGCCGCGGCGTTCGCGACGCCAGCCGAGCCGGCCGCTGACGTCGCGGCCGGTCCTGTCCGTGCCACCACGACCGATGTCGATGACTTCTCCTACAGCTCCTGGGACGCCGCATACGAGGTCGGACTCGATGACGACGGCCGCGCGCGGATGCGTGTGACGGAGACGCTCGTGGCGCGTTTCCCCGACGTCGATCAGAATCACGGCATCGTCCGCGGACTCGCCGCCTCGTACAAAGGGGCGAGCACGGAGACGACGGTCCTGTCCGTGACCGACGGGAACGGCGCGGAGGTGCCCTACGAGACAGACGAAGAGGATGGTCTCCTCTACGTGCTCACAGGCAACGACGATGACTTCGTGCGAGGACTCACGACCTACGTGATCGAGTACGAGATGCGCGACGTGATCCTCGAGACGAAGCCCTCGGCAGGGTCGTCGACTCCCATCGTCGACGAGTTCTACTGGGACCTGCTCCCCCTCGACAGCACCCAGCCCATCGATCGCTTCCGGGCCGACATCACGTTCGACCCCTCCTTGAGCGCCGCGCTGAACGGAGCCACGCGCTGCTACACCGGTCCGTCCGGATCGAGGGACGAATGCGAGCTGGACGGTCCCATCGCCGACGGACGCGACGCGACGTTCCGGGTCGAATCAGGCGCCCGTCCCGCCGGCGACGGAGTGACCGTCGCCATCGGCTTCGCCGCCGGCACCGTCACACAGCCTCTCGCCCGCACGCCCGACCCCGTGGCAGACGTCACCCCGATCGTCGCCGCTGTCGGGGCACTCGGCCTCTCGGCCGGCAGCTGGGTGGCTGTGTCCGCCCTCACCCGCAGACGGCGAAGGGCAACGGGGATCGTGGTCGCCCAGTACGACGTGCCGGATTCGCTGCCACCGTTGCTGGCCGCCGCCGTCGTTCCGGGCGCCAGCGACGTGATCCCCTCGGAGATCGTGCACCTCGCCGTCCGCGGCACGCTGCGTATCGAGGAGGGCGCGGAAGACGAGGAGCCCAGACTGCGGCGAATGCCCGGAACGCGCCTGCCCGACCCGCTAGACGTCGAGGCTCTCGACACGCTGTTCACGGACGCAGACGCTGAGGGAGTCGTGGATCTGCCCGCCGCGGATGAGACCTTCGCCGCGCGAATGACCGCCCTCCAGCAACGGGGGACGACCGAGGCGCAGGACCGCGGCCTCACCGAGAGGGTGCGCAGTCGGGCGGCCGTGATCCTGCAGTGGTGTGCGATCGGCATCGCGGTCATCGGTCTGGCGTTCGGGATCTGGAGCGCGGCCAGCGGGCGCCTCTCCGCGATTCCCGCTCTCGTCGTGATCTCCTTCGGCGCCTTCCTGGTGCTGCTCTCCAGCATCTACGGCTTCTCGAAGCACACGGTGCTCACGGCCGAAGGTGCCCGCACCTACGAGTACCTGCGCGGCGTCGAGGAGTTCATCCGCGTCGCGGACGCCGACCGCCTGCGCATGCTGCAGTCTTACAGCGGGGCGGAGCGCCGAGCGGACGGCACCGCCGACGTCATCCACATCTACGAGCGGCTCCTCCCCTACGCCATCCTCTTCGGCCTGGAAGACGAGTGGGGCGACGTGCTGGAGAAGGCGTACACGCGCGAGCAGCACGGAGCAACCTGGATCGGCGACCCGACCTCGTTCGTGCTACGCGCGCAGCTCGCCTCCTTCGTGGCTTCGTCGCACTCGGCGGCGACGTACTCGGCACCGTCCACGGGCTCGTCCTCCAGCGCGGGCGGTTCCTTCGGAGGCGGATTCTCCGGTGGCGGGGGCGGCGGAGGATTTTCGGGCGGACGGTGACACGGCGGCCCCCTCTGGCCCCGCGAGGCCCCGTGCCCCGTGGACCGGCGAGGCTCATCCGGAGCGGTTCAGATCAACGGCGGGGCGTCTGAGGCTTCGCGCAATGCTCTCTCGACGGTCGACTGCACGAGGGCCGAGAGGTAGCCTCCCGGATTCTCCACACCGATCTCCCGCAGTCGCGCGGTCGACTGACCGATGATCGACCGGGAGAACTCGGTGGCCGTCGCGATCGCGTCCGCGTACGCGGGACGGTCCGCTTCCGCGATCACGACGGGCTCGCACCCCATCTCCACCGCGAGGGCCTGGGCGATCGGCAGCACGGCGGCAGGGGCGGTCACCGCGGCGAACCCGGCCTGGAGCTGGCGGAGGTCGATCGACGTCCCGGTGAAGGTGATCGCCGGATGCACGGCGAGGGGGATCGCTCCGCGTTCGGCCGCGGGACGCAGCACCTCGATGCCGTAGCCGGGATCGGTGTGCAGCACGAGCTGACCGATCTGCCAGCCGCCGACCTCCGCGATGCCTGCGACCAGAGAGGGCAGCTGTTCCGAGGGGACCGCGATGATGACGAGCTCGGCTCGACGCACGACCTCCAAGGCATCGAGCACGGGCACATCCGGGAGCACGGCAGAGGCGCGCTCATCATCGGAGCCTCCGGTGATCCCGATCACCGCGTGGCCCGCACCGCCGAGGGCGGCGCCGACGACGGGACCCACACGGCCGGCACCGATGATGCCGACCCCGAGACGCCCGTCACGCGCCATCGTCGCTCCTTCTCCGCCGTCGCAGCGGAGGCTCGGCAGGGTTCGTCGGCGTGACCGGGGGCGCGATCGGAGGAACCGGGGGCGCGGGCGGGGTGCTCACGGCCGGTGAAGACGGAGACATTGGAGCCACGGGAGGCAGCGGCGGAGCGACCGGTGCTGCCGTCTGCGGCGAGACCGCAGGCGCAGGTGGCGCCGCGGGAGGTGCAGGTGGCGCTGCCGGAGACGCAGGCGGAGCCGTGTGTCCTGGCGCGGGGAAGACCGGAGGCGCCCCCGTGTACGCCGGAGGCGCGGCGACCGGCTGCGGCCCCGCGTAGGCGGGAGGTGCAGGAGGTGCGGCGACCGACTGCGGTGCCGCATGCTCGCTCCACCGGTGGGTGGTGTCACGCGAGGCGGCCTCCACAGCCGCGGAGGTGACCTCGTCGATCAGTGCCAGCGCGTCAGCTCGCTCGAGACCCGACAGGTACCCGGTGATGGGGCCGGGCACGGTGTGCACCTGCGCACCGGACACGCGCTGCGCGCGGTCGATCGGGCCCTGGCTCAGCGAGACGCCCTGCAGCCGTGCGAGCGGGAACACGGCGAGCTTGCGCCACACGTTCCCGCGGCGGAGCAGCAGCCCGAAGTCGGCGACCAGGTAGCCGTGACGCTTCCAGGAGAACGGACGTCGCCACCGTGCGCGACGGGGCATGGTCCGATAGGCGTCCTCGCCCGCGGGGCCGGCGATCCCTTGGTCCCACAGGCCCGAGATGCTCTCGGCAGGCACGTCGGGAAGCACCAGCGCGAGAACGCGTTCGACATCGACGCGCTTACCCACCGGCAGCACCACGTTGAACTGCTGTCCGCTGCCCGAGGACTGCTGGGCCGCGCTCTTGCCGCTCATCCGGTTGATCTTGATCGTCCACCAGCCGAAGGGACGCCACAGCAGCGACTGCGACACCTCTACCGCGAAGATCCGACCGGGAGGGAGCGTCTCGGTGACGGTCGTCAGGAGGCCGTAGGTGATCCGCACGCCGTCCGGCGTCGGCGCGATGGAGTACCGCAGCGATTTGGAGATCTGCGCCCAGGTGATACCGACGACGGCGATGATCATGGGCACGCCCATGCCGAGTCCGAGCCCGAGGAGGACGAACCCTCCGTCCGAGGTGCCGTCGGCGAGCATCCCGATCAGGGCGCTGCCGATCGCGATCGCGAAGATCGCTCCGAAGAACACGAACCACAGCAGACCGGAGATGAGCTGGGACCCCACCAGCCGACCGGTGGGGATCTTCACGACGCTCTCGGGCACCACATCGGCGAGGTCGACCCCGGAGATCAGACCGTTGACGCCGGCGTTCATCGATCCGACCAGCTGCGCACGCGCGGATGCCGGTGCGGCCGCCGCCGCTGCAGCTGCTGCCGGGTTGAGCGCCGCGTCGCGCGCGGCACGCGCTCCGGACGCCAGTCGCAGGATGTCGGCGCGCACGGACTCGGCACGCGGAGTCGCGAGGTATTCGAGCTCGACGTTCGCGTCGTTGCCGGCACCGACGACTTCGAGCTTCGCGAGGCCGATGATGCGCGCGGGGAACGGACGCGTCAGGTTGACGCCCTGCACGCGGTCGAGCGGCGCGCGCCGGTGCGAACGGAAGATGATGCCCTTGCGGACCTCGACGTGGTCGCCGGTGATGCGGAACTGCTGGAAGCGCCAGATGAACCAGAAGATCAGGATCAGCACGATCACGAGACCCAGCACGCTCAGCAACGCGACCAGGATCAGGTTGTTCGACAGCACCCAGTCCACGGGGTCGGCACCGGCGTAGTCACCGTAGTGCGCCTCTTCGGGCGCGAAGAGGGCGACAGCCCACGTGATGAGACGGTCCCGCATGTTCGCGATGACGATGCCGCCGATGATGATCAGCGCCAGGCCGCCCTTGAACAGCGGGGTGAGCGGGTGCATCCGGTGCCACTCGCCGTTCGCGAGGGTGTTCGGCGCCTCTCCGGACGGTGCCTGCGCGACAGGCGGAGCGACAGGAGGCTGCTGCTCGCTCACAGGCCTGTCCGACGGGTCTCGGCGACGTGGATGAGCGTGTCGCGCAGCGCCTCGGCTGCTTCCTGGGTCAGACCGGGGATCTGCACGCCTGTCGTCGCGGCAGCCGTGACCATCTTGAGCTGGGCGATCCCGAATGCACGGTCGAGCGGTCCCTGGGTGATGTCGACGAGCTGCATGCGGCCGTAAGGCACGGCGATCATGCGCTGCCAGAGGATCCCCTTGCGGAAGACGATGTCGTCGGCGCGGAGCATGTAGCCGATCGCCCTCGCCTGCCGCGGGAGGATGATCAAGGTGATGACCGTGATCAGCAGGATCAGACCGGCCGGGATCCACACCCAGTCCTGCTCCAGCACGATGTTCAGCACGATCGCGGCGGCGGCGACGATCACGAGGAAGATCACGTTCTGCACGATCTGCGACACGACGTAGCGCGGCGAGATCTGGTGCCAGGTACCGTCGAGTTCGAGGCGGGCCTCGTTGCGCGCCGTGCGCAGCTGCGTGTACGTGCCACGGTCGAGGGCGTCGAGGTCAGTGCCCTCCGCCGGGTTCAGGGGCGCGGTCTCTGGGTTCTGAGTCATCAGGATCCTTCGGCAGTGTGCAGAACTGTTCGGCGATGAGCGCAGCGATCACGAGGACGATCGCACTTCCGATCAGGGCCAGCATGGCCACAGTCGACCCTACCGGCGGAACGATGGGGCGCGACAGGAGGAAGACCATCAGCCCCGCTCCGAAGCCCGCCATGATGGCGCCGAGCAGACTGGAGGCCCTGGCGAGCGTGGCCGCTCTGAGCGCGCGGAAGGGGTCTATGCGGATGCCCGAACGCACACTGCGACGCACCGGCCACGCCACACCGAGAGATGCCGCGGCGATCAGCAGCAGCAGCACCGGCAGGAGGAACGACGGTGTGAACGTCACGCGCCCCGAAGCGGTGAGCAGATGATCGAGCAGGAACCCGACGCCGCCGCCCAACAGCGCGAGGACGACGAGCACGCCCGCTGAGGTGCGTCTCATCCCTCACCCCTGGCCCGAAGATCTGCCGCGAGGTCGGCGACCTTCCCCCGACCGAGCAGCACCGCGTCCTCATCGACGTCCAGCCAGGGGTCGAGCACGAAGAGCCGATCGGCGGCACGGGGGTGCGGCAGCTGCAGGTCCGGCTCGTCGGAGATGACGTCGCCGTACGCGATGAGGTCGAGGTCGAGGGTGCGGTCGCCCCAGCGCTCACGGCGCTCCCGACCGTTCTCGTCTTCGATGGCGTGCAGCATCCCGAGCAGGATCTCGGGGGCGAGGCGCGTGGTGACCAGTGCCACCGCGTTGACGTAACCGGGAGCATCGGGGTCGGGGCCATCGAGCCGGAGGGCGACCGTCTCGAACAGCTTCGACAATCGCACCTCGCTCACCAGCGGCAGTCGGGCGATCCGTTCGGCGGCAGCCCTGATCGTGTCGTGGCGATCGCCGAGGTTCGCGCCAAGCGCGACGACGGCCGTGACCTCAGGCCTCCCCGGGCGAGGCGCCGGCATTGTGGGTGGGTTCGCGAGGTTGCGACTCATGCGGTGGTGTCCTCTTGCGCGTCAGGGGTTCGGCTGCGATGCACGGTGACCGCCACATCGGCGAAGTTCAGGGGAATCGGGGCGTGCGGCTTGTGCACGGTCACGACGACCTGCTGCACCCGACGGTCCTCGAGGCCCACGTCGGCGATGCGGTCGGCGAGCGTCTCGATCAGATTCACGGGTTCGCCGGCCACGACCGCGGCGACCTTCTCGGCCAGCTCGCCGTAGTGCACCGTGTCCACGACGTCGTCTGAGTGGGCGGCCGGTGTGAGGGAGAGTCGCAGCCGCAGGTCGATCGTGAACTCCTGGCCGTCCCGGCGCTCGTGATCGAACACGCCGTGCCGGCCGAACACCGTCAGACCGGTGAGGACGATCTCGTCGAGGGGCTCCATGCGTCTAGCGTACGGGGATCGCCCCGAGGCGCCCTCAGCCTTCCCAGGCGTGCGCGATCGCGAGGGCATCGCGCGTGGATGCCACGTCGTGCACCCGCACGGCCCAGACTCCGGCCCTGACCGCGAGTGCACTCGTGACGGCGGTGGCGAGGTCAAGGCGGGATTCGGAGACCTCCTCATCGCGACCTGTCTCCTGACGGAGGATGTCGGCGAGGAACCGCTTGCGGGACGTGCCGATCAACACCCGAGGGCCGAGCGCGACGATCTCGTCGAGTCCGCGCAGCATCTCCCAGTTCTGTGCCCCCGACTTCGCGAATCCGATGCCCGGATCGACGATGAGACGAGAAGGCGCGATCCCCGACGAAGCCGCCTCGCCGACACGCTCTCGCAGCTCCCCGGCGACCTCTCGTGCGACGCGGCCGTAGTCGGCGTTCGCGTACATGTCCGCGGAGAATCCCCGCCAGTGCCCGATCGCGAAGTCGGCTCCGGACTCGGCGACGGCGGCACGCATCTCCGGATCGGCGAGGCCTCCGGAGACGTCGTTGACGATCCTGGCTCCCGCTCGCACGGCAGCGGCCGCCGTCGCGGCGCTGAGCGTGTCGACACTGACCGGCACCCCTGCGGCAGCGAGCTGCTCGATCACGGGGATCACCCGCTGCTGCTCGACGTCGGCCCCGACCCGTTCTGCACCGGGCCTGGTCGATTCACCGCCCACATCGAGCACGGCTGCTCCCTCGGCGCGCAGCCGCAGCCCGTGGGCCACCGCACGATCGACGTCGAGATAGCGCCCGCCGTCGCTGAACGAGTCGGGAGTGACGTTGACGATGCCCCAGATGCCGGTCATCCGTGCGCTGCTCCGAAGCCGCCCGCGCCGATGAGGGTGATGACCTCGGCACGGGAGACGGGATCGTCGTATTCGCCGCGCGCCGCGATGGTGAGCGTCGAGGCCTCGGTCTGGCGTCCACCGCGCATCGTGACGCAGCCGTGCGACGCATCGAGCACGACCAGCACGCCCCGGGTGTCGAGGTGCTCCGCGATCGTGTCGGCGATCTGCTCGCCCAACCGCTCCTGCACCTGCGGACGCGCGGCGAGGATCTCGACGACCCGCACGAGCGCTCCCAACCCCACGACCTGCTCGCCGGGGAGATAGGCGATGTGCGCGTGCCCGGCGAAGGGCAGCAGGTGATGCTCGCAGACGGAGCGGAAACGGATGTCCCGCAGGAGCACGGCTCCGGACGGCAGCGTGTCCGGCGCCGGGCCTCGGGAGACGCTGATGGTGCGCGCGAGCGGCTCGGCCGGATCTTCGCCCACTCCCGAGAAGAACTCCGTGTACAGCTCCGCCATGCGCGTCGGTGTCTGCTTCAATCCCGGTCGGTCCGGGTCTTCGCCGATCGCCGCGAGAAGCTCTCGCGTGAGCCGCTCGACGCGCTCTCTGTCGACCGTCACGTCACGCCGTCGCAGGCCGCGGGTTCCCTGCTCCCGCCGAGCCCTGCTGCGTGCGCGGCGCACCGGCCGGAGCCTCGACGGATGCCGCCAGCGAGACGTCCTTCTTCGGCACCTCGATCGGAGGACGCTCCGAGACCGGACGCCCTTCGCTCGAGAGCCACAGCGGGCGCTCCGGCAGCTTCTTGATCTCTGTGAAGATCTCCGCGATCTGGTTGTGGTCGAGGGTCTCCTCCTCGAGCAGGGCCAGGGCGAGCTTGTCGAGGATGTCGCGGTTCTCGCTGATGACCTCGTAGGCCTCGTTGTGCGCCTGCTCGATGAGCGCGCGCACCTCGGCGTCGACCCGCTCCGCGACCTTCTCGGAGTATTCGCGGCCACGGCCCATGTCGCGTGCGACGAACATGTCGCCGCCCTCGGTGCCGAGCTTGACCGGACCGACCTGCGTCGTCATGCCGTATTCGATGACCATCTTGCGCGCGATCGAGGTGGCCTTCTCGATGTCGTTCGACGCACCCGTGGTGGGGTCGTGGAAGACGATCTCCTCCGCGACGCGGCCGCCCATGGCGTAGGTGAGCTGGTCCTGGAGCTCGTTGCGGGTGACGGAGTACTTGTCGTCGAGCGGCAGCACCATCGTGTAGCCGAGCGCCTTGCCGCGGGGCAGGATCGTGATCTTGGTCACGGGGTCGGTGTAGTTCATCGCCGCCGCCGCGAGCGCGTGTCCGCCCTCGTGGTACGCCGTGATGAGCTTCTCCTTGTCCTTCATCACGCGGGTGCGGCGCTGCGGACCCGCGATCACGCGGTCGATCGCCTCGTCGAGGGCGCGGTTGTCGATGAGCTGCGCGTTCGATCGGGCCGTGAGCAGCGCGGCCTCGTTGAGCACGTTCGCCAGGTCGGCACCGGTGAAGCCGGGGGTCTTGCGGGCGACGACTTCGAGGTCGACGTTCTTCGACAGCGGCTTGCCCTTGCTGTGCACCTCGAGGATCTTCTGGCGACCCTTGAGGTCGGGGGCGTCGACGCCGATCTGGCGGTCGAAGCGGCCGGGGCGCAGCAGGGCGGGGTCGAGGATGTCCGGACGGTTGGTGGCCGCGATCACGATGACGTTCGCGTTCGGGTCGAAGCCGTCCATCTCGACGAGCATCTGGTTCAGTGTCTGCTCACGTTCGTCGTTTCCGCCGCCCATGCCGGCGCCGCGGTGACGACCGACGGCGTCGATCTCGTCGATGAAGATGATCGCCGGGGCGTTTTCCTTGGCCTGGCTGAACAGGTCGCGGACGCGGGAGGCACCGACGCCGACGAACATCTCGACGAAGTCGGAACCGGAGATGGAGTAGAACGGCGCACCGGCCTCACCGGCGACGGCGCGGGCGAGGAGGGTCTTTCCGGTTCCGGGAGGGCCGTACAGCAACACGCCCTTCGGGATGCGGGCGCCGATGGCCTGGAACTTCGCCGGATCCTGCAGGAACTCCTTGATCTCGTGGAGTTCCTCGATGGCCTCGTCGGCACCGGCCACGTCGGCGAAGGTGACCGTCGGGGTCTCCTTGCTGACGAGCTTGGCCTTGGACTTGCCGAACTGCATGACCTTGCCACCGCCGCCCTGCATGGAGGACAGGAGCCACCAGAACAGCAGACCGAGCAGCACGAGGGGAAGAAGGAGGGAGAGGAAGCCATCGAACCAGGTCGCACGCGGGACGGCGTCGTTGAAGCCGTCCTTCGGCGCCGCGTCGTTGACGGCCTTGACGACCTCGTCGGCGCGCGCGTCCACGTAGTAGAACTGCACGTTCTCGGAACCCTCGAACGGCTTGGAGAGCGTCATGTCCACGCGCTGATCGCCATCGGTGTTCACGACCTCGGTCACCGTGGTGCCGGAGAGGAGCTTCAGCCCCTCCTGCGTCGTGATCTGCTTGGGCGCACCCAGATTCGAGATCAGCAGGAAACCGCCGAACAGGAGCACGCCGATCAGCGCGACGTAGATCAGCGGATTCCGGGTGAGCTTCTTCACATCCATGATCGGATCAGCGTATCGCGCGCGCCCTAGGGGGTCGCTGTGCGTTCACCCACGGCGTAGCGTTCGACGGTCACGTCGGAGTCGCCGCGTCTCAGCGGCCGTGTCTGCCCGTCTCAGGAATAGACGTGAGGGGCGAGGACTGCGACATCGCGCAGGTTGCGGTAGCGCTCGGCGTAGTCGAGGCCGTAACCGACGACGAACTCCACCGGGATGTCGAAGCCGACGTACTTGCAGTCGATCTCGACCTTCGCCGCCTCGGGCTTGCGCAGGAGCGCCAGCACCTCGATCGACTCGGCGCCGCGCGAACCGAAGTTCTCCAGCAGCCAGCTCAGCGTGAGGCCGGAGTCGATGATGTCCTCGACGATGAGCACGTGCTTGCCGTTGAGGTCCGTGTCGAGGTCCTTCCGGATCTGCACCACGCCGCTGGACTTCGTGCTGGCGCCGTAGCTCGACACCGCCATCCAGTCCATCGGGGCGTGGAACGGCAGCGCCCGAGCGAAGTCGGCCATGACCATGACCGCCCCCTTGAGGACACCGACGAGGAGGAGGTCCTTCCCCTCGTAGTCCTTGGCGACCTGCGCTGCAAGCTCATCGAGCTTGGCGTGGATCTCCTCCTCGGTGACGAGGATCTGTGCAAGGTCGTCCTGGATCTCCGCGGCGCGCATGGATCGATTTTAGGCGACGCGATCGGATGCTCGGTCCCCGGCCGGCTCATCGGGAGGGCATCTGCCCATCACGAGGCATCCGCACTACTGTGAGCGGTGATGCGGGCGGACGCCCCGACGGAAGGATTCACCATGGCTCTTGACGACATCCTCAACCAGGTGCCGATCGACGACATCGCCGAGAAGCTGGGCGTCTCGCGGGACGAAGCCAAGGTCGCGGTCGAGCAGGGCGGCGCGGTGCTGCTCGGCGGCCTCGCCAAGAACGCCGAGACGGATGAGGGCTCCGCGGCGATCCGGAACGCGCTGAAGAAGCATGAGGGTGCTTCCGGCGCGTCGAAGGTCGACGACATCGATCAGGCCGACGGCGGCAAGATCGTCTCCCACATCCTCGGTTCGAAGGAGAAGGAGGTGACGAAGGAGCTCACGGAGTCGAAGGCGACCCCCGGCATCGACTTCGGCAAGCTCCTTCCGATCCTCGCCCCGATCGTGATGGGCCTGATCGCGAACGCGACCAAGGACAAGTCGGCGAAGACGGATGCAGGCGCGGAGGGCTCCGGCGGCATCGGCGACGTGATCGGCGGGCTGCTCGGCGGCGGCAACGGCGGCGGCTCGTCCGGAGGCATCGGCGACGTGATCGGCGGTCTCCTCGGCGGCGGCAACAGCGGTTCCGGCGGCGGCATCGACCTCGGCGGGATTCTCGGCGGCCTGTTCGGCGGCAAGAAGTAGGACCACGACGCACGCATCCGGTCGCGCGGCGGAGGACCCCGCTCAGCGACCGGATGCGGCGAAGACGATGCGCCCCCCGCGGCGTACGGCCGAGCATTCCGGCAGGTCGATCGGACCCTGACCGCTCCAGTCGGTGACCAGCCGCGCGACCTCGACCGTCTGAGACCTGGTCAGGCTCACCCCGAACTCGCTGTCGACGACGAGCCGGATGATCCTGTTGCGCAGGGCTGCGGGATTCGCGGCGAGCGCTGCCACGCTGACCGAGATCCCGGCTTCCGCATGCTCGACGATGTCCTCGATCGTCTCGTGGATCATCTCGTCGAACGCCTCCGCGTCCTCCCGCAACTGCTCGGCCGTGCGGACGAGCGCCTCGGCGATCCCGGGACCGAGCTCGTCTTCGAGAACCGGGAGCACACGCTCGCGCACCCGGACCCTGGCGTAGCGGTCGTCGCGGTTGTGGGGGTCGTCCCACGGTGTGAGGTCGGAGGCCACACAGAAAGCACGCGTCGTCTCGCGGCGCACCGCGAGGAGCGGACGCACCCATCGCACGCCGTCGTCGTCCTCACGGACCGGAGCCATCCCCTGCAGGCTCGCAGCCCCTGAGCCACGAGCCAGTCCGAGCAGCACGGTCTCCGCCTGGTCGTCGAGCGTGTGCCCGAGAAGCACTGCGGAGGCTCCGGCGTCGACAGCGGCGTCTCGCAGTACCCGGTAGCGAGCCTCGCGGGCCGCAGCCTCGGGGCCGCCCTCCCCCGCGACATCGACTCGCACGATCAACGGGTCGAGGCCCAGCACTGCGGCGGCTTGCGCTGTCCGGGACGCGACGTCGGCCGAGTCGTGCTGCAGGCCGTGATCGACTGTCAAGGACGCGGCGCGAAGACCGAGCTTGGGCGCTTCGAACGCGGTGGCGGCGGCGAGCGCGAGAGAGTCCGCCCCTCCGGACAGAGCGACGATCACAGTCGCCCCCTCGGGGAGGTCAGCGAGCGCGGTGCGCACGGCGAGGCGGATCTCGGCGATGGCGGGAGCGAGTGACGGCACGCCTCCACGCTAGGGCACCACTTCGATCGGCGCGTCCTCTCGCGGTCGGTACCGACGGGCGCGGCCAGGGCTATCCTGGCGCCGTGACCGATAAGACGCGTGCACGACCGTTCCGCACCGAGAGGTTCAAGGCCTTCGTCGACGCGGTCGTCGCGATCGCCATGACTCTGCTCATCCTCCCGCTTATGGAGTCGGTCTCCGAAGCGGCCTCCGGGCATCTGACCACCGCCGAGTTCCTGAACGAGCATGCGGGTCAGCTGCTCAGCTTCGGGCTGAGCTTCCTCCTCATCGCGACGTTCTGGATGGGCCACCATCGCCAGTACCGCGACGTCGAGTGGGTCACGGTCCCCCTGCTGTGGATCAACGTCGCGTGGATGGCCACCATCGTCTGGTTGCCCGTTCCCACCGCGATGATCGGTCAGATGGACACGGATGCCCTCCAGGCCGTGGTCTATATCGGCACGCTGATCATGACGCAGGTGACGACTCTCGCCGGCTGGCTCTATCTCGCGCGCCACCGCGAGCTGACCACGGCGTCGACCGAGACGATCCGGCTGGGCGCGATCGGCGACCTCGCCGCGATCATCCTGTTCGCCGCGGCGCTCGCCATCGCCGTCCTCGCCTCCCCGAACGGGTACGCGGGTCTTTTCCTGCTGCTGTTGAGCGACCCGACGAGCAGGCTGCTGAACCGGCTGCTGCGGAGACGTCGGTCCGGCGAACCGTCCCCGGAGGCTGATGCCGCTCCCTGAGCGTGCGGGGCCCGCGAAGCTGTGAGCGCCGCAGGTAGGCTAGTCCGCGGCATCCAACCGAACTTTTCCTGAGGAGCACACGCATGGGCGCACACGACGCCGTCATCGAGATCCCGCGCGGCAGCCGCGTGAAGTACGAGGTCGACCACGAGACCGGGCGAGTGCACCTCGACCGCGTGCTCTACACGACCTTCGGCTACCCGGCCGACTACGGCTACTTCGACAACACGCTCGGCGAGGACGGCGACCCGCTCGACGTGCTGGTGCTCCTCGACCACGCGATCTACCCTGGCGTCGTCGTCGAGGTCCGCCCCGTCGCCGTGCTCAAGATGAGCGACGAAGCCGGCGGAGACGACAAGCTCGTCGCCGTGCTCTCCAAGGATCCGCGCTGGGCGCACATCCAGGACATCGACGACATCGCCGAGTACACGAAGAAGGAGATCGCGCACTTCTTCGAGCACTACAAGGACCTCGAGCCCAACAAGTGGGTCAAGGTCGACGAGTGGGGGAACGCGGCCGAGGCGCAGCGCATCCTCGACGAGGCGATCGTCCGTTTCGGCGAGCAGGGTCACTGACCCCCACGCACGAAGAGACCCCCGGATCCGCTCAGCGGCCGGGGGTCTTCTTCATGTCAGGAGGGGTGTCTCAGGCGGACACTCCACGCTCGCCGAGGAAGGCGACGGGGTTCACGGGGCGACCGCCGACGTAGACCTCGAAGTGGAGGTGGCAGCCGAAGGAACGGCCGGTGTTGCCTGCATAGGCGATGACCTGACCGGAGTTCACCCGCTGTCCGGATCGCACGAGGATGCCGCCGTCGCGGATGTGGGCGTAACCGGTTCCGACGCCGCCGCCGTGCTGGATGCGGATGTAGTTGCCGTAGCCGTCGTTGGGGCCTGCGTAGTCGACCGTGCCGGAGTTCGCTGCATAGATCGGGGATCCGCAGCCGTTGGCGAAGTCGGTTCCGTAGTGGAACGACGAGGAGCATCCCTGCGAGCCGCACTGCACCGAGCGCGGACCGTAGCCGGAGCTCTTTCCGCCGCCGTGCGGACGGCACCAGCCGCCGGAGCCCTGGCTGCCGCCGCCTCCCCCGCCGCCTCCGCCGCCACCACCGGCTGCTGCAGCTGCAGCGGCTGCAGCAGCACGCTCGGCAGCCTCACGTTCGCGGCGGGCCTTCGCCTCGGCCTCGACGCCCGCCTGGTAGCCGGCGACGGTCTGGGTCGTCGTGTCCTTGAGTGCGGCGAGCTGGGCCTGCATCGTCGCGAGGTTTGTCGTCTGCTCGTCCAAGGCAGCCTGAGCGGCTTCCGCCGCCTGCTGCGCCACGACCATCTTCTCTTCGGCGATCTTCTGCAGTCGGTCGCGCTCGTTGCGGGCGACGACAGCCTGGTCGCTGAGGGACTGCGCGGAGTTGCGTGCGGCGACAGCCTTGTCGTAGACGGACTGGTTGTACTCGAGCAGCTTGTCCATCGTGCCGAGCCGCGCAAGGAGGTCATCGGCGTTGTTCGCGGAGCCGGCGAAGAACAGCTCCATCGACGTGTCGTCGCCGCCGTTGCGGTAGAGCTGTGCGGCGACCTGCCCCGCCTTGCGAGCCGCCGTGTCGGCGACCGCTGCCTGCTCGTCGGCCTTCGCCTGGAGGGTGTCGGCTTCCGTGGCCGCAGCGAAGTAGTCCTGCTGCGCCGCGTAGAACTCCGCGGACGCCGCCTTGGCCGCAGCCTGAGTCTCGGCGACCTTCTGGGTGAGCGACTGGATGAGCCCCTCGATGCGCGAGACCTCGGCAGCCTTCGCCGCCTCGTTGTTCTTCGCCCGCTGCACATCGTCCCAGCTCGGGTACGCGGCGGCATAGGCCGCAGAGACACCGTTGGTGATGCCGAAGGCACTCAGCGCCACCACGCTGAGAGCGCCGATGCCGAGTGCGCCTCGACGAGTGATGCCGAACGCGCGGCGCTCTGACGGAGTGGGCGCACAGCCGCAGTCCTCTGATGCTGCAGCAACTGCAGCATCGAGTGTGATCTTGTCGTTCACACGGCCCCTTCCGCCGGTTTCACAGTTGCCACAGTAACAACAACTTTCACATCCGCACCAGGGGCCTGGCGGCTTTTCCACCCGTTCCCGACCCCTCGATCGTGCCCCGGGAACACGCCCGGGTTGCGGCGCCGCGCCCTCGATTCGCGATTTGCCCGAAACATCCCTTATGCTTGAGCGTCGGCAAGGAAGTCCCCCGGGACTGACTCGGCCCCATCGTTTAGCGGCCTAGGACGCCGCCCTTTCACGGCGGTAGCACGGGTTCGAATCCCGTTGGGGTCACACCTTCCGATATAATTAAACAAGTATGGCCCTGTAGCGCAGTTGGTTAGCGTGCCGCCCTGTCACGGCGGAGGTCGCGGGTTCAAGTCCCGTCAGGGTCGCTCCGTGCGACGAGCTCTTTCTTCGGAGAGGGCTCTTCGTCTAGGACGCGACAGGTTCGCCGGTCGCGCGGCTCTGTAGCTCAGTTGGTAGAGCGTTCGACTGAAAATCGAAAGGTCACCGGATCGATGCCGGTCGGAGCCACACGAGTGATCGTTACAATCACTCCAGAAACCCTCGCCTAGCTTCTACATGGCGGGGGTTTTGCTTTGTCCCCCATGCCCCGGCGCCGTGTGATCAACTGGTCCGTATGCGTCCAGAGCAATCGTCCGTGATCCCGGTCGATGTCCTCCGAGGCTTCCAGTCCCGGGACGACACGACGCGCGAATGGGCGGCCCAGGTCTCAGTTGTCGCGCGGGGCCTGTTGCAGCGGTGGGAGCTCCGCCCTGACGGCACGGTCCGATCGGGCGAAGCGGGAATCCTCGTGCCGGTGCGCCGCGCCGACGGCTCTCCCGCGGCGTTGAAGCTGCAGGTCCCCCGCGCCGAGACCACGGCTGCGATCATCGGCCTCACCCGTTGGCAGGGAGCCGGCATCGTCCGCCTGCTGGACAGCGATGCCGACCGTGGAGCGATGCTGCTCGAACGCCTCTACGGAGACCGCACTCTGGAGACCGTCGAAGACGACGATGCTGCCGTTCGCGTGGTCGGTGGCCTCCTCGCGCGCCTACACGCTGTGCCCGCCCCCGACGGACTCCCCCAGCTCGCCACGGTCACCGGCGAGATGCTCGCCGACGCTCCCACGGCCGCACGCGTGCTCGACGACGAAGACCGGTCGCGGCTGGACCGATGGGTCGACACGGTGTCGGCGGTGGCCGATGACACAGGCGACCGCCTCCTGCACTGGGACCTGCACTACGGCAACGTGCTCGCGGCCGACCGCGAGCCCTGGCTGGCGATCGACCCGGAGCCACTCGTCGGCGATCCCGGATTCGACCTCTGGCCCGCCCTCGACAGCGGGTGGGGCGACGATCCCACCCGCACCGATGCCCCCCGGCTCGTACGGCGACGCTTCGACATCCTCACCGAGATGCTCGACCTCGACCGCCACCGCGCTGCCGCCTGGACCGGTGCCCGCCTGCTGCAGAACACGCTGTGGGACATCGAAGACGGTCAGCCGGCCATCAGCGCGGCAGCGAAGCTGGTCGACGATGCTCTCCTCACCGCCTACAGCTCCGACGGAGCCTGACGCCTCCTGCGTCGCGAACCCCTACGCGCGGAAGCCGTGCGACCGTGCGATCTCCCTCGCCTGGGGTGACGAGAAGAAGTCGAGCAGTTCACGCCCGGCATCGGCGTTCACCGACACACTCGCCACCGCGCCGCCGAACACCGTGACGATCGCGCAATCGTGAGGGAGCACGCCGATGACGCGGACACCCTCACGATCCACCAGTTCGCTGAGCTGCTGGAACGCCAGGTCGACATCACCCTGGGCCAGGAGTGCGGCGACCGGAACACCGGGGCGCGCCTGCACGAGCTTCGGCCCGACCACGTCCATGAGCCCCCAACGCTGGATCATGTCCACGAGAGCATCGCCGCTCGGCCCCGTGGAGTAGCCGACCCGTTCCGCCGACACGAGGGCTGCACGCACCTGCTCCGCATTCGCGAACGCTGCGCCGCCGGGATCGACACTCGCGTGTCCGCGTCGCCCGCGGACACCCACGGCGACCTCGGAGAACACCAGATCCGTCACGGAGGCCGGGTCGACGTGACCACGCTCGGCGAGCGCATCCAGCGCACCGGCGGCGAGGAAGACCAGATCCACCTGCTCCCCGCTCGCCACGCGCCGCGACGCGTCCACACCTCCCACCGACTCGACCTCGACGTGCGGGAGCCCGGCATCGACCGCCGCGACCGCGAGGTCGGCGAGCAGCCCACGCGTGGCCATGGACGAGAGGGCTCTCATACCGCCGCACATCCGAGGATGACGAGCCCTGCACCGTCGAGGCGACCACGCGGGAATCTCACGTGAGCTGCTCCTCGAGCTCTCCGAGCACCCGGTAGCAGTCGATGACCTGGCGGAGCGAGGAGTTCGGTTCGCGTCCCTCGCGGATGGCGGAGACGAACTCCCGGTCCTGCAACTCGATGCCGTTCATGCTCACGGCCACGTCGGTCACGTCGATCTGCTCGTCCGCACCGGTGAACAGGTCGTCGTAGCGGGCGATGTACGTGGCGGTGTCCCCGATGTAGCGGAAGAAGCTGCCGAACGGACCCTCGTTGTTGAACGACAGCGACAGCGTGCAGATCGCGCCGGACTCGCTCTTCAACTGCACCGACATGTCCATCGCGATGCCGAGTTCCGGGTGGATCGGCCCCTGCATGGCATGTGCTTCGACGATCCGACCCGCCTGGTACGCGAACAGATCGACCGTGTGCGCGGCGTGATGCCACAGCAGATGATCGGTCCACGACCTGCGCTCACCCTTGGCGTTCGTGTTGGTGCGTCGGAAGAAGTACGTCTGCACGTCCATCTGCTGCACCGCGAACTCGCCGGCCTCGATCCGCTGATGCACGAGCTGATGCGAGGGGTTGAACCGGCGGGTGTGCCCCACCATCGCGATGCGATCCGATGCCTCGGCGACGGCGAGCGTGGCCTCCGCTCCCGCCCACGAGTCGGCCACGGGGATCTCGACCTGAACATGCTTGCCGGCAGCGAGCACGGCCTGCGTCTGCGCGGCGTGCAACCCCGTGGGAGTGGCGAGGATCACGGCATCGACGTCGTCGCGCTCCAGCACGGCGTCGAGTCCGACGACCGCGTGCGCGACGCCGTACTGCGCGGCGACGGCTTCAGCCTTCTCCATCGAGGTCGCGCTGACGACCGTGACGACCGCGTCGTCGATGTTCGCGAGTCCGTCGAGGTGCTTCATCCCGAAGGCACCGTTCGCGCCGACGACGGCGATGCGGATCTTGTCCGTCATGCGGAAACCTCCTGAGAAGGGTTCGAGATCACCAGATGGCCGACCGCGGTGTTGGACGCAGGCACATGGTAGAACCGGTGATCGACATCGGGGGCGTCGCCACCGAACTGATCGTCCATCGCGCCTCGGGCGATGAGCCAGTCGACCAGCTCGATCCCCTCGGAACCGGCCTCATCCACGTACTCCATGTGCTGCCATTCGGTGAGGCCCAGCGGGTCGGCGATCAGGTGGTCGAGGAACGCGTTGTCCCACTCCTTGTTGATGAGCCCGGCACGAGGACCCTGCAGCTGATGACTCATGCCTCCCGTGCCCCAGATCTGGACGTTCAGCTTCTCGCCGTCCCACTTGTCGATCGCCCGTCGCAGCGCCTTGCCGAGCTCGTAGCAGCGGCGCCCCGAAGGCACCGGATACTGCACGACGTTCACGGCGAGCGGGATGACCCGTACGGGCCACTCCTCCACGTCCCCGTACACGAGTGAGAGCGGAACCGTCAGACCGTGATCGACCACCATCTCGTTGACCAGCGTGAGGTCGAAGTCGTCCTGGATGATCGACTGTGCGAGATGCGCGGCGAACTCGGGGTACCCGTTCACCCCCGGCACCGGCCGCGGTCCGTACCCCTCGTCGGCCACCGGATAGTGCGCTCCGGTGCCGAGCACGAACGTGGGGATGATCGAGGCGTCGAACGCGGTGGCGTGGTCGTTGTAGACGAGGATGACCACGTCGGGAGTGTTCTCCTTCGCCCATTCCCGAGTCCACCGGTAGCCGTCGAAGACCTTCTTCCAGTACGGCTCCTCCGTCTTTCCGAGATCCATGGCCGCACCGATGGCCGGCACGTGCGAGGTGAACAGCGCCGAGGTGTAGTACGCCGGCGCGTCCGGCCGGAAGGTGTCGGCCTTCTCGCCCGGCTGCGGCGGGGTCCAGCCGTCCAGGTCCTTCCGACGATTGCCCTCGGGGTTGCGTCCGCCGCCGATCATCATGTCGCGGTAGGCGGCCTCGCTCATCCCGGTCATCGACCCGGCCATCTGCTGGAAGCTCAGTCCATGCGTGGCGCCGATCTTGCTCAGGAAGTAGATGTTGCCGCCCTCGGCGATCATGGTGTTCAGATCCATGTCGAGAACCGCCTGCCGCTGCACGGGGGTGAGCGACCAGTCGTCGAGGTAGGCCTCCTGATCCGCGAGGAACCGCGCACGGTTCTCGGGCTGCATGAGGGACATCGAGAACTGATTGAGGTGATATCCCTTGCGGGCCTGCTCGGCATCGTAGATCGTGGTGCCGGGAATGTCCTTGTACGGCTTGTCGAGTGCCATGGTCAGTCTCCTTCTTCTTTCCAGTAGAGGCGCCGGGGATTGTCGACGAGCAGCTTGCGCTGCAGCTCGACGGTCGTCGCGATCTGCGGGATGTAGTCGACCAGCAGGCCGTCATCGGGCATGTGGTCCTTGAGGTTCGGGTGCGGCCAGTCCGTGCCCCAGAGCACACGATCCGGGAACTCCTCGATCACACGTCGGGCGAAGGGCACGACATCGGCGTAGGCATGCTGCTCTCCGTCGAGGGCTGTCGGTCCCGTGACGCTGAGTCGCTCGGGGCACGACACCTTCGTCCACACGTTGTCGTTCTCGCGCAGGAAACGCAGGAACAGGCCGAAGTCTTCACCGTCCGGATCCTTCGTCACGTCGGGTCGACCCATGTGATCGACGACCACCGTCACCGGGATCGCCGAGAAGAAGTCGTACAGCTCCGGCAGGTCTTCGGCCTCGAAGTAGATGACCACGTGCCAGCCGAGCGGAGCGATCTTCGACACGATCTCCTCCAGCGAATCCGTGGGAACCCGGTCGACGAGGCGCGTGACGAAGTTGAACCGCACTCCGCGCACCCCGGCCTCGTGCAGCTCCGCGAGCTCCTCCTCGGTGATGTCACGTCGCACGGTGGCGACGCCCCTGGCCCGACCCGCACCACGACGGAGGGCATCGACGAGGGCGCTGTTGTCGGAGCCGTGGCACGTGGCCTGCACGACGACATTGCAGTCGAAGCCGAGACGGTCGCGCAACGCGAAGAGCTGTGCGGCCGAAGCATCACACGGGGTGTACTTGCGCTCGGGAGCGTACGGGAACTGCGCGCCGGGGCCGAAGACGTGGCAGTGCGCATCGACCGCTCCCTCGGGCAGCGTGAACGTCGGCACCGATGGGGCCTCGTACCAGTCCAGCCAGCCAGGAGTCTTCTCGAAGTCGCCCGAGGTGTCACCGTGAGCCATCTCAGTCCTCCACGTACTCGAGGCCGGCGTCGGTCAGGCGCTCTCGCATGCCGTACAGGTCGAGGCCGAGAACGCCGTCTCGGAACCGCTGCCGTTTGGACTCCTCGTCGTCCTCACGCCTCCGGCAGACGTCCGCCACTGCACCCACGATCCCTCTGGGCACGACGACGACGCCATCGACATCCGCCACGACGACATCGCCGGGGTTCACGAGCGCGTTCGCCACGACCACCGGCACGTTGACCGAGCCGAGCGTCGCCTTGACCGTGCCCTTCGCGTTGACCGCACGGGAGAAGACCGGGAACCGCATCCGCTCCAGGTCGGCGACGTCGCGGACTCCCCCGTCGATCACGAGGCCCCGACATCCGCGAGCCGCCAGCGAGGTCGCCAGCAGCTCTCCGAAGAACCCGTCCTCGCTCTCGGTCGTGCAGCCGGCCACGACCACATCGCCCTCCTGCACCTGTTCCGCGGCGACGTGGAGCATCCAGTTGTCGCCCGGCTGCAGCAGCACCGTCACAGCAGGGCCGCACAGCCGAGCGCCGCGATCCACGGGGCGGATGTACGGGCGCATCAGGCCCACACGCCCCATGGCCTCATGGCCTCATGGATGGTCGCCACACCGAACTCGGAGAGGCGAGCCACCTCGCCGCAGTCTGGCCGCTCGATGCGGGTGCGGACGATGCCGAGGTCGTTCAGACGCATCTCTTGTTCTCCGATCTCACAGGCCGCGCAGGGTCAAGGCGCGGTCGAGGCGCGGGTAGACACGTCGGGCGTTGCCCTCGAAGATCTGCTCCCGCTGGGCTGGGCCGAGGTTCGTCGTCGCGTCGATGTAGCGCCGGGTGTCGTCGAAGTGGTGTCCCGTGCGCGGATCGATATCGCGCACGGCACCGATCATCTCGCTGGCGAACAGGATGTTCTCCGTCGGGATCACCTCGGTCAACAGGTCGATGCCCGCCTGGTGGTACACGCAGGTGTCGAAGTACACGTTCCCCAGCAGGTGCTCCTCGAGATCGGGCCTGCCCAGCGCCATCGCGAGCCCGCGGAAACGGCCCCAGTGGTACGGCACGGCACCGCCGCCGTGCGGGATCACCAGCGCGAGGTCGGGGAAGTCCCGGAACAGATCCCCCTTGATGAGCTGCATCACCGCGGTGGTGTCCGCGCCGAGATAGTGGTCGCCGGTCGTGTGGAACACATCGGGCCGACACGTGGTGCTGACGTGGATCATCGCGGGGATCCCGTACTCCACGAGCTTCTCGTAGACCGGGTACCAGGAGCGGTCGGTCAGCGCGGGAGCCGACCACCGACCGCCGGAGGGATCGGGGTTGATGTTCACCGTGACGGCGCCGAGCTCTTCGACCGCGCGGGTCAGCTCGGCGATCGTCGTCGCGGGGCTCGCCTCCGGAGACTGCGGCAGCATCGCCCCCATCAGGAACCTGTCCGGGAAGAGCCGACTGACACGCGCGACGAGATCGTTGCAGATGCGGGCCCAGGTCTCGCTCACCGCGAGGTCTCCGACGTGATGCGCCATGAACGACGCACGCGGGCTGAAGACCGTGATGTCGCTACCCCGCTCGTCCATGAGCCGCAGCTGGTTCGCCTCGATCGTCTCGCGGATCTCGTCATCGGTGATCTGCAGGGCATCGGGGTCGGGAGCCGAGCCGCCGCCCTCAGCGAACGCGATCTGCAGGTCACGCCACGCGCCGAGCGATACGGGTGCGGTCGTGTAGTGACCGTGGATGTCGATGATCAACGCGTGTCGTCCTTGCCACTCGGAGGGTGATGACGTCGACACTAGGTCGGGGACTTTCCACTAGTCCAATAGATGCGTAAGTGGCAAAGAATAGAGATGATCTATGCATGTCGATCACCGATCTGAACCAGCTGCGCACGTTCGTCGTGCTCTACGAGCTGCGGAGCGTCACGGCGGCCGCCGAGCACCTGCACGTGACCCAGCCGACCGTCAGCTACACACTGCGCCGACTCCGTGATCGATTCAAGGACGAGCTGTTCCGCCGCGAAGGGCACGAGATGGTGCCCACCGCGAAGGCGACCGCGCTGTTCATGCCGCTGCACGAGGCTCTGGCGCAGATCGACGCCACGGTGAGCGACCCCGACGCCTTCGATCCCGCCCGCTTCACCGGGGAGCTGACCCTCGGCCTCACCTCGATCGGCGAGCAGACCTTCCTCCCCCCGGTGATGGCGGCACTCGCCCACCAGCACGCCCGACCGCATCTCAAGGTCGAACGCCTCGACGCCGACCACGTCGAGGAGGGCCTCATCCGGGGCTCCATCGACCTGGCGATGACGGTGTCGGTGCTCGAGGGACCACGCCTGTGGCGCTCACGCGTGCGAGCGGTCGAGTACGTGGCTCTCTCCTCAGCGCTTGCTCCGCTCCCCGCGACAGCGCCCGACATGTTCGATGGCCGTCACTTCGTGCGGGTGTCGGCGCGCGGTGGACACGTGTTCCCCCTGCAGGCGCTGATCGAGAACGGTCTCATGTCGCAGGTGTCCCTCACGGTCCAGGAGTACGCGACCGTGCCGACCGTGGTGCAGACCACCGATCTGGTGGCTCTGCTGCCCCGACACGTGGCGGAGGTGTTCAGCGGCTGGTTCGACGGGCTCCGCATCAGCGACCTGCCATGGCCCGCGCAGAGCACCCCGGTCTCCCTGTACACCCGACGCGACGCCGCCCTCTCCCCCGCTCAGCGCTGGTTCCGCGGCCTCGTGCGGGACGCGGTGAGCACCGAGGAGTACCTCCACCCCGCGGGAGAGACCGACTAGCGGCGAGACGTGCGGTTCCAGCTGGCCTTCGCCGGGGCGAACGGGCTGCGCACGTGGATCGACCACGTCGAGTGGGGGTGGATCGAGAGGATCGCGCGTTCGTACCACCCGCGTGCGTCGTCGTCGAGCACGGCCAGGACCGCGTCCTTGTCGAGGTCGTCCTCGGGGCGGGGACGCAGTGCCTTCCAGACCAACTGCAGCTGCGGCGCCCCGATCGGAACGCCGTCGAGGTCGACGACCGCGCGCTCCCACGGGAGGGTCAGACGCGGATCGCGCTTGTAGACCCAGGCGTCCCGCGTGCCGTCCTCGACGTTCACCTGGAGCACCCACATCTCGCGCGACTCGTCGCGCACCAGCACCGGCTGCCTGTCGCTGTCGCCGGGAGCCTCGTCGAACGGAACGACGTACCCTTCAGCCTCGGCCGGCGCCCAGACGGTGAAGCCCGCCGGGAGACCGTCGACGAGCGCGGGCAGGTCCGAGGCGATCACGCTGACATCGGTGTTCGGCCTGGTCCTGATCTCCCGGCCGAGCCAGCGATCGAGCGCGACGCCACCCGACACCCACCAGCGGACCGGCGAGTCCCCGAGCAGCGCGATCACGCCACCGACGTCAGTCGGCTGCCAGGGTGTCGCGGAACCGAGCACGGGCGTCGTCATGCACCGAGGGTACCTCCCCGTCGGCCGTCCGGCGCACGTCCGTGGAAGACTGCGGGCATGGCGAATTCCCCGTCCGGCGAGTCGATGACGGATCGCATCGTGCGCGTGCTCGACACGTTCAGCGTGGACCGGACGATGCAGACCACGACCGAGATCGCGCAGCGTGCCGGGCTCGCCTCCTCGACCGCGCATCGGATCGTCGGCGACCTGATCCGCTCCGGCCTGCTCGAGCGCGACGAGGACAGGCGCGTGCGGCTGGGCATGCGGCTGTGGGAGCTCGCGCTGCGCGGATCGAGCGCCCTGCGTCTGCGTCAGGCTGCGCTCCCGCACATGGCGGACGTGCAGACGCGGATCCGTCAGCACACCCAGTTGGCCGTGCTCGACCAGGGGGAAGCGCTGTTCCTCGAACGTCTCTCCCACCCGGACGCCGGCGCGAACATCACCAGAGTGGCCGGGCGCCTTCCACTGCATGCATCGTCGTCCGGGCTCGTGCTCCTCGCCTTCGCCGACCCGGAGGTGCGCGACCGGGTGCTGGACGGACCGCTTCCGGCACTGACTCGCGAGACCATCACCGATCCGACGGCACTCCGCACCACGATCACCGGCATCCGCCGCCAGGACTTCGTCGTCGCTCCCGGGTCGATCGATGCCGTCTCGACGGGGGTGGCCGTGCCGGTCCGCGACCGCGGCGTCGTCGTGGCGGCGCTGTCCGCGGTGCTGCCGCGGGCGATGTCGACGGGGCCGGCACTGCGCGCCCTGCAGCACGCCGCGACCGCCATCGAGGAGACCCTGCATCAACGGTAGTCATCCCATTCAACGGGAACCGACGGGAGAGCTGCGGCGGACTACCCCACACTGATCGGCAGAGCGGACGCACCGGCGCCGCCTGTCGAAGGAGACACCATGCCCCAGTCGATCCGCACCCGCGTGGCGATCGTCGGAGCCGGCCCCGCCGGGCTGATCCTGTCCCATCTGCTCGCAGAGGAAGGCATCGAGTCGGTCGTGATCGACCGACGCACGCGTGCCGAGATCGAGTCGACCATCCGCGCCGGCATCCTCGAACAGGGCACGGTCGAGCTGCTCACCCGCATCGATCCCGGAACCCGTGTGCAGACCGTCGGCGAGCGCCATGACGGCATCGAACTGCGGTTCCAGGGCGAGGGGCACCGCATCGACTTCCAGGCCCTCGTCGGCCGCAGCGTCTGGCTCTACCCGCAGCACGAGGTGCTCACCGATCTGCTGGCGCTGCGAGCGGGCGCCGGGCAGGATCTCCGGTTCGGCGTCACGGCCTCCGGGATCGACGACACCGACCCGGACCAGCCGCGTGTGATCGCCACGGATTCGCAAGGAGACAACGTCGTGATCGACGCAGACTTCGTCGTCGGCGCCGACGGCTCACGCTCCGTCATGCGCTCCGCCGTCGCCGGCGCCTCGGGGAACGGCGTCTTCCGGGAGTATCCCTTCGCCTGGTTCGGCATCCTCTGCGACGCTCCTCCCAGCTCCGACGAGCTCATCTACAGCAACTCCGACGACGGTTTCGCCCTCATCAGTCAGCGCAGTCCGCAGGTGCAGCGCATGTACTTCCAGTGCGACCCCGGCATGGATGCACAGGCACCGAGCGAGGCCGAGATCTGGGCGACCTTGCAGGCCAGAGTGCCCGGAACGTCTCTGAAACGAGGACCCGTCTTCCAGCGGGACGTGCTGAGTTTCCGCAGCTTCGTCGCGGGCGAGCTCCGACGAGGACGGCTCGCTCTCGTGGGCGACGCCGCACATACGGTGCCGCCCACCGGCGCGAAGGGCATGAACCTGGCGGTCGCCGACGTGGTACTCCTCGCGCGGGCGCTGCACGCGCTGTTGCGGGAGGACGACTCCCGGCTCATCGACACCTACTCCGAGCGCGCACTGCGACGCATCTGGAAAGCACAGCACTTCTCGTGGTGGATGACCGGCATGCTCCACACCCCGCCCCGCGGGGACGACTTCGACCGGCGTCGCCAGATCGGCGAACTGCGGTCTGTGGTCGAGTCCGAGGCAGGACGCGCGTACCTGGCGGAGGCCTACACCGGGTGGCCGCTCGACGTCTGACCGGCACTCGTCGCCGTCAGAGCGATTCCGCCGCCTTCCGCGCCCGCTCCAGGTCGCGCGCCGCCGCTTCGGCTCGCTGACTCGCAGCGACTCGCTCTTCCTCTGCTCCCGACGCTTCGAGCTCCGCGCGCTCCACATCGGCATGGGTGCGGGTGAGTTGCGCTTCGAGGTCGGCGGCACGGTCGGCCAGCTCCGAGATGCGCGCCCGCAGCGTCTGCAGCGCCGCATCCCGCCGTGCGAGTTCACGCTCCGCGGCCGAGTGCTCCTTCTCGGCCGCCGCGATCGCTCGCTCGGCGTCGCGGCGCGCCCGTCGGGCCTTCAGCTCGTCCGTCGGAGGGGGCGGTACCGGTTCGAGGTCGGGCACGTCACCAGCCACCGCTGCACGGATCTCACTCGCCGTGGCCGAGGGGTCGAGAGCGCGCAGCAGTCGGCCGGAGGCGACAGCTGACGCCGCCGCCGGATCGAAGAAGGCTGCCGAGATGGTCTGCTCGACCGCCTCGAGCGTCGACGGCGTCACACGTTCGCCGCGTGATGCGGCCAACTCGCCCGCGGACTGAGCGAGCCGCCTCGTGAGGGCGCGACGTTCCCTTCCGAGCTTCGCCAGCGCGGGAGCGTCCAGGTCCTCCTGGGCCTCGCGGAGTTCTCGAGCCAGCTCCAGCGCTTCCCCGAGCTGCGCCTCTCGCTCGCGTGCGAACAGATTGACCACCCAGGCCGCGATCGACGGCTTTCTCAGGGCGAGGATCCGAGAGGCGAGCTCCGGATCGACCTCTCCGGCGCGGGTCTTGCGCGACGACACGAACGATTCCGGGGGATCCGAATACAGCGCGGCCGCGATCTCCTCGAAGCTGGCGTCCGTCATGCGCCCACGATACGCCGGGCTACTCGATCGCGAGGTGATCCGCCCAGTCGGCGCTGACCAGCTTCCGCCCACCGAATCCGCCGTCTCCGTTGCCGGGATAGAGGAAGAGCTGGCCGGACGGCGTCCGTGCCAGCAGGTCCGCCTTCCCATCGCCGTCGTAGTCAGCACCTCCGGTCACAGCGGTGAACTCCTGCCAACCGCTTCCGACGTTCACGGGAGAAGCGAAGGCGTTCGTCACGCCGCGGTAGAAGTAGAGTGCGCCGGTGTCGCCGATCGCGATGATGTCACCGCGGCCGTCGTTGTCGAAGTCACCGCCGATCAGGAAGTGGAACCCCTGCCATCCTCCGCCGATGGTCACGCTCGGCTCAGTGAACCCGCCGACACCGTTTCCTCGATGGATGACGAGCGTCCCCCCTGGTGAGACACCCAGCACGTCGTGCTTCCCATCGCCGGTGTAGTCGGCGCCGGACGTCACATGCAAGAGGCCGTACCACCCGCTGCCGATGATCACCGGCGCAGCGAATCCGCCGGCGCCGTTGCCTGCGAAGAACTCGAGCGCGCCATCTGCGCGTGCCCCCAGGACGTCTCCCTTGCCGTCGCCGTTGAGGTCGGTCCGGGTGAGGTGCCTTCGATCCGCCGCCCACCCCGCAGCCACGGTCGTCGCCGTCTGGAAGCCTCCAGCGCCGGTTCCTGCGCGAAGACGCAGGTCGCCGTTCCCGGCGACGACCAGCAGGTCCGACTTGTTGTCGCCCGTGTAGTCCGCGGGAGGGATCGGGGGTCCCGTCTCGGTGCGGAGGCCGGGGACGAACAGCGGAATGGTGCCACCGCGCGTCACGTTCGAGAGGCACACGAAGCCGTTGTTGATCGCGGTGTAGACCGCCCCGTTGAGGCGCAGCTCGAAGTGGAGGTGATACGCCGGCGAGTTGCCCGTGTTCCCGACCACGCCGATCTGCTGCCCGCGCTCCACCCGAGTTCCCGGCGCATACGTTCCCGGTGACGCCATATGCGCGTATCGCGTGACGTAACCGCCCGGATGCTCGACGTCCGTGTAGTTGCCGTAGCCGCTGTTCACCGTGCGCGATTTGATGACGCCGCTGTAGGCCGCGAGGATCGGCGTGCCTCCCGCGGCGGAGATGTCGATGCCCTCATGTGCGCGGTAGTTGCCGCGGCAACCGTCGCCGACCTTGGATTGGATGTTGCCCGAGGCCGGATACACCAACTGCCCGTCAGTCGCCGCGAGCGCCGAACTGCTCATCGCCAGCGAGGAGGCGACCATCCCGATCGCCAACACGAACACCGTGACGATCGCGGAGCGACGCACGCGCGTACCGGACGGACCCTTCATCTCGAAGTTCCTCTTGATCGACGGCCCCAGGGGCACGATGCCCACCGTCGTCACCGTAGCAGTGCGACTCCCCGTGCCGCCGAACGTGGCCGGGACTCCCCCGTATCCGTCTCCGGAGCCGCGGTTCCGCGATCACAGCAGGTCGTACTCACCGCCGTACGGCACCGCACTGTCACCCGTGTCCCGCGCGTCGAAATCCACCGTCTCGACCGAGATCACGACGTGCGTGACCGAGGTGATCAGCACGCTGACCGAGCGATTGCCCACCACCGTGAACTCGACGAACCCGCCCCCGCGTTGCATCGCCTCCTCTATCCGGCCTCTCAGCTCGACCGCATCCTGCCCCTGCGCCAGGAAGAACTCCGATTCATTGAGCGCAATCCGCGTGCGCGCCATCGTCTGCACCCTGTCCTCCGCTCGTTGTCATTCCGCTGTCGTCATGCTGCGACGGTAACGAGCACACCCCGGCTCGCAGAGGGGGTTGCGCATGAGGCGCAGAAGAGGCAGTGCGCCGGTGTACCGTGATCCCATGGGCAGACTCCGCTATGACGGGACCTCGGATCCGATCCTCATCGAAGACGCGACTCTGGCGCATCTGAAGATCGTCATCTCGACCAAGCTCCGTCGTCAGGAGAGCTTCATGATGACGTGGCTGCCCGTCAACGGTGGGCTCGACAAGCGCGCGACCGTGTGGATCCATCCGGCGATCCCTCTGCAGTTCGGTTACGACGCCGCCGAACCCCCGGCCATCGATCCGCGACTGATCGCCGACATGATGCAGGCGCTCAACGCGTCGGGCGAACTCGTCCTCGATCACCTGATCGCCCCCGCCTGACGTCCCCCGACACGGCAGGATCCCCCGAGGGTCCGGCTACGCTTTGGGCGTGGATTCCGCCCCCTATCTCCTGCTCGGTCTGCCGATCCTCGCACTGATCATCGGCGGCCCGATCCTGCGGAGCCGCCTGCGCCGCCGGGCTGCCGCCGATGGGGACAGGGCGCGGAGGAAGTTCACCGACAAACAGGTCGAGACGGCGCTCGGGGAACTCGGAACCACCCTGGTGATCCACGTGCCGGAGCCACGGGCGCGGGAGATCGTCGCCTCGGCGATGGCGGGGCGGCAACGGGAGTTCGTCATCCGCAGCGACGGCGCATACGGCATCCGCTTCGTCGACCCCGACGACACGCTCGTCCGGCTCGTTCCCGTCATGGAAGGAACGCGGATGCAGGTCGAGACCTTCCGCGAGTACTTCGGCTTTCCGCAGACGGTGCAGTTCTGGACGGAGCTGCGCGCACGTGTCGCGGCCGCAGCAGAAGCTCGCGAGGTGACGGTCGCCGAGGGCACGCCCATCCGCTACGTCCGCGGCGAGACGATCGACGACCGGAACGCCCGCTGGGTGCAGAGCGCCTGACCCGGGCGAACGTCTTCGCCGGATGCCTGGGAAAGACGGACACACAACGAGCCGCAGACGCAACTAGGCTGGACGATGCGCCCTGCCCGCCGGGCCTCCGCCGGGTCACGGTGGTGGCGTGCGCCCTGACGACCTCCTCCGGTCCACACGGTCCCGACTGACGGGACGGAGCCGCCGCTCCCGGTGTGGCCACGCCAGAAAGGCAAGAACCCATGAGCGAATCCCCCGGAACCGCAGACCGTGACGGCGAGCGCTCGCCGGACTTCTTCGACCAGCTGATCGAGACCACGCCCCGCGACCAGCAGGGCGCGTTCACCATCGGCTTCCGCGGCTACGACAAGGGCGAGGTCGACGCCGCGCTCTCCGCACTTCGCAATCAGCTCAAGCAGGCGGCCGCCGATGTGGCCGAGGCTCAGGCCCGCGAAGAGGACGCCGTCGAAGCGGTGCGAGAAGAGGAGCGCAAGGCTCGCGAGGCACTCGAGAGCGAGCTCATGGCCGCGAACGCCAAGGTGTCCGACGCCGAGCAGCAGGTCGCCACGCTCACCTCCGAGCTCGTCGACGCCCCGCAGCCGGATGGCGAAGAGGCCCCCTCCCGTCAGCAGTTCGAAGCGATCCTCCGCGTGGCAGAAGAGCAGGCGAACGTACTCATCCAGAACGCCGCAGTGCAGGCCGACCGTCTGATGACGTCCGCCCGCGAGGAAGTGGCAGCGCAGCGCGCCGAGGCCGAGGCCGACGCCGAGCGGATCACCGACCAGGCACAGCGCGACGCCGACCAGGTGCGCTTGAAGATGGACACCGAGTACACGGCGCACGAAGCCCGCATCGAGCGCGAGGCCGCACACGCCGCGGAGAAGGTGAACCAAGCCGCTCAGGAGGCCACGGCGATCCGCACCGAGGCCGAGAAGGGCGCGGCAGCACTGCGCTCCCTCGTCACCCGGGAGACGACCCAGCTGCGTGCCGATGCCGAGCGTGATGTGCGCGACATGAACGCCCGTGTGCTCGAGTTCGAGGAGACCCTCACCCGCCGTCAGGACGACGCGCAGCAGGAGTTCCTGGTGCTGCACAACCAGGCCGTGGCGCACGCGGAGCGAATCACGAACGACGCGAACGAGCAGGTCACCGCTTCGCTCGAGCACGCCCAGCGCATCTCTGCACGCGCCGAGGACTACGAGCGACTGACCCGCTCGCAGGCGCAGGCGATCGAAGCCGAAGCCCAGGTGCGTGCACGCGAGACCCTCGAGCGCGCCCGCGCCAAGGCCCAGAAGATCGTCGACTCCGTCACCGGCCACACCACGGCTGTGCTGCACGACGCGGAGGACCGCACCCGCCAGCTGCGGTGGCAGCAGCAGCAGCTGTCGAGCTTCATGGCGGAGGTGCGCGAGCTGATCCGCCCCGACGGCATCTTCTCCGACGACGCGCTGCCGACGGAGATCACCCGCACGGATGCCCCGGTCTCCCCGGCTGCCCCCGCGGACGCCCCGGCCGAGGACGAGGCACCGGAGGAGACCTTCCTGGGCGACGAGGTGCTCGAGGACGAACTCGACGACGACCGCCCGCTCGAGAAGATCACGATCGACGTGGTGGAGACCAAGAAGAAGTCCTCCAAGTAACGCGAGAACGGCAGAGGCGCGAGCAGGGATTCCTGCTCGCGCCTCTGCCGTTCTCGGACGGTCTGTACCGGTGAGGTGGGGGTTACGCCCGACCGAACTGCGCCGCTGCCGGGCAGTCGAACGGGTCGGCACCGGCGGAGAGTCCGACGCGGTTGAGGTACTCGATGACGATCAGGTAGGAGCGCCCGAGGCTGGTCTCCGTATAGGGGACCCCGTTCGCCGCGCAGTAGTCGCGCACGATGTCGCGTGCCTTCGCCAGGTACGGTCGCGGCATGCTCGGGAAGAGGTGGTGCTCCACCTGGTAGTTGAGACCGCCCATGAGCGAAGTCACCCACCAGCCGCCGCGGATGTTGCGGGAGGTGCGGACCTGCTTCGTGAAGAAGTCGAGTCGGGCGCTCGGGTCGATGATCGGCATGCCCTTGTGGTTCGGTGCGAAGGCGGCCCCCATGTAGACGCCGAACACTGCGAACTGCACGCCCATGAAGGCGAACGCCATTCCGAGGGGCAGCATCATGAACACGGGGACCAGGATGAGGGCGAAACGCAGCGCGATGATGCCGAGCTCGGTCCAGCGCCCCTTCACGTTCTTCGTGGTCATGAGGTACTTCAGACCGAGGTAGTGGAGGTTCAGTCCCTCGAGCGTGAGCAGTGGGAAGAACAGCCAGCCCTGCTTGCGGGTGATCATCCGGATCAGGCCCTTGGACTTGGCAGCGTCTTCCTCGAGGAACGAGATGGTGTCGACCTCGATGTCGGGGTCCTTGCCGACCTGGTTCGGGTTCCCGTGGTGCTTGGTGTGCTTCGAGTCCCACCAGGAGTAGCTCATCCCGATACTGGCGATGACGATACGGGCGAGCGTGAAGTTCGCAGGCCCCGTGCTCAAGATCTGGCGATGCGCGGCCTCATGCCCGAGGAACGCGATCTGCGTCAGGACGATGCCGAGTCCTGCGGCGATGAGCAACTGGAACCAGCTGTCGCCGAGCAGGATGAAACCGGTGATGAGACCGCCGAGGGCTACCGCGAGGCCGGCCGCGACGAAGACGTAGAACCACTGGGCCCGCCGCAGCAGCCCCATCTCCTTGACGACCTGCGACACCTGCTTGTACGCCTGTGCCATCGGCGGGAAGTCCGCGTTTCCGGAATAGGTCTGGCGAACCGGACCGAGCGTTGCCGCGGTCGATTCGATCTGCGTGGTGGAGATGATCTTCTCCTGACGATCGGAGCCCTCGAGCTGTGAAAGCCCAAGGCGGATGCCGAACGCTTACCTCACAGTAGCCCGGGGTCCATGCACGTCAGGGAATACATCGGAACCTCTCGCCGACCCCTCAGTCGAGGGCAGAGGCGGACGTCCGGAAGGCGCTCAGGCTCGGGCGCGGCGGGTGCGACGGCGCCACGCCCGCGGCAGGATCGAGGGGAGGTCCGAGGCGGTCCGCGACGGCCGGTTCGCGTCTTCGAGCGCACGGAACGCGTCCGCGAGTGAATCGAAGCCGCCGAGTTCGGCTCCGTGGTTGTCGCGCACGAGGTGCGTGCTGCCGTCGAACTCGACGAAGCCGGCGAATTCGCCGCCGCGCGTCGCCACGTGCACATCGGTGTCGGCCTGTTTCCAGGTCAACGGGTCGGAAGGAGGAAGGGTGGTGCTGCTCATGGTGATACTCATTGCTGTGTGGCGGACACGCGTGGCGCTCCGCAAGATGTGAGACCGAGGGCGGATTCCGCACGCATCGATGTGCGCGGTCCGTGATGGCCCTGATCAGTGGCGACGTGGCGGCCGAGAGGGGGCGATGCACACACGTTGCTCGACAAGCATAGCAGACCTCCCCCTCTCGACCTCGGATCCCCGTCGAGGCTCAGCTCGACGGCCGACCTCCGCCCGGTCCGCCCTGGCCTCCGCCAGTGCTGGGAGCTGTCGTGGTGTCGACGCCCACCACGAGCGAGGCCGCGTACCCGGCCTGCACCCCACCCGTGACCGTGGCAAGTTGCAGCGCTGCGGAATCGTCGCCGAAGACGTTGTCGCTCGCGAGCGTGATCTGCGACAGGTTCTTCGCGGATCCGTCGTAGGCCGATTCGGCGTAGACGGCCGCGCATGCTGCTTCCGGAAGCGCCAGCTGCGAGGTGGCGATGGCCGCCGTCGAGTCGGTGATCGAACCGACGTCCGGATACACCTCGAAGTGGATGTGCGGCCAGCGGCCCGAGTAGCAACCGGGGAACACCGAGGTGAACGAGACCCTGCCGTCGTCGTCGGCCACCTGCACTCCCCGCAGGTAGGTGACGTCTTCCAGCCCGGAGGAGTACATCGAGTACTCGCCCTGCGCCGTGCAGTGCCAGGCGTACACGGCCACGCCCGCGAAAGGCACGCCGCCGTTCGCCAGGTCGATCACGCGCAGCTCGAAGGTGAGGGGCACGCCCTCCGCCGTCGCACCGCCATCGATCGAGGACCGGATGTCCTGACGCACGATGCCTGCGTCCTCGAGCACATCGGGGCCGTTCGAGCCGTCTCCCGGGTACGGCCCTGCCGTCTCATCGGGAATCTCGTCGACGCTCACGGAATCGCCTCCAGACGTCGCCGTCGTGGTCGGCGTCGGGGTCGACGTGGACGCGCCGCCCGAAGCCGACGGCGCGCAGGCCGCGAGGACCACGGCTCCGAGGCCGACCCCCGCGAGGCCCAGCACACCGCGCCGACTCAGCAGGGTGCGGATGTCGAAGGCCGCCCCCTGATCGACGACCTCCTCGTCGACGCGATCGAGGAGCCGCCCTTCGTATGCAGGACCATCGGGGGGTCTGGGTGGGTTCTGGAATGCTCATGATCTGTCTCCTCCTCGATGGACGCCTGTTGTTGGTGTCCACCAGCGTCGCGGAGCTTCCGATCAGAGATCTCTGCGCCCGCTATGCCTTCTCTATGCGCGAGGAGTCGACGGGCGGCCGGAGCACCAGCACCACCACGACCCCGGCGAGGATGAGCGCCGTCAGCGTCACCGGGACCGGCAGGACGGGATCGAGGAACACCAGCGCCGCGGCCAGAGGAACCACCGTGTTCACGACACGATCCGCGTTGTCACGGATGGCGACCCACCAGATGCCCACGAGGAAGATCGCGATCGGGATGGTGACCGTGAACGATGCGGCGACGTTCGAGAGGTGACTCTTCCCCGTCAGGACGTCGAGCTCCACCTCGATGCCCGCCGAGAACGCGGCCGCGGCTGCGAAGACGAAGTAGTGCGTGTACCCGTAGCGCAGCGATCGCGCGAAGCTCGAGATGGCGCGGTGATGCGGCGGCCAGAAGTAGATCCACCAGAGCGACGCCGTGACGACGAGCGTCAACACCGAGATCGCGATCAGCGGCCCGAGACTCTCGACCTTGTCGAGTGCGTCGATGATCGCATTGGCAGAGGCCAGCAGACTCTCGCCGAGCACGATGAGGGTGAACAGTCCATAGCGCTCGGTGATGTGGTGCGGATGCCACGGGTTCTGCCTGCGGAACTCGGCGAACACCGGGACACTGATCTCGATCAGGGCGAAGAGCGCGAAAGCGGCGAGCTGCAGAGGGCCGGTCGGGATGAGCAGGAACAAGATCCACAGCACCTGGACCGCAGCGATGCCGAACGCGTATCGGCGGGTCACCGATCGCAGCGGTCCTGCCGACCGCGACGCCCGCAGCCACTGCGCCACCATCGCCACGCGCATCACGACGTACCCGAGCACGGGAACGGTGAAGTCGCCCTCGTTGAACGCCCGCGGGATACCGGCTGCGAAGACGAGGACGCCGCCCATCTGCACGAATGTCGTGACGCGGTAGAGCCAGTCATCGGTGTCGAACGATGTGGCGAACCAGGTGAAGTTCATCCAGGCCCACCAGATCGCGAAGAACAGCATCGCGTAGGAGGTGATGCCGTGCAGGAACTCCCCCTCACTGAGAGCGTGGTGCAGCTGGGCGGAGGCGATGCTCACGGCCACCACGAAGACCAGGTCGAAGAACAGCTCGAGCGGACTCGCGGTTCGATGCGGTTGCGCGGGGTCGCGCGGCAGCATGGTTCGAAGCTGGAAGCGTGGACTGTCGATGTTCGCGGTCACCGCGACAGGATAGCCCTCAGACAGGCGCGTGCCGCAGGCTCCGTTCATCCAATCAACAGAATTACCTTCCGGTGGAGCCCGCGTTCCGCTACACTGACTCAAGTCTGCAGTGCCTGCTGTCAGCGATCACCGTGTGGGACGGTGAGAACGCACTCCGTGATGTGGGAATCATGGGGAGTTTCAGCAGGACCCGAGGGGTCGGGACGCAGACGAAAGCCGTGAACGTGGGGTTCATGGTCTGGGGAAACTGGGGAAACACATGTCGCACTGGGGATTTCTGCGTACATTCACGGCTCAAGGGGCCTCGGCATGACTTCCGTCGAGGATGCCCTGAGCATCGCTCGTACGGGCTTCGTGCCGGTCGCGGCTCCGCGAGCCACCAAGTCGGTGACGCGCACGGTGGTCACACCGCGCGCTTCGGCGACCCTGGAACGGCGCCGTCAGTGGGAGCGTCGCTATCGGATGCGTTTGCGGATCACGGATGCGGCCGTCATCCTGTTCGCTCTCGGTCTGACAGCAGCGATCCAGCTGGCGAACGGCGTCTCCGGGCCTGAGGTCCTCCGCGACGGCATCCCCCTCGCCGCGCTGTGGTACCTCCTGCTGAGCGCGCTGCACACGCGGGACGCCGCGTTGTTCCGCGCCAGCGCCACCGAGTACCGCGGCGTCGTGCACGCCACGGGACTCGCCTTCGGGATCATCGCCATCGTGGCGGTGCTGCTCGCCTGGAAGACGATGCAACTGACGCTGCTGCTGGGGCTGCCCGTCGGTGTGCTGACTCTCCTGGTGACCAGGTGGCTGTGGCGCCACTGGCTGCAGACGCAGCGATCCCAGGGGAGGTTCGCCTCCCGCACCCTCGTCGTCGGCAACAGGGACGACGTGGAGTATGTGGTCCGGACGCTGCACCCGATCGGCGCATCCGGCTACCAGGTGGTCGGCGCGACGCTGCTCGACGGCAACGCGCGCGACATCGTGATCGACGACACGCGGTTCCCGGTCCTGGGGAACGTGAACTCCGTGTCGTCGGTCGCGGCCGAAGTCGGCGCCGACACGATCATCGTGGCGAGCCGACCCGAGGGCGAGCCCGAGTTCGTGAAGCAGCTCAGCTGGCAGCTGGAGGGGACCGCCGCCGAGCTCGTGCTGTCGAGTCGTCTCACCGATGTCGCCGGCCCGCGCATCTCCTTCGCACCCGTGGAGGGCCTGCCGCTGATCCAGGTGCAGATCCCGACCTATGAAGGCGGCCAGCACCTGCTCAAGCGCGCCCTCGACATCGCCGTGGCCACGGTGGCGCTCATCCCCATCGCGCTGCTGGCCCCCGTACTCGCCCTGCTGATCAAGCTGGACTCCCCCGGTCCGGTCTTCTTCTTCCAGGAGCGGGTCGGTCGGGACGGTCGACGGTTCAAGATGGTCAAGTTCCGTTCGATGAAGACGGACGCCGAGCAGCAGCTCGCCCTGCTCAAGGAGCAGAACGAGGGCGCCGGGCTTCTCTTCAAGATGAAGGACGACCCCCGCGTCACCCGGGTCGGCAGAGTGCTGCGCAAGCTCTCCCTCGACGAGCTTCCCCAGTTCTGGAACGTCCTCATCGGCGACATGAGCGTGGTCGGGCCTCGGCCGCCGCTGCCCAGCGAGGTCACCGCCTACGACGGCACCGTGTTCCGTCGCCTGTACATCAAGCCGGGCATCACCGGACTGTGGCAGGTCTCCGGACGCAGCGACCTTTCCTGGGACGAGAGCGTCCGCCTCGACCTGCGCTACGTCGAGAACTGGTCCGTCATGAACGACCTGCAGATCATGTGGCGCACCGCCAAGGTCATGGTGCAGCCCAGCGGGGCATACTGATCGGATGAGCAATTCGAACCGCCTCACCATCGCGATGGTGGGGACCAGAGGAGTGCCCGCAGCATACGGCGGTTTCGAAACCGCCATCGAAGAAGTCGGACGCCGTCTCGCGGACCGCGGACACGATGTCGTCGTGTACACCCGTGGTTCCGAGCGGCGCGAGAAGGAGTACCTCGGAATGCGGGTCGTGCACCTGCCCGCGATCCCGGTGAAGCAGATCGAGACCCTGAGCCACACGGGCCTGTCGGCTCTGCACCTCATCTTCCGGCGGCGACCGGACGCGACCTTCGTCTTCAACGCCGCCAACTCGCCGTTCCTGCCGCTGCTCCGGGCACGCCGCGCACCGGTCGCCCTGCACATGGACGGCTTGGAATGGCGGCGCTCGAAGTGGGGCCCGCGCGGCAAGGCGTACTACCGCTGGGCCGAGCAGTTCGGGGTGCGCACGGCCGATGCGCTGATCGCGGATGCACCGGGAATCGCCGACTACTACCGGCACCAGTTCGATGTGCCGACCGAGCTCATCCGGTACGGCGCTCCGATCCTCGATCAGCTTCCGGAACGTGGCGTCGCGGAGATGGACCTGGCCTCCGGCGGGTATCACCTCGTGGTGGCACGATTCGAACCCGAGAACCACGTGCTCGAGATCGTGCAGGGATACCGCGCGAGCGATGCGAAGCTGCCGCTCGTCGTCGTCGGCTCGGCGCCGTACAGCGCGGGGTACACGCAGGAGATCCAGCGGGTGGCCGACGGCGACGACCGGATCCGGCTCGTCGGCGGTGTGTACGACCAGGAGCTGCTCGATGCTCTCTACGCGAACGCGCTCACCTATGTGCACGGCCACTCGGTAGGAGGAACCAACCCCTCGCTGCTGCGCGCCATGGGGGCCGGAACCGCCGTCATCGGCTTCGACGTCCCCTTCAATCGGGAAGTGCTCGACGGAAACGGCTGGTTCTTCGCCGATGCCGCCCAGGTTGCCGAGCACGTGATGGATGCCGAGTCCGATCCGACGGCGACCGCGGCCAGTGGCACCGCCGTGCGGGAGATCGCCCGCACGCGCTTCGACTGGGACGACGTCGCGGACGAGTATGAGGCGCTCGCGCAGCGGATCTCCGAGGGCGCGACCATCCACCCCTCTGCCCGGCGGGCACGCCGACGGTCGACGGACTGGGCACCGGCTCGCGCCGAATCAGGTGCGTCGTGAGCAGCGCGTCCCGGCGACCCACCGTTCTCCTCGTGCACCCGGGCGCCGAACTCTTCGGGTCCGATCGCATGCTCCTTGAGAGTGCCATCGGGCTCGTCGAATCGGGAGCGCGCGTCGTGGTCGCCCTCCCGAGCTCCGGGCTTCTCGTGGACGAGCTGCGCACGGCCGGTGCAGAGGTCGTCATCCTGCCGATGCTCGTGCTCCGCAAAGTGCTGCTCACACCGCGCGGACTGCCCAAGCTGTTCCGCGATACGTTCCGGGGCCTGGGCGCAGCCTGGCGGCTGATCGGTCGGCTCCGCCCCGACGTCGTGTACGTGTCGACGATCATCATCCCCGAGTGGCCGCTGGTCGCGCGGCTGCGGGGAGTCCGCACTGTGAGCCATGTTCATGAAGCCGAGGCATCGGGCAACACGCTCGTCAACGCCCTCCTCTACTCCCCTCATCTGGCGTCCCACCGGACCCTCGTGAACAGCCGTTTCAGCCTGGACACGATCCGAGCTGCGCTGCCCGCGCTGGCCCGGCGCTCCCATGTGGTCTACAACGGCGTCGCCTCTCCCCCGCACCCGGTGTCCCCCCGCCCACGCACCGAGGGCCCACTTCGTGTGCTCTACGTGGGGCGCCTCTCCCCCCGCAAGGGCCCCGATCTCGTGATCGAGGCAGCTTCACGTCTTGATGCCGCGGGGCGCGCAGTGGAAGTCACGCTTCTCGGCGCAGTCTTCGAGGGCTACGAATGGTTCGAACGCGATCTTCGCGCACAGGCGGCTGAGGCCGGGATCACCGTCGACTTCGCCGGGTTCCACAGCGATATCTGGCCGTTCCTCGAGAAGGCCGACGTGCTGCTGGTGCCCTCGCGAGTCGACGAGCCATTCGGGAACACCGCTGTGGAGGGCGTCCTCGCCCTGCGGCCGGTGATCGCGAGCGACAGCAGCGGTCTTCGAGAAGCAGCGGGCGGGTACGGCACGGCGGCACTCGTCGCGGCCGGTGATGCGGATGCGATCGCGTCGGCACTGACCGACATCGACGCCCGATGGGACGAGATCGTCTCGACCGTCGCAGACAGCCGCGCCGAGGCTCTGCGCAGGCATGCGCCGTCGGTCTACCGTTCGAGCATCTCGACGCATCTCCTGGGCTGACGTCCTCCGCCGGTCACCGCAGCCATTGTGCGGCCATTGTGCGGCCGCCTGAGCTGCAGTGGCTGCAGCTCAGAGATGGCCGCCCCGCTACACCTGTTCCAGCTCGCCCACGGTGAGCCGCTTCTTGTTCCGGACGATGTATACCGAGAACGGGATCAGCTGGCACGCGAGGAGGGCGAAGGCGACACCGATCAGCGGTCCGGCGATGCCCAGCACAGGAGTGAGCACGAACGAGAGAGTGATGCCCACGGCAGCCATGCTGAGTGTGGGGATCACCTGGAAGCGGATCCCCGGCTTGTCCATGATGAACATGCCCAGGGGGTACACGGCTGCAGTCATCATGATCATCAGACCGAATGCGAAGATCGTGCTCGGCCGCACCGTCAACTCGCCCTGGGTGATGAACCCGAACAGCCACGGACCGACGAGCCAGACCATCACGGTCGCGACGGCGATGGACCCGGCGAACAGCGCCGACAGCAGGAAGGGCCCTCGCCGGAGGTCACCGTCGTGGCGGCTCTTCGCGAAGTGGGGCCAGAGCGCGAGCCCGCCGGCCATCACGAGTCCGTTGAGGGCGAAGAACACCTGACCAGCCACTCCGTACTCGGCCACGTCGGTGGGGCCGCCGAGCTGCGCGATCACGTAGCGCTGAGAACCCACGGCGATCGGATAGGTGACCATCTGCGCGAGCATCGGCCACCCGACGTCCATGACCCGCACCCCCGGGAAGCGGCGGGGATGCAGGACCATCCGCGCCGCAGTGGGGATCAGCGGTGATGTGGTGCGTGCCGTGATCAGGATGCCGAGCACCGACACGAGGAAGGAGGCGGCGAAGGAGGCGATCGCCACGAAAGAGTGGAGGTTCTCACCGCCGAACGTAAGCATCAGCCAGACGCCGGTCATCGTCAACGGCGAGATCAGCCCCTGGAGGAGGATCACGATGTGGTTGCGGCGCTGCCCCAGCATGATCCGCGCCCACACCCCGAGCGGGATGCCGAGACAGAAGATCGTCACGCAGTAGAAAGCGGCGAGCGAGGCGCCAGGTCTCCCTCCCGCCTCACCGAACACCAGTTCCCAGGCCCCCGTGAGCACGAGGATCGTGTTGATCGCCATCGCCGTCGCCGCGAACATCAGCAGCACTCGCCCGACCGAGGTGAGCTGATACCGCAGCTTCTCATCCGTGCGCACGTTCTCGCTGGTCGCGACGGCGTTGACCAGGACCGCCCCGCTGCCCAGGTCGGTGAACGTCAGCAAGGAGGGGATGGTCGTCAGCAGCGTGTAGAGGGCGAAACTGTCGACGCCGGCGCCGCCGATGATCATCCGGGTCGTGAGAACGCCACAGACCAGCGCGATGACCATCGTCAGCGCACGCGCGCCGACAGCGAGAAGAGAACCCATGCTTACATCGTCACCGGGGCAGGGCTCCCAGCGTCGTGCTGCTCCCGGGGAGTCGTGATACTGAGGCGACGTCGGACGGCACGGGCACCGCTACAGAGCCCTGGATCGCGGTGTAGGGCGACAGCAGAGCGAAGCCTGCGTCGACCACCGGAGCCCCCTCGACGAACTGCGATCGCCGATCCTGTCCGGTCGCAGCGGTGAAGGCGGCCAGGGTGTCCGTCACCGCGGGGTCCTTCGAGACGGAGCCCTTCGACCATGCGGAGAACCAGCGGGGTGTGCCGGGCGATGTGCGATGGTAGAGGTTCCCGTTGACGCTCGACATCATCTGCGACCCGGTGTACTGCAAGGAGAAGTCCTGCACGCAGACCAGGCAGTTGCCGGCGCTCTCGGCCACGATGTTGTTGGACATCGTGATGTTCCGTGTGATCCAGGACGCTTCCGGCGCGAACCGCGTGCGCGGATCATGCCCCGGCGTGTTCGGGTCGGAGGCACGGCGGGCGTCCATCGCGATGCTGATGTTCCGGTTCCCGTTGCCGACCAGCGTGTTGTTCCAGATCTTGACGTTGCCGGAGTTGAGCACCCACAGACCGAACTCGCCGTTGCGGGCGATGACGTTGTCGGCGATCACCGCGCGGTCGGACAACTCGACCATGACACCGTGTCCGCTGTTGCCGATCACATCGTTCCCGGTGAACGCGATATCGAGGACCGATTCGTCGAACCACGGTCCACGCCCGTCGTTCCCGATGAACGCGCTGTCCTTCACCGTCACTCCCCGGGTGCGGGTGACCTTGAACGCGCCGGACACGGGTGCGTCGTTGAAGTGCTCCATGTTGTTTCCCACGGAGAGCATCTGGGTCACGGTCAGGCCGTCCGCCTGCGATGCGCCGCCGCCCAGCAGGCCGTTGCCGATCAAGGAGACGCGCGTCAAGGTGGTCGCGGACGCCCAAGAGTAGAAGCCGGTCGTCGAGTTGTCTCGAATAGTCACATCGGTGAGCGACACGTGGGGCGCTGCGGCGATCACCGTGCCCATCTGCGGAACGCTGGTGGCGTATCGACGCACTCCGATCCCACGCACCTCCGTGCCTGCGGAGCGGATCGACAGCGCCTGTGTGAGCACGCTCGCCTCGACCGTCTTCCCCGTCGGGTTCGTCCCGATCACCAGGCGCTTGGCGGAATCATCGACGAAGAACGTCCCCTCCCCGACCTGGGAGGCGGACGCCACCTCGCGCAGCTGCACCCCTGCGACCCAGACCTGATCCGGGTGTGCGGCCATCGGATGAGCGGGGTCGACGAATCGCCACTCCGCCGCGGTGTTGTCGGGCGCACCCTTCGTGTAGGTCGGACTCGCATCGAGGGCCGTGTTCCAGCCATTGACGAACCAGGTGCTTCCCGAGGGCTTCCAGCCCGTGACCTGCTCCGCACCGTCGAACCACACGGACTCGTTCGGTGCCGGCTGGATGGTGACCCGCTTCTGCGCCGGCACCACGACCTCCTCGTGGTACGAGCCTCCGCGGAGGACGATGGTCCCTCCGTTCGGGACGACCCGCAACGCGGCGGCGACCGTCTTGACGGGCGCGTTCCTGGTTCCGGAGGCTCCGTCGAACCCCGCGGGCGAGACGTACACGGCTGTCGCCGGCGCTTCGTACACGAGCGTTCCCGGGGCCTTGGCGCCGGGTTCACCGCGCACGCCCTCCGGGGTCACCGGAGGCACCGGCTCGGGCTCGGGAGCAGGCGTGGGTTCAGGAGCAGGAGTCGGCTCGGGAGCCGGCGTGGGCTCAGGAGCAGGAGTGGGCTCAGGAGCAGGAGTGGGCTCAGGAGCAGGAGTCGGCTCCGGAGCAGGAGTCGGCTCAGGAGCAGGAGTCGGCTCAGGAGCAGGAGTCGGCTCCGGAGCAGGAGTCGGCTCAGGAGCAGGAGTCGGCTCAGGAGCAGGAGTCGGCTCGGGGGCAGGCGTCGGCTCCGGAGCAGGTGAGGTGACGGAGATGTCGTCGATTCCGACCGGAACAGCGGTCTTCGCCCCCGAAGAGGTGTACAGCGCGAAACCGTATCCGCCCGCGGACTGGATCCGGGCATTCGAGTCGTCGGAGTAGGTCACCTGCCAGTCTCCCGGTTCCGCGGCACTCGACTCCCATGCCTTGGCCGCCAACGCCACCGGACTCGTGCCTGTGACGCTGAACGCCACCGTCAGCGTGGCGCCGCTGGTCACGGTGAGGGGAAGCCGACGCTCGGCCAGGTGCTGCACACGCATGAGGTCGGTGAGTCGCACGATCGACACAAAGGCCGAGCCGTCGGGGTGCACGCGCACGCGCACTCCGTAGGAATCGGCACCGGACACGCGGACCGCCTGGGAGAGATAGAGCGGCCCGCCGACGGGCAGTTCGGGGACTGTCAGTGAGAAGCGGCTGTCCACATCCCCGGCGACGACGCCGTCGACGGTGGCCCTGGCGGTGATACCGGGCTTGCGGCTCGCGAGCAGCGCCTGCTCGCCGGTCACGCTGGCCGTCGCTTCCACCACGCGCCATGCTCCTGCGGGCGAGGAACCCCAGCCCGAATCGACCGTGCGATCCATGTCGTCGGCGATGAGGGGGGCGTCCGTCTGCGCTGACGCCTGCGCGAGGAGCGGCGTGTCTTCCGCAAGAGCCGACGATGGGACGGCCGTCAGCGCGGCGGTGAGCGCGAGGGCAGCGGTCAACGCGCCGGCGACGACCCTGCGGCTGCGTCGCCGAGGCGGACTCGAAGATTCTCGTGAGGCGAGGTCGAGGAACGGAGTGGACACGATGTCACCGTCTTCTGGGGCAGATTCATGATCACCCCGCAGCTCCGCCGCAGTTTCAACCCCGGGCAGCAAAGTGCGAGTCCCCCTCGCAACCCATGAAGAATACCCCGGCCATCCCGGCGAAGACAAACGGAAACCGCGGTTCACCGATATACTCCGCTGCATCCGCGAAGCGAGGAGCCGACGGTGACGCGTCAGTCGCTGTAGTACTCGCTGCGGTGGTGATCCGGCCGCGCACGGTTCAGAACGGTGCCGAGGATGCGCGCGCCGCCCGACTCCAGAGACTTGATGCTCTTGGCGAGCGCTGCTCGTCGGGTCTTCGTCGCATCGACCACGAGGATCACGCCGTCGGTCTGGGTGGCGAAGAGGTTGGCGTCTGCCACGCTGAGGATCGGCGGGGAATCGATCACCACGTAGTCGTACTCCGCCGCGGCGAAGTCGAGCAGCTGCGCCATGCGCGCCGACGTCAGCAGCTCCGCGGGGTTCGGCGGGATGGTGCCTGCGGGAAGGATGTCGAGCGTGCTGTCGGCGACGCTGTGCTTGGCGACCTCGAACTCGACCTCGTCCAGCAGCACGCTGGTCAGACCGATCGAGCCGTCGATTCCCGCGTGCTCGTGAGCCCGCGGGCGCCGCATGTCCGCATCGATCAGCAGCACCGAGTTCCGGAGACCAGCGAGCGTCATGGCCAGGTTGACCGAGATCGTCGACTTGCCCTCCGCCGGCATGCCCGACGTCACCAGCAGCACCTTCACCCGCGACGAGACGTTGGCGTAGGCGAGAGCGGAACGGATACGACGGAACTCCTCCGACGTGTGTCCGAGCGGCTCCTGCGCGACGGCGATGCCGCGCATGGCCAGCAGAGGGGACTTCGAGACGACGCCGAGAACCGGGTCGCCCCCCGCCTCTGCCAGCGTCTCCTCGTTGCGCATGCGAGTGTCGAGCACCCCGACGAGCACAGCGATGGCGAGGCCGAGGACGCCCCCGAGGAAGCCTCCGAGAAGGGCATCACGCGGCTTGCTCGGCGTGAACTGGAACTCCGGCACGACCGCGTCATCGATGACCTGCGCCGTGATCGTCGATTCACCCTGCGGGTCCTTGGGGGCCACATCCTTGACCACGATGATGAGCTGGTCCGCCACCGCATCAGCCAGCTCGGCCGCCGCCTTCGGGTCGTCTGTGATCCCCGTGATCCGCAGCGTCACCGTGCTCTGGGGGATCGTGACCTCGATGTCCCTGGCGAGCGCACGCGGGGTCGTGTCGAGCCCCAGCTCCTCGATGACGGGGTCGAGCACCCGCGAGCTGGTCGCAAGCTGCGCGAACGACAGCATCTGGCTCTGCGTGTACACCGAGCCCTGGTTGAGGTCAGAGGCGCTGGTCCCCTGGTTCAGGGCGAAGTACAGTGAGGTCGTCGCCTGGAACAGCGGGGTCTGCAGCGACGCATACCCGAAGGATCCGGCAGCCCCGATGACGCCGCAGAGCACGATCATCCACCAGAACTTGCGCAACGAGCTGGCGATCACGCGCAGACTGACCCGGCTCTCGCCCATGACTCCCCATTCCCCCTGAGACTTCGATTCTAGAGGTGTTCGATCCTCTGACCTCATGATTGCGCAGGGGGCTTCCCGACGACCCGGTTCTGCCGAACGGGTTCGAGCGCGTCGTGCCGCGCTTCTCCGCGCATCTGCCGCCCCCGACCGATCACGTCCGCGTCGCGCGCCCACGTGATAGCGAGGCCCACGCAGAACCAGAGGAACATGCTGTATTGCGTGATCAATGCGACCACCACGAGACTCGGCAGCTGCCCGACGACGGCGATCGACGCAGGGCTCCTGGTCGAACGTCGCACGGTCATGATCGCGGCGCAGACCAGGGCGGCCATGATCAGCAGCGTGGGGACGTATCCGTACCGGAGCAGGGTGAGGACGAGGGCGTTGTCGACGGAGCGCGCGAAATAGCCCAGGTAGTAGTCCCCCGAGACAAGCGTGTGCCAGTCGCCCGGGTTGCCGAAGAGCTGCACCTGCTGGAGGAGCACCAGGAGATCGGTTCGATAGTCCGCGCTGCCGCCCGCCTCGTCACCCGCAGCCCCGAAGACGGAGTCGATGATCGGGATGGCGATCGCGGTGCCGATGACTCCGGCCGTGACGACGGCGACCCGGAACCGCGTGGACACCCCGACGATGAGGAAGGTGGACAGCACCAGCGTGAGCACGAGGGTGAGCTGTCCGGCACGGCTGAACGTGAGCACCGTCGCCACCGCGACGATCACCACGCCGCCGATCTTCGGGAGCAGTCGCCACTTGGTCGCCACGATGAACGCCGATGACATCGCCAGCGCCGCGCCCAGGGCGATCGAGTGACCGAACGCGCCCTCGACCCTCAGTACCCCGCCACGTTCCTGGAGAGGGCTCCAGGTGTCGTAGACGACGCCTGACCCGGGGATCAGGACGAAGGGATTGAACGAGGTGACGAACTCGATGATGCCGAGGACGGCCGCGACGACCGCGACGACCGCGATCGTCGATGTGACCCATTCCGGCGCGACCCTGGCGAGCACGACGCGGCCCCAGAGATAGGGGATGACCCACTCGAGCAGGGCGGCGACGAGCGACGGGAGATCCACCGTGCCGAAGCCGTACAGCCCGATGATCACGATGATGAAAGCCACGACCCACGCATCTGCGGCGCGAAGAGGGACGACCGACCAGTTGACGATGATCATCAGGGCGGTCAGCAGAGTGATCGCGGCCCAATAGAAACCCACGTTGACGCCGACCCACAGCGGGACGAAGAAGAGGGCGCAGGCCCAGACCACGAAAGCCGTGCGTGGCAGCAGCCGGAGCACGAACACGACGATGGCCACTGCTGCGATTCCTCCGACGGCGAGGAGCGCGATCGGAACAGCAGTGGCCATGCGTCAGGATCTTACTGGGGCGCGGTGACGCGGAACGAATCGAACGAGACGTTCAGCGGCGCCGTCGAGCTGCCCGACCGGTTGCCGCTGAGACCGACGGAACCCGCGGCCAACGGACTCGCGTCCGTCGCGTTGATCTGCCAGTTCGCAGGCTCGGTCGTTCCGGTCGCCCAGAGCTTCGCCGAGATGGCGGTGGATGCCGACCCGGTCACGGAGACCTTGAGGCTGTACGACGTGTTCGCCGCCCACACGAGACCGGGTACGGCCTGCGTCAACAGCACCGTGCCCTCGCGGTGGACCACGAGCCACACGGTTCCGTCAGGACGGAGCCACGCACGGGCGAAGTACTTCCCCGCGGCCGTCTGCCTCGCGACCACGCCGACGTAGGCGCCGCCGGCGGCAGGGGCCTGGTCGACACGGAACTGGGTCTCCAGGATCGCGTCGCCGATGGACGTGGAGTTGAGGGTGGCGTGGCGGGTGTCGCCGGCGATCAGATTCAGCTTGCCCTGGCCATCGGCGACGGTCGCCGATGCCTGCGAACCACCTGCGATCGTCCACGCACCGCCCGTGACGGCGGTGCCCCAGCCGGGGCCGGCCGTCCGGTCGAACTCGTCGCTCGCCAGCGCGGCCGGGTTCGGCTGCGGCTGCGGGTCGACCGGCGGCGCCGTGACCGTGACCTGCTGCGTCGCGGTGTGGGTGGCCCCCTTGTCGTCCGTCACCGTGAGGGTCACCGTGTAGGTTCCCGCCGCGGTGTAGGCCCGCGAGGCGGTGGCTCCCGTCCCCGTCGATCCGTCGCCGAAGTTCCAGGCATAGGACGCGATCGTCCCGTCCGAGTCGGTCGACGCCCCGCCGTTGACGTTCACCGTCAGCCCTGTCGTCGTGGCCGTGAAGGCCGCGGTCGGCGGGACGTTCGGCTGCGGCTGCGGTTCCGGCTGGGGCTCCGGCTGTGGCTGCGGTGCCGGCGCGCCGAGGTTCTTCAGCGTGAAGTCGTCGAAGCTCGCCAGGTTGGTGCCGGTCGCACTGCCTGCCCGATAGGAGAAGACCGTCGGCGCTCCGGCGACCTGCAGCGCCGGCGTGGCGTCGGTCGTGGAGAGCTGCCAGTTGGCGGGTTCCGCAGCTCCGGCCGCCCACAGCTTCGCGCGGATGGTCGTCGTCCCGGAACCCGTCGTCTCCATGGCGAGGTTGAACGTGCTTCCCGCGGTCCACGTGAGACCGGCGACTGCGGTGCTGGCGATCGCTGTTCCGTTGCGGTGGATCACGAGCCACGTGGTCCCGTCCGCCCGGTGCCAGGCGAGTGCGCGGTACCCGTTGGAACCGGAGCGACGTGCACCGAGTCCTTCGTACGCCACACCCGTCGACGGGCCGGAGGCCAGCGAGTAGGTGATCCGTGCGGAGGTGTCGAGCAGAGACGTTCCCTGCAGCAGCATCTCGCGCGTCTCACCCGGTGTGAGGTTCACCTTGCCGACGCCGTCTCCGACGGAGGTGACGGCGGCCGAACCGCTCATCGGCGCCCAGGTGCCCCCGACATCGGCTGCACCCCACCCGCTCGACACGACACGACCGAAGGAGTCGGACGCGGCGAACACCTGCGCCTGGACGGTCACCGACTTGGTGACGCTGGCCGTTCCACCGAGGCTGTCGGTCACCGTGAGAGTGATGTCGTGCGCACCCGGCTGGGCGTAGGTGTGACCTGCGGTCGCACCGCTGCCCGCGGCCGTGCCGTCACCCCAGTTCCAGGAGTACGACAGCGTCGCGCCGTCGGAAGCACTCGAGCCGGCGGCCGAGACGTCGACGTTCATCCCCGACGCCGTCGAGGTGAAGGTCGCGACCGGGTTCGCGTGGGTCGTGATCGACTCGCGCGTGGTCGTCGCCGTGCCACCGCGGTTGTCGGTGACCGTCAGCGTGACCGTGCGCGTGCCCGCAGAGGCGTACACGTGGCTGGCGACCTGGCCGGAGGACGTCGAGCCGTCGCCCCAGTTCCAGTCGTAGGAGGCGATCGTGCCGTCCGAGTCGGTCGATGCCGAAGCATCGGCCGAGACCGAGAGACCTGCGCCGGTGAGCACGAAGGACGCGGTCGGAAGGACGTTGGCCGCCTGCACCGTGACGGGGTTCTCCGTCGTGGTGGCCAGGCCGTTGCTGTCGGTCACCGTGAGCTTGACGGTGTAGGTGCCCGCCGCCGTGTAGGTGTGCGACACCGTCTTGCCCGTGGCGGACGCGGAGTCATCACCGAAGTCCCAGCGGTAGCCCGTGATCGTTGCCGAGCCGGTCGGCGCGGACGTACCGGCGTCGAACGCCACCGCGAGGTCCGTCGGCGTCGAGGTGAAGGCTGCGGTCGGCGGCTGGAAGCCCTTGCCGATGCCGTAGTGGGTCTGCACCTGTGCGGCGGTCAGCGCGTAGGGGTACACCGCGACCTCGTCGAGCGCTCCCTTGAAGTTGCTCGAGCTCGGTGCGGAGGGCCAGCTGTTGAGGTTGTCTCCGCCGACTCGCCAGTACCCGACGTAGTTCTCGGCGGTGGTCGCGCCGGCCGCGGACGAGACGAGCACGCCGTCGATGTACAGCTTCATGCCGTCAGCGCTCTGCGTGGCCACCGCGTGGTGCCAGGCGTTGTTGTTCAGCGCAGTGGTGTTCTGGATCGTCTGCGTGCTGCCGTTGTAGGTACCGAACACCAGACGCCCGTTGTTCGTCATGTAGAGATGACGGTCGTAGCTGGTGGAGTCACCCGAGGCCGCGGAGCCGTAGCCGAGCAGCTTGCCGCCGGTGGTCGTGTTGGTCTTGAACCACACCTCGGTGGAGAACTCCGCCGCTGCGGCGATCTTGTCGGTCGACGACACTCGGCCGGTGGAGGTTCCGTTGAAGGTCGACGCACCGGTCGCGGTGTTCTCCACGCCCGAAGCCGAGGAGGTCACGCCCGAGCCGAACACGGGAGGGTTCGCGCCCGCCCAGTCCTGCGGCGCGGTGCCCAACGGGTAGTAGAGCTGCGGGTTGTCGGCAGAGACGGCGTTGGTGTAGCTCGAGACCGTTCCCGATGCGACCGTGACGCTCATGGCCTGGCTGCTGACGGTGTTGCCCGCGCTGTCCTTGGCGACGACCGTGTACTCCTGCTGCGATCCCGGTGCCGCCGTCTTGTCCTCGAGGGTGACGGCGGGTCGGTTCCACCAGGTGCCGTTGGCCGTGGTGGTGGCGACGGGGGTGGCCGTGCCGGTACGACGGAGCTCGTACGTGAGCGTCAGGTCATCGCGGTCCCAGTTGGCTGCGATCGAGACCCGGACGCGACCGGGGATGAACGACTGCGCCGTGCCCGTCCAGTTCGCTCCCGCCAGACGGGGACCGTCCTTGGCCCCGCCAGGAGGGTTCGTCGAGAAGCGCACGAGTCCCTCGAAGCGGCCGTTGTTCACCGACCGGAACTCACCGCCGATCGAGATCATGTTCCCTGCGCCGGTGATCGAGAGGCCGGCCTGGCCCAGTCCCGTCGTCACGCCGACGGCCCAGTCGGGCGTCCAGGCGTAGGGTGACGGTGCAGGAGTGCCCGCCCAGTTCTTGTATGTGCCTCCGGCTGCGGGCTGGTTGCCCAGCGATCCGCGAGCATCGGCCGTGTACGCCTCCGAGTAGCGGTGGGTGCGCGGGTTCTGCTCCGGGTGCAGACTCATCGTGCCGCACGCGTGGGTGTGGCTGGTCGTGTAGACGACCTTGCCCGTGGAGTACACGCCGTAGTGGTCGCCGAGGCAGTCGGCGATCCAGCGGACCTGGCCCGTCCCGGCTTCTGCCGCGAAGGTCCCCTCCAGGTTTCCCGTGGCGGCGTCGGCGTAGACCCAGCCCGTGCCGTACACGGCCTTGTCGTCGGCGGCGAGGCCGAAGATGCCTGCCTTGCCGGAGTTCGAGCCCGTGTTCGAGCCGTTCTTGACCGTCTGCGGGAGCGCCCAGGACGTGTCGACCGCGCCCGTCGTCTTATCCAGCGCCACGGTTCCGCGCATCGTCAGGTCGCCGTTGACCTGCGAGAAGCGCCCTGCGGCGATGACGTTCTGCCCCGCGGGGTCCATGACCATCGCGTCGACCTGGAGGTCGGTCTGCGGCGCCCAGCTCAGCAGGGCTCCGTTGGCGGCGTTGAAGCCGGCGAGGTTCTTGCGGGCGGTGCCGTTGCCCTGCGTGAACAGTCCGCCCACGTAGACGCTGGTCCCGGATGTCGCCAGGGCGTAGACGCCGCTGCCACCGATCGACGGATTGAAGCCGGCGACCAGCTGACCGGTCACGGCGTCGAGGGCCGCGAAGTTCCAGCGCGCCTGGCCATTGACCGAGTTGAAGGAACCGCCGATGTAGATGCGGCTGCCGTCCGGTGACGCGGCGACGGCCTTGATCACGCCGTTGACCTGGGGCGCGAACGACAGCAGCTGGCCCGTGTTGATGTCATAGGCGAGCACGTTGGAGCGCGCAGTCAAGCTGGTCCCCGGCGTCGCGAGCGGAGCCCTGGCGTTGTCGAACTTGCCCACCGCGTACACGGTCGACCCGATCATCGTCTGGGCCCAGACGTAGCCGTTGTCGATCTGCACCGTCGGGATCGGGTCGGAGGTGACGACGTTGTCGTCGCGCTGCAGCAGAGGCGGAGGAGTCGACGGGACATCTGCCGACGCCGCCTGCGCTCCCAATGTCGTCATGCCTGCGACGAGCAATGCTGCCGTCACGACAGACGCGAGAGCGCTCAGCGCCCGCCTCGTGGTCGTTGTGTTCCCCATAGTGACTCCCCAGCCGCCAGTTTTCTTCTTCGAAAATGTTTAGTGCAATGAAAAACGAAAGTGTGCGAGTACGTTCGTGCGCGTCAGGACAGCTGGCCGGCGAAGGTCGCCACCGGCTCTCCTGCGGCGTAGTTGACACTGATCTTCACCGAGCGTCCCTGCGTCGGATCGAGCATGAAGACGTAGGTCCCGGTGGTCTTCGCACCCGCGGCGACCTCACCCTGCAGGGGCTCGTTCGGACCAGCGGTGGTGGAGACCCCGATGTCGCCGTCGTCGGTGACGAGGCTGACGACCGCGGAGTCGACGCTCTGGGCGCGCTTCGAGTCGTTGGCCACGGTCAGCGTGACGACGACCGCCGAACCGGCGTACTCGCCGGGCGTCTCGGGCTTGATCGTCGTGGTCGAGATCTTGTCGATGCTGACGACCATGTCGGTGGAGAGGGAGATCGGCGCGTCGAGCGCCCCGTTCTCCTCGGTGAGCGCCGGGCCCTCTGTCGGGCCCTGGGCCTCGGTGTCGGCCGGCGGCGTCCAGTCGGTGGTGCTGGTGCCTTCCGGCGCCGGAGACTCCGATGCGCTCGGTGCGGCGGTACAACCGGCCGTCACGAGAGCCAACGCCACCAAGGGCGCGACGAAGATCGCGCGTCGTGAGCGCGAAGTGCCGTCCCCAGAACGGCATGATGAAACTTTGAACACTGCAGCTCCCCAGAACCCAGATTCCCCAATCCCGAAGCCCCCTCGGCTTCAGGTCCCCTTCAACCGCGCGGAACGCGGCGTCGGCTAATCCTAGTGCGAGGTCTGGAAAACCACAAGTGTCCGGTCAGGATGAGTGTCGGCGGTGCCCCCCGAGCTGCGCGAGGATGGTCGCGACGGAGGCCTCGACCTCGCTGATCGTCTCCAGATGACCGCGACTGCCGTGGCGATCGGCGATGCTCGTCGGATCGACCGCAGTGCGCCCTCGGAGCCGCTGACGCAGGCGTGCCCCGACGCCCCCTGGCGGTGTCAGCGGGACGGCACGAGAACGTCCACGATCGAGATGCGCGACGTACTCCACCACCCGATCGGCGGCAGAGGAGGAGAAGCCTTCGCCGAGATGGGCGGCTTCCTTGATCGTGAACATCCAGTCACGCGAGCGCGGTGCCATCCGCACCAGTTCGCCGCGGATGTCGCGCGATGCCGTCAGCACGATGCTCGCCTGCTCGATCTGCTCGATCGTCACCGGCTGCGCTCGATGCTCCTGCGCCCAGGTCTGCCATTCCTCGTCCTCATGGACTGAGGCCACCGCCGAGCAGATCGGGTCGCCGGCGTTCGCCCGCACACCGGCACTGCTGACAGTGATGGGGGAATCCGCGCCGAGCCCGCGACGCAGAGCCAGCTCGGCCAACGGTGAACGGCACACGTTCGCCGCGCACACCACCAGGATCTTCTCGTCCGTCATGCGGAAGCACCGAGCCTTCCGATCTCACGGAACCACTTCACCGCGGCGAGCGCGAGGAACAGGACGGCGGCGACGCACAGAGCGCCGTAGCCGACGAGGAATGCCGGCGTCCACCCCCACAGCACGAACACGAGGCACACCAGCCCGAAGTCCGTCGGGAGCAGGATGAGCGAACGCAGCAGCGTGCCGCCGCCCCGCTCGTGGGTCGACGCCACCGCGTGCTTGCCCTTGAGCAGATCGTTCAGAAGCATCCCCGAGAAGGTCGTCGTGGCGACGATGCTGAACACGATCGGGATCAGCAGGAGAAGCGGCGTCTCCGGCAGCACCCGGTAGAGACCGATCAGCACCGCGAGGTGCAGCGAGGCGATCTTGAGCGTGTCGATGAAGTGGTCGAGCCACTCGCCCTGGGGGCTTCCTCCTCCGCGCAGGCGTGCCACCTGACCATCGGCGGAGTCCCAGGCGTAGCCGAGCACCAGCAGCAGAGCGATCAGGAGGCCCATGGGCACGTTCACCGGCCCGAACGCGATGAGGCCGATCGCGATGAAGGAGTGCACCGCGCTGATGATCGACACCTGGTTCGGTGTGAGACCGATCCGATACGCGACAGCGGCGAGGACACGACCGATGCGCCGATTGACGTACACCGAGTAGGCGGGCGCCCCACGGGCATGCCCCTTCTGTGCACGCGCGAGACGGTGATAGGCGTCTACGACCATTTCCTGCCCTTCTGGACCGAGGTGTGCGTCCGCGCGATCCGCCGGGCATCGCGCACACCGCGAAGATAGGCCCGGATCGGAGCGGCCGACTGGATCAGCTGTCGACGGCCACCGCGGAGGATGACCTCCCTGGCCGTGCGCGGGATGGATCTGCGCCAGCGCTGCACCGCCTCGTCGTCGAGATGGCGCACGGCGTAGAGCATCCGGTTGCGGATGTTGTAGTAGTAGTAGCCCTCGGACTTGGCGCGTGAGGCCTCGGGCTCCGCGCGCTGCGTGCCTCCCTCGTCGTGCACGGCCCTGGCGTCCTCGACGAGGGCCAGCGAGCCGCCGGCGGACACGACACGACGCGAGAAGTCGACGTCCTCCCAGTAGAGGAAGTAGTCGTCGTCGAAACCGGCGGCGAGCTCCCAGACCTCGCGCGTGATCCACAGGCAGGCCCCGCTCAACCACGGCTCGAACGGCTGGGTGTCCTGGGCGTCGCGCTTGCGGCGCGCGCGCATCGTGCCGTCGGCGAGCAGGAGATCGATTCCGGCGAACCAGGTCTTGCCGTCCGAGTCTGTGATGATCGGGGAGGCCAGGGTCGTGCGGTCTGCCTGGGTGACCGCGGCAAGTCGCTCCAGCGAGGCGCGATCGATGTGGGCGTCCGGATTGATCACGAGCACGTCGGTGGCCCCCTCGGCGAGCGCGCGCGCCACGCCTGTGTTGACACCACCGCCGAAGCCCGAGTTGTGCTCCGGTTCGATCAGGAGCCAGCCCTGCGCGTCGGCGACCTCTCTGGCGGCGCGCCGCTCGTCGGCGGTCGACCAGTTGTCGACGACGATCACGAGCGCATGCGGGTCGACCGCGCGCGCTTCGCGCTCCACCGTCACCAGGTTGCGCTCGAGCAGCCGCGCCGAGGCGTAGTTGACCACGACCACGGCAAGCCGTCCGTGCTCGATTGACACGCGATCCTCCCCCCGGATCCGGCTCGCGGATCGCCTCGGGTCGCCGGTCGAATTCCCCAGAGTCGCGACCGACGTCGACTCCCAGGTGAACGACTATACGCGAGAGCCCGCTCGACGAGCGGTATCAGGGGTTCGCGATACGATGAGCCGGCGTCGGAGTCGAGGCGCGATACTGCCATGGGGATGGGGCGTATGACCAGGGGACCGGAATCGGACGACATGATCAGGGTGACGATCGGCGTACCCACCTACCGGAGGCCGGAGCTGCTGCACGCGCTGCTGCGCACTCTGCCCACGCGCATCGCCGAGTGCTCCGACCTCGGCGTCACGGTCGACGTGCTGGTGGTCGACAACGACCCTGCCGGCTCCGCTCGAGAGGTCGCCGTCGGTGCGAGCCTCCCTGTCCGCTACGTCGTCGAGTCCGAGCCGGGGATCGTCGCCGCTCGCAACCGCCTCCTCGACGAGTGCGCCGAGAGCGACCTGCTCGCCTTCATCGACGACGACGAGGTGCCCCGAGAAGGATGGCTCTCCTCCCTCATCGAGGTGTGGCGCGACCACGGTGCCGATGCCGTGATGGGTCGGGTGATCTCCGTCTTCGATGAGGACGTCGACCCGTGGCTGCTCGCATCCGGCACCTTCCGACGACCGCCAAGGGAGACCGGCACCGTGCTGCAGGTGGCCGCCGCCGGCAACCTGCTGCTCGACCTCCGCTCCATCCGGCGGCTCGGGCTGCGTTTCGACCCCTCGCTCGGACTGGGTGGCGGCGAGGACACGCTCTTCTCCCGACAGCTCGCCCGTCGGGGTGGGCTGATCGTCTGGTGCAACGAGTCCGAGACGGAAGACCTCGTCGTCGCCGCGCGCCTCAGCCGCGCCTGGGCGGCACAACGCGCGTTCAGCTCGGCGAACGCGGGAACCCGCATCCAGCTCCAGCTCACCGAGGGGAAGATCCGCCGGGGCGTGCTGCGGCTGCGGGCACTGGTGGGCGGCGTGGCCCGGATCGTCGTCGGCGCCCTGCGGCGCGCGTTCGGCGCCCTCACCTCGAACATCACCCATCACGCCAGAGGAACCCGCCTCATGCACCGCGGGCGCGGCACGATCGCCGCCTCCTTCGGACGCCGCTACGACGAATACCGACGCCCTTCGGAGGATGACACGACCATGACCGATCCCGGATCCACCATCCGCGTGATGCAGTCGCTGGGGGCTCCCCGTCCGACGACGAATCCGTACAACAAGATGCTCGATGAAGCGCTGGGCTCGACCGAGGGCCTCACGCGTCTGCGGTTCTCGTGGGGCACGGCACTGTTCGGACGCTACGACGCCTTCCACTGGCACTGGCCGGAGGCCAAGCTGCACGGATCCACCTGGTGGAAGTCCACGGGCAAGTATCTCCTCACCGCCGCGCTCGTCTTCCGTCACCGTCTGTCGCGTCGGATCGCCGTCGTGCGTACAGTGCACAACATCGAGCTGCCGGACGACAACGCGCCGCGCCTGTGGCTGCTGCGCTTCATCGACCGCCACACCGACTACCGGATCGTCATCAACGAGACCACGCCACTCGCGCCCGGCACTCCGCACAGCCTGATCCTCCACGGGGACTACCGCGGCTGGTACGCGAAGTTCCCCGCGGCGGAGAAGGTGCGCGGCCAGCTCGGCTCCTTCGGCGGGATCCGCCGATACAAGGGACTCGAGGGGTTCATCGACGCCTACCGGGAAGCGGTCGCGGTGGAGCCGGAGCTGAGCCTGCGGATCGGTGGACGCCCGTCCACCCCCGAGCTCGGCGACGACCTTCGTGCGCGCACGGCGGACCTCCCCGGCGTGAACCTGCACCTCGATTTCCTGAGCGACGCCGAGCTGGTCCAGCTCGCGACGTCTTCCGACCTCATCGTGCTGGCCTACCGCTTCATGCACAACTCGGGCAGCGTGCTCGCCGCCCTGTCGATGGACCGACCGGTGCTCGTCCCCCGCAACGAGGCGAATGAGGCCCTCGGGCGGGAGGTCGGACAGGAGTGGGTGCTCATGTACGACGGGGACCTCGACGCCCCGACCGTCGTGGAGGCGTGGCGGGCGGCGACCACACTGACCGGTTCGCCCGACCTCTCCCGACGCGACTGGGCCGACGCGGGGCGCGCACATGCCGATGCGTTCCGTGCGGCCGTGCGAGTGAAGCGACGGGGCGCGAAGCACTAGCGCACGGCAGCGTCCCGAGGCGTTCACACCGGGGCACGCAGCCCCCGCACCAGAGCGGCGACCATCACCTGTGTCGTGAACTGCCGCTCCACCTCGATGCGCCCGTTCCGCCCGAGCTCGGCAGCGTGCGCCGGGTCGTCGAGCAGACGGAGCAGCGCGAGGGCGAGCTCGGCGGGATCCTCGGGGGGAACGATATGCCCCGTGTGACCCTCGCTGACATACTGACGCATCCCCGGGGTGTCGGAGACCACGACCGGACGTGCCGTCGCGAGGGCTTCGAGCGCGACCGTCATTCCGGATGCGTGGAGGTTCGCCCTGGTCGGAACGACCACGACGCTCGCCGTGGCGTAGAGGTCGCGCAGCTCGGCGTGCGGCAGGTGCCGGACGACGCGCACTCCCTGCGGCGGGTCGAGGTCGGAGCGTGTCTGCACGACCACTTCCGTCTCCGGACGGATGGCGAGCACACGCGCGAGCGCCGCGAAGAGCGTCACCGGGTCGCGGTCCCTGTCATTGCCCACGCTGACGATGCGGGGACGCGGCGGGTAGGGCCTCGCGATGAAGAAGGAGCTGTCGATGCCGAACGGCACCGCGAACACGCGCGTCTCGGCCCCCGCCAACATCGTGCGCAGCGGCTCGACCTGCGCCTCGCTGAGCACCCACGCGGCCTCCGCGCCGCGCAGCATCGCCAGCATCCGCTCCGGCGCTTCGCCGGCCTCGGCCATGTCGGTGAGCCAGATCACGCCGGTGGCGAAGCGTGCCCGCGGGTGGGTGGTCTGCATCCGATAGGCCGTGTTCTCGTCCCACGTGAGAGCCAGACCGTCGACCGGGCGAGGTCCCAGGGCGAGTCGTGAACGAGCGCGCGCGAGGCGGCTAGGCGGGGCGAGATCGACCACCTCGACGGCCGCATGCTCTCGCAGCGCATCGAAGCCGTACGGCCAGACGCTGGGCACCTCTCCCCTGGCGTGGCTCTGCTCCCAGGCGCGCGCCGACTGTTCGGCTCGATGTGCCCAGGTGAGAGTCAGGGAGGGACCGCCCTCGGAATCCACGAGCCAACTATGGACCTCGGCGCGGATCCTGGCAAGGGACAACTTCCCGAGCTCGCGTCGATGCAGTCTCGGGCGTGGGCGCCGAGGCTCCGGGACTAGAGCTCGCCGGGCTTCATCACCTCGACGTCGATGGCCCGGATCACGCGTTGCGCCGCGGTGTCGGTGGGCGGCTCGGTGCCGACCACCTGATCCTTGCTCCGACGCTTCGGCGCGTACACGACGAGCGAGTGGAACAGGAATCGGGCGAAGAACGCGACGACGAGCGAGAGCCCCGTCGCGACGACGCTCGAGATGTGCCACGACTCGACCATCAACGCCATCACCGGGATCCGCAGAGCCGCCTCGACGTTGTTGAAGGCGAAGGAGCTGACGAAGCGGATGCCGAGGCCGCGGGCATCCGTGCGCATGTCGGCGAAGACGAAGCGCTCCTGGAGCACGAAGTTGCCGATGATCGTGACCTCGGCCCCGATGATCGCCGCCCAGATGTACGGCACGCCAGCGGCGGTGAGCGCCCACATGATGCCGAGGTTCGCTGCCGCGCCGATCACGCCGATCAGAGCGAACAGCGACATCTTGCCGAAGCGCAGCCGGGCGAGGTGCTCGAGGAACATGGCCCCCTGGCGCATGCTCGCCTTCGACGTGCCGTGGCGGCGCTCGGCGAACTCCATCGGCACCTCGGCGATGCGCATGTCGTTGCGGGCCAGGATCTCCAGGAGGATCTTGAAACCGCGAGGCTGGAGCGTGGAGAGGTCGAGGCGCGCGCGGTCGACGAGGAAGAAACCGGTCATCGGGTCGGTGCTGTGGGCGAGGCGGATCGGGAACATGGCCCTGGTGAGCCAGGTCGCCACGCGGGAGACGCCGAAGCGCACCGCCGTGCCAAGACCGCTCGTGTCCCCTCCGCCGATGTAGCGCGACGCGGCGACGACATCGGCGTCCCCCCGCGTATACCGGGCGAGCAGCGCGGGAAGGAGCTCGGGCGGATGCTGCAGGTCGCCGTCCATCACGATGCAGACGTCGGCCGCCGCGGCCTCGATCCCGACGACGACCGCGCCGCCCAGTCCCCCGGTGTTCTCGGAGCGGTGGATGACGCGCACCGGGATCGGCGCGTCGGCCGCGACCCTCGCGATCTCGATCGCGGTATCGTCCGTGCTGTCGTCGACGAACAGGATCTCCGCATCCCACCCGTCGAGCGCTGCGGCCGCTCGCGCCACGAGCTCGGCGACGTTGTCGCGCTCGTTGAACGTCGGCACGATGACCGTGACCGGTGTCCCCACGTGCGCCCCCCTTGTCCCCCACGCGCATCGCGTGCGGCCTCCATCGTTCCACGGGTTCCTATGCGGAGGGTAACCCGAACCTGCTAGACTCTCGAACCGCGGCTGTGGGAGTCGCGGAGCGGATGGGGATCCGCTTACTGGGGAATGATTGATCTGGGGAGATCATGGGGACGCGTATCGGCTACGCCGTTGGTGCTTTCGACCTGTTTCACGTCGGGCATCTGAATCTACTTCGTCACGCCAAGCAGCACTGCGACATTCTGATCGCCGGCGTCGTCAGCGACGAGATGCTGCGCCAGGTGAAGGGCATCGAGCCCGTCATCCCGACCGCGGAGCGTGCGGAGATCGTGAAGCACATCTCCTTCGTCGACGACGTGTACGTCGAGACGACGCCTTCGAAGATGGACTCGTGGCGCGACGTGCAGTTCACGCACTTCTTCAAGGGCGATGACTGGCGAGGCACCGAGAAGGGCCTGCGCTTGGAGCGCGAGTTCGCCGAGGTCGGAGTCGAGGTCGTGTACTTCCCGTACACGGCACACACGTCGAGTTCGTCGCTGCGCCGCGCCCTCGACGCGATCACCGCCGGGGCCAACGCTCCCGTGGTCGCCTCGGTGCGCTGAACGTCTGAGCAGCCCGGTCCGACCGCGCGCAGCTCAGTCGGCCTTCGCGCAGCTCAGTTGGTCACGCCGAGAAGGCTCCGCGCCATCCGCGCCACGTGCGGTGGGGTGTGCGGCCCGAGCCAGACGGTCCACTGCGACGCCGGCTCGCTGCAAGCCCATTCGACGCACCAGGCATGCACCGCGTTCGCGAGCCGCTCGCCGCGCGTATGCGCTCTTGTTCCGTCCCCGCGCACGAGCCAGCGCACCGACACCCCGTCGGGGACGTCGATGTGTCGGAACTGGATGCGCGCTGCGGCTTCGAGGATGACGACTCCTTGCGCGTCCCACGGCAGCCGCGCAGCGATGTTCGCGATGAACCCGGCATCGGCCGCGTCGCCGGCGATGAGCACGGCACCCTCGATGTCGTCCCAGTCGGGATCTTCCAGATGCTCGCATGCACTCATGCCCCCAGTGTAAGTAAGGGCACCCTTACTTACAAGAGAAGATCCGGTGACGGCGCCGCCTCAGGGCGCTAGCGCGCCCTCCCTCACCTCGTCAACCACCTGTGCCGCACGCCTGCGCGGGGAGCATCCTGCCGCTGTGATCAGACCATCGTCACGCCGCGATCGCCTCCACCAGCGAGTGGCCGCGACCCTCGGCGCCCTGCTTCTCGCGATCTCGCTGAGCGCGTGCGGAGTCGCCGTCCCCGCCGACCCGGATGGAACCCTGAGCACCGTGTCCGGCGGCGAGCTGCGCGTCGGAACAGCACCCGACGGCGACCTGGTCCGCGTCGACGGCGGGAAGCCGACCGGGAGCATCGTCGACCTCGTGGACGGGTTCGCCTCGAGCATCGACGCCGAGACCGATTGGACGGTCGCCTCCGAGGAGACCCTGGTGTCGATGCTCGAGAACGGCGAGCTCGACCTCATCGCCGGGGGCATCACCTCGGACACGCCCTGGGTGGACAAGGCCGGCGTCAGCCGCGGCTTCACGGACATCGAGGGGGCGGACGGCCGCGAGATCGTCATGCTGGTCCCGCTCGGCGAGAACGCCTTCCTGGCGAAGCTCGAGACCTTCCTCGACGAGGAGGTCGGCGGATGACCGAGACCGGGCAGTTCGGGCGCACCACCCTCCCGCCGGAGCAGCAGCGCGCGATCCGCAGTGCCGTGAAGTGGGAGATCTTCACGATCGTCTACACCTCGATCACGATCGCCGTCATCGCGCTCGTCGTCGGCGAATCGCAGGCGATGCGGACGGCCTGGATCGAGGACATGTTGTCGCTCATCCCGCAGATCGCCTTCCTCACGGCTCTGCTCCTCGTGCGGCGGCGACCGACCAGAAAGCATCCATACGGTCTGCATCGGGCCATGGGCGTCGGCCACCTCGTCGCGGGTGTCGCACTCCTGGCGGTCGGACTCAACCTGGCCGTCGAGGCCGTCACTGGACTGATCGCCGCCGAGCACCCGACCATCGGCACGGTGCAGCTGTTCGGGCAGACCATCTGGCTGGGCTGGCTCATGGTCGCCGTGATGATCGTCGTGATCGTCGGCCCGGTCTTCATGTACGGACCCGCCAAGTCGAAGCTCGCTCCCGTGCTGCACAACAAACTGCTTTTCGCCGACGCCGACATGGCGAAAGCCGACTGGCAGACGACGGTGGCGTCGATCGTCGGCGTGCTCGGCGTGGGCGTCGGCCTGTGGTGGCTGGACGGCGTGGCGGCGCTCTTCATCTCGCTCGGGATCATCTGGGACGGCTTCCGCAACACCAGGACAGCCGTGGTGGACCTCATGGATCAGCGCGCACGCACCTACGACAGCAAGCGCCCGCATCCGCTCGCCGCGGACATCGTGTCGTACCTGCGCAGCCGCCCGTGGGTCGCCGAGGCAGGGGTGAGGATGCGCGATCAGGGACAGGTCTTCCACATCGAGGCCTTCGTCGTGCCACACCGACGCAAGGTCGCCCTGCACGATCTGACCGCGGCCGCCGAAGGCATCACGGACATCGACTGGAAGATGCAGGACGTCGTGGTGGTGCCGGTCGAGAAGCTGCCCGACGAAGCGGACACCGGTCGATGAACGCCCAGCCGCCACTCAGCGCCATGCCCTCCGGTCGGCCGTAGGCTGGATGCATGACTTCTGCTGCCTCCGACACCATCACGATGTTCGGCGCCGACTGGTGCCGCGACTGCATCCGCACCAAGAAGCAGCTCGACGCGCTCGGGGTGGAGTACACGTACGTCGATCTCGTCGCCGAGCCCGCTGCCGCAGACGTGGCGAAGGAGATCTCGGGCCGCACCAACATCCCCGTCGTCGTGTACCCCGACGCCTCGCACCATGTGGAGCCGTCGAACGCCGACGTCGAGTCGAAGCTGCGCGAGCTCTCGCTGATCTGATCCGGTGGCATCGCGCCGCTACACTGGCGCGATGAGCACCGAGGCTCGGCCCGAACGAGCATCCGTCCGCCTGTCTCCGCGCACGATCGTGCTGTATGCGATCGGCTCGCTCGGCACGGGCGGCTACGCCACGCTGCCCGGACTGGTGCTGACCTACTTCCTCACGGACAACCTCGGCGTCGCCGCCCTCGCTGCGGGGATGATCGTGACCGCCGCGAAGATCTGGGACGTGCTGATCGATCCCCTGATCGGTGCGGCATCCGATCGTCAGCTCGCGCGCACAGGATCCCGTCGCGGGTTCATGGTGACCGGCGCGCTCGCGCTCCCCCTCTTCTTCGCGATCACGTTCGCCGTGCCTCCCGCCTGGGGGCCTGTCGCCGGAGCGATCAGCGTGCTGCTGGCCTTCCTCGCGACCGCGACGGCCTTCAGCCTGTTCCAGGTGCCGTACGTCGCCCTCCCGGCTGAGCTCACCGGGGACTACGACGAGCGCACCCGTCTGCTCGGATGGCGCGTGGTCGTGCTCACGGCGGCGATCCTGCTGTTCGGCGCCGGCGGACCCGCGCTGCGCAACGCGGGTGATGACCCCGTGACGGGCTACCTCCTGATGGGCATCGCCTCCGGGCTCGTGATCGGCATCGGGATGCTCATCGCCTCCCGCACCGCGGCGGTCGCCGCCGAACGCAGCACGGTCGCGCCCGGCGCGGCCGTCGCCGCATCCACCTGGCGCGATCAGTACATGTCGGGCTTCCGGGCACTCGGACGCAGCCAGCCTTTCCGGGCACTGCTGAGCACGTTCGTCCTGCAGGCTCTCGCGACCGGGACCATGCTCGCCGGAGCGCAGTACGTCGCCACGTGGGTACTGCGCTCGGAAGACGCGGTGACATTCGTGTTCGTCGCGCTCGTGGGTCCGGCTCTGCTCGCGACCCCGGGGTGGACCGTCATCGCCCGACGCGTGGGCAAGGAGCGGGCCTTCGCGATGGCGAGCGCGCTGTTCACGGCCGCTGCCGCATCGCTCGTCGGCGCGGTGTGGTCGCCCGGCGCATGGATCTACGCCTCCGTCGCCGTCACCGGAATCGCGTATGCGGGACTCCAGTCGCTGCCGATGGCGATGCTCCCCGATGTGATCTCGCATGACGAGCGCACGAGCGGCCCAGGCCAGGCCGGCACGTTCACCGGCATCTGGACTGCCGGGGAGACGGTCGGTTTCGCCCTCGGCGCGACGGCGGTGTCCCTGACTCTCGCAGCGACCGGCTACGTCTCGACCGTCGCCGGCGCCACCGTCGAGCAGCCGGCGGCTGCGGTCACGGGTATCGTCCTCAGCTTCAGCATCCTGCCCGCCGTGCTGATGGCCGGCAGCCTGGTGACGCTCCGCCGCTACCGACTGCGCCGCGCGGACATCGATGCCCTCGAGACCTCCGACGCCTAAGCTGGGATCCCGTCCGAAGGAGACGTCGATGACTTCTGCGAGCACAACCGACACCGCTGCCACGGCCCCCGCCGCCTCGTCGAAGGGAGCGCCGAAGAATGAAGCGCCGGACCTGGGCGAAGGGGAACGGGAGCGGCTCGACACCGCTGTCGACGCCCTCCAGGTCGGTGCGCGCACCTGGTCGGCTCTCACCATCGCTCAGCGGGTGACGCTGCTGCGGGCGGTCCGGACGAGCGTGGCCTCGACCGCGGAGGACTGGGCGAACACGGCTGCCGCCTCCAAGGGCCTCCACGCGCGGCATCCTCTCCGCGGCGAGGAGTGGCTGAGCGGTCCGTACAGCGTGCTGGGCGCGCTGGACGCCTACATCGAGACGCTCTCCCGTCTCGCGAACGGCGCCAACCCCCTCGACGGGCTCTCGATCGATCGTGCACCGGGAGGACGCACCCGCGTGCACGCCTTCCCTCTCACCGGCATCGACAGGTTCCTGCTGTCCGGGTTCACGGGCGAGGTCTGGCTGGAGCCGGGCATCACCCCCCGCACCGCTCGTGCATCGGCAGGTCTCGCGCAGCGCACGCCCACCGAATCAGGCGGCGTCGGTCTCGTGCTCGGCGCGGGGAACGTGACCTCGATCCCGGTGCTCGACGTGCTCTATGAACTGCTCGCCCACAACCGCACGGCGCTGCTCAAGGTGAACCCCACGCAGGATGCGCTGGTGCCCGTGTACAAGCGTGCGCTCGCGCCGCTCATCGAACCCGGCTTCCTGCGCATCGTCCGCGGCGGACCCGCCACCGGCTCTTACCTCACCGGCCATCCAGGACTCGTGCACGTGCACATCACGGGCTCGGCGGCGACGTTCGACACGATCGTCTGGGGACCCTCGAAGGGCGACGGTGCCGCGGCGACGAAGCGACGTCGGCGCGAGAACCGTCCGCTTCTGAAGAAGCCGATCACGGCAGAGCTGGGCGGCGTCTCCCCCATCATCGTGGTGCCCGGCGCGTGGACCGACGCTGACCTCACCTACCAGGCCGAGCACATCGTGACCATGCGCCTGCAGAACTGCGGTCACAACTGCATCGCGGGCCAGGTCGTGATCATGTCGTCGGATTGGGACCAGGCGGACGCCTTCCGTGCCGCCCTGCGACGTGCGTACGCCAACGCCCCTGAGCGTCCGATCTGGTACCCGGGGTCGCCGTCGCGGATGGAGCTCGCGACCGATGCCTACCCCGATGCTCTGGTGCTCGGCGACCGACTGCTCGTCGAGATCGATGCCGGCGACGACCCGACGGCTCTGGAGAACACCGAGTACTTCGCTCCGGTGCTGGGCGTCGTCAGCATCCCCGGCACAGGACAGGAGTTCCTCGACGCTGCCGTGGCCCACGCGAACGACCGGCTGCAGGGCACCCTCGGCGCGAACCTGCTGATCGACCCCGCGACGGAGAAGTCGCTCGGTACGGGATTCGAACGCGCCATCGCCGCCCTCCATTACGGCTCCATCGCCATCAACGGGTGGACGGCATTCGGATTCATCACGCCCACGCTCACCTGGGGCGCGTTCCCCGGCGGAACGATCGACGATGTGGGCAGCGGCATCGGTGTGGTGCACAACGCCCTCCTGCTCGACGGCGTGGAGCGCTCGGTGCTGCGCGGCCCCTTCCGTCCGTTCCCGCGGTCGCTCCCGATCGCGAACGGAGGCGGACGCCTCACCATCCTGCCGAAGCCGCCGTGGTTCGTCTCCTCGCGAACGGGCGCGGCCGTGAGCGAGGGGCTGACCCGCTATCGGGTCGACGGCCGCATCAGCGGACTCGTGAAGACCCTGACGAAGGCGCTGCGGGCCTGACGGTCAGCGCGCGGCGCGGGCGAATCGGTCCGTCGCCGCCCGGAGCGCTCTCTGCGTGCCGGGTTCCGTGGCGGCGTGGCCGGCGTCGTCGACCACGATGAACTCGGCTTCCGGCCAGGCGCGGTGCAGATCCCACGCGGTCATCATCGGCGTGGCCACGTCATGACGTCCCTGCACGATCACCGTCGGGATGTGCCGGATGGCGTCGACGCCGGCGATCAGCTGACCCTCTTCCCACCAGCCCCGGTGGACGAAGAAGTGGTTCTCGATGCGGGCGAACGCCGTGGCCTTCTCCGGGTCGGCCATCGCCTCGATCTGCGCCTCGTCCGGAGTCAGGGTGACGGTCGCCGCCTCCCACGTCGACCAGGCGATCGCCGCCGGCACGTGCACAGCGGGGTCGGGATCGAACAGACGGCGGTGATACGCCTCGATCATGTGCGAGCGCTCCAGCACCGGGATCGGAGCGATGAAGTCTTCCCAGAGGTCGGGGAACAGCGCCGCCGCTCCGCCCTCGTAGAACCACTCGAGCTCGACGCGACGCAGCGTGAAGATGCCCCGGAGCACCAGCTCGGTCACGGCCTCAGGGTGCGCCTGCGCATAGGCGAGGGCCAGAGCACTGCCCCACGACCCGCCGAACACCTGCCACTTCTCGATGCCGAGGTTCTTGCGCAGCAGCTCGATGTCGGCGATCAGGTGGGCCGTCGTGATGTACCGGAGGTCGGCGTCGTGAGCACTCGCATGCGGGGTGCTGCGTCCGCAACCTCGCTGGTCGAGCAGCACGATGCGGTAGCGCTTCGGGTCGAAGAACCGTCGCTGCCACGGGGACGTCCCGCTGCCGGGGCCGCCGTGGAGGAAGACCACGGGCTTGCCGTCGGGGTTGCCGCTGACCTCCCAGTAGACACGGTGGCCGTCGCCGACGAGCAGCTCCCCGGTCTCGTACGGTTCGATCGGTGGATACAGTGCATCCGTCTTCTTCATCATCGGTCCCCCGGCCGGTCGTGCTGACTACATCGTCAACGGTAGCGGACTCTCTCGCACCCGTCCGGTCTCAGGGATCCAGTTGATCGGCGGGCAGGGTCAGCACCTGCGCACAGACACCCAGACCGTTCTGGTACCCCTCCGCGAACCACCGCTTTCGCTGATCGCTGGAGCCGTGCGTCCAGGTCTCCGGATTCGAGAAGCCGGACTGCTCCTGGATGTGATCGTCGCCCACGGCCTCTGCCGCATTCAGCGCGTCCTCGATCTGCTGCTCCGTCGGCTTCTCCAGGTAGGGGTTGCCGTCGGCGTCGGTCTGCTCCGTCATCCGCCCGAGCCACCCGCCGGCGTAGCAGTCGGCCTGCAGCTCGATGCGCACTCCGTTGCTGCCGGGACCGGTCCCGTTGTTCGGGTAGAGGTCCATATCGCCCGTGATGTTCTGGATGTGGTGCCCCCACTCGTGGCCCACGATGTAGAGCTGGGCGAGGTCACCGGCCGAGGCTCCGAACTGCTGCTGCATGAGCTGGAAGAACGTGGGGTCGACGTACACCTTCTCCTCGGGCGGGCAGTAGAACGGCCCGACGGCGTTGGAGGCGGTGCCGCACTGCGTCGAGGTCGCCCCGTCGACGACGATCATCTCCGGCGCGCGGTAGCCCTCGATGTTGTCGCTCCAGAATGCATCGAGGGCGACCTGCGCCCCTGCCATGCGGCAGTCGACGTTCGCATTGGCATCGGCCCCCGTGTCGCAGTTCTCGATGGCCGATCCGCCGGCCGGCTCGCTGCCGCCGCTCGGAGCGCCGCCGCCGACCAACCCGCTGAGGTCGATGCCGAGCAGAGGCCCGGCGATGAGCGCGATGAGCGCGAGCACTCCCACGCCGGAGCCGCCGGCGATGGCTGCCGTGCGTCCGCGACGACGGGTGGTGTTGCCCGAGATGTCGGCATCGGGATTGAAGGTCATGCGTCGAGATTACTCCGAGCAGAAGCATGTCGAACGGACGTAGGCTCGGGGCATGACGACCACGATCACCATCACCGGCGCGGGCGGACAGATCGGCTACGCACTCCTCTTCCGCATCGCGGCAGGAGACCTGCTGGGGCCGGCAGAGAAGGTGCGGCTGCGACTGCTGGAGATCCCGCAGGGACTCGGTGCTGCGGAGGGCGCAGCACTGGAGTTGCAGGACGGTGCGTTCGGGCTTCTCGAGCACGTCGAGGTGACGGATGACGCCGCAGTGGGCTTCGATGGCGCCGACCTCGCCCTGCTCGTCGGCGCACGTCCGCGCGGGCCCGGCATGGAGCGCGCGGATCTGCTCGCGGCCAACGGCGGCATCTTCGGACCTCAGGGGGCGGCGATCGCGGCACACGCGGCACCGGGTGTTCGCGTCACGGTCGTCGGCAATCCCGCCAACACGAATGCCCTGATCGCTGCGGCCTCGGCCGATGGAGTGCCCGCCGAGCGCTTCACCGCCTTGACGCGGCTCGACGAGAACCGCGCACGGGCACAGCTCGCGCTGACGCTCGGGGCCCCGGTCCACACCGTGCGCCGCGTACCCATCTGGGGCAATCACTCGGCGACCCAGTTCCCCGACATCTCGCATGCGACCGTCGGCGGGCGACCGGTCTCGGAAGCACTCGAACAGATCGTCGGCGACGTCCCCGCCTGGCTCGAGAGCACCTTCATCCCACGGGTCGCCAAGCGCGGTGCCGAGATCATCGACGTGCGCGGCTCGTCGTCTGTGGCCTCAGCGGCGAGCGCGACGATCGACCATGTGCGCGACTGGGTGCAGGGTGCGGACGACTGGACCTCCGCCGGCGTGGTCTCGCACGGCGAGTACGGCGTCCCGGAAGGTCTCATCTCGTCGTTCCCGGTGCGTTCGGTCGACGGCGAGTGGCAGATCGTCGAGGGACTGGAGCTCAGCGACTGGGCTCGCAGCAGGGTCGATGCTTCCGTCGCCGAGCTGGTCGAGGAGCGCGAGTCCGTGCGGGGGCTCGGCCTCTTGTGAATCCGGTCTCCGCAGCGCCGGGCGACAGGGCAGAATGGATGCCGGAGGTGCGCGATGAGCGAGACGATTGATCCCACGAAGACGGCTGCGGTGGATGAGGCTCTCACGAGCCCGCTACACCTGCCGCACGACGCCGCGGCCTGCCCGAAGTGCTTCACCGAGCTGCAGCAGAACCGCAACTTCTGGACCGCGCGACCGGACGGCTCACGCCTGGTCGGGCTGGTCGTCGCGAGGGACGGTATGCCGTCCGTCGTCGAGCAGCGCGACGACCTCACCCGTTTCGGCGTGCCGATCGAAGGCTTCCGCCACCCGGCCCCCGACATCCTGGAGAGCTGGAACGACCGGCTCGCCCGCCTCATCTCGACCCTGAAGCACGGCGACGTGCTGGTCGTCGTGAACATCAAGGCTCTCGGCCGCGACTCGGACGAGGGAGCACGCACGGTCACCGAACTGCGCAAACACGGCATCATCGTGAAGGTGCTCAATCACGATGCGCGGCACCTCGCCGACGCTGCAGCCGCCCGCTGAATCCCCGCCGTACAGCGTCCGGTTCCCTCCTTCGCCGACCCCTTCCGAGTTAGCGTGGAGCGGCGGAGTTCACGATCTACCCGTGAGGTTCACACCGTCGGCCTCTGGTATGCGGGGAACGGCGTTCCTAGAATTCCCCAGACCGCAGACGGGCGAGTGTGCCCGCACCGATCTCCGCACGGGCGTCGGGACGGTTCGAGTAGAACGTGACGAGCTCGGCCAGGAGGACCGGGTCGCTGGCGAGGTCGGCCGCCGCCCACGAGGACGGCTGCGCGGTCGCCGTCCGCAGCACCACGCGGTTGCCTTCCAAACCGGCGCCGACGACCTCCTCCCATGCCACGGCCACGTTGTTGCGCGGGATCCGGAGCTGCAGCCCGTCGGGGCGCAGCGTCAGGCGATGGGCGGAGGGAGCCCGGAACCACGACCGGATGCCGGCGATCATCATGATCAGCGCGACCACCGGGAGGAGGAGCAGGGTGAGCAGCGGCAGTCGGTCTGCGGGCACCGTGAAGATGCTCCATGCCCACGCCGCGAGGAGCAGTGCCCCCACGGGCGCGAGGGCGCGCAGCGGCCAGACGATCCCCGCGGCCCCGCCGAACGCGATCGCCGGACCGTCGACGACCGGCCGGACGACTCGGACGCGGGAGACACGGGCGTGGGCCACCATCAGCCAGACGCCCACGGCGACGGCCGCGAGCACACCGACCCCCAGAGCCTTCATCGCCGGAGCGGGATCCGCGAACAGGATCAGGCTGAACAGCAGGACCACGATGGCGAACACGACGCCGAACACCGTGAGTGCCGTGGTCGCGCGCTGCTGCCCCTGCCACCCCGGATGACCGGGTACCCAGATCGTCTCCGGAGACGTCGACTGCTGCTGACCTGTCACCCGAACAGTCCCTTCCACGCCTTGCCGATGTTGTGCCCGGCGTCGCCTACGAAGTCGGTCGTGTTCTCCCAGGCGTCCTCTGCGAAGTCCGTCGTGGCGTCCCACGCATCCGCCATGCCGGCGTCGATCGACTCCCGGACGTCCTGCGGGACCCAGTTCTCGTACGCCCACACTGCACCGGCACCGACCGCCACCGCGGCCCCGCCGACGACGACCGCCGTGCCCCACACGGGGAGCGTGACGACACCGGCCGCCGCGAGCGCGGCGACCCCGGCAGCCGCAGCCGCGCCACCCGCCGCACCGCCGATGATCTCCACCGCGGTGGACGACGGGTCGTCGCCCGACGACATCGCCGAGCCCAGGTTCCAGGCGTCGACCCCCCAGCCGATGAACGGCACCGCCCGACTCGCGCGAGAGAGTCCGCGGGCCAGATCCTCGGCCTCGTCCGCCGCCCACCGCATGCCGGTGGGATTGGCGGCCTCGGCAGCGGCCTTGACGGCAGGGTTGCCGGAGCGCAGCTCGCGAACGAAGTCCGATGCTCCGAGACGCAGATCCTCCGCGTGGGAGGTGAGCTCGGCCGCCGTCTCCGCCCACGCCAGGCCCTGGCCCTCGAGGTAGATCTTCGGGACCTCGCCGCTCGCCTCCCGCAGACCGGACAGGATCTTGTCGGCCGTGGACTGGCTCGGCATGGTCCCGAGGAAGCCGTCGAGGTTCTCGCTGATCCAGACCTCGAGCTCGCCCCACCAGGAGCCGACGTCGGCGGCGATCTCGTTGTACAGCTCGATGCGGTCGAGGTGCTCCTGCCATTCGTCCCAGTAGGGGTCGTCCCGCGAGGTGGGGCACACCGGGATCAGGGACACCGGTCGGCCGATGATCATGCCGTTGACCGGGAGCCCCGCCGCCCTCGCATTGTCGCGATGCTTCGCGAAGTCCTCCCTCATGCGCCGCAGCTGCCCGGCGTACGACCGGAGCTTCTCGGCGGAGTCTCGTGCCAGCCCCGCCATCTCCTTCGCGGCGTCGGTGGTGCGCGAGAGGATCGTGACGTAGTCATCCGCCGACTCCCCGAACCAGTGTCCGCGCACGCCGGTCGGGATGAACGTCGTGACGTTCGACGAGGCGTCCGCGGCATCCTTCAGGTCGGGGTCGAGCCAGTCCGCGGCCGCCTGCACCTGGTCTGCATCTCCGTACGTGGTCGTGTCGATCGTCATCAGAGGTCCTCGACGATGGTCGCGACGGGGTCGAGCTGGTCGATCACGTCCTGCTCGTTCGTCTCCGCGTCGTCGGCGATGGCGCGGACGATCTCTCCCAGGGTGCCGTTGATCCGGTAGAGGGCATCGACGCCCTCCCCCACCCGCTGCATGATGGCGGCGACCGTGTCGGAGGCGAGGCCACCGTCGACGGCCGTCGGGATTCCGGAGAGCTTCGTCTCGATGAGCTCGACCGCCTCCTCGTGCATCTCCGCGTGGACGGCCATGACCTCCGGGTCCATCGCGATGCGGCTCATGCGATGGCTCCGTTGCGGCGATAGGACGCGGGCACGTCGAGGTCGAAGATCACGACATCGTAGGGCTGCGTCTCCTTGATCTGACCGAGGTCTTCGGTGCGCACCAGTGCCCAGGGCTGTCGCTCTCCCGCGAGCTGCAGCAGCCGGTCCAGGGCTGTGTAGGCGAGCAATGCACGCCGCCCGTCCTTCAGCTCCCGGATCTCGACGAGCTGCTCCTCGGGCGTCGACGTGACGCTCAGGGGCAGGTACAGCACGGGCGGGACCATCGGCGCTGCGGCCGGCATGGGTTCGAAGGTCATCTCGGTCTCTCCTCGGTGGTCACTCGTAACTCGGCGGCACCCACAGCAGCTGCGCGGAGACCAGCCCTCGATCGCGGCTGACGATCTGCGCACGGCCGGGGATCGCGGGGACGGCCTTGACCTTGCCGATGAGCTGGCCCTCCTCGGGGCTGCCCGAGAGCAGGATGCCGGTGGTGCCGAGGTCAGTCATGCGCTGGATGATCGGGTCGTACGCGGCACGGCTCGCCCCACCCGTGCGACGCGTGAGGATCACGTGGAGCCCGAGGTCGGCGGCCTGGGCGAGCAGCGGCGCGAGCACGGCGACGGGGTTGCCCTGCGAGGTCGCCACGAGGTCGTAGTCGTCGATGAGGACGAAGCCTTCCGCCCCCTTCCACCACGACCGGCTGCGGAGCTGGTCGGGTGTGACATCGGCACCGGGGATACGGCTCTGGAAGAACTGCGCCAGCTCGCTCATCCCGCCCTCTGTCATCTCGTGAGAGGTGAGGTAGGCACCGAGGTACTCCTGCGGGATCTCGCCCAGCAGCGCACGGCGGTAGTCGACCACGAAGATCTTGGCCTCGGTCGGCCCGTACAGGCGCGTGATCTCGTGCACGACACCGCGGAGCATGGACGACTTGCCGGAGTCCGCGTCGCCGTACAGGTACAGCAGCGGCTCGGCGAGCGGATCGATCGAGAACGGGGCGAGGTTCGCCTCGTCGATGCCGAGCAGGATCTCGCGTGGCTCGGAGCCATCGGACGAGCCCGCGGCGGCGACGGCGCACAGGTCGGCGTGACTGATGCGCGAGGGCAGCAGGCGCAGCTTGGGGCCTGCGGGTCCGTGCCATGCCCCGGCGACGCGGGCGACCAGGTCGTCGATGCCGTCGGCGAGCGAGGAGGCATCATCGACGCCGTCCACCCGCGGCAGCGCGGTGAGCATCTGCAGTCCTCGGTCGTTCAGGCCTCGGCCCGGGATCGCCGTGACGTTCTCTGCCGCCTTGCGGTTGACCTCGGAGTCGGTCGGATCGCCGAGCCGCAGCTCGATGCGCGTGCCGATGAGGTCCTTGATGTTGGCGCGGATCTCCATCCACCGTGCCGCGGTGATCACCACGTGCACGCCATAGGTCAGACCGCGCGCGGCGATCGCCTGGATCTGCGGCTCGAGCATCTCGAACTCGGCCCGGAGCGTGCCCCAGCCGTCGACCATGAGGAAGATGTCGCCGTAGCCGTCGTCGGCCAGCCCCTGCGCGCGGCGCTGACGATACGCGTCGATCGAGTCGATGCCGTGCTGCCGGAAGTACACCTCGCGGGCGTTGAGGAGGCTCGTGACCTCGGCGACCGTACGCCGGACCACGTCGGGCTCCGACCGTGTCGCGACGCCGCTGACATGCGTGAATTTCTGGAGGCCCGTGAAGCTGCCGCCACCGAAGTCGATGACGAAGAACTGCACCTCCTGCGGGGTGTGTGTGAGTGCCAGCGCCACCATGGTGGTGCGCGCGAGGGTGCTCTTGCCGCTGAGAGGTGCCCCGACGATCGCCATGTGTCCGGCGGCGCCGCCGAGCGAGACGGCGAGGTTCTCGCGACGCTGCTCCAGGGGCACGTCGACGATCCCGAGCGGAACCGTGAGCGCTCCGGCACCGCGCCAGCGCGGGGAGACGAGCCCGAGCGAGGGGTCTTCGACCAGATCACCGAAGAGCTGATCGAGCGTGGCCGGGGTCTCGAGCGGCGGCAGCCACACCTGGTGCGCGGCAGGTCCGCGTCCGCTCATCGCCTCGACGGCGATCTCGAAGGTGTTCCGCTTCTCCTCGGGCTCTGCGTCGACGACGGCCTCCGGCTCGTCGACCGGTGCCTCGGCGCGCCAGACCGGTGCGGCGGTGAAGAGCTCGACCGCGGTCGATCCGGAGCTCTGGCCGGACCCCGACGCGGCACGACGGCGGCGACGGGGCGGCGGGCCGGACACGTAGGCGGCACGGAACTGCGTCATCGTCTCGGTGTCGGACTTCAGGATGCCGGCGCCCGGCTGGGTGGGCAGGTGGTAGGCGTCGGGAACGCCGAGGACGGTGCGCGACTCTGCTGCGGAGAACGTACGCAGACCGATGCGGTAGGACAGGTGGGTGTCGAGTCCGCGCAGCTTGCCCTCTTCCAGGCGCTGCGACGACAGCAGCAGATGCACCTGAAGCGAACGACCGAGGCGACCGATGTTGACGAACGTGTCCACGAACTCGGGCTTGGCCGACAGCAGCTCGGAGAACTCGTCCGCGACGATGAGCAGGGCGGGAAGAGGAGCCAGGTCGGTGCGTCCGCCGCGGCGTGCCTTCTCGTAGTCGGCGACGTTGGCGAAGGGGCCGGTCGCGCGCAGCAGCTCCTGGCGGCGGACCATCTCACCCTGCAGTGCGTCCTGCATGCGGTCGACGAGGGAGATCTCCTCCCCGAGGTTCGTGATGATCGCTGAGACGTGGGGCATGTCGGCCATGCCGGCGAACGTCGCACCACCCTTGAAGTCGACGAGCACGAAGTTGAGCTGCTCGGGAGAGTGGGTCATCGCAAGCGCGAGCACGAGCGTGCGGAGCACCTCCGACTTGCCCGATCCGGTCGCACCGATGATGAGACCGTGCGGCCCCATGCCCTGCTGGGCCGATTCCTTGATGTCGAGGATGAGCGGGCTGCCGTCTTCCGTCTGCCCGATGGGCACCCGCAGACGGTCGCGTTCGAGTCGCGGTGCCCAGGCCGCGTCGAGGTCGAGGTCTCGCACGTCGGGGAGGCCGAGCAGCTCGACGAGTTCGGCCTGATCGGTCGCGCTCTTCTTCTTGGTGATCGTCGTGCCGCCCGAGTACAGCGCGATGAGTCGCCGTGCTGTGGCTTCAGCCTCGACGATGCTGATCGCGTCGGCCTCGAAGGGACGAGCGGGCACCTGCAGGCTCACGAGCTCGGCGCGCGCACCCTTGCCACCCGCTTCGAAGGCGATGCGGAGCGCGTTCGGGTCGTCGAGGTCGCCCCAGCGCGCGGGAAGGTCGATCACGGTGACGCCCTGAACACCGTCGCCGCTGACGAGCATGTCGTTGAAAGAAGTGGTCGCGCCGTCGGTGACGATCACGATGTGCGGCACCTTGGCGCCCGAGCCGTCACGCGCGAACCGCGCCCGCTCCCGCACCTCTGTCGGCAGCATGTCCTCGAGCTCCGACAGCTGCGAGCCGATCATGCGGGCGGCGCCGAGTCCGTCCCTCACCGTGCGCGAGTGCGTGTGCGGCAGCCACTTGGCCCACTCCCACTGGGGAAGGACGGCGGCGTCGGCGGCGATGACGATCTGGACCGTATCAGGGTCGTGCATCGTGGCCACATGCAGCAGCATCGCGCGCGCGAGCGCGCGGGTCTCGTCTTCATCGCCGGTGATCTCGACGCGGGCGTAATCGCGCAACGTCACGCCGAGCGCGAGGTTCTTCTGGATCTCGTGCGTCAGCATGAACCGGTGCGCGGCAGATGCGGCAACCGGGTCGAGCTGGGCGAGGGGCGGGAGCTCGGGCGCTTCGAGCGAGATGCACAGCTGCTGGTCGTTCGTGCCGACGCGCACCGAGAGGAAGTCGGGGTCGTTGACGCCGCGCTCCCACACGCGGGTGCGCTCCTCGGCGATGTACGGGAGGGTCTCGGGCGCGGGGAGGTGCCAGTTCGCGGCACGTCGCTGCTGCCGCGCAGCGACGCGCACGGTCTGTCGCAGTTCGGTCAGGTATGCCAGGTACTCGCGACGGGCGCTGAGCGTCGCCGCCTGACGCTGCGAACGCTGACGCCAGCCGTTGACCGCGACGAACCCCAGCGACGAGAGCAGGAACATGCCGCCGGTGAGCAGACCGGTGACCGACTGGTTCGACATCGTGACCATGACGATCGCGCCGACGCTGCCGAGCATGGGCAGCAGCGAGCCGAGGATTCCCATACCGCCGTCGTTGGGCTGCAGCTCCGGCGGCGCCTGGACGGGGAGCTTCCCGGAGGGGACACGGGGCGGGGCGAGACGGGGTCCTGTCATGCTCTCTCTCCGGCGCTGCTGTCGGTGCCCAGCAGGAGGCTGATGGTGAAGCTGCGGTTTCCGATGCGCACGCGGTCGGCGTCGTCGAGGAGCACGCGCTCCCCCGCGACGAGTTCGGTCGTCTGACCGTCATCGGCGCGGATGTCGGAGCCGTTGGTCGAGCCGAAGTCGGTGACCCAGGTGCGACCGCGCGAGTGCTCGATGCGCAGATGCGTCTTCGAGACCGACGCGTCGGGGTCGGTGACGATGATGAGCCGGTCGTCGTGCGCACTCGCGACCGGCGCGCGTCCGAGGTTCGCGGCGAGCGGCAGGGCGAGCTGCACGCGCTGGCCGGTGTCGAAGATCAGAAGAAGCGCGCCGGTCTCGGATGCGGGGGCTGCGGATTCCGGGCCGGCCTGCGGCGCGGGCGTCGGTGCGACGGTGAACAGCGGCTTCTCCGTGCCCGGTGCCGTCGGTTCCGGTGTGGCGGTTCGATGCGATGCAGCACGGGCATCGGTGGGCTCGGAGTCTTCGTCGACCACCGCGGAATGCGCGCCCAGCGGCACGACCTGGGGCGGAGCCAGCGGCTCGACGGCATCGACGACCGGTGCCTGCGACGACGGCGCGACGGCGGCACGAGCGGGGACCGAGACGACGACCGTGCCGGCGACACGATCGGCCCACGATTGCCGCCGCCCGCTGCGGTCCCACGCACCGGAGGCGACGATGACCCAGCTCCCCACCGCGACCAGGAAGCCTGCGCCGGTGATGATGCCGCGCACGAACTGGCGACCGACACCCGGCGAGTACGGCCGATCGGCGCGGGCGCTGCGAAGACGCAGCACGGCGTTGCCGAGGGTGATCCCGGTTCGCGCCTCGAGCACCCAGAGGAAGAGCGCGAGTTCGAAGACGGCGAGCCCGGCGAGCAGAAGGCTCTGCGAGAACACGAGGACGATGGCCGCGGCGAGGACGACCGCTGCGGCATCGAGCGTGAAGGCGGCGATGCGCAGCCCGGTTCCCGCGGGAGAACCGGCGAATGCCGGCCCGAGGCCGTCTGCCGGCTGTCGCACGGCCGTGCGCCGGGATTCCATCCTGTTCGGCGCCGGCGGAGTCGGCGCCTGTCGCAGCGGTGCCCCGTCGACGCCGGGAGGCGCCGCGATCAGAGCAGGGGGCAGAGCCGGGATCTCTCCCGGCTGGCCCGCTCCGGGTTGCATCGGAGGGATCGGGCCACTGCCCGGCCAGGGCTGTGGTGCGCCGTTCCCGCTCATCCGGCCATCATTCCACGAAGGAGCGACAGGGCATTCGCGTAGAGCAGGGCGGAGGGCAGCGCCAGGGCGACCGCGAGCCACTCGAACGCGTCGCCGAACCTCGACCAGATGAGCGAACGCGCGCCGCGCGAGACGGGGATGACGATGGCCACGGCCACGAGCCCCACAGCGAACAGCACGGCGGCTCCGAGCACCTGGAAGCCCGCACCGAGGGCAGTGGCGGCGTGGATGCCGGCGACCAGGAAGACGACCGCGGCAGCCGCACGCGGGAACCAGCGCAGGATGCGGGATGTGGTGTGCCGTGGCGTGAGCAGCAGAGCGAGTCCCAGGCAGCAGAGGAGAGCGATGCCGCCGATGATCACGAGAGTGTCGTCCGGCCACGGACGCAGGAAAGCGATCGGCGCCATCAGCGCGCTGACGACGCTCAGCACAGCGGTCCCGGCGATGAGTCGCGCGGACGAATCGTCGACCACCGCCGTGATGCGCTCCGGACGCAGCAGTCCGACCGACTCGGGGATGGCTCCGCGCACGGTCCACCGGCTGGTCATGAAGTGCTTGTAGTCGATGAAGTAGCCCTCGGGAAGGTTGACGAGGCTGCTCGGAAGGGCTCGCAGGCCCAGGGGGATGAGCCCGAGCGAGATCGCGGCCGCTTCCGCCTGCCCCCAGCGCAGCAGCAGGGCGAGTCCCCATACGGCGGCGAGGGCGACGAGCAGCACGGTCGCTGTTCCGGCCGCGGCGCGCATCGGCCGAGCCCTGGCCGTGACGGCGATGATCGCAGTGGTCGTGCCCGCCGCGAGGAAACCGGCGGCGGTCGACAGATGCGCACTCGCTTCGAGAGCGGCCGGGATCAGGAGCGCGCCGGCTGCGAACGAGAGGAGCACCGGGGCGAGCACGCCGAGGATGCCACGCACCCCCGCCGCAGAGTCGCGACGTGCCCACGCGACGGCACCGCTGACCGCGCCGACCGCCACGAGAAGGGCGATCAGGAGTCGGAGCAGCGGATCGCCCGCGCCCTGCGCGAAGACGGCGACGAGCAGCAGTCCGGAGACCGCCAGCATCCACCATCGTGCGCCGTGGTCGGCGCGTGTGGGGCCGGTCGCGGTTTCTGCAGGGCGAGCCTGCGGGGCCAGCGCCGTGCGATCGATCAGCGCGTAGAGTCCGCCGTCGACGAGGTCTTCGCACTCGGTGTCGCCGGGGATCTCGAAGCCGCCGGGGCCGATGGTGACGAAGCGATCAGCCGTCGAGAGCCCGCTCAGGATCAGCGCGTCTTCGAGCGTCTCGTCGAGAGGGAGGGAGAGGTCGATGCGGCGATCCTCGCTCTGGAGCACGATCCGACGCCGCTCTACGATCTCGACTGACACACCTGCACCCTATCCACTGTGCGCGACTCTCGCCGCGGGGTGTTCCCCACGCTATCCACACTCGATCAGCGCGCTGAGCGTACCGGTTCCTGGCTGCGCCGCATCGGGCGAAAGCGTTCCCCCGGTCCGGCCCTCCCAGAACTGCACATCACCGCGGATTCCCTTCAGCCAGTATGAGCCGTTGCTTTCAGCCACGACATCTGCGCCATCCGCGCGGAACTCGGTCGTCCCTGCGTCGTCGGACACGGTCATTCGCACCCGCCCCGAGTCGTCGAAGGAAAGGGTGCCAGGGTACGGTTCGACGCCAGTCGCGGTGACGCCGTCCGCGCACGATACAGCGGTCGGCACGAAGACCGAGGTATGGACGACGCCGCCAGCCGTGAATCGCACGCTCACGCCCTCCGCGGGCGGCGTTCCAGAGGCTCCCTGGTCGGGAGTCGGCAGAACGACCGGTCCCTCGCAGGCGACCGTTCCCGACAATCTCGCGGGGTATCGTTCGGCGTCATCAGCTGTGACGTTCACATCGTCACCAGGCGCCCATCCCTCGACGAGGGAAACTTCGCCGTCGGACTCCCCGATGCTGAGCACGGTGCCCGACGCGCTCAGGTCGAGATCCGTGCCTTCGAAGAGCACCAGTCCCTCATCGCTTCCGGCGCCGACCGATCCCCGGCGGTCACTGTCGAGCCGGATCGAGAAGCGTCCCTGCGGATCGTTCGAGATCGCGAGTCCGTGCGCACTCCCCGCGTCACAGGTGACCTGATCAGGGCTGAGAGTCAGAGTGCGCTCCTCGCCGCCCGCCTCATACGTGACGATGAGTTCCGTCGCAGCGCTGGAAGCGCACGCAGTGAGCGTCAGCGCCACAGACACCAGAGCCAAGGTGAGCGCCGTCGCCCGCCGCATCACCGGTGCCATGCGCCAGCTCGGCGGCGATCGAACTCGTCCACCCGTTCGACCGCCTGACCCGCGACGCGGCTCGCCTCACGTCCGATGAGTCGCAGCCGTTCCACCGATGCGGTCCAGTCGCGCACTGCGACGGACATCGCTTCGCGTGCCTCACCGTCCCACCGCGATTCGAGCACGGCGGTCTCTTCCTGGAGCGCCTGGAGGAGACGAGCGATCTCGTCGATCCCCCCGACGACGCCCACGAGCGCGCCCCTGGCCATCGAGGTCTTCAGCCCGATCGTCACTGCTTCTCCTCGTTCATCTCCAACAACGCCCGCAACCCCTCCGGCATCACCGCGGGAGGAGCGGGAAGCACTCCGGCGCAGAGCAGCGTCGAAAGCGGAGCGCGTCCGTCCAGTATGTCCTCCAGAGCAGCGCGGAGGTGCGGGTCATCGCTGGCGGCACGCACTTCGCGCATCTGCTTCGTCAGTTGCAGAAGCACCGGTGCGCTGGCAGCGACCGTCGGGAGCGCGAACGGTGCCCGCTCCCCTCCCACACGCCCTGCAAACGCCGCGATCGGGTCGAGTGGCTCCGCGGCGTCGTCTGCTGCACCGTCAACCCTCATGAGGTCTGCTCCATCGTCGGCACGGGCATCGTCGCGGCGAAGTTCGAGAGATCGCCGGACAGATTGCCGAGCGCTTCGAGAATCGAGTACAGGTCCGAGATGTCCTGCAGGATGTCATTGACGTCCGCGAGCTTCTTGAAAGCCCACAGCAGCGAGACACCGGCGGTGCCGTAGCCGATGAGTCCGCCGCCGCCGCTCCAGACGGTGCCGGTGCCGAAGGCCGCGCCGGCAGCCGCGACGAGAATCGCGTCGTAGAGCCCGTAGATCGCGCCGGCGATCTGCTCAGCGGATTGGATCACGCCGGTGCAGTAGTCGGAGAAGACCGTACCCGCGTCAGCGAGGGCGTGCTGCGCATCGGAGAGCGCGTTCAGCAGGTCAGCGAGATAGGCCTGTGCACTGTTGGACGCGTAACCCTGCCATTGGATGCCGGCGTACGCCGCGGCGCTGGACAGGTGCCCCCGCATGTCGTCCACGAGTGACGCCAGACCGTTGATCGTGTCGACGAACTGCCGGATATCGCCCCAGCGGCCGCCGTAGGTCTCCAGCACGCGTTGCGGCAGTGTCCGCGCACCCAACCACCCCAGCACCGTGTCGATCCATTCGCTCGGGCTGAGAAGATCCCCCGGGACGAGATTGGTGCTGAGTTGGTTCAGCTCGTCATGGGTGCCGAGGTCACAGAAGAAGGCGGCTCCCCCTGTCGGCGGCCCCCATACGGGCAGTGAGTCGTCGGTACGGTCGTAGCTGGGGGCGATCTCCGGCCGCCCCGACGGCGACTGGATGTTGTCGTTGTAGACATCAGGATCGGTCGCGTCGATGAGCGCGGCCTGCTCGGTGTCGATGCCCTCGCCCTCGTCGGCCACAGCGATGAGCTCGGTGGCTACACCGTCCAGCACCTGCTCGAGGTGATCGAACCAGTCGATCAACGATGACCGGATCTCGATCGCGGCACCGGCGACACGCGTGTAGGCGTCGAAACTCCCGTCGTCCGTGATCGTTCGGTCTTCCAACCACGCCCTCGCGCTGGCTGCCTGGTCCGCGTACTGCGTGAACGCTCCCGCCTGTTCACGCAGCCCGGCCGCATTCAGCCAGAAATCCGTGTCACTCATGACGCCCCTCCGTCCTTCGCCGTCCCCCCCGAACAGACCCTGCTGATCTCTCTGTCAGTTGGCAGGCTCGTCGCGGGATCCGGCGCGAGCGCCCTTGGCGCGGGGACCAGCTTCCTCGTCGTCCTCCAGCTTCGGCGCGATGGGACCACCGAGGCCCGAACGCTTCGCCTTCTCCTCCTCGTCGGCGCCACCGGCGCCGCCCATCATGCCCATGCCGGGTCGGCCACCGGCACCTGCCGCGCCGGAGGACCCGGTGCCCGAGGCACCCGCCCCGCCGACGCCGCCGGCACCGGCCATACCGCCAGGGCCTCCTGCTCCACCGACACCACCGACGGTGGAGTTACCGAGCAGACCGCCACCGGCCTTGAGCCCAGCGCCGGCGCCCGACCCCAAGCCGGCACCGCCGAGTCCGCCCATGCTGCCGAAGCCGGCGATCTTCGAGCTCGCCGCGATCGCCGCCGCACCGGCGCCACCGCCCACGATGCCGCCGAGGCCCCCGCTGCCGCCGGGGAAGACACCGCCCGGGAGGGCGCCGCCGGGAAGCGAGCCGGAGCCCGAGCCGCCGGGACCACCGGAACCGCCGGGAAGACCGCCACCGGGCCCGCCCGGAAGGAGACCACCGCCGGGAGAGTCGATCGAGGGGTCGTCGATACCCACATCGCCCGGGCGATCGCCGGGACCCTCCGGAACCCATCCTCCGCCGCCCGGCCCGGCGGGGACCGAGGGCACCGCAGGGTTCGTCGGGACCGGGGGATGATACTCGCCGACACCGCCGCCGGGAGGAGTGACACCTCCGACACCGGGTGCGGAGCCGGACGGGCCTCCGATGCCGCTCGGATACGAGATCCGTGGAGCCGTCACGCCGGGATCGGATCCGCCGGGCTGGTCATCCGTGCCGCCGGGCACGGTGACGTCCATGTTGAGCGACGCCACCCGCGCGGAGGACTCGCGGAGTTCCTTGGCGGGCTCCTGGAGCGACGCCTCGACCCGCTCGACGATCTTGCGGGCCTCCTCTTCCCGCTTGTTGCCGAGGAAGTTCCCGATGGCATCGAGTGCGGTGTCGGCGGCCAGCGGCCCCAACACGGGGTGGACGACCACCGAGCCGACGCGCGCAGCGTTCGCCCAGAAGGAATCGACCTGCGCGCTCGGGAGCTCTGCCGCTGCGGTCTCCCGGCGGATCGAGTTCGCCGTGTCGATGACCCGCGTGATGTGTGAGACGTGCGCTTCCACGTTGCGGAACCGTGCGCGGAGGGTGTTCAGCGACGTCTTGGCGCTCTCAGCAGCGCTCCCCTCCCAGGCAGACGATGCGAGCACAGCGGCAAGCGCACTGTCCAACGACCGTAGCGCGTTCTGAAGCGCAGGAGCCTTCGGGATGCGCCAGTCCTCAACAGCTCGGATGCGATTGAGTTCCGCCTCGTAACCGCCACCATCCTGCTTACCGGCCATGGGCTCCCCCTTGCTCGTTGTTCCGTCGTCGCGAAGATCGTGTGAGCACGACCGCGAGAATGATGCCGCCCACAAGAAGGACAGCGACGAGGATGCCGCCCCCGACGAGCAGCGGCACCGACGCGTCCTGCGTGGACGAGGTCTCGCCAGGATCGTCGCTGTCGGCGGTCGGCACCGGCGTCGCCGCCGCTGCAGCAGCGCGGACGTCAGCCGCCGACGGCAGGGCGTCCGGATCGTCTGCATCGAAGATCGGGTTGACATCCGGGTACGCCGTCGGATCGACAGCGAGCATCCCCGTCAGCGAGACCGCTCCATAGCCGACGCTGTCGTTCCACTCCGGCTCGTGCTCGCCCTTGGTGCCCGTATTGCGGATGAGGCTCTGCAGCAGCTGACCCGAGGTGGCATCCGGGTACTTCTGTTTCACCACGGCAAGGAAGCCCGCCGCGATCGGTGTCGCATACGACGTGCCGGTGAGGAGGACCTGCTCGTCCCAGGAGTTCTCGCTGCCCTGCCCGAGCAGACCCATCCCGGGCGCAGCGACGATCACGTCGTCGCTCTGATTCGGCGAAGGATCGCCCACACCCTCGATGGTCGTGGAACTCTGGATCTTCCCGTCGGCACCGAACGACTGCACTGCGACGACGCCGTTGCCCGACGCAGGCTGCGAGGCCACCCCGGAGTTGTTCGGAAGAGCCGCCACCACGATCACACCGGCGGCCTCCGCCTTGGCGAGGGCGTCGGTCAGATCGAAGCCCTCGAGGGAGATGGAGATGATGTCGGCGCCATCCTCTACCGCATCCTCGATCGCACGCGACACCCCGGTGGTGCCATCAGCCATGACCGTGCTGCCGTCTTCGAGCAGGCACTGCTCGTCGACATTCTCCCCCATGGCGGTATCGAACACCCCATCAGTGACGATGGCCGGGTAGTAGAGGACCTTTGCACCAGGCGCGGCCCCTGTGACGGGAAGGCCGCCTGCCGGGGCATCTCCGGTCCCTGCGATCATCGAGACGACGTGCGTCGCGTGCGACGCCGCTACATAATCGGTCGACGTCGCCGGCACCGGCTCTCCCTCGGCGTCCCGACAGTAGGAGTCCTTCACCTCGAGATCCGCGCCGCGGAGACCGACCACGTCGGGATTGATCTGGCCGTCGATGACCGCGACGGTGACGCCCGTGCCGTCGAAGCCCGCATCGTGCGCTGCCTGCACCTTTCCGCGATCGAACCACCACAGACCCGACTCCAGCGTCGTTGCGTGAGCGGACGCAGGGAGGAGAAGCGCCAGCGCGACGATCGATGCGACTGCGCCGGATGCGCTGGCTAGCACACCGCGTCGCATCAGTAGTCGGCCTCCGCGCTCGTGTCCGAGTCGCTCTGCGCGACGGCAGAGTCGAGGAGCGACAGGATCAGCTTCGAGTCATCGGCGATGGCTGCGTCCTGCTCCGCGATCATCATGACGGCCTGACGGATCGTCTCCTGCGTGTCGTTCAAGGAGTCCACAGCATTCTGCGTGGCCACGCTCAGACGTCCGGCCGCGTAGGCCACCGCGTTCCGCAACTCATCCGTCGCCTTCGACGTACCGCCCTCGGACACGGCGACTTCGTTCGCGGCAGGAAAAGCCGCCGCTTCACGGGCCAGCCGCTTGAGCTCGGCCATGATCTGATCGAAGTCGATTCCGATGGTCATCGACGCCCCCTCTTCTTTCCTCCGGCGATCCCGTCACGCCTGCTGTGCCGTCCGGTGTCTCACCGAAAAGCACAGCAGACGGCGCGGGGCCGGCGCATCTCTGCGACGGACCCGCGCCACGGGGTCAGGCTCCGAACCGCCCGGCAGCCGACTTGTCGGTCTGCACGTACTGGCCCGAGATCTCCTCGGTCTTGCCCGCGATCTGCGTGAGCAGCTGCTGCATCTCACTCAGCGAACGGTTCCACTTGGCCTGCGCCTGGTCGTATGCCTGCTGTGCGGCACCATCCCAGGAAGCCCGCAGCTTGCCGACCTCGGACTCGAGACGGTCGAGCTCGGAACGAATACCCTGCGACCCGCTGCGGATCTGCGCTGCCAGAGCGTTGACCTGCTCCGGGCGAACTGACATTGACTGCATCATGTTCTCCTTGAAATCTCTGTGGTCTACGCTCAGGAACCCATCATCGAGCCGAGGCCCGAGATGGTCTGCTGGTGCGCTTCTTCGGTCGCGGCCTGGTCACGCTCGGTGCCGGCGAGGGCATCTTCGAGCGTCACGAGAACCTCGTTGAGCTGACGAGCCTGCTCGTCCCAACGCGACATCAGCGTGGTGAACGATGCGGCAGCCGCACCCGTCCAGAATCCACGCAGCTGCTCGATCTCACTGCGGACCTTCTTGGTCTGCTGGTCGATCCCGGTCTTGGTCTCCCGCACCGCCTGGGCTCCGCGACGCAGAGCCCCTTCTTCTGCGGAGATGACATCAGCCATTACTCACTCCCTCCGGTCCTCAAAGGACACACGTGCGGGGGAGCGCATCCCTGGGCTGGGACGACATCGAAACAACCCCCCACGAATCTGTTTCAGGAGCCAGGGTAGAACAGATCGGATCGGATCACCATAAGCGAAGAAGCCTCGCGGGAAGATTTGTGCCTTCGATAGAGAAATCCATCCGCTCAGCGACTACATGCTGTCGTGCGCCTCAACTAGGGTGAAAGGCGGAATGCGCAGCCACCGGATCTCCTCCGGTCAGACCGCACACCATGGAGGGGGCATCGTTCCATGACTCAGAGCAGCGCAGCGGCAGGCACCGTGCTGCGGCTTTCCGTCGTCAGCGACGACCGACGGCTCGACGTCGGCGTACCGTCGCAGGTTCCGCTCGTCGAGATCATCCCGGGATTCGCCCGCAGTCTCGGGGTCCTCGACCCGACGCTCACCCATGGCGGCTACGCGCTGCAGCGCGCCGACGGCACCCCGCTCGACCCCGCACGCGGCGCAGCCGCCCAGGGGGTGCACGACGGCGAGCTGCTGACCCTGGTGCGCGGCGGGTTGATGCACGAGCCGCGCATCTACGACGACGTCGTCGAAGCCGTCATCGACGCCACAGCAGAGCAGCACAGTTCGTGGACGCCCGCCGACAGTTCGCGCACCGCACTCTTCATCAGCCTCACGTTCCTCTCCCTCTGCGCGCTGCTGCTCGTGGCCACACCCCCGACCTCGCTGATCCCCGCGATCATCGCCGGCGCCGGTGCCGTGGTGCTCAGCGTCGCTGCCGCAGTGCTCATGCGCCTGCGCCAGCCCGAAGCCGGACACGCACTCGGACTCGCCGCTGCCGCGTACGGCGGACTCGCCGGCTACCTCGCGGTGCCGACGCAGAGTATCTGGGGTTGGCCTCTCGCCGCGATGGGGCTGGGCCTCGTCATCGTCGGAGGCGTCGGCCTCGCCGTCACACAGGACAAGCCGGAGATCCACCTCGTCCCCATCGCGCTCGGCGCGTCGATCGGTATCACGGCCACGGCCGCCGCCGTCTTCGGCGACCCGCTCGCGCCGTACGCCATCATGCTCGCCACCACGGCCCTCCTCGCGAACGGCATCCCCTGGCTCGCACTCAGCTCCACCCGCATCCGCGTGATCTCCCCGCAGAGCGACGCCGAGATGTTCGCCGCGCCCGTGCCGATCGACGCCGACGAGGTCAAGCGCCGTGCCGCTACCGGCACCCGCACCCTGATCGCGCTGCGCGCCGCACTGGGACTCGCCGCGCTGATCGCGACACCGCTCGTCGCGGCCAGCGGAGTCTTCGGCGCCGTGCTGTGCGTGCTGGCCTTCATCGGGATGATGTTCCAGTCCCGCCAGATCCACGCACGCCTCGGAGTGCTGGTGCTGATGGCCATCGGGGCGATCGGGCTGGCCACGACCGGAGTGACCGTCGCCCTCGCCCTGCCGGACGTGCGCACCTGGATGCTGCTCATCCTGGTGGTGGCGACCGTGATCCTCGTCGGACTCACCCTGCTCACGCCCAAGGCGCGTCTGCGGCTCACGCGCATCGGCGACACGGTCGAGATCGTCGCCCTCGCACTGCTCCTGCCCCTCGGCGTCATCACGGCGGGGCTCGTCTGACCGATGGCGACCAAGAAGGATCTCATCGAGGCCCAGGGCTTCAGCAGACGACGACTCCTCTCCGCCTTCACCGGCGGAGCACCGGGAGGCAAGGAACTCGACCCGGCGAAGCCGCTTCGTGCCGTGGTCGCCGGCGTCGCCCTGACCGTCGGCGTCATCCTGGTCGGGGTGTTCTGGGGCATCATGCAGCCCGGCCTTCCCGGCGACTGGCAGAACAACCGTCTCATCATCGCGACCGACACCGGGGCACGCTACGTCTCCGTCGAGGGCACGCTCTACCCCGTGATCAACACCGCCAGCGCCCGCCTGCTCATCCCGGCCGGCGAGTTCAAGGTCGTGCGCACCGACCAGTCCGCGCTCGACGGCATCCCCGTCGGCGCCTCGATCGGCATCCTCGGCGCCCCCGACGATCTGCCCGCGCCGAGCGCCCTCATCAACGCGTCGTGGACCGCATGCGTCGATGACTCAGACGGCACGGCCGTATCGCTGTCGAACGACCCGATCGCCCAGGTCGCGAACGGCAGCGGAACCGTGGTGCAGCGCGGAGACGAGCTGTTCGTGGTCGCCGACGGCCTCCGCCACGCCGTGCCCGCCGACGACGCGAACGCCGTGCTGCGTGCCGTCGGTCTCGGTACCAGCGACGTGTACGAGGTCGACGGCCGCTGGCTGAACCTCTTCGACGCCGGTGCAGACCTCGAGCCGATCCGTCTCAATGCCGTCGGTGCCTCCGTTCCCGGCACCGACCTGACAGCGGGCACGATCGTGCACGTGCAGGGCAGCCCGGCCGACGAGCGCTACGTCGCCCTGGCAACAGGCGAGCTCGCCCGGCTCAGCCCGCTCGCCTACCAGCTGTACCTGCTCGGCAGCGGAGAAGAAGCCGGCGCCGAAGAAGAGGTCTCGCCGGCCGAGGTCGCCAACGTGCCGACCGTTCCGAACGCGGGTGGCGACGACTGGCCGACGCAGCCCCTGAAGACCCTCGCGGCGGGCCAGACCCCCTGCGCCGTCCTCGGCGACGACGCTCGCACCGTGCTCGGTTCCACGACCTCCGAGCTGCCGGAAGAACGATCGCGCGTCGACGTCGCTGTCGGAGGCGGCGCCCTCGTGCAGGTGCGCGGCACGTCAGACGATGCCGTCGGCATGGCTGTGCTGGTCGACGAGTCGGGCACCGCGTACGCGATCCCCGGAGCGGTCGTCGAGCCGGATGCCGAGGAGGCCGCGAGCGACGCCATCGCCCAGCTCGGCTACTCCCCCTCCGACATCGGACGTGTCTCGAACGCGTGGATCGAGTTCTTCGCCGCGGGACCGGCCCTGACCAGCGAGGCCGCGAGAGAATCGCCCGGCTCCGGGACGAAGTGATGCGTCGACGCGCCGCCCTCGCGACCCTCGTACTGGGCGCAGCAGTGTTCGGCGCCCCCACTTCCGCGCTGGCATCGACCTCCGCACCCGCATCCATCGTCTCGGCAGCGACCGGTGCCTGCGAACCCGGCAACATCGTGTTCACACCCCAGGCTCCTGCCGCACTCGCCGCTCTCGGCGCCGACGATGCGAACCGCCTCGCCACCGGTGCGGGTGTCGTCGTCGCGGTCGTCGATTCGGGGATCGACGCGGGCAACCCGCATCTCGCCGGAGTCGTGATCGGCGGCGTCGACCTCGTCGGCGACGGCGAACGCGGTGACGGGATGAGTGACATCACCGGGCACGGGACGGCCATCGCGGGCCAGATCGCCGCGCAACCGGTCGCCGGCTCCGGCGTGGTCGGACTCGCCCCCGATGCCCGTCTGCTGTCGGTGCGGGTCTTCCGCAGCGATTCGCCACAGGACGTCGACAAGGGCTTCGGTCCCACCTCTCAGCGCATCGCCGACGGCATCAACTGGGCTGCCGACAACGGTGCCGACATCATCAACGTCTCGATGTCGCAGGCCGCGAACTCCGACGACCTCCGCGCCGCTGTGGAGCACGCCGCCGCGGTCGGCGCACTGGTCGTCGCGAGCGGCGGCAACAGGGCATCCGATGCCGAGGCCGAAGACGGACCCCGCTACCCCGCGGCCTACGAACAGGTACTCGGGGTCAGCGCCGCCGATGCGAACGGCCTCGCCACGGACGCCTCGATCCACGGACCGCAGGTCGGCGTGACGGCACCGGGCAGCAGTGTCCTCACCGCGGCGCCGGGTGGCGGCGACTGCCTCTTCGCCTCCGATGCCCCGGCGTCGAGCTTCGCGACCGGATACGTGAGCGCTGCTGCCGCCCTGGTCGCCGAAGCGCACCCGGAAGACCCTCCCGCAGGGTGGGCCTACCGCCTCACAGCGACCGCCCTTCGCGCAGATGCCGACAACCGCGACGACGTGAACGGCTGGGGCTTCATCCAGCCCTCCGCCGCCATCCAGCTCCTGCCCGACGCCACCACACGGGGACCGGTGAGCCCCTTCTTCGACACGGCAGAGAGCGCGGTGCGCCCGCCCGCCGCATCCGTCGACCCCGACCACGGTGCGTCGCCGTTCGCTCTCACCCGCGAAGCCGCGCTGTTCGCAGCGATCGGCGGGGCCAGTCTGCTCGGCGTGCTCGGCATCCTCATCGTGCTGCGGCGTCGCAAGGATGCCTCTGCGGAGGATCCCGCGGAGGCGGAGCGCTCGGGCGGACTCCTCGACCAGTCCCAGACGGACGATCCCGCCCGCCAGTTCGACTGACATCCCCGGCGCGCGGCCCTCGACGTTCCGACAGCTCGGACACGTCACGCGGATCTGACCCTCAGCGGCCTTCCCGCGCTCGCTTCCGCGCGGCAGCGATACCGAGCACTCGGGCACCTGCGACCATCACCACTCCCGACGACACGAGGAGGATGATCGCGGCGCCTGCCCCGTACTGGCTGACCATCGCGGCGCTGATCACGAACGCCACCATGCTGCCGATCACCCCCACGAACAAGGCGAGTGCGACAAGCAGCATGAGCACACCGATCCGGGATTCCCTCCCTGCCACCGGCGTGGCGAGCCGGAAGCCGGCACGGGCGATCAAGAAGGCGACCGCGGCGACGACGGTGGCAACCACCCCGACGCCGAGCAGTGCACCGTCGGTGGACGCACCGGCAAGCGAGGCGATGGCAATGATCGACGCGAAGACGCCGCTCACGAGCGAGATGACCGCGGGGATCCTCGGCCGCGCCGTGGAGGGATCAGACGATCGCACGGGGCTCACCGGAGTTCGCAGCCGTCGGTACGCGATCGCCAGGCCTGACCTCCGGGAGGGGGTGGACACGATTCATCTCGTCATTCGCCTGACGTCTCTTTCCACGCATCCGCTGAGGCTACCCGACCCGCAGCCGATCCACTCGACGGGCCCGACCCTCACACTGGCTGGATCGAGCCGCCCCTGTGGCGATGTGACCGCGATCCTGTACGTTGGGAGGCATCGATGACGGTGACCCGGGGGGGGACAAGAGTGGCGAGCGACAACGAAGCGATTTACGAGCTCCACGAGCAGCTGGCCCAGAAGGCCGCACAGATGCAAGAAGCTCTCGCTCGCGCGGATGATGTGAGCGCCGATGACCCGACCGGCCAAGTCTCCGTCCGTCTCGAAGGCTCCTCCGTCGACGTCACCGTCGGGACCTTCTGGCGCACATCGATCCGGCCCGAGGCGCTGTCAGGCGTCATCCTCGAGACGACGAACACCGTTCTCCTCTCCAGACTCGAAGCATGGGGTTCGAGTTTCACCGACGACGCGCCGGACGTCCCTCCGCAACCGATGACCTCCGCCGCCATACCAGCGAACGAGATCGCTGACCTCGTGGCGTCCGCAGATGGAGATGTCTTCCATCGAAACGTCAACCGTTTCATCGACACCTTCTCCTCTCGACTGACCGAAACGCTGGGGCAACTCACCGAACGCGCGAACCAGGTGCACCAGGGCGCGGACAGCCACGCGCGTGCACGGGTCGAACTCGACAGCCGGGGAACCCTCGTGGGCATCCGGTTCGACGAGGACTGGCTCCGCAGCGCAGACGGCGGAGAGGTGACTGACGCGATCCGTGCAGCGATGTCGAGTGCACGGCAGATCCTCTCGGCCGCGACGCCTTCCCTTCCCTTCGAAGGCACTCCGCTCGGCGAGTACGCAGAGGGAATCGCAGATCCTGTCGAACTGATCCGAATGCTGACTCGAGGAGGCTGAGACGATGCTCTCACCGGAGGAGATCCGAGTCGCTTCCGAGGCTCTCGGAAGCGACGCAACCGTGTGGGACGACGTGTCGACCCGCATCTCGACGGCATCGACGGCGAGCACATCGATGCATTCGTCAGATGCCGCTTTCTGCTGGAAAGGCGACGAGCTGTACGCGCAGTACGGTGAGATCCTCTCCGCAGTGACGTCATACCTCTCTGCAGGTGCCTCGGCCGCCGCCGATGGCGCTCAGGTGCTCCGCGAAGTGCGCGACCTCTTCATCGCCCGTGAGGACGAGACCGTCAGCACGATCAACGGCATGTGGGAAGTCCAACTGTGAACGACGATCGAAAGAACATGCGGGACAACCGCAATCTCGGGAGGCACCAATGTCTATTCCTGTAGCCGGTTCGGGAGCACCCGACTGGGCCAAGCTGGTGGAGGAGATCGAACAGCGCATCGAAGAGGCCCGAACGAACGTCAACAACCTGCTCTCTGACGTGTGGGATTGGGTGCAGTGGGCTGCGGATCGTCTGCGTGATGCGTGGAACTGGTTGATGGAACGTCTCGGCGAGTTCTGGGACGTCATCGCGGATCCATACCGGCGACCCGGCTACCGTGAGCAGATCCGTGCGCTCGCCGGCTCCTGGCGTGCTGACCTCGCGACACCCCTGTCCAACGCCAAGAACCAGATCGACCCCTCTGTGCTGAAGACCGACGAAGAATGGGGCGGCAAGGGCGCGGAGCGGTACGAGCAGACGACTGCCGCCCAGCGTGCTGCGATGTCCGGCTTCGAAGCGGCGATTGCCAATCCGGTCGCCGGTGGCCTGGAGAAACTCGCCGGTGGCCTGGACACGTTCACGACGCTGATGTGGACGACCCTGGGAACCTTGATCGCAGGAATCATCTCCGGAATCGCCGCATTGGCGACACTGATCGCTGCCCCGGCGGGGATCGTCGCGATGGTCGGAGCCCTCGCTGCTGCTCTGATCCAGATCGCCAGCGCCAACGTGCAGCTCGACAACGCCATCGATTCGGCGAAGAGCCAGATGGCAGGCGTCGCGGACAAAGCCACCGGGTGGCCGAAGTTCGCAGCGAATTGATGAAGAACGCCTCGCCGGGAGGGAACGGATGACGTCACCAGGGAGTTCCGCGAACGACGCAGTACGTCGTGCCGCGCGAGTTCGGGGAACCATCGCCATCGTTCTCGCGATCGTGTCCGCGATCGGAGTGCTGGTGACTCTGGACCTCTGGAAGAACACCGCCGCCCCGGGCATGGTCTCACTTCCGAGCAACCTGCTTCTCAGCCTCGGCTTCGTCGTGGCCGCGTGGCGCGCGTTCGCGATTGCTCGGCGCGGCGGCCACACCGAGAGCAGCGCGGCGGCCGACCGCATGATCGCTCTGATCGGGCTTGTCGTCGTCTTCGCGATGGTCTTCTCGGCGATCACCGCCATCGGTTCGACGGGATGGCTCGTGCTCGTGCTCTATGCCGTCGCGCTGTCGGCAGGGCTCGAGACATTGCTCATCCTGAACTGGAAGGCCCAGTCGCTCCACGGGCCGCTGTCTGCACAACGTCCTGTGGGAGGGCACCGCGGTTGAGCGCGGCGACGCTCTCACCCCGAGGTCTGCTGTCGACGGAAGCGACTCTCAGCCGAAGACGACGAAGCCGAGCGCCACGAGACCCACGACCGATACGACACATGCACCGGCAGCGGCAGCAAGGGTGAGCAGGCTCCAGCGCTGCCCCTGCTTCGCGACCGATGGCAGCCCCGGGTCTTCGACACGCGTGGGTGCGGCAGCCCCGACCACGACCGGCGGCGCGACGGGGACGAGCGGGGCTGGTCGCGGCTTGTAGATCGCGGGAGCAGGACCCTCGGTGGGCGCAGCGAACGACTCGACCCGCCGGGTGACCGCGGTCTTCTCGTGCGCGGAGTCCACCGTATCTGCCGAATCCACTCGCTTCCGCCGCAGGCGCCGGGCAGGTCGTGAGACGACGACGGTGGCCTCGTCGGGGGCGTCGGCCTTCGGTGCCGCCGCCCGGTCGACGACGACGGTGGCTTCGTCGAGCGGGTCAGCGTCAGGCTCGTCCGCTCGGGCGTCGACCTGTTCCGCTGCTCCCGCCCCATCGGGTGCGTCCGAGGCGTCATCGTCCGGGTCGCCGGACGATGTGTCTGGCTCGGCCGGGTCGTCGGCCGACGCAGGCTCGGCGTCCGACGCGGCCTGCGGGGTGGGCTTCGCGGTGGGCTTCGCGCGATCCACCACGATGGTGGCCTCGTCAGGATCCGCAGGCGGCTGCTCTTCGGTGCCTTCGGAGACAGCGGCACCGGAGACCGCGGCATCGGAGGCCGCGCCGGCACGACGCCGGTCTCGACGGCTCAGCACGACCGTCTCCTCGCCCTCCCCCGCGGTCTCGTCGGTCATCGCGCCCGCACCGGGATCGTCGTGCCCTCGAGCATCGAATCGGTGAGCGCGGATGCGGCGATCCGACCGCCCGTGCTGTCGTCGGGGCGCGTGCGGGCGCCGCCGGAGACGACGTCGATCACGATCACCGAGACGTTGTCGCGGCCTCCGGCCTGGAGCGCACGGCGGACCAGCGCCGTGGCCGCCGACTCGGGCCGTCCGTTCATCGTCAGCGTCGCCCGGATGGCCTCGTCGCTGACCTCCCCGCTCAGGCCGTCGGAGCACAGCAGCAGTCGCTCGCCGTCGACGACCGGCAGCAACCAGCTATCAGCGGTGCTGTCGGGCGCGCCGATGGCACGGGTGATCACGTTGCGCTGCGAGAACGATGCGAGGTCCTCCGCACGCAGCTCACCCGCGTCGACGAGCTCCTGCCCGAGGGAGTGGTCGATCGTGAGCTGGATGAGCTCGTTGCCATGGTGCCGGTACACCCGGGAGTCGCCCACGTTGAAGACGAGCCAATGCGGCGCACCCTCGTGCTCCAGGAGGGCGACGCCCGTCACCGTGCTGCCTGCCCCGCGTCGGTGCTCGGCGGCGATGTCTTCGACGACGGCGGCCGCACGGCTCAGCGCATCGCGGACGTCGTCGATCTCCACCGTCCGCCCTCGCAGCGGCTCGAACGCCGCGACGACGGCCGCGCTCGCCCTGTCGCCTGCCTCATGCCCACCCATGCCGTCCGCCACGAGGAAGACCGGCGATGCCTCCAGCACCGAGTCCTCGTTCGCCGTGCGCGTGAGTCCGGTATCGGTCAGCGACGCGACGTTGAGGACGACGGAGGAGATCATCACGAATCGCGCTCCGCGACGACGTGCATGCCGACCTCGCCCAGGATGAAGCGCCCGGTGCCGACGACGCTCTCCCCGGGGTCGAGGAGCATCTCCGCACCGTCGTCGGCGACGACCACGACACCATTCGTCGCGTGCAGGTCTGTCAGGCGCCACTCGTCCTCCTGCACGACGAGCCGGGCATGCGTCTTCGACAGTGTGCGGGTGGTGTCGGAGATCGCCAGCCGCTGCTCGCCGGGGTCGCCGACCGGGTTGCGCCCGATCACGACGCTCGCACCCGAGAGGGAGAACCGCCGACCATCGTCCAGCACGAGCACACGACGCACCCCGCGTTTGCGAGCGACGACGACCGTGGCGTCGAGGTCGTCATCCGTCGGACGCGGCGTGACGACCGTCGCGTCGACCTCGGGGGTCAGTCCGCCGGCAGCGAATGCGGGCGGGGCAACGGGTGCGGCCGGGGCGACGGGTGCGGCCGGCACGAGAGGGGCAGCGGGTGCGGCCGACGGGAACCCTGCCGACGGCGCTGCGGGCGCGTCGATGGGTGCGGGGTCGACGGAGGCGACCGGAGCAACCGGCAGCTCGGGGGCGGGCACCGACGCCGTGGGTTCGGCAGCGGGTGAGCGATCGACGGACGGGACGGGAGCCGGGCGGATGGTCGGCGCCTGCGGCTCGGCATCCTGGACTCCTCCCTCCCGGAACGACGGAGGGACCGAGCGCACGACCCGCTGCGGCTCGGCGGGCGTCACCGGTTCGGATACCTCGGGACCGGACACGTCGACGGGAGCGACCGGCTCGACATCGGTGGTCGGGGCCGGTCGCGGGACCGGCTCGAACACCGACGTGGACGGATCGGAGGAAGGGACTTCGATGAACAGCGGCGTGGCAGCAACCTGTGGGGCCGGCGCTTCCGGAGCGGCGACCTGGTCGGGAGCAGCAGGGTGCACGTCGGCGGTGGCGGCCGGCGCCACAGGAGCGCCGCCCATGGCGGCCATGATCCCCGTCGGCGGATGCGCCTCGCCGGGCGCGGCCGGGAGCGGTGCGGAGCCCGGGTGCGCGAACGGAGCGACCGGCCGCGGTGTCGGCGGCTGCTCGGCGGCGGGCTGAGGTGCAGCGGGCTGAGGTGCAGCGGGCTGCACGGGCGGCGGCGCGAACGACCGGACGGAAGGATCGACGACCGGTGGCGGGGAGACGAACTGCTGCGGCTGCGGCGGCTGCGCAGGCGCGCCCCAGACGGACGGGGCCGGGGACGCAGGGACGTCGGTCGGTCCCGACGCCCCCGCATCCGTCCCCGGCGTCCGAGACGGCGGCGCGTAGTCGGGGAAGACGAGCGCGGGAGCATCCGCCTGGCCACTCCCAGAAGGTGCAAGGGAGGGGATCGTGTAGCCCGAGGCGTCCCGTGCCGGTGCGGCGGCGGGAGGTGCGCTACGACGCGGCCCCGGCTGAAGGGCGGCGAGACGGTCGCCTTCCGGATACGGCGCGGCTCCCCAGGCGAGCACGGTCGCCCAGACAGGTGGGAGCAGGATGGCGAGCACGGTCATGCCCGCGCCACGGCCGAAGCGCTGGTTGATGCGGTGGGTGGCGACGATCTTCAGGTACAGACCGTAGAGCTGCACCAGCGGGATGAAGTAGAACACCACCGACCAGGCCGGGACTCCACCCCTCGCCAGGATCTCGGCCTCGTTGAGAACGGGGACCCATCCCTTCCAGCCTTCACCGTCGATGCGCGGGAACAGGCGTGACAGGGCGTACGCGTACCAGACGTAGACGACGATGCCGATGAGCAGTCCGAGACCGCCGACGATGACGAGCACCGTGGCGAGGCCGCTGTCTGCGGGCGCGGTCATGAGTCCCCCTTCTTCCGGCCGCCGAGCGAACCGGTCAGTCCGAGCGTACCGAGCACGGGCCCGGCTCCGGGAAAGCGGATCCCGTCTGCTGTCCTCGCCCTCACGATGAACGATGTCGGTCGCACGCGCATGATCAGCCGGTGCCACCACTTCCCGGTGTGCGAGAGCTCCGTGCGCTCGGCGTCGACGATCTTCCACGCGGCGGTCGCGTCCTCGTCCGTGGGCGGATGCTCGGCGAAGACGGCGCGATCGACGAGCACGGCCAACCTCGCCGCTGCCGGGCGCTCGCTCGACAGCGCACGCTGGGAGCGTGTGCCCTGCGACGACATGTCCACGCCATGGTCGGCGTAGACGTCGGCGAGCTCTTCCCAGGCTCCGGCGAGGCGCACCTCGGGTTCCTCCGCCGTACGCCGGACACGCGCGCGCTGACGTTTGGCGAGCAGGAGCACCAGGAACGGGAGCACGAGCAGCACCAGCGCGAGCAGGCTCAGACCGATGGCGGAGAGGATCGGCAACAGGATCGCCAGCACCTCGGACTGCGAGTCCTCGAGCGGCGGCGCATCGTTGTTCGAGTCACTCTGCGCCTGAGGAGGATCCAGAGCCTCGGAGCGTGGCTGCTCCGGCACGGTCGGGTGCTCGGGAAGCTGCTCGCCCTCGGTGATGGAGCTCGGCAGCATCGCGTACTGGGGGGTCGTGTCGACGGCAGCCCACTCCCCGCCCTGGCTGCGCACCTCGACCCAGGCGGTCATGTTCGCGCCGGTGCACACCTGCGCGCAGGAGGGAACACCCGGAACGTCTTCGGCAGCACTGAGTCGTGCACCGAGCACGACGCGGGACTCGAGACCCCAGTGCTCGGCCAGGAGCGCGGCCGCTACGGAGAACTGCTCGTCGTCTCCCACAGCCGACACGAGCATCTCCGGGGCGGCGTCCGCTCCGGCCCGTCGCTCCTGCTCGATCAGATCGGTGAACAGCTCTTCGATGCGGGCGGCGGAGTGACCGGCGTAGCTCGGAGCGAAGGCGTAGCCCTCGCCCCCCTTGAGCGACGCGATCCACCCCGCAGCCGCTTCGTCGTCCAGCAGCGCGTGGCTGAGGTACCCGCGGTCTCGGAGGCGCTCGATGAGCTCGAGGTAGCCGGCTCCGGTGCGCGGCTGATCCTGCATCTCGGCCCACTCGGCGAGCGCCGGATAGAGATCGGTGTCGAGGTTCGACGCCCCGCCCTGGAATGCGGTCACGTCGGCGGGCTTCCCCGGAGCGTCGAGGAGCACGGTGTAGCGATCGCCGGGCACGAGGCCTTCCCCGCCATCTGGCGCCTCTGCGACGGTGATCGCCGTGTCGCCACCGGCGTTCACGTGGAAGCCGTCGGCGAGTTCGTCGGCACGAGAACCGGAGAAGTGGGGTGCCTCGGCCAGACCGGACGGCGAGGGCACCCAGATGCCACGGTAGGCCTCGCCGATCGTCACGTCGAGCGTCACCCGGTCGGCCGCGGCAGGCGCGGTGCGCGGCAGGCGGCTGAAGCGATCGTCCGCGGCGACGTGGAAGTCCTCGCCGTCGTAGGAGTCGAGGGTGACAAGACGCACGCGGTCGAGGGAACCGGAGTCGCCCTCGAGCTGCAGAACCGTCGCATCGAGCTGGTCACCGGCGAACCAGGAGCGATAGGAGCTGAGCGGGCTGGGTTGCTGCTGCACGACGATCATGGGTTCGATCTCGTCCCGGAGCACCGACCGGTCGGACCACCCCGCGGCGACCGGGGTGATCGCGAAGCCGGCGACGAGTGCGACCACGACGAGGGCGGCCGAGAGCAGATGGCGACGCACGGTCAGCCACGCCGGAGTCGCACGCCGGGAGATGTTCGCTGCGGCGACCGCGCGCAGGGCTTCGGCGCGCTGCAGCCGCGCGCGGCCGACGAGCCAGGCGACGGAGGCCACGAACAGCGCCACGCCGATCAGCCACTCGCGCGGCGCCGGAAGGACGACTCCCGCCACGGTGATCGACGACGAGGTGCCGCTGATACCGAAGGCGATGCCGAAGATGCTCATCGCCGCCACGACCGGAACGGCGATCGCGGCGCGTCGCCCCGACTCGAGCACGAGGAGGGCTGCGAGGAACGAACCGAAGAGCATCACGATCAGGAACGGGATGAGGACGGCCTGATACTCGCCCAACGGCGGGTTCAGCGTCAGCATCTGCTTCCACCCGACGACCACTCCGAGCACCGCATCGCGAAGCCCTCCGAGGAACGCCGGAACGGAGGAGAGGGCCGACGGAACGGCCAGCGGCACCGACACCAGCAGGTAGACGCCGACGGCGGCGAGCGCGGCGACCAGCGTGCCCCAGCGCAGCGCTCGGGCTGTCACGGCCACGGCGATGCCGAGGATGCCGCCGACGAGCCCGACCACCAGAGCACGAGGTGATCCGTACACGGGCCAGGCGGCGGCGGTCGCGAGCAGCACGCCGACCAGCACGTATCCCAGGGACCACAGGGTCAGCGCCGACGGGACGAGCGAGCGGTGCGACCGAGCGATACCGCGCTTCCGTCCCCCAGCGCTCATCGGAGGGCTCCCCGAGCGAGCATCTGCGGGAGGTCGCCGAGTGCACCGAGCGTCATCACCGCGAGCTCACGCGCCGTGCGCATCGTCGGCTGCTCGCCGAGTTCGCTGCGCACGGCAACGGCCTCGACGGCAGCCGGAAGCTTGACCGCCGCATGACGGAGCCTTTCAAGCGGCATCCGCGAGCCGGTGAGCAGAAAGCCGATCGACAGGTCGGGATACGACTGCGCGGTCAGAGCCGCGACGGCTTCGAGCCGCATGACGCGATCCGCCGGATCGATCGTCGAGGTGGCGTCGAGCAGGGCTTTGGGGGTGACGGTCGGCAGAGTACGGATCGAGAGCACTTCGGTGCGGCTCTGCTCCGGGATCTCGTTGCTCACCGAGAACAGCACGTCGCGGCCGTCGCGCACGCCCTGCAGCGCGAGGGATGCTGCGGCGCTGACGGTGTTCTCGAACTCGTCGTCGCTCTCGTACGACTCGGTGTCGAGGTCGAGGATGATGGCGATGCGCGCGTGTCGGGACTCTTCGTACTGACGCACCATGAGCGTGCCGGTCTTGGCGGTCGACTTCCAGTGCACATGTCGCTGGGAGTCGCCGACGACGTACTCGCGGACGGCATGGAAGGAGAGGTCGGCATCGACCAGCGTCGTGCTCGGCGTGCCCTCGAGGTCGCGGATCAGCCCGGCACTGGTGCTCGGCAGGCGCACGGTCACCGGATGCACATGGATGCGCTGCACGTCGGGCCAGCGCAGCTCGCGCCGGAGGATGCCGATCGGGTCGCCCCTGGTGATCGTCATGGGCCCGACATCGATGACACCTCGGCGGTGCGCGGCGATCGTGAGCTGTTCACGGTGGTGTGCTCCAGGACGCAGCAGCGGCACATGCGCCTCGACCAGGCCCTCCCCCACCGGCACGTCGACGATCCCGGGCAGCGAGAGACGGGCACCGTTGTTCCGCACGTCGAGGGTGGCACCGATCTCGGCCCCGGCGACCACACGATCGCGATCGAGCGCGAGGTCGATCCGGTAGTCATGGGCGCCCAGGATGAAGGGGATGCAGACGAGCAGCAGCACCGTCGCGATCGCGGCCACCGCCCACGCCTCGACCCATCCGAAGAGCATCCCCGCCGCGATCCCGAGCACGAGGGCGACAGCCACCAGCATCCCCGCCGCCGTGACCGTCTCGCGCACCCAGGCGCTGGCGGCTCTGAGCGCACGTCCGGTGTTGCGTGCCGCGCGGCGCACACCGAACACGGCACCGCGCACCGGTCCGCGGCGCGTCGTGTCGTACCGCGTGACGGTGCTCGTGCGCGTCGACGTGCTCGTGCGTGCCGCGGTGCGGGTGACGCGGGATTCGGTGCTGAAGCTCACGCAGTGCCGTTCTCGCGCGGTGGCTCGACGTCGAGCAGGATCTGCCCGACGACGGCCACGGCGGTCACCCCGTCGAACTCGGCTTCCGGCTCGAGCACGAGACGGTGTGCGAGCGCCACCACGGCGAGCTCGCGCACGTCGTCGGGCGTCACGAAGGTGCGACCGTTCTTGGCGGCCCACGTCATGACGAGGCGGGAGAGCGCGAGGGCACCTCGGACGCTGGCGCCCAGGCGCACCTCGGACGCCCGACGGGTGGCGTCGACGATGCGCATGATGTAGTCCGAGACGAGCGGGTTGACGTACACGCCGCGCGACATCTCCCCCATCGTGAGGATGGTGTCGGTGCCGACGATGCCGTCCAGCACCTGCGTGGGCCGGCCCGCACCCTGCAGGATGCGCATGGTCGCCGCCTCATCGGGGTAGCCGATGGACGTCTTGATCATGAACCGGTCGAGCTGCGCCTCGGGCAGACGGTATGTGCCGCCCTGCTCGATGGGGTTCTGCGTGGCCATCACGAGGAACGGCGCACCGACCGGTCGCGTCACGCCGTCGACGGTGACCGTTCCCTCTTCCATGACCTCGAGCAGCGCGGACTGCGTCTTCGGGCTCGCGCGGTTGATCTCGTCCGCGAGCACGATGTTCGCGAACACGGGACCGGCGTGGAACTCGAAGGTCCCCTCCTTCTGGTCGTAGACGGTGATCCCCGTCACGTCGCCGGGGAGGAGGTCCGGGGTGAACTGGATGCGGGTGCTCGTGCCGTTCACGGTCTGGCCGATCGCGCGGGCGAGCGCCGTCTTCCCGGTGCCGGGGAAGTCCTCCAGGAGCACATGACCTCCGCTGACGGCGGCGGCGAGCACCAGCTCGACCACATGCCGCTTGCCGAGGATCGCCTGCTCGATGTTGCCGGTGAGGATCGAGAACGTCTCCGCGAACCAGGACGCCTGTTCGGGAGCGATGGTCACAGGGGCGGCAGAGGTGGCTGGCATACAGCAAGAGTATTGGTCATGGACGCGCTCGACGTGCGACCCGCGTCAGGGACACAGACCCGTGACGCGATGGGTGATCGGGGACAGGGTTGCGTAGGCACCGCTCCAGGTGACCTTCACGTCGAAGGCACCGGGGGTGTCCACCACGGGAGTGACCACGGAGGTGTACGACCCTCGTGCAGCACCCGAGACGGTGACGACGTCTGCTTCCCGCGCCGGCATGCAGGGACGGAACACGGCGTTGACGATGGTGGGAGCCGTCGTCGCGGTGATGTTCACCGCTCCGGAGCACGATCCGCTCTGGGAGGCATGGCAGGCGCGCGCCCGTACCTGGCCGGGCGACGAGTCTGGGCTCAGGCTGAAGTCGGGGCGCCAGTCGCCGTACATGTTGTACTGCGCCACGAAGCCGTCCTCGACATCGATGCGCGGGGCGGAGGACAGCCCGTAGTCGTACCGGTTGCCGTCGCGCGTGGGCGTGGTCGCCACCGTGTAGGTCGTGTCGCCACCGGGTCCGCTGACGAACGTGAAGGTGAAGACCGACGTCGTCGACGACTCCGCGACGCCGAAGCCGTTGGATGCGCAGGCCTTGACGGAGTACATCTGGTATTGCTGCAGGCCCTGCAAGGACGGCGAGGAGGACTGCACCTCGGCACCGGAGACGGAGAGACGGCCGTTCCCGTCGGCGCTGCAGCTCGCATTGCCCGAACGCCACGCCAGATAGACGACCTCGACTCCCGACGCGCTCCCATTGGCCTGTGCGGCGATGCCGGAGACGTTCACCGAGGTGTTCGACGCGGGACTCGCCTGCGTGGAGGCGGGGTCGAAGTAGACGGTGCCGGCCGCGGTCACCGATGTGCGGAACCCGCCGCCCTCGTTCCCGCCACCGGTCGGCGGCTGGAACTGGCTGATCGGAACGATCGTGATCGTCTGCGCGCCGGGGGTCAGCACGATGTCCGCCGTCGTCGTCGCGCCGTTGCGATTGATGACCTGCCCCGTCTCCTCGATCCGGAAGGACAGCGCATCGTCGGTGGCGTCGATCGAGAGCGCGACGGCTGCGCGTCCGCGGTCCGACACCGCGGGACGATACACCGGCGATGCCGTCGCGTTCGAGACCACCGGGGCCGCGTAGGCCCAGCTGGTGTGCGGCGACGTCGACGCAGAGGTACCGACGGCGTTCACGGCGGCAGCGGTGAACGCGTGGGGTGCGCCGTTGACGAGACCGTTCACCGTACACCGGTAGACGCCACCGGCCGGACTGCACGACGCGTTCGCGGGCGATCCGTCCTGGAGGATCGTCATGCCGGAGACAGCCGGGTGCGCCCTGCCCGCCTCGCCGAGCGGCACCTCGAGCACGACGGAGGTGCGGGTGAACCCGACGGTCGTGACGCTCGCCGGCGCCTGCGGGAAACCCTGGAGGTCGAGCGTGAGGGTTCCCGTTCCGGTGCGGCCCTGCGCATCCGACACGACGAAGGGGATGACGCACTGCCCGCCGGGAGCCTGCCCGCCGCCTGCCCAGCTCGCGGTGATGGCCTTGCTCCCGGACGCCGAGATCGAGGCGACGTCGCAGCGCGCGCCCGCTCCGAGCGACACGAGCCGCAGGCCCGACCCCGGTTTCCCGGCGAAGGGGTCGTACTCGCCCGCGACATCGACGACGTCGATCGAGCAGTTCGCACTCGTGACGATGCACTGCTTCGTGAACGTGGCTCCGCGGGGAGCATCGGGCGGAGCTGCACCGACGACCAGACGCACCGACGACGACGGCTGACCGTACTGGGGCACCGTGACGCTGATGTTCTCGGTGTTGCCCGGCCGCGCGTCGGCCCGAGCCTCGACCGTCAGCTTCGACCCGTTCTGGGTGACGATGAACGCGGATCCCGAGAACACGACCCGATACTCGAGCGACCCGACGTTGCCCTCGCGACCGCCCTCCCAGGACGCCATGTTGGCGTAGAGGTCGATGCTCTCCGTCGCGCCAGGGGAGATCGTGTGCGCGATCGAGGAGAGCAGCAGCTGCGGCTCAGCCGGACGGATGCTGACGGGCACGTCGATGTACGACCAGCGTTCCTGGCCCTTCAGCCGCACAGGGACCAGACACGTGTCCGACCACGGTGCCTCGCGCCCCGCACGATACACAGCGCCGTTCGAGCCCTCCGCGGCGCAGGATGCCGCGGCGCGCTGCGCGGTGAACTGCCCCGTCCCGACCTCCACGGCATCCGAGGACGACAGATCGACGTACTCGCTCACGCGGAAGGATGCGGACGCGTCCTCGTCGACCACGACGGGTGTGGCGCCCGGCTTGAGCTGCACCTGCATGTCGTCGAAGGCGGGGATGCGGAGGAAGCCGTAGGCGACGATGTCGCGCCCTCCCGACTTCCCGGTGAGCTGGAACGGCACCAGCGCTCCCTCGCGGGGGGCCGTCCCGACGATGCGGTTGCCCTGCACGGTGTAACCCGGGCGGTCGCCCCACAGACTCAGCCGGAGCGATGACGCGTCGCCCGAGGGCCAGCTCACCCGGTCGGTGACCACGTCGATGCCGCGATCGGCGAGATCGTCGCGATCCCGCGCGGTGAGGACGGTATCGGCCACGCTCGGCTGGTCGGTCACGGCACCATCGGTCACCGTGACCACGATGAGGCCCTGGGCGGTGCTCCCGGTGCGCTTCGACTTGACCGTGTAGAAGTACGAGTTGGTCCCCGCCGTGTCTCCGGCGCGCAGCACCACGCGGCCGTCCTTCAGCGAGGTGTCGGAGTCGATCAACGCGTTCAGCCGCTCGTACAGCGGGTTCCCCTTGACCGGCGGTGCGTTGGGCACCAGCTCGGTGATCTCGAGCTCACTCTGCGCAGGGTCGAGGTCGTTCGAGCGCGGATCCAGCACGATGGGAGTGCGCGATCCGGCCTCGACGCGGACGTAGTCGCTGAACGTCACGGGCGCTGCATCGTCGATATCGGCGTCGAGCACGCCGATCCGGACGACGCCGGTCCCCACTTCGCCCTGCGGGTCGCGCACGGTGTAGCGGAACGAGACCTGACCTCCCGACACCCCGGCAGCAGGCGCGCGATAGACGATGGCCTCACCGCTCGCGGAGATCGTCGCGGTCCCCGCGCCCTTCTCCGGCTGCTCCACGCCGGCGAGCACCACCCGGTCGCCGTCGCTGTCCATCCCCGTCGTCGGCACGCGCAGGGACACCGTCTGCCCGCTCAGGACACGGCCGGTGAGCGTGATGGGCGTGGGCGCGCGGTTGGTGCCGGGCGGGAGCACGGTCACCGTCACGATGCCGTTGTCGGACAGCGACGGGTTGCGCTCCAATGAGACGGAGTACGTGAGCCGGTAGGTCCCCGGGGTGGTCGGCGCCAGGTAGCGCAGGGCGTTGCGGTCGGCGAAGACGAGTTCGTCCGGTTCTCCCGATCCGGTCACCTCCGGGAGCACCACGAGCGGCTCACCGCGGGGAGCGACGTCGTTCGCCGTGACGTTGATGCGCGTCAGCGAACCCGCCCGCACGGTCACCGCATCGGGGAACACGATCGGCCGCGTGACGCTCGACGGCGGAGCCAGGAAGACCGTGACGGTCCCCTCGACGGCGGCACCGGACCCGTCCGCGACGGTCACGGTGGCCTTGCCGATGACGCCCGGCTCACCGCTCGCCGTCGTCCCGTTGACGCGGATGCTCTCGTTGCCGACGACACGCACGTTCAGCTGCGGCGTGGAGCTCACGGCCCCCGACAGCATCAGGACGCGGCCGGTGGTGTTCTGCACCGCTCCGAGGACGTCGACCGTCGTGTCCTCACCCTCGCGCACGAACGCGGTGAGCGGTGCCATGGCGAGCCCGGATGAGCCGTCGACGGCGGTGATGCGGATGACCGCCGACTGCTCCGCCTGAGTCGAGACATCCTGGGCGGTGTAGGTGACGACGTACTGGCCGGGTTGGGCGACAGTCAGCTCGACCGTGCCGGCAGCGGCGTTCGGTGTCACCTCCAGCCCCTGCGCCGTGGCGGCCGTCTGCACGGCATCGAGCAGTCGGTACGATCCCGACCCGCCGGAGAGGTGATCCGAGATCCGGATGGACTGCTGCTCCCCGACGCGGGCGGTGAGTGCGACAGGCGACGCTCGGAGGGCCGGGCTTCCGGTCACCTGGACATCGAGGGTCTTCTCCGTGGTCGCCCCGTGGACGTCCTGGACGACGACGGTGACGGAGATCTGCGCGTCCGCGGCGTTCGGGTCGGTGTGGCGGATCGCGACGCGGCCGTCGGCCATCGGCACCACCATCACCGGGGCGGAGGAGTCGGTCTCGTACGCATCGCTGAGCACGAAGGCATCGCCCTCGGGGTCCACCCACCCGGAGAGAGCGGAGACGACAGTGCTTCCACCCGCGAGGAGCTGCGGCGTCGGCCATTCCTGCTTGCAGGCATCGACACCGCACCACACGGGCGCGGAGTTCACGCCGTCGTCGACGACGGTCAGCGTCACGGTCGCCGGCGGCGACACCGCGGCACCGTCCGTCACGGCGTAGGTGAAGCTGGTCTGCCCGGATCCGGCCTTCACGTTCACGACCAGCGACTGCCCGTTGGCGATGAGCGTCAGCTCTCCGAAGGCGGGATCGGCGAGTCCTCCCGACACGGAGTCGGGGTCGATCGTGAGGACGTCCTTCTTGTTCGGGTCATGGTCGTTCAGGAGCACGGGAAGGATGACCTGCTGCCCTGCCCTGACGCCGAACGCATCGTCGACCGCGACGGGCGGGAGCTGCTCCGCCACATCCTCGACGATGATCGTGCCCTCCTGCTGCTCCGTGTCGTCTTCGATCTTCCACTGCTCGAGCGGGATGAGCACGCCGTCGGGTGCGTTCCAGATGAGGCCGGTGCCGGTCTCGGTGAGAACCGCGCGATCGCCGTTCTCCTGGAAGACGGGTTCGATCGTGGCGGAGTCGAGCGTCTCGTCCGGCACGCGCAGCGGCACGGTCTCACCATCGGTCCACAGCGTGCCGCCGCCCGTGTCGAGCCACGCCGCGTAGGCCTTTCCGCGGACCGTCACCGGTGCGGCCGGGACGCCCGTGGCCTCGGCGACCCGCTCGGATTCGCCGGAAGAAAGCCCCACGGAGACGAGTCCGTCGGAATCCGCGATCATCAGCGCGTCGCCCGATACGGCACCGTCCTGCAGCAGCGCGTCCTCGGCGACGTCGAGTTCGACCGGTCGGTCCCGTCCGGAGAGCCACAGTTCGCCGGATCCCGGGCGCAGCATGGCCCAGCGGTCGCCGATGACGGTGAGCGCCAGCCCCTCGCCGGCCTCGGGCGCTTCGGGCACCGAGGTGGAGTCGCCGAGGAACCGGTGCTCACGGATGTCGAAGCGCCGCACGGCGGCCTCGTCTGCGGAGTACAGCACCAGCAGACCGTCGGGTGAGAGGCCGATCGCATCCGCCGTGTACGTGGGCGGATCCTCCCCCTTCTCGACCTCGACCTCCGCGAACGGATCGACGAGGGCTGTGCCGGCCCCGGGCTCGAGTGTCGACACGGAGACCTGCCCGGTATCCGTGCGATATGCCACGTAGGGTCCGGCCGAGACGATCTCCCTGGTACCGGCGGGGGTCGGCTGCGAGGCGATCGGCGCTCCTTCCTCGGAAGAGTCGGAGAGCAGATCGGAAGGGCTCGCAGGGTCGACGTCCCACCGCTGTCTGTTGCCCTGCGCGTAGAGCACCGCGGTCGAGCCGTTCTGCCAGACCGCTTCGGGGTCGTCGACGTTGCGGACCGTGTCGATCTCGGCGAGCTCGGTGTTCACACGCGCGTACTGACCGCTGTCGCGCATGACCCACACCGAGGATTCGAGGCGCGGGACCTCCTGCGACTGGTACCCCTGGGCCGTCACCGCGAGGGTGAGCACGACTCCGAGCGTCGCGACCGCCGAGACCGCCGCGATCAGCCGCCCCCGCGGACGCGGTTTCGCGTCCGCCCGGTCGCGGTCGCCGATCGCCATCAGAGGACCCCGGTGAGGAACAGGACGGCGGTGCCGACACCGGCGATGACGGCTGCGCCGATCAGCGCGCCGATGATGCCGATCACGAGCGGCGAGCGTCCGCTGCGGCGTGAGGGCGAGGGAAGGTCGTCGCGCTCCCGCTGTGCGGCCTGGGGGCGGGCGGCGCGTACTGCGCGCCGCGAATCCGGGGCGACCGTCGTGATCACCGGCCCACGGACGGTGGAGTCCGAGAAGCTCACAGGGGCGGCGGCGGCCCATTCCGCAGAGGCCGCCTCGAACGCGGTGGGGGCGATTCCGAGTTCGTACTGCGCCCAACGCAGGCGCTCGGCGAACTCCGCCATGCTGGCCGGCCGCTTGGCGGGATCCCGGTGCATGGCGCCCGCGAAGATGTCGTCGATGATCGGGGGGATCCCCTCGACGGGCACCGCCGTGTAACGAGCCTTGATGATCCGCTCGGTGAGCTGATCGCGGGAGTTCGAGCCCCGGTCGGGTCGTTCGAAGGGGCTGCGCCCGGCGAGCAGCGTGTACAGGGTCGCGCCGAGGCTCCAGATCTCACTCGGCACCGAACCCGACACGCGCTCCTGCAGCACCTCGGGAGAGCTCCATGGCACCGACATCGCGATCGTCTCGCCATCGCCTTCGTCGAGCACCGCGGCCGCGATCCCGAAGTCGGCGAGCACCGGGGCGCCGAGCGAGTTGACGAGCACGTTCGACGGCTTGATGTCACGGTGCAGCAGCCCCGCCCGGTGAACGGTCTCGAGGGCACCCGCCATGCGCACACCGATGTCGAGGACCTCTGCCAGAGGCAGTCTCGCCTTCTTGTAGCGCGCACTCATCGTGTCGGGGCAGTACTCCATCGCGAAGTACGGGCGGCCGTCGGCCGAGATCGACGCCTGGTAGATCGTGACGATCGAGGGGTGCGCGCTCAGCCGGGCGGAGATGTCGGCCTCGACGTTGAAGGTGCGCAGCACGTCGGGGTTCACGGCATCGGCCAGCAGCACCTTCACGGCTGCGACTCGACGCGGCATGTCCTGCTCGTAGAGGAACACATCGGCGAAGCCACCGGAACCGAGCGGGCGCACATAGCTGTAACCGGCCAGCGTCGGCGGTGTCGCTGCCATGCGCGTTGCCACTCGTGCTCCTCACGGTCGTCGGGGAGACCGTGCCCTGCACTCCTCCGGCACACGGCACCGGAAGATCCCCCCGGTCACCGATTATATCGAGGGCCTCGACGATCCCGACGCCCTCTTCGCAGCGCTCAGCCGCTCACGCCCGCCAACACCCGGCGATGTGGTCGTCGACCATCCCGCCCGACTGCATCAGGGCGTACATCGTGGTCGGCCCCACGAATCGGAAACCGCGACGCCGCAGCTCTTTGCTGAGCGCCGTCGATTCCGCGGTGACTGCGGGGACCTCGCCGAACGACGCCGGTCGAGCACCGGAGGGCGCCGGAGCGAACGACCACATCAGTTCGTCGAACTCCCCCTCTGCCATGCCGCGGACGATGCGGGCGTTGCCGATGGTCGCCTCGATCTTGGCACGGTTGCGGATGATCCCGGCATCGTCCATCAGCCGTTCGACGTCGGACTCGTCGAACTCCGAGACGATCTCGGGCACGAACCCCTCGAACACCTCTCGGAACCGCGGGCGCTTGCGCAGGATGGTGATCCACGAGAGCCCCGCCTGGAATCCTTCGAGCGCCATCTTCTCGAACAGCGCACGGTCGCCGTGCAGCGGCGTGCCCCACTCCTCGTCGTGGTAGCGGCGGTATTCGTCGTCATCGCCCACCCAGGCGCAGCGGTCGCGGGCGTCGGGGCCCGTGAGAAGAGAGATCATCCGCTCAGGCTATCCGCGACGACGGACACCGGGCGCTCAGGCGAAGGTGGCCGCGTCGATCACGAAGCGGTACCGCACATCGGAGGCCAGCACGCGCTCGTAGGCGGTGTTGATCTCGGAGGCGGGGATGACCTCGATCTCCGCTGCGATGCCGTGCTCCGCGCAGAAGTCGAGCATCTCCTGCGTCTCGCCGATGCCGCCGATGTTGCTTCCGGCGAGCGAGCGCCGGCCGCCGATCAGCGACATCACTCCCACCTCGAGGGGCTCGCCGGGAGCGCCGACGCACACCATGGCTCCGCCGACGTCGAGCAGGCTCAGGTAGGAGCGCAGGTCGATCACGGCGCTCACGGTGTTGAGGATCACATCGAAGGATGAGCGCAGCTCCCGGAAGGTCTCCCGGTCGCTCGTGGCGCGATAGTGGTCGGCGCCGAGCCGCAGACCGTCCTCCTTCTTGCTGAGGGTCTGCGAGAGCACGGTCACCTCCGCGCCGAGCGCGTGCGCGATCTGCACGCCCATGTGCCCCAGGCCGCCGAGACCGACGACGGCGACGCGGGTCCCGGGCCCGACGTTCCAGTGCCGCAACGGCGAATAGGTCGTGATGCCCGCGCACAGCAACGGTGCGGCGACGTCCAACGGCAGCGCGTCGGGGATGCGCAGCACGAAGGCCTCGGTGACGACGACCTGCTCGGAGTAACCGCCCTGGGTGATGGTCCCGTCACGGTCGACGGCACCGTACGTGAGCACGGCCCCCTGCGTGCAGAACTGCTCTTCGCCGCGCAGACAGTTGCGGCACTCGCCGCAGGAGTTCACCAGGCATCCGACGCCGACGCGATCGCCGACCGCATGCCGGGTGACGGCCTCGCCGACCGCGGCGACCGTTCCCGTGATCTCGTGCCCCGGAGCGAGCGGATACTGCTGCGGGCCCCAGTCGCCCCGGACGGTGTGGATGTCCGAGTGGCAGATGCCGGCGAAGGCGACGTCGATCAGCACGTCGAGCGGGCCGAGCTCGCGTCGCTGGATGACGGTCCTCTCCAGGGGCGCTGCTTCACGGGGTGCGGCGTAGGCGTTCACGGCAGACATCTCGGACTCCTCGGATCGGGTACCTGCCGAGAGTACACAGCGCCGATGAGAATCGCCTCCGCCGCGTCCCGTCAGCGCTGCTTCTTCTTGAGCGCCTTCTCCTGGATGGGGGCCTGGCCGCTCGCCTCGAGGTCGGCGTAGTACGCGCGGGCCTCGTCCTGCCGCTGCTTCTCCAGACCGCTCGCGATGGGAGCGCGCACGTGCTCCGGCTCGTAGCCGAACGCGTTGACGAGGTCGAGGGAGTACGGGCGCAGGCGAGCGCACAGCCGGTCGATGTAGCTCGACACCGCCGCGCCGCGCTGCATCGACAGACGTCCGTGGATCAGGTGCCAGGCGAGGTGCTTCTCGATGAGCTGCAGGCCGAACAGGTCGCGCAACCACGTGAGCACCTTCTTGGTGTCCTCGTCGTCGATCTGGTGCACGGCGTCGGTGAACGCCTCCCACTGCAGCAGCTCTCCGTGCGCACGGGCGGCCTCGATGAGCTCGGCCTGGTTCTCGTTGAACAGGCGGGCGCCGAGGGCCTTGTCCTTCGCTCCGGGGCGGAGGCGCGAGGCGATGTCGGCCACCATCTGCTGCACGCGCCCGGCGAGCAGATCGTGCTGCTGCTCCTCGCGCAGACCGCGCTCGACCGAGCGGCTCACCTGCCCGAAGTCGGAGACCGCCTGACCGAGCTGACGCAGGCCCGCACCGTGGAACAGCTTGCCCGCGGTCATGCCGACGGCGAACTTGGCGAGGGCCGCCGCATCCTTGCCCTGGAACTGCTTCGCGTAGTCGGTCAGCAGACGCTTGCCGACGAGCTGCAGCAGCACGTTGTTGTCGCCCTCGAAGGTGACGTAGATGTCGAGGTCGGCACGGAGCCCGACCAGACGGTTCTCGAACATGAAGCCCGCACCGCCGGTGGCCTCACGGGCCTCCTGCAGGGTGTCGAGCGCATGCCACGTCGACAGCGGCTTGAGGGCGGCCGCCAGGGTCTCCAGGTCTTCCCGGTCCGCCGGGGTGTCGGTCCGGCCGGAGAAGACGCCGTCGAACTTCTGCAGGAACTCGTCGTGCGCGAAGATCTGCGCGTAGGTGGTGGCCAGGCGCGGCAGCAGACGGCGCTGGTGCTTGCCGTAGTCCATGAGCACCACCTCCTGCCCGTCAGCCCCGTCGAACTGGCGGCGCTGGGTGGCGTAGGTGATCGCGATGTGCAGACCGAGGGCAGAGGCCCAGGATGCCGCGCCGTCGAGCGACACACGTCCCTGCACGAGAGTGCCGAGCATCGTGAAGAAGCGGCGGCCAGGGCTGTCGATCGCGCTGGAGTAGGTGCCGTCGGCCGCGACGTCGCCGTAACGGTTGAGCAGGTTGGTCCGCGGGATGCGCACGCGGTCGAAGGAGAGGCGTCCGTTGTCGATGCCGTTGAGTCCGCCCTTGAGACCGTCGTCCTCGCGGCCGATGCCGGGGAGATCCATCCCGTCCTCACCGCGCAGCGGCACATAGAAGCAGTGCACGCCGTGGTTCACGCCGTTCGTGATCAGCTGCGCGAAGACGGTCGCCGCGACGCCGTGCAGTGCGGCGTTTCCGAGGTACTCCTTCGTCGCCCCGCGGAACGGGGTGTTGATGACGAACTCCTCCGTCTCCGGGTCGTACGTGGCCGTGGTGCCGACCGCAGCGACGTCGGAGCCGTGGCCGATCTCGGTCATCGCGAACGCGCCGGGAATCGAGAGGTCCATCACGCCGGGGAGCCACTTCGCGTGGTGCTCCTCCGTGCCCAGCTGCAGGATCGCCGATCCGAAGAGACCCCACTGCACGCCCGACTTGATCTGCAGGCTGGGGTCTGCCACCACGAGCTCCTCGAAGCCCGCGATGTTCGCGCCGTTGTTCTCCTCGCCGCCGAGCGACTTCGGGAACGCGCGGTGCACGGCCTTGTTCTCCACCAGCAGGTGCAGCTGGCTGAGCACGCGCTCACGGTGCTCGTCCTTGCCGAGCTCGTCCTTGCGCCAGAACGCCGAGTCCTTGATCATCTCGCGGGCCTGACGACGCACGTCACCCCACGTACCCATCAGGGCATCGTTGACGCGGGCGACATCGAGACGCGGGTTGGCGTCAGCGGAGTCGGGGGAGGTGCGAGTCGTCTTCGGACGGACGGCGGCGTCGACCATGAGCGTTCCTCTCAGAGGGAAGTGGGAATACTGCCATGGTAGGTCTGCCACAACGGGAGTCCTACTGCCCTGTCTACTTCCTCCAATGCCCGGCGGGGACATCTCCCGGTCGCGTTGTCGTCAGACCACAGTCCGGGCCGGCAGCGCGTCTCCCGGCGGGGTGGGTGGTGGTGCTCCCGCCTCCCGCCACCGCCGCTTCGTCCCCGCGCTCAACCGCGCCCACGTGCGGTCGCGGATGAAGATCGCATCGATCGCGATCATCGTGAGCGAGAACCACGGCAGGCCCATGAGCACGGCGATGCCGATGTGGAAGGAGAGGATGCCCAGCAGTCCGATCAACCGCGTGGGACGGGTGAGCAGCATGAGCGGGAACGCCACCTGCAGGATGATGGAACCCCAGCTGGCGACGGTGACCATCGGACCCCACGTGGTGACGAGGTCGCTCAGCACCGGCCAGGTGCCGAACCGGGCGGTCTGCAGCGGGTTGTAGACCGCGTACCCCTCTTCCCACGGCGCGCCGCCTGCCTTGTACAGAGCGCCGGAGGCGTAGACGAAGCAGACCTGCGCCGTGAGAGCCACGAGTGCCAGGTTGTGGAACATGGTTCCCAGCAGCGCCGGCTGGCTGTTCGGGGCGAACCACTCCCCCGACTTCGCCCGACGCCGGGCATCCAGCGACCAGCGTGCCGCGGGGTCGGCGAAGAACAGCAGCAGCAGCGCGATGCGGAACATGTTGTCGCCCTGGTCGCCGACCATGTCGTTGGCCTCGATGAACCCCACCCAGAGGCAGAAGAAGATGGGCAGCACGATCCGGAAGCGCCATCCGAGCACGAACAGCACGGCGAGCACTCCGAGCAGAAGGTAGAGCGCCGTGTAGAGCGCATCGTTCCCCATCGCGGCGTGGAACGCGCTGAAGACCCAGATCCTGGGGAACTCGCTCACCGGCTCTGCGAGCTCGCCGTTCCAGGCCGACCCCGATCCGAACGTGTAGAGCCGGGTGCTGAAGTTCGAGATCAGCAGTCCGATCGCGGTGAGTCCGAAGAGGATGCGCGTGACCGCGAGTCCGTAGAGCGCCTTCTTCCCGTGGAAGAGCCAGTCGCCGACGAACGCCGAGATGCGGTCGATGGCCGACAGCACCATCGACCAGAGACCGCCGATCATCGACGACACGAAGGTCAGCAGCCGCGTGACGAACGACCGTGGCGGCACGGTGCTCGCCGGGGCGGGGGCCGGCTCACGCGGCGGTGTGGGCGGCGCCGACACGGGGGCCGGCGCGGTGATGGTGCTCCGCGGCGCGGAGTCCTTCTTCTTAGCGTCCTTCCGGCGGTCCGCGGTCTTGACGGGCGCGCTCACGGCTGGATCCTCTCGAACTGGCCGCGGAAGGTGTTCGCGAAGTTCTCGCGACTCTGCCCTTCCTCTTCTATGGGAAGACGCCATCCGGTCGTCGAGAACGTCGGGTCCGGGCGCTGCGCGCCGGGGTCGTTGCGGTCCTTGTACGGGACGACGTTCTGGCGGCTCACGCGGTACTGCACCGCGACGACCGCATCCGCTCCCCAGATCGCGTAGGCCACCTGGGTCGCGTACGCGGTCGAGAGGTGCTCCTCCGCCATGTAGGCCTCCGTCGACGGCTTGTCATCGCCCTGCAGCTCGTCGAAGGAGCGCACCATCCATTCCTCCCAGTCGTCCTTCATGAAGTCGAGGCCGATGACGGCCTGCTGCTCGGCGTTCAGCTTGTTGTAGGCGTTCATCTGTCCGCTGGCCACCTCGCTCGACTGGATGCCGGCCCGCGGCGGGAACAGGTTGTACCGGATCATCGAGAGCTCCACGTCGGTGGCGCTCACCCACCCAGTCTCCACCTGCTCGCCGTCCTTCTCGATGAGTGCGCGGACGTTGAAGTGGTAGTCGCCGTTGATGGGCTCCGGTGCGAACACGCTCCAGGACTGACCGAACATCGGCAGCATGTACCCGGCGAGGACCTGCTGCGTGGGGATCTCCCGCAACGCCGAGTAGGGCGCTATCCACAGGAACGACGCGCCGATGTGCCACAGCGTCAGGAGGCAGGCCGCGAAGGCGATGAGCTTCACCCACCACGTCGGACGTGGACGCACGGCGGCTGACGGATCCGACACCGCCGCATCGGATACCGGTTCGGACTCGAGTGTGGTGCTCATTCACTTCCCTCCTTACCGCCGAGGGGTCGGGACCGCCGTGGGGAAACGGTCCCGACCACTCAGCGTTCCTGCATCGCGATCACTCCGTCTGGATCAGTCGCCGTCGGGATGTCGCGAGCCTCATCGTGCCCAGGCCGAGCATGAGGAGCAGTGCGGCCAGAGCGATCCATCCGCCCTGCACCTGTCCACCGGTCGTGGCCAGACCCGAGGCCACCACCTGGAACGAAGCCGATACGCTGCCCGAGGTCGCCCCGGTCAACGTCACGGTGTGCGATCCCAGGTCGGTCGCGGTGGGGATGGTCCACGTGAAGGTGACCGTCCCCTGCGCGTTCGCGACCTGGCTGCCCAGCGCGAGAGGGTCGGAGGACATTACACCGGTGACCCTCTCTCCGGGCTTGAATCCCGTTCCGACGGCGGTCTGCTGCTGTCCGCGTGCCAGGACCGGAGACTTGAGCGCGATCGCGATGTTCCCCGTCGGGTCGGCTGCCGCGTCCGCCGAAGCACTCGCGGTGGCGGATGCGGATGCGGCAGCGGTGGCTTCGGCTGAGGCGTCGGCCGCAGCCGATGCCGATGCCGTCGCCGACGACGACGCGTTGGCCGCTGCAGCAGCAGAGGCGTTCGGATCCGCATCGGCCGCAGCCGAGGCGTTCGCCGCGCTCGTCGAGGTCGCATCGTTCTGCGCCGCCGCCTGAGCCGCCGCCGCTGCGGAGGCGTTCGCCGCCGTGGTGGCCGTGGTCGAGGCATCCGTGGAGGCATCGGTGGTCGCCGCCGCCTGGGCTGCGGCATTGGCCGACACGTCGGCCGCAGCGGATGCCTGACTGGTGGCGTTCGCGAGTGCCGCGGCCACTGCCGCCGCCTCAGCCGAGGCGTTGCTGTCGTCGTCGGCCTGCGCGGAGGCCGCCGCCGACGCCGAGGCGTTGGTGTTGATCTCCGCCGAGGCATCGGCCGAGGCGACCGCGTCCGAGGAGGCGTCGGTCGAGGCGTTCGCGATCGCCGCCGCGCTCGCGTTCGCCGCCGCGCTCGTGCTGGCATCCGACGTCGCGGTGGCCGCAGCCGCCGTGTTCGTCGTGGCGTCGGCCAGGGCTGCGGCCTGGGCCGCGATTGCCGCACCGGCGTTCGCTGCCGAGGTGGCATCGGCCGTCGCCGCCGTGGACGAGGTCGCCGTGGCCGCCGACTGCGATGCGGCGTCCGCTGCCGGGTCGGCCGCCGCCGATCCCTCCGCCGTCGCGTCCGCGAACGCTGCCGCCTGCGCGGACGCTTCGGCGACGGCCGCGGTGGTGGCATCGGCGTTCGCGGAAGCGGATGCCGAGGCAGCCGCGTTGGCGTTGGTCGAGGCCTGCGCGGACGCGTTGGCGGACGAGTTGGACGTCGCTGCCGATTCCGAGGACGCCGCCGAGTTCGCCTGCGCTGCCGTCGAGGCGGCGGCGTTCGCGTTGGTCGAGGCATCAGCCAGCGCTGCGGCCTGGGCTGCGACGGCCGCGGAGGCGTTGGCCGTCGACGTCGCGTCGGTCGACGCTGTCGTCGACGCCGTGGTCGTCGCCGCCGCCTGGGCGGCCGCGGTCGCGTCAGCGGTCGCAGCTGCCGACGCCGACGAGGTCGCGTCGGCCAGCGCAGCAGCCTGCGCGGCGGCCTGGGCCGACGGGTCGCCGTCCGCGGTCGCATCCGCCGAGGCCGACGCCGACGCGGCGGCGTTGGTGTTCACATCGGAGGGGCCGCCGGGAGCCGTCACCTCGGTGGTGTCCGTCGCGGTGACGGCACCCGAGGTGGCAGTCAGCGTGTATCCGGTTCCGGGGCTTGTGCCGACTGGTACGGGATAGTTCGCCGTGAAGGCTCCCGACGCATCGGTCGTCGCCGTCACCGGACCGCCGACGTTCGCGCCTCCGCCCGGGGCGGTCAACTGCAGCGAGACCGAGGAGCTCACGGGCCAGCCGGAGCCGGTCACCGCGAGGTTGCTGCCCGCCGGAACCTGGGCTGCGGCATCGAGCACGACGGGAGCCGCGGTGACCTCCGTGGCGTCCGTCGCTGTCTGCGCACCGGCTGAGGCGGTGACCGTGTAGCCGGTGCCCGCCGGAGTACCGGCCGGAACCGGGTAGTCGAGCGCGAAGCCACCGAGCGCACCGGTCGTGGCCGTGCGCGGAGTACCGACGGCCGCGCCGCCGGGTGCGGTCAGCTGCACCGAGACCTGCGTGTTCGCCGGCCAGTTCGTGCCGGTGACGGGCAGATCATCGCCCGCCTGCACCGTCGCCGCCGCGTCCACCGTGGCCGCAGCCGTCACGGTGGTCGTGTCGGTCGCGGTCTGGGTGCCGACGGTCGCCGTCACCGTGTAGCCCGCACCGGGCGTCGCCGAAACCGGCACCGGGTAGTCGAGCGTGAAACCGCCCGAGGCGTCGGTCGTCGCCGTCACGGGACCGCCGACATTCCCGCCACCGGGAGCGGTCAGCTGCACCGAGACCTGGGTGGTCGCCGGCCAGTTCGTACCGGTCACTGGAAGGCTCGTGCCCGCCTGCACCGTCGCCGCCGCGTCGACCGCCGCGGCCGCCGTGACCTCTGTGGTGTCGGTCGCGGTCTGAGCGCCGACGGTCGCCGTCACCGTGTAGCCCGCACCGGGCGTCGCCGAGGCAGGCACCGGGTAGTCGAGCGTGAAACCGCCCGAGGCGTCCGTCGTCGCCGTCACGGGACCGCCGACACTCCCGCCACCGGGAGCGGTCAGCTGCACCGACACCTGGGTGGTCGCCGGCCAGTTCGTCCCGGTCACCGGAAGACTCGTGCCCGCCTGCACCGTCGCCGCCGCGTCGACCGCCGCTGCGGCCGTCACCTCGGTCGTGTCGATCGCCGTGATGGCCCCTGCGGTCGCGGTGACGGTGTACGCCGCGCCCGGAGCCGCAGAAGCGGGAACCGGGTAGTCGAGCGTGAAACCACCCGAGGCATTCGTGGTCGCCGTGACCGGGCCGCCGACGTTCGGGCCGCCGCCCGGAGCCGTCAGCTGCACGGACACCTGGGTGCTCGCCGGCCAGTTCGAGCCGGTCACCGGGAGGCTCGTGCCCGCCTGCACCGTGGGCGCGGCGTCGACCGCGGCCACGGGGGCGGCCGTCACCTCGGTGGTGTCGGTCGCCGTCTGCGTGCCCACCGACGCCGTCACGGTGTAACCGGTGGCTGCGGGAATGCCGGCCGGAACCGGGTACGCGAGTGTGAAGGTCCCGGAGCCGTCGGTGGTCGCGACGCCAGGGCCACCGACGTTTCCGCCGCCCGGTGCGGTCAGCTGCACCGAGACCTGTGTGTTCGCAGGCCAGTTGGTTCCGGATACGGCGAGATCGGTACCCGCTTGCACGGCGGGGGCCGCATCCACGGTCGCCGCTGCCGTGACCTCCGTCGTGTCGGTCGCCGTCACCGCTCCGGCCGTGGCCGTGACGGTGTATCCCGTCCCGGGGGTCGCCGAGGCGGGTACCGGGTAGGAGAGTGTGAATCCACCGGACGCATCCGTCGTCACCGGCTCGGGGCCGCCGACGTTCGCTCCACCCGGCGCAGTGACCTGCACGGACACCTGGGTGTTCGCGGGCCAGCCGGAGCCGGTGACGGGCAGGTTCGTGCCTGCCTGGACCGTCGCGGCCGCGTCGATGGCGGCGACGGCTGCCGCGGCGGCCTTGACCGTCGAGGAACCGAGGTCGAGAGAGACCCCGCCGCCGACGGCCGGGAGCAGGTTCACTCCAAGCGCGCGCACCGTGAAGCTGCCGCCCGGGATGTCTCCCGTCGCCGGCTGCTCGTTGATGGTGATGGTCGCGATGTTCGAGAGCACACCCTGGAGCACGGGGTCGAGCGTGCTGAGCACGGGACCCGTGAGGGCGGCGAGTGCCGGCTGCACGAGCGGGATCACGCTGTTCAACGCGGTGTTCACGAGCGGACCCGTGGTCGTGGCCACCGCGTTCGTCACCGTCGCGATCACCGGGTTCAGGAGCACGCCGATGTTGAGGCCGGCGAGGGTGATGTCGGTCGTGACAGCGGGGAGCGGAGTGGCGGTGCCGGCGAACTGCGCCAGCGAACCCTTGACCAAGACATCGCCGGACACGAGCGGCGTTCCGGTGAGCGGCACAGTGAGGGCGACGCCCACCGTGATCGTCACCTGGAGGGCGTCGAGCGTCGACTTCAGGATCGTGGAGACCTTGCCGTTGAGGCTGTTCGGATGGGTGCCGGTGAGCGCGGAGGTGATCCCCTGCTGGATGGCGGAGATCGTGGTGGCCGAGAGCACGGGGGTGTTCGCCGGCAGGGTGTTGAGGTTCGCGCCCGCGCCCGTCTCGACCAGGATCTTGGCGAGATCGACCGAGACCGTGCCGGTCCTCAGGTCGACGAGCACCGAGCCGGTCGTGTTCTCGACGGGGGTCTGCAGCACCTGGGTCGCCACGGTCTGGCCGACCGTGTCCAGCCCCGCGATCGCGACGGTTCCGCCGGTCGCGGTGAAGGCCGCGACGAGTGGCACATCCGGGATCGCGTTGATCGTGTTCACGATCGTGGTGGTGAGCGCGGTCAGCGCCCCACCGGGCCCGGTGAGATTGCTCACAGGGGTGACCGTGCCCTGGATCGCGGAGGCGAGAGTGCCGGAGAGTCCGGCGACCAGGCTGCTGTGCAGATCGAGGTTCAGGTCGGCGATGCGGTACTGGGACGTGACCGTTCCGGCGTTCGACTCGGCGCGCGACGCGAGCGCGCCGATGCCGACCGAAGCCTGGTCGAGGACCGCATCGGTCAGGCCGGCCACGGCGAGCTGGTCGAAGAGGTCGGTGAGTTCGAGGGTGCCGGGGTTCGAGCTGCCGTCGATGGCGCCGGTGTCGATCGCCCCACCCGAGGTGATCGTGCCCGACGAGGCGATCGACTGGGTCTGGGTCGGCGAGGAGCTGAAGCTCTGCGCGGCGCCCAGGTCACCGAGCCGCAGCAGACCCGGCGTGGTGCCGTCGGTCAGCAGCGGCACGTTCAGGGTGCCGACGTCGATGTTGAGCGCTTCGAGCAGTCCGACGTTCAGGCCGCCGAGCTCCGCCCCGGGGGCAGCCGGGTTGCTCGTCAGCGTGTGACCGAGCGCGGCGATGTCGAGTCCGCCGAGCAGCGCGGCCGGCAGCTGGATGATCTGCCCCTGCGCGACCGACGGATCGTTCGGATTCGCCGCGTCCAGTGCATTCGCCGCTGTCGGCGCCAGTGCACTCGCGAGGATCACCGCACCGACGGTGACGCCGGCGATGCCCCCTCCTGCTGCCCTGCGTCGCCGCAGAGTCCTCTCCTGCAATTCCATTCGCTACTCCCGTGTGATGCGATCTTCCGCGTCACATGGCCCCCCCACGGGTCGACGTCAGTCGGCCGAGCGATGTTGAGGACAGTATTACGGGATACCGGACGCGATGTCCAGCATTCGTCCAGAGAACTTTTCCGCCACCGTCATCGGCCGAGACACTTCGCCATCTCCCGACATCGACTCCGCGATCGGGGGCTCGATGGCACGACGAAACGCCCCGCGGCCGGAGGCTGCGAGGCGTTTCGCGAGTGCCCTCGGTACTACAGCGAGAGCCCGTGACCGAAGCGGAACAGGGGGTCGGTCGTGTCGAACGGCACGTCGGGACGCGAGGCCTCGACGGCCGCCATCGACCGTGGCAGGTCGAACGGCAGTCGCCCCCGTGCGGGGAACGTACCGCTGAGCACGTCCAGCAGTGCCGCGCCGGACGCACCCCAGTTCACCGTGATCGCTGCCGCGACCTCGGCGAGCGGCGTCAGGATCGGCGGGCGGTCGGCGAGGACGTCGACCACGGTGGGCACGGCGGCCGCGACCTCGCGGACATGGGCGATCACGTCGTCCGGGAAGTCGAGGGAACCGGCATGGAAGAAGTTCTCGAACATGGTCGCGCGCTCCTCGAACGGAGCCTGCAGCCGGATGACGGCCAGATCGGCTTCGGCAGGCGTCTCGACGACGTCCGCGAACTTTTCGGCCACATCCACGTTGATGCCCTCGACGTACAGCTTCAGGCCGCGCGCGAAGGGCAGGGAGCCGTCGTTCGCGAGCACCGTGATCGACGCGCGCTGGGCGTCCTCCCCCGCGGCACGGAAGTCGGCACGGCCCACGATCTCATCGGCGGCGTCCTCGTCGACGTATGGGTTCTCGAACAGTCCGAGCTCGAACTTCTCACGCAGGATGCGTCGCGCCGAGATGTCCAGCCGCGCCTCGGTGACCTCACCGTCGGCGATGAGCTCGAGCAGCAGCTCCGGGTTCGCCTCACCGCCGAACTGATCGGCGCCCGCATCGAGCACCTTCTTCATCCGCTCGCGAGGCGTGAGGTCTTCCACGCCCCATGCCCGAGCAGGGAAGGGCTGCCCGAAGATCTCGGAGTCGCTGATGAGGCCCCAGTCGGTGCACACCAGGCCGTCGAAGCCGTACCGTTCACGCAGCAGGCCCGTGATCACCGACTTGTTGAAGCCGAAGCCCACCTCCTCGTACTCCGTGCCGACGGGCATCCCGTAGTACGGCATCATCTGCCGGGTGCCCGCGGCGAGCGCGTCCTCGAACGGCTTCAGGTGAAGCTCGAACTCGCCGCCAGGATAGACCTGCTCACGACCGTACGGGAAGTGCGGATCCTCGCCGTCCTTCTGGGGCCCGCCACCCGGGAAGTGCTTCGTCATGGTCGATACCGAGCCGGAGCCGAACGACTCCCCCTGGAATCCGCGGATGTAGGCGGCGCCGAGCTTTCCCGACAGCTCGGCGTCTTCTCCGAAGGTCGCCGTCTGACGGGCCCAGCGCGGCTCGGTCGCGAGGTCGACCTGCGGGTGCAGAGCCACACGCAGCCCGACCGCCGTGTACTCCTGGCGGGCGATGTCGGCGAAACGTTCGACGAGCTCCTCGTCACGGGTGGCTGCGAGCCCGAGAGTCTCCGGCCACTGCGAGAAGGGCCCGGCCAGGATCGACGCTCCCGGGTTCTCGCTGAACGAGTGCCGGGGGTCGGTGGAGAGCGTCACCGGGATGCCGAGGCGCGTGGACGCCGCGAGCCGCTGCAGGGCGTTCTGCCAGGCGGCGATCTCCCGACCGGTGGGCGCGGCACCCAGCAGGTTGAAGTGCGTCATCTGCTTGGACTCGAGGAACTCTCGGGCCGACGGCGTCGCGAACACCGGGTTGGGCTCTTCGAGGTCGCCGATCGCGATCATGGTGTGGAAGAAGAGCCCTGCCTTCTCCTCGATGGTCATGGCGTCGAGCAGCAGCTGCACCCGCTCGTCGACCGAGAGGTCGGTGTCGAGCCAGGGGCGCGCGATGGTGGTCTCGGTCATGGTCACTTGACTCCCTTGATGCGGTAGACGAGCACGGCGCCGGCCAGCGCGACGAGCGCGCCGAACAGGTACCACGTGGTGTAGCCGCCCAGCGGCGTGGCTGCTCCGATGGCGATGATGCCCGGCGCGATGGCAGGAGCGATCGACTGCGGCAGGGCGTTGGCGATGTTCAGCACACCGAGGTCCTTCGCCACGTCATCCGGGTTGGGCAGCACCTCGGTCGCGAGGGCGAGGTCGACGGAGAGGAACGATCCGGCTCCGAGACCGATGATCGCCTGGGCGATGATGACGGTCGTGACGTCGGGGGCGATGGCGAGGATGACCAGACCGACCACCATGATCACGCCGGCGACGGCGACGAAGGGACGACGCTTGCCGATCTTGTCCGAGAGGAAGCCGCCGAGCGGGGAGGAGATCGCCATCGCCGCCATCGAGGCGAGGTTGGCCGCGAGGATGACGCCGACCGCACCCTGCTCGTCGAGGCCGAACTTGGTGACCAGGTACAGCGGCAGGAACGTGGCGATGCCGGCATAGCCGAACATCACGAAGAACTTGGTGAGCCAGGTCCATCCGAAGTCGGGGTGCTTGCGCGGGTTGAACACGAACGAGCCGAAGAACATCCCGATCGTGAACTTCTCGGCGGGCTTCTCGGTGAGGCGGCGGTCCTTCAGGATCAGGACGAACACGATCACCAGGATCAGCGCGATCACGCCGGGCACGACGAAGCGCTCGAAGTCACCGGGGAGGAAGTTCACCAGGAAGCTGCCGGCGAGGATGCCGATCGGGGTCGTGATGCCGATGATCCCCGACACCTTGCCGCGGCTGGTGACCGGCACCTGGTCGGGCAGGGTGGCGTTGGCCGCCGCGAGCACGGCGTTCATCGCGGTCTGCACGAGGCACCAGGCGAGCAGGACCATCCAGACGGAGTTCGCGGAGCCGATGAGGAAGAACCCGCCGAGGCCGACGACGGCGCCGCCCAGGATCCACGGACGACGCATGCCCCAGCGCGAGGTCGTGCGGTCGGAGAGTCTGCCGACGAGAGGGTTCGCGACGAGGGCGAAGATCGCGCCGACGCCCATCACGAGTCCGAGGCTTCCCTCGGTGTTCACGGGGTCGATGTGCTGGATCTTGAAAGCCATGGACACCATCACCGGGGTGAGAAGCGCCAGATAGACACCGAAGTTCACCGCGGCGAGGCCGGGGGTGTAGCCGCGCGGGGTCTTGGGCGGCGTGGTCCCGGGGGCCTTGAATCCCGTGGTGCCCACCGCGGCCGCGTTGGCGGCGGATGACAGCTCTGTCATGACAGTCCTTTCGATTCACCGCACATCTTCGGGCGATGCGGTTCTGGCATGACAGTACACCAATCTCGACCGATTGGTAAGTCAAATTAGACCGTCTGGTAATGAGCGAGGATAGAGTGATGACGGAGGATGCGATGACGATGACGGCGACCGGAACCCGTCACTCGCGCGCCGTCGCGACCAGGCAGCGCATCCTCAGCGCGGCGCACGATCTGTTCGTGACCCGCGGCTACCGATCCACCTCGCTGCGCGACATCGCCGCGGCCGCCTCCGTCAGTCATCCAGGGCTCCTCGGCCACTTCGCCTCCAAGGACGATCTGCTCGGCGAGGTGGTCGCCGAGCTCGAAACCGAGAACGAGACCGTGTTCAGCGCGATCTCGGCCGCCTCCGAGCCGGGGGAGCTGGTCTTCGCCGGCATCGCCGAGCGGAATGCACGCACTCCCGGCTACCTCGAGCTGTTCGCCGCACTCACAGGGGAAGCCTCGGCCCCCGGCCACCCCGCGCACGAGCGGATGCGCGAGCGCTACTGTCGGATCCGCGCGCTGAGTACGGACGTGCTCGAAGACGCCAAATACCACGGAGTCGTCGCCGCCGATCGCGACGTCGACGGCGAGGCCGTCCGGCATACGGCCGGCTGGGACGGACTGCAGCTGCTCTCGCAGTACCTTCCCGATCGGGTGGACGTGGTGGAGATGCTCGAGGAGCGCGAGAACCTGTGGGCGCTGCCTCACGGGTGGCGGGACCCCGACGACGACGCCTCTCCCGATGCCGCTGCTCCCTCCGATCCCCTCCCCCGGCTGCGCGCCACCACCCTCGCCGACACCGACGCGGACCCCGGCTATGCAGTCGGACGCCGGCGGCGCGCACAGATCCTCTCCGACGCGATGCGTCTGTTCGCCCGTGACGGCTACGGCGACACCAGCCTGCAGGACATCGCCACCGCGGTCGGAGTGTCGAAGTCGACGCTGCTGCATCACTACGCGTCGAAGGAGCTGCTGCTGAGCGCCGTGCTCACCGAACGCGACAGCGCCATCAACGAGAACCAGATGTTCACGAGCGCCGCCTCGGCTGCCACGGTGCTGCGCAGCATCCCCGACGGTGCTGCGCTCAGCGCGCGGGACGAACCGGGACTGATCGAGGTCTACGCGGTGCTGTCGTGCGAGGCGGTCCCCGTCGCACACCCCGCGCACGACTACTTCACGATGCGGTTCGCGAACGCCCTCGACTACTTCACCGAGCTCTTCCGCCTCGCTCAGGTCGACGGCGACCTGCCGGCACACCGCGATCCCGTGCACGAAGCCAGCTGGCTCATCGCGATGTGGGACGGTCTCCAGTACCAATGGCTGTACGACCGCGAAAGGGTCGACATCGCCACGCACCTGCGGGCCCATCTCGACGACGTGCTGCCTCGGCGCTGAGACGGCACTGCGCTCCGCATCCGGTGCGCTGTGCGCGGCTCCAGGCGCGGCGATCAGCGTCGGCGTCGCCCGCCTGCATGCCCCCGAGATCGCGCCGCGCTCGTGCACCGAGCTCAGACGCCGGGTTCAGGCGCCGGGCTCAGGCGCCGGGTTCAGACGCCGAGGCCAGACGCCGGGTTCAGGCGCCGGGTTCAGGCGCCGGCGATCACCGCGAGAACGCCTTCGCCGTACGCTTCGCGCTTCTTCGCTCCGATGCCGGTGATCCCGTCGAGATCGGCGAGTGAACTCGGGCGGTGTTCCGCGAGCGCACGCAAAGTCGCATCTCCGAACACGATGTACGCGGGCACGCCCTGCTCCCGCGCTGTCTCGGCCCGCCATGCGCGCAGTGCCTCGAACAGCGGCCGGTCCCCCGTGTCCAGGGCATCGGCGGCGCTGGCCTTGCGGGCACGCCCCGAGGAGGTCGGACGCCCGATGGTGTCCTTGCGCAGCGGGACAGCGGTCTCGCCACGCAGCACTCCGGCCGCCTGCTCACCGGGAGCGAGGGTGCCGTAGTCTCCCTGCGCGACCAGGATGCCGCGGGCCAGGAGCTGACGGACGACGCTGCGCCAATCCTGATCGGAGAGGTCGCCGCCGATGCCGTATGTCGCGAGCTTGTCGTGGCCCTGCTGCCTGATGCGCTCTGTCGAAGCTCCGCGGAGGATGTCGATCAGATGACCGGCGCCGAACGCCTGATTGCGCTCCCGCTTCAACCGCACGATCGTCGACAGCAGCTTCTGCGCGGGCACGAGGCCGTCGAACGTCTCCGTGTCGTCGAGGCAGGTGTCGCAGTTGCCGCACGGCTGCGACTCCTGGCCGAAGTAGCCGAGCAGGTTCTGCCTGCGGCATTCCACGGTCTCGCACAGCGCGAGCATGGCGTCGAGGTGCTGCCCCATCCGCATCTTGAACGTGCGATCACCCGGGCTCTGATCGATGAGCCTGCGCTGCTGCACGACGTCGCCGAGTCCGTAGGCCATCCAAGCCACCGAGGGTTCGCCGTCTCGACCGGCACGCCCGGTCTCCTGGTAGTAGCCCTCCACGGACTTCGGTAGATCGACGTGCGCGACGAAGCGCACGTCCGGCTTGTCGATGCCCATCCCGAATGCGATGGTGGCGACCATGACGATGCCGTCCTCGCGGAGGAAGCGCGCCTGGTTCGCGGCGCGCACCTCGCCGGGCAGACCCGCGTGGTACGGCAGGGCGTCGAACCCCTGGGCGGTGAGATAGGTGGCCGTCTGCTCGACCGACTTGCGGCTGAGCGCGTACACGATGCCCGCCGCGCCCTCCGGCTGCGAGCGGATGAACTGGACGAGCTGCTTGCGCGGATCGACCTTCGGTACGATGCGGTACTGGATGTTCGGGCGGTCGAAGCTCGCCACGAAGTGCGCCGCGCCGTCGAGGCGCAGACGCTCGGTGATCTCCTTGTGCGTCGCTGCCGTGGCCGTCGCTGTGAGCGCCATGCGCGGCACCCCGGGGAACCGCTCACCCAGGTCGCCGAGGGCCAGGTAGTCGGGGCGGAAGTCGTGTCCCCACTGCGACACGCAGTGCGCCTCGTCGATCGCGATCACGCTGAGAGTCCCGCGCTGGAGCAGCGCCGTGGTGTGAGAGTTCGAGAGACGCTCCGGTGCCACGTAGATGAGGTCGAGCTCGCCGGCGACGTAGGCCCTCTCGACCTCGCGACGCTCATCGATCGCCTGGGTGGAGTTGAGGTAGGCGGCCTTCACACCGTTCGCCCGCAGCGCGTCGACCTGGTCGTGCATGAGAGCGATGAGCGGGCTGATCACGAGGCCGGTGCCCTCGCGCACGAGCGCCGGCACCTGATACGTGATGCTCTTCCCGCCACCGGTCGGCATCAGCACCACGGCGTCTCCGCCCGCGATGACCTGCTCGACGATGTCGGCCTGATCGCCGCGGAAGTCGTCGTACCCGAACACCGTGTGCAGCGCCTCGCGCGCGGTGGCGTAGCGGCTCGGCGTCGCGCGGCGCTCGACCGGCGGGCGCACGGTGGGGGAAGAAGTTACGGGGGTGACCGGGCCCTGCCCCCAGTCGAGAGGGGGCTCGAAGCCCGCGCCCTGAGGTTCCCAGTCCATCGGCTCCGGCGGGTAGGAGGCCTCCCAGCCGTCGTCGTAGGGCTCGTCGGCGTACGGCAGATCCGCGTACGGGTCACGGGGAGTCTGCGGCATCCCTCCAGCGTAACCACCCCTGCTGACGGCGGCTGTGCGTCATCCACAACCCGCGTCGGCCTGCTGCCGAAACCCAGACCACCCGCCGTCCATTCGGAGTGTCGTGTTCCGACGCGCCGGAGCTGCAGCCGACGGTCTGGGTTTCCGCCGGGCCCGACCCCGCACACGGGGCGTAGGTTGGAGGCATCCGTTCGAAGGAGCAGCCGATGACCGACATCACCGTGACCCGCAACGACGAAGACTCGCGCTTCGAGATCCGCTCCGACGACGTGCTCGCCGGCTTCGCGGCGTTCGACCTGCGCCCCGGATCCATCCGCTTCCTGCACACCGAGATCGACCCGGCGTTCCAGGGCCAGGGACTGGCGGGCACGCTCGCGTCCGAGGCCTTGGCGGATGCTGTCGGGCGCGGTGAGGCGATCGTCCCCCTGTGCCCGTACATCGCGAAGTACCTCGAGACGCACGATGTTCCCGGTGCCGAGATCCGCTGGCCGAAGTCCCCGTCCGGATCTGCCGGATCCGCGGGCGAGGACCCGACGGGCCGGGCGGAATGATCGGGCAGCACCGCCTGCTCATCGAGCCGCGCGAAGTGCCCCTCGGCGGAGTGCGCGGCATGAACGTGCTGCGAGCGCTTCCCCATCGCAACCTCCCCACGATCGGGGCGTGGTGCTTCCTCGATCGGTTCGGCCCCGCCGACACGAAGATGCGGGTCGAACCGCATCCGCACATCGGGCTGCAGACCGTGACCTGGCCGCTCGTGGGAGAGATCCGGCACCGCGACTCGCTCGGCAGCGACGCGGACCTGCGCCGTGGACAGCTCAACCTCATGACGGCCGGCAACGGCATCTCGCACTCGGAGTACTCGGTCGGCGACGAGCCGGTGCCCCTCGACGCGCTGCAGTTCTGGGTGGTGCTTCCCGAGTCGAGCCGACACGGCGATGCGGGCTTCGAGCGGCACACCGAGCTGCCGGCGGTCATACTTCGGGCGGATGAGGGCTCCGACGCCGAGGCCACCGTCGTGCTCGGCGACTTCGCGGGGACGCACTCCCCCGCCACGGTGCACACCCCCATCGTGGGAGCGGAGATCGTGCTCGCCCCCGGTTCCCGTGTGCGCCTGCCGCTGCGTTCGGACTGGGAGCACGCGCTCATGCTCGTCGAGGGCGACGCCGTGGTGGCGCAGCATCCGCTCGATCGCAACGCCCTGCTCTACCTGGGCGACTCGCGCGATGAGATCGAGGTGTCGAGCGACGACGGCGCACTGCTCTTCCTGCTCGGTGGCGAGCCCTTCGAGGCGGACATCGTGATGTGGTGGAACTTCGCCGGCCGCTCGCACGACGAGATCGTGGAGGCACGCGAGCAGTGGGAGGCGGCGTCCGACCGCTTCGGGATCGTGGCCGGCCACGACGTGCGCATCCCCGCTCCGCCACTCCCGCCCGTTCGCCTCATGCCCCGCAGCCGCAAGCTCTGACGCCCTCCCGACTCGCTCCCGTCGCACTTTCTGTCGCTCCGGGCGGCTCCATGCGACAGAAAGTGCGACGGGAGCGCACGGGCGCGACGGGTACGGGCGCGACGGGTACGGGCGCGACGGGTACGGTGCACTCAGCCGCGCTCGGGGGTGTGCACGCGCGCGAGGAAGCGCTCCGTGCGCGGCGACGGACCCCGCGGATCCAGCAGCGAGACGATGACAGTGACCGCCGTGGCCAGCGGGATGCTCCACGCGGCGGGCTGCGCGAGGTAGGGGGCCGCGACTCCGATGCCGCCGACCAGCGCGTGCACCAGCAGGGCGAGTCCGGCCGCGCATCCACCGGACACCATCCCCGCCACGGCTCCTCGAGCGGTGAGCCCCCGCCACCACACGCCGAGCAGCACCACCGGTGAGAGCGTCGACGCCGCCACCACGAACACCACGCCGACACTCGACCCGAGGCCGGCCGGCGCCGTCAGCAGCGCCACGGCGAGCGGCACGAGCGCACACAGCATCGCCGACAACCGGAAAGACCGCACCGATCCGGAGAACACGTCCTGGCTGATCACGCCGGCGAGCGACACCACGAGGCCGGCGGATGTCGCCAGGAAGGCAGCGAACGCCCCCGCGACGATCAGCGCGGTCAACAGCTCGCCGAACGCCCCGGGGAACACGCGCGAGGGCAGCAGCAGCACGGCCGTGTCCGCGACGCCGGGAACGGCGAGGTCGGGAGCGGCGATGCGCGCGAGCAGTCCCATCGTGCTCGACACCGCGTAGAAGGCGCTGACCATGCCGATGACGATCACGGTCGTGCGTCGTGCGGAGACCCCGGTCGGACTCGTGTAGAAGCGCACCAGCACGTGCGGCAGACCCATGGTTCCCAGCAGCAGCGCGAGCAGGAGGGACGCCGTCTCGTAGGCGTCGAACCCCGAGGGCCCGGCCTCGACGGGGAACACGTGCGCTGGATCGAAGTCGTGCGGCCCGTCGCTGAGCGCGAACGCGATGAAGACCACGGGCACGAGGAGTGCTGTGAGCTTGAGCCAGTACTGGAAGGCCTGCACATAGGTGATGGCGCGCATGCCTCCCGCGGCGACCGCGGCGGCGACGAGCACCGCGACGGTCACGGCACCCACCCATTCCGGCAGCCCGGCGACGACGAGCAGTGTCAGCCCCGCTCCGTGCAGCTGCGGCACGATGTACAGCCACCCGATGACCAGCACAGCGATGCTCGTGACACGGCGCGCCGACCGTGACTCCAGCCGCGCCTCGATGAAGTCCGGGATCGTGTACGCCCCGCTGCGTCGGAGCGGGGCAGCGACGAACGCGAGGACGAGCAGATAGCCGGCCGCATACCCGATCGGGAACCAGAAGCCGCGGGCGCCGTCGAGCAGCACCAGGCCGGACAGCCCGAGGAACGTGCCGGCCGAGAGGTACTCTCCACTGATCGCCGAGGCGTTCCACACCGGCCGCACTGTGCGGGATGCGACGAAGAAGTCGCTGGTCGTGCGCGAGATGCGCAGACCGTAGATGCCGATCAACAGCGTCGCGGCGATGACGAGCGCGACGCCGATGAGGTCGAGGACCGCGTTCACTCGCGATCCCGGAGCGCACGGTATCGGCGTTCGTTGCGCACTGCCGTGCGCACGTAGAGCACCGCGAACACGACGATGATCGGGTAGAACGCGTAGGCCTGCAGCAGCCACGACAGCGGCAGCCCCCAGACCATGACCTGACCGACCTCGGGGATCAGTGCGATCACCAGGGTCAGCGCGATGACCACGACCACGAACCCCGCGATCGTTCCGAGCGCGAGTCGGAGCTGGCTGCGCATCAGAGCCCTCGCGTAGACCGCATCCGCCTCGTCCACCGGCGCGCCCGGCAGTGCGATGCCTCTCGTGAAGGCCGCCGGACGCCGATCGGGCAGATCAGCGGTCACGCGCACGCGCTTCGGCTTCTCCGTCATCCCCCGGCCTCCCCGCGCAGCAGGGCATCTCGCACCGTGGGCACCAGGCGCCTGCTCACGGGCAGCGAGACGGCGCCGATGGACACCGCGGGCTCAGCGCCGGAGAGCCGGGCCTCGGTCACGGCGGCGGTGCGCACGAGCGAAGAGCGGTGGATACGGAGGAACCCTGCGTCCGCCCACCTCGTCTCGAGTTCCGAGATCGGCGTGCGCACCAGATGCCCCGCACCGTCGCCGGTGTGCAGCCGCGAGTAGTCCCCCTGAGCCTGTACCCAGCGCACCTCGCTGCGACGCACGAACCGCACCACCGACCCGACCGTGACCGGCAGCATCTCGTCATCGCCGGGGGTCGGAGCCTCTGCGACCTCGACCACCCGCCCGACCGCCTGGCGGAGCCGCTCGATGCGCACGGGCTTGAGGAGGTAGTCGGCGGCACGCAGCTCGAACGCCTCCACCGCCCTGGCATCGTCGGCGGTCACGAACACGACGGCCGGCGGTTCGGCGAGGGCGAGCAGCGCACGCGCGAGCTCCATCCCGCCGAGCCCCGGCATGTGGATGTCGAGGAAGGCGATCCGCACCGCCCGTTCCGACAACAGCCGCAGAGCTTCCGCGCCCGAAGATGCGGTGACGATCGTGCCGATGCGCGCGTCCATGCGCAGCAGATGGACCAGCTCGTCCAGGGCGGGTCTCTCGTCATCCGCGACGAGCACATCGATCGGCAGCGCGCTCCTGGTCATGCTCGACCGTCGCCGTCCGGGTCATGCTGCGGCTGGGATTTCGGGACCCGCATGCGCACCAGGGTACCGGCGCCCGTGTTCGTCTCGACGACCAGAGCGCCGTCCGCACCGTAGAGCTGGCGCAGCCGGGTGTCGACGTTGCGGAGACCCACGTGGACACCGTCTTCGCCCGCAGTCAGCGTCGCGCGAAGCGCTTCTGGATCCATGCCGACCCCGTCGTCCTCGACCGTGATCTCGGTATGCGTGCCGTCGTCGCGCGAGGCGATGCGGATCTCTCCACCCCCTTCGCCGGGCTCGAGTCCGTGCCGGACGGCGTTCTCGACCAGCGGCTGCACCGAGAGGAAGGGGATGACGGTGGCCAGGGTCTCCGGTGCGATCTGCAACGTCACGCGCAGGCGGTCCCCGAACCGCGCTCGTTCGAGCTCGAGGTACGAGTGGATGCTGCCGAGCTCTTCGGCGACCGTCGTGAACTCCCCCTGCCGACGGAACGAGTAGCGGGTGAAGTCGGCGAACTCCAGCACCAGCTCGCGCGCCCGTGCCGGATCGGTGAGCACGAAGGAGGCGATCGCCGTGAGGGCGTTGTAGATGAAGTGCGGCGAGATCTGCGCACGCAACGACCGCAGCTCCGCCTCGGCCAACTGCGTCCTGGACGCATCGAGGCCCCCGAGTTCGACCTGTGCGGCGCACCAGTCGGCCGCCTCCTCCGCAGCACGCACCAACGCGGCGCGCACGGGCGCGGCGAAAGCGACCACGACTCCGATCACGCGTCCGTCGACGAGGATCGGCGCCCCGACGGCCTCGAGGTCGTCGTCCGCACCGGGCGCGGGGAACACCTGCCTCCGCCCCGACTCCGCCACTCTCGTGGCGATGCGACGGGCGGCGGACTCCAACCCGTCGGACGGCCCGTCGAACGACACCGTGCCCTCGGCGCTCACGATCGCGACCGCCGCGCTGCCGAGCAGCACCCGCAGGTGCCGCGCGGCCTTGACGACATCGGGGTCGGACAGTCCAGCACGCAGATGCGGTGCCGCCAGACTCGCCTGGTGCAGCACGGTCAGCGCGGCCTGTTCGGCGTCGCTCCCCAGGTCTGCGGCACCGCGGGCGAGTCGGCGCGCGAGCAGGAGGAGCACCGAGAGGACGATACCGCCGAGCACGCCGAGGATCGCTGCGAGAACGACGTCGGTCATGCCCTCAGCCTAGGCACTGGGCCTGCCGCGCTCAGCAGCAGCGGGCACCGGGGTTGCGATCCTGGTCGTCCATCCGCTGCCGCCAGAACTGCCGTTCGGTCAGCGGCTCCTCGCCGGGATGCACGCGACCGTGATGGGCGACGTATGTCGCATAGGCACTGTCGCCCATCAGAGTCGTGATGTACCAGCGGATGCCGCGGCCCGCCCGTGCTACGGCGCCGAGCAGCGTCCGCAGGAGGGTGGTCGCGGCATCCGTCCGATTCATGGTGTCGGCCATCTCAGTCCGTGGACATCAGTGGGTCGATGCCTTGCGCTCATCGGCCAGGATCGGCTCCCACTGCTTCTCGAGCTCTCGCTCCTCGGCGCTCGGCAGGAAGCCGGCCGGAGCGAACCGGCGCGAGGCGACGGGTGCGTCTTCGGTGTTCTCGCCGCCTCCGTTGCGGATCGCCTTGATCGTGACGATCACGGCCGCCACCATCACGATGATCGCGAGAGTCACGAAGACGATCGACAGCGTGCCCTGCACGGCGGTGTTGCGGATGACCGCGTCGAGGACCGCCGGCTCACCGAGAGAGGTGTCTCCGCTGTCGCGGGCGGCGACGTAGCGGAAGTGGTTCGCCCAGTAGCCGATCGCCGGCACCGGGGAGGCGATCTTGTACAGCGATGCGGTGATCGTGACCACTGCGGTGAACGCGAGGGGCAGCCCGATGATCCAGAGCCACTTGATGTAGCTCTTGCCGCGCTTGGCGACGATGGCCATCACCACGGCGAGCGCGATCGCGGCGAGCAGCTGGTTCGCGATGCCGAACAGCGGGAAGAAGGTGTTGATGCCGCCGAGCGGGTCGGTGACGCCGAGGATGAGGATCGCTCCCCAGCCGGCCACCATGATCGCGGTGCAGACCCACACCCCGGGGCGCCAGGAGACGTCGCGGAACTTGGGGAACCAGGCGCCGATCGAGTCCTGCAGCATGAACCGGGCGACCCGGGTTCCCGCATCCACGGCCGTGAGGATGAACAGCGCTTCGAACATGATGGCGAAGTGGTACCAGAACGCCATGAGCGCCTGCCCGCCGAGGGCCTGCTGCATGATGTGCGCGAGGCCCAGGGCCAAGGTGGGTGCGCCACCGGTGCGCGAGACGATCGACTCCTCGCCGACGAGCGTGGCTGTGCCCGTGAGCATCTCGGGTGTCAGGTTGACCCCGGTCAGGCCGAGCGAGTTCACGAAGGCCACTGCCCCTTCGACCGTGCCCCCTGTCGCGGCGGCCGGGGCGTTCATGGCGAAGTAGATGCCCTGGTCGATCGAGATCGCGGCGACGAGTGCCATGATCGCGACGAACGATTCCATGAGCATGCCGCCGTAGCCGATGAAGCGCGTCTGGCGCTCCTTCTCGACGAGCTTCGGAGTGGTGCCGGAGGCGATCAGCGCATGGAAGCCCGACAACGCTCCGCACGCGATCGTCACGAAGAGGAAGGGGAACAGCGGACCTGCGAACACCGGACCCATGCCGTTCTCCCCGAAGATGCTGACCGCGGGGACCGTGATCTCGGGACGCACCAGCACGATGGCACCGGCGAGCATGACGATCACGCCGATCTTCATGAAGGTCGAGAGGTAGTCGCGGGGGGCCAGCAGCAGCCACACCGGGAGCACTGCGGCGATGAAGCCGTAGACGATGATGCCCCACGCGATGGTGGTGCGGTCGAGGTGGAAGATCGCCTGGCCCCACTCGGTGCCGGCGACCCAGCCACCGCCGATGATCGCGGCCATGAGCAGCACGAAGCCGATGATCGAGACCTCGGTCACCTTGCCCGGACGCAGGTAGCGGAGGTACACGCCCATGAACAGAGCGATCGGGATGGTCATCGCGACCGAGAACACGCCCCACGGGCTCTCGCCCAGAGCGTTGACGACGACGAGCGCGAGGATCGCGACGATGATGAGCATGATGAGCAGCGAGGCGATGATCGCGGCGGTGCCGCCGATCCTGCCGAGCTCCTGCCGCGCCATCTGGCCGATGGTCCTGCCACCGCGGCGCATCGAGAAGAAGAGCACCGTGTAGTCCTGCACGGCTCCGGCGAGGACCACACCGACGATGATCCAGATGGTGCCGGGGAGGTAGCCCATCTGCGCCGCGAGCACGGGGCCGACGAGGGGGCCGGCGCCGGCGATGGCGGCGAAGTGGTGGCCGTAGAGCACCCGGCGGTCGGTGGGGACGTAGTCCTTCCCGTCCTGCTTCACCTCGGCGGGCGTGGCGCGGCGGTCGTCGGGGCGGGTGATGTACCGCTCGATGACCTTGGAGTAGAAGCGATAGCCGATCAGGTAGGTGCAGACGGCGGCGAACACGAACCAGATCGCGTTCACGGTCTCGCCGCGCACGATGGCGAGCATCACCCAGGCGACACCGCCGAGGAGGGCGATGGCCGTCCACAGCAGGATCTTCGGGAGGGTCCAGCGGCGGCTCTTGGCCTCGTGCTCCGCAGAGAGGGCGACGGGTGGGAGGTTCGGGTCGGTGGCGATCACCGGCTCGTCGTCGACGAGTCCGGCGCCGTCGCGGCGGCGCGACGAAGGTGCGGTCATGGGGGTCTCCTCGGGATACGCGACGTTGCGTTCCCCCACGTTAGGAAGACGCCGCTGTCGACATGGCTGCTCGCCGCTGTCGCTGCGACGAGCGGCGCTGATGGCGCGATGAACGGATGCCGGGCATGTCCGTTCACCCCGCCGCATCAGGCATTCACGCCACATCAGGCAGCTGCCTCACGAATCGGCCTGTTTTCGCGGGATCGCCTGTTTCCGAGCGCCACGCACACGACGCCCCGCGGAAGGGAGACCGCGGGGCGTCGTGCTGTCGAGGGGCTATTCCGGCTTCGCCGTCTCCGGAGCACTCGTCGGAGGAGCATTCGTCGGAGGCGCATCCGTCGGTGGTGCCTCGGGTGCCGGAGTCTCCGGAGCCGGGGTCTCCGGTGCCTTCGTCTCGGGTGCCGGGGTCTCCGGTGCCTTCGCCGCCGGTACGTCGACCGTCAGCACCGTGCGCACGTCGGAGTCGCCGTACTGCACGACGCCGAGGTAACGGGCGCCGGCGGTCAGACCGGTCCAGCCGAGGTTGTACGACACCTTCTTGCCGCGCACCGCCGCGAGCGGGTTCGGCGTCGCCGTGAGGTCGCCCTCGCCGTCGGCCTGCACGTTGGCGTAGGTCATGTCCCACGTCATCGGACCCGTCGTCGAGTAGATGTTCGCCACCACGAGGTAGGTTCCGGCCTTCGGCGACGGGATCGTGACCTGCTCGTCCGCCGAGCCGGTGGCCGAACGCCAGCGCTCGTAGTACTGCAGGTCATCCGGACTCACCACCCGGTACACGGTGAGGTCGAGGTCGCTGCCCTTGTCGTCGGACGAATCGAGGTCGAACCGCGAGAGGGTCGTCCCCTCCGGCACGTTCACGATCCACGACACGTCCTTGTTCGCATCGCCCGACTTCTCGTCACCCGAGTGGCCCTCGACGGGGTTGTCCGCGTCGGCCAGCAGCTCGAACGGCGTCAGACCCGAGAGCCCGAGCGCGAGGTCGCCGGTCAGACCGGGAGTGATCTCGACAGCGGTGCTGCCGTCGACGCCGCTGCCTGTGACCTCGGCCGGCGCATCAGCCGTGACCGGGAACAGCGCGATCGGCGAACGCACCGTGTTCTTCGCACTGGTCCAGGTGAGCGAACCCGTGGCCCACTGCTCCACCGGCGCGGTGGCGTTGTCGAACGTCACCGTGAAGGTCTTGGTCTGGCCTGGACGATCGAACTTCAGCTGCTGAGGCGTGACCTTGACGTTCACTCCGGGCACCGAGGCCTTGGCCGTGAAGGTGCCCTTCTCGGTCGAGGTGACCGTGCGGGTGACGGTCTGCGCACTGGTCAGGGAACCGATCGAGATCGATGCCTGGTTCAGATCGCTGCCGTCGATCGGGTCGATCCCGGGGAAGTCCGACAGGCCCTTCCCGTCGAGGAACGCCGCCCAGTCCTTCACCCCGTTGAGGTAGAGCAGACCGGGGTTCAGGTACCGCTTCGGGTCGACCTGGCCCGCGCCCTGCTCGAACGGGTTCGTGTTCTTCGATCCGTCGGGCAGCACGGTGTCGTAGGCGGTGGTCATCATCGCGGACTTGATCTCCGCCGGCGTCGCCTTGGGGTGCTCGCCGAGGTAGAGCGCGGCGAGGCCGGCCACGTGGGGCGCGGCCATCGACGTGCCGGAGAGGATGCCGAACGTCGGCTTCTCCCCCGGAGCGTTCTCGGTCGCCGCGAGGATCGCGACACCGGGAGCCGCGACATCCGGCTTCATCACATCGCTGCCGTCGGCCAGCATGGGTCCGCGGCTGGAGAAGCCCGCGATCTGCGGCGTCGGGGTGACGACGCCGGTGGTGTTCTCACCCACGAGCGTGATCGGGCGGTCCGTTCCGCCCTGCACGTACGCGAGCACGGCCGCGCGGTGCACGGCATTCAGGTGCACGGTCGGCACTGCGTGGAAGTCGTTGTCGAGCGAGTCGGCTCCACCCGGCACGTTCACGAGCACCATGCCGATGCCGCCGGCGTCCTTCACGACCTGCGACTTCTCGGCGCGAGCGTTGCCGCCGCGGTCGCAGACCACGATGTGTCCGGCGACCTTGGCCGGGTCGAGGGTGCCAGGCAGGCAGAGCTGCGGGGTGACGGCGCCCGCCGCCGCGGCGTCCACCGCGGCGATCGACGGTCCGGTGACCTTCTGACCGAACGGCACGCTCACCGAGGCTCCGGCCTGCGCGAACCCGTCGAACTGCACGGTGCCCTCCCAGGTCGGGATGGTCGATGCGGCCACCGTGGTGTACCAGGGCGAGGCGTGGTCCGCCGTGACCGGGTCGGGCCCGTCGTTGCCGGCGCTGGTCGCCACGAAGACGCCTGCGGCCGCGGCGTTGAAGAACGCGAGGTCCTCCGGAGCCATCACGGTGCTCGCGGCTCCGCCGCCGATGGAGTAGTTGATCACGTCGACGCCGTCGGCGACGGCCTGGTCGATCGCGGCGATCAGGTCGCTCTGCGCGCAGATGTCGTCGGTGGTGACCGTCGTGTCGGGGCCGACGTAGCAGGCCTTGTAGGCCGAGATCTTGGCCGCCGGCGCGACGCCCGAGATCGTGCCGAAGTCGACGTTCTCGATGCTGGCCTTGACCTTGAAGTTGCCGGCCGCGGTGCTGGCGGTGTGCGAGCCGTGGCCGTCGCCGTCACGCGGAGAGAGGTAGTCGTACTGGAAGTCGAAGCCTGCGGCCTCGGCTCCCGCGGAGAAGTACTGTCCGCCGATGAGCTTCGACGAGTAGTCGCTCTTGTCCCAGTCCTGGCCTTCGACCATCGCGGCCTGGAACTGCCCGCCGTCCGACTTGTCGAAGTAGACGTACGTGCCGTCGGTGTAGGGCTGGCCGCCCTTGTTGCGGGTGTTCTGCTTCTTCTGCTTCTTGATCTTCTTGCCCTCGAAGGAGGGGTGCTCCGGGGCGATGCCGGTGTCGATCACACCGACGACGACGCCCTCTCCGGCGGTCGCGACGCCTCCGGTCTGCTGCCACACCCCGCCCGTGCCCTTGCGGTCGTCGCCGAGGCCGAGGTAGTCGGTCGAGCTCTGCGCGTCGGGGTGACGGATCTCATCCGGGTAGACGCCGAGGACGTCCTTCGAGGCGCGGAGCGCATCGACCTGCTCGCCGCTGAGGTCGGCGCTGAAGCCGTTGAGGACGACCTGATACGTGGTGTCCGGCGTGACCCCGATGTCGCTGACGAGGTCGTTCTGCTCGGTCTGGAGATGTTCGACGTAGCGCTGCGAATCCTGCGACTGCGTCTCGAGCTGGTCGCCTTCGGCGGGCTTGGTGGCCTTCAGACCCTTGACGTCGCCCTCGTAGGTGGCGAGCGGATCCGACTTCATCACCACGATGTAGTGCCCTGGTGTGCCTGCGACGGGGACGGGGTGCGTCACCTCCTCCGTCGCGTAGCCCGCGGTTGCCGTCGATGCGATGAACAGCGTGGCCAGGGTGGTGGCTGCCGCCATCCGGAGGGGTGTTCGACCCATGTGGTGCTCCCGATGATCACGGTGCGGCCCTCTTGCTGCACCGCGGCCAACATATGCCCGACCCTGGCGATTCTCAGGAAGTCTGGCCGATCGGTCACCCGGCATTCGCCGATCGGCCAGGGTTATCCACGGCCGCCCTCGCGATACGTCGACAGTAAGCTGGAGAGGTGGCCCGCACCTCTGTCCTGACGACCCGCGTCCTGCTCGTATGCGCGGCCATCGGGGTCGCCACGGGCATCCTCGCGGGTATCGCCGGGTGGGTGACTCCGGTGCTGCTGGCGAGCCCCCTGCTGTTCCTCTACGGCCTGGTCCTCGGCTCGCACGTGCTGCCGGGCATCATCGCGCAGGAGGTGCTGCGCCTCCCGCTCGTCGCACTGATCACCCATGTGTTCGCCGCTCTGATCGCGAGCGCCTTCAACCCGGCGTGGGCGCTGCGGTTCATCGGCACCGCGCTGCTGTTCGGCCTGATCCAGGAGGGGGTGGCCGCCCTCACCCGCTACCGCTCCTGGGGCCCGTGGCGCTTCTTCCTCTCGGCGGCGATCATCGGCGTCTTCGTGGCGGTCGTGGTGTTCTTCGCCGCCCACCTCTCGGTGATGCCGCTGTGGGCGCAGATCCTCTACCTCGCGATCTCGGTGCTCGGGCCGATCGCGTGGACGGCCATCGGCCTCGCGATCGGCTCGGCACTCAGCCGCGCCGGCGTCGCCCGCCGCTAGGTACTCCACCCAGCCGCCGCGCGACGGCGCCCGAGACCGAACTCACGAGCGCCTCGAGGGGACCGCGACGCTTCAGCGCGGCCAGGATCGCGCCGATGACGATCGCCCCGAGGATGTGGATGCCGAGGATCGCCGGACCGAGGTACCACCACGGGATCTCGACCGACGCGTCGATCACACCGGACAGCAGCACGAACGAGGTGGCCGCCGCAGCGAGCACGTGCACCGTGTACACCGTGAGCGGAGCGGCTCCCGCCGCCCGGACGGGCTCGAGCACCCGGAGTGCGGTCTTCGGGAGGACTCCGGCGAGGAACAGCATGCTCGCGATGACGACGAGTGCGATGCCGACCCCGCGCAGGATGTCGAGGGTCGTCCCCGTGTGCGGCGTCTGCAGCGCGAGCGCCCACCACTGCGGAGACAGCGGAGCGCCGAAGCCCGGTGTGCCGATGATGCTCTCGGTGGCGGCAGCGGCCTCGGGCGGCATGGTCGCGACGAGGGCCGCGCGCCCGAAGAACTCGTAGACGAGCGCGCTGGTCGACACGGCGAGCACGGCGAGGAAGGCGCCGATGCCGGCCGTCCACGCGACGAATCGCTTCTCCGTGCCGTTGCGTCGAGCGGCGATCAGCAGTGTGGCGACGGCCATCCCGACGAGCACGTAGACGATCCAGGTCACGACCGGATAGGTGCCGGTGACGAAGATCGCGCGCAGTGCCACCGCCGGCTCCGCCCACTGCGGCCACGACACTCCGCCGCCCTCTCCGATGACCTCCAGCGCCTGTCGCAGGAAGGCGTTGAGGATCGGTCCCGTGATCGCGAGGATCGCCGCGGAGACGAGCAACCAGCGCGGACTCACCCTGAGGAACGGGATGCTGCACAGCATGGCGACGCCGAAGTAGACGAGGACGACCACGATGCTTCCCGGCGCCAGGGCGAGCGTGGCCCCGATGAGGATGACGAGCACACCCCGCACAGCCATCGCCCACCGCGCGGCGGCGACGTAGCCGCGCTCCAGGTAGGAGCGGGTGGCGAGCACGACGCTGATCCCGCCGACGACGGCGAACAGGGTCGACGCGTTCCCGTCGACGATGGTCGACACCCATTCGACGTGGCCGGGCATGCCTGCCGGCGGGAGCAGGTGCGCGCAGAACATGCCGATGATCGCCAGGAAGCGCGCGAAGTCGATGCCGACCATCCGGCCTCGTTCGCCGCGGGGGCGTGCCGCATCCGACTCGGGCGGAGACGTCGGCCGCCCCCGCCGAGCAGTGCGGTGCGGTCGGGCGATCGTGTTCGTGTTCGTGTCTTGTGGCACGGCGCTCCCTCGTTCTTGCGGCGCGGTCAGCGCCTCTACGACGATGCCTGTTCCCAGGGCCGCTCCACGTCCGTCCGACGGATGATCGATGTCATCCCGTGGAGGGCTTCTGCGCGCGTGGATAATCAGGTAAGGCTCAGCTAAGTTAGAGGGGTACGATCCGTCGACCCGGGACTCCGCCGTGCGCCCATCCGCGCCCCTGCTGAGCGTGCGTGACCTCTCGCTCACCCACGCCGATGCGGCGCACCCCTCTCCACGCGACGTGACCTTCGACATCGACGCGGGAGAGGTCGTGCTGCTGCTCGGACCCTCCGGCTCCGGCAAGTCGACACTCACCCTCGCCCTCAACGGGCTCATCCCGCACGCGCTTCCGGCGACGATGACCGGCACGGTCGAGGCCGGCGGCATCGACACGGCGAGCACCCAGACGGCCACGCTGAGCACCCGCGTCGCCATGGTGTTCCAAGACCCCGATGCGCAGATCGTCACCGGCAGCGTCTACGACGAGGTCGCGTTCGGCCCCGAGAACCTGCTGCTGCCTCTCGACGTGGTGGAGAGCCGGGTCGAGGAGGCACTGCGCCGGGTCGGGCTCTGGGAACGGCGGGACGCGAACCCCGATCACCTCTCCGGTGGCGGACGACAGCGACTCGCGATCGCCGGCGCTCTCGCGATGGGGTCTCCCCTGATCGTGCTCGACGAACCGACGGCGAACCTCGATCCGCAGGGCATCGACGATGTCTACGCCGCCCTCGCTCAAGTCGTCGCGGCGGGCGACCGTGCCATCCTGCTCGTGGAGCACAACCTCGATGCGGCGATGGCCTTCGTCACGCGGACGATCGTGCTCGACCGCGAGGGCCGGGTGGCTTTCGACGGGCCGGCGTCCCAGATCATCCGCGAGCGTGCGGACGAGCTGGTCCGGATGGGCGTGTGGCTTCCGGCGGCCACGCTCGCGGCGCTCCGTCTCCGAAACCAGGGATTCTCGCTCGATCCGCTGCCACTGTCACCCCAGGAGCTCGCCGTCGCTCTCGAACGCGAGATGTTCGTGTCCCCGTCGAGCGATGCCGGGTCCGCGGCCGACGAGCAGAGCCCCGACGAGCAGAGTGCCGACGAGCAGAGTGCCGACGGGAGGAGTGCCGACGAGCACAGCGTGGCGACGACGCGGGTCGAGCCGATCATCCGCGCGCGGGGGCTGACGGTGCGCCGGCGTCGTGCCGAGATCCTCCACGGTGTCGACCTCGACCTTGCCCCCGGCAGCTTCACGGCGATCGTGGGTGCGAACGGAGCGGGCAAGACCACGCTGATCCAGGCGCTCGCTGGCGTCGTCCCCCCGCCACGCGGACAGGTGTCGGTCGACGGCATCGACCCGGCGACCGCGTCTCCCCGCGACCTCGCCGCTCGGATCGGGTTCGTGTTCCAGAATCCCGAGCACCAGTTCATCGCCCCGACGGTGTTCGACGAGCTCGCCCACGGGCTGCGGTTGCGCCATGTGCCCGCCGCCGAGATCACGGCGAGAGTCGACGAGATGCTCACCCGGTTCGGACTGGAGCACAAGGCGGACGTGCATCCGTTCCTGCTCTCGGGCGGTGAGAAGCGGCGCCTGTCGGTGGGCACGGCGCTGATCACCCGACCCCGTGTGCTGGCGCTCGATGAGCCGACCTTCGGACAGGATCGCGCGCGGGCCGCCGAGCTGCTCGGTCTGCTGCAGGGGCTGCGCGCAGACGGGACGACCATCCTGATCGTCACACACGATCTGCAGTTGGTGGCCGAGCATGCCAGCCACGTCGTGCTCCTCGCCGAGGGTCGGGTGCGGGCGGTCGGGCCCACCGCCGCGCTCCTGCAGGACGAACAGCTGTTCACGGATGCGGGGCTGCGGCTGCCGGCCCTGCAACGCGTGCTGGCGTCCGCCGGCCTCGGGGTGAGCTCATGACCGCGACGACGTTCGACCCGTACGCACGCATGACGGCGACGTCGCGCCGGCAGTTCCTGTACGGGCTGAATCCGCTCGCGAAAGTCGCCGGCTTCGCACCCGCGATGGTGCTGCTGGTGTTCGTGCGCGACCTGGCGACCCCGGCCGCGTTCCTGGTGCTCGCCTACACACTGATCCTGGTGGGCGCGCGTCTGACGGTGCGACTGCTCGCCCTGCTGCTGCTCGCTCTTCCCACGGGGATGCTTCTGATCGGCGTCGGCTTCTCCCTGTGGGTCGACACCGGACTGGTCCAGGACACCGCTCCCGTCGTGCGCATCGGGGACTGGACGCTCTACAGCGGGGCTCTGCTCCTCGGCTTCGCGACAGCGCTGCGGCTGGGCTCGATCGTCGCGCTCGCGCTCGTCGGCGGGCTCACCACCAGTGGACCCGACCTGGTGCGGGCCAGTGTGCAGCAGCTGCGGGTGCCGTATCGGATCGGCTACACGGCACTGGCGGCCTTCCGTTTCGTGCCGAGGTTCGGGCACGAGCTCTCCGTGATCAGGGCGGCCCATCGGGTGCGCGGGTATCACGGCGGTCGCGGACCGTTCGCACGCATCGCCCGGGGGTGGGGGTACATCGTGCCGCTGCTCGCCGGCGCGATCCGCCATGCCGAGCGCGTCGCACTGGCGATGGATTCTCGGGCGTTCGGTGCGCATCCGACTCGCACCGAGCGACACCTGGTCCCGTTCCGCCTGCGAGACACCGTCTTCACCGTCGCGACTCTGTTGGCATCTGCGGCCATCTTCGTCGTCTTCTTCCCCTGGCTGCTTCCCTGAAAGGCATCCGATGGCGTTCAGCAAGATGGTCAAGCCCGAGGCGTCCGAGCTCATCCACCTGACGGTGCTGCGAACGGAACGGCTGTCGGCGCACTGGATCCGGGTGACGCTCGGCGGTGGCGAGATCGAGAAGTTCCGCCCGATGGGGTTCGACCAGTGGTTCCGGCTGTTCCTGCCGATCGGCGGCGATGCGGGCCTCGACCGGGTGCCGGCGAAGGCCAACAAGGTGTTCGGGTACCTGAAGTTCCTGCGCATCCCCGACGGCGAGCGTCCGGTGATGCGCAACTACAGCGTGCGGGCGTACCGTCCGGCGGCGACGGATGCCGGTGCCGAGATCGACGTGGACTTCGTGCTGCACGGCTCGGCCGCGGACGGCACAGCAGGCCCGGCGTCGCGGTGGGCGGAGACCTGCGAGCCGGGCGAGCATGTGCTGATGATCGACGAGGGCCTCACGTTCAACCCGCAGCGCGGCGTGGAGCGTGTCGTGCTGGTGGGCGACGAGACCGCCCTGCCCGCGATCTCCTCGATCTGCGCCTCGTTGCCTGCCGCCGCGGTGGGCACCGTCATCGTGGAGGTGCCGAGCGAGGAGGATGCTCTCGCATTCACGCATCCCGCCGGCGTGGAGCTGGTGTGGATCGTGCGCCCGCATGACGTCGCTCCCGGGAGGCTTGCTCTGGAGACGCTGGCACGCACCGCCCTGCCGGATGCGCCTTTCCACGCGTATGCGGCTGGTGAGCAGGCGCTCGCCTCGGGTGCGCGCAAGCATCTCGTCGGCGAGCGCGGTGTGGACAAGAACGCCGTGAGCTTCTGCGGGTACTGGAAGATCGGCGCCGCCTCCCCCGCGTCGAAGGCCGCCCGCGAGGCCGCTGCTGAGCCGCTGGCATGAGTGCGGATGCTCATGCGGACGCCAGCGCGAATGCCTATGCACTCACGCAGCAGCGCACTCACTCGGGAGCACACTCACGCAGCAGCGCACTCACTCGGCAGCGCACTCACTCGGCAGCGCACCACGCAGCAGCGCACTCCCTCGGGAGCATCGGCACTCAAGCCGCGATGTCGAAGCGTGCCCGTCCACCGAGCCTCGGGATCCGCGCAGGGTCGACGTACGGCGGCGGAATGAACCACACCCGCGCCCCACTCCCCCTCCCACTCCCGGAAGCCTCGATACGGATCTCCCACCCGTTGTCATGGATGCGGTGGTGGCACGTTTCGCAGAGCAGCACTCCGTTGGAGAGGTCGGTCGGCCCGCGGTCACGTCTCCACCACCGGATGTGATGCGCCTTCGTCATCTCGGGCGGCAACCCGCACATCGCGCATCCCCCGTCGCGCTCCACGAGCGCCAGCCGTTGTGCCCGGGTGAACAGCCGCTTCTCCCGACCCCATTCGAGGATCTCGCTGTCGCCGCCGAGAACACACGGGATCACACCGCCACCGGCCGCCATCCTGCGCGCAGCTCCGACGCTGACCGGGTGATCGACACCATCCACGGTCGCCGACCCCGTGCCGGCTTCCAGATCGTCGAGGTTCATCCGCACGACCACCGTGGCACCGGCGACCGGCACCCGCCGCTCGCATCCGAGCACGTGCGCACAGAACACCGCCAGAGCATCAGCTTGGATCATCGGCACCGTCCGGCGGTCCGCATCGGGCGCGTCCGCGTCGGGCGCATCTTTTCGCGCGGCGAACGCGGCGGTCACGTACCCCCGGATCGCAGTGACCACCGGAGCCGCGGTCTCGACGTCGAGCACCGCGTTCAGATGCACCATGCCGTCACGCTCGAACAGCGATAGCGCACGCTTGCTGCGTCGCTCCTCTTCCCGAGGCTCCAGGCCGTCCGGGTCGAGCCATGCTTCCGCACGGACCACGAGTTTACGCACGTCGTCGAGTCCCAACCCGGTTGCCTTCTCCGTCAGCATCAGCTCGCATTCGGCGATCCTTTCCGCTCCGGCGGCGATCCGACAGCGATCGAGGAGCGCGATGATCGTCGCGGCAGCCGGAGCGCCGAGCGCACCCGAGTCGAGTGCCGCACTCACCGCTGGGTACTTCGCCGGCAGACGGGCGCCCAGGAGGTCACTGCGGGGTGCGGTCGCTTCGCCCACCTTGACCAGGAGCGAGGCATCGCCCGTCGACACTCCCGTCGCGGCCGCGATCATCTTCGCCGGGTTGCGGTAGCCCTGCTGCTTCGCCAGGCTCTCCGCTCCGAGCTCTGGGCGCGACTCACGCGATATGCACGCCGCCACCGAGACCTGCACCGCATCCAGGTGGCGCCGCAACACCCCGATCGACTCGCTCACCGCGATCAGCTGCTTCCGCGACAGCTCTCCAGAGTCATCAGCGTCAGACCACGCCTCATCGAGGCGGGACATCGCCTCGTGCAACGCGGTCAATCTGGACATGCTTCATTTTATCGCGAGTCGTGTCGAGATTCGAAGATTTGTTCTATTGAATGCCGGTGAGACCGGTATCTCGAGCAATGCTCCCCTGGAGACGAGGAGAGGCCCCGGATGCATCATCCGGGGCCTCTCCAGGAGAACGGCTCAGCGCTTACCGACGATCTGTCGTCCGACCAGGTCGCGCATGATCTCGTTCGTGCCGCCGTAGATGCGGTGCACTCGGGCGTCGGTGAACGCGCGGGCGATCGGGTACTCCATGATGTAGCCGTAGCCGCCATGCAGCTGCACTCCCGTGTCGAGCACCTCCCACTCGCGCTCGGTCGCCCAGAACTTCACCTTCGCGGCATCCTCGGCCGAGAGCTTCCCCTGCGAGTAGGCCAGCAGCGCGCGGTCGATGTAGGCCCACATCGCGTCGGTGGTCGCAGACATGTCGGCGAGCCGGAAGCGGGTGTTCTGGAAGTCGGCGATGCGCTCGCCGAACGCCTCGCGGTCCTTCGTGTAGGCGATGGTCCAGTCGAGGGCTGCCTGTGCGGCCGCAGCTGCGGCGACGCCGATCGACAGACGCTCGAGCGGGAGGTTGAGCATCAGCTGGATGAAGCCCTGACCCTCCTTGCCGCTGATGAGGTTCTCGTCGGGGACGAACACGTCCGTGAAGCTGAGCTCGGCCGTGTCCCAGCCGTGGAAGCCCATCTTGCTGAGCTTCTTGCCCTGGTCGAAGCCCTCCATGCCCTTCTCGACGAGCAGCAGGCTGAACGCGTCTGGGCGGTTGCCCTCACCGGTCTTGACGAAGGTCACCACGACATCGGCAGTCGTTCCGGAGGAGATGAAGGTCTTCGCGCCGTTGAGGATGTAGCCGCCGTCGACCTTCTTGGCGTTGGTCTTGATCCCGCGCAGGTCGGAGCCCGCGCCGGGATCGGTCATCGCGAGCGCACCGAGCACCTCACCGGTCGCCATGCGGGGCAGCCACTTCTCCTTCTGCTCCTGCGTTCCCATGTGCACGAGGTAGGGCACGGCCAGGTCGTCCTGGATGCCGAACGCGCCGGCCAGCGAACCGGCACCGGAGGCGATGACCTCCTCCATGACGATCGTGCGGAAGCGGTAGTCCTGCAGCATCCCCGCGCCGCCGAACTCCTCGGGGACCGAGAGCCCGATCAGACCGGCCTCACCGGCGGCCAGCATGGTCGCCCGGTCGATCTCACCCGCGGCATCCCACCGCTCGATCGCTTCGCCTGTCACGTGGCGCTTGACGAAGTCCTTGACCAGGTCCCGGAAAGCCTCGTGATCCTCGTCGTAGATGTCGCGTTCCATGCCGTCCTCCTGAACGTCTCATGCATCGTTGCTCCGGTGATTCTATGTCGCAGAGACGGCCGGGGACAGGAGCTTGTGAGAATGCATCCCATAAACGGTGACACTGGGTACCGCGGTTGTCGGAAGCCGCAACCGCGGAGTTCAGGCCCGATTCAGTGGGAGTAGTCGGGTGCTGCGGGAAGCCCGAAGAACTCCTCCAGGGTGTGGAATCCCCCGTCGTGATAGGCCGCTGCGAGATCGACCCCGACGTAACGGAGGTGCCAGGGCTCCGGAGCATATCCGGTGACCGGAGTTCCCACCTGTTCATAACGCACGATGAATCCGTATTCCCAGGCATGAGCGGCGACCCAGTCGCTCTGTGCCGTGCCGCCGAAGCCGTCGAGGCCACCGCAGCCCGCACCGCACGCCACCACGTCGAGCGCGAGACCCGTCTGGTGCTCGCTGTGTCCGGGCCGCGCCGAGCCCGCGTCCGCTTCCGCCTGGCCTTGAGAACGCACATGGGATCCGTAGGTCGTCACCTGCAGCCCGTAGGAGCGATAACCGTTGTTCCCGCCGATGCGCCCGACGCCGTCAGCGGTTGCCGCGTCCGCCATCCGACCGACCGCGTCGGCGACGTCGGAGCGCACGCGTCCCGATGGCGTGGTCATCTGCAGCGGCACTTGCGCAAGGTCTGTCGGCTCATACGCGGGAGGGTTCAGCGGCAGCGACTTGTTCACCACCACCCAGAGGCGCGCAGGATCGTTGAGCGAGATGCAGGGGGCATTGCCCGCCACCACCGCCTCCCGGAAAGCCGCACCGCCTCCGAAGCCCGCGACCGCGCCGGCATCGTCGCCGTTCGCGATGGCCTGCTGCACCGACGGCTCGGCGCAGGGGTCGGCCGCCGTGGTCGCAGCGACCTTGACTGTGGGGACCTGGACCACCGCGACCGGCACCGGCATGGGGTCGGCGCCGGACGGCGGCACCGGACCGGAACCGATCGAGCACAGGATCCCGATCGCCGTCAGGGCGACACCGATCGGCAGAGCAGGTCCGCGTATCGGAGACCGCGGCGCCGCATGCTGAGCGTGCGGCAGAAAGGGCATTGCGTCATTATCTCATTCGAAGATAATTATGAGAGTGGCTTGCGCAGATATCGATCATCTGTTCGAATAGTCGAGTGCGGTGGCAAGGACAGAAACTCGGCGAGACGGATGCGGCGGCGCTCCCCGGCCTCGAAGACCGATCGAGCGTGCTGCGCTCGGTCACCACTCCCGAATTCGCGGGCATGACCTTCCACGAGGTGCTGTCGAAATCGGCCCTGAACCACGTTCCCGGTGCATCACGCATGCCGTTCGCATGGACGATCAACCCCTACCGCGGATGCTCTCATGCCTGCGTCTACTGCTTCGCCCGCGGCACGCACGAGTACCTCGACCTCGACGGCGGGTCCGACTTCGACTCGCAGATCGTGGTCAAGGTGAACGTCGTCGAGGTGCTCGAACGCGAGCTGCGCAAGGGCAGCTGGGAGCACGAGACCGTGGCCCTCGGGACCAACACCGATCCGTACCAGCGCGCCGAGGGGCGCTACAAGCTCATGCCGGGGATCATCCAGGCGCTCGCCACGTCGGGAACCCCGATCTCGATCCTCACGAAGGGGACCTTGATCCGCCGCGACATCCCGCTGCTCGTGAAGGCCGCCGAGCGTGTGCCGATCGACGTGCAGATGTCGATCGCGATGTACGACGACGACCTGCGGAAGGCCATCGAGCCGGGGGCACCGACGACACAGGCCCGCCTCGACACCGTGCGGGCGCTGGCGGATGCCGGTTTCCCCGTGACCGTCTTCCTCATGCCGATCATGCCGCACATGACCGACTCGCTCGCCGCGATCGACAGCGCCCTCATACGCATCAAAGAGGCCGGGGCCCGCTCGGTCATCTACGGAGCCCTGCACCTGCGACCCGGCGTGAAGCCGTGGTTCTTCCAGTGGCTCGAAGAGCACCGTCCCGACCTCGTCTCCTCATATCGCGGACTGTATCCGGGAGCGTCCGCCGAGGCGCCGAAGGGGTACAGGCAATGGCTCGCGAAGCGCGCGCGCCCGCTCATCCGCATGCACGGACTCGACGGCCGCCACGAGGACGACTACCCCAGGCGGGGGCTTCGACCGGGACAGGGCCACGTGCAGTCGGGTCCCCGGGTGGCGTTCACACCCAGTGCGCGATCCGAGTCATCACCCGCGCAGCCGATGCTCTTCTGACCGGGTGGTCGGTCTCGTCTCCCGCACCCGCGTAGGCTCGAGGATCATGGCGATCGGTTCCACAGTCCACACATTCGAGGTGCAGCTCGCTGACACCGATCGCGGCGTCTACGAGGACTACTCGCTGCGAGTGGCGAGGCATCCGTCCGAGACCGATGCCTACATGCTCACGCGCGTGCTGGCGTACGGGCTGGAGTTCGCCGAGGGCATCGCTTTCGGCGGCAGCATCTCCTCGACCGAGGAACCGGCGGTGCTCGTGCGCGACCTAACCGGACTGATCACGGCCTGGGTCGAGATCGGAGCGCCCGATGCCGAGCGCCTGCACTACGGCAGCCGTCTCGCCGAACGCACCGTCGTGTACACACACCGCGACCCCGCCAAGGTGATGGCACCGTGGACCGACAAGCGCATCCACCGCCGCGAGGACCTCCGCGTCTACAGCTTCGACCCCGGCTTCATCGAGTCGGCGGCCGCACTCATCGAGCGACGGAACACCATGACGCTCACCGTGACCGAAGGCGTCATCTACCTCGACCTCAACGGCACCACTCTGACGTCCGCCGTCCACGTCCACGAACCGGCCTGACCCCGCACGCCCACGAACCCCGCACGACGAAGGCCCCGCACGACGAAGGCCCCGCGCCGCGCGAGCGGAACGGGGCCTTCATGAACGCGCCTCAGGCGGTCAGGTCCGCCGAGGTCGGCATACGACCGGCGATCTCCTCGATCACGTCGTCGTCCACGCGGGCGTTCTCGAACGGAGCGTCGATCTCGGCGCGGTCGAGCAGTTCCGTCATACGGCGCTGGCGCTGGCGCGTGATCAGCGTGACGACGCGACCCGAACGACCGGCACGACCGGTGCGACCCGAGCGGTGCAGGTACGTCTTGTACTCGTCCGGGGCGTCAGCCTGGACGACCAGGTCGATGTCGTCGACGTGGATGCCACGGGCGGCGACATCGGTCGCGACGAGCACGTTCACGCGGCCGGAGGTGAGACGCTCGAGGTTGCGCGTGCGCTTGGCCTGGTTCAGGTCTCCGTGCAGCGAGACGGCCGGGATGCCCGCGTCGTCGAACTGCTCGGCGAGCATGTCGGCGTAGGCGCGCGTGCGGGCGAAGACGAGGGTCTTGCCGTCGCGGTCGACGAGCGAGGTCAGGATGTCGGCCTTGTCGCGGTGCTCGATCACGAGCACGCGGTGCTCGATCGTGCTGGATTCCTGGTCCTCACCCGCCACCTCGTAGACGGCGGGGTCGACCAGGAACTCGTCGACGAGCGCGGCGACCTCGCGGTCCAGCGTCGCCGAGAACAGCAGCTTCTGGCTGCCGTCCGCGGTGTGACGCAGGATCCGCTGCACCGGCTCGACGAAACCGAGCTCGCACATGTGGTCGGCCTCGTCGAGCACCGCGATGCGGCAGTCCGAGAGGTCGAGCTTGCCCTGGTTGATCAGGTCCTCGATGCGGCCGGGGGTGCCGATCACGATGTCGACGCCCTTCTTGAGCGCACCCACCTGGCGTCCCTGCGGCACACCACCGTAGATCTGCGTGGTGAAGAGACCGACGCTGCGGGCGATCGGCTGGATCGTGCGGTCGATCTGCAGCGCGAGCTCACGCGTCGGAGCGAGGATGATCGCACGGGGAGAGCGGCCGAACTCGCGACGCTTACCGGCCTGCGACTGCAGCACGCGCTCGACGAGCGGCGCACCGAAGGCGATGGTCTTACCGGAACCCGTGCGACCACGGGCGAGCACGTCGCGACCGGCAAGAACGGCCGGGATGCTGGCGGCCTGGATCGGGAACGGGGTCGCCGCGCCCATCCCACCCAGGGTCTCGACGATGTTCGAACCGAGACCGAGGTCGGAGAAGGTCACGCCATCGACCTCGACCGCGGCGACGGACTTCGCCTCGAGGCGCTCGTGGACCACGTCGTCGCCGGGTGTGAACTTCGCCCCGGTCGAGGCCGGACGGCTCGTGGCGTTCCAGTCGTTGCGACTCGGCCGCTCATTGCGTGCCGGACGGCCGCGGGTGTCCGAGGTCAGCGGACGGGGACGCTCGGTGCGATAGGCGCCACCGGTCGACGGACGCTCGCGCCCACCCTCGAACGAACGCTGGGTGCGGTCACGGTCGAAAGCGCGACGTGCGCGGTCGGCGTCATAGGAACGCTCGGGGCGCTCGGCACCACGGTCGTTCGAGCGGGTGCGGTCGAAGCCACGGTCATCCCGGCGCGGACGCTCGTCGCGATCGAAGCGCGGGCGGTCGTCACCGCGGTCGTTGAAGCGGGGACGCTCGGCGCCGCGGTCATTGGTGAAGCGGGGACGCTCGCCGCCACGGCGATCGTCCCGAACCGGACGTCCGCCATCGCGGTGGTCGTTGTCGCGGAAGCCCTGGCGCTGGGTGCCGGCACCGCGGTCGTCACGACGCGCACGGTCGTCGCGGTCGTACCGGGGGCGGTCTCCGCCACGGTCGTCACGGTAGGTGCCGGGGCCGGTCGGACGCTGTCCGCCACGGTCATCGCGACGCGGACGGTCGTCGAAACGGCCGCCGGCGCTGGGTCGGTCGTTGTAACGAGGACGCTCGGAGCGCTCGTCGTTGCGGTGGTGCGGAGCCTCACGGCGACCGGACTCGGCACGGTTGCGAATCGCGCGGGCCTCATCGCGACCTGCGCGCTCGGACGCACCCCACCGCTGCTTGGGAGCACTGCCCTCGGCCTCGGCCGGGCGGTAGCCCCGGTGACCGGCGCTGCGGCTGCCGGGACGACGGTCGTAGCCGCCGGCGGCAGACGCGGTGCGGCGATCTCCGCCACGCTCCTCGCGCGCACCGTCACGGGCGGGTCCGCCGCTGTGGCGATCGTGGAAGGACGTCTTCTTGGCGCCGTAGCGCGGCTCGAAGTTGGCAGCGGGACGCCCGCCGCGGGGCTTCTTGTTCTTCGGCATTGCGGTGTTCTTTCTGTGTTCTCGCACGAGAACAGCGCCGCGCGCACGCGCGAGCACCCAGCGCCTGGTCTAGTTCGACCAGCGGGGTTCCGGACTGTCAGCGGCCGGGGCCATTCATGTGATGGTTGATTAGCGTCGAGCGACGCTCACCATCGGCCCCTGGACTCACACTTCACACACATAAAACGTCCGCGCCATCGCGCGGGTGTCCGAAGCCGACCGCTCAAGTCTAGCCGACGCTCCTGAGAGACCGCACAGACCCCCGGTGCCGCGCTGGTGCCCCTACGCTGAGGAGGTGATTTCCGTCTCCCCCACCGGCACCCAGATCGCCCTGCAACTCGGCGACGTCACCGCGCAGATCGCCCAGGTCGGCGCCTCGCTCCGTTCGCTGCGCATCGACGGAATCGACCTCGTGCCGCCGTACCCCGAGGATTCGCCGACTCCCGCGTGCTCCGGAGTGGTGCTCGCACCCTGGCCGAACCGGGTGCGCGACGGCCGGTGGGACGATGCGGGAACGGCCAGACAGCTCGCCATCACGGAGCCGAAACTCGGCAACGCGAGCCACGGCCTGCTGCGGTTCACGGCCTACGAGGTCGACCAGACCGAGACGGCAGCGGTGCTCCGTGCGACGATCGTGCCTCAGACCGGATACCCGTACCTGATCGAGACGGCCGTCACGTACACCCTGACCGCCGACGGCATCGATGTCGCGCACACCCTGACCAACCGCTCGGCCGCTCCGGCCCCGGTCGCGCTCGGGACCCACCCCTTCGTCACGATCGGCGACGTCGATCCGCACGACCTCATCCTGCGAATACCCGCCGATACCGCCATCGAGACCGACGAGCGACTGCTCCCCACCGGCACCCGCCCGGCCGACGCCGCTCTGCGCGAAGGGGTGCGCCTCGGCGATGTCTCCCTCGACACCGGGTTCGCTGACCTCGCACGCGACGCGGATGGGATCGTGCGCCACTCCCTCACCGCGCCCGACGGTCGGCGGGTCACGCTCTGGCAGGGAGAGGGCTTCGACTACGTGCAGGTCTACACCACGCCCCGCTACCCGGGTCAGAGCCTGGCCGTCGCGATCGAGCCGATGACCGCGCCCGCCGATGCCCTGAACAGCGGCCTCGGCATCCGGCACCTCGACCCCGACGAGACCTTGACCCTGCACTGGGGCATCACCCTGAGCTGACTTCCTGTCTCCTCTCCCCCGCACCCTCATAGCC